>NZ_JBPJGB010000002.1:362500-1792772 GCF_051209155.1 Actomonas spartinae
AGCTCAGTTGGTAGAGCATCTGCTTTGCAAGCAGGCGGTCGCCGGTTCGAATCCGGCCGGCTCCACCATGAGTATCCCCCCTGTTGAGGATTCCCAATGTCGGGCTCATAGCTCAGTTGGTCAGAGCACACGCTTGATAAGCGTGGGGTCGATGGTTCAAGTCCATCTGGGCCCACCATTTTTGGTAACGGACAGATGGGATACAAAATTTAGTTCTTTGAAAGTTCAGGGTTATATTCCAAATATAATTTATAAATTTGTAAGTGGGTAAAATAAACGCCTAGAATACCATGCGTTTGCATAAACCAGTTACAGCCATTGGTGGATGCCTTGGCGTCATATGGCGATGAAGGACGCAGCAAGCTGCGAAAATCTTCGGGGAGCGGCACGCACGCTTTAATCCGGAGGTCTCCGAATGGGGAAACCCAATACCGGTAATTCGGTATTACTCCCGGTTGAATATATAGGCCGGGTAGAGCGACACGCGGTGAAGTGAAACATCTCAGTAACCGCAGGAAAAGAAAGAGAATCGATTCCGTCAGTAGCGGCGAGCGAAAGCGGAACAGCCCAAACCAGAGGGATTTATCCCGCTGGGGTTGTAGGACCACATCATGGAAAGTGATGATTAGAAGAACGCTCTGGAAAGGGCGACCAAAGAGGGTGACAGTCCCGTAATTGAAAATCTGATCGGACCTAGTGGGATCCTGAGTAGCACCGGACACGTGAAACCCGGTGTGAATCTGCGCCGACCACGGCGTAAGGCTAAATACAAGATGACGACCGACAGTGAACTAGTACCGCGAGGGAAAGGTGAAAAGCACCCCTGTTAGGGGAGTGAAATAGTAACTGAAACCGATGGCTAACAAATCAGTAGGAGCGGCTTTATGCCGTGACTGCCTGCCTTTTGTATAATGAGTCTGCGAGTTAATGTCCGTAGCAAGCCTAAGCCGCTCAGCGGTGGAGGCGCAGCGAAAGCGAGTCTGAATAGGGCGTCAAGTTGCTGGCATTAGACCCGAAGGGGAGGTGATCTAACCATGACCAGGATGAAGCGTTGGTAAAACAACGTGGAGGTCCGAACCGGTGTATCTTGAGAAATGCTCGGATGAGTTGTGGTTAGGAGCGAAAGACTAATCAAACCCCCTGATAGCTGGTTCTTTCCGAAATATATTGAGGTATAGCGTCGAGCGCTGACCTATGGAGGTAGAGCACTGAATAAGCTAGGGCCCCTACCGGGGTACTGAACTTTATCAAACTCCGAATGCCATAGGGTGTAGCTCGGCAGTCAGACGGCGGGTGCTAACGTCCGTCGTCGAGAGGAGAATAATCCAGACCATCGGTTAAGGTCCCAAAATGTAGCTCAGTGGAAAAGGATGTGATTTTACTTAGACAATGGGGATGTTGGCTTAGAGGCAGCCACCATTTAAACAGTGCGTAATAGCTGACCCATCGAGTGAAATTGCGCCGAAAATGATCGGGACTTAAGCTACATACCGAAGCCGTGGATTTCAGCATTAGCTGGAGTAGTAGGAAAGCGTTCCAAGTGCAGCGAAGGAGAAGGGGCAACCGACTCTGGAGCGCTTGGAAGTGAGAATGCAGACATGAGTAACGATAAAGATGGTTAAATTCCATCTCGCCGTAAGGATAAGGTTTCCTGGGGAAGGTTCGTCCGCCCAGGGTTAGCCGGGAGCTAAGACGAGGCCGTAAGGAGTAGTCGATGCACAGGAGGTTAATATTCCTCCGCCGGCTTGCAACTATCCCTAAAGTGCTGATCGAGGGACCCTACAGACCTGTTATGACAAGGCACTGCAAAGCTACGGCTGAGCGGGTGTAGGGAAACGAGGTTACAAGAAAAGCTTTAGGATTACTATGCAGGTCGCCCGTACCGCAAACCGACACAGGTATCCGGGATGAGTATTCTCAGGCGCGCGAGTTAAATCTCTCTAAGGAACTCGGCAAATTAGCCCCGTATCTTCGGTATAAGGGGTGCCTTCTTCGGAAGGTCGCAGTTAATAGCGTCAACCGACTGTTTAGCAAAAACACAGCTCTCTGCAAAGTCGCAAGACGACGTATAGGGAGTGACACGTGACCAATGCGAAAAGGTGAACATCTGGGGTGAGAGCTCCGGGTCTAAGCCCTCGTGAATGTCGGCCGTAACTATAACGGTCCTAAGGTAGCGAAATTCCTTGTCGGGTAAGTTCCGACCCGCACGAATCGTGTAACGAGTTGACGACTGTCTCGGAGAGATGCTCGGTGAAATTGTAGTAGCGGTGAAGATGCCGCTTACCCGCAGCAGGACGGAAAGACCCTATGCACCTTTACTGTAAGCTGTTATTGTCGCTTGATTTTCATTGCGTAGAATAGGTGGGAGACGTTGATCCTTCACTCCAGGGTGAAGAGGAGTCACAATGTGAAATACCACTCTTTGTTGGTTAGGCGTCTAACCTTGACCCGTTATCCGGGCAAGGGACAGTGATAGCAGGTCAGTTTTACTGGGGCGGTATCCTCCCAAAGTGTAACGGAGGATTTCGAAGGTTCCCTCAGCCCGGTCGGTAATCGGGCTTTAGAGCGCATGAGTATAAGGGAGCTTTACTGTGAGACCTACAAGTCGAGCAGTTGCGAAAGCAGGATCAAGTGATCCGGTGGTTGAATGTGGAATCGCCATCGCTCATAGGACAAAAGGTACGCTAGGGATAACAGGCTGATCGCGCCCAAGCGTTCACAGCGACGGCGCGGTTTGGCACCTCGATGTCGGCTCATCACATCCTGGGGCTGGAGAAGGTCCCAAGGGTTCGGCTGTTCGCCGATTAAAGTGGTACGCGAGCTGGGTTCAGAACGTCGTGAGACAGTTCGGTCCTCTATCCGCTGTGGGCGTTTGAGACTTGAGGGGTTCATTCTCTAGTACGAGAGGACCGAGAATGACGAACCGCTGGTGTTCCGGTTGTCACGTCAGTGGCAGCGCCGGGTAGCTAAGTTCGGAAAAGATAAGCGCTGAAAGCATCTAAGCGCCAAGCTGTTCCCAAGATAAGGTCTCAATCCGACTTCGGTCGGTGCAGGGTCCGGGTAGACCACCCGGTTGATAGGGCACAAGTGTAAGCATGGTAACATGTTCAGCTTAGTGCTACTAATGACCCTGCCGGTTTATGCACACAAAACGCATGGTGTTCTCAGGCGTTTATTTTACCTACTTTACCTGAACTTTATGACTTATCCCGTCTTCGACGGGATTCCCCTTCCTGGTGGTTATATGCCGGGGGTCCCACCCGTTCCCATCCCGAACACGGCCGTTAAGCCCCGAGCAGCCAATGGTAGTTGGACGATAGGTCCCGCGAGAGTAGGTTGTCGCCAGGTTTTTGGCCCGGATTCTGTTAACGCAGGGTCCGGGCCTTCTTTTTTTCCGTCTATTGATCGGCGGCGGCTTTGTTACCTCATGCGTACGTTCATCGGTAGTGTGGCAGGGATTAAGGCAAATCCATGACTGGGTGGTCGTCCCGGACACACGTCAACGATGGCGCCGGGTGGAAGTGCCGGTTATGATGAGCTACCGCGGAATCTTTACCGTCAGGTTGATTGCTCAGGCGATGGACGCTCTAACCATTCTAGCGACTGCGTCCGCTGTTCGCATGCCATCCAAAGCTGCGCTGACGATTCCGCCGGCGAAGCCAGCGCCTTCTCCGCATGGAAACAAACCCTCTACCATTGGATGCTCCAACGACTCCTTCCGAGGTATGCGCAATGGGGAGCTTGTGCGAGTTTCCACTCCGATTAATTGCGCGATTTCACTATCATAACCTTTGATTTGTCTTCCAAAAAGCAGAAGGCCTTCGCGGAGACGCTCAACCACTCCACGAGGCAGGAGCTCATCCAAGCGGCTGGCAACGATACCGGGGTGATATGATGTTGGATTTAGTTTCTCCGATCCGCGCCCTTGGATAAAATCAGGAACCCGTTGACCCGGAGCTTTTTGTCCGCCGCCGCCTGCAATTTTGGCGGACTGCTCAAGGTTCTTTTGGAAGGCGATACCAGCGAGAACCCCGAATTTTGGTATAAGGTCCGCGGTATCTTCAGGCTCGATTGTGACCACCAACCCGCTGTTGGCGTAAAATGAATCTCGACGAGATAGGCTCATGCCATTGACGACCACCTCATCATTTTCGGTCGCCGCAGGAACGATGAATCCGCCGGGGCACATGCAAAAAGAATGCACGCCACGGTCGCGTATCTTTGTCGCAAGCCGGTAGCTCGCAGCGGGCAGGTAGTCCGGCCGCTTTGCATCTCGGCCGAGGTGATACTGTCGTGCGTCGATGAGCGATTGCGGATGTTCGATTCTTACGCCGATCGCGAAAGGTTTCGGCTCCAGGAGAAGCCCGCGGCGGTTCAAGAGACGGTAAATGTCTCGAGCGCTGTGGCCGGTGGCTAGAATCACCGCGTCTGCGTTGAACTCATCTCCTGTTGCAGTGACGACGCCGTGCACTCTTCCTCGAGTAAGCAGCAGATCGGTAACCCGTTGCTGAAAATGAACTTCACCTCCGGCGTTAAGAATGCTTCTGCGTATCGCCATCACGACATTGGGCAACAGGTTCGACCCGATGTGGGGATGCGCATCGACTAGAATGTCGGATGGTGCTCCATGTGCTACGAACGTTTCGTAGACTTTCTGAACAGGCCCGCGCTTCGTGGCTCGGGTGTAGAGTTTACCGTCGGAAAAGGTTCCGGCACCGCCCTCGCCGAAACAGTAGTTCGAATCTTCAACGACCCGGCCAGCCCTGAGTAAGGGGGCAAGATCGAACCGACGAGCGGAGGCGTCTTTACCGCGTTCAAGCACGATCGGTTTGAGTCCGCGTTCGATCAGTTGCAGGGCGGCAAAAAGACCCGCCGGACCAGAGCCTACGACGATTACGCGTTTCGCTCCGTTGGGAACAGCGGGGTAGTCTGCTATGGGCTCCGGTGGGGGGAGCTTCGGCCGATCGATTGCGACTTCAAAACGTAGGCGGATTACAATTTCGCGCTTCCGGGCGTCGATCGAACGTTTTTGCAGGTGAAGTGAGGCGATCCGGTGCGGCGCAACTCGCAGCTTCTTCGCCACCGCAACTTTCTGCTGCGTGACATCGTTCGCGCGGGCTAGCGGAAGCGATACGTCGACTGTTTGAGCGCGATGATCGGCCATGTTGCCCATGAGCAAGGCGTGTTGGAGACTTGGCGACAAGGACGACCGCGAGTCGCCGCCGGCAAATTTCTTCACCTTGCGGTGGGATCTAGATGGCTCTTGTGGGAGAGAGAAAGGCGGACGGAATTGCTGCGCTTCGGCAACTCCCGATGAAATCAGGCCACGTCCGGGAGTTGACCTCGGGCGGTAAAAATCGATTAGTGTCTAGAGCGTCCACGTTCCATTGTGGGCGGGTTTGTCCCCAGGAGACTTCCATTTTGCAAATTCTAGCTGTTGAAGACGATCCGGTTGCGCGTCGTGTGCTGAGGCAGGCGCTCAAAAAGTTGGGTCATGAAGTCATCGAAGCTGAAGATGGCGAGGCGGCGCTCGATGTGCTCGCCCGGGAGAAAGTGCGTGTCATCGTCAGTGATTGGATGATGCCGCAGATGGACGGGCTGGAGTTCTGTCGCCAAGTCCGCAAACGGCCAGGTGAAGATTACGTGTATTTCATCCTGCTCACGAGTCGGACCGCATCGACGGAGAACGAGCGCGAGGCAGCCGATGCTGGCGTAGATGATTTTCTCAGCAAGCCGCTGGATGTAAATGAATTATGGATGCGTTTGCGTGTCGCGGAGCGAATCCTGCAGTTTGCCACTCAAGTCCGCACCTTGGAGGCCTTCCTCCCCATCTGTTCCTACTGCAAGAAGGTCCGTGAGGACTCGAACTATTGGACTCAAATCGAGAGCTACATCAATACGCGGACGGGGACCGACTTCAGCCATTCGGTGTGCCCCGATTGTTACAAGGCGGTTGTTTTGCCAGAGTTGGAAAAGCTTAAGGCTGATGCGGCTCGCGCGCGGAAGGAAGAAGAGGAACGTGCAGCTAAAGCGGCGGCCGCGGAGGTTGAACAGGCCTCTGATAAGGGCTAGCTTGGTTTGACGGAGTGCAACCGGGAGTCGAGAGAGCAACCGATGGATGAAGCCCGTATAGCCCGCCTTGAGGAGCGACTGGCCTGGCTTGAACGACACGTCGTCGAGCAGGATAAAGTGATGCTGCAACAAGGAGATACCCTGCAAAAATTGCGGGAGGATCTGCTGCAAATGCGCGAACGCATGAGCAGTCGGGAATCGCCTCTCGATCCCAACGAGCGGCCTCCGCATTACTAGCGGACTTCTGCCATTTCCGGTCGAATTTAGTCGGTGGGCTCAGGTGCTCGCCGCGATGCTCGGGGGGATAAGAGTGGTTACCCGTCTCTATCCGCCAACACAGCGACTAGAGCGCGGCGAAGTCTGAGAGCGCTGCGCCCGGCCGAAAACGTAACATTACTCTCCTTGGCAAATGTGACGATGAAGTTACGTTGTAACTATCCCGTAACAATCAACCAGGATTCAGCCATGACTCTCAAAACCCTTCTCGCTGCGGTGGTTTCCCTGACAGTTGCCACGCTCTGCTCAGCCGCCGCCGACTCAACCGCCACCGCCAGCGCGGGCAACGTCACCAAGGTCGCCCATATCGCGGGGATGGATAAGGCCCCAACGGTTCTGGAGAAAACGGCTCCCGTTTACCCGACCTACCTCCGGGAACGTGGTATCCAGGGCATCGCGACGGTCGAAATGCTCGTCGACTCGACCGGTCGGGTCGTTGAAGCCAAGGCGGTTCGTTCGACCTTGCCGGAATTCGGCATTCAGGCCGTCAACGCGGCCAAGCAATGGTCGTTCAGCCCGGCAGAGGCCAACGGTCAAAAGATTTCCGCCCGCATTCAGGTTCCGTTCGAGTTCGTCATGCCCCAGGTCGCGGCACTCGAGCGCGACTGACTGGGATCGCGCCAAGTTGATTCATAAGCCCCGCTTCGGCTCTCAGCCGAGCGGGGTTTTCGGTTTCGATCGAGCGCAGCGCGGCTCCACCGTCGCTACGGTGGAAAACGCTATGCGTAGATATGCTGAACGTCCGAGTGCTTGAGTTGCCCTATGAGGTGTTGTTGCATGTCCGTTCGCTTGCTCGTCCAAATGGGCTTGCTCTCGTAGTTTACCATGGCTGAACCCACGCAAAACCTCGACGATCTCTGGGAGCTCAGTGAGCTCGAACAGCGCATCGCTGCGCGTCCGATTCCTGAAGACATGGAGCGGTTGGCGACGAAGTATGAGCTTCTCGGGTGGACGAAGGAGGCGGAAAAGCTCCGGCAACGCGCGGCGAATGCCCGCACCAACCCGGATCGTCGAGAAGCCGTGCGGCTGATCGGTCCGTTTACCCCCGTCGTGTTGCTGGAGATCCTCCGGGTCCTCCACCTCACAAAAAAAACCGGCGAGCTGCTACTCGAGTCATCTTCTGGCATGACCGCTGCGGTCACGGTGGCGGATGGCGTGTTGGTCGACGCCCAGGCAGAGGACGTGCAGCCCGGGGTCGCAGCTCTGCGTCAGGTGCTCACTCTGTCCGGCGGGCGTTATCAATTTTTGCCGGGCACGATGCGCATTGCTTTCCAAACCCTGCCGGCGGACAGCGCCGCGCTGCTGATGCAACTGTCCGACGAATTCTGCGGCGCGTGATGAACATTGCGGAGACTTTTTGATTCATGGCCAAGATTCTCGTAGTTGAAGACGATCGCGCCACCGGGCAGTTGATGCTTACCTTGGCGGAAAGCCTCGGTCACAACGCGGCCTTGGCCAGTGACGGCGAGTCGGCGCTCACCATGGTGCGGGCCGATCCGCCGGACATGATCATTTCCGATGTTCTGATGGAGCCGATGGATGGCTTGGAGCTGCTGGAAATCGTGCGCAAAGAGTTTCCCAAGATCGCGGTCGTATTGTTTTCGGCCTCGCGGGATCCGGAGGTGCAGGTGCGCGCCTTGAAGTTGGGTTCGGTGCAGTTTCTCGCCAAGCCCCTGCGGATCGAGCAACTCAAGAAAGTGCTCGAGAAAACGCTGGCCGACCAAGCCTCGGCCGCCAACGCTGATGCACCGAGTGCACCCGGCGCGGCCATGAAAGCGCCGATGCGGGAAATCACCGTTGAGGGATTGGAGGAGGCGCTGCGTCCCTTCCTGCCCGGCCCACGGCTACGCGATGTCCGGTTCCGTCTCGCGCGCATGGCCAAGGTTCGAAACCGCGTGTTGGTGGAGGCCGCCGAGGGGGTTTTCAACACCGACATCCTGTCGTTGCTGCATCGCCATTCCCACCGTGCCGCGGGCCCCTTGAAGGTGATCAATTTTGCCAACGCCGACGTCGACGAGCTTACCACCCAATGGGGGCAAAACGCGCACGCTTGGTTACAGGCGTTTTCCGGTGGCACGATGGTGCTCCTGCAGGTGGAGCAACTGCCATTGCACGCCCAAGGCATGCTGGCGGATCTGGTGCGTTTGGTGCAGGACATCCGCATCATCGCCACCACCCATCGCGACCCCGACCAGTTGCTGGCAGAAGGGAAGCTCAACGAAAGCCTCTACTTCCGCCTGTCGCTCTTCTCGATGCGGATTCCGCCGGTCACGGACTTTGCGGGAGAGGTGACCGAGATCTTTCTCGATGCGGTGAGCAGCAGTTCCAGCTACCAAGTTGAAGGCCGACCCGAATACGACGGGGCCGCGCGCGAAGCGCTCGCAGCCTACAGCTGGCCGCGCAACTACACCGAACTGCATCAGGTGGCGGATTACGTGGCCGCGCGATTGGAGTCGACCGGCATCACGCTGGCCTCCTTGCCCGAAGTGGTGGCGAGTGCTCGTTGGCCCAGTCTCACAACTCAGGTCGAGCGGGCGGCGGTCAAGCACGTGGAACGGGTGGTGCGAACCACGAGCGACGTGGCTCGCGCCGCGGCGGTTCTTGGTGTCGACCAACAACAATTGCACGACTACTTGGACAACAAGTCCGAGGCCTTGCTTTCGATGTTTGCGGCTGCGGGCAACGCGGCCCCCCGTTCCTACAGTGCCAGCCAACACGAACGTATTCTCATCGTTTCCCCCGACGACCTTTGGCGCACGTCCACGTTGGCGATGGCGACGCGCGCCGAGCGATCCGTTCTCGGCGTTGCCGATGCCCTGGGGGCCGTGGCGGCGCTGCTTTGCGCACCCGAACCCTTCCACCACGTGCTTGTCGCCCCTCCGCTGGACGTGTTCTCGGCCGGCGAGCTCGGGCAACAGATTCGACGAATCAGCCCGACCACGACCCTGGCCCTGCTGGAGGCCTTTCCGGAACCGGAGGATTGCGAGCCGTTTCACGAGGTCTACGACCGCCCGGACGACGCCGACCGGTTGGAGCGTTTGCTCGGTCTGATGCGCGAATACCGCGAAAGCCACCGCAACCACTGACCCTCCGCATCGTGGTGATTCGGGCGTTGAGCCGAACCACCCGTGTCCTTTGCCTCATCGGCGACCATGGCATCGACTCCCATCGACTTTTTCAATCGCTACACCGGCCAGATCGAACGTGAGCAGGTTTATGGCGAAAAGTGGCTGCGTTGGGCCTACGAAACGGGCCTCGGTCGAGCGACCACTTCGGTCCTGCTGCGCCGCAAATTCTTCTCTTGGTATTACGGCCTGCGCATGAATCGCGCCTACAGTGGCAACAAGGTGCTGCCATTCGTCGTCGACTATAACCTGGATGCCGATGAATTCGGCAAGCAGGCGTGGGAATACCGGACCTTCAACGAGTTTTTCGCCCGCGCTCTCGCGCCCACCGCCCGTCCGATCGCGACGGGGGACGACGTTGCGGTCCTGCCGGCGGACGGTCGTCACTTGGCTTTTCCCAACGTGGACGAAGCCGATGGGTTTTATGTGAAGGGCTCGAAATTCAGCCTCACCGAACTTTTCGGCAAAGCCGAGGACGCTGCTCCTTTCACCGGCGGGTCGATGGTGATCTCGCGGCTCTGCCCGGTGGATTACCATCGATTCCACTTCCCGGTCGAGGGCGTGCCGGAGCCCGCCGAGCTCATCAATGGCTGGTTGTATTCGGTGAGCCCCATCGCCCTGCGCCGGCAGGTGAAATATTTGGTGCAGAACAAACGCATGCGCACGCGCATCGACTCGCCGCGTTTTGGTCAAGTCGCGATGTTTGAAGTCGGCGCGACCTGTGTGGGCACGATCAAACAACTGTTTGTCGAGGGTCGCACCAATGTGAAGGGGGAGGAGAAAGGGCTCTTCAAGTTTGGTGGATCCTGCGTGATCACGGTCTTCCAAGCCGGCCGTATCACATTCGCTTCGGATCTGGTGGAGCACGGTCGCGCACAGCGTGAGGTCTACGCCAAGATGGGCGATGTTCTCGGTCACGCGACGAGCTGAAAGCGACGCTCAAGTTCAGGCTTTCCCTGTGTGGCGCGGCGGCTTCACTGTCGGCCATCACACATCCGCTCGGGTGGTGGAATGGTAGACACGAGGGTCTTAGAAGCCCTTGCCGAATGGCGTGCTGGTTCGAGTCCAGTCCCGAGCACCAGCCTTCGCTCCTCACAGAGCTTCCGCTGGCGATGCCAGTTCTCGAATTCACTGGGAGGGACTGGACGAGAAACATGGTTCGACGGAGCGCAGCGGAGAAGGGGCGCCCGGTAGGGCGATCTCGCGGGGGCGAGACCCCGCTTTGGCGGGGCCAATCCAGTCCCGAGCACCAGCCTTCGCGCTCTCCGGGGAGCGGCTGGCGGGGCCTGCTCTAAGGGAGGTCTCGGATCGAGCTACAGGAGACCTGGATCAGTGAGCAGCAGACGTGAGTTGCGCGGGTTTCAGGCTCTCGGCGGTGGCGGTGAGGGTGACTTCCGTTTCGGAAGATTTCGCCTCCACGATCACCTGGGCCAAGCCGTTGAACAGGCGACGCTGTGGCGTCGCGGCAGGGCGGCGGATGCGGACGGTGCCGAGGTCATTGCGCTCGGGCACCCGGGTCGGACCGTCGAACGGAGTCACGATCATTTGGATACGATTTACGCCTGCCTGGAGGTGATCGCGATCAAGGGAGAGGGCGGGGCCTTGGCTGCTGGTGTCGAGATCGGTCGCGATCTCGCGGCCGTTCAGCCAGATGCGGGCGGAGCGGCCGACCATCGGCATGAAGAGGTCGTAAGTCGCTTTCTCTGGTTGCGTTTCGAGGGTGAAGGTGCCCGTGAGGTCGTAGCGTTGGCCGCCGGTTGGAACGGTTGCCCCCCACGCGCCGAGCGGTGCCATTGGAGGCATTTGTTCCGGATGGTCAGACGGTGAGTCGGTGCCGGCGGCCGCGATGGCTCCCCGCCAATCATCGACCAAGAGAAGCGTGTCATTGACCAGAAAGCGATCGGGCTCGTGGCTCGACGGGTCGCCGTTACCGACACCGATGATGCGCCCACCAGTGACTTCGAAGCTAACTTCGTTTTGTGCAGTCGGGACGGGTCGGCCGGATTCATCGTGGGCGCTTACGGAGTAGATCACCACCGGGCGTCCATGCGGGCCCGGAGGGGGGCGAGTGGCAGCGAGGTCCAGTCTCGTCGGCTCGCCCGTGGTTTCGATCACCGTGGTCTGCACGACCGCGTCGTTGCGGAAACCACGCGCCTCGAGTCGGCCGGGTGCGTAGGGGACCTCCCAAGTGAGCTTGCTCTGGTCGGGAACGTTTTGCCGGCCGAGGGACTCGCCGTTGAGCAGCAGTTCCACCGTCTCGTGGTTGGAGTAGGCGGTGACTTCGATCGTGTGGCCTACGCGGTCGGGCCAATTCCAATGCGGCGCGAGGTGGAGGGTCGGTTCGTCGGTCCACCACGCTTTGAAGTAGTAGGTGCTGTCCTTGGGGAAGCCACAGAGGTCGAACAATCCGAACTGGGATGAAACCGCCGGCCAAGCGAAGGGGGTAGGCTCGCCGCGGTAGTCGAAGCCGGTCCAGTAGAACAGGCCGGCGAGAAAGGGCCGCGCGGAATAGAACTTCCAGCCGACCTCATTGTTGCCGCCGGTGTCGCCTTTGACCTGGGGGGCAAGGTGGCCGCGTGCGGCATCGGTGACGAAGATGCCGCGCGTGCTTTGGGTGGAGGTTTCCTCCGAGCCAAAGCCGGGTTGGTGCGGGAAATCGGCGTGCTGTTGGTCGGGGTCGCTTTGATTGATGTAGTTGTAGCCGACAACATCGGTCGTGGTGGACGAGCCGCCCCAGCCGCCGGAGATAGCCACAGTCGTGCGGCGCGAGGGATCGAGGCGGCGGGCGAAGTCCTGCATGGTTTGGGTGATGCGCGCGCCGAATTCGTTGCCTTCGATGCGCCACTCTTCGTTGCCAACCGACCAGATGATGACGCTCGGATGATTGCGGTCGCGCCGGATCATGCGGGAGAGCTCGTCAAGGTGCAGAGCGCTGCTCCCCATCAGCCGGTTTTCGTCTACGACCAGCACGCCGAGTCGGTCACAGGCGGCAAGGAGCTCTGGTGCCGGCGGGCGGTGTCCGGTGCGGATGGCGTTGACACCAAACTCCTTCAGCCGCCGCAGCCGGAAATCATACAGCGCGTCGGGCACCGCGGCGCCGACCCCGGCGTGATCCTGGTGCAGGTTGATGCCCTTCAATTTCACGTGTTCCTCGTTGAGGAAGAAACCTTCGTCGGGGGCCCAGCGGATCGAACGGATGCCAAACGGGGTTTCGGTCCGATCCAGTTCCACTTCATCGCGATCGAGGATGGTGGTGACGACGGTGTAGCGTTGCGGTGTGTGCAGAGACCACAGCGCGGGCGCACCCACTGGAAGCCTCGTCTGGAGAGTGGTCTCGCTACCCGGTTGCAGCGGCGCGGGCGTGAGGGTGGAGGTGCCCACCGTCTTGCCGTGGGGATCGACCAAGGCGTGCCGCAGGAAAATGCCGGTCTCTTCCCGTCCGCTGTGGCGGACTTCGGTCCCGATGTGGACCACCGCCGATTGGTGATCGGTGGCGAGCTCCGTCGTGATAGCGGTGCCCCACGGCTTCACGTGCACGGGGGCGGTCTTGAGTAACCAGACGTGGCGAGTGATACCGGCGCCCTCGTAGAACCAGCCTTCCTCCATGGAGGCGTCGACCCGCACGGCGATGGTGTTGTCGCCGCCGTAATTGAGGTAGTCGGTGACGTCGTATTGAAAGCCCGAATACCCGCTGGCGTGTTCGCCCACGAAGAATCCGTTCACCCAAACGCGGCTGGCGCGAAAGACCCCGTCGAACTCCAGTGAAATGCGACGCCCGAAATCGGACTCGGCGATGGTGAAGCGGCGGCGATACCAACCGACCGAGCGCTCCGGGAAACCTTTGCCGGCAGCCTTGTAGCCATGGCTGTGGCTCCCAGCCGGAGAGAATGGAGCCTCGACGGCCCAATCGTGAGGCAGGTCCAGCTCCCGCCACGCGCGGTCGTCGAAGTCGGCCGCCGCCGGCCCGTCGCCAAAGCCGGTTTTGGCCAGGTAGGAAAAGTAGCCGGTCGCGTGGGCAAAGTCCCGCGCGGTGTCGGATGGATGACCAAAGGCGAAGCGCCAGTGGGCATCGATGAGCGTGCGTTCCCGCGGTGAAGCGGCGGCGGCGCTTAGCGCGATGAAGAGGGCGAGGCAGCCTGCCAGTGACGGGGCGAAAGATCGACGGGGGGCAAACATGGGACCTTATGTTCTGCCGCCAGCGGAGGAGGTGGTCAATCCGGCCTACCCTGCGCTCATTTGGGGGTGGTATCCAGAGCCTGCAGCAGCGTCAGCGCCATCTGATTGAGGGGCGTTGGAATACCGTGGCGCAGCCCGGCGCGAACCACGGCGCCGTTGCGTGCGTCGACTTCCAGCGGGCGGCCGGCGGCGCGATCGGCTTGCAGGGAATTTACACCGTCGGGCGAGGCTTGGCGCATGCTCTCGAGAATCTCATCGGGCAGCGAATCGGGGAGGTCGGCACCTTCGGCCCGCGCGACCGTGAGCGTCTCGATCATCATCGCCCGCATAAGGTCGGCGATGTCCATCTGCTGCACGATACGATTTGGCTGCAGCAGCAAGGCGTTGAGCGCACCGGGGGCGTTGAGGGTGAGCTTGCGCCAGAGCACGGTGGTGAAGTCCGTGGCGGTGGCGGCGTCGATCGGGGTGTGGGTGAACAGCTCGACGAAGGCGTGACCCAGACGGTCGTCCGGCACCCGCAGCAGGCCCCATGCGCGCTGGTGGAATTTGCCGGGAGCCATGCGTTCGGCGGGGATGTCGACCATGACGGGCAGCACTTGGTCGGGCGAAACAAGGCCGGCGAAACGCTCACGGTGTTCGACGCCGTTTTGCAGGATCGCGACCCGCGTCTGCGGACCAACGAGCCGCTGCAACCACGGGGCGATTGCCGGGACGTGGTAGGCTTTCGTAGCGACCAAGACCCAATCAAATTCGAGGGGGTCCGGCGCGTCGGAATCGGTCAGGAACGCTGGAGCAGTGCGGATGGTCTCGCCGTCGGGTGTGAGCAGGGAGAGTTCGGCAAAGGGAGTGCGCACGACGAGGTGGAGTGCGATTTCCGACTGCGCGCCGAGGTGCGCGGCGATCGTGCCGCCGATGGCGCCCGGACCGATCAGAGCGACGCGTGTGGCCATGCGATGCGGTCGGCGGATCGGGCTCAACCGGCGTCGGCGTCGCGGTAGGCGCGCAGCAAGGCTTGCTCGCCCTCGGCCCCGCGTTGGGACTTGCCGTGCTCCATGCCGACCACGCCCGTCCAGCCCTTGGCGCGCAGGTGGGCGAAGACCCTGCGGTAGTTGATCTCGCCGGTGCCGGGCTCGTTGCGACCGGGGTTGTCACCACATTGGAAATACGCGATTTCGTCCCAGCACTGGTCGATGTTGGGGATGAGATTTCCTTCGGAAATCTGTTGGTGATAGATGTCGAAAAGGATTTTGCAGGCCGGGCTGTTGACCGCTTTGCACACGGCGTAGGCTTGGTCGGAATGTTGCAGCCAGACACCGCCGTGGTCGCGGTGCCAGTTGAGCGGTTCGAGCACCATGGTGAGGTCGTGTGGCTCGAGCATCGCGGCGCAGCGGCGGAGCAGCTCCACGACGTTGGCGAACTGATAACCCTCGGAAAGGCGCGGGCCGCCGTAGGCGTTCCACCGTTCGTCGGATTTGGCCTGCTGGTCGACGGTGCCGGGAACGACGGTCATCCACTTCGCGCCACAACGTTTGGCGACCTCGACGGCGTTGTGCACGGCGTCGAGCACGCGCGCCTGGCTGGCCTCGCTTTTTACGGCGAAGGAGGGGGTCTCGAAATCCGCAAAGGCAACGAACACGCCCATCTGCATCTTGTGCGCGGCAAGGGCCGCCCCGATGGCTTCCTGCTCCGCGACGGGCCGACCCGGCATACCGTTGTCCTCCCACGCGGTGAATCCTCGGGCGGCGGCGAAGGCGATCTGCTCGAGGACGTCCGGACCGGCGAGGTTGTGGAACATGCCGGGGTGGGGAGCGTAGCCGAGGCTGAAAGGGGGCAGGGCTGCGGGGGAGGCTTGGGCGGCGAGACGACGCGGTCCGAGGGCGGCGAGGGCAGCGCCAGCGGTGAGGGTATGGCGGAGGAAGGAACGACGTTGCATGGGGTAAGGGGGCGTGCCGGCCAGGGGCGTTGGCTGATCTAGATGTTGAAGTTGCTGCTGAGCGAAAAGATCGCGCTCACCATGGCGTAGGCAATGAAACCGACGAAGAGAAACACACTGAGGAGGACGCCGCTGGCCAGCACCTTCGTGAAGGTGTTGAGCTGCGAGCTGATGTGTTTGCGGTAAGTGAGTGCGGTCTTCTTGAGCGAAGGGACGACGTTGCCGGTGTTTTCACCGACGGCGAGCTGGTCGAGCACGAGGTCGGGGAAACAACCGGTGCCGGGCAGGGCTTGGGAGAGCGATTCGCCTTCGAGGATGCGATCGGTCGCGGCGTCGAAGGCCGAGCGGTGCACGCGGTTCTGGATCTGCTTCTCCGTCATACGCAGGGCCTCGGCGGTGGTGATGCCGTTCTCGAGGAGCACCGACAGCGTTTGACTGAAAGCGAGCACCGTCTGGCTCTGGATGAACGGGCCGAAGAGCGGCGCGCGCAGCAGCCAACGATCGGTGACCACCCGCCCCACCTCGGTGGCGCGCCACCGCCAAAAACTCACCGCGAGGAACGCGATGCCGGCGAGGACGACGAGGCCGTATTTGAGCGCAAATTCCGAGGTCGCGACGAGCAGGGCGGTCGACCACGGCAGGTCACCGCCGAGGGCGTTGAGCAGGGACTGCAGACGCGGCAGGAGGAAGAAGAGGAAGAACAGGATCACGCCCGTTGCGACGACCGTCATGAAGATCGGGTAGGCGAGGGCGTTGCCGAGTTGGCGCTGCATTTCACGCTGGTCGGTGAGGTGCTCGATGATGCGCGCCAGGGTGTCGTTGAGGTTGCCGGTGGCCTCGCCGGCTTGGATGAGGTTGACGGTCGATTCGTCGAAGACCTGCGGGAAGTCGACCAGGGCGCGCGAGAGGTTGGCGCCTTCGGAGAGACGTTCCCACACTTCGGTGCTCAGGCCTTTGAGCACGGGATCTTTGAGCCGGGTGGCGAGCAGACGGATCGCTTCGCCCGCGGAGAGTCCGCTGGAGGTGAGATCGTAAACCGCTTGAAGAAAGGGGAGGCGGTGCTTGCGGGTAAACTTCACCTTGCCCCGCGGACGGGTCGAGGTGGTCGCCTCGTCGCGCGGTGCGGTGGTCGCGACCGCCGCGGGCTTCGGCTTCTTCGCTTTGCGCGGAGCCGCGCTGGAGCGTTCGTCGAGTTTGAGCGGTTGCAGGCCGCGGGCCTGCAGGCGCCTCAGGGCGTCCTTGCGCGTGGGCGCCTCGAGTTCGTCGGCCACGGCTTGGCCGGAACGGTCACGAGCGGTGAAGGCGAAGCGGGGCATGGGTCAGGACTCGGTCACGGTGACGACGCGGAGGACCTCGTCCATGGTGGTGTGGCCGTTCTTGATTTTGTCCCAGCCCGATTGGCCGAGGGTGCGCATGCCGTTCTTGCGGGCGACCTGGCCGAGGGTGCGGGTCGATTCGCGCTGGAGCACGAGCTCGTGCAGCTCCTCGTTAAGGCGGAAGATTTCGAAGATGCCGATGCGGCCGCGATAGCCCGTGCCGCGGCAGCGGTCGCAACCACAGGGGACTTTGAGGGTGGCGACTTGATGCTCGGGTTTGTCCGGGTCGAGCCCGAGCACCAGCATGTTCTCGCGCAGTTTGATCGGGTTGACCGGTTCGTCCTTGGCGCAGGTCGGGCACAGGCGTCGGACGAGGCGCTGGGCGATGACGAGCTCGATGGAGGACGCGACGAGGAAGGGCTCGATGCCCATGTCGACGAGACGCGTAATGGCGCCGGGCGCGTCATTGGTATGAATGGTGGAGAACACCAAGTGACCGGTGAGTGAGGCGCGGATGGCGATGTCGGCCGTTTCGCGGTCGCGGATTTCACCGACCATGATGACGTCGGGGTCTTGGCGCAGCACGTGGCGCAGGGCGCTGGCAAAGGTGAGGCCAATCTCGGAGCGAACCTGGAGTTGGTTGACGCCCTCGATCTCGTATTCGATCGGATCCTCGATGGTGATGATGCGCAGGTCGACCGAGTTGATCTTGCGCAAGAAGGCGTTGAGTGAAGTGGACTTGCCGGAGCCGGTCGGACCGGTGACGAGGATGATGCCGTGAGGGAAATCGAGGACCTTGGAGATGATCTCCTGCTCCTCTTGGCTCATGCCGAGCTTCTCCATCGAGAAGGCCTGTTTCTTCTGGTTGAGCAGGCGCAGGGAGATCGATTCGGCGTAGATGGTCGGGAAGGTCGAGACGCGGATGTCGAGCACGGCGCCGCCGGCGCGAAAGTTGATGCGGCCGTCCTGAGGCAGGCGTTTCTCCGAGATGTTGAGCCGCGCCATGATCTTCACGCGGGAGATGATGGCGTCCTGGTAGCGCAGCAGGTTCTCCGGCACGGGCACGGGCACGAGCAGGCCGTCGACCCGGTAGCGGATGCGGAGCTGGCCCTCCTGCGGCTCAAAGTGAATGTCAGTTGCCTCGTCGGTGATGGCCTGACTGATGACGTCGGTGACGAAGCGCACGACGGCGGCGTCTTCGTCCACGATTTCAGCCTCGGCGGCCGCGGATTCGGGTGCGAGGTAGTCCTCGTCGCCATCTTCGAGGGAACCGGCACCTACGCCAAAATGTTCGACGATGAGCTGGTGGATGCGTTCGGGGACAGCGAGGTGCCAGACCACCGGGCGGGCCGTGAAGGTGTGTATCCAGTCCGCCATGACGTCGTCGGCTGGCCAGGCGGTGGCGAGGTGCAACGGAGTTTTGGCGAGTTCCTCATCGGAGATCGGTTCCTCGGGATCAGCGTCGGGCGCGCGGGGCGGCGCGAGGTCGATGGGCAGGATCTGATACTCGTGGACAAGGCGGGCGGGCAGCAGGCGCAGCGACAGGCCGTCGGCACGCAGGTCGGAGGCGATGTCGAGTCCGGTGGCCGCGGCGAGCTTCTCCAAGGTGACGGCTTCGGTCTCCTCGCGGGCGGCGGCGAGCGCGGCGACGCGGGCGTGGCGTGGCGACTCGAGGACGGCGAGCAGCTTTTCCTCGTCGAGCGCTTCCACCAGCGCGGCTGGCAGGGTTTCGGCGGCGGTGAGGCTCATCGGGGCTTAGTCGAGGATCGGTTGGCCGGAAAGGGCGCGTTCGGTGGCCTCGCCAATGTCGGACTTCTGCAGGCGGGCGCGGACCTCGGTGTTATCGGCCTCGGTGTTGGAAAGCACGGTCGGTCGCAGGAAGAAAATGAGGTCGGTGCGCTGCGTGGCGCGGGAGCGTGAGCCCAACAGGTCACTGATGAGCGGAATGGGCCCGAAACGGGTGCGACCCCGGGTTTCGCTGTCCTGTTGGAGGCCGCCGAGCACGATGATCTCGCCACTGTTTACGGTGACAAAGGACTCAGCCTTGCGCTTGCCGATGACGGGCTGCTTGTTGCCGTCGACCTCGACGTCCTCGATCTTGTTGGAAACCTCCTGAGTGATCTCCATCTGGACGGAACCGTTGGCGCCGATGAGGGGTTTGACCTGAAGGGTGATACCGACCTCGCGGCTGGAAAGGGTGGTGCGACCAAAGCCGCTGTTGATGCTGCCGGAGCCGGTGGTGTCGCCGAGGAAGCTGTTGATGGTCGGGATGTCCTGACCGACGAAGACCGAGGCCTCCTTGTTGTGCGTGGTCACGATGGCGGGAACGGAGAGGATGTTGGCCTTGCTCTTCCGGTTGTCGGTGTTGGTGAGATTGATGATGCTGGTGAGGTCCCAGCCATTGAAGGTGGCGTAACCACTGGCCAGGGCCGCCGCGACATCGTTGGTGGTGTCGCCGGCCAGAGCGCCTACGCCACCAAAGGTGGCCCCGATGGCGGTGCCGCTGATGCCGACGAGCTTGCCGTTATCGACGACCATCTCGAGTTCACTGATGCCGCTGGAGTTGTTGTCGGTGAGCGTCACCTCGGCAACGACGACCTCAACGCGAACTTGGGCGAGGAGCACATCGATCTTGGCGATCAGCTCCTTGATGAGGCGGATGTCCTCGACGGTGCCGGAAACGACCACGGCGTTGCTGCGTTCGTCGGCGAGCACGGTGACGAGCTCGGAAAATTCGTTGGTGTTGATGCCGGCGGCGTTGGCGGCGGCCGCGGCGGCGTTGTTGTTGGCGGCCGGTTGGGCCGGCTGCACGGTTTGCATCGGCACGCTGCCACCGGTGCGGCGGGCGGACTCGGAACGGGAAGCGGCCTGGTTTTGGCCGGAGACGAGTTGGCTGACGAGGGAGGCAACCTCGGTGGCCTCGGCGTGCTTGAGCGGGATGACCTCGTTGCGGGTGTTGGGATCGGAGCGGACGTCGAGCTTGGCGATGAGCTTGTCGAAGAAGGTGTGCAGGCGTGGGTCGCTGATGACGATGATCTGGTTGGTGCGGTCGTCGGCGTTGAAGGTCGTGCCGCTGCCGAGCTGCTGCTGCGCGGGACCCTGCAGGATGTTGCGCATCTTGTTGGCGAGGTCGGAGGCCTTGGCGTAGACGAGCGGGTAGAACTTCGGCTCGAGGGCGGCGACGTTGGGCTGGTCGAGCTGGTTCACCAGCATCTCGACGCGCTGCAGGGTGCTGATGGTGTCGGTGACGAGGAGGGCGTTGGACTGCTCGAAAGGCATGGCGCCGCCGAACTGGGCGTTGAGCAGGGTGGCGATCTTGGAGGCGAACTGTTCGACGCGCACGAATTCAAAGGTGAACAGCTTGGTGGCGACGCGACCGCTGGGCGGCAGGCCGAGGGTCGAGCCTTCGATGAGTTCCGGGGCCTCAATGCGAGCGGAGCCGATCGGGACGACTTTGACGAAGCGTTCGCCAAGCGGGGCGATGGCGATGCCGTTCATCGCAAGGGTGGTCTCGATCGCGAGCAGGGCCTCGGCTGTGGTGAGGGGCTTTTTGATGACGAGCGAAAAGGGCTGCTGGGGCAGGTTGGAGGGGCGGAGCACCTCGCGGCCGGTCAGTTCCTCGATGAGCCCATAGGCGGCGTCGACCGGGCCCTCGGGAATGTTGATCTCGTCGAGCGTGCCTTCCACGGCCGGAACCAGCGATGGGCTTAGTGGGGTGGACGGGGTTTGGGCCGACGAGATTATCGCGAGCGCCAGCAAGCTGGTAGCGAAGGCGCCAATACGAATGAAACGGGAAAGCATGCGGAGAAAGTGATCAGGAAGGCTGTGCGGCCAGAGGGAAGCGGAATGTGAGCCCATCGTCCGGGCCATGTAAACCGCGTTGTGGAGAGTAAGGACAAGACAGAGACGTGCTTCCGCGTGGAAAGTTGCGCTATTTTGACACTTGCCGGGAAAGGGGGGCGGTAGGCAGCGTCGCAGGCGTATGGGCAACGTGTTTGGCGAAGTCTTTAAAATCTCCACCTGGGGCGAAAGCCACGGCGCGGCCGTGGGCGTGGTCATCGACGGTTGCCCGCCGCGTCTGCCGATCACCGTGGAGGAGATTCAGGCCGAACTCGACCGGCGCCGCCCCGGCCAAAGCGACATTGTGACCCCGCGCAAGGAGGCCGACCAGGTCGAGATCCTGTCGGGCGTGTTCGAAGGGCAGACGACCGGCACGCCGATTTCGCTGGTGGTGCGCAACGCCGACCACCGCTCCAGTGCCTACGACGAGATGAAGGACAAGTTTCGTCCGTCGCACGCCGACTTCACTTACCAAACCAAATACGGCATCCGCGACCACCGGGGCGGGGGGCGCAGCTCGGCCCGTGAGACCATCGGTCGCGTGGCGGCGGGAGCGATCGCCAAGAAGCTGCTCAAGGACGTCGACGTGCGGGCGTTCATCACGCGCATCCAGGACATCGCCATCCCCGCGGAGGCGTTGGCCGATTTTCCCAGTGCAGAGGCGGTCGAGGCGACCCCAGTGCGTTGTCCGCATCCCGAAACGGCCGCGGCCATGATCGAACGCATCAAAGCGGTGCGGTCCGACGGCGACTCCGTCGGCGGCGTCATCGAGTGCCGCGTGCGCGGGCTCCCGGTGGGGTTGGGCGAACCGGTTTTCGACCGGCTCGAAGCCGATCTCGCGAAGGCGATGCTCTCGTTGCCGGCGACCAAGGGTTTCGAGGTCGGAAGCGGTTTCGAGGGCACCGTGCTCAAAGGCAGCGAGCACAACGATCGTTTTGAAAACCGCGACGGCACGGTGCGCACCGCCAGCAACCGCTCCGGCGGGGTGCAGGGCGGCATCAGCAACGGCGAAGAGTTGGTCTTCCGCGTCGCCTTCAAACCGACCGCGACGATCCTGCAAAAACAGGCCACCGTCGACCGCGACGGGCAGCCGACGGAGCTGATGGGCAAGGGTCGCCACGACCCGTGTGTCGTGCCGCGCGCGGTGCCCATCGTCGAGGCGATGACGGCGCTCGTCTTGGTTGATCATTGGATGCGTCACCACGCGCAAACCCGCAGTTTTGATCCGGCCGAATGAGCGCTTCGGACGAAAAGCCGCTGGTGTATCTGATCCTGGGCGCGCCGGGCAGCGGGCGCCGGGAGATTCTGGCTGACTTGCTGGAGAGCGGGCTCGATGCGGCGGAGACGCCGGTGGTGTTCACGGCGGCGGCGGAGGCCGAGCGGGGGATCGAAACCGCGATGCCGCGCGGCGAAGTCGTGACCTGGACGTGGGAGGAACACGCCGATTTTCCGCCGACGATTGCGGCGGTGTGGCCGGCGGGCGCGACGGTGGGCTTTTTTGTGGTCGATGGGATGCGAAATCCGGTCGACCAAATCGAAGCTTTCAAACCATGGCTGCAAGGGCAGGGCCTCGAGCTGGCGCGGGTGGTGTGTCTGTATCACTGCGCCTTGGTCGCCGCTCACGAACGGCTGCGAGCGTGGTATGACGCCTGTGTGCATTTCTCCGACATCGTGCTGCTCAACCGTCGCGAAGGCGTGGAGAACAAGTGGATCAGCGATCTACGCACGCGTTTTTCAAAATCCTATCTGCCCTGCCTCGTCGAGATGGTGAAAAAGGGCCGCGTGGCGAATCCAGCTCTCGTGCTCGACCTGCAGGTGCGCCGCTATTCGCACTGGTTTGACGCGGCGGAAAGCCCGTGGATGGGCCTAGTCGACGCGGACACCCAGATCATCATTGAAGACGAGGACGGCGTTGCTGGCGACGACGGCGAGGACGAGTTGCTCGAGGACCAAGAGGACACCTACCTCGCCCGCCACCCCAGCGGCCTGCGCAAAAAAGACGTTCCGGAGATTGGCAAGATCGTCGCCGGTTGATCGGGCTCTTTCGAGCCCTCCTCGCGTTTTTTACACCTGAGGGTCCATTCGGGCCTATGATGTGTCTCGCAAATGCATGTCATTGGCCATTTTAGGGATATTTCCTAGGCGGTGGTGACTTGAGGGATTTCTCCGGTGGGTTTTCATCCTTGGTGTGTCGACTCACCTTGCTGCCTCAGGCGGCCGTGGCGTTTTTCGTCTTGGCCGTGCGCTTGTTCGTCCCCTCATCGCGGGATTCCTTTTGTTTTGTGCTGGTCAAGGAATCCTGCGGGCGGGCGATCTGGACCGGGCCTTTGACGCCGACGTGCGAAAATTTGGCTCCGGCCGCGCGGTCGCGGTGCAGCCCGACGGGAAGGTCATCATTGGCGGCAACTTCTCCCGGGTGCACGGCGAAGCCCGGACGAACTTGGTCCGCCTGAACACCGACGGCACCCTTGATGCCGACTTTGATGCCGGCACCACGTTCAATGGCACCGTCACCGCCATCGTCGTTCAGCCTGACGGAAAGATTCTGATCGGCGGTTCCTTCACCGAATTCGCCGCCGCCACCCACAATCGCATTCTGCGCCTCAACGCCGACGGGAGTCTCGACACCTCCTTCAGCGCGGGCGGCGGTTTTAATGGCTCCGTCTTGGCGATGGCCCGTCAGGATGACGGCAAGTTGATCGTGGCCGGTGGCTTCACCACCTACAACGGCACCTCCCGTCCGCGCATCGCCCGACTCAATACCGATGGTTCGCTCGATACCGGCTTCAACCCGGGCTCCGGCGCAAACGACGCCATCTGGGATCTTGCGCTGCAGTCTGACGGCAAGGTCGTCGCCACAGGTTCCTTTACCGCTTACAACGGCACGACCCGCAATCGCATCGCCCGGCTCAATACGAACGGCTCGCTCGATACCACCGTTTCGTTCGGCACCGGCGCCAACTGGGGCATCTACGCCGTGGTGATCGACGGCGCCGGTGGCTTTGTGGTTGGTGGCGGCTTCACCGGGCTCAACGGCGAGTGGCGTTACAACATCGGCCGCTTCAATCCCGATGGTTCGCTCGATGCGGATTTTCATCCGGGCGGTGGGTTCGACAGTTTTGTCGCCGATCTTCAGGTCGACAGCGCGGGGCGTATCGTGGTCGCGGGCGCGTTCACGCGATTCTCCGGCGAATACTCCCCGACTCTGCCCGGTGTCCTTCGCCTGCAGGATGGCTCGGTCGACGAATCCTTCGATGCGGACGAGGCGGACCTTGTTCTCAACCGTTCGGCCTACATTACGGCGATTGCGATCGTGCCCGGCGATCGTGTCCTGGCTGTTGGGCACCTCTACGATGCGGAGTCCGGCGGGGCCGGTTTCGTGCGCCTCGCTTCCTCCGGCGCGGTCGAAACGAGCTTCAGTCGCGGCCGCGGTCTTGAACTCACGCCTGCCGTGCGCACCCTCGTGCCGTCGGTGGAGGGCAAGTATTACGTTGGCGGCGACTTCGATTACATCGACGGCACACCGCGGCTCAACATTGCCCGCTTCAATGCCGACGCCGAAGTCGACGTCACGTTCGTGCCGTCGTCCTATTATGCGGTCATGGACTACGACGGTCCGATCACCGCGATCGTTGAGCGCAGTGACCGCCAGGTCTGGGCCTTTGGCACCTTCTCCTATGTGGCGCGCACCGGTGCGGGCACCTCGTCCTACGCTCGGGCGGGCGCGGTGCGCTTTGCCGCCTACGGCGAACTGCAGTCGACCTACGACGGCGACATCGCGGTCGAAGGCGGCTATGTCGGCGACGCGAAAACTGACAGTGCTGGGCGCATCATCCTGGCGGGCAACTTCACCGGCATCGACGGCACGGCGCGGGCCGGGGTGGCCCGCGTGAGCGAAGCGGGCGAACTCGACACCGCGTTCAACCCCGGCAGCGGCGCGGCCGACGGCAATATCACCGACCTCGCCGTGCTCTCCGACGACGACGTGCTGGTGGCCGGTTCCTTCACTAATTTCAGCGGGGCGGGGGAGGCTTACCTCGTGCGCCTCGACGCCGCCACCGGTGCGGTTGACACGGCCTTTGCCGGCAACACCGCGCTCAACGGCATCGTCAACAGCGTCAGCGTTGCGGCTGATGACCAGATCGTGGTCGGCGGCAATTTCACCACCTCCGGTGGCTACACCGTCAACGGCATCGACCGCCTCAACGCCGACGGCACGAGCGACGCCAACTTCCTGCCCGGCGCGGGCGCCGGCGGCACCTACCCCTACGTGTATTCGGCCCGCCCCGACGCCGCCGGCCGCATCGTGGTGGCCGGCACCTTCACGTCATTGCGCGACGAGGCCCGTCCCGCCGGCCTCGGCCGCATGACCGCCAATGGCCCGCTCGACCCGCTTTTCGATGACGCGTCATTGAGCGGTGGATACGCGTCGGATTCGCTCACCCTGCCGGACGGCAAGATTCTGGTGCGGGGCGGTTTCTCGGCGGTGGACGGCGAGCCGCGCGTCGCGCTGGCGCGTTTCCATGGCGGCTGGGTGCTGCGCGGTGGGCTTGATTCCGCCTTCGATGGTGCTGGATTGGCCAACAACAGCGTTGCGGCGGTGCTGCCTGCCACCGACGGCGGGTTCTGGATATTTGGTGACTTCACCTCCGTGGCGGGGCAGCCGCGCAACCGCATCGCCCGTCTCAATCGTTTTGGCCAACTCGACGATGCCTACGTGCCTGCCAGCGGTCTCAATGGCGCCGTTTATGGTGCGCGCGCCTTGCCCGATGGCACGATGCTGGTGTGGGGCGCATTCAATAACTACAACGGCCAGTCGACCCCGAGCTTGATGCGCCTCGCCCCCGACGGGACGCGCGACGCGACGTTTGCGACGCCGATTTTCAACAGCGCGGTGCGCGCGGTGCAGCCCTACGCGACCGACCAGTGGATCGTGGGTGGCAGTTTTACCAACGTGGGCGGCGTGCCGACTGGCGGGGTGGTGCGACTCAATGCCGATGGTTCGCACGACACCGGCTTCAGCGTTGCGACCGGGACTGACAACGCGGTGCACGCGGTGGCCGCCGCCGAGGATGGCACGGTCTACGCGGGGGGCGCCTTCACTTCCTTTGCGGGCCAAACGGCGCCCGGCCTGGTGCGTTTGAATGCCAATGGTGCGGTCGACCCCGAGTTCACGGTGGGGGAGGGCGCGGGCGGCAGCGTGGTGCGGGCGCTTTATCTCGACGACGCCGGCCGTCTTTGGGTGGGCGGCAGCTTCGCGCTTTGGGATGGCGCGACGCGGCGCGGCCTGGTGCGCCTCGCCAGTGATGGATCGGTGGATACAAACTTTCTTGGCGGCATTGGCACCAGCATCAACGGCAGCGTCAACGTGCTCGAGCCGACCGCCGATGGCCGCGTTTATGTCGCCGGCCGTTTCAGCTCCTTGGGCGGGGGCGAGCGCCGCGGTCTTGTGCGAGTCTACCCTTCCGGCACGATTGACCCGTATTTCGACATCGGGGAGGGCTTCAACAACGAGGTGCTGGCGGTTGAGCCGCTGGCCGATGGGCGCATTGCGGTGGCAGGTGCCTTCACGCAGGCCCGCGGGACCGACCGCAATCGCCTGGCGGTGCTTTACGCCGGTGACGTGGCGCCGCCGTTCATCGCCGACGACCAGGTCACGACCTACGAGATCGATCCCGGCGAGGACCTCACCCTCAGTTACGCTGATATCGAGGGCATGAGCTATCAATGGTATCGCGACGGGGTGCGTCTTGACGACGCGACCGCCCATCAGCTGCTCATCACCAACGCCGGTCTCGACGACCTCGGGCTCTACACCGTCCGCTTCAGCAATGGAGCCGGCGAATACACCACGGTGGGCACGCGGGTGATCGTGCGCCTGGCGCCGGCCGTGAGCAACGCGCCCATCGACACCGCGGTGGGTTACGGTGCCGGTGCCAGCTTCAGCGTGGGCGTCGTGGGGCCCGGACCTTTCACTTACCAATGGTATCGGGACGGCGAGGCGATCGACGGCGCCATCGACACGACCTACGTGCTGAACGGGGTGGGGGACGCCGACTTCGGCGCCACCTTCTACGCCATCGTCACCAACGCTTACGGTTCCGTGCAGTCGACCACGGCAACCCTGCAGTTCGATTCCACGGCCGTGCCTGGTGCGATCAAACCGGCCTTTGGGGGACTGCCAGAACTCGCGGACAAGACGGTTACCGCCGCAGTGCGCCTGCCCGACGGCCGCATCTATCTCGGCGGTTCAAATTTCCTCTATCGTATCTACCCTGATGGCACGATCGATGACACGTTCGCTCCGAACCTGACTTCCATCTCGGTCGATCATCTGATTCTTCAGCCCGACGGCAAACTGCTCGTGGCAGGGCGGGTGTGGCCTGTTGGCGGAACCCCGATGGATGTGGGCCGTCTGCTGCCTTCGGGGGCGGCCGATCCGACTTGGACCATGCCCACCATTTACGGCATCTCCGACATCAATGGCATGGTGTTGTTGACGGATGGCCGGGTGATGATCGGGGGGCGCTTCAACAACGTTGGCGGCACCGATCGCTGGAACCTCGCCCTGCTCAACAGCGATGGTTCGCTGGATGAAGGCTTTGGCCCGGTGGATGAATCGAGCGGTCCCAACGGTTACGTTCGTGACCTCAAACTGGTCAGCGGCGGTTCCCAAGTGCTCGTGGCGGGTGAGTTCACCACCTACGCCGGCACGACGGTCAACGGCCTGTTGCGGCTCAACCTCGATCACAGCATCGACGGCACCTTTGGTGGCGGTTCCCGGGCCAATGGCACCATCGAAGAGCTTTACGCCGGCCCCAACGACACGTGGTATATCCGCGGTCAGTTCGACAGTTACAACGGCACGGCGCGCGGTGGCGTTGCGCGGCTTTTGTCCAACGGCAACCTCGACCCGAACTTCGATACCAGCACTGGCGCATCGGCCCAGTCCTACAGCACCCCCTACATTCGTGATCTCGCGGTCACCGCCAACGGCTCCGTCGTGGTGGTCGGCAGCTTCACCGGCTTCGGCGACTGGCCGCTGGTCAACTCCGTGCGCCTGCTCGCCGATGGCTCGGTCGACACCCAATGGGCCTCGCCGGTGCAGAACACCAATTTCATCACGCTGGTCCAACTCGCCGACGGCACTTTGCTGGCCGGCGGCTCCTTCAAGTTCACGCCCGACGACGCCAACTATACCCGCACCGTCGAGCTGCTGGGCGGCGACTATCCGCCGCAGGCGCCGGCGATCCTGTCGCAGACCACGCTCAATGGCGACTATGTCTACGCGGCGGGCAGCACCCGCACCTTCGAGTCGGTTGTCAGCGGTCCCGGAACGCTGACCCTGCAGTGGTATCGCGATGGTGAACCGCTGGAGGAGAGTAATCTGGTGGTCGGCGTGAACGGCCCCCGCCTCACCTTGCGCAGCCTGCGCACGGTTCACGCCGGCGACTATGTTCTCCGCGTGATGTCGCCGGAGAATGGATACACCGAGACCGATCCGGTCACCCTCAGCGTGGGACCCGAACCGACCGGTCCCGGCAGCCTCGATCTCGACTGGGTCTTTGACCGCCCGGGCAACCAGATCACCGATGCCGCGGTGGCGGCCGACGGTTCCGTCTACCTGGCGAAGCGTGACTATCCCATCAGCCGCGTCTTCAAGACGGACAGCAACGGTCGCCTGCTCCCGGCCGGCCAGTTCAACCCCGGCACCGGCACCGAAGGCACGGTCACGGCCATCTTTCCGCTGCCCAACGGCAAGGCACTGGTTGCGGGCACCTTCACCTCCTTCCAAGGTGCCGCGGTTGAGCGTCTCGCGCTGCTCAATGCCGACGGTTCGGTGGATCCCGGATTTGCCCCGAATCCCAGCACCTATCCCACCCAGGTTTTGCCGCTGACCGATGGCCGCCTGCTGGTGGCCGGCGGTTTCAACTCGATTGCCGGCACCGCCCGTGCGGGGCTGGTGCGACTCAACGCCAACGGCACATTGGACGGCTCGTTTGCGGATAGTCACGGCCTCGAATACGTGCGCCGCATCCACGTCACTTCGAACGGCCAGATCCTGGTGGTGGGCACGGACTACGCCGACAGCACCGCGCGACTCAAGCGGCTCACCGCCAACGGTTCCGTTGACAGCGGCTTCACCGAGGTCAGCGGTCCCAACAATTCGATGTATACCGTTGTTGAGGATGACCAGGGCCGCGTGATCGTCGGTGGCTCCTTCACGTCACTCGGCGGAACCTCGATCAACCGCATAGCGCGCTTCAGCGCGAGTGGTCAGCTCGACAACTCCTTTGGACCATTGCGGTCCGAGGGACCCAGCGGCACGGTCTATGACGTCCTCCAAGGCGCCGATGGTTATCTCTATGTGGCCGGTCAGTTCGGCACTTGGGACGGCTTCGCGCTCGGCAGTCTGGTGCGCCTCGACCGCAACGGGCAGCTGGACCTCAACTTTCCGGCCGAAAACCTGACCCGACTTTCCAGTGTGAGCGACAACATCCGCCTCGACTGGACGGCCGGCGGCAAGCTGCAGATCGACGGATCGTTTTCCCTGTCGCCGCGCTCCAATGTGGTGCGCCTTCACGTCGACGGTGCACCGGGCGGTGCGCTGCAACTGGTCGATACGAGCGGCGATCGCACGGTGGTCGAAGGGGTGAACCTCAGCCTTTACGGACGCTTCAGTGGCGGCAGTCCCGTCACGTATTCATGGACCCACGACGGGGTGCCGGTCGAGGGGGCCTTTGGGCCTCAGCTCCTGCTCGCCGCCCCTACCAGCACCGACGCGGGCACCTATGTCCTCACCGCGACCAACAGCGAAGGCACCGTCAGCACCGAGATGCAGGTGGGCTTTCTCTCGGCCGACCCCTTGTCGCCCATCCCGGGCATCAACCTGAGCTCCGGCTTCAACAACAACGTCTACGATGTCCTCACCCGCGCCGACGGCAGCCGGATTGTGGTGGGCAATTTTTATCAGCTCGAAGGCGTCAACACCCGCGGCATCGCCGCGCTCAAGGCCGACGGCACGCCCGACACCGCGTTCAACGGCAACAATCCCTTTGATCCCAACGCGGGCACCAACATCGAGGGCGTCCGTGAGCTCAACGACGGCACCCTGCTCGTCTGGGGCACCATGTATATGCCGGGCGAAGGTTACTCGCGGCACTACCTCGTGCGGCTCAACGCCAACGGTTCGCTCAATCGCGTGCTCTTTGATCAGGACAGCGCCAGCAGCTACATCCGCGGCGTGGTGCAGCTGGCGGACGGTTCCATCCTCATCGGCGGCAGCTTCAATACCCTCAACGGCACCAGCACCGGCCCGGTCGCGCGCATCGACGCCAACGGCAACGTCGACACCACTCCGGTGCTTTCGGGGGCGACGGGCTCGGTCAGCGGGATTTTCCCGGCGCCCGATGGCGGCGTGCTCCTCGCGGGCAACCTCAACAACGTCGACGGCGTCAGCGGCACACGTTACCTGACTCGCCTCAACGCGGCCGGCGAACTCGATGTCGACTTCAATCCGCCCCTGCTTCGGAATCCGATCCGCGTCGCCTTTGGTCCGGCCGGCGAGATTTATGCCGGCGACTACAACCCGCTCGCCAACGTGAGCGGCCAGGACCTGCGACTCGTGCGCCTCTTCCCCGATGGCCGGCTCGACCGGTCCTTCCTCACCGACTTCACGCAGGTCACTCACGTTACCGTCGATCCGCTCGGCCGGGTGGTGGCCATCGTGCGAATGCTCGACAATAATTGGCGCCTCATCCGTTTGCTCAACAACGGTGCCATTGACCGCGGCGTGGTCATCACCGGGAACCCTTCTTTTCTAAGCACCGAAGGGGCCGCCCTGATGGTCGGCGGTTCGAGCAGTTACCTCCTCAACGGCGCCATCGTGCGCAGCCTCACGCTGGTCAATCCGGGCGACGCCGAAGCTTTCGCCATCGCAACGGCTCCGACGGGCGGCAGTTACATTCCGGGCACCTCGGCCGCCCTCAGCGTCGGCGTGCGCGGCGGAGCCGGTGCGACTTACCAGTGGTATCGTGACGGCTCGGCCGTCCCAGGTGCCACCGGCCCGAGCTTGGTTTTCGAGCCCTTTGCGCCAGGCGATGCCGGCAGCTACACCTTGGAGATTACGGTCGACGGCGAACTGATCGTCACCGACGCCGTGGAACTCGGGGTGCGGGCCAACGCGGGCCGCGCCGGCCAGGTCGACTACGCGTGGGGCGTAGGCTTGGTCGTCACCCAATTGTCGGCTCTCGACGCCGACGCCGCCGGAAACGTCTACCTCTTCGATGCTCGCGTGGGCAGCGACACGACCTACCGGGACATCGTGCCGCTCGATGCCAACGGCCGTGAACGCAGTGACTTTGCCCTCGATCCCCGGGTGAACGTCGCCAGCTTCCGCTCGGTCGTCACGCTGCCCGACGGCGACCTGCTCTTCGGCGGTCAGTCCATCCGCATCGACACGAATGCCTATCAGTCCCTCGTGCGTCTCAACGCCGATGGCTCCCTGGACGAGAGCGTCGACTACAGCGGTTTCACCGGATCGATCCAGGACCTGATCCCGCTCGACGGCGGCGCGATCCTGCTCGTCGGATCCGGGCTCAATGGTGGCGCGGTGGCGAAGCTCCTGCCGGACGGCAGCTCTGATCCCGACTTCACCAGCCCGGCGGGGTCCAACGCCAACGCGGCCTTCCCCGCGGCCAACGGGCAGTGGTGGGTGCGCGGCAACTATACCGATCCGGACACGAGCCGGCAATATACCCTCTTCCGCATCAACGCCGATGGCACCTTCGACTCCGGCTCACCGACTCTGCGCACGCGTTATTCCGAAAACTTCCGCGGTGCGGCGGCCGCCCCCGACGGCGGGGTCTACGTCTGGTTCGACCGCTACCAGTCCAACTTCCCGCGCCAGAATCGCGTCGTGCGCCTGACAGCCGCCGGCGAGGTCGACCCAACCTTCCAACTCGGCGAATTCCTCAAGGTCACGCCCACGACCGACGTCTATCTCAATGGCATGACCTCCGACGCGGCCGGCCGGCTCATCTTCACGGGTAACTTCGCCGGCTACGACAACGTGCCGCGCAACGGGGTGCTGCGCCTGCTGCCCGACGGCTCGCTCGACCTGTCCTTCATCGGCCCGGCGCCCGGCGGCAACGGCATCGCCCAAACACTCCAGTTCGCGGGGGGTGACCATCTTCTCCTCTACCAGCAGAACCTCGCCAACCTCGGCGGTGTGTCCGACCGCAGCGGCCTCTTCGGCCTGCATTACGGTGAGCTGGCGGCAGACGCGTCGCCGGAGGCCGCCGGCGGCGGCACCTCGCTCGCGGCGGCACCCTACGACCCGGTCTCGCTCGGGCTGTTGACCTACGCCCCGGGTGATGCGGCGGTGCAGTGGTTCAAGGACGGCGCGCCGCTGTGCGGTGAAACGTCGGCCCACTTGCGTATCCTTTCAGCGGATACGTCCGATTCCGGCGCCTACACCGCCACGGTCACGACGCCCGGTGGCAGTTTCACCACGCCGGCCTTTGGCGTCACGGTGGCCAGCTCCGCTTTCCCCGGTGGCCTCAGCGCGCGCAATCAGAACCTGCGCATCGACGACCTCCCGCACCTCGTCGTCAAGCGGCCCGGCGGTGGTTTCCTCGTGGCCTCGACCTCCGCTGCCATCGTTAACGGCGAGGGGCCCTACGAACTTTACGCCCTCGATGCCAATGGCGCCTTCGAGCGTGGTTATGACGTGCTGATCAACGGCAACTCCGCCTCCTCCTCGTTGATTCAGTCCCTCGCGGTCGACGGGGACGGTCGCATCTACGTGGGCGGCTCCTTCACCTCGGTGAACGGCGAGCCGCAAAATCGCCTCGTGCGGCTCACGGCGGAGGGCGAAGTGGACACCACCTTTGATGTTGGCGCCGGACCGAACAATCAGGTGCGGGCCATCGCGCCCACCCTCGACGGCAAGGTCTACATCTCGGGCTACTTCAGCAGCTACAATAACATCACCTCCTACGGTGGCACCAACTCCGCCCGGTATCTGCTGCGCCTCAATGCCGACGGCTCGATTGACGAGACCTTCCTCACCGGCACCAACCTCAACAACTATGCGTTTTCGCTGCTGGCCGAGTCCGACGGCTCGGTCTGGGTCGGCGGCTATCCCAACCTCTACAATGGCGCCAGTGTCAGTTACCTGCTGCGCGTCGCTTGGGACGGCACCTTGGACGGCACCTTCACGCCGACCTTCAACAGCGTGGTGGAGAAACTGGAGCGCTTGCCCGACGGCACGACCTTCGTTTCCGGCAACTTCTCCCAAGTCAACGGCGTGGGTCGCTCCGGGGTGGCTTGGTTCGACGCGGATGATGCGCTTATGGAGGACCGCATCACCAATGTGACCACCAGCGCGCTGGACGTCGCCCCCGCGGATGATGGGTCGGTGTTCTACATCTACAACTACCGCCTCTACAACCTCGACGCCGATGGCACCGGAGGCGGCGATTGGACCGCCGCTCATAACCTGCGGGGCAATTTCCAGAGTGGTATCAATACCAACCAGATCACCCCACGCGGCGTATTGGTCGACGGCAGTGAGGTGTTGGTCTGGGGGCAGTTCGTCCGGGTGGGTGAAACGACCCGCAACGGCATCGTGTGGTTGGGGGAGCAAACCTCCGACGCACCACTCATTTCCAGCGCGCCGGCGAGCGTGACCTTGCCGGAAGGCGGACGCGTCGCCTGGACCGTGCAGGCCACCACGACGACGGGTGAGCTCACCTACACTTGGACTCGGGCCGATGATCCCGGGACCGTGCTCAGCACCACCCGCCAGCTCTTCATCGAGAATGTGACCACGGCCGACGCCGGTGGCTACCGCCTCGCGGTGAGCAACGGCCTCGCCGAGACCGTGTTGGTCGTGCAGCTCGACGTCACCTCGGCCGGCGTCGCGGGGCCGGGGGATCCACGTCTCGATTTCAACCCCCAGGGCACCACCACCACGGACCGCGGGTTGGCTCCGCATCCCGCCGGTGGCTGGTGGGTCGCCCGTAGCACCGGAGTGGATCGTTTGCTGCCCGACGGTAGCCAAGACGCCAGTTCGGCCACTCTCTTGGTCGATGATGGTGCCGTTACCGGCATGGCCGAAGCGGATGATGGAGGCTTCTTCGTCTGGGGCACCTTCACGTCCTTCGCCGGGCACGCCACGCCTTATCTGGCGCGAGTGCGGGCCGACGGTGCGGTTGATCAGGACTTTGTTTCACCCTTTGAGGGCAACCCCAATATCTCTGCCATTCGGACTGATGTGCAGGGTCGGCTTTACATCGGATGGACCAATGGCGAACTCACGATCGGCGGCACCCCGACCACCGGAGTGGCTCGTCTGCTCCCCGATGGCCGGATTGACGAAAGCTTCAACCCTGGGGGGGGCACCAACAACGGTGTTTACGGCTTCGCATTCCTGCCGGATGGCCGCGTCATCATCGTGGGCAACTTCACCACGGTAGGCTCGGCTTCGCGCCGAAGTATCGCGCGTTTGATGGCCGACGGTTCGCTCGATCCGAGCTTTAACAGCATCGATGTTCAGTCGATCCAGGCCGTCGAACTTTTGCCCGATGGGAAGATCCTCATCGGCGGAGGCTTCACGTCCGTGGATGGTTTGTCCCGTCCGCGGGTTGCTCGCCTCAGCGCCGACGGGGTGGTCGACCAAAGCTTCGGTCCGCTTGGGTTCGAGTTCAGCAGCTTCACCCGGATGGCCGTGCGTCCCGACGGTCGCATCGTGGTGGCCGGACTCGAACGGATCAACAATGTCTACCGCTCCCGTATCGTTCAGTTCCTGCCGGACGGTTCCTTGGACCCGAGTTTCAATTGGGACCATTTCTACACCTCCAACACCAGCGGCACCCAGGCTGGGTTCACTTCGTTGAGCGTCTTGCGCAACGGTGATGTCGCGGTGCGAGGCAACTTCAGCTACATCGACCTCGGCGTGTTTCGTCGTGGCTTCACCGTGGTGCGTGGTTCGCCGCTCGCGCCCGGCTTCTACGGCGCGCCGCTTGGACCGCGCTCCGCCGCCGCCGGCGGCGTTATCACGTTGGCGGCCGACGCCTATGGCTCGGGCACGCTCACATATCAGTGGCGCAAGAACGGCACCCCGATCGACGGTGCGACCGCAGCGACCTTGGAGTTGACCGCGATCGCGGCCGACGATGCCGGTGATTACGACGTCGTGGTCACCAGCACGCTCGGCACCGCGACCAGCGCGGCAGCCTCCGTCGAGGTGGTCGCTCCGCCGGCGATCACCACTGATCCGGCCGACGTCGCCGTGCCGCTCGGCGATCCGGCCAGCTTCACCGTTGCTTACACCAGCAGCGGCGATGCGACAGTGCAGTGGTTCTTCGGTGATACCCCGATCGACGGGGCCACGGCGGACACCTATTCGATCGCCGCGGTCACGCTTGACGACGCCGGCGACTACACCGCGGCCGTGACCAACGATGTTGGCACCACCGTGAGTGAGTCCGCGACCCTCACCGTGCAAACCGCGCCGGTTATCGAGACCAATCCGCTCGGTGGCACCTTCGATCCGGGCGTGACCATCGAGCTCGCGGTCGCGGCGACGGGTAATCCGACGCCCACGTATCAGTGGTTCAAGGACGGCGAAGCCATTCCCGATGCGACCGCCGCGACCCTGACTCTCGCGAACGCCTCGCGGGCCGATGCCGGCAGCTACACCGTCGCCGTCGAGAACGTGGTCGACTCGGTCACCAGTGCGGCCGCGGTCGTGGTGGTGAACTATGCCCCGGAAATCACGACGCAACCCGCGGGCGTGCACGCGGTCACCGGCGATCGCATCGAACTTACCGTCGAGGCCGATGGTCTGCCCGCCCCGACCTACCAGTGGTTCTTCAACGGCGGTGAGCTCTCGGGTCGCACCGATGCGACGCTCGTCATTGATTCCGCCAATGCCGGTCACAATGGCTTCTACACGGTTGAGGTGACCAACGCCTTCGGCAGCGTCATTTCTGACCCGGCCGAGGTGGTGGTGGACTTCGCACCGCTGGTGATCAATCACCCGGTATCCGCCACGGTCGCCACTGGCGGCACGCTGGAACTGAGTGTGCAGGTCATCGGTCTGCCGACCCCGACTTTGCAATGGCGCAAGGATGGCGAGCCGATTTCCGGCGCCACCGGCGCCACGCTCACCCTCGCCAACGTGACTCCGGCCGACGCCGGCAGCTACGACGTGGCCTACTTGAACACCCAAGGTTCGGGTGCGACCAACGCGGCGCTGGTGACCGTGCAATACGCGCCCGAGATCGTGAGTCAGCCAGCCAGTGTCACGATCGATGAAGGGCAGGGCACCAGCTTCGCGGTCACGGTGGACGGTCTGCCGACGCCCACGCTGCAATGGTTCTTCAACGGCACCGCGATCACCGATGCGACGGGGCCGACCCTGTCGCTCACCGACGTGGGGCCCGATGACGCCGGTGCTTACCATGTTGTGGCCACCAACGACCTAGGCGCCGCCACGAGCGAGACCGCCTCGCTCACGGTGCAAACCCGCCCGACGATCACTACGCAACCCGTGGCGCGGGAGGTCAGTCGCGGCGATGCGGTGACCTTTACGGTCGTCGCCGAGGGTCTGCCGACGCCGACCTACCAATGGCGCAAGGATGGAGTGGAGATCTCCGGTGAGACCTCCGCGACCCTGTCCCTCAGCAACGTGCAGGCGGCTGACGCCGGCAACTACGACGTTGTGGTGAGCAACGTGGTCGGCGACGCGACCAGCACCGCCGTCTCGCTGACGGTAAACGTTGGCCCGGTGATCTCGGTGCAACCCGTCGGCCAGGCCGCGCTCGCGGGCGCGGAAGTGACGTTGAGCGTCGTCGCCAGCGGCGGCGATCCGCTCACGTATCAGTGGCGCAAGGACGGCGTAATCCTCCCGAATGCCACCGCATCGACGCTGACGCTGAGCAACGTGACCGAAGCCGACACGGCGGGCTACGACGTGATCGTGACCGATCCGGTCGACTCGGTGACTTCGGACACCGCGACGGTTGTCGTGGCCGAGGTCGTGGCGACGCACAGCGTGCGCGAAGGCGGTTACCAGGCTGGCGGCAGCATCACGATCGACGTGGACGTGAGTTATACGGCGGGGGTCTCCGGTCTGCAAATGCCGGTGCTGCTGCCCATGGCGGTCGAAGGCGGAACGTGGAGTTTCTCCAGCGCCAACGGCGCCCAGATGTTCCCCGGTGGCGAAGCGACCTTGTTCGCCGATTGGGGCTTCACCGGTCTGCCGGAGAGCCCATTCAGCTTCAGCTACACCATCAACGTGCCGCCGGCCGCCAGCGGCGACTATGAGTTGGCCGCTTGGTTCAACATCACTGTCGCGGGTGAAGCGCTGCAGGACATGGTTACGCCGGATCCGTTGCTCTTGAGCGAGCTGCCGACCACCCACTCGGCCGACACCGATGGTGACTTTGCCATCAACCTCAGCGAACTGCTGCGCGTGATTGAACTTTACAACACGCGTATCGGCACGACCCGCACAGGTCGTTACCGCCCGGTTACGGGCACCGAGGATGGTTTTGGTTCCGACACCGACACGGCCGCGGGTTCACCGCCGGACTTCACCGGTTTCCACTCGGCCGACTCGGATCGCGACGCGCAGATCGGCCTGAGCGAATTGCTGCGGGTGATCGAGCTCTACAATACGCGTAGTGGCACAACGCGCACGGGCCGCTATCACGTGTCGCCCGGCACCGAGGACGGCTTTGCCGGCGGTCCCGGCGCGTAAGCACTCGGATGAGGATGTCGGGCGGCGTGCCCGGCATCCTGCTCAAACGATCTTCAACTTCGGCAGATCCTGCCCGTCGACGAGACCGACCGGTTTGCCGGCGCGGTCAACGACGATGAGGTCGTCGATCTTGTGCTGCTCAAACAGGCGCAACGCATCGACGCCGAGCGCGTCGTCGCGGATCGTTTTGGGCCCGCGGGTCATGAACGTCTTCACCGGCTGGCTCAGGAAATCGGGACCGGTCAGCGCGCTGCGGCGGAAGTCGCCGTCGGTGAGGATGCCGGTGAGTTTGCCGGACTTCGGGTTCACCAGCGCGATGCTGCCGCTCTTGGCCTTGGTCATCTGCAGAATCGCGTCCTGCGTGGACACGGTTTCGGGCGCGATGGGCAGCCGGTCGTCGCGACGCATGATGTCGGCCACGCGCAGCAGCAGGATGCGGCCGAGATTGCCGGCCGGGTGATACTTGGCGAAGTCGTCGCGGGTGAGACCGCGGGCCTCGAGCAGCACCATCGCCAGCGCGTCGCCGAGGGCGAGGGCGGCCGTGGTGCTGGCGGTCGGTGCGAGATCGAGCGGGCAGGCCTCGCGCGGCACCACGTAGAGCAGGGTGTGATCGGATTCCTTGGCGAGGTCCGAACTCGGCGTGGAGGTGCACGCGATGGTGATCACGCCGAAGCGTTTGAGCAGCGGCAGCAGGCGGAGGATCTCTTCGGATTGGCCGCTGTTGCTGAAAAGGATGGCGATGTCGCCGGCGGCGCAGAGGCCGAGGTCGCCATGCAGGGCCTGAGTGGCGTCGAGGAAGCAGGTGGGCAGACCGGTGCTGTTGAAGGTGCCGGTGAGCTTTTGGGCGATGTGGGCGGACTTGCCGACGCCGGTGCAGATGAGTTTGCCGCCGGCCGCGGTGGCGTCGGCGATGGCGCGGGCGGTCGCGACGAAGGTCTTGTCGAGCGCGTCGGCGGTGGCCGCGAGGGCTTCTTGTTCAATCGCCAAGCAGGCGCGGGCGCGTTTGAGAGCGGATTTGGGGGCAATTGCCATTTAGAGTTTGAGTCCGAAGTGGGCTTGCCAGACTTAGATTGGCCTCCGGCGCATTCAATTCCTTTTCCCGTCCATGTCGTTCCGTCGATTTCAGATCCTCGCCCTCCTGCTGGCCGTGTTCGCGGCCGCGGGATGTGACCGTCTGCCCAAGGGCGAGCCGGTGGCGGAGATCAATGAACCCGATTACGTCGAGGGCCAGCGCCTGCTGCGCCAAGGCAACGAACAGGCCGCCTTGGCCGCCTTCACCCGCGTGATCAACGCCCGCCCGCAGGACGCGGCGGAGTCGCACCTGCAGTTGGGACTGCTCTACCTCGAAGAGGTGAAGGACCCTATCACCGCGATCTACCACTTCCGCCGCTATCTGGAGCTGAAGCCCAACTCCACGAACCGCGATCTGGTTGAACAACGCATCGAGGTCGCGACGCGCGACTTTGCCCGAACGCTGCCCGCCCAACCGCTCGAAAACCAAATTATGCGCAACGACCTGCTCGACGTCGTCGAAAACCTGCGGGTCGAAAACACGCGCCTGAAGGATGAAGTGGCACGGTTGCGCGAGTCTTCCTCGGCGGGCAGTCCGAGCGCCCTGCGGCAGACCGCCAACCTGTCCGCCGCGCCGACCCAAACCGCCTCCCTGGCCCCGCCGGAGAACACGGCCAACCGCGGCTCGCGCTTCAGTGCCGCGCCTCTGGAAACCCTGGAGGAGCGTCCGGTCACCACCCCCACCCGCCCCTCTGAAACACCGGCCGCGGCGACCGCCCAACGGGTGCACACCGTCGCCAAAGGTGACACGCTCTACAGCCTCGCCCGGCGCTATTACAACAACCCCTCGCGGGCGAAGGACATCTACACCGCCAATCGCAACCAAATGCGGTCGGCCAACGACCTGCAGATCGGGATGCGGCTGGTGATTCCGGAGTAGGGCGACAGCGCTTTTTCCGTCGGACGGAACCATACCGCCGTGCGCAAGATGCGCACACCTTGCGGCAAGGCCTGCGGAGCAGGATGGGCGCCTCATGGGGCATAGTGGAACCTGCAATGATAACCCCGCACGAAGGCGCCCCGACAGCATCCGCGACCGCTCAGGCCGCGACCGCCTTGGATCTCGACATGATCCGCAAATACGCCGTGCCCGGGCCGCGCTACACCTCCTATCCGCCGGCGAACAAATTCTCCGATCGGCTTGAGGACGTCGATGTGGCGGGCGGCATTCGCGACGACAACGCCGATGCCACGCGGCCGCTGTCGCTCTATTTTCACCTGCCGTTCTGTGAGTCGCGCTGCTGGTATTGCGGCTGCACCACCATCATCACGCGACGCAAGGACTGGGCGGCGGAGTATGAGCTGGATCTTGAACGCGAGATGGCCCTGGTCGGTCGCGACCTGAATCCCCAGCGGCTGGTCGACCAACTGCACTTCGGCGGCGGCACCCCGACCTTTTTTGCGCCGGAGGTTCTGGAAAAACTCGGCGCGGCCATCCACGACCGGTTTACCTTCGCGTCGGACGCGGAGCTGAGTGTGGAGATCGACCCCCGCTGTGCCACTCCCGAGCACCTGCGCGCCCTGCGCCGCATCGGCATCAACCGCGCCTCGCTCGGCATCCAGGACACCAATCCGGCGGTGCAGGAGGCGATCCACCGCATCCAGCCGCACGACACCAATCGTCAGGTGGTCGACGGGCTCCGCTCGATTGGCATCGAGTCGATCAACCTCGACCTCATTTATGGGCTGCCTCTGCAGACGCCGGAGTCCGTTGAACGCACGGTCGACGATGCGCTGGAGCTCGCGCCCGATCGCCTCTCCGTCTTCTCCTACGCGCACGTGCCGTGGATCAAACCCGCGCAGCGCATCTTCGACAAACGCGGCCAGATGCCGGGGCCGGCCGAGAAGTTGGAGATGTTCTCCCGCATTCGCGCCAAATTGTTGGCAGCCGGCTACATCGACATCGGCCTCGATCACTTTGCGAAACCCGACGACGAACTAGCGGTCGCGCTGCGCGAAGGGAAACTGCACCGCAACTTCCAGGGCTACAGCACGCGCTCCGGCGCCTCGTTGTATGGTTTCGGCATTTCGTCCATCTCGCAGAGCCCCGACCTTTATTGGCAGAACGACAAGTCGCTCATGGGCTACCGCGCCGCGCTCAACGCAGGGCGTCTGCCGACCGAGCGTGGTTATCGCCTCAACGACGAGGACAAGCGCCGCCGCCGGCTCATCATGGCGATCATGTGTGATCGGCAGCTCAACTTTGGTCGGCTGAGCGCGGAGTTTGGCTTCGATGTGCGGCTCAATTATCGGGAGGAGATCGCTTCGCTGCGTCCCTTGATCGACGACGGGTTGGTCGAAATTGATTCCCAGGTCCTCCAAGTCCTGCCCAAGGGCGAACCGCTGCTGCGGGTGGTGGCGATGGCTTTTGACCAGACCCTGGCAAAGGGTGTGCGGGCCCACGCGATGACCGTCTGACCCGGTCGGTCGGCGCTTCATGCGCGGTGGGGAGTTGCCAAACGGGCAGAGTGCGCGACATTGGCCGTTTCCATGTCTGATCTTACCGACCTCTACCAAGCGGTCATTCTCGACCACAACAAGCGGCCGCGCAATCGCGGCAAGTTGCCGACGGCCACCCGGGTCGCCAGCGGTGACAATCCCACCTGCGGTGACAACTGCACGGTCTACCTGCGCATGGAGGGCGACAAAGTCGGCGAGATCACCTTCGAGGGCTCCGGCTGCGCCATCTCGCAAGCCAGCGCCTCGCTCATGACCACCGAGCTGAAGGGCAAAACCAAGGCTGAGGCCGAGGCCGCCTTTGCCGACTTCAAGGATATCGTGACCACCGGTCGCGAGCCGGAGGAGTTCTCCGAGGTCGCGGCCTTCGCCGGCGTGCACGCCTTCCCGGCCCGCATCAAGTGCGCCACGCTTTCGTGGCACGCGGCCGTCGACGCGCTGAACAAGCCGGACCAACCGGCAGCGGAATAAGCGGCCATGACGCACGACTTTTCCAATCTGCGGGTCGACTTCCCCGTGCTCGACCAACACGTCGGCGGCCACCCGCTCGTCTATCTCGACAACGCGGCCACGACGCACAAACCGCGGTCGGTCATCGATGCGCTCGCGCGCTTCTACGAGCGCGACAACAGCAACGTGCACCGCGGTCTGCACGCGCTCTCCATGCGTGCCACCGACGGTTATGAAGCCGCCCGCGCCCGCACGGCCAAGTTCCTCAATGCCGCCGATCCCGCCGAGATCATCTTCACCCGCGGCACCAGCGAGTCGGTCAACCTCGTCGCCCAAAGCTGGGGCCGCGCCAGCCTGAGGGCGGGTGACGTGATCCTCTGCACCGAGATGGAGCACCACTCCAACATGGTGCCGTGGCAACTCGTCGCCCAGCAAACCGGCGCGACCGTGCGTTATGTGCCGGTCGTTGGCGACGACGCCGAGGGCGGACTCGATCTCGAGGCCTTCGACCGGATGCTCACGCCCGAGGTCAAAGTCGTCGCGTTCACTCACATTTCCAACACGCTTGGCGTCGAAAATCCGGCCAAGGAAATCTGCGCCAAGGCGCGCGCCGCGGGCGCGATCACGGTGGTCGACGGCGCCCAATCGGCCGGCCACGAACAGGTCGATGTCCTCGACCTCGACTGCGACTTCTTTGCCTTCTCGGGCCACAAGATGGCCGGGCCCACCGGCATCGGCGTGCTCTACGGCCGCAAGGCCCTGCTCGATGCGATGCCGCCGTGGCAGGGTGGTGGCGGCATGATCGCCAACGTCACCTACGAAGGCAGCACGTGGAAACCTTCGCCCGAGCGCTTCGAGGCCGGCACGCCCAACGTCGCCGACGCGATCGGTTTGCACGCGGCGATGGACTACCTCGACCAACTCGGCCGGCCGGCGATCGGTCAGCACGAAGTCGAACTCGCCATGATGGCCGCCGAGGCTTTGAGCGAGTTGCCCGGCATTCGCATTCTGGGCCCGCGTCCCGGCGAGCGGCGTGCCGGCATGGTGAGTTTTGCCTTCGCCGATGTGCACGCGCACGACGTGGTGACCTTTGCCGATCAGGATGGCGTGGCCTTGCGTGGCGGTCACCACTGCAACCAGCCGCTCATGCGCAAACTCGGCCTGCCGAGCACCACGCGCGCGAGCTTCTACCTCTACAACACGCCCGAGGACGTGGAGGCGCTGGTGAAATCGATGCGGAAGATCCTGAAGTTCTTCGGGGCTTAGGCCGATCCACTGCCCAACCGCGTCCGGAGGCCGCGGTCCAACCCAGGCCGGAAAGTCGGACGCTGACGTCCTTGACGGCGCCTTTCGCTCGCTCGGGAGGGGTTAAAGCCACCTTCTCGCAAAAACTGCACCTCACCGGCCAACGACTGCGGAGAGGCGTCGGGGCGGTCGCGGCATGATGGGCGCTGTTCGATTCACCGCCCAAGTTCCTTCGCGCCATGAACCTCAAGACCCGTTACCTCGGCCTCACGTTGCGCAACCCGATCGTGGTCGGCGCTTCACCCTTCTGTGACAACCTCACCGCCTGTCGGGAGTTGGCCGATGCCGGAGCCGCGGCAATTGTGATGCACTCGTTCTTCGAGGAGCAGATAGGGGCTGCCCCGCGCCGCCTGGCGGCGGCGGACGGCTTGGTGGCGGGCGGCGATCGAGACGCGGATGACAATCCCTTTCCTCACTACGAGGACTATCGGCTCGATTCGGAGCAATACCTTCGTCAGCTCACGCGCCTGCGCAAGTTGGTCGAGATCCCGATCATCGGGTCACTCAACGGCAGTCATAATGGCAACTGGGTGGGGGAGGTGCAGCGCATGGAGGACGCCGGTGCGTCAGCGATCGAGCTCAACCCCTACCAACTGCCGACCGATCCGTCCGTGCCGGCCGATGAGGTCGAGGCGGACATCGTGGAGTTGGTGCGCACCGTATCCTCGGCGGTGAAGATTCCGGTCGCGGTGAAGCTCTCTCCCTACCACACGGCACTGGCGAACTTCGCCGCGGTGCTCGCCAACAACGGCGCGGCCGGCGTCGTGCTGTTCAACCAGTTTTACCAGCCCGACATCGACGTCGACTCGGTCAAAGTGGTGAACCAGCTCCGCCTCTCGCGCTCCAGTGACCTGTTGCTGCGGTTGCGTTGGCTTTCGATTCTCTCGCCGCATTTTCCGGGCAACCTGGCCTGTAGTGGTGGCGTGCATACGACCGAGGATGCCATCAAGGCGCTGCTGTCCGGTGCCGATGTGGTGCAGGTCGTGTCGGTGCTGCTGCGTTGCGGGACCGGACATGTGAAGACCCTGCTCGATGGCCTGGAGGCGTGGATGCGGGAGCACGAGTTCAGCTCGATTGATCGCCTGCGCGGAAACTTGAACCTGCGGCAGTGCCCCGATCCGGCGGCCCACGAACGCGCCCATTACGTGAAGGTGCTGCAAAGCTGGCAGGTTTGAAAAGCGCGCGGTGTTGGTGCAGGTTGGGCGGCAAATGACCGATCAAGAACTCCGCTCCCGGCTCAGCGCCGCCCGCACCATCGCGGTGGTGGGGCTTTCGACCAACCCCGATCGACCCAGCTCGCGCGTAGCGCGTTACCTGCAGGAGGTGGGATATCGCATCATCCCCGTGCATCCGGCGGCGGAGACCCTGCTGGGTGAGCCGGTGGTGCGCAGTTTGGATGAACTGAGCGAGCCCGTGGACATCGTCGATGTATTTCGCCCCGCGGCGGAAGCCGAACGGTGGGCTGACGAGGCCGGGCGGAACCGCGCGGGCATGTTGTGGCTGCAAGTCGGAATCGCCTCGGCGGAGGCCGAACGGCGGGCGACTGCGGCGGGTCTTGAGGTGGTGATGGACGCCTGCCTGATGGTGGAGCACCGGCGCCTGCTCGAAACGCGTTGAAATTCCGTTTGACCGACTGCGCGACATCCGCCTTATCTGACCCTCTTTCGTCCAACATCAGGGGGTTTCGGCCACCGGATGCATATCACCAGGAGAGGTGGCAGAGTGGTCGAATGCGCTCGCTTGGAAAGCGGGTATAGGCTTAAACCTATCGGGGGTTCGAATCCCCCCCTCTCCGCCATGTGGTTACCCAGCCACGCTTTTGGAAAGATGAAGCGGCGGGCGACGGTCTCAGTGATGTTGATGGCCGCCCATCGGCATCGTCGCTGTTTGGCCCCAAACGAAGGCGGCCGGATCCGGCGTCTTGGTGGCTTTGCCATCCTCGATCACGTGGTAGGTTTGGCTGAGCTCGAGACCGGTGAGGCGTTGAACCGTGTTGCTGCCCGCCCAGTGGATGACCACTTCATCGATCGCCATGGCGTCGCCCAAACCGATGCCGGTGAGCGTGAGCGGGCTGGAACCAAAGGTGCCGCCGCTGGTGACAGTCCGATGGATCGTGCGCGGGCCGGCCGGCGTTTGCACCTTCACTTCGATACGTGATCCCAGGCCGATGCGGTTGGCTTTGGCGCCCTGCAGGCGGAGCTTTAACCACGCGTTGGCGTTCGTTGGATTGGCGAAAAGTTGGTTGGGGTAGTGGTCGCCCGCAAAGGCGCCGCCGACCACGGAGTAGATGTCCTGGTGGCCATCGTTGTTGAGGTCGCCGAACGCAATGGCGTGTCCTTTCTGCAGTTGCCCGAATCCGCCTGCGGTGGTGACATCCTGGAAGCCCTGCCCGGCGTTGTTCCGGAACATGAGGTTGGGGATGACGGTGCCGAGGTTGGGGTCGCCGGTGCCGACGTAGAAGTCGAGCCAGCCGTCGTTGTCGAGGTCGCCGAAGTTGCTGCCCATAGTGTGCAGGATGCGATCGAGGCCGGCGGCGGCGGAGACGTTTTCGAAGGTGCCGTCCCCGCGGTTGCGGTAGAGGCGCGCCTTCTCACCGCCGTTCCTGGCGCCGAGCAGATCGGCGAGCACATCGCCGGCGTTGCGGATCGAGTAACCGGTGACGAAGAGGTCGAGCCAACCGTCGTTGTCGTAGTCGAAGAACCAGCACGGGAAGCTTTTTGTCGGTCCGGTCACGCCGGCGGCGGCGGCGACGTCGGTGAAGCGGTGGCCGCGCGCCGGGTTCCGCGGGTCGATCGGCCCGTCGTTGCGCAGGAGACGATTGTCGCCGGTGAGTGAGGAGAGGTAGAGGTCGGGCCGGCCGTCGTTGTTGAAGTCGCCGGCCGTGGCGGCCTTGATCCAGTCGACGATGTCCACGCCGCTGGCGGCGGCGAGGTTGGTGAAGGTGCCGTCACCATTGTTTCGATACAACTCGCAGGGGTCGGTGAACCCGCTGCCTTCGACCGACTCGTTGCCGATGAAAATATCAAGCCAGCCGTCGCCATCGTAGTCCAGCCAGGTGGCGGTCTGGGTGGGGTGGAAGCTCAGCAGACCCGCGGCCTCGGTGACGTCGGTGAAGGTATTGTCCCCGTTGTTGCGCAGGAGAGAATTGGGGATGCGGCCCTCGCCACCGCGCCAGGCGCCGCGCAGCACGAGCACGTCGACGAGGCCGTCGTTGTCGTAGTCGCCGTGGATCATGTTGAGCCCGCCGGTCAGACCCATCAGTCCGGCGCTGTCGGTGCGTTCCGTGAAGGTGCCACCCCCGTCGTTGGTGAAGTAGCGGAGCTGGCCGTAGGGGCCCCACGCGGAGGCCATGAAATCAAGGTCACCGTCGAGGTCGAAGTCGTCCATCACGACGCCGCCGGACAGGTCGTCGATGGCAACACCGTGCTTCATCGCGACATCGGGGTATCGCGGCAGCGGGTAGTCGGACTCGAACACCTCGGGCGGCACTCGCCAGCGCTGCGGAACCGCATCGGGGTATTCGCCGACCGTCATGTAGGCGAGGTTGAGCATCCACGCGGCGTAGGGTGAAGGGGTCTGACCGAGGACCTGGTTGAAGGTGGCGATGGCCGCGCGGGAGCCGGTTTGATCGAGATGGATGGCGCCGCCGGCGAGCGGGAGCAGGCAGGAGTCAGCGTTGTGGTTGGCGAGGCAGTTGGCCTGCTCGCCCAGGCGAAATTCGCACAGGGCCTTCAGCTCGAGCAGATCGGCAATTTGGCTGCGATCCATGGTGGCTCCCGAGCCGGCGAATTCGCGACCGAAGAGGTTGATCTGCTCGATCGCCTCGGCCGAGAAGCCGTCATTGAGCAACGCGCGCGCATACGGGATACGCAACGGCAGGCGTTCTTTGAGGGTGGTGGCGGCGGCCAGCTCGCGCTGGAACTTGGCGACCGCCCGGCCGGGAAAAAACATGTCGGTTTCGCCGGGGGTCTCGGCCTGGGCGCGCAGGCGCTCGATCATCCGCAAGGTGCTGGGGGCCGGCGTGGCGATGGCAGTCGCGACCGTGGCCAGCAGCAGAGATGAAGTCGCCAGAAGCCTGCGGTGGGGCGTGCGAAAAAGGGCGGGGAGGGAAGGCATGCGTCGCTCCAAACAACCACCGGCGGGTGAAACGGGTCAAGTGAGGGCCGGCGATCTTGTCGTTTAATCGTTCAAGGCTGGCGCACGGTCCATCGTGGCGCCTGGGGGAACGAGGTCTCCACGCTTTCGGCGCCATCCGGCCAGCGCACGCTGAGACGCGCCGGCGGGTTGTCCTCCGGCCAGGCCAGAAACGCGGTGGGGGCGTTCTGGCTGTAGTAGCCACCACCCGCCTGAATCTCGACCACTTGACGGGCGCCGTTTGCCAGTTCGAGGGTGACGCGGGCGCCGACCACCGGTCGGCCGGGTGCGCCCGACTCCAGCATGACTTGCACCGACCGGGAGCCCGTTTGGCCACGGTGTTGAAAGGCCAAACTGGCGCGGCTGTTGCGGCTGACCAGAAAGTCGGGCCAACCGTCGTCGTCGAGGTCGAGTTGCACCAGTGCCTTGGCGTCGCCGGGCACGACGAGGCCGCTGTCGATCGGCGGAACCGCGGTGAAGTTGCCGTGGCCGTCGCCGTTGAACAATTGGCTGATACCGCCGTCAAAGCGACCGAGGCCGGGATTGATGGCGAAGGCGTTTTGCACGGCGTAGAGATCGGCATGCCCGTCGCCATTGAAGTCGCCGGTGGCGAGTCCCTGCAGCGGCGCGATTTGCGCGATGCGCGGCAGCGGGACAAAGCGGAAGGTGCGGTTCGGCTGGCTCAGAAAAACCCCACTGCGGAATTCGGTGGCGACGGCCCGGTGGGCTTCGGCCAGCGCCTCGGCGCCGAGCAGTTCGGGTAGGCTGGTGCGGGCGTAGGTGTCGTTGCGGCGGAAGCGGCGCAGCACGGTGGCGATCTCCGCGCCGAGTTCCCGCCGGGTGCGGCGGGGATAAAGCGTTTCGTCTTCGGTGTAGGCTTCAATGACCTGGAGGTTGCGCCCGCGGCCGAAGCGGCCGGTGTAGATTTCGGCGGGGGGCTGGTAGAATGTATTCAGTCCGTTGTTACCCGCGACGTAATCGAGCTGACCGTCACCGTTGAAGTCGGCGCTGGCGAGCGTGGTCCACCAGCCGGAACCGGCGGCCGCGAACCCGGCCTCCGTCGAGCGGTCGGTGAAGCCGCGGCCGGCATCGTTGTGCAGGTAGGTGACGGTGCCCCATTCCAGGGCGAGCAGCAGATCGGGCCAGCCGTCGGCGTCGACGTCGGTGGCGAGCGCCGAACGGACCAATCCGATCTCGGCCAGCATGGGCGCGAGGGTGGCGGTGGCGTCCGCAAAGCGTCCGCCGGTGTTGCGCAACAGGGCGCTGGCGGCGGGGAGCGGGTAGTGGTCGGGGAGCACGCGACCGCCGAGGAACACGTCGAGCCGGCCGTCCCGGTCGAAGTCGGCCGCGACGGCGGCACCCACACTGATGGGCACGGGAGGCAGGATGTCGGCTTGCGGCACGAGGCCCGCCCCGGTGTTGCGGTAGAGGATGGGTTGGAAGCGCGAAGAGTTGCGCGGCAGGTTGGCGCCGGCCTTGGTTTGCAGCAGGTCGGTGAGACCGTCGCCATCGTAGTCGAGCAACAGCAGTGGACCATCATCGGCGACGGACGGTTCGAGATTGCCGGCGACGGCGAAGCGCTGGGATTTGAAAAAGAGTTGGGCGGGGCTGCCGCTGGTGCCACCGAGGATGAGCTCCATGCGGTGGTCGCCGTTGAGGTCACCGACGGCGAGGGCGGGGCCGAGGGTGCCGAAGCTCACCGGAATGAGCGGCTGGTCTTCGGTTTCATTGCGTTCGGCAACGGTGAGATGCAGCCCGTGGTGGGCGCCGACTTCGGCGAAGAGCCCGGCGGGCGGAGGCGCGGTGGGTGCGGGCGGAATCGAAGTTTCGGGCTCGTGGACGGTGTAGCGTTGATCGACGGCGAGGTCGGTGAAGGTCTGTTGGTGGCCGGATGGCCAATCGATCGTCACGCGGGTGAGTCGATCGGCTGCGCCAAGACCGAAGTGGACCACGGGTTCGCTGCAAGAGAGCAGTCCGCGGGACGGCGTGAGCCGACGCGTTTGGCGACCGCTCGCGGTTTCGATGGTGACGCGGGCGCCGATGCCGTAGCGGTTGGACTGGGTGCCCCGCAGGGCGAAGAGCACGCGGTGGCCGCTCGTGCTGTCGTTACGCAGCACGGAGGGTTCGGCTTCGTAGTTGGAAACGATGAGGTCGAGGTCGCCATCGCCGTCGAAGTCACCGAAGCCGGCGCCGAAACTCACGCCAGCGCGGTCGAGTCCCCAGGCGGCGCCAACGGGTTCGAAGCGCAGGTCGCCGGTGTTGCGGTAGGCGAGGTTGGGGTCGGCCAGCACCGGACTGTCGCGCATGATTTGGATGCGTTCGGCGGGGCTGCGGGCGAGCATCATGCGGTCGATGAGATCGGCGTTCTGGTATTCGCGGATCATGCCGTTGGTGACGTGCAGATCGAGGCGGCCGTCGTTGTCGAGGTCTTCGAAGCGCACGGACCAGGTCCAGTCGGTGGCGGCGATGCCCAGCAGATGTGCCGCTTCACGGGTGGGGCCGACGCCCTCGTTGAGATAGAGGGCGTTGCGCGAGACTTGGGGGGAGGGGTCGGCGGCCGGGTCGATGAAGTCCGTCTTGAGCAGGCGGGAATAGGCCATGCCGCGGTGATCCTTTTCGTGCGTGGTCGCGGCCATGTCGGTGACGAAGAGGTCGGGCCAACCGTTGCCGTCGATGTCGCCGGCATCGGTGCCCATGGACGAATAGGGCATGTGTGGCACGACCGCGGTGATCACGTCGGTGAAGGTGCCGTCACGATTATTTCGATACAGGCGATCAGGGGCGGCGAAGTCGTTGGCGACATAGATGTCGGGCCAGTTGTCGTCGTCGAAGTCCCAGATCGCGACGGCGTGGGCGAAGCTGCGGCCGGAAATGCCGGCGGCGACCGTGACGTCCTCGAAGTGGCCGTCACCCCGATTGCGGAAAAGGTAGTCGGGCTGGCCGTCGGGCGCACCGGCGGAGTCGAGCACGTTGGTGTGGATGTAGAGGTCGAGGTCTCCATCGCGGTCGTAGTCGAGAAAGGAGCCGCTGCCGCAGGCATCGGAGATGGCGAGACCGCGGGCGGCGGCTTCTTCGGTGAAGGTGCCGTCACCGTGGTTGATGAAGAGGCGGTTGGGGGCGTTCCAACGGCAGACCAACAGGTCGAGCCAGCCGTCGTTGTTCACGTCGGCCCAGGTGCCGCTCTGGGTCCAGTCGGGGCGGTCGATGAGCTTCTCGTCACCGGCGGGAGCGAGTCCGGCGGCGACCGTGACGTCGGCGAAGCGCCAGTTGCCGAGGTTGCGAAAGAGGCGACTGGAGCCGGACTTGCTGACGATGAAGACGTCCGGGCGACTGTCGTTGTCGAAGTCGGCGACCGCGATACCGGTCCCCATCGCGCCGTTCATGATCTCCGTGTGCAGCGAGCCCCACATGCGCGGGTCGGCGAAGTGGTTGAAGACCCGGATGCCGGTGTCGACGGCGGGCAGGGTGGTGAAAAGGGTCGGGCCGTCGGGGGTGGAGCGCGCGGCGAGCGGCGCGGCGGCGATCTCGGCGGCCGGGTCACCGGCGGCGGGCAGCAGGCCGCAGCTGAGGCACAGTGCGGCGGCAGCGAGGGCGGGGCGGGGCATGGTCGCGCTAGCGATTGAGCAATTGATTTACGCGGGCAAGGTTTTCACGCGCCGGGGCGAAGTTGGGATCGAGCTCCAGGACCCTTTGCCAGGCGTCGCGGGCCTCGCGGAGAGCACCTTGCTGCGCATGGACGATGGCGAGCGTGTTGTAGGCGGGGGCGCTGCGTGGAGAGAGGCGAACGGCTTCGCGGGCGTGAAACAGTGCTTGCTCGGTGCGGGTCGAGAGGGGGGCCAGCGCGAGGGCGAGGTTCTGGTGAATCCAGCCGAGGCCGGGGTCGAGCGCGAGGGCCTGTTGGTATTGGTCGATGGCTTCGGCGGGGCGCCCGAGTTGGCCAAGCGCGTTGCCGAGGTTGCCGTGAATGGCGGCGGAGTTGGGTTCGAGGCGCAGAGCGGTTTCGTAGAAAGGGAGGGACTCGGCGGCGCGCCGCGGTTGCCGCCCGAGTAGGTTGGCGAGGTTGAAGTGGGCGGAGGCGGCGTCGGGCTCGAGGCGGATCGCGGCTTTCAGGTGGGTCTCGGCCTCAGCCGCAGTCTCGGGACGGTTGGAGAGCAGGGTGCCGAGTTCGAAATGGGCGGCGGGATTCTCCGGGTTGAGGGCGAGGGCTTGGCGGAAGCGGGCTTCGGCCTCGGCGGCGCGGCCCGGCAGGCTGGCGAGAAGTTGGCCGATCCCGACGTGGGCGCCGGCAAGGGTGTCATCCCAGCGCAGGGCCTCGTTGAAGTGGTGAAGGGCTTCGGATTGGCGCTCGGGTAGGCGGGAAAGAGTTTCCCCCAGGAGCAGGTGAGCGGCGGCGAAACGCGGTTTGGTTTCGAGCGCTACCTCCAGATGCGCAATCATCTCCGGCAATCGGTCGGGTTGGTCGCGGAGGAGACGGGCGAGGGTAAAGTGCGGTTCGGCGAAATGAGGACGTAGTTCGATGGCGCGACGCAGTAGCGCGATCCCTTCCTCAGCGGTGGCCGGATCGTTGAGCAGCAAAACACCGAGGCCGTTCGCGCTGTCAGGGGAATCCGGTTTGAGCCGCAGGGATTCGCGATAGTGGTGGATCGCATCGACTTCCCGATCCGGCAGTTTGGCGAGGGCCCAAGCCAGGCAGCGTTGTGCCATCCAGTTCTCCGGCACCGCCGCTACCGAGGCGGAAAACAACGCCACGTTGCTTTGATAATGTCGGCTTTCTGCGCGGGAGAACGGAATGAGCGCCACGGATACGAGCCCGAGAGTGGCGGGTATGGCCTGAGCCGTGCGGGAGGGGAGGCGATCGGCCAAGCGAGTCAGGCCGCCGGCCAAGCCCCCGATGACCGCGAAGGTGGCCAAATATTGGAAATGGTCGGCCACATAAGAAAACGCGAACGGGAACACGTTGAAGAAGCCCAAGGCGGGGAAAAGCGTGCCCACCCACAACAGCCACGTGGCCAAGGCCCCGCGGCAGCGTTGGCGGATGGCCCAGCACGCGCCGGTAACGATCAGGGCTGCGACCAGAAAGGGCCACCAAGACCCGGCCAGTGCGGGCACGTCCCAGCGCTCGTAGAAGAACGCCAGATCGAAGGGCCAGACCACGGACTGCAGGTAGAACCAGACGATACGGCTCGCCAACAGCACCCGTTCAATGAGGTTGAGCGAATACTCCGCGCCGTCGGCACCGATCAGGTTGCGTTCAATCCAAGCGGTGCCGAGACCGGCCGCGAGCGAAAGGCCAAACCAAGGTGCGAGTGGGGCCACGTCGCGACGCCACTTTAGCCGGCCGTGCCGCCACCACAGGATCACGAGCAGCGCCGCGGGCAGCGTGGAGGTCACGGTCTTGCTACCCAATGCCAGCATGAAGAGCCCGGTGGCGCAAAGGTAGCGACCGAGACCGCGGTGTTCTCGATACCGGAAGTAGGCGAGGGCGGCGGCGAAATAGAATACCGTGGAAAGCGTGTTCTTTTGCTCCGAGATCCAAGCAACCGACTCCACCGCCACCGGATGCACCGCCATCAACAGCCCTCCCAGCCAAGCGACGATGCAAACGGTCGGTCGGGTCGGACCGGTGGTCGTGGTGTCCGGTTCGTCCACGCCTCCCCGATCCGGTCGCTGCAGTCGGATGAGCAGGAGCGCGAACAAGGTGCAGGCGAGCGCGTGTTGGATCACATTGGCGAGGTGGTAGCCAAGGACCGCGTCGCCCCAAATCTGGTGCTCGAGCCAAAAAACCGAGTGAAGGACGGGGTAATACTGTTGGGTGGCGAGCACATCGGTCCAAATGCGCCCGAGGCCCTCCGCGGTGCGGAGATCCGGTGACGTGACATGGGCCGGATCGTCCCAGAGCACCTCACCCTGCAAGGCCGGACCGTAACAGATCAAACCTGCGAGCAAGATACCCAGCGCGCCTATGAGGTGGGTCCACCATGAGGAGCTGTCGGGCGCTTTGGAATGGGGCATCGCGGGACTTTGTTAAGCAGGGTCTTTGCGGGGCAACTCTGTTTGTCGGCCGGGGAAAGGGGCTGAGGGACGGACTCAAACGGGATGCCCCCAACGGTAAGTCTCCTCCTTGCGAGACGTGTGCGTTGCTCGGAAGTGCCTAAAAACCACCACCTTCGAGCGCAGGGCGCGCATAGATTGCGCTATTGTTTGACTAGAAATTAAGGGGCCTTTGAATTCGTGCTCGCAAAGCTCCCGGCGCTTTCCCATTTCTGGGAGCCCTAACCCCAACCTTAACCCCTACCCCCTACCTGCCCCTGCGTGCTGACCACTTGCGTCACTCCTCGCCCCTTTGCCTTCTCTCGTTACGTAACGAGTTAACCCCGCAACCAATTTCGTTCGTCGGTCGCCTTCGGTGATCCGTCGAACGATTGTTCGATTCACTACCGGGATCGGTCGCTGACCGACTCGGCTAGAGACCAACCAATACCATGCATACCAAAAAAGACAAAACCCTGACTAGGTTTACACTAGCCGCGGTTTCGGCGCTTATGGCGTCTGGATCCGCGTGGGCGCAGTCCACGGCTGCTTCGTCTGAAATCGACGACGAGGATGTTATCGTCCTCTCCCCGTTCGAAGTTTCGGCTGAAGAAGACAACCAAGGCTACACTGCTGCTACGACCCTCGCCGGTAATCGTTTGAACACCGAGCTGCGCGACATCGGTAACGCCGTTACCGTCATCACCAGCCAGTTCCTCGATGATATCGCGGCCACCGACAACGAATCCCTGCTCCAATACACCACGGGCACGGAAGTCGGTAACATCCAAGGTAACTTCGCCGGTGTCGGCGATGGCACCCGCCTCAACGAAGAAGGCAACTTCACCAACCCCAACCAGAACACCCGTGTTCGCGGTCTCACCGCGGCCGACACGACGCGTGACTTCTTCCTGACGGACATTCCGTGGGATGGTTACTCCGTCGACCGTGTCGACCTCCAGCGTGGCCCGAACTCCATTCTGTTCGGTCAGGGCTCCCCGGCCGGTATCATCAACGCCGGCCTCAAGCAGGCGTCCTTCAAGAACTCCAACGAAGTCTCCTTCCGTGTGGCCAGCTACGGCTCCGCCCGCGCTGAGGTCGACTTCAACCGCGTTCTCCTCGAAGACCAACTCGCCATTCGCGTGGCCGCGGTCAAGGATGACACGAAGTTCCAGCAGGACCCGGCCTTCCAAGACACCGAGCGTGTCTTCGCCGCTATCCGTTTTGAACCGGAATTCCTGAAGCGCGGTTCGGCTCGCACCATCATCAAGGCCAACTTTGAAGATGGTTCGATCAACTCCAACCGCCCCCGCACCCTGCCCCCGTTGGACTACATCACTCCGTGGTTCTACACCGGCACTTACCAGGGCAGTTGGGATCGCACCTTCACCCACACCTACGAGGATGGCCAGACCATCAGCGTCAACCAGGGTGATCCGCGCACCTTCAACTACCTGAACAAGGGCACTTGGAATCCCTTCCAAATCCGTGATGACAACACCGGTCGCCCGGGCCATGGCCTCACCCGTCCCGCCGTTAACGGTGGTGCGGACGCTGGTCAGCCCAACCGCTGGTTCACGCCTTGGGTGGGTGACTTCGGCTTCGGCGCCTCCCACTATCACTTCAACGGTGATTCCATCGACCCGGTCGATGCGTGGCAGGCTGAAATCAACGCGGGCTCCGGCTCCGGTGGTATCGCTGCCGACGGTTCGATCGACAACAACTACGTCCTCGGCTTCCACCGCATGGGCGCTGTCCAGTCCTACTCCACCTTCGCGGTTCGTTCGGGTCTCCCTTACTCCCAGTTCGGTGTCTACAAGGACAACAGCCTCATCGATCCCACGGTGTTCGACTTCTACAACAACCTGATCGACGGCCCGACCAAGAACGAGTGGCAGGATTTCGACTCCTTCAACGCCTCCATCGCTCAGACCTTCATGAACGACAAGTTCGGTGTTGAGCTCGTGTTCAACCAGGAGAACTACGCCAATGGCCGTAACGCCTTCCTCACCGGTGGCGCTCAAGGTATCTACATCGACTTCAACAGCGTTTACGCTGATGGCACCGTCGAGGGTATCGCGAACGGTCAGCAGGTGGGTTACGCCGGCGACGATCCGAACTTCCCGAACGGCACCTACTCGCTGAACCTCCCGAATGCCGATGGCACGCCGAACCCGAACCTGGGTCGTCCGTTCGTCGTTGGCACCGGTGGTGCGAACAACTCCATGGCGAGCGAGCGCGACGGCTTCCGGGCCACCGCCTTCTTCACCCACGACTTCGCGCGTGACGGTGATGCCAGCTTCCTGCGCCGCTTGGCCGGTAAGCACACCCTCACCGGCCTTTTCGCCGAGGAGTCCCGTGACACCGACAGCCGCAGCTGGAAGCGTTACGTCGTCGACATTGCTTACTCCGACTTCCTGGGTAACAACGCCGATTGGCACTCCACCGAGCGCACGCCGCAGTCCATGGTTTACCTCGGACCGTCCCTCATGAGCGCCAGCTCGGCCTCCGGTGCTGACATTCCGCGTATCACCGCGAACTTCGACATGCCCTACAACTACCAGGTCATGCTCTTCGATTCGACCTGGAACCCGCCCGCCGGTGTTCTCCCGAGTGATCCCTGGAACAACCAGTATCAGCTGCCGTGGCAGACCAATAACTACGAGAGCACGCAGTCTGAGAACCGCTCGAACTACGTCGGCTGGCGCTATGAGCCGGTCACCATCTACGACTCCGAGGACAACAACGGTGCCCTCCGTGACTCCCACACCACCTTCGCTCGCCTCACCCGCAACGAAGTTGAGTCCCAAGCCTTCGTCTGGCAGGCCCACCTGCTCGATAACGCCATCGTTGGCACTTGGGGCTGGCGTGAAGACACGGCCCGCTCTTGGGAATACTCCCAGAACACCAACGGCCTCACCCGCGACGATCGTCTCGACCTCTCCCCGGGCACCTACAAGCTGCGCACCGATCCGGACAACGAGCTCACGGTTGAATCCACCAGCTACTCCATCGTGGCTCACTTGGATGAACTTCCGGGTCTCAAGAACCTGACCGAGCGTCTGCCGTTCCTCACCACCATCTACTACAACGAGTCCGAGAACTTCCAGCCCGCCGCTGAGCGCGTGGATGTCTACGGCGAGCCGATCCCGGCTCCGTCCGGTGTCACCACCGACGTGGGTGTCCTCCTTGAGTCCAAGGATGGCCGCTTCTCCCTCAAGGTGAACAAGTATGAGACCGAGGTGCTGCAGGCTTCGTCCTCCGGCCTCAACGGTGCCTGGTTCATCGGCGCGTCCCAGACGTGGTCCGGCAACTGGGTCAATCGTTACGAATACGACCTCCAGTTCGGCTTCGCCCCGGGCGATGTCGCGACCGCTCCGGATCCTGAGAACTCCCTGTATAACTACGGTGGTGGCCAGGACGGTGAAGACTACATCGCTGCTCACGAGCGCGAGCTCCGTCACATCGCCCTCTGGCGCGAGTGGCAGGCCAGCGTTGATCCCCGCTTCTACGAGGCTTGGGGCTTCAACCCGATGACCTGGGCCAGCGGCGACAGCCAGCTGTCCGAGCGCGTCCCGGCCGGTTTCACCGTCCCTGAAGACGCTGTCTCCAAGGGTTATGAAATCGAGTTCAATGCTCAGCCGACCCGTAACTGGCGCCTGACCCTCAACGCTTCGAAGACCACTGCGGTCCGCAAGAACATCGGTGGTGCGAACCTCGCCGAGTTCGTCGATGCGTATGAGAACTTCCTGAACAACACCGACGGTGGCGACCTCCGCATCTGGTGGGGCGGCGCCGGTAACGAGCGTTCCCTGTTCCAGTGGAACCAGAACGTCGGTTCCGAGTGGGCCGCCCGCAAGCTGCAGGAAGGCACCGACGTGCCGGAACTGCGCGAGTGGCGCGTGAACGCAATCACCAACTACGACTTCGACGAGGGTCTCCTCAAGGGTGTCAACATTGGTGCCGCTATCCGCTGGCAGGACGACGTGGTCATCGGCTTCAAGCCGATCCCGAACCCGACCAACCCGGGTCGTGTCAACTTCGACCTCGACAACCCGTATCGTGGTCCGGCCGAGACCAACATCGATATGTGGGTCGGTTACAGCCGCCGCCTCAGCGACAAGATCGACTGGCGCGTCCAGCTCAACGTGCGTAACGTGGGCGAAGGCGATAACCTGATCCCGATCACGGTCCAGCCTGACGGCACGCCGGCAACCTACCGTATTGGTCCGCGCCAGACTTGGTCGCTTACCAATACCTTCCGGTTCTAAGCTGACCGCTGTCTAAAAACTTCAACGCCCCCCGGTTTCCCGGGGGGCGTTTTTTTTTACCCCACGTTTGATTTCGTCCGAGATGGTCAAAGCCTTTGGGTAATTCGTTGCCCGGGCACCCGCTATGCACTCATTCCGATCTACCCCTTCGCCCACCGCCCAACTTCGCCACGGCCCAACCGGCCTTCGCGGCGTAGTGCTGGCGCTCGCCATTGGCGCGACCGCCTCCGCTCAACCCCTCGGCGATCTCAGTGGCGACCGCCAACCGCCGGAGACCCGCAGAATGAACGAGCGGGTGAGTCAACTCTGGGCGGATTCCGATCCGATCGAAAATTTTTACCTCAACGATCGCGCGGTCGAGGTCGCGCGGCTCAAGGCGGCCGCGGTCGCAGCCGATATCGTGGCGCGTCTGCAGCTGCTCGAGAGCCCGGAACGTTACCTGTTGTTTGCCGGCCAGACCGCGGACGCGCTGGCTGAGTTTGAGTCGCTGCAGCAACAACTCGTCGCTTCGGGACGGGAGGTCCCGGCGGGGCTGCGTCGGGAAATGCTCATGTTTGAGGCCATCTGTCACCTGCGTCTCGGCGAGCAACAGAACTGCCTCAACAATCACAACGCCGACTCCTGCCTGTTTCCGATTCAAGGCGGCGGGGTGCACCAACAGCAGGAGGGCTCACGCAATGCCATCAAACTTTTGCGGCAGGTGTTGCGGGAGGATCAAAACGATCTCGAAGCCCGTTGGCTGCTGAACATCGCCTACATGACCCTCGGTGAGTATCCCGACCAGGTTCCGGCGGACTGGCTCATCGCGCCGGAAACCTTCGCTTCGGATTATCCCTTGCCGCGATTTCCCGATGTCGCCGGCGCGTTGGGGCTGGCAGTTGATGATTTGTCGGGCGGTGTGGTGCTGGACGACTTCGACAATGACGGGTTCCTCGACTTGTTCGTTTCCGCATCCGGGCCGCAGAGCCAAGTGCGCCTGTTTCGCAATCGTGGCGATGGCACCTTTGTCGATCGCACCGCCGAAGCTGGACTATCGGGCGTCACGGGCGGGCTGAATCTGGTGCATGCCGACTATGACAACGACGGATATGTCGATGTGCTGCTCCTGCGCACCGGTTGGCTGCGCGGCGAAGGGCTGCACCCCAACTCGCTCTTCCGTAACAACGGCGATTTCACCTTCACCGATGTCACCGAAGCCGCTGGTCTCTTGAGTTACCATCCCACCCAGACGGCGGCCTGGTTCGACTACAATGGCGACGGTTGGATCGACCTGTTCATCGGCAACGAGACCTGGACGACGGGTAACGACCAGCCGTGTGAACTTTACCGCAACAACGGGGACGGCACCTTCACTGAGGTGGCCCGCCAGTTTCGTCTCAATGTCGAACAATACGTCAAAGCCGCCGTTGCCGGCGACTACGACAACGACGGCCGCCCGGACCTTTACCTGTCGCTCATGGGCGGCCGCAACATCCTGCTGCACAACGAAGGCCCGGCCCGTGGCCAGGAGGGCCCGGAGGCGCGGTGGCGCTTTCGCAACGCCGCCAACCGGGCCGGCGTCGTCGCGCCCATGGTGAGTTTTCCCAGCTGGTGGTTCGACTACGATAACGACGGTTGGCTCGATCTCTTCGTCTCGGGCTACAACATTTCCAGCGTCGGTGACGTTGCGGCCGATTATCTCGGACTGCCGCACAATGCCGAGCTGCCAAAATTGTATCGAAACCTTGGTGACGAGACCTTTGCCGACGTCACCGAGGAGGCGGGGGTGGCCACCGTGCTCCTCACCATGGGCTGCAACTTTGGCGACCTCGACAATGACGGTTGGCTCGATTTTTACGCGGCCACCGGGGACCCGGAATACGAATCACTCACCCCTTCTCGCATGTTTCGCAACGACGGTGCCGGGCACTTTCAGGATGTCACCACCGCCGGCGGGTTCGGGCAGTTGCAGAAGGGGCATGGGATCGCCTTCGGTGATATCGATAACGACGGCGACCAGGACATCTATTCCGTCGTGGGCGGCGTGCTCGCGGGGGATCATTACCCCAACCAACTTTTCGCCAATCCGGGCAACGCCAACCACTGGGTGACGCTCCGCCTCGAGGGCGTCACGTCCAACCGTGCCGCGATAGGCGCCCGCCTGACGCTGACCGTCGCCGATGCGGTGGGGCGCACCCGCAAGATCCATCGTGAGGTCAACAGCGGCGGTAGTTTTGGTGGTTCGCCGTTCCGGCAGGAAATCGGTCTGGGCGAATCGAGTGATATTCGATCTGTCGAAATTTTCTGGCCCGTGACGGGACAAACCCAGCGGGTCGAAGGTGTGGCCGCGGACGGGTTTTATCGCATTCGCGAAGACAGTTCTGTGGCCGAGCGACTCAACCTTGGAACCTTCGCCTTGCCGGAGGCCGGGATGGCGGGTGGTGGCCACCACCACCATTGATCGATCCAGCGCCTAGCGGCGCGGGAGTTGGCCGAGGATCTCGCGGCAAAAGGCGGCCAGTTTCTCGTCGCCAGCGGCGGCGGCGGTGTCGGCCGCCTGGGTGAGCAGTTGGCGGGCTTCGGCGAATCGTCGGGTGCGGGCGTAAGCCTGGGCCAGGAGCATGGCGGCTCGCGGTGTGTTGGGCTCCTGGGCGTGATAGGCCTCCAAGGGTGCGACGGCTTGGGCGAACTGACCGGCTTCCAGATAGAGGCCGCCCAGCCGCGGTGCGAGGCCGGGCAACGCGGCGTCGATCTCAAAGGCCTTGGCGAACGCCGCGAGCGCGGCGGACGCATTGCCGGCTCGCTCGGCCCCGAGACCGCGTTGCAGGTGCCATTGCGCCGTGATGCGTCGGACCTCGGGCACGCCGGAGTAGGCGTCAAAGAGTCGTTCGATCCACGGCTGGGCCGCGTCGAGATTGCCGGCCGAAAGTTCGCGGGTGGCCAGGAAGAGCAGCGTCTGCGGATAGGTGGGTTTCCGCTTCAGGGATTGGTGGTAATGGAACAGAGCTTCTTCCTCGGCGCCACGATTGTAGAGCAGGGTGGCGAGGTTGAAGTTGGTGTCGGGGTCGAGCGGGTTGATTTCCAGCGCTGCGCGGAAAGCCTCGATCGCGGCGGTCGATTGATCGGTCATGCGGAGCGCGACGCCCAGGGTGTTGAGCAGTTCGAAAGATTCCGGATGGGTCCTCAAACCTTCCTGCAGGATGGTCACCGCTTCGCCGGCGCGGTCGGTTTCCTGCAGGGCTTGCGCGAGGTTGCTGAAGACGGCGATCGGCACGACTTGCCCGGTTTGGGCGTAGCGAACTTTGGCCTCCTGCGTCAGTTGGGCGGCTTGCGCCGGTTGGCCCGTGTTGAGGTGCACATTGCCCAGCAGTTCATAACCGTTGGGGTCGGTGGGCTGGATCGCGATGGCTCGCTGGAGCATTTCTCGGGCGTTGTCGTAGCGCCGATTCTGGTATTCGCGCATGCCCAGAATGCGCAGGCGACCGGGGTCGTAGCACTCGGCTTCGATCTCCAGCATCCACGGGTCCCGCGCTTGCTCAAAGCGGCCGGCTTGGTGTCCGAGCCAGCGGTGGTGCTGGGCGAGGGCGGTGTTGCCGTCCTCGGTCGCCAGCTGGGCGAAGAGATTGTGGGCGGCGGAGAATTGAGGATGATCGCCGATGATGGCCAGCAACTGGGCCTTGGCGGCGTCGCGATCAAAATCAATCAGGGCCAGCCGGGCCAATCCGAGCCGGGCGTGGGCATCGCCGGGTTCGAGTGCCAGGCGGCGTTCGTAGCTCTGGCGGGCGAGGGCATAGCGGCTGCGCTTGAACGCGAGGTCGGCCTGTTGCAGCCAGGCCGGAGAATAGTCGGGGGACCGACGCACCGTGGCCGCCAGTTGGCGTGAGATTTCGTCTTGGTCGCTGCGAATGCGCGCCAGTTGGGCCAGATAGTGCGTCCAGTGGCCGTCGGTTTCATCTTCTCTGGCCAGCAGGCGCCAGCAGCGGGCGGCGGCCTGGTCGTAACCATTGGCGTGATACAGTCGGCCCAGGGCGGCCACCTTCGCGAGGGTCGGGCTCTCACGCGCGGCCTGCTCGGCGCCCTCAATTTCTTCGTTGAGCCGGGGATTGTTGACCGCCGGCTGAACGGGCTTTGGCAGGCCTTCCCGCAGACGGTCGGTCTGGCGGGGCAGGCTGATGGCCAAAGCCAGTGCCGCGCCGACGACGGCGGCCAGCAGGTGGGCGAGCAGTGCCCGGGAGGTTGAGGCTACTTTCTGCGCCATAGCATGATGCTGCTCATGTTTTCGTAGGGCGGGAAGGCGTGGAAGCCGCCCGTGACCAGCTCTGGCACGCCGTCGCCATCGAGATCGCCGGCGGCGACCGTGATCATCTGGATGGGCGTGCGGGCCAGCACGACGGGGGTGAAGTTTTCCGAGCCGTCGTTGATGAAGGCCATGAGGGCTGGAGTCTGCGGGTCGGACCAATCACCGAATCCGCTGACGGCGACGAGGTCGGTGGCGCCGTCGCCGTTCAGGTCGGCGGGGGCCGGGGCGTAGGCGCCGCCCATGTCACCGATCCGCTGATACGTGAAGGCTCCGTTGCCGTCGTTGCGCAGCCATTGCAGGCCGTGCCAGGGGCGGGGGCCGCGCACCGCGTAATCGAAGCCATCGCCGTTGCTCACCAGCAGGTCGGGCCGGCCGTCGCGATTGAGATCATGCACCCGCATGCCGCTGCCCCCGAAGTCCTCGTTGGTCGATCCCCAGAGGATGCGTTCTTCGAACCGGCCTCCTCCTTGGTTGCTGAACAGGTGCACTTCTTCCCATTCCTGGGTGATGAAAGCGGCGAAGTCCGGGCGGCCGTCGCCGTCGAAATCCGCCACCGGCGTGTGCACGCAACCGGATTGTTCGTTCACGAGGTGGCTGGTGAATGCCCAGTCGCCGTGGTTTTCGAGCCAGCGGGACTCTCCTTGGTCGTAGCCGAACTGGCCGACGATCAGGTCGAGTCGACCGTCTGGATGCGCCATGAGGTTGGCGGCCCGCACATCGGTGACCCGGGCCACGTTCTCGAGCAGGACCCGCGGCTGAAAGCGTTGGTTGTCGAGGTTCTCCAGCACCACCACCGAGCCGATGCGGTCATTGTTGGGCGTGATCTGCCCCATGCTGGCCACGAGCACGTCGAGGCGACCGTTCCCGTAGATGTCGGCCGCGGCGACATGGGCCGGTCCGGCAATGTCCTCGCCGATGATGGCCTCCACGAAGGCGCCTGTTTCATCCTGGCGAATCCAGCGCACGGTGTTGGTCGAGCCTTCGCAGTAGAGCACGTCGAGCCGCCCGTCCTGGTCGAGGTCGATGAGGTCAACATGCGTGACATAGGGCCGACCAAATTCCTCCACCGGGGCACCGATTGGCTCGGGAACAAAGGCCAAGTCTCCCGAACTCAGCCGGGCCAGGCTGGTATTGTCGGCCGGGGCGATGTCAGCCGGTGTCATGAACTTGGCGATACCGAGTCCCACCGCGGCGCCGAGCAGGGCGCTCAGGGACAGGGTGCCGATTCGTTTTCCGCGCGCCGAGGCCATGTCGACTTACTCCTGCGGCTTGAGGTGCAACTTGCGGAGCTCCGGTGTGAGTTGGCGCAAGGCCTCCTCGCGCAGGTAGTCTTCCGGAAAGGGTTCGCCCACAATGTCGCAGAGGATGAGGAAACGGTGCAGGGTGGGCGGGGTGACGGTGCGCAGCAGGTATTCATCGACTTCGTCCATGCAGAACTGCACCTGCTCGGTCGCGTAGTCCTCTTCTTTGGCGAGCATGAGCAGGTTGGCCAGGTTGACGCGGCGATCCCAGATGAGGTCACCGTCGCGGGCGTCCTCGAGATAGGGTAGAATCTGCGCCATGATTTTTTCGAAGGCCGCGCGGTCGCTCATCGCGACTGCGATCTGAGCGCGGGCCACCAAGCCACCGAGGTCGGACGGGAAGGACTCTGCCAGCGTGGTGCTGATCCCATAGGCGAAGCGCATCTGGCCGGTTTCGATGAAATACTCGCCCAAGCGGCTGAGCGCGGTGGCGTTGTCCTGCACGTCCACCACTTCGAAGATGACGGCGCCGCTGTCTTCGAAACCTTCGATTTTGGGCAGGACATGATTGACGGCGCGCAACCAGCGTGGCGGCAACCATTGATGCAGCAGGGCGACGAGGGTGTATTCAGGTTGGGCTGCACCGAGGCGGGCGTATTCGGCGAGAAAGCCATCCCAGTTGGGCATGATGACGTGGGACAGTTCACGCTGGGTAGCCAAGGCTTCCGCTTCGTCCGGCGAGGTCGCGGCCGAGATGCGCAAGGCGGCGCCGAAGCCGTCTTCGTTGCCTTGGAAGGGGGAACCGAGACCGCGCACGCTGCCGTAGTAGTAGAGCGCGGGCACCGATTCCGGCGGGGCGAGCACGACCGAGCGGTAGTCGTCGATGCGCTTCGTGAGCCAATAGGCGAGGTCACGTTCTGTCAGCGCGCGCTGCTCGGCCGTGGTCAGCTGCGCGATGGCTTGGGGGGTCGTTAGCGGCAATACCCGCAGGAGGCTGGGCAGGAGCGCGATGGCAAGGGCGATGGCGAAGCGGCGGCGGGTGCGGCCGGCCGGTTGGTTGGCCGCGAGGGCGCAAAGAAGGAGGGCGGCCAGCGCGCCGACCGTCATCCACCAGGCGACCTGTTTCCAGGCGATCACGATGCCGATGATGACCGGGCCGATGAGCAGCAGCACCGCTTGCGCGCGATCTGGTGAAAGCCTGCGCTGCAGGACCTGCCAGAGGCCGCTGCCCAGGGCGATCAGGATGGGCAGCATCAGGGCCCAGAACGACAGGCGCACGCCCTCCTGCTTTAACCAGTCACCAAAGTCGGCCGCGCGTTCGGAGCCGGGGATTGGCGACATCTGCGCGCTCATGGCATCGCCGGCGAGAAAGCCCGGTTGGTCGGCCAGGTGCATGGCGACCGGCAGGGCGGCCAGGGCGAGGGCGCCCAGCAGCAATTCGACCCAGCCGTTCCATTTCAGGGCTTTACGACCTTCCGCCCAGGCGTGGGACAGCCGGGCGAGCAGCAGGCCGAGCCCGAGCCACGAAACGGCGTAGAGAGGGTGCACGGTGCGCAGCAGCAGGGTCGTGGGGTCGAGCCGGTCCGGCATGTTCTCCACGACCCAGACCAGAACCGTCGCCGCCGCTCCGGTGATGGCCCACCAGCGCCATGGTAAACGCACCAAGGTTTGGGTGGCCTGATCCTCGCCCTCTTTGGCCGACTGGCGGTTCAGCCACCATGCGGCGAACAAGCCCCCCAACCCGACGCCGCCGATCACCGGCGCCAAGCGGTTCGCGTCGAACCACAGACCAAGGGCCGCGAGGAAGCCGGCGATCACGAAGGAGGTGCGCGGCCGCCAACCGGTCGCGCCAACCAGGAGGGCCAACAGGCTCCAGACCACACTCACGGTCGCCAAACCTCGATCATTGGGAGATCCGGGATAAAACGCGCTCAACAGCGGAAACGAAATCGCCAGCAATGGCGCGGCCATGGCCGCGCTGAAGAGTCCGAAACGCCAGGCCACCACCACGACGACACCGACCAGCATCAGCCAGTGCAGCACCGGATCGGCCCACAACAGCCCGTCTTCGATCGCGGCGCCGAGTGGACGGTCTTCGCCGGCGCGCAGTTTGCCGAGGCCCGCCAGCCACCAGCGGTAGGGCGAGGGCGAATAAACCGGCCGGGTGCGGGGAGCGTTGTCGTAGTCCACCTCGCGCAGACGCCATGAGTCGGACGCGGCCATCAACTGGGCCTGGACGATCCATTGAAAACTCTCGGCGTTGTGGTCCAGCGGCACGAGGTAACGTTTGCCGTCAACGTAGCCCGTGGGGGACTCCTCGTCGTAGGCCGGACGCTCGCCGAACTGACTGGAGACCGTCTTGACGTGCTTGACGGCCGCCAGGTCGATCCAGGCGAGCAGAGCCGCCGCCAGCAAAATGAAGGCGAGCCAAACGAGGGAGCGGGGCTGAGAACTCGGGGTCATGGCGAAAATCGGAGCGGGGCAGGGAGGGAAACGCTCACTCAAGGTGGGTGTCGGAAACGAGGCAAGCGCAGTCCCGGTCCGGCTGCCAGCGGGGCTCGTCTACTTTTAGCCTTACCTTGACTCCCCTTGCCGTCGACTCTCCCTTTTTCGCTCCCATGCCCCCTGTCGTTGCCCCCAGTTCCCCGATGGAGTGGATCCTTCCGGGCCGCTTGATTGGTCCTTTGCTCGCGTCCGCCGTGCTCGGTTTGGCCCAGGCGCAGCCCGTCGCCACGCCTTTCAATGCTCGCAGCGCGCGGAGTGGTGACACGATGTTCACCGAATTGCCCGCCTCGCAGACCGGCATCGTGACGGAAAACAACTACGCCGACCCGCGCATGTGGGGCGACCGTTACCAGGAATTTGCGCTGGGTGGCATGGGCACCGGCGTGGCGATCGGGGACTACGACGGTGATGGCCGCCCCGATGTTTTCACGGTCAGCAAGACCGAGTCCTGCCGCCTCTTTCGTAACCTCGGCAATTGGCGCTTCGAGGACGTCACCGATGCCAGCGGCATCACCGCCGGTTCCGCCCCCAAACCCGGCACCGGCTACCTGGGCGGCACCGATGGCAACGGCGCCGATCCCGGCGTCGGCGCTTGGAAACAGGGCGCCACCTTTGCCGACATCGACAACGACGGCGACCTCGACCTCTACGTCTGCCGCTGGGGCGTGCCCAACTGGCTCTTCGTCAACCAGGGTGACGGCACCTTTCGCGAGGAAGCCGCCCAACGCGGACTCGCCCTCGTCGACGCCTCCGGCGTGGGCGCCTTTGCCGACTACGACCGGGACGGCTGGCTCGATGTCTACGTGCAGACCAACATGCTCAATGCCGGCGCCAGTCACGATGGTCAGCGCGACCACCTCATGCGCAATAACGGCGACGGCACCTTTAGCGATGTGAGCGATGCGGCCGGCATTGCGGGCAACAACCTCGCCCACTCCACCACCTGGTGGGATTACAACGAGGACGGCTGGCCCGATATCTACGTCGCCAACGATTTCGCGCTGCCGGATCATCTGTATCGAAATAATGGTGACGGCACCTTCACGGATGTGATTCACGAGGTCATTCCCACCATGGCCTATTCCGCCATGGGCGCCGACATCGGTGATGTGAACAACGATGGTCGCATCGACTTCCTCGTCGCCGACATGGCGACGACCAGCCACGAAAAGGACCAGCGCGGCATGGCCAGTTCCCGCGAGCTCAGCCGCGAGGACGCCGACAGTCCCACCCTCGCGCCGCAGACCCTGCGCAATACGCTCTACCTCAACACCGGCATGGCGCACTTCCAGGAAGCGGCCAACCTCGCCGGACTCGCCCGCACCGACTGGACCTGGTCGATCCGCTTTGAGGATTTCGACAACGACGGTCGGCTCGACCTGCATGTCACCAACGGGATGAATCGTGAATACCAGAACGCGGACCTGCGCGAGAAGATCATCCTGGCCGAGAACCCCATCGTGCGACTGCGCACGATGAAGGACAGCGCGATGCTGAATGAGGCGAACCTAGCCTATCGCAACCGGGGCGACTTGGACTTCGAAGAAGTCGGCGCCGACTGGGGGCTCGACCAAGTCGGAGTGTCCTTTGGTGCCGCCACGGGTGACCTCGACGGCGACGGCGACCTCGATATTGTTTACAGCAACTACGGCGCGGGCGTTACCGTCCTGCGCAACGACAGTGATACCGGCAATGCGATCCAGTTCGTCCTGCGCGGCACTCAATCCAACCGTGAGGGCGTTGGCGCCAAGGTCCGCCTTGCGTCGGAAACCGGGCGACAGGCGCGCGAGTTGGTGCTCGTGCGCGGTTATCTCTCGACCAGCGAACCCATCCTGCACTTTGGCCTGGGCAAAACGGACACGGTGCGCGAGGTCACAATCGAGTGGCCCAGCGGTATCACTCAGCAACTGCCCGAGTTGGCGGCAGGTCACCGCTACGAAATCGTCGAGCCCACCGAATCCACCTCGCTGCCCGGCCCGCCGGTATCCGCGGCGCCCTCGCTCTTCGCCGAGGTCACGGAGACGGCGGGGCTGAAGTTCACCTCCCGGGAGGGCGCTTTCCGCGAGAACTCCCGCCAGCCGCTTGTCCCGACCCGCTTTGGCCGGCTAGGTCCGGCCCTGGCGGTTGGCGATCTCAACGGTGATGGCCTCGACGACCTGGTCATGGGTGGCACCACTGAATCGCCCGCCCGCATCATCGCCGCAACCGGCGAGGGCAAATTCACTTCGGGCTCCATCGCCCAGCTCACCGCTCATTCGACGCTCAACGACGGACCGCTCCTGCTGTTCGACGCCGATGGCGACAACGACCTCGATTTGCTCGTCACCCGCGCGACCGACAGCCTGCCGGCCGGCGATGCCGCCTACCAACCGCTGTTGCTGCTCAACGCGGGCAATGGCGGCCTGAGTCCCGCACCAGCGGGGGTGTTGCCCACCTTGCCGATCAGCGTGGGCGCCGCCGCCGCGGCGGATTTCGACCGCGACGGTCGTTTGGACTTCTTCCTCGGCGGTCGCGTCCAGCCGGGCGATTACCCGCAGTCGCCGCAGAGCGCGCTCCTGCGCAATGAAGGTGGTCGCTTTGCCGACGTTTCCGGCGCGCTGGCTAGCATCGGCATGGTCACGTCGGCCCTGTGGACCGATCTGGATGAAGATGGCTGGCTCGACCTGCTGGTCACGACGGAGTGGGGCCCGGTCCGTGCCTTCCGCAACGACGCTGGCCGCGGCTTCACCGACCAATCCGCCGCGTGGGGCTTTGCCGCCGCCGGCTCCGGCTGGTGGAGCTCGCTGGTGGCCGGAGACTTCAACGGCGACGGTCGCATGGACTACGTCGCGGGTAATGCCGGTCTGAATACACCTTACCCGGCCACTCCGGACGCCCCGGCCGTGCTTTTTCACGGCGACTTTCGCGGGCGTGGGCGTGGCGCCAAGCGCATCATTGAGGCCTATTACGAGGACGGCCGCCTGCTGCCGCGCCGCACCAGCAAGGTGCTGGGGGCGGTGATCCCGACCATTCGCCGCCAGTTTCGCAGCAACAATGATTACGCCGCCGCGACCCTCGCCGAAATCGTGGGCGAGGACAAACTCGAGGCGGCGGATCGCTTCGTTGCCACGGAGCTGCGCAGCGGCGTTTTCCTCAGTCAGCCGTCGGGCGGCTGGGCCTTCACCCCGTTGCCCCGCATCGCCCAGATCGCGCCGGCACAGGGCATGATCGTTTTTGATTACGATGGGGACGGTCACGCCGATCTGCTCATGATGCAGAACAGTTTTGCGCCCATGCCTTTCGTCGGCCGTTTCGATGGCGGCGTGGGGCAGTTGCTCCGGGGTGATGGCGCGGGCGGATTTGTGCCCGTGCCGCCGGCCCAAAGCCTCATCGATCTCAAGGGCGACGCCAAGGCGCTCGTGCGGCTTAACCTGGTCGGGGACGGTCTGCCCGGCTTCGTGGCGACGCGAAACAATGGGGAAACCCTGGCCATGAGGACAGTCGGATCCGTGGCGAAGCTGATGGCGCCGCGTTTGGAAGTGCGGTTGCGCGGCGTCGGTGCGGCGGGCGCGCGAGTGACCCTCGTGGCGCCGGATGGCACCCGCCAAACCGAGGAGATTCATTTTGGCTCGGGCTACTTCAGCCAGTCCAGCGCCAGTGCGTTCTTCACCAAGGTGCCGGGTGCCGGTGGACGGCTGTCCGTGCGCTGGGCCGACGGCACCGTGACCGAACAAGCCGTGCCGGCTGGCGAAACGGTCGTCACCCTGTCGCCATGAAACACGGGCGGCGAACGGGGCGTGCGATTCTCGGGGCGTGGCTGCTCGGCGCCGCCGGTGCGGCGGCTCAGATCGAATCCTTCCCACTCGCCCCGCGTTCCCAACCGGCGGGAGCGACGCTGTTCAGCGCCGTGCCGACCGAACGCTCCGGCATCCTCACCACGAACCATTACGACGACCCGCGCATGTGGGGGGAGTTCTACCGTGAGCTGACCTTCGGCGGCATGGGCACGGGGGTCGCCATCGGCGACGTCGACGGCGATGGCCGGCCGGATGTGTTTGTGGTCAGCAAGACCGAGACCTCCCGCCTGTTTCGCAACCTGGGTGACTGGCGTTTTGAGGACATCACCGCTCGCGCGGGTCTGCCGGCGGCGGAGCCGTCCGACCGCAAACCGTGGGAGCAGGGCGCTTCGTTTGCCGACGTCGACAATGACGGTGACCTCGATCTCTACGTCTGCCGCTACGCCGCGCCCAATCGCCTTTATATCAACCGCGGTGACGGCACCTTCACCGAAGAGGCCGCCGCGCGCGGACTCGCGGTGGTCGATGGTTCCGGGGTGGGTGCCTTTTGCGACTATGACCGCGATGGTTGGCTCGATGTCTACGTCATCACCAACATGATGAACTACGTCGACAATCCGGAAGGGCGGCGTGACTACCTGTTTCGCAACAATGGCGACGGCACCTTCACTGATGTCACGGTGAAGGCGGGGATCCGGGGCGACACCGCCTGCCACGCCGCCACCTGGTTTGATTTCGACGCCGACGGCTGGCCCGACCTGTGGGTCGACAATGACTTTGCCACGCCGGACCGGGTGTATCGAAACAATGGAGACGGAACCTTCGCCGACGCGACCGCGCGGGCGGATCACCAGTCGTTTTACTCCATGGGCGCCGACTTTGCCGATGTGGACAACAACGGCACCTTTGACCTGTTCGTGGCCGACATGGCGACGACCAGTCACGCCAAGGATCAGCGCAGCATGGCCGGCTCGCGGGTGCGCGGGCAGAAGATCGATCCCAACTCGCCCGTGCCGCCGCAGCTCATGCGCAACGCGCTGCACCTCAACCTCGGCGACGGGCAATTCCGCGAAGCGGCCATCCTCGCCGGCCTGCGCGCGACGGACTGGACCTGGTCGGCGCGTTTCGAGGACTTCGACGAGGACGGTCGCGTCGATCTGCACGTGACCAACGGCATGAATCGGGAATACCACGGGGCCGATTTGTTGGAGCGGATCATGATCTCCGAAAACCCCGGCGAGCCGATCCGCATCATGCGCGACAGCCCGGTGATGGCGGAGCAAAATTTCGCCTTTCGCAACGAAGGGGACCTGCGCTTCGCGCCCGTATCCAAGGACTGGGGACTTGACCACGTGGGGGTGAGCTTCGGCTCCGCCACCGGCGACCTCGATGGCGACGGCGACCTCGACCTTGTTTACGGCAACTACCAGGCGGCGCCTTCGGTTTGGCGCAACGACAGCAGCGCCGGCCATCGCGTGACCCTCTCGTTGCGTGGCACCAAATCGAACCGGACGGGCATCGGTGCAACCGTGGTTTTGCGCACGACCGACGGGGAGCAACGGCGGCAACTCATCGCCAATCGCGGTTACCTTTCCGCCAGCCAGCCACTGGTGCACTTCGGGCTCGGGGAAGCGACGCAGATCATCGCCCTGGAGGTGCGTTGGCCGAGTGGCGCGGTGCAGCGTTTTCAGGACCTCGCGGCGGACCGGCACTATGTGATCACCGAAGCCGCCACGGGTGAAGTGATCTCCCCGCGCGAACGGCCGCTCATGTGGCGTGATCGCTCGAGCGAAATGGGATTCGCCTTTTCCACTCGCGAAAACGACGTCGAGGAGCCGAGCCGCCAGCCCTTGCTGCCGTTTCGTTTCAACCGCTCCGGCCCGGACCTCGCGGTGGGTAACTTGAACGGCGATACGCATCCCGACCTGGTGCTGGCGGCGACCTCGAAGGAGCCGGCGCGCATTCTGATCGGCACGGCGGAGGGCCGGTTCAACTCCATCGCCGCTCCGGCCCTCGAATGGTCCAGCTCGCTCGCGATGGGGCCGATCCTCTTGTTCGACGCCGACGGCGACGGATTGGACGACCTGCTCGTCACCCGCACCGGTGCCAATGCGCGGGTGCGCGAAGCGGAATACCAGCCGCGGCTTTATCTCAATCAGGGCGGTTTCAACGTGGCGCCGGAGGACAGCCTGCCGGAGTTGCCGATCAGTGCGGGAGCGGTGGTCGCGGCGGACTTTGACGGTGATGGCGACCAAGACCTTTTCATCGGCGGGCGCGTCATGCCCGGCAGCTATCCGGAAAGCCCGCGCAGTGCGCTGCTGCGCAATGACGCGGGCCGTTTCGTCGACGTGACCCCCGATGCGCTGTCGCGCACCGGCATGGTGACGGCGGCGCAGGTGGTGGATCTGGACGGCGACGACCGTCTTGACCTGGTGTTGGCAACGGATTGGGGCACCGTGCGCTGGTGGCGCAACGAAGGCGGCGGGCACTTCGCCGATGCGACCGAGTCGGCTGGATTTGCGGCGGCGGGGGCGGGCTGGTGGCGTTCGCTGGCAGTGGGAGACTTCAATGGCGATGGTCGTCCCGATGTGGCCGCCGGAAATGTTGGCTTGAATACAGTCTACAGTCCGGGACCGGCGGTGGCGATCCTGGGCAATTTCAGCGGGCGTCGCCGTGGCAGCCCGACCTTGGTCGAGGCCTACTACGAGGACGGCGCGTTGTATCCGCGCCGGGAGCGCAAGGATCTCTCCGCGCAGGTGCGGAGCTTGCAGCGTAAATTCCGCTTCACGGTTGACTATGCGGATAAGCCAATCGAAGCGCTGTTCGACGCCGAAGAACTCGCCGCCGCGCAGCGTTGGGAGGCGACCCAGTTTCAGAGTGGGGTGTTCTTGAGTCAGGCCGATGGAACGTGGCGCTTCCAAGCATGGCCGCGCATTGCGCAGATCGCCCCGACGATGGCTTTGGCGGCAGGCGATCTCGATGGCGACGGGCACCTCGATTTGATTGCCGGGCACAACGACCACAGCCCGGCCGACCTGGTGGGCCCCTTCAGTGGCGGCGTCGGTCAAATCCTGCGCGGTGATGGTCACGGTGATTTTGAGGCCGTGGATCCGGCAACAAACGGTTTCGTTGTGCGCGGCGCGGTGCGGGCCCTGAAATTGATCGACGTGGATGGGGACAAGCGCCCCGAGATTCTGCTCACACGCAGCAACGGCGAGACGCTCTTGTTGGGGCGTTGAAGGGCAAGGGGAACAACCCCTCCTCGCGGGTAGTCCCACCGGGTCATCCGGTCGGTTTGTTTTCCGTCTACCCCGCTCCCCAATGAAGCCTCTGCTGTTTGCCCCGCTGGCCTGTTTGTGCACTTCCGCTGTCATGGCGGTGGAAGGTCCGACCTTTCACATCGCGCCAGTGGAAGTGACGGTGCAGCGGGAAGGTGTTTGGTCGCTGCAGGACCGGTTGTTGGAGGAGTTCGATTTGTTTTTGGTGTCGCCATCGTATTCGGTCACGCACCGGCGTTTTCGCGACACCTCGCAGTCGGAATCCGACCTGCTCATGGTCGACTTCTCCTTGAGCCGCTTGCGGCCGTGGAGCGAAGCCGATCTCGATGGGGCGCAGGTGCACTTCGTGTGGTTGCGGGAAGGTCGCATCGAATGGGTGCACGAAGTCGACGCGGTGGGAAAGTTTCACGCCTCCGGGGCTTATGCCGCGCTGGCGGTGCGGACACTCGAGGGCGGGCAGCAATTGGAGGGCAGTCCCGCGGTGCTGGTGTCCAAGGGCGGTGAATTCATCCCGCCCCGCGCTTGGTTCGGCGGCAATGTGCTCGCCAATCGAGTGGCGTTCAAAATCGCGGCCGGCATCCAAGCTGGTTTGGCGGAGGATATCGCCGCCTTGCCTGACCCCGATGTGCAGTCGGCCCTGTTCCAAGGCGGCACCTTGGCGCATATCGCGGCCGAAGCGGGCAACATCCCGGCGCTGGTTGCCTTGGCTGATGCCGGGGCGAATCTCGACGTTGAGAACAGCAATCGATTCACACCGCTGTGGTGGGCCGTGGACAAAAACCGTGTCGCGGCGGTGGAGTGGTTGTTGGACCGCGGGGTCCGGGCCCGGTCGAATCTCGATGGTGAGCACCTGATTGAGGTGGCGGTGAATCAAGGGCACATTGAGGCGGCGGCGGCGATCTACCGGCGCCAAAGCAGCACCGTGTGGCGCGACGAGATGTTGGGTGGTGCGGCCTTTGCGGGAAATCGGGAGCTGAGTCGGGAGCTGCTCGCCGATTACAGTGATTTTGGTCTCCGCTGGATTGATGCCGAACCGCTTTGGTGGGTGGCGCAGTCGGGCGATGTCGACCTGATGCGACTGATGCTCGATCGCGGCGTGAGTGCCCGTCGCCATCCGCACAGCGTGCCGATGTTGAGTTTGGCAGCCCGGGCCGGCGACCCGGCGATGGTGGAACTTTTGATTGAGCGGGGAGCCAGGCTCAATGCGCGGGATCCGCGTGGGCGCACGGCGCTCATTGAAGCCACCTTCGGCGGTCATGCCGACGTGGCCGCCGCGCTCCTGAAACTCGGCGCCGAACTCGGCCGCGAAGACAAGGAGGGCTTGAGTGCGCTCGACTACGCCGAATTGCGCCACGACGCGCGCCTGCTGGCGGTATTGACCGGAGAGGGTGACGAGGAGGCTCTGCGGGCGGCGGACGAAAAGGTCTTTGCCGAATGGCAGGTGGATTCGCGGCCGCGCCTGCGTCAGCGGCCGGAGTTTCGGCTCATGCGCGAGGACGACCTGGCGTTGCAGGAGAACTATCGGGCGCAGGTGCTGGTCAGCAATCCCCTGGCCTTGGGCGGCGGCCAGGTGTTGGGCGAGTCACCCTCGATCAATTTTTCGCATTCCATCGTCTCGGCGGAGAGCACCGAACATTTTGCCTACTGGACCGGGATCGTGGAAACCGACGGCACTCTTTCGCACGCCCGGGTGCTGAGCGCGGGCCCGGCGCGTTTCCGCACGCAGGTTGAGCGTGCGATGGGGGACTACCGCTTCGAACCGGCCCGGCGCAATGGCGAGGCGGTGCGCACGCGCGTCGTGTGGCTCGAGGACCTGCGCTAGGACCCCGGGGCGGTGTGAAGCGCGCCGGGCCTGCCCGGCCAGTCGTAGCCTGCGCTGCCGATCGCCTGCCAATTCGGTCGAGCGCTAAGTGCATTCCCCCATGAGAAGTTGGCTTGTTGTGTTCAAGGCGGTGTGCAAACCTATGCAAATTGCTCGCTGCCCGCCGGTTTCGGCGCGAAGCGACACGCCAGCCACAGCCTCAGCTCTTCGACTCCGTTGCTAAAATCCCTCCCATTCCGTTGGCGGATCACGCTCTTGGTGACCTCCGTTTCGCTGCTGTCCTTGTGCGCAGCGTTCGGCGGTTTTCTCTTTTGGGAAGTGTTGCGCTACCGTGCGGAAGTGGCGGCGCAGTTGGAATCCACCCAAGCCCTGCTGGTGGAGCGGGTCACGACCCGGCTGGCTGATCGGCCGGACGGTTCCACGCTTTCGTTGGATGACCTCGCGGCGTCTGACTCGATTCTGGCAGGTGCGGTCTACTCGCTGGATTATAAGATTCTCGCCCGCTACGTGAAAGAGGGGCGGGAGGAGTTCATCCCCCGACCGTTTCGCACCAACGTTTATCCGAATGCGGTCACGACCTTTAAGTTTCTTACCCATGAGGGGGAAAACATCGGCATCATTTACCTGAAGGCCGACACCTCGGGACTCGCCCGTGAGCGGCTCGTTGAGCCGTTGCGAGGCATGGTCTTCATCGGCCTTTTCTCGATGCTGTTGGGGATGGTCGCCGCGCGTTTCCTGCAACGCTCGATCACGCGGCCGATCGATGAACTCGCGCGGGTGGCCGACCGGGTGGTGACCGCGGGTGATTACAGTGTGCGGGCCAACCAAGACCGCGCCAGCGGTGAGCTCGGCGCCATGATCGGAGCCTTCAACGCCATGCTGGCCACCGTCGAGAAGCGCACCGCCGAGCTCGACAAGGCCAAACGCGAACTCGAATCCGCCAATCGCAATCTCGAGGCCAAGGTGCAGGAGCGCACCGTTGAGCTCGAGCACGCCATGATCGCGGCCAACGACGCCAACCAGGCCAAGAGCGCGTTTCTCGCCAAGATGAGCCATGAGCTGCGCACGCCGATGAACGCCATCATTGGCTACTCCGAAATCCTGCTCGAAGACGCGGAGGACGATGACAACGAGGACGCCGCCGCCGACCTCAACAAGATCCTCGCCGCCGCCCGTCACCTGCTCGGTCTCATCAATGACGTGCTCGATCTCTCCAAGATCGAAGCCGGGCGCATGGACCTCTTCATCGAAGAGCAGGCCGTCGAAGGCTTGGTGGAACAGGTCCGCAGCACCACCGCGCCGTTGGTCGCCAAGCGCGCCAACGAATTCCAGGTCGTTTTTGCCAGCGAGGTTGGCGTCATCCGCACCGACGCCACCAAACTCCGCCAGATTCTGCTCAACCTCATCAGCAACGCCGCCAAATTCACCGAGCAAGGCACCGTCACGCTGAAGGTTGCCCGCGACGGCGACGGCGACGACGGTCACGTGCATTTCGCCGTGAGCGACACGGGCATCGGCATGACGCCCGAGCAGTGCGAACGCGTATTCGAAGCCTTTTCCCAAGCGGACGCCTCCACCGCCTCCAAATACGGGGGCACCGGTCTCGGTCTTACCATTTCCCGCCAGTTCGCGCGACTGATGGGCGGCGAGATCTCACTCACCAGCGAAGTGGGCAAAGGCACGACCTTTACGCTCACGCTCCCCATCGCCGCCGACGGCGAGGCGGCCAAAAAAGCCGGCGCGTCCGCGGTGAGCGAAGACCACCCGGTGGCCAAGGCCAAAGCCGAGCTCGTTTCGGCGGTCGTGCGCGTCCTGCTGGTCGCCGAGGACGAATCCCTCGCCGCGGGCGTGCAGGCCCAGCTCGCCAATGAGTCCTACGACGTGACCCATGCACGCAGCCGCGCAGATGCTTTCGAGTTTGCCCGGCGCGAGCCGCCCGACGTCATCCTGGTCGATGTTTTGATGGAATCAGAGTCGGCAGAGAGCCTCACTTCGCGTCTCAAGCAGGAGTCATCGCTGGCCACCATCCCGGTGGTGCTGCTCACCCGCGTCGAGGATGGTTCCAAACCCGGCCTCGCGCTCGGCGCGCAGGATTACCTGAGCAAGAACGAGGTCGAAACCGCGCTTGCTCCCATCCTGCAGCGCAACCTTTCCGATCGCTCCAATCTCCGTGTGCTCGTGGCGGAGGACGACGACACGATTCGCCACATGGTTGGCCGTCTGCTCTCCCGGGAAGGTTGGGAAGTTGTGCTCGCGCCCAACGGCCGCGCCGCCATGGAAGCGATGCGTGACACCGCTCCGGCGCTCGTCCTGCTTGATCTCATGATGCCGGAGCTCGACGGCTTTGGCGTGCTGCGTGAGATGCGGGCCGACGAACTCCTGCGCCACGTGCCGGTGGTCGTTCTCACCTCGCTCGACCTCACCGGCAGCGTGCGGCAATTGCTCAAGCAGCAGACCGACCGCGTCCTGCAAAAGGGCAGCTACTCCAAGGAACAACTGCTGGCCGAGGTGCGCGACGCCGTGAGCGAACTCAGTCGACGGCGCGAATCGAAATAACGTGGCAAAATGCCTGATCAACCCTAGGAGATTCCCATGCCCAAGATCCTGCTGGTAGAAGACAACGAGATGAATCGCGACATGCTGAGCCGGCGCCTCAAGAAGCGTGGCTTCGAGGTCGACATCGCGGTGGACGGCATCGCCGGCGCGGAGGCGGGTCTCTCTGGTGCGCACGATCTCATCCTGCTCGATATGAGCCTGCCGGGCCTGACCGGCTGGGAGGTGGCCAAGAAACTCAAGGCCGAACCCGCCGTTGCCGGCGTTCCCATCATTGCGCTCACCGCGCACGCCATGGAGTCCGACCGCCAGCAGGCCCTCGCGGCCGGCTGCGACGAGTTCGAGACCAAGCCGGTCGACCTCAAGGCGCTCCTGGCCAAGATCAACTCCTTGCTCGGCCTGGAGGCGGCGGAGTGAGTGAGGGGGCGGCAGACTCGCCGTCGACGGAGTCGGTTTCCGAACTCGCCAAGTTGCGCCATGACCTGCGCACGCCGCTGAATCAGATTCTTGGATACAGCGAACTTATTTTGGAGACCGTCGAGGATGACGATCTGCCCGATCTCGAGAGTCCGCTCAAGCAGATCAACAAGCTGGGCAACACCCTGCTCACCCGGCTCAACGAGTCGATGAGCCCCTACCGCATCTCCGCCGGCCGCTTCAACTTGGCGGACCTCCAGGAGGAGCTGGCCGGTCCGCTCGATTCCATCGCGCCATTTCACGCATCCTGCCGCGATCGCGCCGCCGGGCTCGGCCGCGAAGACATTGTCGCCGACCTGCACAAGATCATGTCGGCGGTGAGCAACCTGCGGGTGACGCTCGCCAAGGCCATCATGCCCGCTCCGCCCGAGCGCGCCGATGCCGCCCGCGCGGCGACGACGGTTCCGCGCGCCGCTGCTCCCAGCGCGGCCCCGGCCGAACGCCTCAATGGCATGCTCCTGGTGGTCGACGACGACATGATCAACCGCGAGATGATGTCCCGGCGGCTGGAGCACATGGGCTTCGACGTCGTTTTGGCCGAGAGCGGCGCGCAGGCGCTGGAGCTGTTGGCTGACTCCGCTCCGGATCTCATTCTGCTCGATATTCTCATGCCGGAGATGGACGGCTTCGAGACCTTGGAACGCATCAAGGCCAACCCGGCCTGGTCGTTCCTGCCGGTGATCATGCTGACCGCACTCGACGATGCCGAAAGCACCGGCCGCTGCATCGCGGCGGGCGCCGAGGACTACGCCGCCAAACCTTTCAACGCGACCGTGCTGCGGGCGCGTATCAGCTCGGCGCTGGAAAAAAAACGCCTACGCGAAAACGAGGCCCGTCTTCTCGCACGCATCCACGAGCTCGAAGCGAAGCTCGCAGGGTAGTTGCCTGTCGTTCTCCCGGCCTGCTGGTGGGATCGAGAGAACGAGAAGGAGATCGTTGTAGCCGGGGTCGTTGATCCCGGTTCGCCGCCTCACTTCGTCACCCCAAACCTTTCACACGTGTAAGGTTGGCGAAAGGAAGTGGTAAGCGACCTGTGCTATTGTCGTCGGCATACCACGGGAAAACCCACTTTCAACCATCGCCATGAACACTTCTTACCAACGCCACCCCCAGCGCGGTCGGGCCCTGCGGGCCTCCGTGATCGTTTTCGCCGCCGCCGCCCTCGGCTGGACCGGCGCCGCCATTGCTTCCTCCGGCGACAAGGCGGAAACCAAGGTCGTCGTGAAAGTCGACGAGACGCCCCTCAACCGCGAAGCCGACGGCGGCCTGCGCGTCAGCTTTTCACCCATCGTCAAAAAGGTCGCGCCCGCCGTGGTGCAGGTCGAGGTGACCGATGAGGTGCAGAAGGTGTCCGCCGCCCAGTTGCCGCCCTTCCTGCGCGACCCGCGTATGCGCCGCTATTTCGGTCTGCCCGATGGCGACGAGTTTGAGCTCCCCCGCGCCGAACCGCAGCGCGGCGCCGGCTCCGGCGTAATCGTGAGCGAGGATGGCTACATCCTCACCAACAACCACGTCGTGCAGAATGCCGATAAGATCGAGGTCACGCTCGACAACGGTAAGACCCACAAGGCCACCGTCGTGGGCACCGACCCCGACACCGATCTCGCCGTGATCAAGATCGAGGCCGAAAACCTGCCGGCGCTCACCTTCGCCGATTCCAACGCCATCGAAGTCGGCGACACCGTGCTCGCGGTCGGCAATCCCTTTGGCCTCGGTCAGACCGTCACCAGCGGCATGGTCAGCGCGCTCGGCCGCGCCACCATGGGCCTCGCCTACGAAGATTTTATTCAGACCGACGCCGCCATCAATCCCGGCAACTCCGGGGGCGCGCTCGTCGATACCAACGGTCGCCTTGTCGGCATCAACACCGCCATCCTTTCCCGCTCCGGCGGCTTCCAGGGCATCGGCTTCGCCATCCCGGCCAACCTCGCCCGCAACGTCATGCAGCAGCTTGCCACCGACGGCAAAGTCACCCGCGGGTTCCTCGGCGTGTTCCTCGACGAACTCACACCGGAACTGGCTGAACAGTTCGGCCTCGAGGAAAACACCAAGGGCGTGCTCATCAGCGACGTCAGCGAAGACACCCCGGCGGAGAAAGCCGGCCTGGAGCACGGTGACATCATCGTCTCGGTCAATGGTCGCTCCTACAACTCGCTGCGCGAACTGCGCTTCGCGGTCGCGAACCTGCGGCCGGGCGAGGAAGCCGAGTTTAAGATCATCCGCGATGGTGACGAGAAGACCATCGACGTGGAAATCGGCAGCCGCGACGGCGACGTCGCCGCGTTGAATCCCAACGTGGACAAGGCCGATGAAGGCTCCCTCAACGGCGTTCAGGTCGCCAACCTCGATCCGCGTCTGCGCCGCCAGTATGGGGTCCAGTCGCGCACGCAAGGAGCCTTGATCGTCGAGGTCGACCCGGAGTCCGCCTCCTACGAAGCCGGCCTGCGCCCGGGTATGGTGATTCTCGAAATCAATCGCCAGCGCGTGACGGATGCCGACGAGGCCGTGCAGCTCACCGAGAAGTCCTCGCCCGACGGCAAGACCCTCGTGCGAGTCTGGAGTGCCCGCTACGGCTTTGGCTACGTCGTGGTCGACGAATCCGGCGACGAGTAAGCGCCGCGCCCATTTTGCATAGGTATTATCAGTGTTGTGTTAGGTAAGTCAGAGCCCGCCCCGGCGGCGACCGATGCTTCAGGTCATCCGGTTCGCCCCGGGGCGGTTTCTTTTTCCGCCGGGCTTTACGCCCGCGGTCCCTCCGCCCAATCATGGAATCCGTGCGCATACTCGTAGTCGAAGACGACGCCAAGATCGCCTCCTTTGTGGTCAAAGGCCTCAAGCAGGAGGGCTACGCCGTGGACCATGCGCCCGATGGCGACACCGGCCTCACGCTCATCACCACGACGCCCTACGATGCCGCCATCGTCGACATCATGTTACCGGGCCTTGATGGCCTGTCGCTGGTCAAGCGCCTGCGCCTCAACCTGCCGGACTTGCCGGTGCTGTTTCTGAGCGCGCGCTCAAGCGTGGAGGATCGCGTCAAAGGCCTGCAGGCCGGCGGCGACGACTACCTCACCAAACCCTTTGCCTTTGCCGAACTTTCGGCCCGACTCCAAGCGCTGCTGCGGCGGGCGGTGCGCACCCCGGAAACCACCCGCCTTACGGTCGGGGACGTTTCGCTCGATCTGGTTTCGCGGGTCGTGACCGTGGGCGAGAACTCGATCGAGCTGCAGCCGCGCGAGTTCACTTTGCTGGCTTACCTCATGCGCCACCCTGACCGGCCCGTCACCAAGACCATGATCCTCGAGCACGTGTGGGACTACAGTTTTGATCCGCAGACCAACGTGGTCGATGTATTGGTTTCACGCTTACGCGCCAAGGTGGATCCCGACAAGTCGCGCATCGAGACGGTGCGCGGGGTCGGTTACGTGTTGCATGGCCATGGCCGGACTTGAGCAGATTCGTCGCTCGCTGGCGCTGCGTTTCACCCTGTGGTTCGCCGGCTGGTTCACCGTCGGCTTCGTGGCGATCTTCGCCGGGCTTTATTGGTTGCTCGGCCAACAGATCGAGGCCCGCGACTACGAGGACCTGCAGCAGCGGCTGCAGCAGTATTCCAATGTCTATGTCTCCAGCGGCCTGCGTGGACTGCAGCGCCGTATCGCCGAGGACAGCCAGCAGCCCAATGTGCGCTCACTTTTTCTGCGGCTTGTCGGGCCCAACGGCAGCCAGGTCTGGGGCAAGATTCCGCCGGATTGGTTGGAGTCAGACCAAGCGGTCGTCGTCGTGCCCGACGGCTGGGGCCGCTGGCGGGAGCAGACGGTCGAGCGCGTGCGTATCAAGCGCAGTGCCGAGCGGGACATCGCCATCGTTTCACAGGCCCTGTCGGACACGGTGCTGTTGCAGATCGGTCGCTCGACCGACAGCCGCGAAGCCTTGCTGGAGCCCCTGCGGCGGACCTTCGCGTGGGTGGCGGGGGCGGTGGTCCTGATCGGCATCGGCGGCGGTTACCTTTCGGCCCGGCGCACGACCCGACCGCTGCGTGAAGTGGTGGCCATCGCTCGCGGGATCATCGAGACAGGCAGGATCGACGCCCGCGTGCCGGCGCCGCGTAACAACGACGAGGTCGCGGAATTGGTGCGCCACTTCAACAGTGTGCTCGATAAGAACGCCGGGCTCCTCCGCGCGATGCGTGAGGCGCTTGATAACGTCGCGCATGACCTGCGCACGCCGCTGACCGGCCTGCGGCTTTCCGCCGAGACCTCCCTGCAGCGGGGGGGGGTGGATGCGGATACGGCCGAAACGCTGGGCGACGTGATTGAGCGCAGCGATCAATTGCTCGCACTCTTGCGGGCGCTGATGGAAATCTCCGAAGCCGAGGCCGGCATGCTCAAACTCGAGCCTGTCGTGTGTGACTTGGGCGAAATCGCGCGCAACGCGGCCGAGCTTTACGAAGAAGTCGCGGAGGCCGCCGAAGTCAGTCTCACCATCGCCGCCGGTGCCCCCGTGCCGGTGACGGCCGACCCCACGCGTATGCGGCAAGCCGTCGCGAACCTCGTCGACAACGCCATCAAATACACGCCGGCGGGCGGCAGTGTGACGGTGTGGGCCGGCCGCGAAGGCGACGAGCGCGTGGTGCGGGTGAGCGACACGGGCCCCGGCGTGCCGGTGGCCGAACACGGCAAGGTATGGGAGCGGCTTTATCGTTGTGACCAGAGTCGCACTGCCAGCGGCCTGGGCCTCGGCCTCAGTATGGTGCGGGCAATCCTCCGGGCCCACGGCGGCGACGCGACGGTGCAAAACGCCAAAAACGGTGGTGCCGTCTTCGAACTCCGCCTGCCGGGTAACGCGGCCTAGAGGCACAGTTGGATTTAACAGGAGGGAACAGAGGGCAACGGAGCCGTCAGCCTGACGAGTTTTTACAGAAGGCAACAAAGTGAACGAAGGGTTCATCCGGTGAGCTTTCTTACCTTCGTTCCCTTCTGTGAAAACTTCAGTGGAGTGGCTCTGTTGCCCTCTGTTTTCTCCTGTAAAAACAGAACCTTGCGAATGTAGCGATGGTTGCGCCGGGCGGGAAGAAAGGGGACGGTTGGGGCCTCTTGTCTCCGGCCCATGCTCGATACCGTCCAAGTCATCATTCCCGCACTCGATGAAGCGGAAACGATCGGCGGTGTCGTATCCGCTTTGCGGGCACAGGGTCTCACTCGCATCCGGGTGGTCGACAACGGCAGCTCCGACGCCACGGCGCAGGTCGCACGTGAGGCCGGCGCCGAGGTTTTGGCCGAACCGCGGCGCGGTTACGGGCAAGCCTGCTGGACGGGTTACCAACAGCTCGACAAGGCGGTGGAGTGGGTGCTCTTCGCCGACGCTGACGGCAGCGACGACTTGCGGGATGTGGCGCGATTGATCGCGGCGGCGCGCGACGGCGCGGACTTTGTATTGGGTGATCGCCGTGCCCGTCCGGAAGGGCGCGCCGTGATGACGCCGGTGCAACACTTCGGCAACGGTCTGGCGACGACGTTGATGCGGTTGGGCTGGGGACAACGCTACGGCGACCTCGGCCCGCTGCGCCTGATCCGGCGCGCGGTGCTCGAACGCATCGGCATGCGTGATCGTGGTTTCGGTTGGACGATCGAGATGCAGGTGCGGGCGGCAGAGGAAGGTGCCCGCATCGTCGAACTGCCGGTTGGCTATAAGCGCCGCGGGGGCGGCCGCTCCAAGATTTCCGGCACCGTGCGCGGCAGCATCGCCGCCGGCACCATCATCCTGAGCACCCTCGCCACGCTCTGGTGGCGGCGCCTCACTTGTCACGTCCTGCGTGACAAAGGGGCGGGCGCGCTTGTGCTTTTGGGGGCGGGTTTGCTGATGCCGTGGGGGGACTTTGCTGCAGCGGGGACGGTGCCGTGGTTCTTGGCGGCGGTGGCGGTGATGGCCTTGGGGTGGCTGGCGAGCCTCTCGTTGCCATCGGTTTCAGCGGCCTGGTTCTGGGGGGTGGCGATCGGCGCGCGGGTGCTGTTGTTGCCGATGGCGCCGGGCGATGATGTGTGGCGCTACCTGTGGGAAGGGCGCATGCAATCGGCGGGCTTTTCGCCTTACCTGCATGCCCCCGACGATCCTTATCTCGTGACCTGGCGTGATGCCACTTGGGCGTTCATCAACCACAAGGAATTTTCGGCGATCTATCCGCCGCTGGCGCAGATCGCCTTGCGGCTGATCACCGCGGTTTCGACCACGGTGTTGGCGATGAAACTCGCCTTCATTGTTGCGGATCTCGCGGTGTGTCGGCTGTTGGCAAAACGCTTCGGTCTGCCGGCAACCTTGGTCTACGCGTGGAATCCACTGGTCATCTACGTCGGCGCCGGCGGCGCGCACTACGAATCGTTGCTCGTGCTCGCGCTGGTGGCCGGCTGGTTGGCCTGGCCCGAACCAAAGTGTCACCCATTAGGTGACACTTTGGCCGAGGAATCGGGTTGGGGAGGTGGTGCGGCGGGCCGGGGGCGGCGATGGGCGGCGGCCTGGTGGCTGGGGGTGTCGGTGGGCTTGAAGTGGATTTCGGCGCCGCTGGTGGCGTGGTGTGTTTGGGCGCGGCTGCGAGCGCGGGATTGGAAGGGCGCAAGCCAGGTGGGCACGATCGCGGGGGTGCCGTTGATGCTCGGTTTGGCGTGGTTTCACGTGGATTTTGGACGGATCGGCGAGCTGTGGCCACGGGATTATGTGGCGTGGGCGCGCACGGCGGAGTTGGTGCCGTGGTTGGTGGAGCTGGCGTGGCCGGCGAGTGCCTCGCGCAATGGGGTGGCTTTGCTGATCTTTGCCCCGGTGGCGGCGTGGATCTTTTTCCGGGCGCGTTCGCTGACCGGATTCGGTGAGACGTTCCTGTTGGCGGTGCTGGCCTTTTCGCCGTCGGTGCACCCGTGGTATTTCGTGTGGGTGGTGCCTTTTGCGGTGGCGACGCGGAATCGGGGCATCCTGGCGGTGAGCGTGAGTGTGTTTGTTTATTTTTGGCTGTGGGAGCGACAGGCGGTGACCGGTGAATGGCACCAAACTTGGATCGAAAAGGGGATGATGTGGGCGCCCTTGTTGCTCGGCTGGGCGTGGTCACGACGGAGGCTAAAGGCATGAAACCCACGGTGTTGATCTTCCTGAAGGTGCCGGAGGCCGGTGCGGTGAAGACGCGCCTGGCGGCGGTGGTGGGAGAGGTTCGGGCGCTGGCGATTTATCGATGGCTGGTGGAACGGCAGGTCGCGGCGATCCCGCGCGACTGGCCGGTCGAGGTGCATTACGCGCCGGGCACGGCGGCGGCGGAGGCGGCGATGCGGGGGTGGTTGGGTGAGGCGTTGGGGCGCTCGTTCTGGCCGCAGTCGGAGGGCGATCTCGGTGAGCGCTTGCAGAGCGCGACGCAGGCGGCGTTTGGGCGCGGGGCGGAGGCCGTGTTTTTGATTGGAGGGGATTGTCCGGATTTGGATGAAACGCGGTTGCGAGAGGCCGCCGCGGCGATGGTGGCGGCGGATGTAGCGATGGCGCCGGCACGCGATGGAGGGTATTGTTTGCTGGGGATGCGCGCACCGCAGCTCGAGCTGCTGACCGGCATCGCTTGGAGCACAGCGCGGGTGGCGGCGCAAACGCGGGAGCGGGCGCAGGCGGCCGGTCTTGCTCTGGTGGAGCTGGCGGAAATGGCCGATGTGGATACGGCGGAAGATTGGGCGCCGTGGGACTCGCGTTTGCCTTAGTCGCAATATCAGTCGAGCTTGAGCGCGTTCGTGGCTCCTCCCTTTGCCAACACCTCCCCCTTCTCGCACCAGATCAAGTGGTGGCGGCAGCTGCGTTTTCGCGCGACGATGGCAATGGTGGGTCTGTCGCTGCTGGTGACCGGCGCCTTGTTTGTGACCAACTACCTGATGGGGCGGCGGGAGTTGCTCGAGGAGTTTCAGCGCCGCGTGGAAACCATTGCGGGCACGGGTGCGGTGGCGATCGGTGGCGATGGGCTCGAAGTGATTGAATTCCAGCTCGATTACCTGACGGACGAGTTTCAGGCGGCGCGTGATATTTTGAAGCAGATCCAGGTGCGCAATGGCCTGAATGAGCAGGAGATCTACGTGCTGCGGCCCGTGAACGAAGAGGATCCGTTTGAGACCGAGTTTGTCGTGATGACGGCGGCGGAGCCCTACATCGCAAATCGGTATAGTATTCGGGAGCAGAATCGGCAGGCTTACCTCGCCGCGCTCAATGCCGGTGCCATCACGTCGACCGACATTTACGAATCCGATGTGGGCGAGTGGATCAGCGGTTATGCGCCCATTCGCGATTCGTTCGGCGAAATCGTGGCCGTGCTTGAGGTCGATCAACAGGTGCAGCGCTACGATCGGGCCCTGAAGGAGAAGCTGCTCATCGAAGCGCTGGTCACGGCGGCGGCGCTGGCGATTGCGTTGACCGCCATCCTGTTCCTCACCGGGCGGCTGATGCGAGGGATCGAGCAACTCGCGGTGGCGATGAAGCGCTTCGAGCGTGGCGATACCGAGGTGCAGCTCGACCTGAAGTCGGAGGACGAGATCGCGGCGATGGCCGAGACCTTCAACAGCATGGCCTATTCGGTGGGGGAAAAGTTAAAGCTGCTGCCGTTCGTATCCCGATTCACGGCGTCGGCGGTCGAAAAAAGCCGCTACGTGGAGAACTGGCTCGATGGTCAGGAAACCGAGGCGGCGGTGCTGATCACGGATGTGCGCGGTTTCACCTCCTCGGCCGCCGATATGGCGCCGGCCGATCTGCTGCGTCAGCTCAACGACCTCCTCACCCTGCAGACCGAGGTCGTGCATGCCCACGACGGCGATGTGGACAAGTTCATGGGCGACGCCGTTCTGGCCGTGTTCACGGGGGGAGATCCGTTGGAGCGGGCGGTGCGTTGTGCCCGTGAATTGATGTCGCGGGTGCAAAAGCAGACCCACGACTGGCCGCAGGGTTGGGCGCTCGGTGCGGCGGTAAACCGGGGCAAGGTGGTCGTCGGTGCCGTCGGTTCGCCGGCCCGCCGCGACTATACGGTGATCGGCAACACGGTGAATCGGGCGGCCCACCTGTGTGGTGCGGCGCGACCGTGGGAGGTCTTGTTGCCGCCGGACCAGTGGGCTGAGCTCTCGCCCGAGCTGCAGGCGTTGTTTCCGCATGAGGTGCCGGTGAAGACCAAGCATCAGGTGCAGCCCGAGCCGATGCGCTCCCACCGGCGTGACGCGTTGACCGAGACTCCGTGGTGAACCTGGTTGCGCGGAGCACTTGGGTGGTGGGGCTGGCCGGAGGACTGGCCGCGTTGGCCTATGCGTGGCTGGCGTGGTGGGCGGAGGCGACGGACGCACGGGTCTGGCTCGGCACGGCGCATCTGATTGGCTGGTTGGCGATGGCGGCGGTGCTTTGGCGGGGGCGGGACTCGCGGCGGACCTGGTGGCTGATCGCGGGATTTGGGCTGGGTTTCCGGTTGCTCGGGCTGGGGGCGGCGCCGAGTTGGGAGGATGACTACCATCGGTATCTGTGGGACGGATACGTGACCACCACGACTGGCAACCCCTATGCCTTCCCGCCCCTGGCGGGATTTCAGACCGAGGGGGAAGTGCCGGCGGGAGTCGCGGACGCCTTGGATGGCATCAATAATCCGGACCTGACCACGATTTACGGGCCGGTTTCGCAGGGAGTGTTCGCGCTGGCGGCGAGCATGGCGCCGGGGTCCCTGGTTGCCTTGAAGCTCTGGTTGTTGCTGGCCGAGTGCGTGGGGTGGTGGGTGTTGCGCCCGCACCTGGGTTGGCGCGGCTGGCTGCTGGTGTGGTGGTGCCCGCTGGCGGTGACGGAGTTTGCGTTTGCCGGACACCCCGAAGCGGTCGGCGTCGCGCTCGGGGCCGTGGCTTTGGCGGCGTGGCAACGGGCGCGCGGCGGTGGGTCGGCCCTCGCGGTGGCGCTGGCCACGGCGGTGAAACCCTTCGGGGCGGTGCTGGCCCCGTTTGTGGTCTGGCGATTTGGTTGGCGAGCGGTGGCGGTGGGCTTGCTGGGCTGGGTCGCGTGTTACCTACCGTTTTGGCTGCAGGGATCGATGGGCGAATGGCCGGCGGTGCGGGCCATGTCACAGAGTTTCGAATACAACTCGACCGGTTTCGCGGTGTTGGTGGCGGTGCTGCCGGGGAGCTGGGCAAGGGGCGTGGCCGGAGGTTTGACGGTGGGCATCGCGGCGTGGCTGGGGTGGCGGTGGTCACGCGGGCCGCGGGCCGCGTTGCCGCCGGTGGCGCCGATCCTGGGGGTGGCGCTGTTGTTGTCGCCGGTGGTGAATCCCTGGTATGCGCTGTGGTTGCTGCCTTGGCTGGGAGTGCAGCCGCGAGCGTGGGGGATCGGGGTGCTGCTGGCGGTGCCGTTGGCCTACACCCACGGTTGGGGCGGGACGATGGGGGCGGGCGTGGACTACACGCACCCCTGGTGGACGCGGCCGCTGGAGGTGGCGGTGGTGGTTGCGGCGGTGGTGGTGGGCCACTCGCTGACGCTCGCGGCGATGCGGCGACGCGGCTCAGAAGTTGAGTGACGCGGCGCCGACGATGACGTTCTTCTTGGGGGTGTTTTCGCCGTCGAGGGTGCGGGCGTAGCCGAGACTGAGCGTGGAATCCGGGCGCCAGGCCCAGGTGAGCCCGACTTCGATGGTGCGGTTCTTCTCCCGCACATCGGTGAAGCGGGGCAGGCTGAAGCCAGGACCGAGGATGTCGATGCCGCCGACCGATTGTTTCTCGCGCAGGCCCAGCGAGAAGGTGAAAGCGTCGATGGTCTTGTAGGCGCCGAGGCTGGCCTCCCATTCGTCGGGGACTGAGCTGCTGAGGAAGCGATAGGTGAGGTCACCGTAAAGACCGGCGTTGGCGGCGATGAGTTGCTTGCCGAACTTCACGCCGAATTCCCAGCCGTCGGCGCCGTCGGAGACGGCATTAAGGAAGCCGGTGTCGTAGGTGCCGGCAATGATGGCGCCGAGGCGGAGGGTGACCGTGGGGGTGGCCTCGTTGAGGCTGCGGTATTCGTCAATGATGCGCCAGGAGGCGCCGAGGCGGATGTCGGCCAGGCCACTGCGGGTTTCCTTGCCGTTGGTGGTGAGCACGTAGGGGCCGAGGGGGCCGCCTTGGTAGTTTACATTTGAATACGCAAGCGTGGCGTCGAGCCCGAGGTTGGGCGTGAGGCCGTATTCGATTTCGGCGCCGGCGGTGACTTGGGTCAGGTGGCCGGGCAGGGTGGCTTTGTTGTCATCGAACCAGAAGTCCCTGGCCCATTGCACGGAGGCGGTCGGGCGCAGATTGCCGGTGCCGGGGCTGGGAATGTAGGCCGAGGAGGCAAAGCCCGTGGCCGCGGTGATGAGACCGGTGACGGAAAGGAGTAGGTGTCGCATCAGGATACGCCCTCCGTGAGACGGAAGCGAAGTTCCAGGTAGTAAATCAGGGCGTCGACGCCCGAAGCATCGAGGCTGCGGGCGAGTTGGGGCACGTCGAGTTTGGCGCGGGCACGGTCGGGAATCTGGTCCACGACGGCGGAAATTCGTTGTTCGTTGGCCGACGTGGCGGCACTTGCCCTGGCCCCCGACGCGGCGAGGTTGGCGCGACCATTGTAGATGGACTTGCCGAGATTGTAGGCCTCGGGATCGATGCTGCGCACCACGTCGGATCGCAGGCGGGGCGGAGCGGGAGGGTAGGTGCCGGAGGCAATCGCGCTGCAGCTGGAGGCAAGGGCACCGAGCAGGATCAGCGAGAAGAGTCGGGAGTTGGCTCGTAGTCGCGAGGGCATTCGCGGCAAGGGACTCAGCGGGTTGAGCGCCGTCAACCGAGGGATCTACTTATTGCCCGCGTTGGGCCCGTTCGAGCCTACCTGACTGTGCGCAATTGCACGCTGTCGACGAAACGGTCGTTGGAGAGAATGTCGGTGGCGACGATGAGTTTGTCACCGGTCTGCACGCGCCCGTGGCGTTGGAGCATCTTGATCGCGTTTTCAATCGTGTCGTTGGGGTCGGAGGCGAGCGGCATGACGAAGGGATCGACGCCACGCAGGATGCGCAGGTGGCGCAGCGTCTGCACGCTGTTGGTCATGGCGTAGATCGGGGCGCGGGCGGGGCGCAGCGCGGAGAGGGCGGCGGCGTTGAAACCGCGGCGGGTGAAGGTGAGCAGGGCGCTGTTGGGCAACTCGTTGGCGAGGACGACGGCGGATTGCAGGACCTTGACCTTCTCGCCTTCGAGCAAGGCGGGCTCCTCGAAGACCAGGTCGCCCTCTTCCTCGATGCGGCGGGCGATGCGGTCGAGCGTGTTGACGCACTCCAGCGGATATTTGCCGATGGTGGTTTCACCGGAGAGCATGACGCAGTCGGCCTCCTCGTAGACGGCGTTGGCGACATCGGTGATCTCGGCGCGGGTGGGCACGGGGGAGCCGATCATCGATTCGAGCATGTGGGTGGCGATGATGACGGAGCGGCCACGGTCGAAACAGGCGCGAACGGCGCGGCGTTGGATCACGGGCAGGTCTTCGATGGGGCATTCGATGCCGAGGTCGCCACGCGCGACCATGAGGGCGTCGCACTCCTCGATGATTTCCTCGAGGTTGGTGATGGCGGACTGGTCCTCGATCTTGGCGATGATACGGGCCTTGGAGCGGTTCTCCTGCAGGAAGCTGCGCAGCGAGGTGATGTCCTTGCCTTCGCGCACGAAGGAGAGCGCCACGAAGTCGATGCCTTCCTCGATGCCGACGAGGGTGTCGCGGCGGTCTTTTTCGGTGAAGGCCGGCAGGCTGACGCGCACGCCGGGCAGGTTGATGTGGCGGCGGGACGTGAGCTGGCCGTCGATGAGCACCTTGCACCGGATGCGGGGACCGAGCTTTTCGAGGACCTCGAAGCGCATGAGGCCGTTGTCGACGAGCACGATGTCGCCGACGGAGATATCATCGATGAGTTTCTCGTAGTTGACCCCGACGGAGCGGATTTCTTCGGGGCTTTCGCCGGGGGCGCCGGGGCGGACTTTAAAATCGAAGGTTTCGCCGGCCTTGAGTTCGATAGGCGCTTCGACGTCGCCGGTGCGGATCTCCGGGCCCTTGATGTCCATCATGATGGCGATCTCGCGGCCGACCTTTTGCGACACCTTGCGGATGCGCTGGATGATCATGCGGGTCCACTCGTGGTTGGCGTGGGCCATGTTCAAACGGGCGACATCGACGCCGGCGCGCAGCAGTTTTTCGAGGATCTCTTCGCTTTCGGTGGCGGGACCGAGGGTGAAGACGATCTTGGTGCAACGGGGACGGTTGGGCGGGAGATCCATGGGCGGCTCGGATGTTGGCGGCGCCGGTCGGGCCTGCAAATGGCAATCTAAGGCTAACGGGTGACGATTGCTTGCCCGTTAGGTGACCGTTTGCCGGCTCAGGCCAGTTCCAGGGTCGGGGTGCCTTCGCCGGGAGGCACGATGGAAAACATGCAGGAGGCGAGGCGGGTGCGCAGGTCGGCGAAGGTGCGTTCGACGGCGTCGAGGCTGTTGCAGTCGCGCGAGAGATGGGTGAGGCAGATGTGACGCCAGCGCGGGCTCGCGATCTCGGCGAGGATCTCGAGGGCGCCATCGTTGGAGAGGTGGCCGTGGCGGCCGGAGATGCGTTGTTTGGTGGACCAGGGGCGGCGATGGTCGGCTTCGAGGAGTTGGGCGCAGTGGTTGGACTCGATGGCGACAAGATCGACCTCGGCGAGACGGTGACGCACGTGGTGGGGAATGTGCCCGAGGTCGGTCAACCAGGCGAGGGCACGGCGGGGCGAAAACAGATCGCCGTCGTCGCCGGTGCTGAAGGTGAAACCGACCGGCTCCTGGGCGTCGTGGGGCACGGAGAAGGCGTCGACCTCGAGATCGCGAAAGCGGAAACGGGTGCCGGTTTGGAAGACCTGCCAGTTCGCCTTTTGCCGGAGTTTGCCCTGCACGGCGCGCGCGGTGGCGGCATTGGCGAAGAGGGCGAGGTGCGGGTGTTTTTTGGTGAGGGTGTCGAGGCCGGCGGTGTGATCACCGTGTTCGTGGGTGATGAAGACGGCGGAAATCTCGTCAAAACGGGTGCCCGCTTCGTGGAGCAGTTGCGTGAGTTTGCGCGCGGAGAATCCGGCATCGATCAGCACCTGCGCGGACTCGGTCTGCAGCAGGGCCGCATTGCCCGAACTGCCACTGCCAAGAATCCGAAACCGCATCGCCATGCAGAGGGATTGATGGGGCGGGTCGGGCGGCGGCAAGGGTTTTTACGCTAGGGGTGTGTCTGGGAAAGCCGAGGGGCCAGCGTGAGTGGGAAGAGAGCCTCGCGCCAGGCGGGCGCAACGAAGGAGGCCCAGCGGGCCTTGCCGTCGCGGACAACGCCGGGCCAGGCTCTCCTCCTGCTCACCCTTCGGGCTGGGACGGAGCCGGCGGCATGCGGCGTTGTCACCGAACCACTGTGTCCACGGGCACATCCAGCCCGGTTCCGCCTTGCCTGCCTCCGACTGCGTTCCCAGCGATGGCCCCTCGGCTTTCCCAGACACACCCCAGAGCGCGGCGGCGATGCTTGAGAGTGGACGCCAAAGCCGGTGGGGGCTCACTGTGTGGGTCCCCCTTGACCCCTATGAAAACCTTTTGCTGGCGTTCGAGCGGTGTGTTGGCCGCGTTGTGTGTGATGACTCCGCTGCTGGCGCAGCCGCTGCAAGTGCGCGAGGACGCGGCCACGATCACGGTGCGCCGCGGCGACCAGGCCGTGTTGTCTTACCGGAAACTGCCGATCCCGCTGCCAGAGGGCGTCGATCCGGTGTTTGCGCGCACGGGCTACATCCACCCGCTGCGCACTCCGGCGGGCGGCGTCGTCACGAGTATCTATGCACCCGATCACTGGCATCACCTCGGCCTGTGGCACGCGTGGGTGAAGACGCAACATCGTGAGCGGTCGCTTGATTTCTGGAACATTGGCGGGAAAGGCGCAGGCATGCGCTACGTGAAAACCTTGGCGCTGGACCCGGACGGCGAAGAGGTCGGCTTCGCCGTCGAGCAGGAGAGTTTTGCGGCCGACGGCACCACCGGTGTGCCGGTGGAGACGATCCTGCGGGAACGACTCGAGGTGCGGGTGCGGGCTGCGCATGACGTTTACCTCGTCGACTACGATTTTACCCAAACCAATGTCACCGCCGCCCCGCTCGAGTTGGAGGCCTATCGTTACGGTGGCGGCATTGCCTACCGGGGACCGGACAACTGGAACGCGGAGAACAGCCGCTATCTGACCTCTGACGGCTATGGTCGTGCCGACGGCCACACCACTCGCGCGCGTTGGGTTGAAATGGCGGGCGCGCTCGAAGACACCGGGGCGCGCGGCGGGGTGGTGATCCTGTGTCATCCGGCCAACCGCGACGCGCCGCAACACGTGCGCATCTGGGACGATGGTCACGTCTTCTTCAACTATGTGCCGGCGCAGGAACACGCCTTCACGGTGGCGCCGGGTGAGACCATGACCTGGCGTTACCGCGTGGTCACCTTCGACGGTGAGCTCTCCGTTGAACGGATGGATGCGCTCTGGGCCGCCTACGCGGCGGAATCTACGTCCGGCCATTGACGGCGGGGCGGTTGCGATCAGGTTGCGCGCCCTCATGGCCCGCGCATCCCGTCAATCCCGCCCTCCCCAACGCTCGTTGCCCGGCACGGTTTACGTGACGCGGCAGGTGCATTTCAACGCGGCGCACCGGCTGCACAATCCGGACAAAAGCGCGGCCTGGAACAGGCAGACCTTCGGCCCGTGCAACAACGCCAAGTGGCACGGGCACAACTACGTGCTCGAAGTCACCGTCGCGGGCGAAACCGATCCCGAGACCGGCTATGTGATTGATCTGGGCGATTTGAAAAACGTGTTGCAGGAACGCATCCTCAAAGCCTGCGACCACCGTAATCTGAACGAAGAAGTGCCGTGGTTGCGCGGACTCATCCCTTCGGCTGAAAACCTCGCCATCGCGTTCTGGCGCCGCTTGGAACCGGCGCTGCCCGCCGGTCGCTTGCACCGCGTGAGGCTCTTCGAGACGCCGCGCAACTTTGTGGATTATTACGGACCGGAAGGCCGGCCGGACTGATTAACCGTCCGCGCCCGCCCAGGTTTTCGTTCCAACCGGCCGGCGCCCGAAATGTGAAAAACGAAATGAAAAAAAAGCCTCGGAAGACCATGTATCTGCACCGCGCCGGCGGCGAAGCGCCGCGGATGTCGCGCAGCTACGACGCGAAATTCAAGCTGACGCCCGCCTACCGCGACAGCCTGCCCGACATGATGGAGGCGGAGGATGCGATCCAGGGCGCGGTGGTGCCGATCCAGCAGGTGGGCGTATCCAATTTTCGCCTACCCTTGAAATTCAAGACCAAGGCGGGCGAGGTCCATACTTTGGAGACGGCGGTGACTGGCAGCGTGTCGCTCGAGGCGACGCTCAAGGGCATCAACATGAGCCGCATCGTGCGCTCGTTCTACGAGCATCAGGACGAGGTGTTTACGCTCGATCGGCTGAAGCGCATCCTCACGAAATACCAACGCAAGGTCGAAGCGCTCAATGCCCGGATCAAGCTGAGCTTTTCCTATCCGATGCTGCAGCCTTCGCTGCGCAGCGGACTCGAAGGCTGGCAGTATTACCAGGTCGCCTTCGAGGGGGTGATGGATGCGAAGGGCGTCTTCCGGAAGTTTATCGAGTTCGATTTCGTCTACTCGTCGGCCTGCCCATGCAGCGCGGAACTGAGCGAGCACGCCCGCGATGTGCGCGGGGCTTACGCAGTGCCGCACAACCAGCGCTCGAAAGCGCGGGTGCGCATTGAGGTCGCGCCGGGCAAGCGGCTGGCAATCGAGGACCTGCAGCGGCACTGCGCCAACGCGCTCAAGACCGAGACGCAGGTGATGGTGAAGCGCGAGGACGAGCAGGCCTTTGCCGAGCTCAACGGCGCGCACATCAAGTTTGTGGAGGACGCCGCGCGCTTGCTCTACGCGGAGCTGAACGCGGACGCGCGCATCGCCGATTTTGAAGTCGCCTGCTCGCACCTCGAATCGCTGCACTCGCACGACGCGGTGAGTGTCATCTGCAAGGGCGTGCCCGGCGGCATGCGCGCCGACTTCATGAACTTCCGCGACCTAGTTTGTTGAGGAACCGGGAGGTGAAGTTTATCAACCACGAACGGACACGAAGGGCTTCGGCCACCGCCTACGCACCGGACCTGGTTCAATTTGATTGGGCGAAACGGTAGTGTAGCCATTCGTGTCCATTCGTGGTTAATAATGAATCATGCCTAAGCCTGTTGTTTTGATCACTGGCGCCTCGCAGGGAATCGGGGCGCAGATTGCGAAAACCTTTGCCACCGAAATGGGGACCGGCGTGCGGCTCGCTCTCGTGGCCCGCAACGAGAAGAACCTGCAACGCATCGCAGCAGTGTGCGCCCGACGCGGCGCGGAGGTGGAGACCTTCAAGAGCGACGTGAGCAACGAAACCTCGGTCGCGACCATGGCCGTGGCGGTGAATAAGCGCTTCAAGGCCGTGGATGTGTTGATCAACAACGCCGGGCGTTTTCTGCCGACGGAGTTTCTGAGCATGAGCGTCGAGGACTTCGACGGTTTGTTGAATGCCAACCTACGCAGCCTCTTTCTCGTCTCGCGGGCGATCGTGCCCGGCATGGTCAAACGCGGCAAAGGCGACGTCTTCAACATGAGCTCGATTGCGGGGCTCAACGCCTATCCGGGCGGCGCCGGTTACTGCGCGGCGAAGTTCGGCGTGACCGGCTTGTCCAAGGTCATGCGCGAGGAGTTGAAAGACAAAGGCGTGCGGGTGACGACGGTGTATCCCGGCGCGACGGTTTCGCCGTCGTGGGATGGCAGCGGAGCGGACCCCAAGCGCATGATGCCGACCGCCGATGTCGCGCGAGCGTTTTACGACATGTATCGCCTATCGCGCAGCACGGTCGTGGAAGACATCGTGCTGCGGCCGATCGGCGGAGACCTCTGATCAATCGTTCCAGTCGCACAGGCTGGCCACGTGGGCGGCGCTGCCGTCGCGTTGCCAGCCGTCGAGTTGGGCCTGGTCTTTGAGCTGCTGACCGCGTTGGCGGGGCACGAGGGCGAAGACGCTGGGCACGTCGGGCAGGGCGGTCATGTCGCCCCAGAGTTTTTCAAACTGCATGACCGGGAAGATGTCTTCCTGGCCGGCGCCCCAACGCTTCTTGACCTCCTTGATGGTCACGTAGGTGGGCATGCGGGCGGCGACGGCGCGCACGGCCTCGGCGGTGCGTTCGGCGTTGCCCACTTCGTCGCGGGTGAGGCCGAAGAGTGCGAGCAGGCGGTCGATGTCCACCCAGCAGGTGTTGGCGTTGTAGTAGGAGAGGCGGAACTCGTCCTCCTCCTTGGGCAGGGCGAGACCCTCGACGAGGCGCACGCGGCCGTCGATGCGGGCGAGGCCGCCGCCGTGGTCCTCGAGGCGTTTGGTGATGACCTCGCCGCCGAGCGTGGCACCGCTGGCTTGGAACCAGCCGAGCATGGCGGGATCGGCGGTGACGCCGAGGGTGTCGATATTGTGCACCATGAGGGTGCGCAGATTGGGTTGCTGCTGCAGCAGGGCGGCCAGGATGCCGTTCTTGAGCAGGTTGGGGAGTTCGAACCAGTGGCCCACCGGGTGCAGGCATTGGCTCGGCAGGTTGTCGGTGTAGTCGCTCGCCTCTCCGACGGTGCGGGCCCAGTTGGTGAGCGCAGCCCGCACGCTCTCCCGCATCTTTTCCTTCTGCTCGTCGAGTTTTTGCTGGGCGGTTTCCTGCCAGGCGAACTGCAAGTCGCGGACGGTTGGCACGAGGCGCAGGCCGATGGAGCGGCCGGGCGAGAGAAACACGTCGCGTTCCCAAGCCTCGCCGATGAGGGGCCGCAGGTAGCGCTCGGTCGCGCCGTGGGTCAGGTAGCTCGTGGTGAAGACGTGCGGGATCGACGTGCCGGCGGCGCGGGCGATTTGGCGCGTTTTGGCAAGTTGCACTTCAATGAAGCTGCGATGGCGGCCGGCGAATTTGGCGAAGGGGTACAGGCCTTTGACGACGCCGGCGCCCTGTGTCCAGCGACTGCCCACGCCGGCGGCGTAGGTCACGACCGCGAGTTCACCGCGAGCGAGCGCGGCTTCGCCGGCGGCACGAAAGTCGGCGCCACTGGCGGCGAGGTTCCACACGTCTTCGGGAGCAACGTCGCCGATTTGCGTGGTCGAGGGCAGGCGGTTGAGCGCGAGGCCGATGCGGCCGTCGCGCAGGTCGGCGCGGATTTGCTCGTGCTGGGCGCGATCGAAGCCGTTGGCGGCGAGCAGGGCCGGGAGGTTGGAGGTCTTGTCGTCGGCATCGTCGACCTCGGGCAGCAGGCGGTCGAGCAGGCTCGGCAGCGCGGCGGCGAAGTCGGGCCGGTCGCGGGCGGCGCGGGTGAATTGATTGATATCGACCTGCTCGCGGTGGGTCAGCTCCCGCGCGTCGCGGCGCAGGATGCCGGGCGTGACCTGACGGTAGTAAGCGGCGGGCAGGAGGGCTTCGTCGTCGGTGAGCAAGGTGCCGGTGGAGCCGTTCTCGTTGATGGTGAAATCGTAGACCACCGGGTCCATCGCGAAGGGCAGCGAGGCCTCAAGGTCGCGTTTGGCGGCCAGCATGATCTCGAGGAGCTTGGCCTGGCCCTCGGCCTTGCGGTGGGGGGCGAAGATGAAACCCATGCCGCCGCCGGACATGCCGCCGAGCATCCAAAAACCCCAGAAATCCTCGCCGAACGCGGCGCGGGTCTCGGCGATGAGGCGCTCGGTGTAACGGTTGCTGACCCACGGGATGATGGTTTGCAGCGGGCCGGTGAAGTTGGCCTCGAGCTCGGCGCCGAGCGCGCGAATGTCGCCGGCGGCGAGCAGCTCAAGGATGCGGTCGAGGGTGGCGTTGGTGGTCTGGCGGGCGGTCCACTCGGCGGCGCCGCGCAGCAGGTATTTTTCGGTCACCATCTCCAGGATGGGGCCGACGTTTTGCGCCATGCCGCCGTGCACGAGCACGAGCGAGTCCTGCAGGGCTTGGCGTGCGGACGGCGGAATCCGGTCGGCGCCGAGGATGGTGTGGCGGGGCAGCAGGGTGCCGCGGGAAATGCCGTATTCAGCATCCGATGACGAAGCGGGGGCGCCCTCGATGAGTTTGATGCCGGGCCAGAGTCCGCCGGAGTCCTGCCAGCCGCCGCCGGAGCCGCCGATCCATTCGCCGAGGATGGCGCGGGCGGCGACGATGCGGCGTTCGTCCTCGGTCATGGGGCCGTCGAGGGTGGCGATCTGGCCGGTGGCGCGCATGCAGGCGGCGATGAGCGCGCCGAGCAGATTGGTCGAGACGGCGAGGCGCGAGCCCTTCGGGATGCCGTTGACGTTGGACACCAGTTCGAAACCGCGGCCCTTGCCAAAAACGCGCCCGAGCAGGTGGCCCAGCGACGCGCCGGAACGTTCGATGCCGGGCGGCACGATGCCCGCGGCGATGACGGCGGCCTTCAGCAATCCGAGATAGTCACGACCGAAGTCGAAGACCTCGTCGAGGTCGGAGATGCAGACGCTCGCCTCAAGGTCGACCGAGGCGAGGCGGATGACCGGCTCGTCGATGACGCGGAAGAAGGCTTCGACCGGTGGGCGGGTGGTTTCGTCGCGGCCGTGAACGCCGAGGTCGATGGAGACGTTGAGGACGCGAGCGCCCTCGGGGTAGTCCATACCGAGGAAAAAGATGTCGCTCCAGGCGCAGTGGGTGAGGTCCATGCGGACGGCGGTGCGTTCGAGCAGCAGCGAATAGGGCGCGCGGGGCGAGGCGCGCGCGAGCATTTCGCGGCGGACCTTGAGCGGCTGGTCGAGGGGATGACCGAGGCGGAACATCCAGGCATTGCCGCGGGTGGAGCGCACGGTGCGGCGCACTTGCCCGGCGAGGGTTTCGAAGGCCAGCGCGTGGTAACCGGCGGCCAGGGCGGAGCTGAGCGATTCGGACGGCCCGTCCTCGGTCTGGGCGCGGCGCAGGCGGGTAAGGGCCTCCTCGAAGCGGCGCTCAAGTAGGTGCTTGAAAGCTGAATACGGCACGCGGCCGGAGCGGGGCAGGTCGGCGCGGGCGGGCAGGTGGTAGCGGTGGATGGCGCTGAGGAAAAACAGCGCGCGCACGCGGTGGTAGAGGTTGGCGTCGCGCCGGCGGTAGGCCTCGAGCTCCTCGCCGGCGGCGAGCAGGTCGGCGACGGATTTACCGTCGCACCAGGCGTCGAGCGCGGTGTCGCGTGTGGCGGCGTCTTCGCTGCCGATGATGGCGGTGAGGGGGGCGGTCATCGGACGAGCGGCTTAGCGGCCGGTTTGGGCAAGGAGCTCGATGATCTGGGTGAGCACGAGGTCGCGGTCGCGGCCGCCGAGCGAGAGGGCGAGCTGGGCGGTGAGCAGGCCGTAGTCGGCGCCGATGTCGTAGCGGCGGCCGCTGATGTTGAGCGCAAGGTAACGACGGCGGGTGGCGAGGGCAGCCAGAGCCGGCGAGAGACCAAGCGGGGCGTCGGGCAGAGCGGCACGTTGTTCGTCAAGGATAGCGAAGACCTCGGCGTCGAGCACATGCAGGCCGAAGAAGCAGAGGTAGAAGCCGGCGCGCATGCCGGGCACGAGCAGTTCCTGCTCGGCGACGGTCGGGGTGGGCTTTTCGAGCACGGCCTCGATTTCGTAAAGCGGACGGTCACCGCCGAGGAGTTTGCCGCCGACGGCGCCGAAGGAGGTGAGCTGGCTTTCGCGGGTGGGTTGCACGGCGGAGACGGGAGCCTGCTCGGCGGCGGCGATGTCGAGCAATTGACGGGCGCAAGACAGGTCGGTGTCGCTCAGGTGAAGGTGGTCGCCGACGAGGTGAAGGAAAGGTTGATCACCGATGGCGGCGCGACCTTGGAGGATGGCGTCACCGTAGCCGCGGGGTTCGGGTTGCACGGCGAACTGCACCCGCGACTTAAACTCGCCGCAGGCGGCGGCGTAGGCTTGCTCGTCGCCGGGGCAGACCACGACCACGAAGTCCTCGATGCCGGCGCCGTCGGCTTCGCGCAGGATGATTTCGAGCGCGGTGCGCGGCGTGCCGTCGCGATCGATGAGCGACTGGAGGGGGAGGGTGCGCTGGCGCGGGTTGGCCGCGGTGATGAGGGCGTGGCGGACGTTCATGGACGGGCGCCAAGCTCAGGGGCGCCGGACGGCGCGGGCAACTTCAATTACCGGCGGGTGGCGCCTTGAACATGGCGGCATCGATGATCGACCAGAGGTGAATGATCCAGCCCATGAAGATGAACCAAAGCGCAAAGGCGGCGACGAACATGATGCCGGCCTTGAGGGCCCGACCTTGGATGAGTTGACCCAGGCCGGGGATGAAGAAACTGGCGAGGGCGGCGATGACGTTTCCGGCGGAGCCTTGTTGGGACATGGCGGAAATGAAGTGGATTCAGCGCTTCGGCGTCAAGGTGGCGGGATCCGGGATGGCGCGGGCGGCGTCGTCCTCGCTGGCGGGCTTGGGCTTCGGTTCTTCATCCGCATCGTCATCGGGTTTGGGTGGAGGCGGCAGGTCGGCGGGCTGGGGGTTGTTGAGCTGTTGCGCGAGCGTGGTGTGGCGGTCCTGGCGGATGCGGTGAATGACCTTCTGGAAGAACAGGTTGTTGGGAATGCGCCATTGCGACCCCTGGTGATCGAGCACCGTTGTGAAGAAGAAATTGATGTCGATGACACGGCCGGAAACGTTCTCCGACGGCAGCGCGATGTCGTCGCCGACATGGAAGGGGCGCAGGATCACCAGAATCACGGTGGCGGAGGTGTGACTGAGGAGCGACCAGACGGCGACGAAGCCGATCGCGACCATGGCGAGCACGGTGGAGATCATTGCCCACAGACCGCCGAGTTCGAAGCCAAAGACGCCCAGGACGAGCACGAAGGTGATGACCCGCACCAGCCAGCGCAGCACGTTGCGGGCGGGCGCGGTGTCGGTGTTCGTCAGGTGGGTGCGGCGGGCGAGGATGGTCAGGCCGCGGCCGATGAGCAGGTTGACGATGATGCCGCCAAGGATCACGGCGGCGGCGACGGGCAGCGCGGCGAGCAGCTTGGGCAGGATTGAACTGATTTCGTTCCAGAGTTCGTCGAAGGTCATAAGGGTGATGACAGCGGATCGCGTGCCCGGTTTGCGGGCAGGCGGGATAAGACTCGCGGGGACGCGTTCAGTAGGCGGGGGTGGCGCCGCGTTGTGTCGCGACCCATTCGCCGTGGCGGCAGGCGCTCACGAGCGCCTCCGCCGGGGAGCAATCTTCCTTCAGCAGGTGGGAAACGAGTCGGGCCAGGAACGCATCGCCGGCCCCGATGGTGTCGGCCACCTCAACTTTTTTACCGGATTCCCAATGCCAGTCGCCGTCGATGAGCAGACCCGCGCCGCGTTCGGCGGCGGTGATGCACACCATGCGGGCGCCGCGGTCTTGGGCGAGAGTGCGGGCCATGGCCTCCTCGGAACCGGGTTCCTCGGCGTCGGCTCCCAGCACGATGCGCGCGGCCTCCTCGGCGTTGAGTTTGATGAGGGTGGCGGATTTGGCCAACTCGCGGACGAGTTGCAGATCGTCGTGCGGGGGGCGGAGATTGACGTCGAAGATGCGCCAGGCCGTGGGCGGCAGGACGGCCAGCAGGCGGTCCAGTGCGGCGCGGTTGAACTGCGCGCGCTGGGCGAGGGAACCGAAAACGATGGCCTGCGCGTTCATGGCGGCGCGGGTGGCGTCCTCGGCCACGAGAATCTGGTCCCAGGCCACGCTCTGGGTGATTTCGTATCTGGCGTCACCGGAGTCGCCGAGCGAGGCGATGACCGTGCCGGTGGGCAGGCCCTGATGGGTGGCGAGGGTGTCGGTGTTGAGGCCCCAGTATTTGAGCCGCCGCAGCAGTTCGTCGCCCAGCCGGTCGCGGCCGATGCCGGAAATGAGGCGGACGTCGGTATCCAGTTTATGGAGATGGTAGCCGACGTTGAAGGGAGCGCCGCCGGGGAAGAGTCCCTCCGGCAGGAAGTCCCAGAGAATTTCGCCAAAGCAGAGAATGGTGGGACGCATGAGTCGAGTTGGGGTTGGAGGGTTCAGTCGCTGCCGTTCTTGGGGTCGGCCTCGACTTCCTGACAGGCCCGAATGAAGCAGGCGGCGGACCAAGCCTGATAGGCTTTGCCCATCGGGCGGCCGGTCTGGCCGTGAACCCATTCATTGAACTCCCATTCGTGGTCGCGCCCAAGGCGGTTGACCTCGGCGAGGCGGTGGAGTTCGCGGCAGGCCACCTCATGCAAGCCGAGGCGATGAATGAAGCGCACCCACATGCCACCGACGAAGGGCCAGATGCCACCGTTGTGGTAGTGGTGGGGCAGGTTGAGCAGGTTGACGGTGTAGTAGGCGCGCCAATCGGGGTCGCCGGCCTGCACGACCGGATAGAGGTTGGCGACGGGGAAGGGTTCGTTGACGCCGACCCCCCACATGAAGCGAAAGGCTTCGCGGGCGCGGTCGATGTCGAGCAGGTTCATGAGGAAGGCCAATACGTTGCCGAACACATCGCAGCGCCAGTTGAAGGCGAAGGGGGTGATTTCCGCGAGCAGGTAGTGGGTGTCGCCGAGGTTGAACTGGCGGTCGGCGAAGTCGCGGTGCGGGCCGCCGTTGGTCTGCTCCTTGGTGGTGGGCCAGAACATCGAGAGCAGCTTGGCGCGGATGTGTTGCGACCAGCGCAGGTAGTCGGCGGCGCGGGCGTGGTCGCCGCGAAACTCCAGCAGCCGACCGTAGCAGATGTTGGTGCGGAACCAGAGAACTTCGTCGTAGAGCACGTTGTAGCTGCGGCCGAAGAGATCGGTCCAGTCGCCGGCCTCGGGGATTTCGAGCAGGCCGTCGTTGTTGCTGTCGTGGGCGGCCAGCCAGTCCATCGCCCGTTGCAGGGCGGCGGCGTGTGTATTCAGAAAATCAATATCCCCGGTGCGGTCGACGTAGTTGTAGGCGGCGATGATGAGCCAGAGGCCGGAGTCGATGGCGCAGATGTTGCCCACGCCGGAGTAGTCGGGCGTGCCGTCGTCGATGCGGACGTTGGCGGGGATCTGGCCGGTGGGGGAGATGGCGCCGATGAGGGTTTCGAGGGTGCGGCGGGAGCAGGCGCGCACCTCCTCGTCGTCCAAGTCGAGTGAGTTGATGACGGTGATGGCGCCGTCGCGGCCCCAGACGGAGCGGTAGTTCACGTCGGTGCCGGTGACGGAGTTGTCGGCGAGGGAGCAGGCGGAGAAGCCGAGCGGGGTGATGTTGCGTTTCAGCGCCTCGACGGCCTTGCCGTAGGCGGTGTGGACGAAGGCCTTCTCCTCCTCGTTGAGGCCGCCGAGTTTCGTGCCGGTGAAGAGCATCTTGAAGTCGGTGCTCATCTTCCCCTTGGGGATGGCGGTCTCGTTGGCGCCAGGGGGCAGGCAGGCGACGCCGAAATGGCACAGACCTTCGACCACGCCGTCGGCCATGATCTGGTGGGCGTGGAAGAGGTGCGGGTGGCCGATGGTGGCCTCAAGCAGTTCCGGTTGGGCGTTGAGCACCGCGATGGCGTGCACGCCGGGCACGTTGAACATGCTGCTGTCGTTGCCGGTGTCGCCGGCGACGACGACCGAGGAGAGGGGGATGCCGAGATGTTTGCAGAGCCAGCGCAGCGCGCCGCCTTTGGTCGCGGCGGATGGCAGCAGGTCGAGGTCCCGGGCGCTGGAGTAGACGAGTTTCGCCTGAATGCCGTTCTCGGCCACGAGGCGTTCGAGTTCCTGCAGGCGCTCGGTCTTGGCGTTGCGCAGATACCAGCTCGACTTGTGGGCGTTCTGGTAGCGGTCCGGCTGGATCGAGAGATCCGGCTGTTCGTTCAAAATCTCATGCACCCGGTCGCGGTCCCAGCCTTGGTCCAGCTCGGCGAGCCAGTCGTCCAGCAGACGGTCCTCGCGGGCATCGAAAATCTCGGTGCCAACGCCGCCGATGTAGAGATCGGGCCGCGGCAGTTCGCCGTCGGCCACGAGCTGCTGCATGTCCTCGACGAGGCGGCCGCTGTTGTAGACGAGCAGCGGACGTTCATCGGGCGTGAGGGTTTCCCACGCGGAAACGAAACGCTGGGTCGACTCGGGGTTGCCAAGCAATGTGCCGTCGAGATCGGTGCTGAAGAGGCGAATGGGAGCGGAAGTGGAAGCGGCCATGGGACCAGAGCCGGAATTTTGCGGCGGTGGAGAAAAGAGGGCGAAGGCCCGGCAGGGCTAGAGACTGCGCGCTGGAAGGTCGAGCCTTTGTGCGCCGGCCGGGCCGTGTGTATCCGAAAAGTCGCGACTCAATCGCCGTCGTGCCAAGGCTCGTTCCAGTCGTCGTCCTCGAGGCGGTGCGGACTGGGACGGCCTTCGACGAGACCGATGAGTTGCTGGGCGATGCCGGTCCAGGTGAAGAGGCTGCGGGCCTTGTGGGCGCCCATGCGCTTCATGCGGTTGCGCAGCTGCGGGTAGCGCAGCGCCTTCATCATGGTGATGCCAAGGTCCTCGGCGTCGAAGGTGTCGGCTACGAGCGCATGGCGGCCGTAGCTGAGCGCACGGAAGAGACCGCCATGAACGGTCACCACCGTGGGGGTGCCGCAGGCCATGGCCTCGATGGCGGTCATGCCGAAGGGTTCGTAGCGACTCGACAGCACGAAAAGGTCGGCGGCGCGATAATAGTCGGGCAGGTCCTCGTCGGAGATGAAGCCGCCAAATTTAACCCGCTTCTGGAGGCCAAGGTCCTTCACCCGGTCTTTGATGTCGGCGAGGATCTTGCGCTCCTGTTTGTCCATCTTCTTGCCGCCGACGGCGAGGCGCAGCTCGACATCGGGGATGCGTTTGGCGGTGATGGCGAAGGCTTCGACCAGCAGGTCGTAACCCTTGTTGGTGGCGAGGCGACCGAGGGCCACGACCGTGGGTTTCTTGAATCCGAAACGTTTGCGGATGCTCATGCGCGTGGCTTCGGAAACCGGGAAAAAGCGATTGTCGTCGTAACCCGGCGGGATCATCGCGGCGCGGCTGCGCAGGACGCCATAGTCGCTGATGATCATGTCGAGCTGGGGCGGGGTCGTGGCCAGCACCACATCGCAGTTGTTGTAGAGAATGGTCTCTTCGCGGATGCGCACGGAAAAGTTGAACTCCTTTTCGAAGGTGTCGGCCTTGTCCGGGTAGTCCTTCTCCATGCGGTTCTTTTTCCAGATACCCAAGGAGTGCGGCGTATGCACGTGCGGCACCTGCATGGCATCGGCCAGGCGCTGGCCGGCGATGCCGCCGTCCCAATAGTGGCTGTTGATGAATTCGTAACGCAGCTGGTGGCGCTTGATAAAGCGCCGGGCGTTCTCGGCCCACTCCATGAGGTGCTCGTGCAGGTATTCCTTCGGAATAAAGTCGTCGCCGCCGCAGGGCATGCGGATGACGCGCACGCGACCGCTCACCACATCGATCTGAGGCTGGCCCTCGAAACGGCGGGTCCAGACATCGACGTCATAGCCGAGTTGGCCGAGTTTCTTGGCCAGCTCCAACACGTAAACCACCTGGCCGCCGGTATCGGCGGCACCCAGGGGTGGATTGGCGGCGACGTATCCGTGGGTGGATACCATCGCGATGCGCGGTCGTTTCGGATCTACAGTAATCGCGGACATAGGCTTTATGGTAGGGTTAAACCACCATCTTGGCCAATGGTTCGCGTAAATCGTTCTTCTGTTAGCGTCTTACTGGGACGGATACGACGACATCAGAGCAAGTCGCCCTGGTCGGCGAAGCCGGTGAGGCCGATGGCCTGGTAGGCTTTGGCCGTGAGCACGCGGCCCTGCGGGGTGCGCTGCAGGTAGCCTTCCTGGATAAGGAAGGGTTCGTGCACTTCTTCCAGGGTATCAGCTTCCTCGCCGACGGCGATGGCGACCGTGCCAAGGCCGACGGGGCCGCCTTTGTAGTTCTCGGCCATCACCCGCATAACGCGTTTGTCCATCTCATCGAGGCCACGGGCGTCGATCTCCAGCAACTCGAGGGCCTTCTCGGCCACGGGTTTGGTGATTTTTCCGTCGGCGCGTTCCTGGGCGAAGTCGCGGACAAAATTGATGAGATTGTTGGCGATGCGCGGCGTGCCACGGGAGCGGGTGGCGATCTCGCGGGACCCGGCTTCGTCAATCTCCACGCCGAGCAGGCCGCAGGAGCGACGCACGATCCCCATGAGGGTGTCGGTGCCGTAGTAGTCGAGGCGCGTCTGCAACGTGAAGCGCGAGCGCAACGGCGCGGTGAGCAGGCCGGCGCGGGTGGTGGCGCCGACGAGGGTGAAGCGCGGGATGGAGAGACGGACGCTGCGGGCGTTGGGCCCCTGGTCGATCATGATGTCGAGGCGGAAGTCCTCCATCGCGGTGTAGAGGTATTCCTCGACCGTCTTGGGGATGCGGTGAATCTCGTCGATGAAGAGCAAGTCGCCTTCCTCCAAGCTGGTGAGCAGGCCGGCGAGGTCCGAAGCTTTCTCCACCACGGGCCCGGAGGTCACGCGCACGTTCTTGCCGAGCTCGTATCCAAGAATAAAGGACAACGTGGTCTTGCCCAGACCGGGCGGGCCGCTGAGCAGAATGTGGTTGAGGGCGTCGCCGCGGCGGCGGGCGGCGCCGACCATGACCTGCAGGCGTTCGACGGTCTTCGGCTGACCGGTAAAGTCGGCGAAGGAGAGCGGGCGCAGTGCGGCCTCGGCGGCGGTTTCGGGCGCGTTGAGGGTCGAGGCGAGGTAGTCGGTGCCTTTGGGCTGGTCGGGCATGGGCAAGCTATCGGTGTTTGGCCAAGGGCAGTCAGCTCGATTCAGCCGCGCCACTCGAGTTGGGCGCCGAGGGAGTTGAGATTTTCAACGAAGCGGGGGTGGGCGCGTTTGATGATCTCGGCGTGGCGGACGATGCTCTGGCCGGGAATCGAGGCGGCGACCATGGTGAGCGCGACGGCGGCACGGATGACGTAGGGTGAGTCGACCACGGCGGGACGCAGCGGGCGGCCGCCGAAGACGATAAGGCGGTGCGGGTCACTGACGACGGCGTGGGCGCCGAACTTCGCCAGCTCGGGGATCCAGGAGAAGCCGTTTTCGTAGACCTTGTTCCAGAAGTGGATCGTGCCGCTGGCGTGCGTGCTGAGCGCGATCATGAGCGGCAGTAGGTCCACGGAAAAGTAGGGCCACGGAGCGGCTTCGATCTTGGGCAGCAGGTTGCTGGTGTGCGGCTGCTGGATGCGCAGCGATTGGTCGCGGTCGACGATGGCGGTCTTGCCCTCGTGACGCACGGTCACGCCGAGGCGGGCGAAGGCGCGGGTGATGAGGTCGAAGTGTTGCGGCACGGAGTTTTCGACCCGGATCTCGCCGCCGGTGATGGCGCCGAGGGCGAGAAAGGTGACGACCTCGTGGTAGTCGGTGCCGATCGTGATGTCGGCGCCGTGCAGTTTTTCCACGCCGGTGATGGTGAGGCGGCTGGTGCCAAGGCCCTCGATCTGTGCGCCCATGGCGATGAGGGCGCCGACGAGGTCCTGCACGTGGGGTTCACTGGCGGCATTGATCAGTTCGGAACGGCCCTCGGCGAGCGCGGCGGCCATGGCGAAGTTTTCCGTGACGGTGACCGACATGTAGTCGAGCCAGGTGCGGGCGGCCGCGAAGCGTTTGCCGGGCAGGGCGATGGTGAGCGGTTCGGTGCCGGAGATGTCCGCACCGAGGGCGGCGAGGATGTCGAGGTGCGGATCGATTTCGCGCACGCCGAGCGAGCAGCCCTTGGTGTTGGAGCGCACCGTGATGCGGCCGAGGCGGTGCAGCAGGGCGGGGTAGAGCAGGACGGTGGAGCGCATGTCCTGCGGCAACTCGTCGTCGGTGAGCTGCGGGGCGAAACCGGCGTGGTCGATCTGCATCACCCCGGTGGCGCGGTCCCAAGCGATCTTGGAGCCATGGGTGGTGAAGAAATTGACCAGCTTGTTGAGGTCGGTGATGTCCGGCACGTTGCGCAGGGTCACCGGCTCGTCGGTGAGCAGGGTGGCGCAGAAGATGGGCAGAACGGAATTCTTGTTGCCGGAAGGGGTGATGGTGCCGCTGAGCGGCTGGCCGCCTTGGACGATGAGGTCGGACATGGAAGGAGAGGGAAAAGTGAAAGAGAGAGTGAAAGGGGAGGAGACGGGCGCTGGAAAGGGAAGAGTGGGAAAATGGGGCGCAAAAAAAAGCGCCCGTCGGGAAGGACGGGCGCTGAAGGTTGGAACGGTAAACGTGGTTTACTCGGAAGCGGGGCGGCTGCCGGAGTCGCCGTTGCGACGACGTCCGCGGCCATTGCCACCGCGGCCGCCACGACGACGGCGACGACGGTTGCCGCCTTCGCCATCGGAGCCTTGGCTCTGGCCATCACCGCCGCGGGAGCGGGGGTTGCCACCGGCTTCACCCTGGGCGCCTTCGGGGCGGTTGCCCCGGCCGCGACCCCGACCACGTCCGCGGCCACGACCGCCACGGTTGCCGTCGCGGTTGTTGGAGCGGGACTTCTTGGGCTGCTCCTTGGTCTCGGATTCGCCACCGCCGAAGAGGTTCTTGATCCAGCCGAAGAGGCCGCCGGACTTGGCGGACGACTCAATCGTGGGCTTGGGCACATCGACTTCAACGGGCTTGGGGGCGCGAGGGCGACGCTCGCCACGCTCGCGGTTGCCGGAGCGATCGTTGCGATCGCCGCGTGAACCACGCTCGCCGCGTTCACCGCGGTCGTTGCGCTCGCCGCGCTCGCGACGGTTGCTGGGCTTGAAGGCCGGGCGACCGTCGGCGGAAGCGGAACCCTCCGGAAAGCACGGGGCTTCCCAACTCGAAGTCGGTTGGCGGATCTGCTTGGGCGGCAGGATTTCGAGCTCGGCCTTTTCCTCGACCGGGGCGGGGGCCTCGGCTTGAGGGGCGGGGGTGCTTTCCTGTTTGGCGGGGGCGGAGGGTTGCTCCGCAGGAGCCTCGGTCTCGGTTGAGACGGGTTCCGGTTTGGCCGTTTCCGGTTTGGCCTGGACCGCCGCGGGGGCGGCGGGGGCCGGCGTCGCGACCGGAGCCGGGGCGGCGACCTCGGGGGTCGGCTCGGGCTCGGGAGCGAACGGGTTTTTATACTCCGAGGCGGTGGTCACGATTTGGACCGCGGTGGGCTGGTAGTCGCCAGCGGGGGCTTCGGAGTCAGCGGCCGGCGCCGATTTGGCGGGCTTGCGTTTGCCGCGGGCGAGACCGGAGCCGCGGCCGGAGCCGAACGCAAAGGCGGTCTCGGCGGCGGGGGCTTGGGTCTGCTCGCTGGGCGTCTCGGCGGGAGCGGCGGCCGGGTTGGCGGCGCTCTCGGAGCCGGACGGGTTGTTGTCTGACATGTTGTTGTTTATGTTTAGGTTAAACCGCGCTCACTCCGTCGGGAGGGCCGCGGGACAAACGCTCTGGCGGAGGCCGGAGTGGCACTCGACGCGAGCGATAAGTGGCGCAAAGTCAGCAGGGCGGGGCCTGAGGGCAATTCTTTAATGCGGCGGCGGGAAAGGCACTTGCGCTCGGAAAACGGCCGCGCAGCCTCCGGTTTCATGGACAAGCTCGAAGAGATTTTCCGCATGCAGGAAGCCCTGAACGCGCGCATCGGCGTGGAATTGCCGCCGGCGAGCGACGAGGAAAAGGCCAAGTGGATCCTCAACTACACGCGGGCCATGCAGCAGGAAACGGCCGAGCTGATCGACAGCGTGCCGTGGAAGTGGTGGGCGAAATACCAGAAGTTTGACGAGCAGAACGCCAAGGTGGAGGTCGTCGACCTGTTCCACTTTCTCGTCTCGCTGGCGCAGACCCTCGGCATGACGGCGGAGGATGTTTACCAGGCCTACTTGAAGAAGAACGCGGTGAATCACCAACGCCAGGAGACCGGCTACACGGTCAAGGACGAGGACGATTCGAAGCACATCTAGGCCGCGCTGGCGGCGCTGAAATCCCAACGTTCCAAATCCCAAGGAGGACGCATGAAGGGTGTCGGTGATCGGTTGGACCTTTCGTTTGAGGTGCAGGTGGCGAGTGGAATCGGCGTGAAGCCGCCGCCGGTGCCTTTTGCCTCGCTCGTGACCGGGCCGACGGTGGTGTCGATTTTCATGCGCACCAACACGGGGTCCTGCGACAAGCAGAACCATGCGCTGGTGGCCGATGCGGCGAAGATTCGCGAGCGAGGTTACCACCTCATGGCCCTCTCTCGGGATCGCGTGGGGGCCCTGTCGCGTTACGCCGAAAAACTCGGGATCGACTACACCTTGGTGAGCGACCCCAAGGACAAATTTGGCGAGGCGGCGGATGCCATCGTGGAGAAGAAAATGTGTGGGCACGTGTTTGACGGCCCGCAACGCTCGGCGTGGGTGATCGACGCGCAGGGTTTGGTGCTGGCGGTGATTGAGAAAGTCGAGGCGGCGCGCCACGGCGAGCAGGTGCTGGCCACGCTCGATACCTTGTGAGCACCGCGCGTAAGCGGGACGTGAAAGGCAAATCTGTGGCAACGTGTCGCTTGCGAGCGCGACGTCGGTTCGCCTAGCGTGGCGGCGTGACGACTCCGACGATCAAAGACATCCGCGCCGCCGCCGCTGCCCGTCGCTCGCGACGCGTGCGCAACCGCCGTTGGTTGATCGGCGCCGCTGTGGCGCTGGTCGTGCTGGTCGCATTGTCGTGGTGGGTCGTTCCGGCCGTGCTGCGCGGGCAGATCGAACAACGTGGCAGCGAGGCGCTCACCCGCGCGGTGACGGTTGAGAAGGTCGCGTTCAACCCGATCGGGCTGGTGGTGACGGTCGACGGCTTGGTGGTGGCGGAGACGAGTGGCGATACCTGGCTGCGCTGGGATCGGCTGCGCGTGAACCTCCGGCTGTGGTCGCTGCTGCGCGGGCGGCTCGGTTTTGATGCGATCGAGCTCGATGGATTTGATGGGCGGGTGGCGGTCGACGCGAACGGCGACCTGAATTTTGGCGACCTGCTCGCCGGTGATGAAACGGCCGCGACCGAGTCGGATGAAGGGCCGATGGTGATCGAAATCGGCTCACTGGTGGTGGCCGACGCCCGTATCGACTTTTCGGATGCGAGCCGCGCCCGCCCCTTTGCCACCACCTTGGGGCCGGTGAGTTTTCAGCTGGAGGGATTCCACACCGTGGGCGATCCCAATGCGCCGTATGATTTTGTGGCGACGACCGAGGCCGGCGAGCGGCTGAGTTGGAAGGGTCAACTTTCGGCGACGCCGTTGCGGTCGGAGGGCACCCTCGAGTTGAGCGGGGTGCAGCTGGCGAAATACGCGCCCTACACCGGCGAGTTCACGACGGCGGAGATCCGCTCCGGCACGCTGGACCTGAGCACGGCTTATGCGGTGGCGATGCGGGAATCCGGTCTGGAGCTGACCCTGAGTGAGGGCGCCCTGACCTTGAGCGAGGTGGCGGTGGCGCAGCCGGGCGCGGCTGATTCGGCGCTGGCGGCGACGCAGATTGGGGTGAGCGGCTTGAGCCTGGATTGGGCGACGCAGCAACTCGAGATCGGCGAGTTGAACTGGGACGGGGGGCAGGTGAATCTGGTGCGCGACGGCGCCGGCATTGATTTGGTGAGGCTTTTGAGTTCGCCAGCGGGATCGGCGGAACCGGCGGCGGACGCAACGCCCGGGCTGCGGGTGAAGCTGGGCAAAGTGAGCGTCGGCAACCTGGCCGCGACCTGGCGGGACGAGACGCTGGCGGCTCCCGCGGTCGTGGCGGTGGAGCGCATCGGCGTGAGCGTCGATGACTTGGACCTCAGTGATCTGGCCCGGGTGGTGCGCGTGGGCGGCTCGATCGTGTTGGCCGACGGTGGCGGTGGCGTGCAGTTTGGCGGCGAGGCCGGCTTGGTGCCGTTCCAGCCGGCATTGGAAGTCAAAGTTGAGGGGCTCGCGACGCGCGTGGCCTCCGCCTACCTGCAGGACGCCGCGGATCTGGTGGTGACGGATGGCAGCCTTTCCGTAGCGGGTTCACTGGGGCATGCGAACGGCGATCTGGTGTTTCGGGGCGATCTCGGGGTGGCGGGTTTGCGGCTCCTCAACGCGACGGGCGATGCGCTGGCGGCGTGGGAAAACCTGCGCATCGCCGGCGTGAGTGCGGTGGCGAGTTCACCGCTGGCTTTGGATGTGGCGGAGGTGCGTTGGGTGCGACCGGATCTCGCGGTGGCGATCGGCGCGGACGGTTCGCTCAACTGGGCGGGGCGGGCACCGACGGAGGCCGAACTGGAGGTCGCGATGCCGGCCCCCGTGACGGCGACGGCGCCGGCGGCGCCGGTGATCCGGGTCAACCGGGTCGAGCTGGTCGAGGCGCGGGTGGACTTTCGTGATGGTTCGCTGGTGCTGCCGGCCGGCGCGGTGCTGACCGATCTCTCGGGCGAGATGACCGGGCTGTCCTCGGTGGAGCTCGCCAAGGGCAAAGCGGAGTTGCGCGGCAAGGCCAATGGCTCGGCGGCGGTGGCGATCACCGGTGACTTCAATCCCCTGGGCCGACCGGCCTTCACGGACCTGCAGGTGAAGTTTGACCGGGTGGACCTGTCGCCACTCGGCGGATACATCGGCCACTACGCCGGTTTCGCGCTGCAGCGGGGCCGGGTGTCGGTCGACGTCGATTTCAAGTTGAAGGACCGCCGGATCGACAGCGAGACGGTGGTGACGCTCGACGATTTTGAGCTCGGGCGGAAAGTGCAGAGTCCGGATGCAACCAAGCTTCCGGTGGGGCTCGCGCTCAAACTGCTGCGCGACGTGAACGGTCAGATTGTGATCGATCTGCCGGTGCGGGGCAGCCTGGACGACCCGGAGTTCAAGGTGGGTCGCGTGGTGTGGCGGGTGATCACCAACCTGTTGACCAAGGCCGCGACCGCGCCGTTTGCGATGTTGGGCGCGCTGGTGGGCGGCGGCGACGGCGCCCAAGACCTCGACCAACTTGGTTTTGCCCCGGCGAGTGCCGAGCTTTCGGCCAGCGCGGTGGAGAAGTTGGACAAGCTGGCGGAGGCGCTGGCGGCGCGGCCGGCGCTGCAACTCAGTTTACAGGGGCAGTATGCTGCGGCCGCGGACGCGGCGGCGTGGCGCCCGATCGTATTGGAAAATCGTCTACGCGAGCGGGCGGGAGCCGGCCAGTGGGCGGCCGAGACGGGCTGGGCCGCGGGCGCGCGCGAGCGGGCGTTGGTGGCGCAGTATGTGGATATTTTTGGTGAACCGCCGGTGGATTCGGCGGCGACGCTCGCGGCGGTTGCCGCGGCGGCGGAGGCGCAGGGAGATTCGCTCACCGTGACGGCGCCACCGGCCCAATCACCGGCGGGGTCGGAGAATGATGAGACTTTGATCGGACTCCTGCGCCGGTGGTTTGGCGGCGCCCGCGCGTCGACGGCGGCGGAGTCGGCTGAAGCGGTTCAGGAGCCGGCCGCGGCGATGGAAGCGGCGCCGGTGCTCACCTTGTTGCCGCCGGAAGTCATCGAAGCGCGTTTGCTCGAGGCGGTGGAGATCGAGCCGGCGCAGTTGCGTGAGTTGGCTTTGGCGCGGGCGGCGGCGGTCCAAGCGCACCTGATCGAGGCGGGCGTGACCGCCGCTCGTTTGACCGGAGTTGAACCGGTTGCAGGCGAAGCGCAGGTCAAGTTCGAGCTGCGCTGAGGCCGGTGCTCAGTCGCTCTTGTTGAGCCAGTCGTAGCGGGCGTAGATCGCGGCGAGGGCCTGCTCACTTTCCTCTCGGATCTGACGGAGGGTGGCTTCGCGAAACTCAGGATCGGGCGCCTCCAAGGGATCGTGGAGTTTTTTGATGGTGTCGACCACGCCCATGAGGGCGAGCGATCCGGTTGAGCCTTTGAGTTTGTGGAGCAGGCGACGCGTGGCGACGTGGTCGTCCGGCGAGAGCTCGTCGACCTGGGCGAGCAGGGCGGCCATATCGGCCTGGTAGGTGCGGATGATGCGGCGCAACACCTCGGGGTTCTCGGCGGCGCTCGTGAAGGTGAGAATGGATTCGAAGCTGTCCCAATCGACCAGGTGGTCGCCTGGCGTCGAGTCGGTGGAGGTGGGTTCCGGGGGAGTCATGTTGGAGGCCAGACTTTGTCGGGCGGCTGCGGCGTCGAGGCAAGAAGCCTGACGCAAAAGTTCAGTGAGGGTGGAGAAGGTGACGGGCTTGGCGACATATTCGTCCATGCCGGACTCGATACAGCGTTCGCGATCGCCGTGGGTGGCGTTGGCGGTGACGGCGACGAGCTTGGGCGGCGCCCAGTCGGGTGACCATACCCGGCGCACCCAGCGGGCGACGCCAAAACCATCGACGATGGGCATCTGGATGTCGACGAGGGCGATATCGTAGGGTTTGGCCGCCAACATTTCGATCGCGACCTGGCCATTGACGGCGAAGTCGGCGGTGATGCCGAGTTGGTCGAGCATCGTTTTGATCACGTCGCGATTGACCGGGTGGTCTTCGGCCACGAGCACGCGGATCTCCGATTTTTCGTCGCCGGCAGGACGCGCGCCGGCGAAGGGTGGTTTGGAGGCGGGCGTCAGCGGGCGTCCCGCCCGGCGATGCAGATCGACGACGTTGATGAGGTCGCGGCGGCGGATCGGTGCGGAGAGTTGGTTGTCGTAGGGCGAAACCTGGCCGGACTCCGGCGGCGCGGCCTGGATGCCGAGGCAGACCAAAGGCGCGTGATCCTTGGTGAGAGCGGCGGCGAGTTGGCGCGCGGCGTCGCAGGCGCTGGCGCGAAAGGCCCGAGGGAAGATCACCGTGGCGGGGTCCTTCCGGTCGCGGGCGAAAGCGAGAACGTCCTCGAGTGTCTCGCAAGGGAGCAGCGTGGTGTCGGTCTGGTCGAGGGCGTTGGTGAGCGCGGAGAGGTCGTGGGCGTCGGGTTGGAAGACGGGCAGGGTGACGTCGAGCGAGACCTTGTGGTCGGTGTAGCGGCGGCGTTCGCCGTCGGCGGGCGGCAGACTGACCGTGACGATGAACGTGCTGCCGGCGCCCTCGGTGCTGCGGACCTCGATGTCGCCGTGCATGGCGCGGGCGAGTTCGCGGCTGATGGCGAGGCCGAGGCCGGTGCCGCCGTGGACACGGGTGTTCGTGCTGTCGAGCTGGCTGAAGCGATTGAAGAGGGCGCCGAGCCGATCGGCCGGAATGCCGGGGCCGGTGTCCTCGACGGTGAACTCCCAGCGGTCGCGATCGAGGGTGCGGGTGGAGAGGCGCACGAAGCCGGTCTGGGTGAACTTGAGAGCGTTGCCGACAAGGTTGGTCAGGATTTGGCGGAGGCGCAGGGCGTCGCCGATGACCCAGGGGGGGTGGCCGCCGTCGTCGAACTCGTGGTGCAGGGCGATTTCCTTTTCGGTGGCGAGGCGGGAGAAGTGTTCGAGGGCCTGCTCGGTGGCGCGCCGCAATTCGAAGGGCAGGAGCTCGAGCTCGAGGCGGCCGGCTTCGATGCGGGAGAAGTCGAGCACGTCGCTGATGAGGCCGAGGAGCTGCTCGGCGGAGGTGCGCATGGAGCTGACCCAGTCGCGTTGCGAGGGGTTGAGCGAGGAGCGGTCGAGGATGGTGGCGAAGCCGATGACGGAGTTGAGCGGGGTGCGCAGCTCGTGGTTCATGGTGGCGAGGAACTCGCTCTTGGCCTGGTTGGCGCGGGCGGCGGATTCGGCGGCCTCGCGCAGGCGTTCCTCGTATTGATGGCGATGGGTGACGTCGCGATCGAAGCCGAGCGCGCGCTCGGCGGGTCCGTGCACGGTGCGCAGCTCGACGGTGTTGGACTCGATCCAGCGCCAGGAGCCGTCGCGGTGGCGGGCGCGGAATTCGCGGCGGCGGAACTTGCGACCGGGGGAGAGGAGCTCGATGGCGTCGGCGCGCAGTTGTTCGAGGTCGTCGGGTTCGATGAGTTGTTCGAAGGCGTGGCGGTCGGCGGGGTCGGCGGGCGGCTCGTGACCGAGCATCTGCCACCAACGGTCGGAGCGGTAGAATTGATCCCGGGTGTAGTCGGCGTCCCAGAAACCATCGGGACTGGTTTCGATGATGGTGCGCAGGCGTTCCTCCGCGGCGGCGAGGCGTTCACTGCGCTGCTCGCGCACGATGCAGGAGGCGAAGGCGTTGGTGATGGAGCGCAGGGCGGAGCGGATTTCGCCGCGGGCGACAAGGTTGCTGTCGGGAAACACGGTCACGATGGAGCCGTAGAGTTGGCCGTTGACCTCGATGTTTTCGGCGAAGGCCCACGGGGCGGAGTAGGTGCCGGGCACGATGTCGGGCCAGGGGGCGCCGAGGTCGTTGAGGTTTCCCTCGATGCTTTGGCTGCGGGACAGCGCGCCCTGCCAGGCGGGGGGAAGTTCGGAGAGGGCGTGCCAGTGGCTGGAGCTGTTGCCGTGGTGGGCGGGTTCCGAGGCGACGCGGCGGAACCCAAGCACACCGTTGCGCTGGCTGAAAACCCAGAACGAGGCGTGCAACAGGTTGAGCCGTCGCTGCATTTTGCGGGTGAGCCAAGCGGCCACATCGTGTGGTGCGGTGGTTTGCAGGAGTTGTTGCGAGTGCTCGGCGTTGATCTCGAGCAGGATGTCGCGTTGCCACACCCGCACCACGCCCTGGAGGTAGCCGGCGATGCAGCCGTAGACGATCAGTGCGACGAGAAACACGATCGAATCGGTCACGATCATCGAGTCGCCCAGACTCGCGTCGAGCAGCGGCAGAGGCGCGAGCAGACCCACGAAGGCGATGACGAGATCTTCCTCGGGGTCGAGCACCGGCGCCAGCGCGACGTGCCAACGCTCGCCGTCCTCCAGATCGGTGAAGCTTTCGACCACCGAGCGCCGGGCTTGGGCGAACTGGGCGTAGGTCGTGGCCGAAGCCATCGCGGGCACCGGCGTCTTGGTCGGAGACACCGCGCGGCTGAGAAACGCGCGACCCGGGTCCGGGCCCGGCAAGAGAAACGCGCCGGTCACCGGTGCGGAGCTGGAACACATGGCCTCCAGGTTGGCCCGCAGGCGGGTGGAGGGTCGCCGCTGGTCGAGCGCTTCGGTGATTTGGGCCGGATCGAGCAAGTGGGCAAAGGCTTCGACCCGGCTGCGCAGGTCCTCGTCGCGGCTGCGCAGTCCCTGCTCCCGCACCTGCGCCATTGCGATCCAACCCAGCCCCTGACAACCGACTATGGCCACCACCATGCTCCAGTGCAGGAAATGTCCCTGGCGCCGCAGGTCGCGGAGGCTGGCCAACACCAGCCAGACCAGGGCGATGATCGCCAGGGCGGTTGGGACCAGCCGGTCGAGCGAGCCGGTTTGTTTGTCCTGCAAGACGGGCACCACAAAGGACAAAACGAAGTGCACCACCTGGCAGACGCGCACTTTCACGGACCAGGTTTCAACGATCGGCCGGAAACGGCGGTGTTGCCGGAAGGCGACGAACAAGAGCACGCCGGCGACGGTGAGCGCGATGGGCCGCAGCCACGTGAGCGCGATTTCGCCGGCCGGTGAATAAAACGCGGTCCAGCGCACGATTTCGGTGAGCACCACCGTGGCCTGATACAGGCCGAGCGGCAGGAAGCGGCGTTCCGGCGCACCGCGCGGAATGAGGCCAAAATACCACGCTCCCAATCCGGCTGCGGTCACGGCGTGCGCGATGACCAAAAAACGGGATAGGAGGAAGGGATCGAACATGCCGGACTAGTCGGGGCGAAAGACCGGCTAGAATGTTTGGCACGCCTTACGCATGTCGATGGCAAAGACCTGTTTGGATGAGTGCACAACTACGTAGGAGGCCGTTCGAAGGTCCCCTTAGCGAAGTGCGAAATCGACAGGGGGAAGCGGTTGATCTGAGGATCAGGTCATGGACTGCCGAGCCGCTTGCGCGGCGTGTTGCATCGCGCCTTCGATTTCCTCGCCCATTCCCGGCATGCCGCACGGCAAGCCGGCGGGGATCCCGTGCGTGCAACTCGACGACGACTTGCGGTGCCGGCTGTTCGGCCGCCCTGAGCGGCCGCTGGTCTGCGCGAGCTTGCGGCCGTCGGTTGAGATGTGCGGCGCCTCGCGCGAAGAGGCCTTGGATTATCTGCAACGGCTTGAGTCCGCGACAAATCCCTGAATCGCTTGCCCCATGGCCAAAGCCGACGAACCGAAAGTGATTTTTTCCATGATCGGCGTCTCGAAGAAGATCGAGCGCAAGGAGATCCTCCGCGACATCTCGCTGTCGTTTTATTACGGCGCGAAGATCGGCGTGCTCGGCCTCAATGGTGCCGGCAAATCCTCGCTCATGCGCATCCTCGCGGGACGCGATCAGGAAATCGAGGGCCGCGTGCATTTCGACGAGGGTTATACCGTCGGCCTGCTCGAACAGGAACCGCAACTCACCGCCGGCAGCACGGTGCGCGCCTGCGTCGAGGAAGGCGTCAAAGCGCTCACCGATTTGGTTGAGGCCTACGACGCGACGTGGGACGAGATCAACGACGCGGCCGACGACGCCGCGCGCGACGCCATCATGGAACGACAGGGGGAGTTGCAGGAGAAGATCGACGCCCTCGACGCCTGGGACCTCGCGCCGCAGGTCGAGATGGCGATGGATGCCCTGCGTTGCCCAGCCGGCGAAACCATCGTCGACACCCTTTCCGGCGGTGAGCGCCGCCGCGTTGCGCTGGCGCGGCTGCTCCTGCAGAAGCCCGATGTGCTCCTGCTCGACGAGCCGACCAATCATCTCGACGCCGAGAGTGTGCATTGGCTCGAGCAACACCTCGCGCGCTACGCCGGCACGGTCATCGCCGTGACGCACGATCGCTACTTTCTCGACAACGTCGCGGGCTGGATCCTTGAGCTCGACCGCGGTCACGGCATCCCTTGGCAGGGCAACTACTCCGGTTGGCTCGAGCAGAAACAACGCCGCCTGCAGATCGAGCAACGCACCGAGGACCGCCGCCAGAAGGCGATGAAGCGCGAGCTGGAGTGGATCCGCCAATCCGCCCGTGCCCGCCAAGCCAAGGGGCAGGCCCGCATCAACGCCTACGAAGCCATGCTCAAGGAGGACGTGGCGGAGAAGGAGCGGGAATTCGAGATCGTGGTCCCGCCCGGCCCGCGCCTCGGCGACCTCGTGGTCGAGGCCAAGGGCGTGCGCAAAGCCTTCGGCGAGAAACTGCTCTTCGACGGTCTCGAGTTCAACCTGCCGCCCGGCGGCATCGTGGGTGTGGTGGGGCCCAACGGCGCGGGCAAGACGACGTTGTTTCGGATGATTCTCGGCGACGAGAAGCCGGACGCCGGCACCCTGCGCGTGGGCCCGACGGTGCAGATCGCGCACGTCGATCAGTCGCGCGATTCGCTGCCCGATGGGCAGACGATTTACGAAGCGATCAGCGGCGGCGAGGAAACGCTCTCACTCGGCAACCGCGATGTGAACGCCCGCGCCTATTGCGCCCAGTTTGGTTTTACCGGCGCCGACCAGCAGAAAAAGGTCGGCGTGCTTTCCGGCGGTGAGCGCAACCGCGTGCACCTCGCTCGCCTGCTCAAGCGCGGCGCTAATCTCATCCTGCTCGACGAGCCGACCAACGACCTCGACGTGAACTCGATTCGCGCGCTCGAAGAGGGTCTCGAAACCTTCGCCGGTTGCGCCGTCGTCGTGTCCCACGATCGCTGGTTTCTCGATCGCACCGCCACGCACATCCTCGCCTTTGAAGGCGACTCCGAGGTGGTGTGGTATCGCGGCAACTACAGCGCCTACCTTGAGGACTTCCGCCGCCGGAAAGGCCAGGATGCCGAGCGGCCGCACCGCATCAAATACCGCAAACTCGCCCGATGAGCGCGCCCGAGGAGATTGCGCCGCCTGCGCCCGCCGAAGAGCGGGTGTTTTGGCCCGCACCGATGCCCCCGCGTCCGCCGATGCCGGCGCACTTCCAGGCGAGTTTCTATTGGCCGACAATCTTCAAGGAGCATCCGGCGATGGGCATCTCGCTCACCTACGCGATCCTCACGCTGGCCGGCGCCGGTTACGCCGGGTTCTACTTTTGGATCCTCGAGGTGAACTTTTTGCAGCTCACCGATGCGGCCGACTTTCTGGTGATGGTGTTTCAGCACCCGCTGGTGCCGGTGCTGCTCCTGTTGCCGTTCCCCCTCTTCAGCGCCTACATGGCGCTCAGCTATCGGGTCATGTGGTGGGCGCGCTGGCGCTTCCCGCGCCTTGGGGCCAAGTTGCCCGATCCCGCTGGTCCACCCAAATACGGAGCGCGGGTGCAGCGGGTGATGGGTTACCTGTTCTTCTCCCTCTACGCGGTCGCGGGGCTGGAGTTTTACGCCTTGGGTGGCGCGATCAAAGTGCGCAACGGCGAGGGCCAGCGCATCGTGCTGGAGATCCGGCCCTCGGCGCGTTCGGAGTCGATGGACTTCACGGCCAAGGAGGTGCTGCTGCTCGGCACCACGACGCGCTTCACCATCGTCTATGATCCCGACGAACACCGGGCCTGGTCCCTGCCGCACGATTCCATTGCCCGCATCCTGCATCCGGTCCGTAGGACGGCCGATGCCGAGGACGGCGACGTCGAGGACGGGGTCGAAGTGGGGGCTCCGGTTGAAAACCCGCCGGACTCCGCCGAGAGTCCGGGGACATGACCTCGATCACGAAAGCGGAGTCCATCATTCTCGGCGGCGGTTGCTTCTGGTGCACCGAAGCCGCCTACAAGATGTTGCCCGGCGTGCTGTCCGTGGAAAGCGGATACGCCGGCGGTCACGATCCGGCGCCGACCTACGAGGCGGTGTGCGGGGGTAAGACCGGGCATGCCGAGGTGGTGCGGGTGAGCTACGATCCCGACGTGGTGCCGCTCAAGGACGTGCTGGCACTGTTCTGGCGTATCCACGATCCGACGACGCTCAACCGCCAGGGGGCCGACGTGGGCACGCAATACCGTTCCATCATCCTCACCACCGACGATGCCCAGCGGGCCGCCGCCGAGGCCTCGCGGGCAGCGGCGCAGGCGGACTGGGGTGGAGGCATCGTGACGACGATCGAGCCGTTGCAACAGTTCTTCCCCGCGGAAGCTTACCATCAGGATTACTACGAGCGAAACCCGCACCAAGGTTACTGCCAGATGGTCATCCGCCCGAAGCTGGAGAAGCTCCGCGGCAAGCTCTAGTGGCGGCTGCAGACTGTCACGTAATACGTGACAGTTGGTTGTGGCGGGGGAGAGCGGTCTGGACATCGCGCCCGGGTTTCCTGACCGTGCAGGGGTCCCCTCTGGCCGGGGTGCAAAGCTTTCACTCCGCATGCGAAATTCACGAATTTTGGGCGCGGTGTTGGTCTGGGGACTGGCACTGCTGACATTGGGGGGCGGCGCGTTGCGGGCGGCCGCCGCCGAAACGAGTCCGCTCATCGTGGCCTTCGATGATCGTGTGCCTTCCCCGCGATTGGCGGCGGCCTTTACGGGCCTGAGTTCCGCCGATGCGGACGAGCAGGAGCGGGCCCGACAGGAACTGGTCGCGGCGGCGTCTGGGGGGGAGGCGCTGGCGATGCACTGGCTCGGGCAAGCGCTGCGTTGGGGCTGGTGGGGCTTTGCACCGGACCGGCCGCGGGCCCGGCAATGGACGCAGTTGGCGGCGGAGGTGGGCCTGTTTGCGGCCCAGACGGAGCTCGGCTTGGATTACCTTGCAGGGTGGGGTGGTCCGGCGGACAACGCGTCCGCAGCCGCATTGTTTTTGCGCGCTTTGGGAGAAGTCCCCGACCCGGAGCTCGTCCGGCGCGACCAAAAGAAGGAGTCGCGCGATGACCGCGAGGTGACTCCGGACGAAGTTGCGGCGCGTGCCCGGGCGCACTGGGGCTTGGGTTGGGTCGCCCAAGTGGCGCGTCGTCCGGAAGAGTCAGCCGGACATTTTCTGACGGCCCATGAACTCGGACTGGATGTGGCGACGGCAGAGGTGGCTGTGGGGCGTTATTTCGGTCTGGGGGAACGACCGGATGCGGTGGCGGCGCGGGAGGCGTGGGCGGAGCGTGATTCGCGTTGGCTACAGTTGGTGGGGGCGCCGAGTTTTGCCGGTGCGCCGGTGGTGACCACGGAGATGGTGCGGGCCGCGGCCAAGGAACGGGAGGAAGCCGTGCACCAAGCCGTGGCCGCGATCTGGGCGCACTTGCGTCACCCGCTCGTGCGGATCGAGCGTAGCGTGAATGAGAATCGGGCGGAGGAATTGCAGTGGCTGCGGCGCGCGGCGGAGGCGGGGCATCGCTGGGCGGTTGCGCAACGCGGTTTGTTGGAAGCGGCGGGCGCCCGGGATGCCGCGACCGGAACGGCGGCGGTGGCCATCTGGCAAAAGGAGGTGGACGAACAAAGTTGGCCGCAGGTGCAGGCGCTCACGAACCTGGCGATTGCCCTGCAACGAGGTTGGGGGGCGGCGGCGGATACCGCGGCAGCCCAGGCCTTGGCGACGCCTCATCGCGATCGGAGTTGGGGGCTCGAATTGGTGGCCCGGGGGGTCGAAGTCGAGGGCTGGATGGACACCGAGACCGAGGAGCGGTGGCTGCGGGAATGGGCCGAGAATCGCAAAGACGCCGAAGCGCAGCTTCGTTGGGGCGTCGCCTGGGAAGAGGGCATCTGGGCGGAAGCCGACGACAGTCGGGCGCGTTACTGGCTGGATGCGGCGTATCGCCAGGGCTCGCTGGAAGCCGGCCATCGTTTGGCCGCGGCGAAACTAGGCATACATTCCTGGGCCTCCCGGTTTCAGATGGAGGACCTGTTCAACGAAGGTTCGGCCATACTCCGGGCGGTGGCGGACCAAGGATATGTGCCCGCGCAGTTGTGGCTCGGCGAGCGACTTTATCGCGGGTTGGGGAAGGACAGCAGTTGGGAAGAGGCAGTCCAGTGGTTGCAACGGGTGCTGGAGACGGAACCGGGCAACGGTCTCGCGCTGGCCCACCTCGGCCGCCTTTACTACCGGTGGTCAATGCAGGCCAGTTCCCAAAAACGGGCGGGGCGCGCGGCGGCGTTTGCGGAGCAGGCGGAGTTCTATGCGCGCAAGGCGATCGCCGCCGGGGAAATGTCGGCCAACGAGTTGCTGGGCGTGCTGTTGCTCAACCGGGATGAAGTGCCCGATCGCGCCGTGGTTGAACCGCTGTTACGACGGGCGGCGGACGCAGGCGTGCGCGACGCGCAGTTCTCGTTGGGCAAATTGCTCGAACGCACGGCCGAGCATAAGGCCGATTATGAGGCGGCGCTGTTTTATTACCGCTTGGCGGCCAGCAACCGTGTCGTCGGGGCCTTGGCCCGTTGTCTCTCGCTCAAGACTCGGAACTTGGTCGGCGAGCCGACGGTGGCCTGGGAATTGACCATGGCGCAGCGCCTGCTTGAGGCAGGGGACTGGTCGTTGGGTCCGGTGGTCGGCGACTACTATATGCGCGCCGGCCTCTACCAAAAAGCGTTCGCCCTGTGGACGGATCTGCACGAGGCCGACGGAGGCCTGTGGAAGGCGACAGCCAGCGAGCGGCTCAGTCGCTGCTACGAACAGGGCCTGGGCGTGAAACCCAATCCGCGGAAGGGGCGTAAGTGTTTGGAGGAGGCCGCGGAACTGGGCGATGCCTTGGCGCGGCTGCGTCTGGCGCATCGTTTGCTCAAGGAAGAAAACGTGGAGGAAGGCGTGATGATGATGCACCGCGCTGCCCTGGGTTCGGCCGACGCCGCCTATTCGCTCGGGCAGATGTATTATTTTGGTCAATACGTGGAAACCGACTTGGTGAAGGCGGCGGATTTCATGTTGCGCGCGTCGTTGGAGAATCACGCCGGCGCGCTGTATTTCCTCGCGGCGATGGCGGCCAAAGGCGATGCGGGCGCGCCGAGTTTGGCGGAGGGCATCGACTACGCCGAGCGGGCCCAGACCCTGGGCCAAGCCCGGGCGGCCGACGTGCTTGAAATCCTGCAGCGGCGGCAGGCGGAGGCCGAAACCGAGACCCCGGTGGGAGCGCCGTGAGGTGGCCCCGGAGGAGTTTGTCACGTTCTACGTGACAAGTTCGGCGGTGAGCTCGGCGCTGGTGGTGAGCTGGGCTTTGCCGATCATGCGTTTGATGATCAACAGACCGCCGCTGTGCAGCGGCTCGCCGGCGGTGCTGCCGACGAGATCGGTGATCACGACCGGCCGGATGCCGAGGGCCATGAGGTCACCGACGGTCCGCAGGACACACAGGTCCGTGTCGACGCCGACGACATGTGCGGTCGTGACGCCGAGAGACTGAAGCTGGGCTCCGACTTCCGAAGTGATGAGGCCAAACCCCGTCTTATCCACCACGGTGGTGCGCGCGGACGGACGACCGCTGAGATCGACGGCGAGGGCTGACGCGGGATCGGTGGCGGCGGCCGGGAGATAACCTTTCCAGCGATGCATCGGGCTGCCTGCCGCGGGCAGCAGGCGGCTGGCGAAGACCCAGTCGAAGTTCGGCAGCAGGGCGTTGATGCCGGCCGGCAGGTGTTGGGTGTGCTCGCCGACAAATTGATTTTGCATGTCGACGACCAGCAGGCAGGTCGGAACGGAAGGGGCGGCGGACATGGCGACGGGCGGGATGGGGCTTGGAGTAGGCAGTCGCGGCGCTAGGACTGGTGCATGCAACGTCCGTCGGTGTCCATTGTCATGCCCACGCGCAACGCCGCGCGCTCGCTCCAGACAGCGTTGGACTCGTTGAGCGGGCAAACGTATTCGGACTGGGAGGCGCTGGTGATCGACGATGGTTCGACGGACGCATCCGCCGAGATGGTGCAAGATGTCGCGCTTGAGGACCCGCGTTTTCGTCTGTTGCGTCCGGCGGTGCGACCAGGATTGGTGGGGGCGCTCAACCTGGGTCTGGCGGAGGCGCGGGCACCGTTGATCGCGCGGATGGATGCCGACGATGTCATGCATCCGGAGCGGCTCGCGCGCCAGGTGGCGCGGATGCAGGCGAAACCGGAACTGGGTCTGGTCGCCTGCCGCGTGACGTTTGGTGGCGACCGAGCGGCCCAGGCCGGCTACGCGGCGCACGTCGATTGGCTCAATGCCCTTGTCACTCCGGAGCAGATTCGACGGGGCCGCTTTGTGGAGTCGCCGTTGGCGCACCCGAGCGTGATGTTTCGGCGCGAGCTTGTGTCACAATACGGTGGATACCGCGACGGGCCTTGGCCCGAAGACTACGAGCTGTGGCTGCGGTGGCTGGACGCCGGGGTGGCGATGGCCAAGGTGCCGGAAGTGCTGCTGGATTGGCGGGACTCGCCGGGGCGGGCGTCGCGGGTCGAGGCGCGTTATGGCGTCGAGGCGTTTTATGCGATCAAGGCGCGATATCTCGCGGCCGAGCTGGCACGTAGTGCTGACGGTCGGGCGGTGTGGGTGGCCGGGGCGGGCAGGCCGACGCGCAAACGTGCGGCGAGGCTGGAGGAGCACGGCGTGGTGATCGTCGGATATTGTGACGTCGATCCCCGCAAGATTGGCGGGCACGTGGCGGAGCGACCGGTGGTGAAGCTGACCGCGTTGCCTGGAGCAGGAGAGGCCGTTGTGCTCGGTTATGTCGCGAACCGGGGGGCGCGGGAAATGATTCGGGCCGAGCTATCGGCGCAGGGGCGCAGCGAGGGAAAGGATTTTTGGCTCTGCGCGTAGGAGTGGCTTGCTCGGGCGGGTGCGGGTTCCGCGTCGGGGTGAAGACGCCGAGGGAGTATTGAGGCAGCTTGGGGCTGTGTTCTGCAAGGTGTGTCCGATTTGGGGGGCTCAATGTCCGATTCGGTCCGTCTCCCGACCGGTCTAGGGCGGATTTGTCCTCGCGTCGCATCTGACCCCGCCTTCTTTGTTTCGAACCTCGACCCTGTCCCCGCTTTTATGACTCCCGCCAGTTCCCCTTCCTCCGGCCGTGTTGCCGTCGCGGTGGTGGAGGATGATCCGCACTTCTGCCTGTTCCTCGAGTCGATGCTCGAGGCGAGTCCGCGCCATCGTTTGGTGGCGTCGGCGGGATCGGCGGCGGAAGCGTTGGCGTGGCCGGCTGAGGTGAAGCCCCACGTGATGCTCGTGGATGTCGGCTTGCCGGACCAGTCGGGCGCCGAATTGGTGGCGGAGTTGGTAGCCCGGCATCCGCGTTCGCTGGTGCTGATGCTCACGGCGGAAACCGATGCCGCGACGGTGTTGCGGGCGATCCAAGGCGGCGCGGTTGGTTATGTCGTCAAGGGTGGTCGCGAAGAGGACATCCTGGCGGCGATCGACGACGCCCTGGCGGGTGGCGCGCCGATGTCGCCGTCGATCGCGCGCAAAGTGCTGGGATTGATGCGCGGCAACGCGGCCACCAAACCAACGGGTGGCGACCTCGCCATTTTGACCGAACGGGAAGTCGATCTATTGGAACGGGTGGCGTCCGGCGCGGGTGACAAGGAGATCGCCGACGCGATGGGCTTGTCGCGTTCGACGGTGAAGAACGCGTTGCTCGTCATCTACCAAAAGTGGCGGGTGCGCTCGCGCACCGAGGCCGCGGTGAAGTTCACGCGGTTGAAGGACGGACGCGCCTGATGGACGTGCAGGGACATCAAGCGACCTGGCAGCGGGAGTCACGGCGGCTGCGCTTTTCCGATCCGGACTGGGAGGAGCGCTTCCGGACGGAGCGAATCACGCAGAGTCAGACCCGTTCAAGGGTGATGCTGGTGGTCGCGATGTTTGCGGTGGTGGCGATGGGTTGGGGGGACGTGATCGCGAACGCCGAGACCTTTCCTGAGTTTGTGAGCATCTCCCTCGCGCATCGCTTCTTCTACGTCGTGCCGATGTGGATGCTGATGTTGATCTCGACCGGATGGCCGGGGCATCAACGACGGGCGGGGTGGCTTAATCCGGCCGGCACGGTGGTGGTGATGTGGGCGATCGCCCTGCTGAAGTGGCGGCACGGTTTGATGTTCCGTGATGCCTACGTCGCGTCGAACGTGATCGCGGATATCGTGCCCATCATGCTGCTCAGTGCGGTTGGGTTGCCGATGCTGTTTCGGGCCACGCTGGCCATGATTGTGGTCGGTTGCGCCGGTGTTGTGGGTATGTTCGTCGTGTTCGACTATTTGCTGCCGGGCACCAATGCCCCCGTGGTCCTGGGGGGAAGTTTGTTTGGCACGGGTGTCGTGGTGGCCGCGTTGGCCTGGAATCGGGAGGCGAGTGAACGGCGAGAATTTGCCCAACGCGAAATCATGGCGGAGCTGAACCGCGAGCTGGCCCGCCTCAATGCGGAGAAGAACGAATTCATGGCGGCGGCGGCGCACGACCTGCGTTCGCCCTTGGCGGCGGTGCGCGGACTGGCCTCACAAATGCGACTCGGCCGCATGGCCGATCCGGAGCGGCAGGCCAAGGCGCTGAGTGCGATCGACGACCTGAGCGGTCGCATGCTGGAGGTCGTGAACAACTATCTGGGCGAACATGCGCTGGAGTCGGGCACCCTGCCGGTGCGCTTGGAGCAGGTGGACCTGCGCAAAGTGATCACGGAGGCGGCGGCGCGCCACGGCCCGGCGGCGGCGACCAAGGAGCAGCAGGTGCTCGCGCCGGCCGGAGCTCCCCTATGGGCACGGGCCGACGCATCGTTGCTGGGGCAGGTGTTGGACAATTTTTTGAGTAATGCGCTCAAGTTCAGTCCACGCGGCGCGACGGTCCGCCTGGCCCTGGAGCAGGCGGGCGATCGCGTGCGGGTCGAGGTGATTGACACCGGCCCCGGTGTTTCGCCTGAGGATCGTGGCAAGTTGTTCCGCAAATACAGTTCGACGAGCGCGCGCCCGACCGGGGGCGAAAGCAGTCACGGTATCGGTCTCGCGGTCACGAAGCGCGTCGCCGAAGCGATGGGCGGTGAGGTCGGTTGCGACTCCGAGCCGGGGGCGGGTGCGACCTTCTGGTTGGCGCTGCCGGTGCGGTGAAATCGCGCCGCGCGTTTACGAGTTCAGTTTCCGTTTTTCCAGCTCCGCGTGCAGCGCGCGGTGCCGCGTCGATTTTTTCAGCAACAGATAGATCAGGACCAAGGGGATCAAGGCAGTGAAGCCCCAGGCGCTGGCGGCGGCGCCGTAGATCAAAACGCCGACCAGAAAGCCGATGAACAAGGCGTCCAGGATGGGGGCCGGTTTGATCTTCCGCGCCTCTTCCAGCAGCTCGGCGTCAGTGAGTTCGGGGATGGGTTTTGCGCTCATGAGAATCGATGTTCCACGCAGGTGAGACGGTTTGCCGTCGAAACGCAATGGATGGGGCGAGATGCCGTTTCGGATCTTTGGCTGGCTCTACTTTGTCGAATCTCATTTGTGCCACGGATTGCACGGATCCACACGAATAAGATGGCGCGTTTCAGCGGCAGAGATCGGTGGTCCTCCGTGCTGTCCACGGGACTATGTTCCGTCGCAGTGGATAGTGCTAGTTGGGTTGGTCGAAGGGTGGCTGGCTGTCGCGGAGGAGACGGAGGACGTCGCGGGCGACTAGGCGAGAGAGCGGAGCGCCGCCGGTGAGGGCGTCGTCGATCGCTGCGAAGACGGCTTTGCGGCCGTCCGATTTGAGCAGGTAACCGACGGCGCCGGCCCGAATGGCGTCGGCGATGCGGTCGTCGTTCCTTTCGCGGGCCAAAATGAGGAAGAGGGTTTCGGGAAATCGGCGGCGGAGTTCGGTGATAAGTTCTTCCCCGGACCCGTCCGGGAGTTGGGTTTCGACCAGCGCGATGTCGGGGACGTGCAAATCGTTCCAGGCCCGGGCTTCGGCCGCGGTGGTGGCGGTATTCAATAAACGGTGACGCGGGCTCGCGTTGAGGCTGGTGGTGAGAAACAGCCGGTAGTGCAGGTCGGGATCGACGAGCGAAACGCGAATGCGAGGGGCGGCGGGCAAGGTTGAAAAGCTGAAAAGCTGAAAGCGGGAAGCTGAAATGGGTCAGCGCTGGCGGCGTTTGCGCCAGGCGGCGAAGCCGAGCATCGCGAGGCCGGCGAGGGCGGCGTAGGTGGAGGGCTCGGGGACGGCGCTGAGGGAGACCGAAGCGATCGAGAGGTAGCCATTGCCCAGGTTGGACGTGTCCCAGCCGACCGAGCCGGTGAAGCCGCTGCCGCTGTAGTTGATGGCGGCGAAGGAGCCACCGATGGAGGTGGGCGAGCTGAAGAGCTGGAAGGAGTCGCCGACCTGTGGGGTGTATCCATTGTAGCCCGACAGATTGAGGGTGCCGGCGAGGGTGATGGTGCCGGTGGCGACGATCTGGTCGAAGGCGGTGCCGGGTGTGCCGCCGGTGCCATTGGCGGCGAGTTCCATGGCGACGATGGCGGCGCTGTTGAGCACGAGGTTGCCGTCGACGGTGACGATGCCGGGGCTGTTGCCGGGGGCGAGGGTGCCGGCGAAGTCGAGGGTCTGGCCCGCGGCGAGGTTGACCGTGCCGGCGCCGGAGAGGGTCTGGCCGGAGCCGAAGGCGAAACCAGACGTCTTGGCGGTGAGATCGAGGATGCCGCCGGTGCCGAGGGCGACACCGGAGCTGTTGGCGAACGTGCCATTGGCGCCGAGAGCGAGGGTGCCGCCGGAGATGGTGAAGGCACCGTTCATGGTGTTGGCGGCGTTGAGGGTGAGCGTGCCGCTGCCGGACTTGGTTAGGTTGCCCGAGCCGGAGAGGACGCCGGAGACCGCGCCGGCCTGGCCGTTGGTGTCAAAGGTGGAGGTGGTGTTGCTCGCGAGGGTGACATTGCTGGCGACGGTGAGGCTGTGGGTGCCGTTGGATTTGAGGGTGCCACCGGCGAAGTTGACGGTGGCGGTGCCGGCGCCGGAGCTGAGGGCGGTGGCGGTCGCGTCGCTGACGACCAGGGTGCCGCCGGTGTTGAGGTTGAGCGTGCCGGTGGAGCCGGCGTTGTTGGCGATCAGCAGGCGATTGCTGGTGACGGTGCTGCCGTTGCCGATGGTCAGCTGGCCGGTGCCGGAGTTGCCGACGACGAGCCGACCGTTCGTGGTGAGCGCGGAGCCCATGCCGGACAGGTTGACCGTGCCGTTGCCGGTGGCGGAGTTGCCGAGGTAGGAGTCGGAAGTTTGGCTGAAGGTGGCGGTGCCGCCGTCCTGCAGGTTCAGCGTCCCGGTGCCGGAAGACGCGACCCGAAGGCGGCCGCCGGACGTGAGGTTGGAGCCGGAACCGTTGACCGTCACGGTGCCGTTGGCGCCGGCGTTGGTGCCGATGGTGAGGTAGTTCAGACTGCTCGTTGAAGTAAGCGCGTAGGTTCCCCCGGCGGTAACCGTCAGCGACCCCGTGCCGTTGATGCCGATGTCGTTGAATGCCCCGGTATCGGTGAGGGTGGCGGTGTTGCCGGAGACGGTGGCGACGCGGTCGTCGATGTCTGATGCGGAAACGAGGTTGCCGCCGGTGACGTTGATCGGTCCGGTCGAGGTGAAGGTGCTGATGGTCAAGGAGCCGGACCCGGTCTTGGTCAGGCTACCGGAACCGTCGAGCGTGCCGGAGAGGGTGAGGTCGCTGGTGTGATTGAAGGTGAGGGTGCCGTTGTTGGTGATGCCACTCGCGCCGAGGGCGGCGGTCCCGCCGTTGCCGATGTGCAGACCGCCGGCGGCGACGGTGAGCGTGCCGGTGGCGGCGGAGCCTTGGGCGAGGGTGAGCGTGCCGGCGCCGGATTTGGTCAGGTTGCCGGTGCCGGCGGTGCTGCCGGCCACGGTCAGGGTGGTGCCGTCGCCGACCTCGAAGGTGCCACCGGCGGCACCGATGGCGACGCCGCGATTGGCGTCGAGCGTGAAGGTCGCGGTGGTGTTCAAGGTGCCGCCGTCGAGGGTGAGGTGGCCGGCGGTGGCGGTGCCCGGGGCCGCGCCCAGCAGGGCGTCGGAACCGATGACCAGGCTACCGCCGGCGACGGTGGTGCCGCCGGTGTTGGTGGTCGTGCCGGTGAGCGTGAGGCTGCCGGTGCCGGTCTTGGCGAAGCCGACGGAGCCGACGTTGAGGTTGTTGAAGGTGGCGGCACCGCCCGTGGCTTGGGTGGTGTCGAGGCCCAGGCGCGATCCGCTGGCGAAGGTGGCGTTCTGGTAGACGGTGGAGATCTCCGCAGTCGAGAACGAGGACGTGCCGCCGATGCCGACGGCGAGGGTGGCGCCGCTGGCCACGTTGAGCTTGGCGGCGTTGGTGGCGTTGACGGCGCCACCGAGGAACGCGGTGGGGGTGTCGTAGCGCACGGTGCCGGCGAGGATGTCCAAGGTGCCGGATCCGCTGGTGGTGCCGGTGAAAGCGAGGGTGCCGACGCCGGTCTTCTGCAGGTTGGTCGTGCCGGTGCTCAGGCTGTCCAGGGTGGCGATGCCGCCGGTGGCGGAGGTGGTGTCGAGGGCGAGCTTGGCGGTGGCGCCGAAGCTGGCGTTGGCGGCGATGGTGCTGATGTCGGCGGCGGTGAAGGAAGCGGTGCCGCCGACGCCGAGGCCGATGGCGGTGCCGTTGGCGGCGGAAACGCGGGCCGCGGTGGTGGCATTGACGGTGCCGCCGTAGAACGCGTTGGTGGAAGCGAAGGTCAGGTTGCCGGCTTGGACGCTGGTGTTGCCGGTATAGGTGTTGGCGCCGGCGAGGGTGAGGGGGCCGGAGCCGTTTTGCGTGACCGAGCCGGAGCCGGAAATGTTGTTGGCCGCGGTCAGGTTGTCGGAGCGGTTGAAGGCGAGGGCGGCGTTATTGACCACCGCGCCGGTGCCAAGGGTGCCGGTGGTGCCGCCAGCGCCGACCTGGAGGGTGCCGGCGCTGATCGTGGTGGTGCCGGTGTAGGTGTTGGCGCCGGTGAGGATGAGCGAGCCGGCGCCGGCTTTGGTGAGGGCGAAGTTGGCGGCACCCGGGCCGAGGGCGCCGCCGAAGGTGTTGGTGCCGGCGATGTCGAGGGTGAGGTGTCCGCTGTTGCCGCCGAAGCTGTAAACCGTGCCGGTGCCAGTGAGACCGGCGAGGGTGAGGGCGCGGTTGGAGAAATCGAGAATGGAGCCGGATTCGAGGTCGACGGTGGAGGCGGCGGCGAGGCCCTGGTCGACATGGGTGGAGAGGACGAGGTAGGCGCCGGTCTTCACGTTGGTCGGGCCGGTGTAGGTCTGCGCCTTGTCGAAGCGCAGGATGTAGCCGTCGTGGGTGAGTCCGCCGGAGCCGGAGACGACGCCGAGGTAGGAATAATCATTGGACCGGTCGAAGACCACGGTGCCGTGGTTGGTGATGTCGCCGGTAACGTGGCCGGTGGGGGAAATGGTGAGGGTGCCGGCGGAGACGGTGGTGCCGCCGGTGAGGGCGTTGGTGCCGGACAAGGTGAGGTTGCCCGCACCGCTCTTGGTGAGGGAGCCGGTGCCGGAGACGCCGCCGGCGTAGGTGCCATCGCCGGCCTGGTTGAAGACGATGGCGCTGTTGTTGGTGATGTTGCCCTGGAGGCTGGTGGTGTTGCCGGTGAGGGTGCCGGCGGAAACGGTGGTGCCGCCGGTGTGCGTGTTGGTGCCGGTGAGGGTGAGGTTGCCGGCGCCGGCCTTGGTGAGGGCGCCGGTGCCGGAGAGGATGCCGGCGTAGGTGCCGGCGGTGGCTTGGTCGAAGACGACGGCGCTGTTGTTGGTGATGTTGCCCTGGAGGCTGGTGGTGTCGCCGGTGAGGGTGCCGGCGGAGACGGTGGTGCCGCCGGAGTAGGTGTTGGCGCCGGAGAGGGTGAGGTTGCCGGTGCCGATCTTCGTGAGGGAACCGGTGCCGGAGATGACCCCGGTGAGCGTGTGGTTGGCGGCGTCGCCGGTGCTGAGGGTGGCGGAGCCGAGGGCGATGGCACCGGTGCCGGTGGTGTCGAGGTCGGCGATGGTGACCGAGTGATCATTGAGGTCGAGGGTGGCACCCGAGGCGACGTCCACGCTGGCGGTGGAGCCGAGCACCGTGGAAGCGCCGAGCGTGAGGGTGCCGGCGGAAACGGTGGTGCCGCCCGTATAGGTGTTGTTGCCGGACAGCGTGACGGTGCCGGTGCCGGCCTTGGTGAGCGAGCCGGTGCCGGAAACGATGCCGGCGTAGGTGCCGGAGGAGGCCTGGTCGAAGACCACCGCGCTGCTGTTGGTGATGTTGCCCTGGAGGCTGGTGGTGTCGCCGGTGAGGGTGCCGGCCGAGACCGTGGTGCCACCGGAGTAGGTGTTGGCGCCGGATAGGGTCACGTTGCCGGTGCCGGCCTTGGTGAGGGAGCCGGTGCCGGAGAGGATGCCGGCGTAGGTGCCGGAGGAGGTCTGGTCGAAGACCACGGCGCTGCTGTTGGCGATGTTGCCCTGGAGGCTGGTGGTGTTGCCGGTGAGGGTGCCGGTGCTGACGGTGGTGCCGCTGGAGTAGGTGTTGGCGCCCGTGAGGGTGAGGTTGCCGGTGCCGGACTTGGTGAGGGACCCGGTGCCGGAGAGGATGCCGGCGTAGGTGCCAGTGGAGTCCTGGTCGAAGACGACGGTGCTTTCGTTGGCGATGTTGCCCTGGAGGCTGGTGGTGTCGCCGGTGAGCGTGCCGGCGCTGACGGTGGTGCCACCGGAGTAGGTGTTGGCGCCCGTGAGGGTGAGGTTGCCGGCGCCGGCCTTGGTGAGGGAGCCGGTGCCGGAGAGGATGCCCGCGTAGGTGCCGGTGGAGGCTTGGTCGAAAACCACCACGCTGTTATTGGCGATGTTGCCTTGGAGGCTGGTGGTGTTGCCGGTGAGGGTGCCGGCGCTGACGGTGGTGCCACCGGAGTAGGTGTTCGCGCCGGTGAGGATGGCGTTGCCGGTGCCGGACTTGGTGAGGGAGCCGGTGCCGGAAAGGATGCCGGCGTAGGTGCCGGTGGTGGCTTGGTCAAAGTTCACCGCACTGTTGTTCGTGATGTTGCCCTGGAGCGACGTGGTGGTGCCGGCCAGGGTGCCACCGGAAACGATGGTGCCGCCGGAGTGGGTGTTGGCGCCGGAGAGGGTGAGGGTGCCGGCGCCGGTTTTGGTGAGCGAGCCGGTGCCCGCGATGATACCGCCGTAGCCCACCGTTCTTCCGTTGGTGTCGATCGTGCCGTTGTTGTTCGTCAGGAGAATTCCCCGATTCGAATTGAGCGTGAAGGCCGCCCCGTAGCGCAGGGTGCCGCCGTCGAAGATGAGGTGTCCGGCGGTGGGGCTGTCCGGCGCGGTGCCGAAGTTGGAGTCGGCCACCACGTCGACCAACCCGACGCGAATCGTCGTGGAGCCGGTGTAGGTGTTGGCGCCGTAGAGCTGTTTGCCGCTATAGATGTCGCTGCCGATGATGAGATTGCCGGCGCCGGAAAGCACCCCTCGCTGGGCGGAATAGAATCCCTGGGACTGGCCGACCGTGCTCCAGTCGAGGGTGCCCGCGGCGATGTGGATGTTGTTGAACGCGATCGGATGCCAGTAGGTCAGCGCGAGCGTGCCGGTGCCCGACTTGGTGAAGTTGCCGGTGATGGCGCGGTCGTAGGTGAGGGTGGTGCCGCTGGCGACGTCGAGGGTGCCGCTGTTCGCGCCGAAGGTGAGGCCGCGGTTGCTGGACAGGGTGAAGTTGCCCGTGGTGGCGAGGGTGCCGCCGTTGAGAGTGAGGTGGCCGGCGGTGGCGGTGCCGGGTGCAGCGCCGAGGGCGGTGTCGGCAGCGATGGAGAGGCTGCCGGCGTTCAGCGTAGTGGCGCCGGTGTAGGTGTTGGTGCCGGTGAGGGTAACGGTGCCGGCACCGGACTTGGCGAGGGAGCCGCTGCCGGAGATGACGCCTGCATAGGTGCCGGCGACCGCTTGATCGAAGACGAGGGCGCCCTGGTTGACCACGTTGCCCGGGAGCGACGAGGTGGCGGCGGTGAGGGTGCCGGCGGAAACGGTGGTGGCGCCCGCATAAGTATTGGTGCCGGACAGAGTAAAGTTGCCGGTGCCGACCTTGGTGAGCGAGCCGGAGCCGGAAAGGTTGCCGGCGTAGGCGGAGCTGGTGTTGTTGTTGCCCACGGTCAGCGCGACGGCGGCGGTGGAACCGTTGCTGAGGGCGAGGTGATCGGAGCCGCTGAGGCCACCTACAGTGATGGCGGTTAGGGAGCCGAAGTCCACGGTGCCGCCGCTAAGGTTCAGGGTGGAATTCTGCAGGGTGTCACTCCGGCCCAGGGCGAGGGTGCCGGCGGCGGCGGTGGTGGTGCCGGTGTGGGTGTTGGCGCCCGCCAGGGTGAGAGTGCCGGTGCCGGACTTGGTCAGGGAGCCCGATCCGGAGAGGACCCCGGAGTAGGTGGTGGAGCTGTTGTTGCCGCCGACGTTGAGGGCCACAGCGGCGTCGGAGGCGTTGGTGAGGGCGAGGTTCTGGGAACTGCTGAATCCGCCGAGTTTGGCCGCGGTCAGGCTGCCGAAGCTGAGTCCGCTGGCCGTGGTGAGGGTGGACTGCTGCAGGGCGTCGGTGTGGTCGAGGGTGAGGGTGCCGGCGGCGATGGTGGTGTCACCGGTGAAGGTGTTGGCGCCCGCCAGGGAAAAGTTGCCGGTGCCGGCCTTGGTGAGGGAGCCGGTCCCGGAAAGGACGCCGGAGTAGGTGGTGGAGGTGTTGTTGCCGCCGACCGTGAGGGCGACGGCGGCCGGGGTCCCGTTGGCAAGGGCGAGGTTCTGACTGCCGGCGAGGCTGCCCAAAGTGGCGGCGGTGACGCCGTCGAAGGCGAGGCTGCCGCCGCTGAGGTCGACCGCCGCGCTTTGCAGGGCGTTGGCGTGGCCGAGGGCAAGGGTGCCGTTGGCGACGGTGGCGGCGCCATTGAAGGTGTTGTTGCCGGAAAGCGTTAGGGTGCCGGTGCCGGTCTTGGTGAGGGCACCGCCGGCCAGCAGGGTGCCGGAGTAGGTGGTGGAGGCGTTGTTGCCGCCCACCGTGACCGCCACGCCGGCGGCGTTGTCGTTGGTGAAGGCCAGGGTGCTGGATCCGGCGAGTCCGCCGAGCGTCGCCTCGGTCAGGTTGCCGAAGGTGAGAGCGCCCCCGGTCAGGTTGACGGTGGAGTTTTGGGCGGTGAGCGTATCACCGAGGCCGATACTGCCGGCGCTGACGGTGGTGTCGCCCGTGCGGGTGGAGGCTTGGGCGAGAGTGAGCTTGCCGGCCCCGGTCTTGGTGACCGAACCGCTGCCGGACAGCGCGCCGGCGTAGGTGCCATCCGTCGCCTGATTGAAGATCACGGCGGCGTTGTTCGCGATGTTCCCCTGCAGAGAGCCGGTGTTGCCGGTGAGGGTGCCGGCGGACACGGTGGTGCCGCCCGCGTAGGTGTTGGTGCCCGTCAGGGTGAGGTTGCCGGTGCCGTTCTTGGTGAGCGAACCGCTGCCGGACAGCGCGCCGGAGTAGGTGGTGGAGGCGTTGTTGCCGCCGACGGTTAGTGCGATGGCGGCGGCGGAGTCGTTGGTGAGGGCGAGGTTTTGGGAACCGGCCAGGCCACCGAATTGCACGGCGGTCAGGTTGCCAAGCGCGAGGGTGCCGCCGGCGAGGTTGGCGGTGGAGTTCTGCAAGGCCGTGCCTTGGCCGAGCGTCAGGGTTCCGGCGGACAGGGTTGTGTCGCCGGTGAAGGTGTTGGCGCCGTTGAGGGTGAGCGACCCGGTGCCGGTCTTGGTGAGTCCGCCGGCGCCAGCGATGATGCCGTCGTAGGTGAGGGTGGTCGCATCGGCCGTGTTAACGGTGCCGCCGGAGGCCCCCAGAGCGATGCCGCGGTTGGCGGCGAGAGCCAAGGAAGCGGTGGTGGCGAGGGTGCCCCCGTCAAAGGTCAGGTGTCCGGGGGTGGCGGAACCGGGCGCCGCCCCCAAGGCGGAGTCGGCGGCAATGGACAGCGTGCCGCCAGAGAGTGTGGTGGAACCCGTGTAGGTGTTGCTGCCGGTGAGGGTCAGCGAACCCGCTCCGGCCTTGGCGATGGCGAAGTTGGGATGATCGCTGCCGATGACCCCGGAGAAGGTCTGGTTCTGGCCGGTGGCGGTGTTGATGGTGAGGACCCCACTGCTACCGCCGAAGCTATAGACCGCGCCGGAGCCGGTGAGACCGGCGATCGTGGTGGCATGGTTGGAGAAGTCCAGGTAGCCGCCCGCGGCGATATCGACGGTGGTGGTGGCGGCGAGGCCCTGGTCGACATCGGTTGCGAGGACCAAGTAGGCGCCGGACTTAATGTTGGTGGGCCCGGTGTAGGTCTGGGCCTTGGAGAACCGGAGAATGTTGCCGTCCTGGGTGACGCTGCCGGTGCCGCTGATGACTTGGTCGAAGGTGACGTCACCGGAGCGATTGAACACGAGGGCGGCGTTGTTGGTGATGTTGCTGGCCACGGACCCGGTGGTGCCGCCGTTGCCGATGGTCAGAGTGCCCGCGGCGATCGTGGTGCCCCCGCTGTAGGTGTTGGCGCCGGCGAGGATCAGGTGGCCGTCGCCGGACTTGGTGATCGCCTGCGTGCCGGTCAAGATGGTGTTGAACACGGCGGTATTGCCGCTGTTGACCGTGATTTGATCGAGCGCCGTCAGGGCACCGCTATTGAAGGTGATGTCGTTGGAGCTGACGGTGATCGACGCGACGTTGATCGTTCCGCTGACGGAGAGGGTTTTCGAGAAGGTGCTAGAATCGATTGAGAAGACCGCGTGCGAGCCGGAGGAGAAGGCAAACGAAGGCCCTGAACCGGAGGCGAACGGCGACCAAATTTCAGTGGTCAGGTCCCACGTGCCGTCGGTCCCCTCCCAATACCACGTGGTTTGGGCGGACAAGGAACAACCGCCCGCGAACAGTGTGGCTAGGAAAGCGTGGCGAATCGAGGGAAGGTGGGAGTGACGCAGCAAGGTCATGGCGAGACGAAGGTGGGAGGGGGGCGAGGGGCAGCCGAGTGGACAAAGGACCGGGCCTTTTGGCCGGTTGCATTGGTCGAGCTTGTTCTTCGGATGGCCGGAGCAATCCCGGTCATAGGACAGGACCGAATTGGACCAAATAATGTCCGATTTGGACCGCTTGGCTGCGGTGTTGTCCTGCGGCTCCCGCCCGTTACTTGTCTCGATTTTCTACCCTCATTTCTGGCCGCCATGTTTGCATCCCATCCGTTTTGGAACGCTTCGGTTTTGTGTCTGATGATTGTCGACGGCCCTGGCTGGAAACTGGGTAACCCGATCTACTTGGATCGTTTTGGCAACGGCGCCGATGCTCCCGCCGCGTGGACGAAGCGCTTGGGCTTGCAGGAGGAGGGAAATGCTTTGGCCTGGCTGGCGCGGGCGGACTTGCGAGCCGCGCCGCTGGTCGCTGCGGCGACGCTGGGCGGCGAGCGACGTTGGTGGCGCCTGCGGGTGCTCGCGCGGGCGCCTGAGCACGGGACCGAGGCGTGGGTGATCGATGTGGAGGACGTGACGGTCGCCCAGGAGACGATCGAGCGAACTCGATTGGAGGGGCAGCACTTTCACGCGTTGATCGAGCGTTCGGCGGAAGGGATTTCACTGTTCGATACCGGCGCGAACATCCTGTGGGAATCTCCCTCCAATAAACGCATCCATGGCTGGGAGAGCTGGGAGATGGAGGGCAAAAACCTCTTCGACTTCTGCCACGAGGACGACCTCGCCCGCGCCATGCCGCGCTTCCACCACCTCGCGCAGGCCCCGGGCATCGTGGAGACCGAGGTGGTGCGCTTTAAGCACAAGAAGGGTCACTGGATTTACCTCGAGGGCACGGTGATCAACGCGACCGACGACCCGCGCGTGGGGGCGTTGGTGAACAACTTTCGGGAGGTAACCGGACGCCTCGAAGCCGAGCGCGAGTTGCGCCGGGCCAAGGACGCGGCGGAGGAGGCACACCGGTTGCAGCAACACTTCCTCACCAACCTCACCCACGAATTCAAAACCCCGCTCACGCTCATCCGCGGGCCGTTGCTCGATCTGGCCGAGGGACGGGTCGCGTTGAGAGATGCGGGCGGCGTGGTCGGGCGCGTGCTGCGCAATGTCGATCGGTTGGGCGGGTTGATCACCGAACTCATCGATTTGGCGCGGCTCGACGCGGGCACCTTCGCCATGGCGGTGAATCGTCACGATCTGGTGGAGTTTGTGCGGGCCGAAATTGATGCGATCACGCCCGCCGCGGCGGCCAAGGAGGTGCGGGTCGACCTGGTGGCGCCGGCGGTGTGTTCGGTCTTCTTTGATCTGACCAAGCTGGAAAAGGTCGTGATCAACCTGCTGTCCAACGCCGTGCGCTACTCGCCGGAGGGTGGGGTGGTGGCGGTGTGTATTCAAGAAATGGAGACTGAGGCAGGCGCGTCGCCGGAGCGGGTGCGGGTCGAGATCCGCGACGAGGGACCGGGCATGGACGAGGCGACGCGGTTGCGGGTGTTTGAGCGTTTTTTCCAGGCCGACACCAGCATGGCGCGCAGTCATGAAGGCATGGGCATCGGCCTCGCCCTCGCCCGCGAGATGGTGGAGATGCACGGCGGAACCATCGGGGTGGCGAGCGAGCCGGGCCGGGGCAGTGTGTTTTACTTCGAGTTGCTGCTGGGGTGTGAGCACTTCGACCCCGACGATATCGACACGGCGGCGGGCGCGGAGCCGCGACCGCACACGGTGGGGGGCACGGCGGCGACGGCGAAACCGGTGGGATTGGTGGAGTTCGCGGCGCATCGACCGCGGCTGCTGTTGGTGGAGGACAACGAGGACATGCGCGCCTACCTGCGCATGAACCTCGACCCCTACTACACCGTGAGTGAGGCGGTCGACGGGCAGGAAGCGTTGACGAACTTGGAGACGCACGCGCCCGAGATCATCGTGTCGGATGTGATGATGCCGCACGTGGACGGGCTCGAGCTGGTGCGCCGACTGAAGGCCACGCCGCGTTGGCGGGAGGTGCCGGTGCTGCTGCTCTCGGCGAAAGGTTCGGTCGATCACCGGGTCGAAGGGCTCGAAGCGGGTGCCGACGACTACCTCGCCAAACCCTTTTCGGTGGCCGAGCTCCTGCAGCGCCTGCGTTCACGGGTGCCGTGGGGCGTGGAGGCAGAGGTCAATGGCAGCGCCTGGCGCGAGGCGCTGGAAGGCTGCATCGCGGCGCATTTGCCCGAGGTGGATTTCGACGTCGCTGCGATGTCGCGACATCTCGGATACAGCGAGCGGCAGCTTCGTCGACGCGTGCGGGAACACTTCGGGCAGTCGCCCGCCGAGCTGTTGCTGCGCCGCCGCTTGGAACGCGGCCGCGAACTCATTGCCGCCGGCCGGCACCACACCCGGGCGGAGGTCGCCTATGCGGTCGGCTTATCGCCCGGATATTTTTCGCGTCGCTATCGGCGGGCGTTTCCCGACAGCGAGCGCGGGTCGCTTGTAATGTAATACGTTACAAGTGCGGTCAGCCGGTTTTGACCGGACTCTTGATGAATTTGGCCAGGACGAGGCCGATGGTCAGGGCGCCGACCGTCATGTAGACGAGTTCGGTGAGCTGCCAATCGATGGACTTGTGCCACCAGATGGTGTCGCCGAGGCGGGCGCAAAAGGCGCCGGTGAAACCGGCCAGAGTGACAAATCCGACGCGGGCGCCGTAGCCGCTCTTTTTGCAGATTTGTTTGAGCAGGGCGGCCAGCAGCAGGGCGTAGGCCCAGCCGTGGAAGAAACCGGCGGCCATCAGCCCTGGGGCCATGGGGGTGAGGCCTTCGCGGTGGATGTGCACGGTGGCGACGGGTCCGCGGCGCATGAGTTCCTGCGCTTCGGCCATGTTTCCCATGCCGGGCACAAAGTAGGTGCCGCTCTCCGGGAAGGCTTCGTTGAGCATCGGACCGACGTCGGTCGGAGCGGATTTGAGCACGCGGGACGGTGCGCCGGTCACGGTGTAGAACACGGCGCCCCAGACGAAGAACGCGAGCGCGGCGAGAAAGGAACCAAGGATGATCGATTTCATGACGGGGTAGGGGGGTAGGCGATCTGAGCCCGCGCGGTCAGGCAAGGGCGCAGCGTAATCGAACCGGTTTGCGTGAGCATCAAAGCATCAAACCCCGCAGGGCCTCCACCGACGCGCGATGGGCGGGCAGGGCGGCGAGGGTGCGGGGGGAGTTTGCTTCGATGGCTTGCTCGAGCACCAAGAGCGGATCAGCTCCCCGTTCGTGCAGAGCGTTCAGGATCGCCGGATAGTCGAGGTCGCTGATCGGTTGAAAGACTTCGTCCCAGATGCCGCCGGTTGATTGGCGGAGGTGGACTTCGACGACGCGGTCGCCGTAGAGGCGGATGGCGTCCATGACCGCGAGGTTGGAGTCGCCGCAGCCGCGATAGATCCAGTGCGCATCGAAGCAAAACTTCACCACGGCGGGGTCGGTCGCCGCGAGCATGTGGTGAAACTCGCGCGCGCCGAGGCGCAGCTCGGAGTCGTGGTTGTGGTAGGCGAGGGTGAGACCCTCGGAGGCGAGGCCTTGACCGAGGTGGTTGAGCGCCTCGCCTTGGCGACGGATCTCGTCGTCGGTCTTGTTTTCCGGTCCACCCCAGGTGATCGGTCGCGGGTTGGTGACGACGATGCGGGTGTTGGCGACATCCCGGGCGCGGGTGGCGATACGCAGCACTTCCGCGATGCTCGCTTCGACGGCGGCGGGTTCGTGCAGGACGCTGTTCACGTAGATGGATGCCATGCGCACGCCGTGAGCGTCGAGCGCGGCGGCGTAGGCGTCGACGAGGTCGATGGACTCAAGATTCGGTTCGAGACTTTCGATCCCAGCCGCGGCGACGGCGGTCGCGGCCGCATCGAGGTCGGCGTAGAAGTCGCGACCGTCACGCTGGTCGAAGGTGAACCACGGGTAGGTGTTGCAGGCGAGGGGCAGGGGCATGGGGGGACGGGGATTGGCGGTGACGGATTGACTCTTCGCGGCGCTGGTGAGCACCACCGCGATCGATTGGTGGAGAAAGTCGCGACGCGTGAGGGGCACGGGAGGGAGCTGACCGTAGTTGGTCCGCGGGGGCAAGCGAGGGGGGGGGACGGCGGACCCTCAACGGGATCCATCTGTCACGAATTTTCCTTCTGGAGCCGTAGCGGCGGAGCCTTCTTGCTCATTCGCCTATGCCCCTTTTGCAACGTTGGTATCGTGTCGTGACCGTGACGGCGCTCGTTTGGTGTTCTGTCGCCTCTGCGGCGGATGAGGCTCCGGCCCCGCTGAACCGGTGGTTCTTCAACAACGACGCTTGGGAACTGCAGGCGGTGGATGGGCAGGATGCGATGGTATATGTCGGGGCCGAGGATGCGCCGCAGCTCCGCAGTCGCGGCGAGATGGGCGACAACCTCGTGCAGCTGAGCTACCGCCTGCCGGCTGGCGCCGAGGGTCGTGCGGTGCTGATGATGCATGCGCGTTACCCGGTGCCGCTGACCGGCGAACCGGAGGTCTGGCACACCGTGCGGGCGCGGGTGCGTGGCTCGCGTTACGACGAGGCGAACAACAAGTTGCAGGACGCCATGATCCTCGACGCGGTGATCGACGGCGAGACGGTGTTGCACAACCAACTCTTTGCCAAGCAGGACGACGATTCGGAATACGAGTGGGAAAACGGCGAGGGGCCAACGACCCTGCTGGTGACGATGCCCGGCTTTGCTCTGCGCGACTTCGAAGTGCGCCGCGCCGACTTCGAGGCCGTGACCGTCCCGGAGGAATCCGGCGGCGAGAACAACTTTGGTGAGTTGATCGATTTTGTGGCCATGGGCCGCGACAGCTTCAGCAGCGTGGGCTGTGTGGAGTGCCATGCGGTGGGCCAGGACGATGCGTCGGTGAAGGCGGGGCCGAACCTCTGGGGGCTGTTCCGCAATGTGCCGCGCGACCGGGAAATCGCCGACCCCGAGGGCCATCGTTTTTCGGTCACCGCCAACGACACCTACCTGCACAACGCCGTGCGCGATCCGCAGTCGGAGCTGGCCATTGCCGAAAAAGCCCCGGCCATCGTGCCGGTGGGCCAACCCTTCTTTCCGGTCATGGTGCCTTACACGCCGGAGGTCGTCACCGACCAGCAGATCAAGGCGATCGGCGCCTACCTCAAGACGCTCAACCCGCCGTGGCAGCAGGGCCCGGTCGAATACTGGCTCACCGAGACCGGCCCGGAGGATTACGATCCCATGGCCGACCGTTTCCTGCTCCTCGTCGACCAGAAGGTGCGGGTGCAACGCGGCCCGATGTCGGGAGTATCCGGACGAGCGATACACGTGGGGCAGCCCAACCGCGTGCATTACACCTTTGACCCCCGCGTGCTGGGCATTGCCAAGCTCTGGCAGGGCGGCTTTCTCAACATGGCCGGCGAGTGGCGCAATCGCGGCGGCGGCGGTCTTAAGCCCGGCTACGAGAGCCGCGAGATCGGCCTCGGCGAGGACGGCGTGTTGATCGCGCCGCTGCATGCCTCGGGCGAGCCGGTCGATTTCTCCTTCAAGGAAGCCAAGTATGGCGACGTCGAGACGCGTCTGGCCTCGGCTTACAGTGAGATCGATCCGCTCGACCGCCTGGCGCAGGAGGACGCGGCCTTCCTCGGGTATGACCGCGATTCCGCCGATCTGGTGGCGTCACCGGTTTTCCACTACCGGGTGGGCCGTAATGACATCACTTTCACACTCGAGCTGGCCGGCGACGGCGCGACCACGATCACGCTTGGCGGCCACTGGCCGGAGGCGCAGGCCTTCCAGCTTGATGCCGCGGTGCTGACCGGCCTGGAGGTTTCGGCCGGAACGGTCAGCGACGGAGTCTGGACGCTGCCGGCGGGCACGGCGCTGCCGGTCACCGCGACGGCTCGCATCGCGGTTGTCGACGATCCGTGGCGGCCGGAGCCCAGCACCTTTGTGGATCGGGTGCAGCCGCTAGAGATCGCGCCGGCCACGGCCGAGCTGCCGGCGGGTTACACCGTCGAGGATTACCTGCCGCCGCTCGACAACTACGGACGGGCCCTGCTCTTCGAGGCGCTCGGTGTGGACCTCGCACCTGACGGCACGCTCGTGGTCGCCACCCGCACCGCCGGCATCTGGCGCATCGTGGACGGCCAGTGGCACCAGTTTGCCGAAGGTCTCTTCGACAGCCTCGGCGTGTTGAGTGAAGACGAACATGGCCTGGTCGTGGTCGCCGGTCACAAGAGCGGCCTGTCCCGCATCAGCGACACCAACGGCGATGGTCTGGCCGATCGCTACGAAGTGCTCACCGACGCCTTCAGCTACCATGGCAACTATCACTCTTACGTGCACGGTCCGGTGCGCGATCCGGCGACGGGCGACTACTTCATATCGATCAACTTGGCGCACAACACCGACAACGGTTACTACAACGCCGACGGCCTCTACATGGGCACGGCAGGTGGCTACCGCGGTTGGATGGCGCGGGTGCCCAAGACCGGCGGTTTCGAGCCCTACGCCGACGGTCTGCGCAGCCCGGCGGGCCTGGCCTTCGCGCCCGACGGCCGCTTCTGGTATGCCGACAACCAAGGCGAATACGTCGGCACCTCGAAGATCTTCCTTATGCGCGAGGGCGGCTTCTTTGGTCACCCCGCGGGATTGATCGACCTGCCGGGCATGACGCCCGAGTCCCCGGAGATTCAGTGGGACGCCGTCAAGCACACCAAGGAGCGTGCCGTGGTGTTGCTGCCGCAGGTGAAGCTGGCCAACTCCCCTGGCAACATGGCCTGGGACACGACCGGCGGCGCCTTCGGACCGTTTGGCGGAGACATGTTCATCGGCGATCAGACCAAGTCCGTGCTCATGCGCGTCACCACCGAGGTGGTGGGTGGCATCGAGCAAGGCGTGGCCATTCCCTTCGCGCACAATCTGGAGTCGGGCATCATGCGCCCGGTGTTCCTGCGTGACGGCAGCCTGCTCCTCGGCCAGACCGGCCGCGGCTGGCAGGCCAAGGGTGGGCGCATCGCCAGCCTGCAGCGTATTCAGTGGGATGGAACGACCGTCGCGCCGGCCATTCGCGACCTGAAAGCGACGACGTCCGGTTTCAGCGTGCACCTCACGGCGGCCGCGCCGGCGGAGCTCGACGAGGCGGCCCTGCTGGCGGCGCTCTCGCTCGAATCGTGGACCTACCGCGACGCGCCGGATTACGGCTCGGATGAGCTTGGCACCCGCGACGAAACGATCACGGCGCTGACCCTGAACGAGGAACGCACCGTGCTTACCCTGACGCTCGGCACCACGCTACAACCGCAGGTGCACGAGATGCAGACGGCGCGCGTGTATCATCTGGTGCTCGACGGCGCGGCGCTGTGGGGTGAGGACGCTGCTGAGGAACCCGGATTGGAGGCCTACTACACGCTCTACCGCTTCGCTCCGGCGAACCAATGATCCGCCCCGTGCATGAGCCGCGGCGAAACCGATGCCCATCGTGAACTGAAACGTCTCGCGCTCTTGTGGGCGCGAGACCAGGGCTGGGAGATCGCCGCCGCCGAAGTGCGAGTGCCGAAGAGCGGCTACCGCGCCGACGCCGCGGCGATCGGGCGCGGACCGATGGCGAAGTGCGCCGTGTTCGAATGCAAACAGGCGCGGGCTGACCTCCTGAAGGACGCGCACGACGATGCGAAAACGCGGCGCCAACTGGCGGCACTGCTCAAGCGACGGGCGAAACTCGAAGGTCTGCTCGCCACCCACCGCCCGGACCTGCGGCGCGGCGAGTCCTTGTTTCCTGAATACGACGCGTGGGACTTTTCCGGCCTCGAGCACAAGGCTTACCACGACCTGTTGGCCGAGATCGCGACGGTGCAGGGTCGGGTGCTCGCCGGCACCAAGTTCTCCAAAATGCTCCGCTACCGCAGCGCCGATTTTCTCTACCTCGTGGTGGAGGACGACATTTTTGCGGAGACGGAGATTCCGGCGGGTTGGGGACTGCTCGTGCGGGTGGAGGAGGCATTGGAATTGCGGCGGGCGCCGGCGGCGCTGGATGCGGGGGATGTGCAACGACGTGCGCTGCTGGAAGCGATCGCGCTGAAGGCGACGCGAGTCTTGCTGCCGCTCACACCGCGTGATGAACCTGCAACAGAATGATGAGTGCCGAGTGGTCGGGGTTTTCTTGTGTCAAGGTGGTGACGAGTTTCGAGGAACTCGTGGCGACACCGTTTGCGGATGGCGTGAACGCATTGTGCTGGGCGCGACAGCTGGCGGGTGACTTCGTGGAAGTGGCTGCGCAGGTGGTCGCCGTGGCCGGCGACGATGGCATCACGACGCTCGATGAAGACGACCTGAGGGCGCTGACTCTGAGCGCGGCGGGCCGGGCGGCGCGCACCGCGCTCGTTGACGATCTGCGGCGACTCACCCGGCACGGACTGGAACCGTCGCTCGATTGCTTCAGTGCCTTGAAGCGCGACGAGACTGGCGGGCCGGTATCGACCGATGTGCAGTCGTGGCACGTCGACGCGGCGCCGGTGATCGTCGACACCTATCTGTGCAGCTACACAACCGCGGCAAGCGAAGGGTTGCGGCCGGAGGATGCGTTGTGGTGTCCGGCGATCCCGGAGGTGCGGGGGGCGTTGTTGCGCGAATACGGAGGGGCGGACGACGACGGGTTTGCCGCCTACCTGAGCGAACACTTTTACGATCTGCACTATGAAGCGGCGGGCGGCGCGGTGCCGTTTAACTTCGGATTCGGGAACCTGTGGCGGATCGCCAACCGATGTCCGGGCAGTCCCGTGCCACCGTGTGTGCACCGGGCGCCAAGTCCGCCGGTCGGTGCGCCGCCGCGGCTATTGTTGATCAGCTGATTGCGGTCTCAGGAAAAGGCTGGCCCCGCCAGCCGAAGTTCCGCCGAAAGGGAACGAAGGTTGGTAGCCCCGCTGGGAATCGAACCCAGATTAACGGTTTAGGAAACCGCGGTTCTATCCATTGAACTACGGGACCACTGTTGGCGGCGAAGAGAGGCGGACCGGCCGCGAAGCGCAAGCCGGAAGGCCCCGGGGCCTCAAGCCCGGAACGCGGTCGAGGTCGGGTCAGTCGTCGAGGGCCTGATCGATCGCGGCGATGAGGGTTTGGGCTCGGTCTTCGAAGAGTTGGAGTTCGGGGAGGTAGACTTTGTAGGAAATGAAGTGCCAGGTCGCGACGCGGTTGCGGTAGTCGGGATCGGTCAGCGCGTAGGGTATGAAGTCTTCGATGATGCCGTCGTGGATGAAGGCCGACCACCAGGGCTTGGTTTCTTTGAAGTAGGTGAAGTTGGCCATGAAGTCGTCGGCGCGGAGTTTGTCGTCGACGGTGATCTCGAGCTGACGCTCGACGTAGAAGGCGACGATTTCGCCAGCGAGCTCCTGGCGGTCGGCGGGCAGGGTTTCCTTGAAGTCATTGAGGAGTTCAAAGCCGCGGGTGTCGAAAGAGACCTCAGGGTAGCCGATAATCAGGAAGGCGTAGCCCTTGTTGGCGGCGTAGTCCTCGGCAGTGAGTTGGCCGGCGAGGACTTTCTCGGAAATGGGGGCGCGGACGTCGTAGAAGTCCTGCGCTGTTTTGATTTCCTCTAGGTCGTTGAGGAGGTCGGCTTTGACGGTGGCGAGGATCTGGTCGACGGCGGCGGCGGTCTTGCGGGCCTCGTTCCAGTTGTTGATCGAGACGGCGATGAGGATGCCGGCGACGACGAGGATGATTTCGCCCAGCGCGTAGCGGAAGTAACCGGATTTTCCGTCGGGGCTTGGGCCGGAGCCCGCGAGGCGTCGGAAGAGTTTCACGCGGGGAACGTGAGCAGGTTTCCGGCCGGGGTCAGGCTTGAATTCGAGAGTGGCTTAGATCGCGGATGCCGCCGGCGGCACTGCGGCTGATGCTGAGCGGCAGGATGGAAATTTTAACCACAGATTTCACAGATGGCCACAGATCTGGGAGGCAGAGCGTAAGGGAAGGATGGTTAACCGAAGGTAGCGCAGATGAAGCAGACGATGCGGACGCTGAGAGGCCACGGTGGTTAGAACGCTGATCTCCGCTGATGGGAGGAGCAGGGGTGAGCGGAGATTAGCGTGCTGCCTTCGTGACTTCACACAGGCAGGAAGGCCTTTGCCACATCACTTCCGAACGGACCGGGGTCGACGACCCCGGCTACAGTTGGCGGGTAGGCTGAATTTTTCGGCCTTGCATTTACTGCTTCTCAAACAGACGGACGGGGCCCATGGCGGTGGCGGTGAGGATGCGCGGAGTTTCGCCCGGGAGCAGGGTCACGGCGCGGGTGTCGCCGGGGACGACGAGGCCGCTGTTGCCGGGCGTGATGGCGGTGAACTTGCCTTGACCGTCGCCCTTAAAGAGGCGGCCGATGCTGCCGTCGAAGCGGCCCGTGGAAGGTTCCGGACCCCAGTCGTTGCCGGCGACGAAGAGGTCGGCGTAGCCGTCGCCGTCTAGGTCGGCGTGCACGAAGCCGTGGATGGGCGCCATCTGCGCGGCGGTGGGCAGGGGCTCGAAGACAAAGGTGCCGTCGGCCTGCTGCAGGTAGACGCCGCTACGGAGTTCGTTGGCTTCCAGTTTCATTGCCTTGCCGAGGAGCTCGCTGTCGAAGATGTCCTGCACCGGTGCAGCGGCGAAGCGCTCGAAGGTGCGGAACTGGCGCCGCATTTTGGCGAAGGAGTAGGAGAGCTTGCTGCGGCCGCGCATGGGATACAGCTGACCGTCGGTGTCGTATTGGGCTTCGAGGATTTCGAAGCTGCCCGAGCCGTCGAGGTCGCCGGCGAAGACGGTGGTGGGCTGCTCGGGGCTGGCCTTGTATTTGGTGTTGAGGCCGACGTTGCCGGCGAGGATGTCGGCGCGGCCGTCGCCGTTGAAATCGGTCACGGCCACGGCGCTCCACCAGCCGGTGCGGTCGGCGAGGCCGAGGGCGGCGGTGGCGTCGGTGAAGCGGCCGCCGTCGTTGGTGAAGACTTTCACCGGTCCCCACTCGATGGATACGACGAGGTCGGTGTCGCCGTCGGCATCGAGGTCGGCAAAGGCGGCGTCGGTGACCATGCCGAGATCGGCGAAGGCGGTGGTGTCGACGGCGGACAGGCCGTTGGTGCCGGTGGTGTAGAGGAAGGACTTGGGAGCCTTGGGCCACTCGCCGGGGATAGAACGGCCGCCGACGAAGAGCAGGTTGGTTCCATTGAAGGCCACGGCGTCGGTGCTGGTGCCATCGGTCAGCGTTTGGCCGAGGGTGAAGTTGCCCTTGCCGTCGCCGTAGTAGACGCGGTCGTGGAGCAGGGCGTCGCCTTGGGCGGGTTCGACGCCGCCGGCGGCGATGAAAAGGTCGAGATGGCCGTCGGCGTTGGTGTCGAGGAAGAGCGCGCCGGTATCATCGGCGGCGGCTTGCTTGGACCAGGGTTGGCTGGCGGCGGCGGTGAAGGAACCGTCGGCGGCGCCGAGGAAGAGTTGGCCGGCCTGGGCGCGGGCGCCGGAGATGAAGACGTCGGCGACCCCATCGCCGTCAACGTCGGCGGTGGCGACGGCGGGAGCGGTCTGGCCGAGACGGCGGGGGAGCAGACGCTGGCGGGCGAGTTCCTCCAGCGGGTAGGCGTCGCTGGTGTAATCGAGTCCGCGGGCGGCGGCGTTTTCGGTGTAGAGCGCGTCGGAGAGGTCGGCGTGCAACTGGGCGGGGGCGCGGGTGCCGTTGGCGGCAGGTTGGGTGAGCTGGATCAGGCGGTTGGCCGGCAGGTCGCTGAAGGTCTCGGTGGTGCCGTCGGGCCAGCGCACGGTGGCGGTCGTGATGGTGTCGTGCTCGCCGAGGCCGAAGACGATGGGGGCGAGTTCGGAGGAAACGACGCCGCGTTCGCCAAAGTGTTGGCGGATCTGGGTGCCGGCGGCGGTGGTGACGGTGATCTCGGTGCCGATGGCGTCGAGATTGGGGGCGCGGCCCTTGAGCTCGAAGACGACGCGATGACCGGTGGTGGTGTCATTGCGCATGACGGTGGGCGGGCCTTCGAGGTTGGCGTAGACGATGTCGAGGTCGCCGTCGTTGTCGAAGTCGGCGATGGCGCAACCGAACGAGACGCCGGTGTGGTCGAGTCCCCACTCGGTGGATACGTTGGTGAAGCCGAGGTCGCCGTCGTTGCGGAAGGCGAGGTTGGGCTCGGTGCGGACGGGGGCGTCGCGCCAGACGCGGGCGCGGGCGGTGAGGTTGGGGGCGACGTTCTGTTTGTCGACGAGGTCGGCGTCGACGAAGTTGCGCAGCATGCCGTTGGTGTAGAAGAGGTCGGTGCGGCCGTCGTTGTTGAGGTCGGCCATGCGGGTGGCCCAGGTCCAGCCGGTGGCGTTCATGCCGGTGAGGTGGGCGACCTCCTCGTATTTGTCGGTGCCGGTGCCGAGGTAGACGGCGTTCCACATGTATTGGGGAATGAGTTCGGCGACGCGTTCCATTTCCCAAAGGCCGCGGCCCATTTCCTCCATGCCGGTCATGAAGCCGGCGCGGGTCTGGTCGCGCATGTCGGCGACGATGAAGTCGAGCTCGCCGTCGTTGTTGAGATCGCCGGCGTCGGCGCCCATGGAGAAGTAGGTGACGTGGGGCAGGCGCTCGTCGACGACGTCGGTGAAGGTGCCGTCGCCGTTGTTGAGGTAGAAGCGGTCGGGGGTCTCGAAGTCGTTGGCGACGTAGATGTCGGGCCAGCCGTCGCGGTTGGCGTCGAACCAGATGGCGGTGTGGCCCTGGGACTTGCCCCAGATGCCGGCGTCGAGGGCGACGTTCTCAAAGGTCGGGTGACCGTCGGGCCCCGGACCGTTGTTGCGCATGAGGTAGTCGGGCTGGCCCTGGGGGCTGCGGGCGAAATCGAGGATGTTGGTGCACACGTAGGCGTCGAGGTCGCCGTCGCCGTCGTAGTCGGCGAAGGAGGCGTGGACGGAGGCGTCGCGGAGATCGAGGCCGTAGGCGGCGCCCATCTCGGTGAAGGTGCTGTCGCCGTTGTTGATGAAGAGGAGGTTGGGGGCGTCGAGACGGCAGAGGTAGATGTCAGGCCAACCGTCCTGATTGATGTCGACGGCGGCGGCGCCGGTCTGGCCGGCGGGATCGTCGGCGACGTCGACGCGGGCGACGGTGGCGATGTCGTAGAACTTGAGGGGGATGCTTTGGCGGTAGAGCGCGTTGGGGCCGTTTTTGGAGACGGCGTAGATGTCGAGCAGGCCGTCGCGGTCGAAGTCGGCCACGGCGAGGCCGGTCTCGAGGGCACCGAGGGTGTATTCGCGGAAGCGGTCACCCCACATGCGCGGGTCGTTGTAGAGGTTGGGCACGGTGAGCCCGATGGTGGCGGAATCGAGCGCGGTGAAGGCGGGACCGTCGGGGTCGGGGGCCGAGCGGTTGACGAGCGCGCTGACCCTCGGGGCGGCCGTGAGCGGTGCGGCGACGAGGGTGGCGAGGGCGAGGAGGGTAAGATTGCGAGACATGTCTGATGGATGATGGGGGATGTCAGAGGTAAGAGTGCTCAGCGGCGGCGGATGTGGTGGAGGAGGAAGGCGTAGGCGAGGGGGACGCCGTAGCTGCCGAAGCGTTCGATGACTTCCCAGAAGGCATAGCCCGCGAACGGCCAGAGGGACTCGGTGAAGACCTTCCAAGCGCAGACGAAACCGAGCAGGGCGACGCCCGGGCGCAGCAGCACGGCGCCGGCGAGGGCGAACTCGAAGAGGCCGAGCGCAAACTGGGTTTGGGCGGTGGCGGCGGGCCAGACGACCTGGGTCAGTTGCAGAAAAACCGGCTTGGCATCGAAGACGTTGCAGCCGGCGTGACCGACCAACAGCAGCGCGGTGGCGCCGCGTAGGACCCAGCCGAGGTGGTGGACCAGGCGGGTGTTGTCGAGGGCGTCGCGATCGAAGGTGAGGCGGGAGAACAGGCCGCCGCGCCAGCCCGCGAGAGCGAGCAAGGCGAGGGGCGCGCCGTAGTTGCCGCCGCGTTCGAGAAATTCCCAGATGCCCTCGCCGGAGAGGGGCCGCAGGGCGGCGGTCCAGACAGCCCAGACGATGCACCACCAGAAGTTGGCGCGGATGGGCAGGACGAGGGCGAGGATGCCCATGGCGATGTCCATGCTGCCGATCCATGGCATGAGAGGCCAAGCCACCGATTCCGGAATGCCGGCGACGGCGAAGTAGGGCAGCCAGCCGGCCTTGGTGATGATGCCGAAGGCACCGTGGCCGATGAAACAGCCGGCGGTTGCGATGCGCAGGATCCACTCGAGGGTGGGGACGGTGGCGCGGGTCGCGGGGTGGCCAGCGGTGGCGGGGTTATAAACCACTCGCTCGCGCTCGCGGCTACCGGGGTGGGGTAAGGTAGTGGTGGACATGGGGGTAGGGGAGCTGGATCTTTATTCTTTCCTCTTTCTCTTTATCTTTCTCCCTGTTGAGCGGACGGCTTTCGGCCCACGGGGAGAAAGATAAAGAGAAAGAGGAAAGAGAAAGAGGTGCGCCTGGGCCGCTCAGCGCGGCAGCAGGGCGTGGGCGTAGATGTAGTCGGCGACCTTGATGCCGGCTTTCTGGCCTTCGATATTGTCGGACATGACGTGGATGCCGCCCCAGACGCGGCTCATGCCGACCTCGCGACGGGCGTCGGAGAGTTTTTTGTAGGAACGGATCACGCCGGGCAGGCCGTCGGAGGTGACGGTGAACTCGATGTCGTCGGTGCCGATGCAGAGGCTGAGCATGTGCGACATGGCGGCGGTGTAGGTGCTGTGGCCGGAGGTGTAGGACGGGAAGGCCGGCGACGGCATGTTGGGAATGAAGTCGGGATTGGCGGTGGCCTTGGCGTTGTCCGCGGGCGTGATTTCGCGCAGGGCGGTTTCGGGGCGCCAGGTGCTATAGAAGTATTTGGTTTCCCAACACGTGATGCCGGCGTCGGCGCCGGCGATGTTGACCAGCGCGTAGAGGCGGGCGGTCTCGTAGGTGTCGAGCCCGAGCTTTTTGACGATGTCGCTGGCGATGGTGTTCCAGTGACCGGGGGGGGTGGCGCTGCCGAGGTCGTCGGACCAGAAGGGGGTGGAGAGGGTTTGGTATTCGGTGCGCTCGGCGCCGTCGCGGGGTCCAACCTTGTTCACGTAGGCGATTTCCTTGGCGTATTCCGGCGAATCATGCGGCAGGGGTGGCGGGGCGCGGAACTGCGAGGAGGATTCGAGGGTGAAAGGCTCGACCTCGCCGAGGCGGGGAGTAACGGGCGGGCGGAAGCCGGGAGGGGTCTCACGCCATTTGCCGGGATCGGGGCTGGTGTAGTCGCGGTTGCCGGGTTGGAGGGCGGTCTGGGCGCGCTCATACATGACGGCTTCGGCTATGCGCTTGCCCCAGGCAAGACCGGCGGTCTTGGCTTCGCCGTCCGGAATGTCGGCGAGGGCCTCGTCGTAGGCGGTGCGCAGGACGCGAGGATTGGCGGAGTCGGCCCAGAGGGCGGAGAGCACGGTGTAGGCGGCGCTGTGGATGGCGGCCTCGGCGTCGGCGCCGGCGGGAGCGGGGTCGTTGACGAGCCAGCCCTGATACTTGCCTTCAAAGCTGTTGAGCGTGTCGAACATCGACACATAGAGGCTGGCGAAGTGGAGGGCCGCGATGGGCGGCGGGTTGCGGGACAGCCGGGTGGCGTTGACCGCCTGATCGTTCCAGTAAAGGACCGGATTCTGGATTGTCGCGGCGGTGGTGGTGGCCACGGCGGTGAGGAGTGCGAGAGCGGTGCCGATGGCACGGCCCGGAAAGCTGAGGAGACGCTTCATGGAAAGGTAGGGGGAGAGCGGGGTAATAGGGGCTATAAGCCAGGTCAGGAGAAGAGGCGGCCCCCCGGGCGCTTCGAGGCAGCAGGGACGAAGTGCCGTGGGAGTGGGGCGAAGTGCCGGGGCGGCCCACGTGCGCTGTCGGAAAGCTGAAACGCGGAGGTGGCGGGTTTGGGAGGCGCGACCACTTGCTCACGCTCGCGGCCACAGGGGTCGTGAAAAAAAAGGCCGACCCTGATTGGGCCGGCCTAGTGGAAGGGAGTTGGGGAAACCTACTTTCGCGGGCGGAGGGCGTTGGCCCAGACGTAATCGGCGATCTTGATGCCGGCGTTACGGCCTTCGACGACGTCGAGCATGGTGTGAATGCCGCCCCAGACGCGGCTCATGTTGAGCTCAATGCTGGCTTCGGAGAAGCTGGTGTAGGAGCGCACGACGCCGGGCAGTCCGTCGGAAGTGGAGGTGAAGGCGAAGTCGTCGCTGCCGTTGTAGAGAGCGAGGATGCGTGAGGACGCGCCGGTGAAGGTGGAGTGCGCCGAGGTGTAGGTCGGGTGCGCGGGCGAGGCCATGTTGGGAATGAACTCAGGCTCGGCTTCGGCGTGGCTGTTCACCTCGGGGGTGACTTCGCGGATGGCGGTTTCGGGGCGCCAGTGAAGGTAGAAGAACTTGGACTCCCAGGAGGAGATACCGGCGTCGGCGGTGGCGAGGGTGAGGAGGGCGAACAGGTGCGCGGTCTCTTCGACGCTGAGTTCCTTGCGCCGGGCAACGTCCTGGGCGATCACGCACCAGTGGCCGGCGGGGGTGGCGGTGCCAAGGTCGTCGGCCCAGAAAGGCGTGGAGAGGGTCTGGTATTCGTCGCGTTCGGCGTCGTCGCGGGCGCCGACTTTGGCGGTGAAGGCGAGCTCCTCGGCATATTCGGTGGAGTCGAGCGGCAGGGGCGGGGGGGCGCGGAATTGGTCGGGCGATGTGAGCACGAAAGGCTTCACGTGGGCGACGGAAGGGGAGACGGGCGGGCGGAAGGCGGGCGGGGTTTCGCGCCATTTGCCGATCTCGGTGGAGGAGATTTCGCCGGCGTAGGGCTGGTCGAGTCCGGCGGTGGCGCGCTCGTCGAGGATGCGTTGGGCGACGGAGCGGCCCCAGGCGATGCCGGCCTCACGGGCGGCGCCGGCGGGGATGTCGGCGAGGGCTTCGTCGTAGGCCTTTTTCATGACGCGCGGGTTCACCTCGTTGCCCCAGATGTTTTGGAGGACGAGGTAGGCGGCGGCGGCTATGGCGGCCTCGCGGTTGGCGCCGGCGGGCGCGGCCTCGTCGACCAGCCAGGCCTCCCAGCGCTGATCGAAGCCATTGACGGTGTCGTAGATCGCGGCGTGGAACGTGCCCAGATGCAGCGCCGCGACGGGCGGTGGGTTGCGGGAAAGGCGGGTGGCGTGGAGCGCTTGGTCGTTCCAGTAGAGGACCGGATTCTCAATCGCGGCCGCGGCGGTGCCGGCGAGCGCGAGGCCAAGGGTAGCGGTGAGGCAAAGGGTCTTTACAAGTCGCATCATGGATCTGGGTTAAGGGGAAACGCGGTTATAGGGGTTATAAACGCGCTGACGAGGACACTCTGCGCCCTCGTAGATCCAGAATGCAGGGACGAGCTGCCTACTCGTCGGGGTGAGTCGTGTCGGTGGGGCGTTCGCCGCCGAAGTCGTGGGCGATCAGCGTGGTGAGGTCGACGGGCGCGGGCAGCTCGGCGCCGGGTTCGAAGCCGAAGTTGAGGGCGCGAGGGGCGTCCGCTTTTTTGGCTTTGATGCGATTCGGGTAGGCGCCGGAGGAGGCGAGGTAGGGGCCCATCACCTCGATGGCGCGATGCAGGGCTTCTTCGGGTTCGATTTTACGGGCCGGCACCATGCCGCGGGTTTGCCAGAGGAGGACCTCGCGACCTTTGGTGAGATTGTCCCAGTCGAAAGCGCCGACGGAGAGCACGAAGGTGCCGGAACCGCAGATGCGGGCGGTGCGGTCGCGCACGGCGACGGGGGCATCGGGCCACATCTTGGTCGGGTTCACCCAAGCGTCGGGGGTGGGGCGCCATTTCATGGACAGCGCGGGGCGGGCGATAAACTCGAGGGCGGCCTGCGCGGGGATCAGGTCGTTTTTGTTGGGGTTTCGGTCCGCCTTATACTCAGCGTTGTATTGGGGGCGGCGGATCTCGTCCCGCTTGTCTCGGATATTGATGTTCTCGAGGTAAAAGATGCTGCCCCACATGACTCCGATCGCGACCTGAGGCGGGTGTTGGGCATCGGCCGGTAGGTAGCCGATTCGCCGCAGGTGAATGGCGAGGTGTTGCAGGAGGGCGTCACGTTCCGGCGGAACGATGCCGTGCACGTGAAGATCAAAGGATTCGAAACCGCGCGCCAGGATCTGGTAGCGAATGGGGTTGAGCTCCGGATCGGCCGGGGTGCGTTGCTCGCCGAGGAAGGTGACGATGGGATTCACCAACACGTCGATGTCGCGGTATTTTTTGGCGGCGTGGGAGACGGCCGGTGTGAGCAGGGCGAGCAGGAGGAAGATGGACAGGGGCAGACGTTGCATGGAGTCGGGTTTGGGTTTCAGGGCGATGCACTGACCAAAGCGAAGCCGGACTGTTCCACGGTCGACGGGAACCGGCCTCAGGGAGACCGGCTACAGCGGGAAGCGTGTGCCGTGGTGGGGCCTTGGCGTCTAGGCCGATTCTTCGATGACCGAGTTGGTGAGGGTGCCGATGCCTTCGATCTCGATGCTCACCTCATCGCCGGGGCGGAGCCAACGGGGCTCGGGTTTGGCGGCCATGCCAACGCCGTGGGGCGTGCCGGTGAGGATGACGGTGCCGGGCACGAGGGTGGTGCTGCCGCTGAGGTAGGAAATGATGGCGGGCACGTCGAAGATCATGTCGTCGGTGTTCCAGTCCTGCACGCGTTCGCCGTTCAGGATGGTGGCGATTTTGAGGGCGTTGGGGTTGGGGAGCTCGTCGGGCGTGACGAGGCAGGGACCGAGGGGCGCGAAGGTGTCGAAGAACTTGCCGCGGCACCACTGGCCGCCGCCGAGGCGAATCTGATGATCGCGGGCGGAGACGTCGTTGGCGCAGGTGTATCCAGCAACGTAGGACAAGGCGTCCTCGCGGGAGACGTTTTTGCAGGCTTTGCCGATGACGACGGCGAGCTCGCATTCATAGTCGACCTCGTCGGAGCGCAGGGCGCGGGGAAGTTCGATGGGGTCGTGCGGGTTCTGAACCGTGTTGATGCCCTTGATGAAGAGGACGGGACGCTCGGGCGCCTTCATGCCGGCCTCGGCGGCGTGGTGTTTGTAGTTGAGGCCGATGCAGAGGATCTGGGTCGGCTCGACGGGCGCGAGGAGTTTGGCGACGTCGGCGGTTTCCCCGGTGGGCTCGAGGCCGGTGTAAAGGTCGCCGGTGAGGCGCTCGGCCGAGCCGTCGGCGCGCTGGGCGCCGAAGTGAATCGCGGAAGCGGAGTCTTGGTAACGGATGATTTTCATTTGAAAAAGAGGGAAAGGAAATGGTCCCCGGAACACACGGAAGCCGTCAGCCTGAATGGATGCCCACGAAACACACGAAAAAGCACGAAAGGTTGAGGCCGTTTTCGTGTCATTTCGGGTGTTGGGTGGGCTGGAATTTATCGATCGGGATGCTTCAATTCCTGCCAGACGCGGCCGTTGGGGTATGTGTGGTCGGCGAGGGATGACGGTTTCATGGTGATGCTGGTGCCGGGGGCGGTCGGGAGTTGGTAGGCGCCGTTTTTGACCACGCAGGGGTCTTCAAAATGTTCGTGCAGGTGGTCGACGAATTCGGTGATGCGGCCTTCGAGTGAGCCGCTCACGCAGAGGTAGTCGAAGATGGATTCGTGTTGCACGTATTCGCACAGCCCGACGCCGCCGGCGTGGGGGCAGACAGGCACGCCGAACTTGGCGGCGAGCAGGAGCACGGCGACGACTTCGTTCACGCCGGCGAGGCGACAGGAGTCGATCTGACAGTAGTCGATCGCGTCGGCCTGCAGCAGTTGTTTGAACATGACGCGGCTGTGGCAGTGCTCGCCGGTGGCGACGCCGATGCCGAGCGGTCGCACGCCGCGGGCGATGGCGGCGTGACCGAGGATGTCATCGGGCGAGGTGGGTTCCTCAATCCAGAGCGGGCGGCACTCGGCGAGGTCGGTGACCCAGTCGATGGCGGCGGCGACGTCCCAACGCTGGTTGGCGTCGATCATCATGGCGCGATCGGGACCGATGGCGTCGCGCATGACGCGGGCGCGGCGCAGGTCGTCGGCGCGGTCGGCGCCGACCTTCAGTTTGAAGTGGGTGAAGCCCTCCGCGATGCCCTCGGCACAGAGGCGGCGGATCTTGTCGTCGGAGTAGCCGAGCCAGCCGGCCGAGGTGGTGTAGGCCGGATAACCGTGGGCGCGGAGGTGGGCTTCGCGTTCGGCGCGGGTGGGCGCGAGTTTCTCGAGCATCGCGAGCGCTTCGTCGGACGTGAGCGCGTCGGTGAGGTAACGCCAATCGACCAGCTCCACGATTTGGGCGGGCGAGAGGTCGGCGAGGAGTTTCCAGAGTGGTTTGCCTTCGGCCTTGGCCCAGAGGTCCCAGAGGCCGTTGACGACGGCGGCGGTGGCGAGATGGATGACGCCTTTCTCGGGTCCGAGCCAGCGGAGCTGGGAATCGCCGGTGAGGTGTTTCCAAGTGGCGCCGGGGGCGGCGGCGAAGTCGGCGAGGGAGAGGCCAATGACGAACGGGCGCAGGGCGTCGATGGCGGTGGCGACGATGTCGTTGCCGCGGCCGATGGTGAAGGTGAGCCCGTGGCCGGCGAGGCCGTCGGCGCGATCCGTTTCGAGCACGACGTAGGCGGCCGAGTAGTCGGGGTCGGCGTTCATCGCGTCGGAGCCATCGAGCTCGAGCGAAGTGGGGAAACGCACATCGAAAGTGCGCAAGTTGGTGATCTTACCGGAGAGTTTCACGAGTGACGAAACAGGTTGAAGCGGGTTTTAACCACGAATGGACACGAATCGCTTCGCCTACCGGCTACGCACTGAAACGGCGTGGGGCAGCGTGCATTGAAGCGGAACGGTAGTGACGCCCATTCGTGTCCATTCGTGGTTTAAAAAAGAACTCTATTTGCCGGCGCCCCAACCGCCGTCGATTTGGAGGCAGGAGCCGGTGACCATGGCGGAGGCGTCGGTGGCGAGGTAGAGGGCGGCGGCGGCCACTTCGTCGGGTCGCACCATGCGACCGTTGAGCTGAGTGGAGGCCATTTCGCGGTAGGCCTTTTCCGGGTCGGGGTATTCCGCGATGCGGGCCTTCACGAAGGGCGTTTCGACGCGGCCCGGGCAGATGGCGTTGAAGCGCACGCCGGTGTGGGAGTGATCAAGCGCGAGGGCTTTGGTGAGTCCGACGATGGCGAACTTCGAGACGGTGTAGGCGAGGCGCTCGCGGACGGCCACGAGGCCGGCGATCGAGGCCATGTTGATGACGGATCCCGAACCGCGCTCGAGCATGGCGGGCACAAAGGTGTGGCAAAGGTTGAAGGCGCCGCGGACGTTGACGGCGTGCAGGCGGTCGAGGTCGGCGGCGGTGGTCTTGAGCAGGTCGCCGACGTGGCCGACCCCGGCGTTGTTGACGAGGAGGTCGAGCGCTCCGACCTGTTCACCGAGTCGAGCGATGGTGTCGGCGTCGCTCACATCGGCGGCGGCGAAGGTGGCCCGGCCGCCCGCGGCGGTGATGGTGGCGACGGTCGCTTCGCCGGCGGCAGGGTCGCGGTCAACGACCCAGACGTGGGCGCCCTGGGCGGCGAAGAGGGTGGCGATGGCCTCGCCGATGCCGGAACCGGCGCCGGTGACCAAGGCGGTCTTGGAGTCGAGCGTGAACATAGGAACCAATCAGGAAGCGGGGGCGGTGGCGGCGCGGTCGAGGTGGACGTATCCGCCATCTGGATGCAGGAGCTGGCCGGTGGTGTGGCCGGAGCGCGGGGAGGCGAGGAACACGGCGAGGTCGGCGATCTCTGCGCAGGTGGTGAAGCGTTGGCCGAGCGGGATGGTGCGCTCGATCTGCTGCCGGGCGGCAGCGGGGTCGGGGCGGGTGCTGAGCCAACGTTCGTAGAGGGGGGTCATGACCTCGGCGGGCATGATGCAATTGACGCGAATGCCGTGCGGCGCGAGGTCGACGGCCCACTCGCGGGTAAGGGCGTTCATCCCGCCCTTGGCGGCGGCGTAACCGCTGGTGCCGCCCTGGCCGGTGACGGCGCACTTGGTGCCGATGTTGATGATCGCGCCGCGCGCTTTTTTGAGCTGATCAAGGCAACGATGGGTGAGGGCGTAGACGTGGATGAGGTTGCGTTCCAACGAAGCGCGGAAGGCATCTACACCGGCGTCGAGGCCAACGCCGTCGTTGACGCCAGCGTTGTGGACCAGGACGTCGATGCGGCCGAACTGTCGCTCAATGGCGGTGACGGCGGCTTCGAGTTGCACGGAATCGGTGAGCTCGCAGGCGAAGGCCGCGGCGCGGCCACCGCGCGCGGTGACGCCGGCGACAACCTCGAGGGCTTCGTCGTGGCTGCGGCCCACGATGCAGGGGATGGCGCCCTCAGTGGCGAAGGATTCGGCAATGGCGCGGCCGATGCCTTTGGCGCCGCCGGTGACGAGGACGACCTTGTCGGTGAGGCGCAGGTTCATGCGCGTGGAGAGTAGGCCATGTTCATGTAGACGTTGCCCTCGCGCAGCTCAGCAAGCATCTGGTCGAGGCGTTTCCGGCGGGTGGCTTCGCGTTTGGCGCGGGTGATCCAGCCGATGTAGTCATTCTGCTGGTAGGCCGGGCGGGCGTCGTAGCGGGCGCGTAGCTCGTTGCCGGACAACGCGGTCTCAATGTCGGACGGCATCGGGTAGCGCTCGCGTTTCAAACGGGAGAAGTCGGTGGAGGCCATGGTCGGAATCAGGTGTCGAGTTCCTGATAGTCGAAGAAGTCGAAATCGGCCGGATGCTTTTGGCCGGTCAGATCCTGCGCGCAGAGGCCGATGAAACAGCCGGTGAAGCCGAGTTTGTGGTAGTCGTCGGAGAGGATGGTGGCGTCGAGCTCGGGGCCAACCGGTGTCCAGTCGGTGCCGTTGAGCGAGTAGGCGAATTGCAGCGCCTCACGGCGAATGGTGACCCGCAGATGGACGGGGCCGGAGTCGGGCAGGGCGGTTTCGGTGTCGAGCATTTCACCATTTTCGCCGGCGTCGCAGCGGATGATGCCGACGTGGCGGCCGAGTTCCTCGTCGCGGGAGATGCGCAGGTAGTAGTGGTTGGACGTGTCGTAGTAGGCGATGAGGCCGGCCATGTGTTTGAAGTCAACCGGCGTGAAGTCGACGCAGGTCGTGACCTCGACGTCGAAGGCCTGCTGGCGGCGGGCGATGAGGGCTTGGCGGAAGTTGGAGGTGGTCGGTTCCTCGCCGTAGAGACGCAACCAACCCGGGCGGGCGGTGAGGTCCAGCCAGTCCGTCGTGATGGGGCGGCGCAGGCTCTGGAAGTGAATCGAGAGCTCGACCGAGTCGAAGTCCTCGCGGTGGGACCGCGACGGCGGCGTGGGGGAGGTCAGCGGCAGCCCGTCGCCGGCGACCTCGACGGCGGGCACATGGCCGCCGTGGCTCAGGCGCGGCCAGCCGTCGGTGTTCCATTCGAAGCGTTGGATGGCGGTCTCGCGGCCGAGGGTGCAGCGGCGGTCGCGCAGGGGACGGCCGCAGAGGTGGACAACATACCAGGCGCCGGACTGGGTTTGCACGAGCGAGGCGTGGCCGGCCTTTTGCAGGGCGGCGGACTCGTCGTCGGCGGATGTGAGGAAGGGGTTTTCGGGGTCGACCTCGTAGGGTCCGTCGATCGAGCGGGAGCGCGCCATGGTGGCGGCGTGGGTATACCAGGTGCCGCCCTCCGCCACGAGGAGGTAGTAGTATCCGTCTTTCTTATACAGATGCGGCCCCTCGGTGAAAACGAGGTTGGTGCCTTTGAAGATGTTCTTCCGCGGGCCGACGAGGGTGCGGGTCTGGGGGTTGAATTCCTGCAGGAGCGTGCCGGTGAACTGGTTTCGTTCGACGCGGTGGTCCCAAATCATGGAGAGATACCATTTGCGGCCGTCGTCGTCGTGGAAGAGCGAGGCGTCGAAACCGGAGGAATCGAGGTAGGTGGGTTCGGACCACGGACCGGTGATTGACGGGGCGGTGACGAGGTAGTTGTGGGTGATCTTGTGGCGGGTGCCGGTCCACTGCTTGACGTCGGTGTAGATGAGCCAGAAGAGGCCGTCGCTGTAGGACAGGCAGGGGGCCCAGATGCCGCCGGAATCGGGGTTGCCGATCATGTCGAGTTGTGAGGGACGATCGAGCGGGCGGGCGACCAGCTCCCAATTGACGAGATCGCGGGAGTGGTGGATCTGCACACCGGGGAACCACTCGAAGGTGGAGGTGGCGATGTAGTAGTCATCGCCGACGCGGACGATGGAAGGATCGGGGTTAAAGCCGGGGAGAATGGGGTTCTGGATCATGGCGTAAGGGAGCTGACTAGAAGGTCGGCGGGGTGACCGCAAAACAAAGCATGGCGCTTCTGGGGATTTGGGGAGTGCCCTCAAGTGCGGGCGCTCTACGCACGTATGCGTATGGAGGGGGGGAGGGGGAAAAACTAGGATGCGCGGCGTCTTCGGACCTAGCTCACTTCGACTCCCAAACCACGATCCATCCTCCCATGAAACGTTTCCTTCGTTCTTCCGCCCTCCTGTTGGCCGCCGCCGTCTTCGTGGCGCCGCTCACCTCCTCCGCGATCTCCCCCAGCCTGGCCGGCGACTTGGTCAAGGCTCAGGTCATGATCGGTAAGGTGGAGCAATTCATGCAAAAATACCGGGAGCTCACGGTTGAGCTCGAGGCGCCCGAGCCGCGCTGGGACACCGATGGCAAATACCTGTTGCCCTACCTCAGCGATGGTGAGCCCACCGAGTGGGCGCAGAAGGCACTGAGCGCCCAGGCCGGCAAGATGATCGGCGAGAAGGTCGGCGAAAAGGCCGCCGGTGCGCTCGCCTCGAAGGTGCCGTTCGGTGGTCTCGCCAGCGGTTTCCTGAAGAAAAAGGCCAAGGAATCCGCCGCGGTGATGGCGCTCGGCGGCAAGGATTTCATCAAGGAAACCTCCGACCAGTCCTTCAAGAGCATCGACGACTACTGCGTGTTCCTGCACGTCCGCCACTCCGGTGATCCGGACTACCAGGAAGTTCTCGCCGCCGCCGTGGCGGTTTATCCGGACCTCGAAGGGCGCTTCCCGTCGGCCATCCAGAAGGCCTACAAAAAGCAGGCCAAGCGCAAGTAGGCGCCGCCCGCCTCCCTGGAACTCCTGGCCTTCTCCGCGCCATGAAACACCTGCGTCTTCGCACCGCGACCGCCCTGTTGGTCGCCGCTGGATTCACCGCCGGCCCGCTGTCCGCCGACCTCGATCCCAACGATCTCGCGAAGGCCGCCAAAGTCCTGCGCGAGATTCAGGAGCTCTCCGGTTACATCAACGCCGTTGCGCCGACGGCAGAAATCACCGTCCCGACGCCGCGTCAGGACACCGACGGACAATACATCAGTCCCTACCGGTCCGACGGCACGCTCGCCGAATGGGCCCGCAAGGCCGTCGGCGGTGCCGCCGGTGCCGCCCTCGGCAACCTGGCCGGCGATCAGCTCGGCAAGGCAGCGACCAAGGAACTCGCGGCCAAGGTGCCGGGGGGCGCCCTGATTGGCGGACTCTTTGGCAAGAAGGCCAAAAAGGCGCTGGCCGAAACCGCGGCGGTCAAGGCCATCGGCGGTTGGGACTACATCAAGGAGACGTCCGACCTGTCCTTCGACAACACCATGGATCTGGCGGTGTATTTGCATGCCAACTACGCCAGCGCCGACCCCGACTATGCGCAGGCCCTCGCCGCGGCGATGGGGGTGTATCCGCGACTGCAGGGTGCCTATGAGCCCGCCATCAAGCGCGCCTATGGCCGCGAGGTGGTGATGAAGGCGCAGGATGCCAAGAAGCAGGGCATCCTGCCGAAGCTCCCGGAGCTACCCGGCAGTATCAATTCCCTTGTGGCCGCCGGCGGCGGCACGGCCGAGGAACAGGCGGTGCAGGGGGCGTTCCTTGCGACCGCAGTCGATGCGAACACGATGGACGCCAATGGCGGCACCGGTGGCAGCGCCGCCGAGCTGGGGGCGCAGCAGGTGAGCGAGCCGGCGCCGGACGTGCCGGACATCGCCATCGACGCGAAAAAGAGTTTTGGCGGCAAGGTGAAGCAGTTGAGTCGCAGTCAGCGGGTGATCGTGGCGGGCTTCCGTGTCGGCTTCATCGTGCGCGACAGTGTCACGGCCAGTGTGGCGGCGGGCTACCAGTTTGGCGGCACGCACACCTCGGGTGCCCGCAGCAAGACGGCGGTCGAGCTCGCCGGGGTTGACAACAGCACCCTGCAGCACATCGCCGACGCGTTGTATGACGACTTTCTGGCCGAGTTGACCGCGACCGGTCGCGAAGTGGTCACGGTTGAGGAACTGAAAGCGACGTCGCGCTGGAAGGATCTCGATGTGACCCCCGCCAGCGTGGCCGCGCCCTACGTGAAGGAAGCCAAGTGGCTGCAGGATCGTATCCTTACTGTGTATACGCCGAGTGCGCTGCCGCTGTGGTGGACGCAGGGCGAGCAGATGGGCGACAAGAGCCCCTTTGCGCTCAACAACTGGAAGGTCATGACCGCGATCTCGCACGAGCTCGACGCGGTGGTGGTTGTGCCGACCTACCTGCTCAGTTTCGCCGAGCTGGAATCGAGCGGCAACAAGCGCGGCCTCTTCGCCGGCTACGGCTCCGGTCGCGCAAGCACCGCGGCCAAGCCGAACATGGTGCTGCAGGCCAACGAAAACCGTCTCTACGTTTTGCACGCCAAGAACACGGTGGCCGGCGACGTCGGCCAGGTGACCTTGAAGAAGAACGTCGTGGTCGGCGATTTCGGCGCGGAGATGATCACGCTCGACGAGCGTGACAACAACAACGCCTCGCGGGCTGCACTGCTCGGTCTGGCCCAAGCTTCGGGCAACCAAGGTATTTTCGCCGCCGCCGGCGCTTCCAAGTCGGAGCAGACTCTCGCCGTGCAAACGAATCCCGAGTGGTTCAGCGCCTTCTCGCTGGCCGCGCTGCGCGGCGTGAACGATGCGTTCATTTCTTTGGTGAAAGCCAACCCGGCCCGCTGAAGATACCTCTGCTGAAGCGAAGCCCAATGTTCGTAATACGAACATTGCGCTTTTCGTTCTGAGGGGAGGCGCGGTGAGGGGGGCGCGCGATCGGGGTTGCGGCCCGACGGGAATCGCCAATGTTGCGCGGTCAATCCGCCGCATGAATCCGTCACCGCAACCCAACACTGTCTACTCGCGTGAGCCCGTCTGGGACCCCGCGCGCTGGTTGCCGACGACGCGCGACGAGGTCGAGGCGCGGGGCTGGGATTATTTGGATGTCATTATCGTGTCGGGGGATGCCTACGTGGATCACCCGGCCTTCGGCACGGCGGTGATCGGGCGCATGCTGGAGGCCGAGGGGCTGCGCGTGGCCATCATCGCCCAGCCCAACTGGCGGGATGACCTGCGCGACTTCAAAAAGCTCGGCGCGCCGCGGATGTTTTTTGGCGTCACCGCCGGCTGCATGGATTCGATGGTCAACCGCTACACGGCCGCGAAGAAGTTGCGCAGCGAAGACGCCTACACGCCGGGCGGTCAGCACGGCTTCCGGCCTGACTACGCGACCGTGGTTTATTCGCGCATTCTGAAGGAGCTCTTTCCCGAGGTGCCGGTGATGATCGGTGGCATTGAGGCCAGCCTGCGGCGCGTGACGCATTTCGACTACTGGTCCGATGAACTGAAACCGAGCATCCTGGCGGACAGTGGCGCCGACCTGCTCGTCTACGGCATGGGTGAACTGCCGCTCAAGGAAACCGTGCGCCTGCTCAAGCGCGGCGTGCCCTTTTCTTCGCTCGGCACCATCCCGCAGACCGCCGTGCTGCTGCCGCCCGGTGAGCAGCCGCCGAAAAACAAGAACTGGGACGACTTTGAACTGCACAGTCACGAGGCCTGTCTCGAGGACCGCGAGCGCTACTCCAAAAACTTTAAGGACATCGAAACCGAGTCCAACCGCGTGAAGGCGCGCCGCCTCTTTCAGCAGATCGGCGACCGCACACTGGTGGTCAATCCGCCGTTCCCGACCATGAACGAGGAGCAGATCGACCGCGCCTTCGACCTGCCCTACACGCGGCTGCCGCACCCGAAGTATCGCAAGCGTGGACCGATTCCGGCCTACGAGATGATCAAGCACTCGATCAACATGCACCGCGGCTGTTTTGGCGGCTGCAGCTTCTGCACGATCTCGGCCCATCAGGGTAAGTTTGTCGCCTCGCGCTCCAAGGAATCGATTCTCAAGGAGGTGGAGTCGATCAAGCAGATGCCGGACTTCCGCGGCACGATCAGCGACCTCGGCGGCCCGTCCGGCAACATGTATAAGATGAAGGGCAAGGAGCAGTGGATCTGCGACGAGTGCGTGCGCCCGAGCTGCATCTGGCCCGATGTCTGCCGCAATCTCGACACCGATCACACGGCGCTGCTCGACATCTACAAGTCGGTCCGCGAGACCGAGGGCGTCAACCACGCCTACGTGGCCAGCGGTATCCGCTACGACCTATTCCTGCACGACAAGGGCACCACGCCCGAAGTGAAGGCGAACCACGAAAAATACATCGAGGAGCTCGCCGCCCACCACGTGCCGGGCCGCATCAAGGTCGCGCCCGAACACACCAGCGATCACGTGCTGCGCGTGATGCGCAAACCGAGCTTCAACCTCTTCTACAAGTTTAAGGAGAAGTTCGAAAAGGCCGGCGAGAAGGCGGGCAAAAAGAAGCAGCCCGTCATCCCGTATTTCATCAGCTCGCATCCCGGTTCACGACCGGAGGACATGGCCGAGCTCGCGCTCAAGACCAAGGACCTCGGTTTCCGCCTCGAGCAGGTGCAGGACTTCACCCCGACGCCGATGACGGTCGCGACCGAGATCTACGCCACGGGCATGCACCCCTATGACGGCAAAGAGGTCAGCGTGGCGCGTTCACCCGATGAAAAGCAGACTCAGCGCAGCTTCTTCTTTTGGTATAAGCCGGAGATGAAAAAGGCGCTGCGTGCGTCGATGAAGCGCCTCGGGCTCGACGGCATCGCCAAGCGGCTGCTCGACGACAAGCAGGTCACCGAAGACGTGACCCCGCCGCCGCACATTGCGCCCTGCGGCATGCAGGTGCCGGGGCAGCGCCTCGCCGCGGCGACGAAGGGGGCGAAGCGTCCGGTGAATCCGAAGCGCAAAGCCAAACCGGCCGCGAAGCCCGAGTCGAAGGGGAAGCCGGCATCCAAACCGAAACCCTTCGAGAAGTTCTTCAAGAAGCGGTAGGAGAGGACGGCGTTCTTGAGCGAGGTGGATCGTGGTCACCGGACGCGGTCGCTGCGGTGGTCGGGAACGGGACTGGGCTAACGCACGGTGAGGCCCGACGTTTGAGACGGCTCCGCTACTCCGTCCGCAGCGCCTCGGTGGGCGCGACTTTGGTGGCGCGGCGGGCGGGGAGCCAGCAGGCGGTGAGGCCGGTGAGGAGCAGCAGGCTGATGATGCTGCCAAAAAGGATCGGATCGTGCGCGCTCATGCCGACGAGGGTGCCGGCGTTGGCGAGCAACTGGATTGCGCCGTAGGCGCCGGCGAGGCCCAGCACGAGCCCGATGGCGAGTTGGCGGAGTCCGCGACCCAGCACGAGGCGGGCGATGTTGCTGGCGGTCGCGCCGAGCGCCATGCGGATGCCGATCTCGCGCGTGCGCCGGGCGGTTTGGTGGGCAATCACGCCGTAGATGCCCACGGCGGCCATCAGCAGACCGGTGGCCGCGAAGACGGAGAACACGGTGCCGAAAACCCGCAGGAACCAGATCGAACGATCCAGGCCGACCACGAGCGGCTGCACCTGGAAGAGAGGCAGGTCGGCGTCGATGGTCTGCACCGCGCTGCGCACGGGCAGGGCCAGGGCGGCCGGATCGGTGCTGGTGCGGGCGATGATGCCGGCCCAGCCCCAGGGTTGCTGGCGGTAGGTGATGAAGAAGGCGGGTGGGGCGTCGGCGTTGGATGGGTTCTGGTCGAGATCGCCGGAGACGCCGACGACGGTCATCCACGGCTGCGCCTCGCCGTCGCTGGGTTCGACGAAGCGGAAGCGTTGGCCGATGGGATCGGCGTCGGGCCAGTGGCGTTGGGCAAAGGCCTGGGTGATGATGGCGGCTTCGCGGCCGGTTTCGCCGTCGGTTTCGTTGAACGCGCGGCCCCGCAGGAGCGGCAGGTTGATGACCTGCAGGTAGTCGGGGGAGGCGACGATCATGGTGCCCTGCAATTTCGCGGTCGCATCCTCGGGTTGGGGGCGTCCCTCGATTTCCAGTTCCCGTTGGTGGTTATCCATGCCGGGGAAGACGTTGGTCACGGCGATGGCGGTCACGCCGGGCAGCGCGCGCAGCTCGGGCAACAGGGTATCCACAAATTGGCGACGCGTGTCGGGCTGTTGGTAGCGCTCGCCCTCACCCTCGGGGAGCTGAATGCGGGCGGTGAGCAGGGTATCAGGCTGGACGAAGGCGTTGAGCTCCCGGGCAAGGAAGAGGCTGCGGATCATCGCGCCGGCACCGGCGAGCAGCACGACGGTGAGGGCGAACTGCATGATGACGAGGGCGCCGCTGAGGCGGTTGCGCCCGGCGCCGGCGCCGGGCGTGCCGTCCTTCATCGCGGTGGAAAGGTCGACGCGCGAGGAGCGCAGGGCGGGCGCGAGGCCGAAGAGAATGCCGCTGGCGATGGTGAGGACGGCAAAGTAGCCGACGGCGACCCAATCGAGTTGGAATTGAATCCAGTAGGGCCGACCGACGTTGGTGGTGGCTTCATCGAAGAGGCCAACGCCGATGCCGGTGAAGGCGAAACCGAGCAGGCCGCCGATGATGCTGAGCACGACGCTCTCGATAAGGAGCTGGCGGATGAGTTGGCGGCGGGAGGCGCCGAGCGCGGCGCGCACGGCGATCTCGCGGCCGCGGGTGATGGCGCGGGCGAGCATCATGTTGGCGACGTTGGCGCAGGCGATGAGGAGCACGAAGCCGACGGCGCCGAGCATCATGAGGAAGATGACCTTGATGGGGCCGCCGTTGAAGGTCTCGTGGAAGGTGCGTACGGTGACGCCGAGGTTCTCGTTGGTGTCGGGGTGCTCGGCGGCGAGGCGGCCGGCGATGACGTTGAGATCGGCGTTGGCTTCGGCGACGGACACGCCGGGCTGGCGGATGCCATAGAGCATGAGCGAGCGATTGTCGCGTTTGTCGACGGCCGGGGTGGGGCGGAGCGGTGCCCAGAGTTGTTGGTTGTTGGGGAAACGGAAGCCCGGCGGCATGACACCGACGATGGTGGCGGGTTGGCCGTTGAGTTGAACGCCGCGGCCGATCACGCCGGGGTCGCCGCCGTAGCGGCTTTGCCAGAGGCCGTCGGAGAGCATGAGCACGATCTCGGCGTCGGCTTCGCCATCGGCCGGGTTGAAACCGCGGCCCAGGGCCGGAGGTTGCCCGATCATGTCGAAGAGACCGGCGGACACCCACGCAAAGTTGGTGCGTTCCGGCGGCACTTCGGTTTCGGTGAGAACTCCCTGCACGTCGTTGATGGCCTCAAGCGCGGCAAAGGTGTGGTTGGCCGCGCGCATCTCCTGAAAGTCGGGCCAGGAAACGGCGCGGCGCTGGGACGGGTCCTCGGTGTTTTGATTGAGCACCGTGACGATGCGATCTCCGCCTTCGACCGGAACCGGTTTGAAGAGCACGGCGTTGACCAGGGTGAAGACGGTGGAGTTGATGCCGATCCCGAGGGCGAGGGTGGCGATGATGGCGGCGGAAAACCAGCGATGCTTAAGCAGCATGCGCAGCGCGAAGCGGAGGTCTTGGAGCATGTCGGATAACACCCGGCGCGCGGCGCGGTGGTCGCAATTTTCTGCTGAGCTTGCGAAAATCGTGAACCGGTTATCTTGGCGGGATGCGTCGTCCCCTACGTTTTTCTCTGCTCGCCCTGACCCTGGCCGCCGGTGGAGTCCGGGCTGAATTGACCACCAAAACGGTCCGCTATGACCTCGGTGACACCACGTTTGAGAGCACGATCGTGTATGACCCGGCGGTGAGTGCCGCCCAACCGGGAATCCTCATGGTGCCGAACTGGATGGGGCCGACCGAAAGCTCGCTGGAGAAGGCCAAGAAAGTCGCGGCCTACGGTTACGTGGTGATGATGACCGACATGTATGGGGTGGACGTGCGCCCTTCCAACGGCGGCGAAGCAGCGCAGGCGGCAGGGGCAGTGCGCGGCGACCGCGCGATGATGCGGGCGCGGGCGGCCAAGGGGTTGGAGGTGCTGCGCGGCGAGGCGGACGCGGTGGGGCTTGATCCGGCCAAGATGGCGGCGATCGGTTTTTGTTTTGGCGGCGGCTCGGTTTTGGAACTCGGCCGCAGCGGCGCCGATCTCGACGCGGTGGTTTCGTTTCACGGTGACCTGGCGTCGCCGACGTTGGAGGCCGACGCGGCCAAGACGCAGGCCAAGGTGCTGGTGTTGCACGGCGCGGCCGATCCTTATGTGCCACGTGCTGACGTGGAACGGTTTACGGCCGCGATGCTGCAGACGGAGGTCGATTGGCAGTTGGTTGAATACAGCCAAACGGTGCATTCGTTTACCAATCCGGAGGCAGCGGCGGCCGGTCAGTCGGAGTATAACCCACGCAGCTCCGAGCGGGCCTTTGCGGCCATGCGGGCGCTGTTCGATGAGATCTGGTGAGGACGGCGAACAGGCGGACGGTTCGAACAATAGACGAAATTCGTTCTAGCCATCGCCCGGGATCATTGGAGCGTTGACGGTCCCATGTCGGACAAACCTCTCGTTGATCACATCTTCACGGCCGATCCCTCGGCGCACGTCTTTAACGGTCGCATCTACGTCTACCCGTCCCACGACGAGGACTCGGGTCTCGAGAGCAATGACAACGGCGACCAGTATGACATGGATGACTACCACGTCCTGTCGATGGACGAGGTGGGCGGTGAGGTCACCGACCACGGCCCGGCCCTGAAGCTCGAGGACATCCCCTGGGCCAGCAAACAACTGTGGGCGCCGGACGCCGCGACCAAGAACGGCAAGTATTACCTTTATTTCCCGGCCCGCGATCAGAACGGCATCTTCCGCATCGGCGTCGCGGTCGGGGACAAACCCGAAGGCCCCTTCACGCCCGAGCCCGATTACATCAAGGGCAGCTACTCGATCGACCCGGCGGTCTTCGTCGACGACGACGGCGCGGCCTACATGTATTTCGGTGGCATCTGGGGCGGCCAGCTCCAGCAATGGACCTCGGACAATCAGCACAACCCGGATGGCCAGGAGCCGACCGGGGCGACGCCCGCGCTCTTCCCGCGCGTGGCCAAGATGACCGAGGACATGCTCCAGTTCGATGGTGCCGTGCAAGAGATCCAGATCCTCGATGAAAACGGCCAGCCGCTGCGCGGCGACGATCACGACCGCCGTTTCTTCGAGGCGTCATGGCTGCACAAATACAACGGCCTTTACTATTTCTCCTACTCGACCGGCGACACCCACTACCTCGCCTACGCGACGAGCGAGAGTCCGCTGGGACCTTTCACCTACCGCGGCCGTATTCTGGAGCCGGTGATCGGCTGGACCACGCATCACTCCATCGTGGAGCACAAGGGCCGCTGGTGGCTCTTCCATCACGACTCCTCGTTGTCGAACGGGGTGAACCACCTGCGCTGCGTAAAGGTGAAGGAGCTCTTCTACGACGAAGCCGGCAACATCAAGCCGGTGAGCTGAGGGTTCCGGCGCGAGTCGCTCAACAGCCGACCGAAAGCGGGTTTGGCGTTTGTCCGGCGGGGCGTAGCATGACCGTCATGCTGCGCATTCCCTACGACCAGTTCGTCGCCACCGTCACCCGGCTCTTCACGGCTGAAGGGGTGGCCGAGCCGCGGGCGCGGCGGGTGGCCGAGCTTTACACGCAGGCCAGTATGGACGGCGTGCATTCGCATGGGGCCAACCGGGTGCCGCACATCCTCGCCTGGTTGCGCGAGGGCGAGATCATCAACCATGGCCGCGATCCGGAGCGGGTGGCGGGGTTTGGTGGCTTGGAGCGTTACGAAGGCCATCGCAGTTTCGGCGCGCTCAATGCCGAATTTTGCATGGACCGGGCCATGGCGCTGGCCGACGACCATGGCATTGGCTGCGTGGCGCTGCGCAACACCGGTCACTGGGGCCGCCCCGGCAACTACGGCTGGCGGGCGGCCGAGCGCGGTTACCTTGGTATTTGCTGGTCGAATACAGAACCGATGATGCCGGCGTGGGGCGGCACGGAGGATTCGGTTGGCAACAACCCGCTGGTGCTGGCCGTGCCGGGCACGGATGGCGCCCACCTCGTGCTCGATATCGCCATGAGCCAATATTCGTGGGGTCGGCTCGATTCGCATCGTGCCTCGGGGGAGCCGTTGCCGGTGGCCGGCGGACTCGATGCGGCGGGCAACATCACGTCCGATCCCGACGAGATTCTCGAACGCGGCACGATGTTGCCGATGGGATTTTGGAAAGGCTCGGGTCTGGCCATCCTGCTCGACACCTTCGCCGCCATATTGGCCGACGGCGCGGGCACGCGGGATCTCACCGATGGGCTCGGCGTCAGCCAGGTCTTCATTGCACTGCGAGCCGATGCGCTGGGAGGGCGCTCGATCGCCAGCCGCACGCGTGAGGCGATCGAGGCGCTGGCGGCGGCGAATCCCGCGGCGCGTTATCCGGGCCAAGCGGTGCTGCGGGCGCGACTTGAGAGCCGGGAGCACGGCGTGCCAGTGCGTGAGGACGTCTGGGCGAAAATATCCGGCGCGGCGGCGGAGATTTGAGCGGCTTAGCGCTTGGCAGGACTTCAGGCCTACCGCAGCTTGTTGGCGCTTTCCCCTTTGCGCTTATGGATCCTGCGATCAGCTGGCTGGTGCGACTCGGTGTCGACCAAGGACTCTTTACCGTCGAACAGGCAAAAACTGTGCGCGACAAGCTGGGCGACGGCGCCGAGCTCATCGACTTCGCGCAGGAGTTGATCGACGAAGGTTTTGTCGAAGATGAGCGACTGGGTGAGCTCGAGAAACTCGCCGGCAAGGCCATGCAGGAAGGGGCCAACGGTCCGCCCGCGCTCGACCCCTTTCCGGCCGAGCCGAAAGCCGAACCCAAACTGTCGTTGCGCAAAGAGGACAAGGCCGAGCCGCCGCCCGCCGTGATTTTGGACGAGCCGGCTCCAGCGCAGACCCCCGCGCCGGCCGCCCCAGCGGCGCCGACTCCAGCACCGGCTCCCGTTCCCGCGCCGGAACCGGCCCCTGCCCCGATTGCGGCAAGTGCGCCAGCGATGGCGATGGGGCTGCCGCCGTCGGCGACCGTGATTGAGCCGGGCGAACTCGATTTCGAAAATCTGGGTGCGCTCAACGATACGCAATTGGCCGATGCCTTGCGCGGCTTCCTGGTGCTCTGCGGTGACGAGGGCGTGAGCGACCTGCACCTGTCGGCGGGCGCGACGCCGTTTGTGCGCAAGCAACGGGCGCTTTCGCCGTTGAGTGAACACATTCTCACCGAAGAAGAGGCCCTGCGGCTCAACACCGTGTTGCTTTCGCAGGGACAGAAAGCGATCTACTTACAGCGCAAGGACTACGACTTCGCCTTGGCGCTGGATGCGACCCACCGCTACCGCGTGAACCTCATGTTTCACAAGGATGGTCCGGCGGGCTCCTACCGCATGGTGTCGGCCGACGTGCCGACGCTCGATTCGCTCGGTCTACGCAACGTGGAGACCATCCGCAAAATGTTGTCCTACCACAACGGGCTCATGCTCGTGACGGGACCGGTGGGCGCGGGCAAGACCACGACCTTGGCGGCCTGTGTGGCCGAGCTGAACAAGAAGCGGAAGGATCACATCATCACGGTCGAAGACCCGGTCGAGATCGTGCAGGAGTCGACCAACTGCAACATCACCCAACGCCAGGTCGGTGAGCACACGCGCTCCTTCGGTTCGGCGCTGAAGGGGGCGTTGCGTGAGGACCCGGACATCATCGTCATCGGCGAACTGCGCGACCTCGAAACCATCGAGATGGCGATCAGTGCTTCGGAGACCGGTCACTTGGTGATCGGCACGATGCACACCAGCGATGCGGCCACCACGCTCAACCGGCTGCTCGATGTGTTTCCGCCGGCACAACAGACGCAGATTCGTGCGAGTGTATCGGAGAGCCTGCGCGGCATCGTCTGTCAGCGCCTCGTCCCGGGCGTGGGGGGCAAACTCGTGCTCGGCTGCGAGATCCTCGTGTCCAATCCCGCGGTCGCCTCGCTCATCCGCGAAGGCAAAACCCAGGGCCTGCGCAACGTGATGGAAACCGGCGTGCGCGAGGGCATGTGCACGATGGAGAGCTCCATCTTCGAGCTCTACAACAAGCGCCAGATTTCCGCGGTCACCGCCCGCCAGAATATCACCACCAAACAACTGCTCGCGCAGATTCGTTAACCGCCATGGCCGCGATCGATCGACTTCTCAAACTCATGCTGGAACAGGGCGGGTCCGACCTGCACCTCAATGTGGGCATGCCGCCCAAAGCCCGCATCTCGGGCAACCTCGTTGCCTTGGAGGACGGGATTATCAGCAGCACGGAAATGGAGACGCTGCTCAGCGAGATTTGTCCGCCTCACCGCTGGGCGGAGTTTGTGGAAAACAAGGACCTCGACCTCGCGCACGAAATTCCCGGCGTCGCGCGTTTCCGTGGCAACTACCTCTACAACCACTGGGGCCAGGCCGGCATTTTTCGGCAGATCCCGTCGAAGATCCTGTCGTTTTCCGATCTCAACCTGCCCGAGGTGCTGAAGAAGTTCTGCCACATGACGGAGGGGTTGGTGGTGGTGACCGGGCCGACGGGTAGTGGTAAGTCCACTACGCTCGCGGCGATGATCGACTACATCAACGACAACCTCGCCCGGCACATCATCACGATCGAGGACCCGATCGAGTTTGTGCACCCCAACAAGAAGTCGGTCATCGTGCACCGTGAGGTGGGGGAGCACACCCAGACCTTTGCCGATGCGCTGAAAGGCGCCATGCGGCACGACCCCGACATCCTGTTGCTCGGTGAAATGCGCGAACTCGAGACGATCAAACTCGCCCTCGGCTGCGCCTCCATGGGCATGCTGGTGTTTGGCACGCTGCACACCAACAACGCCCCCAAGACCGTCGACCGCATCATCAATACCTTCCCGGCCGAGGAGCAGAACCAGGTGCGCGTGATGCTCGCCGGTTGTCTGTCCGGCGTGGTGGCCCAGTTGCTCTGCAAGAAACAACCCAAGGGTCGCGTGGCGGTGCACGAAATTCTGCTGCGCCATGAGGCGCTGCCGAATACGATCCGCAGCGGTCAGATCGCGAACATCCGCGCCATCATCGAGAGCGGCAAGAATGACGGTATGACGACGATGGATTGGAGCCTGATGGATCGCGTGAAAGACGGTTCCATCACCGCCAAGGAAGCCTTCATGAAGTCGTCCAACAAGGGCGTCTTCCAGGGTATGCTCAAACCCGGCGACCTGGACGGAGAGCATTGAGGCGGAATGGGGCTGGTTTGCTGGCGGAGAGGCAAGGCAGCCCACGGTGCGCGTGCGAACGCGAAGTGCAGGCGAGGCGCTTGCGCCCGCTTTCGTTTCCCCGGGTCGCGCGCGGGTTAACAGATGCGCACACGGTGGGCGCTTCCCGGATTCGGACTGGTGGTGTCGGGCGGGCACGCGTTTGATGGGTGCACCCCAACCCCGTTATGACTCGATCTCGTCTGCTGTGCTGTCTGCTGGCCGCGGCGTGTCTGCACGCTTCGGTCGTCGCCCAACAAATCACGAAGGAGGACCTCCTTTTTCTGACCCGCGAATGGACGGGGGCGCGTTTCGATGACGGCCGACCCCAGGTGCCGGACGCCGTCCTTGAGCGCATGAAGGGGGTGACGCTGGAGGAGGCGTGGGCGGTCCTGCGTAATCACGGGTTTCACTATCAATACGAAGGGGAGTGGGAGATCGTGCATCCGGATGGCGTGCTCGTTGGCCGCGCGGTCACCGCCACCTTCATGCCGGGGCGGAAGGACATCCACGCCGCCTTCACCGACCGCGGCAAGGAACAGGGACGCCTCCTTGGGATGAACACCTGGCCGATCGATATGCTGACCACCGGTGACGTGTATGTGGCCGACCAATTCAACGCCACGATCGACGGTCCCACGGTCGGTGACAATCTGGCCAACTCCATCAAAGCCCGCACCGGCAATGGCTTTGTCTACTACGGCGCGGTGCGTGATGTAAACGGCATGAAGGAGCTCGAGGGCTTCACCGCCTACTTCAAGAGCTACCACCCCTCGCATCATCACGGCAGCGCGGAGCGACCGAACCTCAACACCACCTTGGTCGGGCTCAATCAGCCCACCCGTATCGGCGCCGCCACCGTGATGCCGGGCGACGTGGTGTTGGCGCGCGACGGCGGCGTGATTTTCATCCCGCCGCAGCTGGCCGAGGAGGTCGTGCGCGTTTCCGAAGTCGTGCGACTGCGCGACATGTTCGGGCATCAGCGCCTGCAGGAAAAAGTCTACACCGCCGGGCAGATCGATCGCCGTTGGACCGACGAAATCGAGGCCGACTTCTCGCGTTGGCTTGAGTCGCACATCGACGAGTTGCCGGTGGCCAAGGAACAAATTCAGGAACTGCTGAAGAGCCGCACCTGGTGACGAGTCGCTTTCAACCCCAACCCCCAACCTCTGCAACACATGGCCTCCCGTTCCTCCCGGCGCGCCTTCCTGCGCCATGCCGCCCTCGGTTCGGTCGCTGGCGCGACCGCTCTCTCCACCTCCTTTGGCCAAGGTCTCACCGAGGCGATTGACCGCACTCCACTTTCCTCGGCGCCGTCGGACCTCAAGATCACCGACATCACCTGTGCCTTCATTCGCAACGGCAACGGGCTGTTCGTGAAGGTGCACACCAATCAGGACATCGAAGGTCACGGCGAGGGCGTCGATGCGGTCGCGGGTTCCTACCAGTTGATCAAGCTCATGGCGCAGAGTCTCAAGGGGCAGAACCCACTCGATGTGCATCGCCTCTTTGAACACGTGCGTCGCCAGGGATTCTTCCGCGGCGCGCAGTCCGGCATTTACGTGGCGGTGCTGTCCGCCGTTGAAGCCGCGTTGTGGGATGTCGCAGGCAAGGCGCTCGGTCTGCCGGTTTACCGACTCCTCGGGGGCAAGTTTCGTGATCGCGTTCGCGTCTACATGGACACCGCGCTCTACCAACGCACCTTGCCGGAACCGGCCGACTTCGCGGCCGCGGCGCGCGAGGCGGTCGACATGGGCATGACCGCGGTGAAGTTCGACCTCGATCAGGCCAACGATCCGAATAAATACGACGCCTACAACTGGACGGCCAGCCCGCTGGAACTGCAGCGCATGTATGATCAGATCGCGGCCGTGCGCGCGGAGGTGGGGCCAAGCATCGACATCTGCGTCGACATGCATGGCCGCTACGACGCCCTCACCGGCGAACAGGTCGCGCGGTTGCTCGAACCCTTGAAAGTCATGTGGCTGGAGGAACCGTGCCCGGCGGAAAACGTGCAGGCCTACAAAAAGATCGCCGACTCCACTTCGACGCCGATCTGTGTCGGCGAGAATCAATACCTCGCCCACGGCTTCCGCGAGATGCTTGAGATCGGCGCCGCCGACATCGTGATGCCCGACCTGCAGAAGTGCGGCGGGCTGGGCGAGGGGCAGCGCATCGCCAACTTGGCCAACCTCTACTACGTGCCCTTTGCGCCGCACATGGTGGCGTCCTACCTTGGTGCGATGGCTTCGTGCCACTGCTGCGCTTCCGTCCCCAATTTCCTGATACTGGAATGGCAGATCTACTTTCACAAGAACCCCATGTTCCAGGAGATCGTGAACTTCGACGGACCGATGGTGGAGGACGGGTTCATCACCGTGCGCGACAAGCCTGGGATCGGGGTGGAGATCAACACCGAGGGCATGCGCAAGCATGCCACGCCGGGCTATCCGTTCTTCGAATGATCCTGCACCACCGACTCGCTCCGTATTGCCCATGACCCTACCCCACCAAACCATCCTGCGTGGCGCGTTGGCGCCGCTCGCCGCCGCCGTGGTGCTTTTTGCCCTCGGGCGACCGGTGCTCGGCGGCACCTTGCTCACCGCCTTTTTCCTCGCGGCCTCGCTGGGCGTGCGCGGGAGCGCGAAGTTGCACGGGCTGTCCTTCAGCCTGCTCATCTTTGCCTGCGTCACGTTCTCGATGTGTTTCCCGGCGCTCTTTGTAAGTTGGGGGAGCTTCAAACTGAGCTCGCTCATCGTGCCACTCCTGCAGGTGATCATGTTTGGCATGGGCACGGCGATGAGTGTGCAGGACTTCGCCGGCGTGGTGAAGGCGCCGAAAGCGGTCGGCGTCGGTCTGCTGTGCCAGTTCACGATCATGCCGTTTGTGGGCGCCGGCCTCGCCATGGTCTTTGGATTTTCCCCGGAACTGGCGGCGGGCGTGATCCTGATCGGCGCGTCGCCGAGTGGTCTGGCCTCGAACGTAATGGCCTACATCGGCAAAGCGAACCTGGCGCTGTCGGTCACGCTCACCACGGTGGCGACGCTGGTCGCGCCGTTCATCACGCCGTTTTACATGCAGTGGTTGGCCGGCCAATACATCCCGATCGATGCCCTGGGCATGATGTGGAGCATCACCAAGATCACGATCCTGCCGATCATCGCCGGCCTGATCTTCAATCGACTTTTCCACGGCAAAACGGCGTGGCTCGACCGGCTCATGCCGCAGGTCTCGATGGGCGGCATCGCCTTCATTCTCATGATCATGACGGCGGGTCGACGCGACGAACTGCTGGTGGTCGGCGCGGTGCTCATCGTCGTCGCCTTGCTGCACAACGTGGCGGGCTACGCCCTGGGTTACTGGACCTGCCGCGCGCTGCGAATGGACGAAAAGACGTGCCGCACGATCTCGTTTGAGGTCGGCCTGCAGAATGCCGGCCTGGCCACCGGTCTGGCGCAGGACCTGGGTCGCATGGTGGCGTTGGCGCCCGTGGTCTTTGGCTCGCTGATGAACATCACCGGCGCGACCTTGGCGACGTGGTGGCGGGACAAGCCGTCTAAGTGACGCGTGGCGCCGCGGATCAGCGTAAAGGATCGGGGGTGAGCTCGCCGGCGGCGAGCTCGTCCGGATCTTCCGCCATGTCCCCCAGCACCTTCGGCGGATAGGCCACGACGTCGACCCCCGTGGAGAAAAGCCCGTGGGGCTTCTCGGTCGGCGGGGTCAGGCCGGCGGCGGCGAAGAGGTCGTTGTGGTCGATCTCGACCTCGGCTTCGCGCAAGGGCCACGGCGGGTGGTGGACCTCGCCGCGCACGATTTCACCGCGGCGGTTGAGCGTGTAGAGACAGTAGCGCTCGGTGGCCCAGTGCTCGAAGGAACCCGGCTCGGCGATGAAGCTATCGCCGATCGCCCGATAGCGGCCGCTGAATCGAACCTTGCCGCCGATGCGGCGACTCGCGAACGCGAGCCCATCCTCGCTCTCCTGGCAGCGGATCGAGGCGTAGTGGTAGGGCAGGTGGAAGCCGAGACGACCACCGCACACAATGGGCCAGCTTTGCGCATCGAGGCTGAAAAACCAGACGCCGGGTTTGTCGTCGTATTCGACGTAGGTGCGCAGGTTGAGCTCGGGAAACGAAGGCATGATCGGCAACCAGGGCAACCCGCGGCGGCGCACATGGCCGAGTTGGAAGGGCACCACGGCGATCCAAGGCGAACCGTCGAACTCCTGCAGCTTGAGGTTGCCGGGAATGAGCTCGCGCAGCTCGCGGCGCGAGGCGCGGTAGTGGGCGAAGGCAAGATCGGACCACGTTTGACTCCAGCCCCAGGGAGAGGTGGGCAACGGCCAAGGCCGATGGGAGACGTTTTGCAGAACCGGCAGCATGAAAACCTGGAAGGTGCAGGGCTTAGCCCGTTGTGCCCAGGACCGCAACCCTCTGCATCCGGGAGCTCACGCAATTCCGGTTTCCCGGCGGGCTTGGCGGGGTGGCCACGACCGAACCTTGACCTAGGGTGGGTTCCTTAGGTTTGTTGGCGGCGCTGTTTTCCCGACCCATGCGAAACGACCTGTCCCGATCCCTCCCTCACCGACGTGCCGCGTGGACGAGGATGTGGTCCGCGGGATTGTTGGGTCTAAGCTTGGTTTTGGGCGGGTGTGTGCTGCCGCGCACCGGGCCGCCGGCGGAGCCGACTTACGCGTCGGCGGAGCAGCGGGCCGAAGCGCATCAAGCCGTGCTCGAGCAGGTTTGGGAGTTGGTGGAGAAACGATTCTACGATGCCGGATTCAACGGCGCCGATTGGGCCACGGCTTACGCCCGTTACCGGGACCAAGCGGCCGCCGCGGAGGACAACGAGGCGCTTTACGACGTGATCAACACCATGCTCGAGGAGCTCGGCGACGCGCACACCCTGGCGATGGATCCGCTGGAGGCGTGGGAGGATTACGTGGCGGAGCGGGCTTTTGTCGGCATCAACCTGGAGCGCGTCGAAGACGAGTGGGTCGTGGCGGAGTTGCGGCCCGGCAGTGCGGCGGAGGAGGCGGGCGTGGAGGTCGGCTGGATCGCCATTGCGCGCAACGACGAGCCACTGACCGAGGAGGGCATCACTTTCGGCAGCGAGCCGGGCGAAAGCTACAAATGGACCTTCGTCGACAGCCAGAACGAGCTGCGACAGGTCATGCTCACGGCGCGCACGCTGTCCGACCGCATGCCGCCGATGGAGCGGCACTCGGCGGAGGGCTGGATTTACCTGCGTTTCGACGAGTTCGAGACCGATTACGACGCTTGGCTGCACGAGCGGCTGAAGGTGCACCGCGACGCGCCCGGCATCGTGCTCGACCTGCGCTACAACAGTGGTGGTGCGGTCTCGTCGTTGGAACGGGTGATCAACCAGTTTTTCCCGGATCGCAAAGCCTATGGTGCCTTCGTCTCGCGACAGGGACGGCGTAATGAGGAGAAGTCGGCCTGGCGCAGCGGGGTCGACTACGACGGCGAAGTGGTGGTGCTGATCGGGCCCGGTTCGGCGAGCTCGGCCGAGATTCTGGCGCATGTGATGCAGCATTATGAGCGTGCGACCCTGATCGGGCGACCGACCGCCGGTGTGGTGGTGGCAAGTCAATACCACCGGCTGCGAGATGGCGGCGAATTGCAGCTGGGCACCTACGATTTTGAGACGCTCGATGGGGAGCGTTTGGAAGGCAACGGCGTCGAGCCCGACGTGTTGATTGAGCGCTCGCTGGCCGATTTGCGGGCCGGCCGTGACGCCGATCTGAATGCGGCGGTGGAGTGGTTGCGGGCGCGGGTGAAGTCGCAACGGACACACCAATAGCCAATCGTTTTCAGGAGCGACGATGAGTGACCTTTGTGTGAAAAGGTCCTCCCCCGGAGAAGCGGGTTGCTTTCATCCTAGTTCCTAATCACCGGAGCCCGAAACGACCCCGGGGGAGACGCCGAAACTGTGCGCATTTTGCTCCATTCGTCGATGCCTGTTTGATCAAAGGTGTAACATTACTGACAAACGGGCCTGTTTTTGATGGGGGGTTTACGAAGGCTCGTTCCTCACGCGCGCTCAGGAGCGCAAAATTGTGGCATTCACGGCAGCATTTGCGTCAAACCGGCCTCGTTCAGGCGCTGTTTGAGGTCAGCCACGCGCCGCCGGCTGGCGGCGAATTCGGGCAATGGGGTGTCAAATTGGAAAATGACGCTCTCACCCTCGCCGCGCACGATGGCGCGAACATGAGTAAGATTAATGAGAGTCTGGCGATGGATGCGCACAAAAGTGGCGGCGGGTAGGGCCGCCTCCCAGGATTTAAGGGTGCGCAGGGTCATGAGTTTCTGGCCGTCGGCGAGCAGGAGCTCGGTGTAATTCTCGTTGCTGTTGACGGCCACGATCTGGGCCACGGGCACGAAGCGGGTGGCGTTACCGGTCTTCACGAACACGCGGTCGTCGGGCAGCAGCGGCGAGGTGGAGTGGTCGTTGGCGGAGGCATTGTCGGTGGAGCGTTCCTGTTCGATGCGCCGCAGGGACGCGCCGAGACGCTCGGCGGTGACCGGTTTGAGCAGGTAATCGAGGGCGTTCACCTCAAAGGCCCGCACCGCGTAGCGATCGTAGGCGGTGACGAACACGACCTGGACCGCGGGGGGGATGTGGTCGAGGAGGTCGAAGCCGTTGCCCCCTCGCAGTTGGATATCGAGAAAAACGAGGTCGCAGGCGGTCTCACCAATGACGGCGATGGCCTGGTTGAGGGTGCCGGCTTCGCCCACGATCTCGACCTGCGGATGCGATTGCAGCAGCCGCCGCAATTCGATGCGGGCGAGCGGTTCGTCGTCGATGATAAGGGTGCGCAGAGGAGCGGACATGTTGCGGGAGGCGGGATGCGGGGGCAGGACTCAGGCGGCGGGCGGGCGGCAGGGGAGGCGCACGGTGATGATGACGCGGCCGTCGGTTTCGCGGTGCGCGACGCCGGCCTGTTCACGGTAGTGGCGATGCAGGCGTTGGCGCAGGTTTTGCAGGCCGATGCGGGTGGAGTCGGTGAAGGTGTTTTCCTCTGGCTCGACCCAGTGGCCGGTGTTGCTGACCTCGCAGTGCAGGTTGCCGTCTTCGTGGCGGATGCGCAGCGAGACCTCGAGCAGCGAGTCGGAGGTGCGGCCGCCGTATTTGATGGCGTTTTCCAGCAGCGGGAGGAGCAGGTTTTGCGGGAGCAGGCAGGGCGAGGCGGCGGGATCGATGTCGAGTTCGATGGCCAGGCCGTCCTGCCAGCGCACCTGCTCGATCTCGAGGTAGTTGCGCGCCATCTCGACCTCATCGTCGACGCTCACCATCTCGTCGCTGCCGCGGTTGAGGGTGCGGCGACAGAACTCGGCCAGCTTCGTGACCATCTCGCTGGCGGCTTCCGGCGAGGTGTGCACGAGGGCGCGGATGGAGTTGAGGGAGTTGAAGAGGAAATGCGGGTTGAGCTGGTAGCGCAGCAGCTCGAGTCGCGCGGTCTCGGCCGAGAGCCGGGCGGCGAGGGTGGCGTCGTGTTCGAGTTGGTGCAGGCGCTCGAGGGCCTTGGCTTTGTTGGCGAGCTCGGCGGTGCGCTCGGCGACCACGCCCTCGAGGTCGGCGCGCTGGCGGACGAGGCGACCGGTGCGCAGGCGCACGATGAGATAAACCCCGCAGAGCAGGAGCAGCAGGTAGACCACCTTGGCCCAGGGAGTGAGCCACCACGGGGCGAGCACCTCGAAGTGAAACTGCACGGGTTCACTCCAACGGAAATCGGAGGCGCGCCCGCGTGCCTCGAAGGTGTAGTTTCCGGGCGGCAGGTTGGTGAAGGTGCGTTCGCCGGCGTTGCTCACCTCCTCCAAGCCATCGACAAAGCCAATGAGGCGCGAGGTGTGCAGGGCGTCGGGTTCGCCGGCGAGCCCCGGGGTGCCGAAATAAAAGCGCAGGGAATTCTCGCGGGGCGAGACCTGCAACGGGTGGGTGGAACGATGGGTGACCAGCACCTTGCCGGCGGTGGTGACGACGCTGTGGAGCAGGGTGTCGCCGATGGCCGGGGGCGGACGTTCGCGGTAGCGGGTGACGTTGACCCGCATCAGCGCGTTGCGGCCGCAGATCCAAAGAATTTCGTCGCCGTCGATCAGCTCGGCCGAAATCGAATCGAGGGCGCCGATTTCGCTGAGGTGCGGGAGGGCGAGGGGGGTGAAGACGCCGCCGACCGATTTGCCGATGGAGTAGGCCACGTTGTCGGGTGAGAGGGCCGACGCTTTGGGGCGGGCCTCGATCCAGATGCCACCGGTCGGGGAGGGCGCGAGGTAGTAGGCGCGCCAGGTGCCATCGGTGAAACGTGGGTCGTAGCTGGAGTCGGGGGTGAAGCGATCGGTGGCGGGGTCGTGGCGATACAGACCCGCGCCGGTCATGAACAACGGTGCGCCATCGATCTCGCGCACGACCGCGCGGTTGCGCAGCGTGGGGATGCCGTCGTCCTCGTTGTAGTGCACCGGCTCGGGCACCGGCAGCGGGACGGTGAGATCGGGTGCCGGAGTCACCTCGCCATAGGGCAGGCGCCAGAAGCCATCGTTGTTGGTGCCGATCCAGATGTCGCCCGTCGCATCCTCGGCCATGCCGCCGAACTCGCCACGCGGTTCCTTCAAGGCGTCTTCCATCTTCCAGCTGTCGCCGTCGCGATACCAGATCGCCACGCCGGTGAGATGGAGCCCAAAAACCCGGTCCGGGAAGCGCGAGTGCACCATGAGATCGCGGATGTTGGACGGGCTGGTGAGGGCATCCACGCGACCGTCCTGCACCCACCACAGTCTTTGCAGGCCGCCGAGCAGCACGCCGTCAGGCAAGGGAAAGAAGATATTGAGGTTGTCCTCGATGGTCACCCAACGTTCGAACCGGGGATTGTCGGTGAGCGACTCGCCGGGGCGCAGGGCGAAGGGGCCGCGGTTGGTGGCGAAGACCACCTCACCATCGATCCGGGCGGCACTCTCAACCCCGTTGCTGCTGAGCCCGGAGGCGCTGCCGTAGCGGGTGATGCCCGCGGCGAAGTCGAGGCGGATGATGCCGTTTTCGGTCCCCACCCACGCAATGCCGTCGCGGGTGATTTTGATTTCAATGATGGTGTCCGAAGGCAGGCCGTTGCGGTTATCGAGGTGGAGGATGGGGTTGAGGTTCGCATCGGTGACGAGGATGCCACGGCCGAGGCTGCCGAACAGCAGCCGACCATCGGGCAGACGGGCCAGCGTCATGAGTCGCGAGGCTTTGATGAATTCCCCGACCTCGTCGGTGATGAAACGGGTGGTTTCGCCGTCGGTGTGCAGCAGACCGTGACGGGTGGCGGCACCCCACCAGCCCCCCCGTCCGTCAGGCACGAGGTCGGAGAGCAGCACTTCGCCGATCGGTTCGGTTTCCCACGTCACCGGATCCCACCCCCCGGCGGCATTTGGCATCACCCAACCCTCGGTCCGGCACACGATGAGGCGGTCGCCCTGCGGCATGGCCAGAACGACGAAACGTTCCTGCATCGACCAGGTCTGCAAGGTCTGCCCGTCCCACAGCAGCAGGTAGGCATCGGTCTGAAAATAGACGCCTTCGGGCATGGCATGCACCGTGCGGACGTCGCCGATTTGATCGATGTCGGCCGGGAGCTGCGGACGCAGCGAGACAAAGGCGAGGCGGCCGGTTTCGTCGGGGCGGATCTCGCCAAATTCATTTACGCCGCCGGCCCAGATGCGATCCCCTGAGTCGATGGTGAGCGCGCGGATAAACGCGGCGCCGGGCACGGGGATGGCGCGCCAGGCGATGCCGTCGAATTCGATGACCTCGCCGTGGGCGCCGAAGTAGAGCAGGCCGTTGCTGGCCTCGGCGACGCACCAGATCTGGTTGTGCCCGCTGTAGTCGCGGGGCAAATACGTGCGGATGGCCGGGTAGCCGCGCTCCTCGAGGGGGACGGCCGAGGCCCGCGCCGCCGGGTCGCTTTGTGCGTGCGATGCGCCCACGAATCCACCGCACCACAGGAGGGCGAGGCCAAGACAAAGCAATGGGCGGCGGCGCGACACGGCGGGAATTGAGAACAGATGCGGTGAACCGGGGCGAGCCCGGGGAGTCACGAAGGCTACAGATGACGAACGCGCCACGGGGATTTCCCGGGCGCGTGCTTCGTTTGAAAATGGAGGTGGGGGCGGGTTCAGTCGGGCGGGGTGAGCAGGAAGCCGGTGGAGTGAGCGCCGTGATCGCTGGCGACGATGATGGCACCGGCGGAGTTGGTGCCGAGCGCGGAGCTGAGGTGGAGGGCTTGGCCGGGAACGAGCAAGTCGTCGAGGAACTGCACGCCGCGGTGCGGCGTCCAGCGGGCGGCGCATTCCCGGCCGTCGGGGCGACGGGCGGTGCCGACGATGAGTTGGGCGTCCCGGGCGGCGGCGGGACGGAATTTGAGGGCGAAAGGAATGCCGAGATCGACGAGGCGACCATCGCGCCACAAGGCGGCGCACTCGATGTCGCCCTCGGTGCGCACGAGGCCCACGACCGTGCCATCCGGGGTGAGGGTGTGGCCAAAGGCAGAGCAGTGGGCGGGCGTTTCCAGGGGCTCCCAGGTCTTGTCGCGCCATAGCCAGGCGCGGTGCACGGGATTGCCCGGCGCGAGGCTGCTGACATTGAGGAGCACGGTGCCGGCGTCGTTGATCGCCACGGCATCGGTGAGACCGCCTTCAGGGGCATTGAAGAAGCTGGGGCGGCCTCCCGGGGCGATCATGAAGCCGCGCGAGATGAGCAGAGGTTCGACCGGCAATAAGGTTTTGCCGACGACGATGCCCTCGGCGTTCACCCCTTGGGCGAGGCTGACGGAGCCGGGCCAGTAGAGTTCGCCAAAGTCGCCGAGATGGGAGGCCCAGGCGCGCCGGTTCTGGGCCGGGGTGCCGTGGGTGCCGGCAATGTAGCCGTTGGAACTGAGGGCGGCGTAGGGCCAGGCGTTCTGGGCCTGGTGCCCGCCGAGCGTGGCCTCGTTGGCGACCGGGTGATGCACGCCGCTGGCGATCCATGAACCCTCTTCAAAGCGGGGCGGACGCACCAGGTTGCCGATCATTTCGCCCCGGTCGTTGAGAGCGGCAGGTCGGTAGCCGTGGTCGTCCGGCGGCGCGAAGATGGGCTTGATGCGGTAGGTGTCGGGCACAGTCGCGGCGGCAGTCGGGGACTCCAGGGCCGCGGATGGAAAGGGTGCTTGGGTGTTGAGCATCAGCGGACGCATAGCGACGACGGCGGGGGTGGGTTGACGAGTGGAAGGCTTCCGGGTTTGGGCACCGGGGAACGCGTCTAGAAACGGTCGGTGCAAGCCGCTCGCAAAAGGCGATTGACGGGTGGTGGGGATCAATTGACGAGCGGACGCCGTGGTGGCGCAGGCGTGCCGACCGACTCCGTTATGATCCCGTGCGATTCGCTCAGCCTGAGCCCGAGCCCAACGCGGCCGCGGCCTAGGCCGGATCTTCAGCTTCCTTCAGCGCGAGCGCCTGCACGGCGTGCAGCAGCACGCGGCCGGAAAAAGGTTTGGCGAGCGAAGCGTCGGGTTTCGCCTGGTTGGGCAGTTCCCATTTTTCCGCCACATTGGGATGGCCGCTGATGGCAAGGACGGGCAGCTCGGGGGCGATGCGTTTGAGCACATTGACCAGGACGTCGCCGGTCATGTGGGGCATGTGCACATCGGTGATGACCAGGGCGATCGAGGTCGGATTGAAGTTGATGACCGAGAGCGCCTCGATGCCGTCGGCGGCGAGCATGACCTCGTAGCCGCGCGAACCGAGCGTTTCGCGGATGACGTCGCGGACGGAAGGCTCGTCGTCGACCACCAGCACCCGGGTGCCGGGCGGCGGGCGTCGTGCCTCCACGGTCTTGACCGGCGCGGGCGGTTGTCCTGGCCGGGGGATGGTGGGGAGGCTCACGGTGAAGCGGGTGCCCTCGCCGCGTTTGCTCTTCACCTCGACGAAGCCGCCGTGCGCGGCGACGAGGCTGCGGACGGTGGAGAGTCCGAGGCCGGTGCCCTGGCCGGCGGGTTTGGTGGTGTAGAACGGAGTCCAGATTTCCTCGAGCTGCTCGGTGGTCATGCCGTGGCCGGTATCGGCAACGCTGATACGGACCCATTCGGCGCGTTGGCTGGCGACCACGGTGCCTTCCGGCGGATCGGTGAGGATGAAATTCTCGACGGCGACGGTGAGGGTGCCGTGGTTATTCATGGCGTCGCGGGCATTCACCGCCAGATTGAGCAACAGCTGGTGGAGCTGCGTCGGGTTGGCATGGACCGTCGGCATGTTGGTGGGAATCCGGGTGTCGACGGTGATGGATCGCGGGAATGTTTCCTCCATCACGATCACGAGCTCGTGCAGCACATGGCGCAGCTCGACGGGCCCGCGCCCCTCCTCGTCGGCGTGCGCAAAGTTGAGGATCTGGCGCACGATGCGGGACCCGCGCTCGGCGGATTGTTGGAGCACGGTGACCATGCGGCGCTGGGTGGGGTTCTGGGCGAGCGGCTCCAGCAGGGAACCGGCGATGAGGATCGGCGAAAGAATGTTGTTGAGGTCGTGGGCGATGCCGGCCGCCAAGAGGCCCAGGTTCTCCAGGCGTTGCGCTTCGATGAGTTGGGTTTCGCGCAGCCGGCGGGAGGTGATGTCGACCATGAGGCCGACGATCCCGGTCCCATCCGTCGCGGGATTTTCGCGGACTTCCACCCACAGTGGCAGTTTGCCCTCGCGGAGGATCTCCACTTCGAAGGGCAGGTCGCATTCCCCCCGAGCGGTGGCGGCGTGCAGCGTCTGCCAAGTTTCGCGGCTACCGGTGCTGCCTTCAAACCAGGTGGCGAGGTCCCGCCCCGTCGCCACGGCGGGCGAGCAGCCCAGAAATCGCTCGCAGGCTCCACTCACGTGCGTCAACTCGCCGCTCGGCGCCCGCACGTAGTGCAAGGCGGGGCTAAGGTTCCAAGCTGGGTCGTATTTCGCAGGGCTTTGATCCATCGAAGGGGGAGAGGATCGGGTGACGGTGCGGGTAGCGCAAGGCAACAAGGCTGTTAACACCTTGCAATGAAGCATGATACAAATTTGCGTCATCGGACCTGAGGTGAAGCACCCAGGCCGTGGCGGGGTCGCAATCAAGCGGCAAATGGCCGTGCTTCCAACCAGTTTATCCGCTTCGCCCCGGGCGCGGGCTTGCGCCGGTTCCGGCCGAGCGTTCACCTAGCTCTTTTCGTCCGCCGAACTCCGCTTCCTTTCGTCCACCCGCATGCCCAAACGCAAATCGCCCAAGGCCGATCAATCCGAACTGAATCTTGCCGCCGCCGCCGCCGCCGCGGCCGATACGCCTCCCCCCGTCGAACCGACGGTCGAGGCGGAGTCCGATGGCGATACGCCGCGCGAAGCGCCCTTGGCGGGAGCCTACCGCAATTGGTTCCTGGACTACGCGAGTTACGTCATTCTCGACCGGGCCGTCCCGCACATCGACGACGGCCTCAAACCCGTCCAGCGCCGCATCCTGCACACCCTGTGGGACAAGGACGACGGCCGCTTTCACAAGGTCGCCAACATCGTCGGCGCGACCATGGCTTTTCACCCGCACGGTGACGCCTCCATCGAGGCCGCCCTCGTCAACATCGCCCAACGCGGCTACCTGATCGAGCCGCAGGGTAACTTCGGCAACACGCTCACCGGCGACGGCGCCGCCGCCGCGCGTTACATCGAGGCGCGTCTCACGCCCTTCGCCCGTGAGGTCGTTTTTAATCCCAAGACGACCACCTGGCAGTCCAGCTATGACGGCCGCGCCAAGGAGCCGGTCACGCTGCCCGCCAAGTTCCCGCTCGTCTTGCTCGAGGGCGCCGAGGGCATCGCGGTTGGTCTCTCGACCAAGATCCTGCCCCACAACTTCAACGACCTATGCCGCGCCTCGATCAATTATTTGCAGGGTAAAACCTTTCGGATCCGGCCCGACTTTCCGACCGGCGGCACGGCCGACTTTTCGGAATACAACGATGGAGCCCGCGGCGGCCGCGTAAAGGTCCGCGCGACCATTGAGTCGCAGAGCAAATACGTGCTCGCCATCACCGAACTCGCCTACGGCACGACCACCACCTCGCTCATCGACTCGATCCTCTCGGCCAACGCCAAGGGCAAACTCAAGGTCAAGCACGTCGACGACAACACCGCCGACAAGGTCGAGATCCTCGTGCACCTGCCGCAGGGCGCCGACCCGAAACAGGTGAAGCAGCAGCTCTACGCCTTCACCGACTGCCAGGTCTCCCTCTCGCCCGCCGCCTGTGTGATCGAGAACGTCGAGGGCAAGGATCGCCCGGCCTTCCTTGGTGTGTCCGAGATCCTCAAGCGTTCGACTGACCAGACCGTCGGCCTGCTCAAGCGCGAGTTGGAAATCAAACTCGGCGAGCTTGAGCAGCAGTGGCACTGGGATTCGCTGGAGCGCATCTTCATCGAGGAACGCATTTACCGCCGGATCGAAAAATCCACGACGTGGGAAAGTGTGTTGGAGGAGATCCGCACCGGCCTCGAGCCCTTCCTCGACCGCCTGCGGCGCGAGGTCACCGACGACGACATCACCCGCCTGACCGAGATCCGCATCAAACGCATCTCCGCCTACAACCGCTTCAAGGCCGACGAGAAGATCAAGCAGATCGAGGCCGACATCAAAGAGGTGAAGCACCACCTGGCCCACCTCGTCGACTACGCCATCGCCTGGTTTGAGTCGCTGCAGGAGAAATACGGCAAGGGGCGCAAGCGCCGGACCTCCTTTGACGAGATCGAGCAGATCAACGTGAAGAAAGTCGTCGCGGCCAACCAGCGCCTCTACGTCGACCGCGAAGGCGGTTTTGTGGGCCTCAACTGGCGTCAGCACGAATTCGTCACCGAATGCCGTCCGATCGATCAGGTCATGTGCATCATGGCTGATGGCTCGCTCAAGATGACCAAGGTGGCCGACAAGGTCTTCATGGGCCGCGACATCCTGCATGTGGCCCTTTTCGACAAGAACGGGCCGCCCGAATTCTTCACCCTGCTATACCAGGACAAGAAGTCGAAGAAGTGCTTCGCCAAGCGCTTCACGGTCGGCGGCCTCACCCGGGACAAGCTTTACCCGCTGGTGGCGAGCGAGGGCTCCAAGGTGGTGTATTTCGACGCGACCAAGAACGAGGCGGCCATGCCGGCCAAGGTCCGCATCCAGCTCAGCGGGCGCTGCTCGGCGCGGATCAAGGACTTCGAATTCGACCTCAGTGGTCTCTCCGTCAGCACCCGTGGATCCAAGGGTGTGACCGTGACAAAGTATCCCGTGCGTAAAGTCACCAAGGTCCTCGGCGCCGGGGAAACGGAGGCGGGCGAGTAGCGCGGGCGGGGCGGTCAAACCCCGTAAACGCCTCGCGAAAATGCATTAGGGGCTCGCCGACCGGGAACCCAAGCGTTTGTTTGGGGTTCGAATCCGTTCATGAGCACCGCCGAGTCCGAGTTCAAAAGCCCGTGCGTGTTGGTGGTTGAGGACGAGGCCCAGCTCCTCGAAATCACCAGCCTGCGGTTGGCGAATTTGGGTTGCGAGGTGCATGAGGCCGGTTCGGGCGAGCAAGCGCTGGAGATCTACCGTGAGCACGGTCGCGACATCAACTTTGTCTTCACCGACCTGCGGATGGACGGCATCAGCGGCTTCGAACTCATCGAGCGGCTCCTGGAGCTGAACCCGGAGGTGCGGGTCGTCGCGGTGAGCGCGCTCATTGACGAACTCGATGCGGTGCGCAATCGCTGGGGCGGCCGCGTGCGCATGATGCTCAAGCCCTACAACACCGACGAGCTGCAGGTCCTGCTGCGCCTCGAGAGCGAAGGCGCCTGAACAAGCCCGCGCCAATCGGCGGCGGGGTTTGACCCCGGGGCGGCCCGGCCTTTGTTCGAGTCCATGCTTTTGCGGTCCTTTTGTATTCTGGCGGCGGGTCTGTGGGCGGGGTCGGCGTTGGCCACGCCGCCACTCAACCTCACGCGAGCCAAGGCCGCGGTGGCGGAGTATTATGAAAGCGGCGCGTATCATGCCGACGTGCAGGCCGTGGCGGATGACGCCGCGGCGTGGCTGGAGCGGCGCGTGGCCGCCGCGGAGCCCGGCGAACGCCTCGCGATCGTCTTCGATATCGATGAGACCGTGCTCAGCAACTACCACCAGATGGCGTCACAGGATTTTGGTTACGTGCCGGCCGTGTGGGAAGCCTGGGTGGAGCGCGGCGCGGCGGCCCCGCTCAAACCGGTGCGCGAGCTCTACCGGCGGGCGCGCGAGTTGGGCGTGGCGGTCGTGTTTCTCACCGGGCGCCACGAGGTGAGCGAAGGCGAAGGCACGATCAAGAACCTGCGCCAGACCGGCATGGGCGAGTATGAGCGGCTCATCTTTCGGACCGACGCGGACACCGCGCCGACGGCGGCCGAGCGCAAGGCGGCGCGACGGGCCGAGTTGGAGGCCGAAGGTTACGTGATCATGGCCAGCATCGGTGACCAGCACAGCGATCTGGCGGGCGGTCACGCGGAGCGCACCTTCAAACTGCCCAATCCGTTCTACGAGATTCACTGACCGCGTTCGAGCACCAGGTCGTAAACGGCGAAGCACAGGAGGCGGGCGTCGGCGTGGGCCGCCTCGCGCGCGGGCGGCGTAGTGGAGGTGAGCGTGAGCAGGGCTTCGTCGTTGGCGTCGAACCGCAGGTCGTCGAGCGGCACGCGCAGCGTGCGTCCGGCCAGCGGTGCCTCGCCGGTCCAGAGGGTGCGATCGCCTTGTTGTAGGATGACCTCGGCGGGAACAAAGCCGGTGAGCGTGAACCGAATCACCCCATCGGCGTTGGTCGGCTCGGCTTCGCTTTGAGGGAAGCGGCGCACGCGGATCGAGGCCTCGCCCGGCGTCCAGGTCCAGTAGTGGTTTTTATCCCGTTCGATCCCGAACCAGCCCTGACCTTCCTCGACCACGTAGGCGCTTTCGCCGATCTTGGCGGCCGCGTATTCGTGATCGAATTTGCCGCCATCGCTCAGCATCGCGATGCCGCCAAACACGGAAAGGTTACCCAACACCAGCAAAGCGAGGCCGCGACGTGTGGGGGGCACCAATCGGCAAAACACGAGATGGAGTGGCAGGAGAATGCGCGTGTAGGCGCTGGGGAAGCCTTCAAAAGTGGGCCAACCCAGGATCGCAAACAGGCCGACGTAGCCGATGCCGATCTGCCAGGCGGCTTCGCGCCAGCGTGGTCGCAGGGCCACCACGAGCACCTGCACGGTGAGGGAAACCCAACAAGCGGCGCTGAACCAATCGTAGCGGTTGGCGTTGGCCGAAGGCAGCGACGCGGCGAGCTCGACGGCCTTGTGCCACCACGCGGAGAGGGGCCAGGCGAAGTTGCGCAGGCTGTTGAGATCCCGCCCGAGGGTGAGGTAGACATACAACATCCACAGCGCGAGCGGCAGCACGAGCAGCGCGGCGCGGCCCAGACGATGTCGGGTGGAATCGCCCGGCAACAAGGCCGCTCCGGCGAAGATGGCGGTTTCGCGGGCGAGGGCGGCGGTGGCCATGAAAGCGGCGGCGCCATAGCCCGGCCACTTCCGGCGTTCCAGAGCCAGCAAGGCGGCCGCGATCAGCACCAGCGCCGGCAAATCGGTGAGGGCATAGCGCACGCTGGTGAGCACGCCGCAGGAGCCCATGAGTCCCAGCCAGGCGATGAGGTTATGAGCCGAGTGCGGCGGGAAAAGTCGCAGCAAGATCGCGCCGAGCAAGACCCACGCAACGAGGTTCACCCAAGCGTAGGCGTGCAGGGTGAGCGTGGCGTCTCCGCGGCCCACGAGGGCGGCGATCCAACTGCCGAGAATGCGGCGGGCACGCAGCGGGGGATTGTCAATTGCGATGTGCAGCGCGGGATCGCGGAGCGATGGCCGCAGCGCGAGCTGGCCGTAAAACTGGCCGTCGTAGCCTGTGTTGCGCTCGTAAACGAACACCCGGCCGTGTCGCACCTCCGGCAGCGCGGTGGCGGCGAACTCACGCTCGAGTTGGAAGAAGCGAGTGAAGCCAAAGGCCGGGTGGTGGTAACCGGCAACGGCGAAGCCGAACCACGTGGTCGCCGCAAACACAACGAGCAGACCCACGCCGAGCGCCCACCGTTTGGGCGAAGGAGGCGAGGACGTGGCGGGATAGGGGGCGGGCATGGCGCGGTTGAAAGCAGGCATCGAAGGGGAAAGCCGATGGCGGGCAACCGCATCCTTTGGGCGAGCCCTTGGCAGTGAAGGCAGTTTTTACCGGAAGCACGTCCGATCGTCACTCAGTTGTCACCCCGGGGAATCGACACCTGGCTCGGCCCAAGCTCAGCTACGGGTCGTCTATGAATGCGACCGGCGCGCGATCAGAACCTGAAATGGGGCGGAACGGGGCGGCGAAGGACAGCGCCGACTACGCGGTGCGATCTGTGCCGCTGCCGTCCTTGGTGCATCATCACCACTGGGTGGCGGACGACGAACGTCTGGAGTTTGTCTTCGAAAGATTTCGCGAGTTGGAGGTCGACTTCCTCGCGGTGCGCCAGCGCGAGCGCGTGATCGGGTTGATGGGGCGCAGCCGGTTGGGGCTGCTCATGGGATCGCGCTTCGGATTCTCTCTCTACAGCCACAGTGAGGCGCGAAAATTCATGCTGCCGCACCCCTTGATTGTGGCTGAGTCGACGCCGGTGCACCGTCTGTTGGATCTGGCGTTTTCACGGCAGGGCGACGCCTTCTACGAGGACGTGCTGCTGGTGCGTGATGACGGCGAGTTGGTGGGGTTGATCAATGTGGAGACACTGGCCCGCCTGCAGACCCGTTTGGTGAGCGAACAAGTGACAACCATGCGGCGCCAACACGAGGCGTTGCACGAGCAGAACCTGGCCTTGTTTCGCACCAACCATGCGCTGCGACAGTCCCAGGGTCTGTATCAAGGGCTTTTCAGCAGCGAAGCGCTGGGGGTCGCCCTGCTGAGTCCCGAGGGGCGGGTGGAGCTGCACAATCCGCGGTTCCTGGAACTGACCGGTTTGCCGGTCGACGAGGCCGATGCCGGTCGACTGCTGGAGCGCATGGCGGGGCGGGACCGGGAGAGTTTCGTCCGCATGCTGCGGGATTACGCGGCGGGGGCGCCGGGCATCGAGTCGACCCGGGAGGTGGCTCTCGCGGTGCCGGGCCGGCGCACGCGGATGTTTCGCGTCACCACGGGGTGGATACGAGAGACGTCGCAGATTTGCGCCTGTTTTGACGATGTGACGGAGCAGCGGGCCCTTGAACAGGTGATGGTCCGGCAGGAGAAGCAGCACCTGTTGGATACTTTGGTCGGAGGCATCGCGCACGAGCTGAACAACAAGCTCACCCCGGTGCTGGCCTTTGCCGAGCTGCTGGCGGGGGAAGTGGAAACCCGCCACCGGTCGCAAGTGGATACCATTCGTTCCAGCGCGGCGGAGGCATCGCAGATCATTCGCCAGTTGTTGCAGTTTTCGCGGCCGGTCGAGGCCGAGCACAATCTGGTCGACTTGCGGCGCGTCGTGGAGGAAGGGCTGGCGATGGTCGAGATCACGACCCGCGACCGTTGTCGCATCTGCGTCGATAATCCGAACGAGCCGCTTTGGGTGATGGGAGAATTGGGTCAGTTGAAGCAGGTGTTGATGAACCTGATCCTCAACGCCTGGCATGCGGTCGCCGGGGTGGAGTCGCCGCGGATTGAGGTGAAGTTGTCGCACGAGCAGGAGGTGGCGGAACTGGCGGTGATCGACAACGGACACGGTATCCCGCCCGAAATTTTACAGCGGGTCTTCGATCCGTTCTTTACCACGAAGGGACCCGACAAAGGTTCTGGTCTGGGTTTGAGCATTTGCTACAGCATCGCGCGACAGCACGGCGGAGAGATTGCGGTGGAAAGCAGTCTTGGGGAGGGCACGCGTTTGGTGCTGACGCTACCGCGGCAGGACCCGGCGACCATGCTGGTGCATCGCGACACCGCCCCGCCGGTCTTGTTGGCCCCCGCGGAGGAGGGCCGGCGCCACCGGGTTTTGGTGGTGGAGGACGAGCAAGTGTTGCGCGGGGTGTTGCGTGAGATGTTGCGGTCCCAGTTCGGCTGCGAAATCGACATGGCGGAAAACGGTCGCGAGGGTTTGGAGGCCCTGCGCGCGCGGTCCTATGACCTCGTCCTGTCGGATATCCGCATGCCCGAGATGAACGGACTGGAGTTCTACCACGGCATGCGGGAGGTGCGGCCTGAACAAGCACGGAGTTTCGTGTTTGTGACCGGTTATGCCGGACCGGTGGAGGACATGGTGATGCCGGCGGATGTGCCGGTCTTGGCCAAGCCCTTCAGCTTAAAACAATTTGAAGTGCTTTGCGGTCCCTACCTGCGGGGGGAGGCGACCAAGGCCAAGGCAGTGGCGCGTTGACCACTGCCCGGGCTTGGTGAGAGAACGCGGTGACTCGTTGGCGCCAACCGCGCGCGCGGAGTTGGTTTTAAGTCTTAACCGCTGATCGGCGTTTGGGTGCCGGCCGTCCATCCACCGCCCGAATTCCAGGCCAGTTGGTAAAGCAATCCGATTCCGCTGAGCCCGAGGATGAAGGCGCCACCTTTGGGGTTGTTGACGAGCTTCCAGGTGGTGGATTTGCCGCTGGTGGGAATGGAGCTGGTCGTCGTGCTCCAAGCGCTGCCGTAGGTGGCGATGGTGCTGAAACCGTCGGCGTCGCCGGTGATCACGTTGAGAACCGTGCTGGAGCCGTCGGTGCCGACAAACACGTCAAAGGTGCGGCTGGAAACCGAGCCCGCGGGCAGCACCTGCAGGCTCTGACCGGACCAAGTGCCGCCGCCACCGGCAGCGGGTGAGAACTGATCGATGTCCCAAAGGCCGCCATTGATATCGAGCCCGATGACATGCATGCGGCCGGCGGCGTCCGCGGTTGCGACGCGGACCTGCGCCATCATGGGCAGACCGGCACCACCGAGCGGTCCTTTGCCGATGGTCCAGCCGGCGGGGCCGAGCTGACTGCCGGAGGCGCAGGCGACTTCGGCGGCCCAGCCGGGGCCGGTAAGACCGATCACGTGCGTGGTGCCGGCATTGCTCAGCTCCGGGCGGGCTTCGATCGACGCGAAACCAATTCCGACCGGGCACGGCAGGGCGTAGCCGGGTTGCCATAAACCGTTGCGGTCAAGGTAGGTGGCGACCCAGGGCATGTTGTTGGGGCCTAGGCCGAAGACCGTGTCGGTGTTGGTCAGCTGGGCGCTCAAGGTGCCGGGTGCAAACGTGGTGGGGCCGCTCATCGGACCGCTGCCGTTTTGCCACGAACCGTTCGGCGGCAGGAGACCGGCTTGGTAGAGTTTGCCCGATTGATCCACGCCGATGGCGTAAACGGTGTCGGTGCCGCAGCTGAGCACGAGATCCGCGAGCGGAGCCGGCTGCGCAAAGGTGAGCGGGATGGCCTCGGCCGTCCAGTTGTTGGGGGCCGGGCTGCTGTTCTGTTGGGAGGCGATAACAGGTAGGCCGGAGAGTTTGCCCGAGGTGAGACCGGCAATCATGACCGCAAGACTGAACTCGGATCCGGAGGTGAAGAAGCCGGAGGTGAAGGTGCCGTAGGTTTGGTGGCGGGTGGCCGAGTCGGCGGAGGCCACGGGAGAGGCGAGCGTGCTCATGGGAGTAGGATTTGGGAGTGAAGAAAACGCCGGCCCACAAAGGTTGGTTGAGGCTTTGACGGCGTTGGGCATGCATGCGCGATCGGTCCGTGCGGAGGGGACAGAGCGGACGCAGGATTTCTTCCGGCCGACAAAAAACCCTCCAGCTTGTGACTGGAGGGTGAGATGGGGGGACGAGGTGAACGGGTGGTTCAGCTCGCGGCGTCGAGGGCTTGGCGGAGGTCGGCCTCGAGGTCGGGCCAATCCTCGATGCCGAGCGACAGGCGGACATAGTCGGGCGAGACGCCGGAGGACACCTGTTCGGCTTCGGTGAGCTGGCTGTGGGTCGTGCTGGCCGGGTGGATGGCGAGGGACTTGGCGTCGCCGATGTTGGCCAGGTGGGAGAAGAGCGAGAGACCTTCGATGAACTTGCGGCCGCCTTCGTAGCCGCTCTTGAGGCCGAAGCCGAGCAGGCCGCCGAAACCGCCGCTGCAGTATTTGCGGGCGGCCGCGTGGTGCGGGCTGGACTCGAGTCCGGGATAGTTGACCCAAGCGACACGGTCGTCGGCGGCGAGGAACTCGGCGGCCATCTTGGCGTTGGTCGAGATGCGGGCCATGCGCAGGTGGATGGTCTCGAGGCCTTGGAGGATGGCCCAGGCGTTGAAGGGCGAGATGCAAGCGCCGACGTCACGGAGAAGCTGCAGGCGCATCTTGAGGATGAAGGCGATGTTGGCGCCGCCGGCGGGCGGGAAGGCCTTGAACGCTTCCCAGTGCACGAGGCCGTGGTAGGACGGATCAGGTTCGGTGAAGCCGGGGAACTTGCCGCTGCCCCAGTCGAAGTTGCCGGCGTCGATCACCACGCCGCCGATGGAAGTGCCGTGGCCGCCGATGTATTTGGTCGCGGAGTGCACCACGACGTTGGCGCCGTGTTCGATCGGGCGGTGGAGGATCGGCGAGAGGGCGGTGTTGTCGATGATGAGTGGCACGCCGGCTTCCTTCGCAATCGGCGCGACCTCGTCGTAGGGGAACAGGTTCAGGGCGGGGTTGCCGAGGCTCTCGCCGTAGATGGCCTTGGTGTTGGGCTTGATCGCGGCCTGGAAGGCGGCGGGGTCGCCGGCGTCGACGAAGGACACCTCGATGCCGAGCTTGGGCAGCGTGTAGTGGAAAAGATTATACGTGCCGCCGTAGAGTTGGGAGACGGAGACGATGTGGTCGCCGGCGCCGGCAATGTTGAGGATGGCGTCGGTGATGGCGGCCTGCCCGGAACTGTGGGCGAGGGCGCCGGTGCCGCCCTCGAGTGCGGCCATGCGCTGCTCGAAGACATCGGTCGTCGGATTCATGATCCGGGTGTAGATGTTGCCCAGTTCCTTGAGGGCAAACAGGTTGGCGGCGTGCTCGGTGTCACGGAAAACGTAGGACGTCGTCTGGTGAATCGGCACGGCGCGGGAGCCGGTGGTGGGATCGGGAGTTTGCCCTGCGTGCAGGGCTTTGGTGCCAAGGCCTTGGGGGGTAGACATAGGGAAGGGAGGTTTAGGGAAGAAGTTTGAAGGTTGAAGTCAGAAGTGGAGCGTGCGGGGGATTGGGGCGAACACTTGGAACCTGGCATGACTGAAACACAGCACAGATTGGAGAGCCGCCTGCTGGGTAACGAGCGGACCATCTGGATCCGAGAGCCGACGGAGGCTCCGCGCATCCTGACGGTGGTGCTGGATGCGGAGTTTTATCGGGACCGGATGGAAGTGGTGCCGCTCATCAACGAGTTGGAGGCAACGGGGTCGATCGATCGGTCGCTGGTCGTTTTTGTATCGATGGAGAGCATGGCCGCGCGATGGGTGGAGTGTCCCTGCCACGTGCCGTTCGCGCGGTTCATTGAACGAGAGCTGTTGCCTTGGCTGGAGGCCTTGCATCCGGGGATCGGCGCGGCCCGGGAGCGGGTGATTGTGGGGCTCAGTTACACCGGCTTGGCCGCGGCGTGGGTGGCGATGGTGGCGCCGCAGTGTTTCACGAAGGTGATCGCACAATCCGGCTCGTTCTGGTGGAACGATTGCTGGATAACCGGGCACTTGGCTCGGCTCACGAACAAGCCGCAGGCGGAGTTTTATCTGGAAGTCGGTCGGCTCGAGACGGCCGAAAACGTGCGGCACAAGGAAGACGTCTTGCAGGTGGTCTCCCAGATCGAAGGCGTGAAGCGATTTCGCGATGCCCTGCGAAGTGTGGGTTCCGCCCCCCGTTACGTCGAGTTCGACGGGGGGCATGACTTCGCCGCGTGGCGAAAGACTTTGCCGAACGCATTGCAATGGGCGTTGCCGCGGTCGCGTTTGCCCGGAGCCTGAAGCTGGATCGGAAATTGGGCGATACGGGCGATGGCGGGGGCGCTCAGGACTCCGCGGGCAGCCCCGCGACGGTCGGCACCTGATGCAGGTCGTGATCCCAGTTGGCGCGACAGGCGGTGAAGAGGTGGGCATCGGGTCGACGGGGCACGGCGTCATCCAGGCTCCCGGCCGGGACCATCAGGAGTTTTCCCTCCAGCTGCCGGCTGGGCAGGGCCGAGCCACAGCGCTCGCAGAAGGTTTTGGTGTGGGGCGTGCCGGGCAGCGTAAAGGTGCGGACATGCTCGGCGCCGGACCGGAAGGTCAACCGGGCGGTGCGGGAAAACAGGTTGGCGGCATGAGCGGAGCCGGTGTCCTTGCGGCACCGGTCGCAGTGGCAAAGGTAGAAGCGATCGAAGTTGCCTTCGATTTCGAACTGCACGTCGCCGCAGAGGCAGGAGCCGGAAATCTTCGGAAGCTGAGTCATCGGGAGCCTCACGTGGAGCGCAGGATCTTTGTCATGGGGCGACCCTTGGCCAACTCGTCGATCAGTTTGTCGAGGTAGCGGATCTCGCGCATGGTGGTTTCCTCGATCTCCTCAATGCGCACGCCGCAAATGGTGCCGGTGATGAGGGTGCGGTTGGGATTCATTTTTTTGGCCGAGGCGAAGAAGGTTTCGAAGTCAGTTTGCTTCGCGAGGTGAGCCTCAAGTTGTTGCTGGGTGTAGCCGGTGAGCCAGCGGATGATCTCGTCGACCTCGGCCCGGGTGCGGCCCTTGCCCTCGGCCTTCGCCACGTAGGCCGGATAGACGTTGGCGAAGGGCATGGCGTAGATGCGGTGTCCGGGCATCGGGGGGAGAAGGTTAGTTCGAGGAAGCGAGGCGGTGGAGAAAGAGGGCGGCGAGGCGGGCGCGGTCAGTGAGGCTGGCGACCTCGATGTATTCGTTTTCTGAATGCAGGCCGCCGCCGATGGGGCCGAGGCCGTCGAGCACGGTGAGGCCGGCGGCATGGAGGAGGTTGCCGTCGGAGCCGCCCTGGACGGCGACCCAGTCGGGTTTGCGCTGGCCGAGCTCGAGCGCGCAGTCCTGCAGCGCGGCGAAGTGTTTTTCGGATGCGGGCGTGGATTGCAGGGGGCCGCGATTGAAGCCGCCGGTAAGGGTGCCGTGGTAGCCGTCGCGCGTGTTGAGCTGGTCGACGAGGCGGCGGATGGCGGTGTCGAAGGCGTCCATCGCGGCGGCGGTGGCGGCGCGGGCGTTGATGGCGGCGGTGGCGTGGGCGGGCACGATGTTGACGGTGCCGCCGCCTTCGATGCGGCCGACATTGACCAACAGGTCGGCGATGGCGACCGGGAGCTTGTCGAGGGCGAGACAGATTTCGGCGAGGGCGATGATGGCGTTGCGGCCGGCGGCGGGGTCGCGGCCGGCGTGGGCGGCGCGGCCGTGGATCTCGAGCTCGTAAATGGCGGTGGCGGCGCGGGCGCGGACCATGGCGCCGGTCTCGCGGGCCGGCTCGAAGACGAGCGCGAGTTGATGGTCCGGCGCCTGGGCTTCGATCAGGTGGCGCGAGGCGGTGGAGCCGGTTTCCTCGTCGGGCGTGAGGAGGATGGTCCAACCGAGGTTGGACGCCGCGGGCGTTTGTTCAAAGGCGGCGAGGGTGGCGAGCATCGCGACAATGCCGCCTTTCATGTCCGCGACCCCGGGGCCGTGCAGGCGTTTGCCGTCGGCAGAGAGGCGGGCGGATTGAAAGCGGTCCCCGGCCTCGAAAACGGTGTCGTAGTGGCCGGAGCAGAGGATGCGGCGGGTGGCCTCGGGGCGACAGGTGGCGCGCAGGGCGACGCGGCCGGCGGCATCGAGAGGGACGCGTTCGACGTGAGGGGTGAGCTCGCGGAGGGCGTTCTCGAGGGCGTCGGCCATGCGCGTCAGCCCCGCGAGATGATCCGAACCGGAATTGATGGCGCTCCAGGCGCAGAGGCGATCGAGGAGCGGCGCGGGATCGAAAGGAGCGGCGAGAGCGTCGGGAAGGTCCGGCATCGGGGAGAAGGGAAATCTTAAATCCTAATTTCTAAATCCTAAAAAAGCCCGCCGGTTGAGGGCGGGCTTGGGGGAGGGGAGAAAGAGAAAGACTTAAGAGAAAGATCGGGGGATGCCGGTCGATCGCGTGGGTCTCAGTCGTGGTGGCGGAGGGCCTGGAGGATGTTGAGGGAGTGGTTACCGATGGCCTCCATGTTGTTGAGGATGTCGATGTAGAGCATTTCGGCCTTCACGAGGTCACCGCTGGTGCGCATGCGGGCGATGGATTCCTTGCGCAGGTTTTTGCGGAACTGATCGATGAAGTTCTCCAGCTGGTAGGCGGTCTCCATGTCGGAGGTCTGCACGCCACGGCGGAGGCAGGTGGAGGTGAAGTCAACGAAGCGCAGCACGATGTCGCCGAACTGTCGGACCTGGGTCATGGTTTCGGCGGGGAGTTCGCGCTTCTTGCGGTAGCGGCGCTCGGCGAGCAGGACGAGGCGGTAGCCGCGGTCGCACATGTCCTCGAGCTCGGCGATGACGCGGAGGAGGGAGGAGATTTTGGCGCGGGAGGCGTCGGAGACGCTGCCGGCGGAGCATCGCAGCAGGTAGTCGGTGGTTTCGATCGCCATGCGATCGGAATCCTTCTCGAGCTGTTTGAGCGCCTTGACCCGGTCGCCCATCTTCTCGTTCGGATTTTCGTAGAGTTCGACGAAGCCGGTGACGAGGTCGTGCGTGAGCTTGTTCATCTTTTGCACGTCCTCCTCGGCCTCCGCGAGGTTGAGCTCGCCGGTCTGGGGCAGGAAGGTGTTCTCGTATTTCAGGTGGTCGCCGCCGGTCTTGCGGTCCTTGATGACACGGGTGACGAGCTTGCCGATCTGGGGAACGAAGCCGATCAGCAGCACGGTGTTGATGATATTGAAGCCGGAGTGGAAGGCGGCGAGGTGGAAAGGGATATTGGCCGGGACCAAGGCGTCGCCGGGGACGATGGCGTCGAAGAACTTGGTGAGCGGGATGAACAGGATGATGGCCCAGCAGACGCCGATGATGTTGAAGATGAAGTGCGCCAGGGCGGCGCGCTTGGCGTTGGTGTTGGCCCCGAGAGCGGCGATGTTGGCGGTGATGGTGGTGCCCACGTTTTCGCCCAGGATGATGGCGGCGGCGGTGGGAAAATCGATCCAGCCACTGGCGGCGGCGGTGATGGTGATGGCGCCGGCGGCGGAGGAGGACTGGACGATGACGGTGAGGATGGTGCCGAAGGCGAAGAAGAAGAGGACCGACAGCAGGCCGTGGCCGGTGAAGTTCTGAATGAAGGCGACCTGACCGGGGTTGTTGCGAATATCGGGCACGGAGTCCTTCAGGAACATGAGGCCGATGAAGAGGATGCCGAAGCCGATGAGGAATTCGCCGGTGTCGCGCAGGGTGGACTTGCGCGAGAAGATGAGCGGCATGGCCAAGCCGACAATCGGCAGGGCGATGGACGAGAGGCTGAATTTGAAGCCGAGGAAGGAGACGATCCAGAAGGTCGTGGTGGTCCCGAGGTTGGCGCCCATGATCATGCCGATGGCTTCAACCACGGTGAGCAGGCCGGCGTTGACGAAACTCACCATCATCACGGTCGAGGCCGAGGAGGACTGCACGAGGCAGGTCACGAGGAAACCGGTGCCGACGCCGAGGAAGCGGTTGCCGGTCATCGTGCGCATGAGGGCGCGAAGTTTTTCGCCGGAGAGTTTCTGCAGGGCTTCCGACATGACCTTCATGCCGAAGAGGAACATGCCGAGGGAGCCGAGGATTTCGAAGAGAGTGCCGATCATGCTGGAGGGTTTGTGCGGGCAGAGGGTGGGCGGACGCGGCGGGGTGGGGCAATTCTCATGTCACGTTATCGAAACATTAGCCTCCGAGCACAAAAAACCCGGCCGCTTGGGCCGGGTCGGGGGGCGAGAACGATGTGTTCACGCTGGCGTCACATGCCGCGTTTGATGAAGGCGACCTCGGGGTCTTCGGAGTTCACCTTGACCTCCTGGTCCTTGTCGGTGGTGACGCCGATGTAGTCGACCACGACGGAGGCGAGCACGGGGAGGGCCTTGCGGATGTCGTCGTCCTCGGCCTCGTTCGAGACGTAAACGCTCCAAAGTTGTTCGGGCGGGGAGTCGTCGCCGCTCGAGACGTTTTCGCGGGCGGAGACGCGGAGGTATTTTTCGTAGACGGTGACCGGGATGGTTTTGTCCTCGAAACCGATGAGCTCCTGTGAGGGCGGGTCCATGACCGAGACGCGGCGGTAAACCACGCGGCCGGAGGAGTCGCGGGTCGGGATGATCATCGAGCGGATGCCGCCTTCGATGCGGGCGAAGACCGGGACCTTGCGGGTCTCAAATTCGACGCGGGGCGGTTCGACGTCGTAGTCGACTTCGACGACCATCTCGGCGTTCTCCGGATTCGGGGCTTCATAGAGGCCACGGCCGGAGAGGGCGGCGCGGACGTAGTCGACGGCCTCCTTGGTGCGCAGGTCGGTGCGGGGATCGCCGCCGTTTTTGGTGACGATACGGTAGGACGTTCCCGACGCCTTGTCCTTGTTGGCGATGGCGTTGATTTTAACGTCGTAGCTGTTGGTTTGGCATCCCGCCAGGAGCAGGATTCCGGCGGTGATCAACAGCGCGCGCGTGAGTCGTAACGGGAGGGACGCGGTGGCCATGGCGGAGAAGTGGAAGGGTCGAGTGGAGGCGAGTCGGGGCGGGGAAAGGGGCAGTGACACAGAAGGTGGGGCGGAGTTCCGAGACCGGCCAGCGAGGGCGTCGGGGTCAGGGCGTGGAGGCGGTGGTTTCGCCGCGCAGCTCGGCGAGCTCGGCTTCGAGGCGGGCGATCTCGGCCTGTTCGGCGGCGATTTTGGCCTCGGTCTCGTCGAGCGTCTTCTTGCGGTTCAGCGCCCACTCGCGCTCGGCCTTGAGCTCAGCGAGGCGGGAGCTGGTTTCGTCGGCGCGGCGCTGGGCCTCGGTCAGCTCGGCGTCGGTGATGCGGAAGCCCTGGGCGATGGCGAGTTCCTCTTCGAGCTGCTCTTTGAGGCGGGCTTCTTCCTGGCGGCGGCGGGCGACCTCCTGTTGGTAGGCACGTTCCTGGGCGAGACGGTCCTGCTGGTTGCGTTCTTTGGCTTCCTGGACGGCGCCAACGATGCCGCCGACGATGGCGCCGGCCGCGCCGCCGATGGCCGCGCCGGAGCCGGCATTGCCGGAACCGGTGTTGTTACCGATGGCGGCGCCGGCGAGGGCACCACCCGCGGCACCAATGCCGGCGCCCTTGGCGGTTTTGGAGGGAGCGACCTGACAGCCGCTGAAAGTGACGAGTGAAAGCAGGGTGACGGTGGCGAGAACGGACCTCATTCGGGAGCAACGGTTGAAATTCACAGCAATGCCGGTAGCCATTGGGGTGTTGGGGACGATAGATAGGACGATGTTCGACGCAAGGCCGACCAGCGGAACGTTGTCCGACACGTTCGTCCCTTCAAATGTTCACAAAGACTTTTTGAACTTTCCACGGCACATTTAACCTCGTTCACGCTCTCATACCCCCATGACCCCAGCTCGTTCGCGCGGCTTCTTTACCCAAGATTTTCTCATTCAAAGTGTTGGTCTGATCGTTGCGGTAGTCGGAATCTGGCTCCTCTACAGCGAATACATCCGTCCCCAAGCGGCGGAAGCGGAGATCACCCGTCGCATCCTGGCCGATCGCGGTGATGAGGATGCCCAGAGTTCACAGCGAAATTTTGTCGTCATCCTGAAGGACTACGAGCAGCAGGCGTGCCTGACGCTCATGGTTTGGGCGACGATTCTGCTTTCGCACAAACTATGGTTGGTCTCGCGCGAGCAGAAAATGCTGAGCCGCGACTTCATGAATCTGGAGGTGGGTCAACGCATCCTGCCCGAGGCCGCGCTGGAACACAGCAAGGAGGTGCAGGGCATTCTGGAACAGCAGCGCAGCCTGGCGCACCGGCTGCTGCCCAAGTTCGTGCTGGCGGCGCTGCAGCGCTTTCATGCCACCCATTCGATTCAGGACTCCTCGGCGGCGGTGCAGGAGCAGGCGCAGCTCGCGGCCGATGAACTCGACTCCAACCTCTCGCTCGTGCGCTACATCGCCTGGGCGATCCCTTCGGTGGGCTTCATCGGCACGGTGCGCGGTATCGGTGACGCCCTCGCACAGGCCGACGAGGTGCTGCGCAGCAACGACCTCTCCGGCGTGACGAACTCGCTCGGTGTCGCGTTCAACTCCACCCTCGTCGCGCTCGTGCTGAGCATCTTCCTCATGTTCCTGCTCCACCTGCTCCAATCACGGCAGGAAAACCTTATCCAGGATTTCCAGGAATACTGCCGCCACAAGATCGTGGATCTCATGAAGGTTCCGGCCCGCGATGAGCTCGACGAGACCTTTGTCTGAGCCCGCGACCGGGTCGCCGCTTTAACCGGTTCGACGCCGTCAATCCGCTCCCCCTCTCGACTACGCTTTCCCTTCTTTCTCCCAACCCTCCCCGACGATCATGGCCTACGCTTGTGGAATAGAGTTTTCCGATTTCGGCTTTAACGCCGCCACGGTTTCACCCGATGGCACGACCGAGACAGCGGTCAATGAACTCGACGGCCAATGGCCCGCCTTCGCTGCTTGGGACGGCACGAAGCTCGTCTTCGGCCGGGCCGCCGAGGAGCAATCACGGCTCCATCCGCGCGCCACCAGCCATGTTTTCTGGGAGCACTTGTCTTTGGCGCCGTCGGACATGGAAGGGCCGCCGCGCGTCCCGGCCTACTCGGAACTCGCCTACGCCTTTCTGAGCGAGTTTTGGCAGGACTTGGTGTCGCGTGTGGGCAAACCCGAACGTGTCGCGCTCGCCATGCCCGGTTCGCTGCTGGGCGATGCCGATCACGAGAACCCGGGCATGGGCATGATCCTCGCCATGGCGCGCGACCTCGGCATGCCGCTCACGAGCATCAGCGGACTTTCCACCGCCTCGCTCAATGACTCCGAATCGGTCGCCGGCCTCACGGGGGGGCGCCTGCTTTACCTCGATGTGCACCTGCACTCGGCTGCGATGTCGCTGCTTTCCAACGACGGCGAAGGCCGCATGCACCGTCGTCGCCACCTGCGCCTGCCGCGGTTGGGTTACATCCCGCTCATTCAGGGGCTGATGCGTTCGATGGGGAACCGCTTCCTGCGCGCCACGGCGTTTGATGTCACGGCGCAGCGCGAACTCGAGCAGGCCTTTTACGACCAGACCCGCGAGCAGTTGCTCGCGGCCAGTGGGGGCGCCGATGTGCGCTACTCCATCAACACCGCCACCCGGGTGCACCAGGCCGCCTTCCCGCGCGAGGCGTTGCTGCGCGATCTTGCGCCGATGGAGCAGGGCTGGGCCGATGCGGCCGTGAAGTTCCTCCGTGACGCCTCGTTGGCGACCAAGGATGTGACGGTCGTCATCGCCTCGCGCGGGCGCTTGCTGCCCGGTTTGGAGGATGCGCTCGGTCAACGCGGCTTTAAGCGCGTCGTGCAGATCAAGGACGGTGCCGCCGCGCGCGGCGCGGCCCGGTTTGCCGCGCAATTTGAACCCTGTGGCGATGTCACCGAAGTGCCGGTGGTGAGCGAGGTCACGCTCTCGAGCGGCGGCGGCGCCGGTGGCGGTGCCTTGGAGATCGTGCATCTTGCGGCCGAGCATCCCGTGCCCGGCCTCGCGCCGAGCCACCTCGTGGTGGACGGCTCCGCCTATTCTCTCTTTGCCCTGCCGCCCGTCCTGCACAGCGCCGCCAACGGCGAGCCGGCCGTGCAGGCGCTGGGTCGCCTCGGCGCGGTCGATGTGCGGCTCAACCGCGAGGCGGGCGAGTGGCACATCGAAGCTCCGGCCACGGGCGTGCCGCCTCTGCGCGTCGCGACCGGTGACCGCGTGAAATTGCGATCCAATGGCCAGGAGGTCGATTTGATCATCGCCGCCGAACGCCGCCCGGGCGCCGTCTGACGCCAGGCCTACGCCCTGTTTTTCCCATGCCGCGCAAGCGCCGCTCCACCCCGATCTTCAGCGTCTCGTTCCTGGACTGCATCTGCTGCGGTTTCGGCGGCGTGCTGCTGTTGTTCGTGCTGGTCGCCGGCAAGCAGCGCAACGCCCAGGAAAAGCAAATGGCGGACATCCGCGAAGTCGTCGGTCGCTTCGAATTCGACGTGAAGAGCAAGGAGCAGGAGATTCAGGAACTCAACGTCGTCACCCAGGTGAACCAGACGCGCTCGGAGGAGTTGAAGCAGATGAACACCGAGGCGAAGCAGGAGCAGGAGGAACTCCAGGAGACGCTGGCCAAGCTGATGAATGACCTGAGCGAACTGCAGGAGGACCTCGACGAAAAGTTGGAGACCAAGGAAGAACTCGCCACCGCCGAGAAGCCCGACCCGGTGCCGATTCCCAACGTCAAGCGCCGCCAATACCTCACCGGTTTCCAGCTCGAGGGCCAATACATCCTTTTCCTGGTGCGCGCCTCGGGCAGCATGGTGGGCGACACCATCGAGGAAGCCGTCGCCATGCAGTCGAAGAGCGACGAGGAGAAGCGAAACTCCCAAAAGTGGCAGCGGGTCGTGCGATCAATGCGTTGGCTGATCTCGTCGCTCCCGGCCGAGTCCTCCTTTCAAGTGATGCTTTTCAACGAGGAGACCAAGCCGCTGATCGAGAGCTACTCCTTCGACTGGATTGCCCGCGACGATGGCGAGACGATTCGCGAAGTGCTGGAGGAGTTGGAGAACTACGTGCCGCAGGGCGGTGCCAACCTCGAACGCGCCTTCCTCGAAATCCGCGGACTGCCGGCGGTGCCGGATTCGCTGGTGATGCTGACCGACGGCTTGCCGACGCAAAGCGATTCCTACGCTTCCGGGGAGTTCGTGTCCGACGAAGATCGCGTGCGTTTCTTCCAGGCGGCCCAGCGCGTCGCCGCGCCGGATATCCCGGTCAACACCATCCTTTATCCGCTCGAAGGCGACCCGGCTTCGCCCTTCCTGTTCTGGCAATTGGCCGACAAGACCAAGGGCGCGCTCGTGAGCCCCGCGCCGTCCTGGCCCGACATCTGATTTTCGTTTCGCATGAGACCCCGCAACAAACGTGAAGGCGCCGACTTCGGCCTGTCGTTCCTGGACTGCATTTGCTGCGGTTTCGGCGCGATCGTGCTGCTCTTCGTCATCACGATGGGCTCGGCCAATCAAATGATCCAGTCGCTGCGCGATCGGTTTCAGGAAGTCACCCAGCGGCGGCTTTCCAAGATGGAGCAGCTCGACGCGGACAAGACCGAAGCCGCGCGCGTCGCCGCCGTGACCGCGCAGGTCGTGCAAAGCGCGGAGTCCCTCAATGCGCAGCTGCGCGCCATGATCGACCAGCTCAGCACCGAGAAGGCCATGCTGGAGGCGCGCCGCGGGGAATTGATGATCGAGCTGGAGGAGGAGAAGACCGAGATCGCCTCGATGCAAAAGGAGCTCGAAGTGGAGATGGAGTTGCCCGACATCAACCTGCCGGTCGGTCTGCCGGTGGAGAGCAATTACATCGCGTTCGTTTTTGATACCTCGGGCAGCATGCGCGACACGGCGACCGACAACCTGCACGCGGCTGCGGTGGAGAAGATTCGCAACGTGCTCGACAGCTACCCTGACATCAAAGGCGTGCAGTTCCTCGACGCCGACGGCCGCTTCATGCTGCCGGGCACACCGGGCATCTGGCTCGACGACGACCCCGGCACGCGCGAAGGCGCGCTGCGCGTCCTCGCCAACTACCCCTACTTCAGTAACTCGAATCCGGTGCCCGGTATTTTCCGCGCAATCCGCTCACTCTATCAGCCGGATAACGAGGAGATGCACATGGCGGTCTTCGTCTTTGGCGACGAGTTCACCGGCAAGGCCGAACCCGTGTTGCAGCGGCTGGAGATGATCAATCCGCGTAAGGAAGACGGCAAACGCCACGTCTCGATCAGCGCGGTGGGATTTCCGACGGTGTTGCGATATCCGCTCATGGGCGCGCACACCGGGATGAAATACGCGAACCTCATGCGCGAGGTCGCTTTCAAGCACGACGGCGCGTTCATCGCGGTGCGCACGGAACGCTGATGCCCCCTGGGGGTTTCGGCGAAACCGCGCTCCCCGGTGACATCCTCAACCGCCCAGGCCGAGCAGGCGTCGCAGGAATTCCACGACATCGACGCTGCTGCCTGGCTTGGAATCCGGTGACGGCGGTTGGCTTGAGCTGCTCGAAGAGGAACTGCTGGAACTCGAGCTCGACGAAGAGGACGAGGATGAAGACGAACTCGACGAAGACGAAGAGGAGGACGAGGAACTTGAAGAGGAAGATGAGCTGCTGCTCGAGGACGGCATGCCCATACTGTTGGACGGTTGCCCGGGCATCGGGTTGAGCTGCGCGAGCTGCGGTTGGCCCTGACCCTGGCCTTGGCTCGAGGACGAGGACGGCGACTGGCTTTGCGACGACGAGGAAGACTGCGATTGGCCCTGACCCTGGCCTTGGCTGGATTGCATGCCGGGCATCTGACCGAGCTGCGCCATCTGGCCCTGCTGACCCTGTTGGCCCTGGCCTTGGCCCATGCCTTGCTGGCCTTGGGAACCGGATTGTTGACCCTGATTTTGGCCACCGTTCACGACCATGGCGGGGCTGCCGGGGGCCTGTCCTTGGCCTTGGCTCTGCCCCTGTCCCATCGAGGTGAGTTGAGCGAGTTCCTGGCCGTTGCCGTAGGGATCGGAACCGTCGGGGTTGTCGCCCATGCCGTCGCCGCGATCCTGTTCGCCGCCGGTGCCGTCGCCCATGTCGGAGCCGTCGACCGCCATGCCGTTGCCGCCGAGACCACCCTGGCCACCACGCATACCGGCCGGGACCTTGCGCGGGTCGTAGGTGTAGAAGACGACGTCGACCGTGCTGCTGCCGAGCGCGGCGTCCTTCATCACGAGGGTGTTGCGCAGCTCGTGCATCTTGTTCTCGTGCTCGCGCACCTTGATTTCGTCCTGCACGGGACCGAAAAAGTAGGTCAGGTTCTCGTGCCGATAGCGCACATACCAACCCTCGTCGGAGAGGCTTTGGTCGGTGAAGTCGATACCCGGATACTCCTGCTTGAATTCTTCGGCATCGAGTTCCCAAGCGGCTTCAATGGCCTCGGTGGGCAGCACCATGGTGAAAGCGTGCAGCACCGCGGGCAGCGCCAAGATGGCGCCAAGACTCACGGTGAAAAACAGGCGACGATGGGCGCGGTTCATGGGGCGGGGTTCCTTGGGGTTGGGGAACGGTTAAAGATTGGAGGGGATGTCGATGCCGCGTTCGGAGCCGGAGCCGCGTTCGCCGGATTGTTGGCCGGCGGCGGATTTGATGGCCATGCGGTCTTCGCCTTTGGCGTTGCCGTCCATGGTGCGGCTGGAATCGACCACCGGCACATCGGCTTCGGCGAGTTTGGCACCTTCGTCGCCGATCTGCACGGCGTCGGGCTTCTCGAGTTGGCGGCCTTGGCGGCCGGCGAGTTGGGGCGCTTGTTGGTCGGACGGTGCGCCGGCGGGACCCTGCTGGCCCGGTTCGCCTTCGCTGCCTTCACCGCCCTGTCCACCCGGGCCCTGTTGGCCTTCCTCCCCTTCTTCGCCTTCGCCGCCGCTCTGGCCCTGTTTGCCGCGATCGCCCATATCGAGCGTGGGCAGGGAAGGGAGGCTGGGACCGCCGGGCAGGCCGCCGCCGCCGCCCATGGACGGGATCGGCAGACCGGGAAGGTTGAGGCCCGGCATCTGTGGGCCGGCCACCTGCATGCCGTCGGGGCCGCCGCTGTTCATGGAGGCGTCGCCGCCGGGGCCCTCGCCGCCGCCACCTTTCTGGTCGCCGGGGCCGGGCACATCCTGGGTGGACGGTTGCGGTTGGCCCGGCATTTCGAACTGGGCGATGAGGCCTTGTTCGGGACGTTCCTCGGGTGGGAATCCCGACCCGTTGAAGATGCTGGTGTCGGGAATACCGCCGGAGGTCGAACGGCTGCTCGACGAACTCGGGTAACGAGAACTCGAGGTGGTGGTGGAGGGAAGGTCGTAGACCGGCGGGCGTTCGAGCGTCGGACGGGGCGTGGCCTGGAGCGGCGGGAGCTCGGTTTGGGCCAGCGCATGAGCGCATCCGAGCGAACCCGCCAAGGCGACGAGGGCCGCGAGATGCGGACGGGATAGATGCGGGCGCATGGCGTGGGGGGGGGGTGAATCGAGCGGGGTTTAGGGAGACGGGGCTCAGGAGTCGGCGCGCACATTGCACACCACCGACACCTGATTGGTGGACATCTGCGGGCGCACTTTGAGTTTCAGCAGGACGTCGCGGTAGTTCTTGCGTCGGCCGACGACCTCGTAGTCGCCGGGGGGCAGAGCGACGGTTTCTTCGCGGATCTTACCGAGCATTTGGAAATTGGTGATGCTTACCCAAGTGCGGGAGTCGGAGAGGAAGGTGATGTTCACCGGGCGGCTGTTGAGCTCGAGCGTCGCGCGGATGCGGGCGACGTCGGGGGTGATCTCGAGGTAGCCCGGTTTGCTGGCCATGGCTTCGTTGAAGCGGCGAATGGCGCCTTGGAAATCGGCGATGTCGACGAGCTGTTGGGTGAGCTCGACGAGCTTTTCGTATTCGAGTTTGGCCCGGACGGTTTTGCCGACGCGGATGAGTCCCTCGATGGCATCCTCGTGTTCGGGCTCGAGATCGAGCAGGCGTTCGTAGGCGACACGGGCCTCGTCCCACTTGTATTCGCGTTCAAGGTCGTAGGCCTCGGCGAGGGTGTTGTAGACCTGGGCGTCGTGGAACTCGACGCGGGCGTTGGCGAGGGCGTCTTTGATCTCGTCCTTCTTCGGGTAGACCTCAAGGGCGTCTTCGTAGCGCTCGATGGCGGTGGCCCAATCCTCGGCGGCGGCGGCGGTTTCGGCGGCGGTCACGAAGCCGTTGAATTGGGCTTCCTTCTGATCGGCCTTGGCGCGGGAGGCGCCCTGTTGGGCGACGGTGGAAAACTGATCGAGGGCAAAGGCTTCCTCGTAGGCCGCGATGGCGGTGTCGTAGTCGGCGACGGCCTCGGCGGCCTGGGCAGTTTCGAGCAAGGCGTGAACCTGTTCGATGGTCTTGGCGCGATCGAGTCCGCGCAGCGCGGTGTCGTTGGCGCTGTCGTAGGTGAGGGCGGCTTGGAAGGCGGATTCGGCGGCCGGTCGATCGCCCTCGGTCAGGGCTTTTTGGCCGTCCCGAATGTTGTCGGCCACGAAGGTGGCTTTGCGCGACTCGAAGTCCTCGAGGGTGTCTTCGGCGTTGTCGAAAGCCTGCCAGGCGGCGCGGAAGGAGCCCTGCTCGAGAAGCAGGCGGCCCTCGCCGATCGAGGCGTAGGCGGAGTCGTAGGCGGCGGGATCAAATTGTTTCACGCGCTCGGCGGTGCGCAGGCGGCTGTAAAGGTCGTCGTAGCGCTTGTTGGCGTTTTGCTGCATCTCGACCGTCTCGGTGAACTCCGCCATCTGGCCGGTCACGCGTTCGAGGGCGGTGGAGGCCTCGTTGTAGCGCTCGTCCTGAATGAGGCCCTCGGCGGCGATGAAGGCCTTCTCGATGAGCGCGATTTCCTGCAGGAGGTTGGGGTGGTTGGCGGGCAGCTTGCGGACGCCGGTCAACGTTTGTTTGGCAGTCTCATAGGCCAGTTCGGCCCGACCGCGGCTCACATAGGCGGGCTCCCGCTCGGCTTGCGCGGCGGCGACGGCGGCCTCGCTTCCGGGGCCGCCGGGCGGGGCCCGGAAGGAATAGGCCACGGCGAGTCCGGCGACGACCACGGCGATGATCGCGATCGCGGCGAAGAGCTTGGTGCGGCCGGAGTTATTGGCCTGGGTGGCGCCTTGGTGTGCGGCTGGATTCCAATCAATGACCCGGTGCTTTGGGTTTGGTTTGTCGGACATGGTTTGGTGAAGGGGTGGCTGAGGTAAAAAGCGCGGAGACGGCCTTGGACTGCGGGGCGGAGCGTTTGTTCAGTCGTGGAAGCGAATTTGCACCAAAGCCGATTCGCGTCGATTTCTCAAGGTGTCGGATGGTTTCAAATCGCGCATGATTTCCCGGAATGTAGCCAGTGCCTTGCCAAAATAGGTGCAGTGGAACATTGATGCGCGGTTTTTGGTCTTCGGGCCTTCCCGCTTCCCGCTTTCATGTCTTTCGTTTTCCCGTCGCAGGATCGAACCACCCCATGACTCGTCGCCGCCCCCGTTTTTCGTCCCCTCTCTTGCTGGGCCTCCTGGTCGCCGTGCTCGGATTTTCCGGTTGCTACAATGTCCCGGTCACCGGGCGCAACGCCGTCGCGCTGGTGGATGAGCAGGACGTGAAGGAGAAGGCCCTGGTAGAGTGGGAGCAGATGAAAAAGATGAACAAGATCTCGCGTAACCCGGCGCAGATTCGGGTGGTCAACGAGATCGGCGCACGGCTTTCCCGCACCGTTTTTTGGGACGTGCCGCTGGCGGATTGGGAGTTTGTGGTCTTTGACGCTCCGAGCGTGTTGAACGCCTTTGCGCTGCCGGGCGGCAAGGTCGGCGTGTTTTCCGGCCTCATCAATTTCTGCGACAACGAGGACCAGCTGGCCTCGGTCATCGCCCACGAAATCGCGCACGTCGCGGCCAAGCACACGCACGAACGTTTCTCCCAAAAGATGCTGCTCTCGCCGCTGGGCACCGCGACCTCGATCGGGGTCGGCGGCGCGATCGGCGGAGTGGGGGTCTACATGCCGAGCGTCGGCCGGTCGGCCGGTTCGGGGGTGCAGGCCATGACGCAGGCGGCCTTCGATCGGGGCAAGGAGCTGGAGGCCGATGAAATTGGTCTCAGTTACATGGCCCGGGCGGGCTACGACCCGCGACAGGCTTTGGAACTGCTGATCAAGATGGAGGAAGACCAGGCCGCCAAGGGCGTGACGGGTCCGGGCGCCTGGTTGGCCAATCATCCGGACTTCCCGGAGCGGCAGATTCGGCTTAACGAACTCCTGCCTGCGGCCATCAAGATCTATGAAGGTGGCGGCGACTCGGCTAATCCTATCGTCATTGAATAATCCCCTTTCACGTTTCCGTGGTCGCTTGGGCGTGCTGCTGGCATGCGCGGCGACGTTGTCGCTTTTTGCCGCCGACGATGAGGTGGACCCACCGCGCCTCACGCGGCCGGTCGAGCCCAACTACCCGTCGGACCTGCGCGATGCGGGCGTCGAGGGGCAGGTCGACGTGCATTTCGTGGTCGACCGTTATGGCGCGGCCAAGGACCCGGAGATCCGTTACGCGACCCACAAGGAGTTTGGCGAAGCGGTGAAGGCGGTGGTGCCGCGCTGGCGTTTTTCCCCAGCCCGTCGCGACGGCCTGCCGGTCGAGCAGCGTGTGCGTATGCCGGTGCTCTTTGTGGTGCGGCAGAACGACCCCTTGAGCAAATGGGCCGGTCGCAACGTCTTTCGGAAAATGGAGGACAAACCGCCGGTCGACGCCGATGAGTTGGGCATTTGGCCCGAGCCGGCTGCCTGGATCGAACCGTATTATCCGCCGCAACTCAACGGCACCGGCAAACGCGGCGAAGTCGTCGTAAGTTTTGTCATCGACGAACATGGCGACGTCGTGAACCCCGAGATCCTCGTCGGTGACGATCCGCATTTCATCGCCTCGGCGCTGGCCGCGACCGTGAGCTTGGACTTTTCCCCGCACCTCGATGAGACGACCGGCGAACCCGTGCCGGTCACCATGGCGGTCTCCTACCACTTCGACGAAAAGAAGCAGCAGCAGTGGGATCGGGCGGTCAGCGAGCCGGACAAGTGACGGATCTACGGCGCGCCGGGGCAAAATTGGGCTGCAGGGTGGACGTCGGGCCAAGGCCCGCGTAGTTTGTAACCCGTTTCATTCCAACCCTGATCGCACGATGATGTCTTCCTTCGCCTCCTCTCTTCGCTCCGCCGCCCTCGCTGGCGCACTCCTGCTCACCGTCGCCTTGCCGGCCCGGGCCGAATCCCATGGGCATGGTCACGATGAACCCGCCGCAATGGCGCCGGTCGGCTACAAGGCCATCGCGGTGCTCGTGGCTGGCAACGACTCCGGCGTGAGCGGCACGGTTACGTTTGAACAGACTGAACACGGCGTGCGCGTCGTGGCCGACGTCAGCGGTCTCACGCCCGGCAAGCATGGTTTCCATGTCCACCAGAAGGGCGACCTCTCCGCCGCCAACCTCACCTCGACGGGTGGTCACTTCAACCCGACGGGTCACGACCACGCCGGGCCGGACTCCGCCATGCGCCACGTGGGCGACCTGGGCAACCTTGAGGCCGATGCCAATGGCCATGCCCACGCGGACTTCGTGGATCCCAAACTCGCGCTGGCGGGCGAGCACTCGATCATCGGCCGCGGCGTGATTGTGCACGCCGGCGAGGATGACCTCACCAGCCAGCCGACGGGCAACGCCGGTGGACGTGTCGCGGGTGGCGTGATCGGCATCATCGGCACGCCCTGAGCCAGGACCCTATTCCGCGCGCGGTGGCGCAACACGCGACTCGTCGCTCGACGAACGCGGTGCGGCCCAACACATTGCCCGCACCCCATGGCCGGCCGTTGGCAAACCTACTCCGAAGCCCGACTCCTTGAGACGCGACTCTGTGACCTCCCGTTGCGTGTGGATGGCACGGTGGTCGCGGAACGTCGCGACCGACTCTACGAGGAGCTCGCGGCCAAGGACCTCCGGTTCCGCCCGCACTTTTGGCTGAGTCAGGAATGGTTCACCCCCGACGGGGTGCCGGGTATCGCGGTTCCTTTCTACCTGGCTCACCCGCGACTGGTTCAACTCGAACGGCAGTTCATGCTCGAGGCCGAGGGATCGACCGAGGCCAACTGCATGCGCATCCTGCGCCACGAGGCGGGGCACGCGATTGACAACGCCTTTCGCCTGCACCGGCGCAAGCGTTGGCGCGAATTGTTCGGTGCTTTCACCGATCCCTATCCCGACGCCTACCGCCCGCGTCCGGCCAGCAAGCGCTACGTGCATCACCTCAACGGTTGGTATGCCCAGGCGCATCCGGCGGAGGACTTCGCCGAGACCTTCGCGGTCTGGCTCACGCCCGGTTACCCGTGGCGCAAGCGCTACGCAGGCTGGCCCGCGTTGGAGAAGCTGCTTTACGTCGATGAGCTCATGGCCGAACTCGTCGGCCAAACGCCGCCGGTGCGCACGCGTCGGCACATCGAACCGCTCCGCGAGGCCAAGCTTACGCTGGCGGAGCACTATGAACGCAAGCGCGCGCACTACTCGGTCGAGTGGCCCGGCTACTACGATCGGGATTTGCGACGTATTTTTGACGCGGATACGAAGTCCACCAAGCGGCCGGCCGCGTCGGCCTTTCTGCGCGCGCATCGCCGCGAGTTCAGCCGCAAGGTGGCGGAGGCCTCCGGGGTGCCGCCTTATACGATCGATCAACTGTTGGTGAACATGACCGAGCGCTGCCGCGTGATGAAGCTGCGCCTGCGCGAATCGCCGACTCGCACCCGCGAACGCATGCTGCTGATGTTGACCGTGCACACCATGCACGTCGCCCACGCCGGATATTTCCCCATCGCCGTATGAGCAAACGCCGCCATCACCCGCCGCTGCGCATCCTTGCGCTGATGCACGAGGACCTGGTGCCGCCCGATTCGGTCGAGGGACTCACGGAGCAGCAGATCCAGCCCTTCAAGATGGAGTTCGATGTCATCGCCACGTTGCGGCAGATGGGGCACGAGGTGCGGGGCGTCGGCATCTACAGCGACCTCGGCGTGCTGGGCGCGGCGCTGGATGAGTTTCAACCCGACATCGTGTTCAACATGTTGGAGGAGTTCGCGGGGCAGGTCCTGTTCGACCAGCACTTGGTGAGTTTCCTCGAGCTCAAGCGCGTGCCTTACACGGGCTGCAATCCGCGCGGGCTCACGCTGTCGCACGACAAGGCGCTGTGTAAGCGCATCCTGGCGCACCACCGGATTCCGGTGCCGGCGTTTGGTGTCTTCCGGCCGGGTCGCAAGGTGAAGCGACCGGCGCGGCTGAAGTTTCCGCTGCTGGTGAAGTCGCTCATCGACGAAGGCTCGGTCGGCATCTCGCGCGCGTCGGTGGTCAGCGACGACGCGGCGCTGGAGGAACGCGTCGCGCTCATCCATCGCCAGTCGGGCAATCCGGCCATCGCCGAGCAATACATCGCCGGGCGCGAGCTCTACATGAGCATCATCGGCAACGAGCGGCTGAAGACCTTCACGCCCTGGGAGCTGTTCATGCATCGCCTGCCGGAAGGTGCGCCCAACATCGCCACCAGCAAACTCAAGTGGAGCTACGCCCACCAGGAACAGGTGGGGCTGGAGACGCGTCCGGCCGAGCTCGCGCCGGAGCAGCATCGCCGCATCGTTTCGCTCTCGAAGCGCATTTACCGTGCGTTGTTCCTTTCTGGATACGCGCGCTTGGACTTTCGCATGTCGGAAGCGGGCGAGTTCTACCTGCTGGAGGCGAACCCCAATCCCTGCCTCGCCTACGGGGAGGACTTTGCCGAGGGCGTCGAAACGGGCGGTCTCGCTTACGAGGACCTGCTGGACACCATCCTGCGCAACGGCCTGAGCTACCGGCAGCAGTTGTGAGGCGCCGCGCGGCGGGGCGAATCACACGGCGCCGAAGGTGTCGTGGAATTTTTCCTCGGCGGCGACGGAGCCGATGAGCACGAGTTTGCCGCGAGGCGGCAGGATGGCCTGCGGACCGGGTTGCAGCTCGCGGTGCCCGTCGCGGTCGATGGCCAGGATGGAGCAGCCGGTGAGCGCGGGCACCTGCGAGTCGGCGAGCGTTTGGCCGGCAAGTGAGCCGGGCACCGGCGCGGTGAACACGCTCACGCCCTCGGCGAGCAGCAGGTTGTCCTCGTCGCGCAGGAAGTTAAAAATCGTGTTCGCGCTCATCGAGGCGTAGGAGAGCACGAGGTCGGCCCCGGCGCGGTGCAGGCGGGCGACGTTGGGCTCGTGGGTGCAACGGCTGATGATCTGGGTGCGGGGCCGCAGCTTGCGGTAGAAGATGGTGAGGAAGATGTTGGTGTCGTCGTCGTGGGTGGTGATGACGATCGAGGTCGCGTCGTGCATGCCGGCTTTCACCACGACATCAAACTCGGCGCCGTCACCGATGTGGGTTTGCTCGGGGAAATGGACCCGGGTCGCGTCGCGCTCGATGATCGACCAGGTGATGTTGCGTTCGTCCAGCGCCCGCGCGGTGGCCCGGCCAACGCGACCGCCGCCGACGATGACGACGCTGGTTTTCGTCGCCTGGTCCGGGCCGGTGCTCCCGTGCGAATAGAGTGCGTTGTAGGTCGCGATCTGCGGCACGGTGCCCGCGACGATGAACAGGCTGCCATCGGCGAAGACGAAATCGGGGGTGGGTGGCACCAGGTTGCCGTGATCCCAGACGCCGACGACGCTGAGTCCGGTGCTGGCGCGCAGGCCGGAGGAGGCGATGGTTTGGCCGGCGAGGGTGGTGCCGTGGGCGCTGGCTTCGGCGATGACGAGATCGCCGATGTTGCCGATGGGTTGGGCGACGGAGGTGCCGGCCAGCACGCGGCGGGAAAGGGCCTGGCCCATCATTTCGTTGAGCGAAAGCAGGTGGGTGACGCCGGCGAGTTCGAGCACATCGCGGGCCGCGGTGGAGCGAGCCGAGGCGATGATGGGCACCGTCTCAGAGACTTCGCGGACCGAGAAGGTGACGTTGGTGTTGATCACGTCACTGAGTGTCGTGACGACCATCGCGGCGCGATCGACCCGCAGGCGGCGGTAGGTGTCGGGATCACTCAGGTCCCCGACAACGACCGGCACATCCCGGTCGTGCAGCTCAAGGCCCTCGGCTAGGGTGGGGACCAGCGTGTAGTAGGGGTAGTGGTGCTTTTGCAGCAGTCGGGTCAGCAGCTTCGTGGTGGGCCCGTGCATGGTGAGGATCACGTGGCGCTGGGTCTCGGCGGGGAGTTCCCGCGGCGCGCGGGCGGCCGCCTGGGCCTTCATCCACGGGGCGTAGAAAAATTCGATGAAGGTGAAGGGGAGCAGCACCAGCAGGAAGATCACGCCGGTGGCCAGCACCACGATGGAGAAGCCGCGGCCCAGGTCGGTGTGGAAGGTGATGTCACCGAAGCCGAGGGTGCTCATTACGGTGAGCGTCCAGTAGAACCCGGTGATCCAAGTGTAATGTTGGTCCTCGCGTTCCATCAGCACGTGGAAGAGCACGGTGAAGATCAGGACCAGCCCGGCGAGGAGCAGCAGCAGTTTGCCCAGGGTCAGCAGGTTGCTGCGACTGGTGCGGCTTTCGAGGAAGGTCGTGAGGACGGATCCGAGGGCTTTCATGCGCAGGACGATGCCGGGAGGCGATCGCGAGGTTCAGCAGGCCCGGAACCGGGCGCAACCCTAACCGGAAACCGGTGCGATTGTGGTTTGCGGCGCGGCCATCGTGACTAGCGTGCGCGGATGGAATCGACTCTTCCTTACGCTCCGCGGGTGCGGGTGCTCGCTGTGGGCGGCACCATCGACAAGGTCTATTTCGACGCCAAGAGCGACTACGAGATCGGCGAGCCGCAGGCCGGCGCGATCCTGCACGAGGCCGGCGTGAGTTTTGATTTCACGGTCGAGAGTGTGCTGCGCAAGGACAGTCTGGCGATGACCGATGAGGACCGAGCCTTGGTGCGCGAGCGGGTGGAGGCGGCGCCGGAAAAACACATTCTGATCACGCATGGCACCGACACGATGACCGACACGGCCAAGGCCCTCGGCGAGCAGACCGACAAGGTCGTGGTGTTCACCGGCTCGATGCTGCCCGCGCGCTTTCGGCAAAACGACGCCCTCTTCAACCTCGGTTGTGCGGTGGGCGGGCTGCAGGCGCTGCCGCCTGGCGTTTACATCGCGATGAACGGTTGCCTGTGGCCGGCGCACCGGGTGCGGAAAAACCGCGACCAAGGGCGCTTTGAGCCGATCGATTCCTAGCGCGTTTCAGTAGCGCCCCATCACGCCCCACATGACCCAGGTCAGCGCGAGCGAGAAGCAAGCCATGCCACCGACGCCGCAGGCCATCAGAAAGGGGTCGCCCCAGCCGAGTAGCGTCAGCAGCCCGAGCACGCCATTGCCGCCGATCATGAGCACGAGGTAGTCGCGCAGTTTTTTGTTGGGGCGGACCGGAAGCGGTTCGAGGTCTGGAAACTCCAGTTCCGGTGAACCGGGGGGCGGCACTGGCGGACGGGTGCCGTCGCCGGCGGTCTGACGTAGCGCCCAAACGTCGTGGGCGGGAGAGGTTTCGCCGCGGGGAATCGGCGGATTCGTCACCACAAAATCCGTCTTCGGCTTCAGCTTGAACGGCGAGCGGGTTTCGCCGGGCTGAGCTGCGGGAGGAGGCGTTGGCGGTGAATCGGAATCCATCGGGTGCAGGAGGAAGCGAACACGGCGAGGTGGGCGGAAGGAAAGCCCGGAAAATGCGTGGCCGCCAGCCCAACTCGAATAACGGTCAGCGGGGACGCCGGCAAAGAGTCCTTGCGGGCGGGGACGATGGTGTTCGGTTTCAACCCCTGCGCCTTGATGCCGGCGCTTGTTTACCCATGAAATGCCTTCCTGATTTCGTCCGTTTGTCGCTGGCCCCCGTGCTCTGCGGAATGTTGGTGTCCTGCTCCTCGACGCCGTCTGATTCACCTGCCCCCACCAAACCTGTTGCGGTGGTGGAGGAGCCCGCCGAATCGCCCGAATCGGTTGAATCCCCGGACTCGCCGCCGCCGTCGATAGGCCTGTCGCCGGCCGCGTCAATCGCCACGATGGAACTGCAGCCGGGTTATTCGCTGGAGCCGGTCCTCACCGAACCCTTCATCGCCGAGCCCGTCATGGTCGCGTTCGATGGGAATGGGCGGATGTATGTCGCCGAGATGCGCACCTATATGCAGGATGCCGAGGCCACGGGGGAGCAGGAGCCCGTCAGCCGCGTCTCGCGCCACGAGGACACCGACGGGGACGGTATTTACGATGTGCATACCGTTTATGCGGACAACCTGCTGTTGCCGCGCATTCTCTTGCCGCTCGATGACCGGGTTATCATCGGCGAAACCAACACCAACGACCTTTATATCTACCGCGACAGCGATGGCGACGGCGTGGCCGATGAGAAGACCCTGTGGTTCGAGGGTGGTCGTCGTGGCGGCAACATGGAGCACCAGCCCAATGGCCTCGTCTGGGCCTTGGACAACGGCATCTACTCGACCTACTACGACTACCGGCTGAGTTTCGGCCCCAACGGGGAGGCGGTGAAGGAAGAGATCCCGGTCAACGGCGGCCAGTGGGGGCTCACCCAAGACGACTGGGGCAAGGTCTGGTTCGTGAACGCCGGCAACGAGACCGGTCCGATCCACTTCCAACAGCACATCATCTACGGTGCCTTTGAAATGCCCGACCAACACATCGGCGACTACAAGGTGGTGTGGCCGATCGACAAGATTCCCGACACCCAGGGTGGTCCGGGGCAGCTCCGTCCGGACAACACGCTCAACCATTTCACCGCGACCTGCGGTCAGGACATCTTCCGCGGTGACCGCCTGCCGGCCGAGTTGCGGGGAGACCTGTTTTTTGCCGAGCCCGTGGGCCGCTTGGTGCGTCGCACGGCCGTCGCCGTGGAGGACGGCATCACGCGCTTGGCCAACCCCTACGAGGCCGAGCACGGTGAGTTCATCCGCGCCACCGACCCGCTGTTCCGCCCGGTCAACATGGTGACTGCGCCGGATGGCACGCTCTACCTCGTCGACATGTATCGCGGCATCATCCAGCAGGGCAACTGGACCCGCAAGGGCACCTACCTGCGCGAGCAGATCGAGGCCTACAACCTGCAATACGAGATCGGTCGCGGTCGCATCTACCGTCTGCGCCACGAGGACTTCGAGCCGGGTCCGCAGCCGCGCATGCTGGATGAAACGCCGGCCGATTGGGTGGGGCATCTGTCGCATCCAAACGGTTGGTGGCGTGACACCGCCCAAAAACTGCTCGTGCTCCGCCGCGACCTTTCGGTGGTGCCGGCCTTGGAGAAACTGGCAGCCCGGGTCTCCGCCGATCCCCGTCCTCGGCTGCACGCGCTGTGGACGCTCAACGGGCTGGGCGCTTTGTCTGATGAGTTGGTGCTGCAGGCCCTCACGGCCGATGACCTGCAGGTGCGCATGGCCGGTCTGCGCCTCGCCGAGTTGCGGGTCGATGCCCAGTCGCCCGCCGACTCGCCGCTGGTCGTTGCGACGCTGGCCGCCTTGCACGATGCTGAACCGCAGGTGGTGATGCAGGCCATGCTCACAGTGCGCCGGGCCGGTTTGGCCGACGCCGAAGCCACCATCAAGGCCACCGCCGAGACTTCGTCCTCCGCCGGGGTGTTTGCCCTCAACGAACAACTCTGGGATGCCGCCAACAATGAGGACCCGCAGCTCATCCGCCTCCTCGGCCCCAACGGCCTCAAGGCCTACCGGTCGGGCAAGACGCTCTACAACTCGCTCTGTTTCGCCTGCCACGGCACCGACGGTCAGGGGTCGCCCATGCCGGGAGCCGAGCGCACCATCGCCCCGCCGCTGGTCGGCTCACCGCGCGTGATCGGCGACGAGAAGGCCGCGATTGCCATCGTGCTGCACGGCTTGCAGGGCGACGTCGACGGCGTCGACTACGGCGCGCCGATGGTGCCGATGAATTCGTATCCCGACGACCAACTCGCGGCCGTGCTCACCTACATTCGCAACAGCTTCGGCAATCGCGCCCCGCAGGTCTCGGCCGAGGCGGTCGCGGCGGAGCGTGCGGCGGGGGCGGATCGCACGGCTTACTGGACGCTGGACGAACTCAATGCCCGCATCCCCGCCTTGACCGTTCCCCGCCATCGCTTCACCCGCCGCGACGAATGGAAGCTCGTGGCCAACATGGAAGCGCGCGACGACTCACCGGTGGAGGCCATGCTCGATGGCGACATCGAGACCGCCTACTTCACGCAGGGCTTCAAACCTTTCCCGGTCGAGTGGCTCACGGTCGAGCTGCCCGCGCGCAGCACCATCACCGGCATCGACGTCGATTCCAGCCACGCCATGAACCCGCGCTCGGGTGAGCCGATGGGCTGGGCGCCGGTCTACAGTGTCGAAGCCTCCGACGATGGCGAAAACTGGACCATGGTCGCGCCCCACGTGGTCGGTGAGCCGCATGCCCGCCTCAACCTGCCGGAGCCGATCGAAGCCAAACACCTGCGCATCACCATCACGGAGAAGGAAGGCTGGCAGCCCTGGGTGATTCAGGAGCTGAACCTTTACGGGAAAGAGGGTTAAGGGAGATGTCACGTCCGCGGTGCGCCGGTTCGAATCGGTTCGGCGTGCCGATGGAAAATACGTAGCGGCGACATTCAACTCGCCCCGGTGACCGGGGTGAGTTGAACCTCGGCCGGTTGTTTCGTGTTCCGGTCGTGATTTCTGCTGTTTTGTTCCCGCGTTCGTTGAAGGTCGCTCTGTTGGGCGCCCTCACGGCTTGTGCGCCGGTGATGGCGGAGGACCTGGAGCTGGTGACGCTCCAGCTCAAGTGGAAGCACCAGTTTCAGTTTGCCGGCTATTACGCTGCCATCGAGCAGGGCTATTATCGGGAGGCCGGACTGGAGGTCACTTTGCGCGAACCGGCCGTCGGTGAGGAGGCGGCGGCGGCGGTGCTGGCGGGCAAGGCGGAGTTCGGCATCGCATCTTCCGATCTCGTCGTGATGGTCGACCAGGGCCTCCCGGTGGTCTCACTCGCGGCGATTTTGCAACACTCGCCCCTGGTCCTGGTGGCTCCGCGGCGCGGGGACATTTCCAGCGTCCACGACCTGGCGGGCCGGCGCCTCATGCTGGAAAAGCATGCGGAGGAGCTCATCGCGTATTTGCTTTTTGAGGACATCTCGCATGACGAGATGGATATCGTCCCGCACGGGTTCAGTCCGCAGCCGCTGATCGACGGTGAGGTAGGCGCGATGTCGGCCTATGCGACGGATGAAATCTTCCTGCTCGAAGCAACGGGTTTTGACTACCAGATGTTTTCGCCGCGTTCGGGCGGAATCGATTTTTACGGCGACACGCTCTTCACCACCCGCGAGCAGTTGGAACGGTATCCGGAGCGCACGGCGCGTTTTCGTGCGGCCTCGCTGCGCGGTTGGGCCTACGCCCTGGAGCATGCCGAGGAGATCATCGATCTGATCCTGTCACGTTACAGCCAGCGGCACAGCCGGGAGCACTTGCGTTTTGAGGCGGAGCAGATGCGCAAACTCATCCTGCCCGACGTGGTCGAACTGGGTTACCAAAATCCCGGTCGCTGGCGGCACATTGCGGAGACCTATCACCGCTTGGGTTTGGTGCGGGAGCACGTGCCGGTTGAGCGGATGATCTATGCCCCGGATCAATCGGCGGACGTGGCCCGCCTCTACCTGGCCTTGGCCGTGGCGCTCATCGTGATCGGTTCTTTGGTCGGGGTGATCTGGCGTTTCGCGCAGCTCAACCGGCGGGTGCGGGAGCAGGCGGCTTCGCTGGAGCAGGCCATGAGCGAGATCAAGGAGCTGCAGGGCATCATCCCGATCTGCTGCGGCTGCAAAAAGATCCGCAACGATGAGGGCTTCTGGGATCAGGTGGAAATCTACCTCGAGGAGCATACCCGGGCGGAGTTCAGCCACGGCTTCTGCGAAGACTGCATGAAGCGGTATTACCCGGAATTCGTCCCGCGGGATCCGGACTCGGACGGGCCGAGATCGGTCTGATCGGGTGCTGGGGGAATATGCGAAGCGCTCATGCAAATCGCCTACGTAATCTTTCCCCGCCACCGTCTTTGACAAACCACCGCGCTGTGCCGATGGTTGTCTCGTTCCCGCTTAGCGGGGACTTTTTTGGGGTAACTAAGAAAGCAAATGGCCGGTCACTTAGGGGTAGGTGACCGGCCAACTTTTTTTACCAGCTTGCCGGGGACGGCGGCGGGGTTAGAAATCGGCCCTCCCCGTTCCGATCGCTCAACGCCCCATGAGCTCCAGTCCCACCACCAGCTTTCGCATCCGCCCGCGCTTCGAGGAAGTGCTGCGCGACGACCCCGAATCCCTGCGTTCCCGCATCGTCGCGGCGATCGGCAGCAAAACCGACGAGTTTCACGTCAAAACCTACCCGGGATTCATCGGCATTCACATCGATGGCGAGGAACGACGACGCTGGTCGCCGCAGTTGCACCTGAGCATCGATGCCGCGCCCGAGGGCGGGACGCGGGTCATCGGCGTCTACGGCCCGGAACTCGAATACTGGGCCATGTATCTCTACGGCTACATCTTCTGCGGCCTGGCGGGGCTATTCGCGGGGATCGTGGGTGTCGTGCAAGCGATGTTGGACCAGCGTCCGTGGGGCCTGTGGATTGTCGGCGGACTGCTGGTGGTGTGCGGCGGACTCTACCTGCTTGCGCAACTGGGCCAGAAGTTTGCCGCCTGCCAGACGCTGCGGCTGCACCAGGCCTACCGGCAGGCGACCGGCCAAACGGCGGAGTGCGGATAAGCGGCCCAGCGCGCGGGAGGCGGGGCGAATTTCCTCTCAAAAATGTAATGATACATGAGTTGACGGGAGCGAAAACCTGCACGACGGTGGCGTTGTTCCCGCTTAGCGGGGACTTTTGGGGTAACCAAGAAAGCAAATGGCCGGTCGCTTAGGGGTAGGCGACCGGCCAACTTATTTTGGGGCGCGCGAGGGGCGGACGTGAGTGAGTTGCATGGCGCCGGATCAACGCTCATAGAGGTCATCTGATCCATGCCGGCCCCGCTGATCGAAGACCCCCGTTTGCAGACACCCCTGCTGGCCTTGTTGGAAGCCGACGACTTTGACGAGTTTTGGTTGGCAACGCGGGCGGTGTTTCAGGCGATCCTCCCGGACGACGCGGTGACGGCGTATCTCAACTACCTCGACTTCGCCAAATCCTGGAAGGCGTCCGCGATGTTTGCGACTTCGGCCACGGTGAAGTCCGATGCATGGCACGAGGAGCGCCGTCGCGTCGAAGTCACCGCTCCGTTCCTCGCCGAGCACCCGGGGGTGCGCTTTTACCGACTGTCGGACTTGTTTCCGAATCGCGCCGCCTTCACCGCCTCGCCCTTGTTTCAGACCTTCATGAAACCCTACGGCTGGGGCGATTCCGTCGGGCTGGTTTATCGCCGGGGCAGTGAAGTGAACTCCGTGATCTCGCTGCGCCGTCCGGCTGACCGCGGACCCTATCGGCAGGCCGAAATGCGGCTGCTGCGGCAATTGCATCCGCACTTCGAGGCGGTGATCCGCCGGCTCATCCGCGCGCAGGAACAGCGAGTGAAGTTGGACTGGTTCGAAAACTTCAACGAGCACCTGCCTTTCGCGTTGTTGCAGTTGGATTGGGAGCTCAAAACGACTTACGCCAACCGCGAGGCGATGCAGCAGTGCTGCGCGTGGAACTACGGCCCGAATCCGCGCAAGCGCTACAATCCCAGGAGTGTCTTCCGCGTGCCGCCGCCGATCGTCGAGGCCTGCGCCACCTTGCAACGGCTGTGGCTCAAGCGAGCGGTCGCCGGCGAGTCCGTGCGCCTGGTTCATCCGGAGCATCCCCAATTGCGTGCGACGGTGACCTTGCAGGCGCACGAAGCCGGTTCCGCGACGCGGCCGGTATTTGCCGTGTGGTTTGTCGACCAAAGTGAACCCGTCGACGCGCTGCAGCCTGTGTCGAGCTTGCCGGCGGCGGATCGGTTGACGCCGGCCGAACGCGAGCTGGCCGAATTGATCTGCTCCGGTTGCAGCAATGTGGAAGCCGCGCAGCGCCTCGGCAAAAGCCGCAAGACCGTCGCCGGTCAGCTCACCTCGATCTACAAGAAACTCGGCGTGCCCAGCCGCGCCCGCCTGATCGCGGCCCTGCGCTGATCGTTTAGGACAAATGTCCTATGGCCGCCGCCAGTCGGTTCGGCTAGGATGAGCGGAACCCCACCGCGGCTTCGGCCGCCTTAGCCCCTCGCTCCCCATGAAACCGTTCCTTCCGTTCGTTTCGCTGTTCTGCACCCTGATCACTGCCATGAGTGCCGCCCCCGACTCCTTCCGCGCCCAGGCCGAAAACCTGGTTCAACAACTCACCCTCGAGGAAAAAGCCGGTCTGTGTTCCGGCGGCACGATGTGGACCACCAAGGCCGTCGAGCGCCTTGGCATTCCGGCCATCACCCTCACCGATGGCCCGCACGGCGTGCGTATGGCCAACCCCGACGCCGGTTTGCAGGGACTCAATGCCAGCCTGCCGGCCACCTGTTTCCCGACTGCGCCGGCGCTCGCCGCGACCTGGAATGTCGATCTCATTCGCAGCGTTGGTGAAGCCCTGGGCCAGGAGTCGCAAACGCACGGCGTGCAGATCCTGCTCGGCCCCGGCGCCAACCTGAAACGTTCCCCGCTCGGTGGGCGCAACTTCGAGTATTACTCCGAAGACCCGCTGCTCTCCGGCAAGATGGCGGCCGCCTGGATCAAAGGGGTGCAAAGCCAGGGCGTGGGCACCTCCCTCAAGCACTTTGCCGCCAACAATCAGGAATGGGAGCGCATGATCGGTGACTCGATCGTCGGGGAACGCGCGTTGCACGAGATCTACCTGCGCTCGTTCGAGATCGCCGTGCGTGACGGCGAGCCCTTCACGCTCATGTGCGCCTACAACAAGGTGAATGGCGTCTTCGCGGCCGAGAACCGCACCTTGCTCACCGAAATCCTGCGCGATCAGTGGGGCTTCGAGGGCATCGTGATGTCCGACTGGGGCGCGGTGAACGACCGCGTCGCCGGCGTGTTGGCGGGGCTCAATCTCGAAATGCCGGCGTCCGGCGGTTTCAATGATCGCAAGATTGTCGCCGCCGTGGAGGCGGGCGAACTCGATGTCGCCGTGCTCGACGAACTCGTGGCCGAGATGCTGACCATCACCCTGCGCGCCCACGCGGGTATTCAGAAAGATGCGACGTTCGCAGCGGCCGACCACCACGCTCTCGCCCGCCGCGTTGCCGGCGAGGGGGCGGTGCTGCTCAAGAACGATGCCCGCACGTTGCCGCTCACCGCCGCCCGCGATGCCAAGGTCGCGATCATCGGCCAGTTTGCCAAGGTGCCCCGTTACCAAGGCGCCGGCAGTTCGCAGGTCAACCCGACCACGCTCGACAACGCTTTTGCCGCGCTGACCGCCGACGCGTCAGATGTCAGTTTCAGCTATGCCGCGGGTTACGATTGGGAGGGGGCGGTCACGCCGGCGATGCTCGCCGAAGCCGTTGCCGCCGCGGGTGCGGCCGATCACGCCGTCGTGTTTGTTGGCCTGCCGGACAGCTACGAGTCCGAAGGTTTTGACCGCAAGGACCTGCACCTGCCCGTTGGTCACAATCAGTTGGTGGAGGCCGTCGCCGCGGTGGCGCCGCGCACCACCGTCGTGCTCATGAACGGTTCGCCCGTCATCCTGCCGTGGCTCGATGAAGTTGACGCGGTGTTGGAAGCCTACCTCGGCGGCCAGGCCGGGGGTGGGGCGATCGCCGACTTGCTGACGGGTCGGGTGAACCCGTCCGGCAAGCTCGCCGAGACCTTTCCGGCCCGCGCCGAGGATACTCCGACTTTCCCGAACTTCCCCGGCCGCGACCTGCGCGTGCTCTACGGTGAAGACGTGTTCATCGGCTACCGTCACTACGATGCCCGCCAGATTGAGCCGCAGTTCCCCTTCGGATTCGGCCTCAGCTACACCACCTTTGCCCTTTCCCGGCTCAAGGTGAGCGCGTCCGAATTCGCGGTCGACGACGGCGTCGACGTCACGGTGACCGTGGCCAACGAGGGCAATCGGGCCGGTGCCGAAGTCGTGCAGGTCTATGTGGGTGAAACGGCCCCGCAGCTGCCGCGTCCGCCGCGCGAACTGAAGGCCTTTGCCAAAGTGTTCCTGCAGCCCGGCGAATCCCGCGCGGTGACGTTGCACCTCGATCGCGATGCCTTTGAGCAATACGATACGGTGTCCGAAGCGTGGTTTGTGCGCAGCGGCGACTACTCCGTCAACGTTGGCACCTCCTCCCGCGATCTGCCCCTGGTGGCAACCGTCACGGTCGACGGAGGTTCGCCGCCGCCGCCGGTGATCACGCGCCATTCCAACTTCGGCGAGGTCGAGCGTCACCCGAAGGGCAAGGCGATCTACGACAACTTCATCGCCGGCATGCTCGGCAACCAGCCGGAGTTGGATCCGGAAAAGATGAGCCCGGCCGACTACGCCGCCGCCAAGAAAGGCCGCGACACCATGCTGATGTTCATGCGCGAAATCCCGATGGAGAAACTCGTGATGCTGTCCCAGGGCGCCTTCACCGAAGAGGCCCTGCAGGGCATCCTCCACGCCCTCAATGGCGACGCGGCACAATAACCCCACCCCAGATTCCACCATGAAAACACGCCTCCTTCTGCTCTTCGCGCTGGCTGCCCTCGGCTGCGCCGCGGCGGATTACCCGGCCGGCACGGTCGTCACCGAGAAGCTCTATTCCAAGCACCTTGAAAATCAGATGGGCGAGAGCGCCGAACGGGCGGTCTCGGTGTATCTTCCCCCTGGATACGAAGAAGGTGAGCGGCGTTACCCCGTCATTCACTTCCTGCATGGTTTCACCGGCGACAACACCATGCTTAAATACGTGGCTCCCCTGCTCGACCAGGCCATCGCCACGAAGCGCATCCGGCCCTTCATTATGGTGATCTCCGACCAGAAGACGACCTACGACGGCAGCTTCTACAGCAACTCCGGCGTCTTCGGCGACTGGGAGGACTTCACCGTGCAGGATCTGGTGGCGTATGTGGATGACCACTACCGCACCATTCCCGCAGCGGGCAGCCGCGGCATCACCGGCCACAGCATGGGCGGCTATGGCGCCCTGTTGCTGGCGATGAAATACCCCGAAGTGTTCAGCACGGTTTACGCCCTCAGTCCCGGTGCACTCGCCATCGTGCGCGAATACGGCCCCAACAGCCCGACCTTTAAGGAACTGTCCACCATCACCACCATGGAGGACCTTGCGAAGACTTACTTCGGTAAGGTGATGGTGGCCTTCGGCCGTTCCTGGTCACCCAACCCCGACAAGCCGCCATTCTACACCGATCTGCCGTTCACCTATGATGGAGATGAACTGATCGTCCACGAGGACGCGTTGCAGAAATGGCAGGCCAACATGCCGTTTTACATGATCGACGACTACCGCGAGAACCTGCGCAGCCTGCGCGCGATCAAGTTGGACTGGGGGCGCAACGCTGGCGAGCGCTTCACCATCCAATGCGCCATGTTCAGTCAGCGGCTCGAGAACGCGGGGGTGACCCACTTTGCCGAGGAATACATCGGCACCCACGTGAGTGACATCTACACGCCCGAAGGTCGTATCCCGCAGCAGATGCTGCCGTTCTTCGACTTCTACTTGGATTTCGAGCAATAGCTCCCACGCGTCCCCGCTGTAGCCGGCCTCGGTGAGGCCGGTCCGGATTCAACGACCCCGGCACCAGTTGCCTGCTGAAACTTCCCCCATGCTTTTCGTCATCGGACTCACCGTCATCGTCGTGGTGCTCGGGCTCATCCTGAGCAAACGCACCACCGCGATGACCGCTTTGATTCTGGTGCCGGTGGCCGGATCGCTGGTGGCGGGCTTCGGACTTGAAACTGCGACCTTCGCGGTGAGCGGCCTGCGGCAGATCGCGCCGGTCGCGGCGATGTTCATTTTCGCCATCCTGTTCTTCGGCGTGCTCACCGACGCCGGCCTGTTTGACCCCATCATCCGCGCCGTGCTGCGGGCCGTCGGTCAACATCCGGCGCGCATCACCGTCGGAGCCGCCGTGCTGGCCATGGTGGTGCATCTCGACGGTTCGGGCGCGACGACCTTTCTCATCACGATCCCGGCGATGTTGCCGCTCTTTGATCGACTGGGCATGGACCGCCGCATTCTCGCCGCGGTCGTTGCCCTCGGTGCGGGCACGATGAACCTCGTGCCGTGGGGGGGGCCGACGCTGCGCGCGGTCTCGTCGCTGCAGCTCGACATGACGGCGCTCTATCACCCGCTGCTCATCCCGCAGGCGGCCGGGTTGCTGTTTGTGATTGCGCTCGCCTGGTGGCTGGGCGCGCGGGAGGGCCGCCGGTTGCAGCTTTCCGCCGCCGTGGCGGCGGCGCCGGTTGTTGAACCGGAGCTCAGCGCCGAACAGCTGGCCTTGCGCCGTCCGAAGCGCTTTGTGGTCAACCTGGCCCTGACGCTCGTCGTGGTGGTGGCGCTGGTGACCGGCTTCACCTCGCCGGCGCTCATCTTCATGGTCGCGGCGACCCTCGCGCTGATGATCAACTACCCGCAGCTCGCCGAGCAACGTGCCCGGGTGGACGCGCACGCCAAGGCCTGCCTCATGATGGCGAGCGTGTTGATGGCCGCTGGGGTCTTCAGCGGCATCATGCGCGAGTCGGGCATGATCGAAGCCATTGCTGAACACGCCGCCGACGTCATTCCGTCCGGGGCGGGCGGGGCGCTGCCGGTCGTGCTGGCGGTGTTGAGCATGCCGCTGAGTCTGTTGTTCGACCCCGACTCGTTCTACTTCGGCGTGCTGCCGGTGCTGGCCGAGGTCGGCACGGGCTTCGGCATCGAACCGGTCACCATGGCGCACGCCTCCCTGCTCGGCCAAATGACGACGGGTTTCCCGCTCAGCCCGCTCACCGCCACCACTTTTCTGCTGGTGGGTCTGACCGGCGTCGACCTGGCCGACCACCAACGCTTCACCTTTAAATACGCCTTCCTGACCACGCTGGTCATGACGGCGGTCGCGCTGTTGGTCGGCGTGCTGCCGATCTGAATACACTGCCATGAAAACCATCCGCATTGGATCCGGCGCCGGTTTCTCGGGCGATCGCATCGAGCCCGCCGTGGAGTTGGCGCAAAAGGGCGAACTCGATTACCTCGTCTTCGAGTGTCTGGCCGAGCGCACGATCGCGCTGGCCCAGCAGGCGCGACTCAATGATCCGGGTGCCGGCTTCGACGACCTGCTGGTGGCGCGCATGGAGGCGGTCTTACCGATCTGCGTGGCCCAGGGGGTGCGGGTCATCAGCAACATGGGCGCGGCCAATCCCCGCGCCGCTCTTGATCAGGTCGTCGCGGTGGCGCGCCGGCTGGGCCTGCCTGGACTCAAGGTGGCGGCGATCACTGGTGACGATGTGCGCAGTGCCGTCGAGGCGGATGATCCGGCTTTGCTGGAGCGGGAGGGGCGGGTCGGCGATCTGCGCGCGCGTTTGATCTCCGCCAACGCCTACCTTGGCGCCGAGCCCATCGCGGAAGCCCTCGCGCAAGGCGCGGACGTGGTCATCACCGGGCGCGTGGCCGATCCGGCCTTGTTCTGCGCGCCGCTCATGCATGCCTTCGGGTGGCGGGCGGATGACTGGCGGCGCATGGGGCAGGGGACCCTGGTCGGGCACCTCCTGGAGTGCGCGGGCCAGATCACCGGCGGCTATTTTGCCGATCCTACGACCAAGCCCGTGGCCAATCTGGCGCAACTCGGCTTTCCCATCGCCGAGGTGACGGCCGATGGCGGGGTGGTCATCACCAAAGTGGACGGGTCCGGCGGCGCGGTGACCGCGCGGACCTGCAAGGAGCAACTGCTCTACGAGATTCACGATCCGGCAGCTTACGTGACACCGGATGTGGTGGCGGACTTTTCGGCGGTGGAGATTCGTGAAATCGGTCCCGACCGGGTGGCGGTGACAGGGGCGACGGGCCGGGAGCGACCGGCGGCGCTCAAGGTTTCCCTGGGTTACCGCGACGGCTTTGTCGGCGAAGGACAAATCTCCTACACCGGCCCCGGCGCGCGGGCGCGCGGTCAACTCGCGCTCAAGATCGTGCACGAACGCCTGCGGCTCATCGGGCTGGCGGCGGATGAATTGCGCGGCGAGTTGATCGGGCTGAACGCCGTCGCCCTGGCCGGCGCGAGCGACCGGGCGGCCGAGCCCGCCGAACTACGGGTCCGCGTGGTGGGTCGCACCGCCACGCTCGAAGAAGCCGTGCGCATCGGCAACGAGGTGGAGACGCTTTACACCAACGGACCGGCGGGCGGCGGTGGCGTCACAAAATCGGCGCGGGAGGTCATTGCCATTCATTCGACGCTGATCCCGCGCGAGCGGGTGCAACCTGTAATCCATACCGCCACGACATGAAACTGCACGCCATCGCCCATGCCCGCGCGGGAGACAAAGGCAATGTCTCCGACCTCACGCTCATTCCGTTCGATGAGCGTGACTTTCCGCGCCTGGTGGCCGAGGTGACGACGGATCGCGTGCGGAGCCACTTCGCGCCGGTCGTGCGCGGAGAGGTCGTGCGATACGTGCTGCCCCAACTGCATGCCCTCAAGTTCGTGTTGTCCGACGCCTTGGGCGGAGGCGTGACCCGTTCCCTCGCGCTCGATGCGCACGGCAAGACCTACTCCGCGCTCCTCCTTGATCTCGAACTGCCGGTCCCGCCGGCGGTCACCGCTTTGCCAGACCATGAAGAATGAAATCGTAGTCGTCAGTTCCGCACGCACCCCGATTGGCGCCTTCCAAGGTGGCCTCGCGACCCTGCCGGCCCCGCGACTTGGCGCGGTGGCGATCTCCGCGGCGGTGAAACGGGCCGAAGTCGATCCGGCGCGGGTGAGCGACGTGTTCATGGGCCACGTGCTCGCGGCCGGCAGTGGTCAGGCACCCGCGCGGCAGGCGGCGCTGGGCGCCGGGCTCGAGCCGGCGGCGCATGCAGTGACGATCAACAAGGTCTGTGGCAGTGGACTCGAGGCGGTCATCCAGGGAGCCCGTGCATTGCAACTCGGCGAAGCCTCGCTCGTCGCGGCGGGCGGCATGGAAAGCATGAGCAACGCGCCCTACCTGCTGCCGCAGGCGCGGGCCGGTTTTCGACTCGGCCATCAGCAGGCGATCGACTCACTCGTCCATGACGGACTGTGGGACCCTTATGGCGACGTGCACATGGGTTCCTGCGCCGAGCAGTGTGCAAGTAAATTTGGTTTCACCCGCGAGGACCAGGACGCCTACGCCATCGCTTCGTTTGAGCGCGCCAACGCGGCGCAGCGGGCCGGTCAGTTTGCTGCTGAAATCGCGCCAGTGGAGATCGCCGGCCGCAGGGGGGCGACGACCACGGTCGAGCAGGACGAAGGTCCGGCCAAAGTGATCTACGACAAAGTGCCTTACCTTAAACCAGCCTTCGCCAAGGACGGCACAATCACGCCGGCCAACGCCTCGACGCTCAATGACGGCGCCGCCGCATTGTTGCTGGCGACCGCCGTCGGTGCGGCGGAGCAGGGACTCCAGCCCCAGGCGAGGATCGTCGCGTGGGCCACGCATTCGGCCGAGCCGCGGTGGTTCACCACCGCCCCGGTGGGCGCCGCGCAGCAAGCGCTCGCGCGCGTCGGTTGGACGGTCGACGATGTCGACCTGTGGGAGGTCAATGAAGCCTTTGCGGTGGTGCCGATGGCCTTCATGCGTGAGCTCGGGGTGGCGCACGAGCGGCTCAATATTCGTGGCGGCGCCATCGCCCTGGGTCACCCGATCGGGGCGAGCGGCGCGCGCATCATCGTCACCTTACTCGCGGCCCTGCGCGAAACCGGCAAACGCCGCGGCGTCGCCGCCATCTGTATCGGCGGCGGCGAAGGCCTGGCCCTCTGTCTGGAGCTCTTATGAACAAAGTCTACGCCAACGCCACCGACGCTCTCACTGGCCTGCTCGCGGATGATCTCACCATCGCCGCGGGTGGATTTGGCCTCTGCGGCATTCCCGAAAACCTCATCGCCGCGTTGCGCGACAGTGCTGTGACCGGCCTCACCATTGTCGGCAACAACGCGGGGGTGGACGACTTCGGCATGGGCCTGCTGCTGGCCACCCGTCAGGTGCGCAAGGTCCTCGCGTCCTACGTGGGCGAGAACAAGGAGTTCGAGCGCCAGGTGCTCGCCGGCGACCTCGAACTCGAACTTGTGCCGCAGGGCACCTTGGCCGAACGTTTGCGCGCGGGGGGCGCTGGCATTCCCGCGTTCTACACGCCGACCGCCGCCGGCACCCTGCTGGCCGAGGGCAAGGAAACCAAAGTCTTCGACGGTCGCGAGCACGTGCTGGAAAGTGCCATCAAAGCCGATGTCGCGCTGGTGAAGGCGTGGAAGGGCGACACCAATGGCAATCTCATCTTCCGCAAGACCGCGCGGAACTTTAATCCCATGATCGCCACCTGCGCGACGGTCTGTGTCGCCGAGGTCGAGGAGCTGGTTGAGGCCGGCGAACTCGACCCCGACGCCATCCACCTGCCGGGCATCTACGTGCATCGCATCCTGCAGGGCAGCGGCTACGAAAAGCGCGTCGAGTTTCGCACGGTCCAAGGCGCGGTCGCTTCGCGCAAAGTTTCGCCGACGCGCGAACGCATGGCCCAGCGGGCCGCCCGGGAACTGCATGATGGCGCCACCGTCAATCTCGGCATCGGTATTCCCACGCTGGTGGCGAACTTCATTCCGACCGGCATGCAGGTTACGCTGCAGTCGGAGAACGGCCTGCTTGGCATCGGACCTTTCCCGGACGAGGGCGACGTCGATCCCGATCTCATCAACGCCGGCAAACAGACCATCACGGCGGCGACAGGGGCGGCGTTTTTCTCCAGCGCCGATTCTTTTGCCATGATTCGGGGCGGCCACGTCGACCTGTCGATCCTCGGCGCCTTCGAGGTGTCGGCCGGCGGCGACATCGCCAATTGGATGATTCCCGGCAAGATGATCAAGGGCCCCGGCGGCGCGATGGATCTCGTGGCCAGCGTGCCCCGCGTGGTCGTGGTGATGGAGCACTGCGCCGCCGACGGTCGTCACAAGATTCTCAATACGTGCAGCCTTCCCGTCACCGGCCGCGGCGTGGTCGATCTGATCATCACCGACCTTTGCGTGTTCGAGGTGAAACCCGCCGGCGGTGGGCTCGTGCTCATCGAGCTGCAGGCCGGCGTCACCGTCGAAGAAATCCGCGCCAAAACCGAAGCCCCTTTTGAAGTCGCCGCGCAGGTGGCGACTCTCTGAACCTCCAACCCAACCCCCATCCCCTCCGCTCATGAAACGTCTCCTCTCTTGCGCCTCCGCGGCGCTCTTGCTGTCTTCCGCGCTGTTGGCCGCCGACACCTATCAGGTCGTGCTCGATGAATCGGTGCACGGCAGCTTCACCGTTGATCCCGCGTTGCCGGCCGATGGCCAAGTCGCCGCCGGCACCGTGCTCACCGTCACCGCCAAACCCGCGCCGGGTTACGTGCTCGATGCCGGCTACTATTCCGTCCCGGGCCGCTGGGGCGCGATGTATCACGAGTCGCCGACCGAAGTCTTCGAGGTGGTGATCGATGAGGACAAACACATCGGGGTCTCTTTCATCGAACAGTCGGCCGTCGACCATATCACGGTGAAGAACAACATCGTCTACGCGCAGCCCGGCAAGAAGCCGCTCAAGTATGATGTCAATTCGCCCAAGGGTGCGAAGAACCTGCCGATCATCGTCATCATCCACGGCGGCGGCTGGACCACGAATGACGAGGACGTGATGCGCGGCCTCGCGCGTGAGCTGACTCGCGGCGGCCAGTTTGTGGCGGCGAGTATCGACTATCGTTGGGCCGGCAAGGCCGATGGTGATGCGACGAACAACACCATGCCCAACCTCATTGAGGACTGCTACGGCGCGATCGCCCACATCATGGAACACGCGGCCGACTACGGTGGCGACCCGACCCGCATTGGCGTGACGGGTGACAGCGCCGGCGGACATCTTTCGGCGTCGGTTTCGGTCATGGTCGAGCGCATCGGTGACCGCGGTTTCGGGCTCGAGGACGGTGTGTTTGAGTTCAAGCCGACCTACTTGCCGGCGGGTAAATCGGTCGCGCAGGTGCGCGCCGAAATGTTGCACGCCATCCAAGCCGCCGCGCCGAGTTACGGCGTGTTCGCGGGCGAGTGGCTGAAGGCCGACCCGGAGAACCCGAAGTCCAACGCCGAGTGGGACAAGGCGGTCCAGCCGCTCCATTCGATTCCGGAGGCATCGGTGCGGGCGGTGCCGCAATACCTGACCCGGGGCACGATGGATAACCTCATCTCCGACGCCATGTGCCACGACTTCATGGAAGCGCTGGTGAAAAAGGGCCAGCGCGTGCAATACGTGCAGGTCGGCGGTGCCTACCACGCCTTCTTCGACTGGAAACCGGACGACCGCACGAAGAACGTCTTCTACCAATACGGCGTCTATTATGCCGCCGAAATGAAGGCCTTCTTTGCATCCGTGCTGCACGCGCAGGATTGAGCGGTAATCGCATTCCCAGGTCTCCGTGCTGCCGCAAGATTCGGCGGCACGGAGGCGGTGTCGGTCGGGCGGTTTAGGTGCAGGTGTGGGGAGCTATTTGGGAGGCTCGGTGGAGGTGAGATAACCTATCGGGGCAGTGAAGACGCTCCAGAAGAAGGGGGGGGAATACCCGCTAGCAGGGGGCTTTTTTACTTGGTTTTCGCCATTTGCTGGCGACACTCCGCGGACAGTTTGGTATCCAAGACGATCCAACGCAATCACTTGCAGCGGATCGCTCTGGTCTGAGAACTGTTTACTCCCCGTCGTATTTTCGATCTCTGCCCAGCGTATTCGGAATATTAGTCACTCCCTGTAAAAGACTTAAGTTTGGTTGGTTTCGTGAGTTTCAGATGTAATACATTCCCGGGCGTCGGAGCCGGACGGTGGGCACAAAACTCGATTGTCGATACGTTCGGGGTAGCCGGGTGGGCGGAGTCATTGGGCGCCCGTGCCAATTTTTCCCGACCCGTTTGCGCGGTCTTTTACACCGCGCCCCAGCGTGTGCGCCGGCCATTTTCCGGCCCGCAACTGCCCTTTTCCCTGCCTTTTAGCCGTCCCCGCCCATGAACCTGATTCCGTCCTTCCTTACCCGTCGCGCTGCTTTGTCGCGTCGACTCCTTGTCGTTCTTCTCGCGGTGGGGCTGCTACTGCCGCTGGCCCGCGGTCAAACGGCGACGAGCGCGGTGCCCGGCTTGATCAGTTACCAAGGCAAGGTGACCGATGCTTCGGGCAACCCGATTGGGGCCAGCCCGAGTCCGGTGAATAGACTGGTGACCTTCCGCATCTGGAGCGATTCGACCAACAGCGGGGTGGGCGATCTGATCTACTCGGAGCAGCAGACCATCACGATTTCCGATGGCGAATTCAGCGCCCTGATCGGCCAGGGTGTGGCGGTGTCTGATCAGCCCTTTGGCTATGACGAATCCGGCAAGGGACCGCCTTCGTTGAGCGTCAGCTCGGCCGCGGTGTTTGCCGGGTCCGACCGGTATCTGGGGGTGACGATCGACGACGGCTCGGCGGCGGCGGATCCGGAAATTTCTCCGCGGCAGCGAATGGTGACCTCGGCCTTCGCCATGCGGGCCAAGGTGGCGGAAACCCTGAGCACGGGGTCGACCGATGCGCTCACGGCCGCCGACAATGGAAACGTGGGGGTGGGCGTCGGTGCGCCCTCGGCCAATCTCCATGTGCGCGGCGATATCCGCTCGGGTGCGGCCGGCACGCAAGCTCCGCAGGTCACCCTCATGGCGAGTTCGGACACCCAGGTGGCTCTGACGATGGGTTACGCCAACACCGCCGACGCCTTCAGCACCGCCGCCGAGGCGGGTGATTCGGTCATTCGCACGGACAACAGCGGAACGCTCATCCTCCAATCGGGCACGGCCGGGCCGGCCCTGACCATCGACTCCGCCAACAACGTCAACGTCGCCAACGTCCTGAGTGCCAATCTCGTTCACGTGCACAACGACCGACCGACCCATTCCTACGGCGGATGGCTGGAGTGGAACAAAGAGTCGAACCTGGGCAGGACTTACCTGCTGAACCAGAAAGGAGACGGCACGGGGGGCATCGTTTTTGGAGAGGTGGACACGGCTAACAGCTGGGCCGAGCACATGTTCATTTCGGGTTCGGGCAGCGTGGGCATCGGCACCTCGGACCCGGGCGCGAAGCTCAATATTTCGGACCCGACGGACCCCAATATTCTCCTGCAGCACACCACCGGCGGCGGAGGCACGCAAATGGGCGTCTACATGGGCTCCACCTCCTACGGGGTCTCGCGGCAGGGAGATAACCTGCAACTGCTCTCCGGCAGCGGAAACCTCACGTTTGGCACCGCGAGTTCCCCGCCCATGACCCTCACGAGCACGGGCCGGCTGGCCATCGGCAACTCCGCCCCTGCCGCGCCTCTCGCCGTCCGCACGGGTGCGGCGACCGACCCCTACTTGGCCGCGGAATTTGTCTCCTCCAACATCGACACCATTCTGAGCCTGTATGTCGGCAAGCTGCACAATGGGCTTACGGGCGGAAGGCTTGCGTTGCTCGATATCGCAGGCGCGAACCCGGGCCATTTGGCCATCAACGACGATGCATCGGTCTGGGGTAAGTTCGGGATCGGCACGGATTCGCCTGAGGTCCCGATTCACATCGTCACCACGAGCCCCCGGAGTATCTCGAACTACGCTTATCTCAACAGTTCCACGACCGGAACGATTGCATCGACGCAGGATGTCGGCGTTTCGTTCCTGGCGGTGGGCCGAGTCGTCACCGAGACCGAGTTCAATGTCGTCTCCGACGAGCGGGTTAAGGTCACGGAAGGGATTTCGTCAGGCAACGAGGACTTGGAAACCCTGATGCAGCTGGAGGTCACCGACTACCACTACGTGGATCCCGTTGCGCACGGAACGGCCTCGGAGAAGAAGGTCATCGCGCAGCAGGTGGAGGCCGTTTATCCGGCGGCGGTGAGCACTTCCACGGGCTTTGTCCCGGATATCTTCACGACGGCCTCGGTTGCAGACGATTGGGTTCAGCTTGCGACGGATCTGGCGGTGGGGGATCGGGTCAAGCTGATCACCCGGACCTCGCCCGAGACGGTCCGCGAGGTTTTGGAAGTCGGCAGCCGGGGCTTCCGGGTGGACCTGCCGGAAACCGTGGACGAAGTATTCGTCTATGGCCGCGAGGTGGATGACCTGCGCTCGGTCGACTACGATGCGCTCTCCATGCTCAACGTCTCCGCCACCCAGCAGATCAAACGCGAGAAGGACGCCGAGATCGCAGCCCTCACCACCATCGTCGAGGACCTGCTCGAACGGGTGGCCGAGCTTGAGGCCGCCGCCAAGTGATCCGCCCGCTGACTTGAACGCCTGATCCGATTCGACGTGCGGTTTACCTTGCAACGCCCCTGCTCCCGGATGCGCCGCTGGCTCCTCGCCGCGCTCGCCGCGGGCACCGTCTTCACGACCTGGTCGGCCGCGTTTCCGCCGGCGCCGTATTACGTGCTGTATGGTGTGGTCCGCGATCAAGTCGGCACCACCCTCAACGTCGAAGGCGCGGAGGTCGTGCTGCTGCGCGATGGGGTCGAAATCAAACGCACGCCCATCCTCACCGGCGTTCGCATTGAACTGAATTACGAGCTCAACATCAGCATCGAGCAGGATCGGCCCGACACCCGCAGCTACTCTGACCGTTCCGTGCCGCGACAGGGCGTCTTCTCGCTCGCGGTGGAAATGAACGGCGAGACCTTTTACCCGATCGAAGCCGATGGCAGTCTGCGGGCCGGGGAGGGCGGCGAGCGCGTGCGGCTCGACCTCAACATCGGCGCCGATGCCAATGACGACGGTTTGCCCGACGCCTGGCAGGAGTGGCAGCTTTACCAAGCCGGTTTCCGACCGGGCGACGCGGGATGGGACATCGGCGCCATCACCCGTGACGGCGACTACGACGGCGACGGCACGAGCAACTTTTTGGAATACCTCGCCGGCACCTTCGCCACCGATGCCACCGAGCGTTTCGAACTCGTCATCACCGAGCGCACCGAGTCGTTGGTCAGCTTTGAGTTCTTTTCCATCACCGGCAAAGTCTACGCCATCGAAGCGAGTTCCGACCTCGTCAATTGGGAGCCGGTGCCGCTGCTCACTTCGCCCACCGCCGAGCCGGTGGATTTTTACCGCGCCACCGCCGTCGACATTCTGCCGATCCACGTGGCCACCGAACCCGGCGCCCAGCGCTTCTACCGCATCACGGTCCGATGAACTGGCGCCCCTTCCGATCCCACCTCGTGCCTCATCGGGTTTCCCGGTGGTGGTTGCTGGGCGTGGTTTGGCTGAGCGCCGGCGGCGCCTTCGCCCAGTGGGAAACCGTGTCCTACAACCTCAAGGGGGGGTGGAATGCGATCTACCTGCCGGGCGAGGTCGATTACGACACGCTGGAGAACATCTTCCCGCCGTCGACCAACGTCACGGCGGTGTGGCGTTGGAACCCCAATCCCAACCCGATCCAAGTGGGCACGTCTTCGGTCGTGCCCGCGGCCGGCACCCCGGAGTGGCAGGTGTGGACACGTGCCACGGGCGATGCCGACACGCTGATCTCCTTGCCAGGGCAATCCGCCTACTTGATCGAGTGCAGCGGCACGGCAGGGGACAGCACGACGGTGAACATCACCCAGAAAGTGCAGCCGCCGCGTTATTCCTGGGTGCGCAACGGCGCCAACCTGCTCGGTTTCCCCGCGCGACTGAGCGGCAACTACCCGCTCTTCACCGACTACTTCGCGACCTTCCCGGTGGCGATCGCCAGCAACTCCAAGATTTTCAAATACGAGGGTGGTCCGCTCGGCCCGGGCAATCCGGTGCAGGTGTTCTCACCGTCGACCGAACGGCTCGACCGCACCAAGGCCTATTGGTTTGAGGCGCCGGTCGTGGGCAACTTTTACGCGCCGCTCGAAGTCGCGCCCTCGCGCCTCGACGGTCTGCACTTTGGCCGCACCGATTCCCTCATCAAAGTGCGGGTGCGCAACCGCACCGCGGCGACCGTCAATCTCACCGTCTCGCCCGTGAGCTCGGCGGCGGCACCGACCGGAACGGAGCAGATCACCGGTGACGTGCCGCTCACCTTCCGGGAGTTTGATTCCGGGGCGGGCGAATACGTGTTCAATCCGGTGACGGGAGCCATCCCGGTTACGATTGGTCCGCAGTCCGCGGTGGAACTGGGTTTTGGCGTCGACCGCACGCAGATGACCGGCACCGCCGATGCGCTTTACGCCTCGCTGCTGCGTTTCACCGATGGCGGCAACCTCATGGATGTGGCCCTGCCGGTGTCGGCCCGCGTGGCGACGCTCGCCGGCCTTTGGATCGGCGAAGCCACGGTGAGCAACGTGCAAAGCCACGTGCCGGGCGAGGCGGGCACGGGCACCGGACGATCCTTTCCGCTGCGCGTGATTCTGCATGTGGCGGACGACGGCAACGCGCGGCTGCTCTCGGAGGTTTATCTCGGACCGTTGGCATCAGATCCCACTGGCGTGGGATTGGCCACGGTGGAGGGCGCGCTGGCCGCGGCCAGCAAGGCCAACGCTCGACGCATCACCGCGGCGCACCTGCCGCCCGACACCGTTGCGGACGATACGATGGGCACCGGTGCCGTGGCGATCGGTCAAACGCTCACCCGCACGATCACCATCGGTTTCAACGCGCCGACCAATCCCTACGTGCACACCTATCACCCGGATCATGACAACCGGAACGCTCGCTTTGATGCCATGCTGCCGGCGGGCGAGGAGAGCCCCACCATCACCCGGGCCCTGAGCTTTGCCTTCACCGCCACGCCGCCGGCCGGCACCAGTTCGCAAGGGTGGGGCAGTGCGGTGATCGGCGGCAACTACACCGAGGTCATCTCCGGTCTGCGCCGGGCCAAGTTGTCCGATGGCAGCACCACCAGCGACGTCACCGTCTCCGGCACCTTCGTGCTCACGCGCGTGAGCGAAGTCGGCAGCCTTTCCACCACCCCGGCTCCGTGATGAACCGCCTGACCGCCATCCTCCGTCGAGGCTTGTTCGCCACCCTGCTGCTGGTGGCGGCGGCGCCGGTCGCGCGCGCGCAGTTCGAGATGCGGGGCGCGACGCAGAACCGCCTTTTTCAATCCAACACGATCGCGGATCTGACCCTGATCGACGGTGGCAGCGGCTACACCTCGGCGCCGACGGTCACCTTGGTCGGTGGCAGCGGCAGCGGGGCGATCATCGCGGCGACGGTCAGCAACGGGGCGGTCACCGGTTTCACCGTCACCGCCACCGGTTCGGGTTATGCCTTCACCGATCCGCCCACCGTGAGCATTTCGGGGGGCGGCGGATCCGGCGCCAGTGCGCGGGTGGTCTTTCGGTCCGTGCCTGATGGACTGAATCCGGCGGTGACGACGCCACAGTTTGCCAGCATCGCCGGTCACTCCGGCGGTTCCGCCGCCGTCGTGGCGAACGAAACCCTCTCGGTGCGTTATCCCTCCAGTAGCGCGGGACTGGTGCTGCAACGTTCGGCCTTCGGCGGTGCGGTGGCGGTGGGTGTGCCGCGCTATCTCCTGGGCGATGTGATCGCCCCTCCCGCCACCCAGGTCGATGGTATCACCCCAGCGGATACAAATTACTGGCGCGCCCAGCCGGTGAAGGTCGGGGAGGACTTTGTGCAAACCGCCACCTCCAGCACCGATACGCCCATTCCGCTGGAGTTGAGCGCGATTGAGGTGGTTGAGGGTGGCGCCGGCTACACGTCGGTGCCGACCGTCTCCATCACCGGCGGCGGCGGCACCGGGGCGACCGCCGAGGCGGTGGTGGCTCAGGGCGTGGTCACCGCGATCAATCTCACCAACGCGGGTTCGGGCTACACCACCCTGCCGGCCGTGACCCTGTCAGGCGGAGGCGGGACGGGCGCCACGGCCACGGCGGCGGGCCAGCAACCGGATTTTTATTTCAGCCCCCACGCCGAGCGGGTCTTCGCCACTCAGGCCGGCCGCGTGGCCATCACCTGGGTGACCCGCGTGCCGGTCACCTCGCCCGCGGAACCATCGACCGCGAAGTATCGGTTCCGCGACCAGTCGTTTTCGGTTTCTTCCACCACCGCGAAACCCGCTCGCACCATTTACTGGACGGAGCGCAGTTTTAATGGGCCGCTGGTCAACATTCCCCTGGGGCAGATCGAGACCATCAACCCGGTCTTCAGCACCAACTTCCCTGAATTTGTGCGGGAGGAGTATCAGCGGGTGGGGTCTTCCGCGCCGTCGGACATCAGCCTGCCGCCCGAGCGTCGCACCCTGTGGTTCGACAAGACCGGGGGCATTGGCCAACTGCATGCCTACAACCGCGAAGGCCGGGTGTTCATCGAATACCTGGGGCCCTTGCAGGCCGATGGCGGTGGCGAGGTGCACGAATTTCTGGGGGCGGACATTGTCGATGTGGTGCGCGTGGCCGAGCCGGTGCAAACGACCGTCTACCTGGGTGACCAGCTGACGCCGCGCGATGCCAGCAATCAATTGCTGCCCCGTGACGGTAGCTCGGAGTGGCGGGCCGCGCCGGTGACCGCGGTCAGCACGGACACCGTCAACTATTACGGGTCGATCGCCCGTCGCGACGGTGTCACGGAGTATTTTGCCGAGCGGGAAAACCTCACCCCTGACCGCGTTTCGTTCTATTGGCTGGAGGAAGCGGACGCGGCGATCCACTTCAAGCAAACCGGCTTCGAGCCCGACCTTGGCATTTTCTGGCCGCGGATTCGCAATGAATACCTGCAGGTCTGGCCGACCGACGTCGCCGCCTACGCCCACTTCGTGGTCGGTCAGCTCGGCAGCACCCCGGAGACCGGCATTCCCTTTGCCGGCGCGCAGCAGCCCCAGGTCGTGTTCCAGGATGATCCGGCCCAGAGCGAGGCGCAGATCGATGCCACGACGCAGCGGTTTTTTGTGCAGTTCGCCGGCGCCGATGGATTGAACCGAGCCCTGCTGAAGTTCAGTGGTGCCAACGAGCTCTGGTATGTGCGCCTGTTCACCCAGCGGGAGGATCGGGGGCGAGAGATCGAGATCACGAACGGGGGTAGCGGTTACACCTCCGCGCCCACCATCACCTTCACCAATGGTGGTGACGGCGCCACGGCCGTTGCGACCATCTCCGGCGGCAAGGTCACCTCGATCACCATCACGGATCCCGGATATAATTTCACGCCATCGACCCAGGTGGTCATCTCGGGCGGCGGCGGTTCGGGGGCGGAGGCCGTGGTCTCCCAACTCGGTTTCCTCGAAGGCGACGGCAACGCCGCGATCGTCGAAACCGCTTACGTCGGCACCCGTATCGATGCACCGGACGGCCACGCCGTCGCGGGTTACGTTGCCAGTGGCAATAACTACAACCCCGGCGCCTACGCCGATCCGTTTGCCGTCGGCATCCCGGCCGCCGCCAGCGCGGCGATCATTCCGGTCAACGCAATCCCGGGAAGCAACGTGCTGAAAGTCTGGTGGTTCAGGGAAGTCGCCCCTCCCTCCGACTCCTTCCAAGGTTTCTACACGCCAGCCAAGGTCGGCACTTACACCGTCCAGTATCCGACCGAACCCGCCAAGATCATCCTCGCGTCCAACCAAGGCAGTGGTGACCTGACCGCGGCGGAGATTGCCGGCAGCCTTTACGTGCAGAACGATCGCAGCGCCGTCGGTTTCAATCCCAACGAAGAGCACGCCTTGGCGCTCGCCGGACGGATCTACGCGCTGCGGGATGACCTCAACAACACCACGGCGAATGCCTCGGTTTACACGTCGGAGCCTTTCGTGTTGTGGGACTACATCCACCCCGATGATGGCCGGCCCGCGATGCGCGCCTTCAAGGTCGAGCGCGAATTGGATGTGGCCGGGACGGCCAACGACCTTCGGTTCAACTACGAGGTGACGGCCGGTTCGATCATCCAGCCGCCGATGCCCTTGCCGATTCTGCCCCTGCCGCTCAATGCCAACGGCGTGGTGCTGAACCGGGAGGTGCCGGGTCTTGGCGATGCGGCTCCGCATGCGGATGCGCCGGCGGCTTACGACAACTTCACCTTCGAGGATCGCAAGGGCTACGATTGGGTTTATCGCGGGCCGCATGGGGCGGGCCCGGTCAATTCTGTTGCGATCACCAGTGGCGGCACCGGTTACACCTCCGCCCCCACGGTCACCTTCACCGGTGGCGGGGGCAGCGGCGCGACCGCCACTGCGACGGTGGCCAACGGGGTCGTGACCGCGATCACGCTGACCAATGTGGGCAGCGGTTACACCTCGGCCCCGACGATTCAGTTCGCCGGCGGTGACGGCACCGGCGCGGCCGCCACGGCGATCGTGGGTCCGACGCTGGGCATGCAGTTCTACTACCTTATGCGCGAAGGTTTCTACGTGCCCGGCTTCTCGACCCAACCGGCCGTGGGCACCGCGCTGCCCTACCTGCGCCCCCTTTCCGGCGGCACGCCGCAAGGCGACCCGGTGACCGGCACGCCCTTGACGATCACCTACCGGCCGGTCTGGCCGGCAGTTGCCCCGGAGCTGCGGGTCGCCGAGACGCTCACCATGCCGAAGTTTGGTCTGCCGGCGGTGCTCACGCAAACCAGCGCGCAGGTGCTCTACGAGCAGTCGATCGCGACCCTCGGCGCGACCCGTCCGAGCGTCACGCTGCACGATCCCATTCGCGAAAAATCCTTCGCCCTGGGCGGGACCAATCAACTCTCCGCCATCCCCGCGGCCGTGCGCACCAGCAGTTTCCAGGGCAAAGTCTATTTTCAGTCCGTGCCTCCGCATCTGCAGCAACGGTTCTTCTTTGACAGCAGTCGCGGGGCGAATGGCGAGCTGGTGTTGACCGGCAAGTTTGTCGATGCCGCCGCCGGCGAGGACTACCTGGCGTTGAACGTCTTAAGCAACGAAGACGTCGCGGCGCTCAAAGCCTTGTGCGCGGCCACCGATCCCGACAAAGCGCGATGGGATGCCGCCATCGATCAGCTCACCACGCGGGTCGAGACCTTTGTGGAGAATCCGCTCCAACCGGGGACCTATGTTTCCGACGGCAATCCGGTCACGGTCGGCCCGGTCACCTTGGCCCAGCCCTCCGATTCCGACACCTCGGTCGTGGACTACGCGCTCACCGCGACAGGCAAGGGTTCCGGCTGGGTGTCATTGGTTTTTGGAGACGGTGAGGCGTTCACTCCGTCCGGCGACCCGGTGAGCGTGGCGGTGTTCCGGGTGGCGCCCCGGCTCCATGCCGGTGAGCTCAAGGTGGAGCCCTCCAGCAATCCCTTGGATGAAATGGTCTCGCTGCGGCACTCGAGTGATTTCGCCGCGCGGTCGACGGACTACGAATTCGAATGGCGCTACGCGCCGCCGCAGGGTGGGGTGGCGCCGCCAGTCTATACCTACACGCTGTCGGCGTTGGCCGCCGACACGTGGCAGTTCGTCGCCAACCCGGCGGGCAACCTGCCGAGTCCGGCGGAATACACCGCCGCCGGTTCGCCGGTCTCGCTGCCGTTCAACGTCGCCATCAAGACCGATGCCACGCGACTGGCGACCGAGCCGGATCGCGTCGCGCGGAAAACCTCGCCGCTGGATTTCTCGGGCGGTGTGCCGGGACGGGTTATTTTCAGCGCCGATTTGGCCGACTCCAATGCGGGCCTGGTGCTCTACGTGAACGGCGCGGCGACTGTCGCCTACAACGCGCCGGCCGGATTCACCAACGTGACGAGTTCCACCGGCCTCACCGCCACGGGCCTTACCCACCAGTTCGAGGTCTCGCCCGATGCCTTCCAGGTCGGGCCAAACACGGTCGAGATCGCGCTCTTCACCAGTTCCGCCGTCGCGGCCGCAGCGCCGCTTAACTTTCGGCTCCATGCCTCCACCGAGACCGACGAAGTGGTCGGCTCCTCCACCTGGCAAACGCCGAGTGGCACGCTCGGCGCGCAGGTCGTGGTCGGCGGTTCGCCCACCGCTCCGTTGGGCAGCCCCCTGCTCGTGATGACGGACAACTACTTCACGATGCGCTATAGGCCGAAGATCAACACGAGCAACGTGCTCGCGTCCGGTTCCGATCAAAGCGCGGTGGCGTGGTCGCGCTGGACCGAACCGAAATTGGTCGAGGGCTGGATCAAGCGCGTCGTCGCCGGCATCAACCCCTTCAACCAGCGCGTCAACGACCTCTACAACAACGCGGTCAACACCGATGTCTCGCTGCTCACCCAGGCGGGCGCCCGCTGGGAAGGTGACGTCTCCCTCAACCTTTCCAACATCAACGATTTTGGCCTCATCGAGATCTACGAGACCGTGCTCAACCGCGGCAAGACGCTCAGCATCGACGCCGGGTTCGACTACGCGCCGGCCAACGACGCGCTGCTGTTGGCCGCCGGTTATCTGAACGACCTCTACACGATCCTGGGCAACGAGGCCTACGCCGATGCCGCCAATCCCACGATCGCCATCGACGACAGCGCCACCGCGACCGAGGTGAACACCTCCCGCTTCTCCTTTGAAGGCCAGGTGGCCAGCGTGCTCGAAGAGGAGTTGGCCCTGCTCCGCGGTCGGGATGATTCCCTGACGCCCGGAGTGAAAGTGGCGCCAGCCTACAATCGCCTGTTCTGGAACTACACCCGCGGCATCAATTCCGGCGAGGCGCTCTACGTCGCGAACTACAACATCACCGAGAAGACCGGCAGCTCGACCGCCAACGGCGTGGTGGATGCCGCCGACGCCCAACGCATGTTCCCGCAGGCCCACGGTGACGCCTACGGTCATTACCTCACCGCGCTTAAAGGTTACCAGCGCCTGCTGCAGAACCCGAGCTTCACCTGGACGCCGCGTTCCGAGGCCGTGAGCGTGCTCGGCCAAACCATCCAGGTCGATTACCAGGACGAGCGAAAGTATGCCCAGGCCGCGCTGAACGTCGCTCGCACCGCCCAGCAAATCATGGCCCTGACGCACCGTCAGAGCTACCGGGACGACCCGTCCGCCGGTTGGAGTCATTTGCGCGACGGTCAGACCAACAGCCAGACCGGCATCACCCGCCATTGGGGCTTGGATGAGTGGGCCTCCCGCGCCACTCAGGGTGCCTACTACAGTTGGGTCGTGGGCAACTCCATCCTGCCGGAGGACGACACCGATCCGAACCACACCGGCATTCAGGTCATCGATCGCTCGACGGTGCTCGAGCTCACGCAGTTGCCGACGATCGCGGAAGATTTCCAGATCAAGATCGACAACGCCAACGCCCATCTCAACCCGCTGGGCCTGAGCCCCAGTGCGATCGCCTTCGACATCTCCCCGAGTGAACTTAAGGCCGGTCAGTCTCATTTTGACCAGATCTACGATCGCTCCCTGCGGGCTGTCACCAATGCCAAAGGCGCCTTCGATCAGGCGGCCCGGATGACCCGCTTGCTCCGCAACCAGGAGGATCAAATCGCGGACGCCAACGACGCGATCGTCGACGAGGAGTCCGCCTTCGCCTCGGCCTTGGTCGACATCTACGGCACGCCTTACCCCGGCGAAATCGGCGCGGGTAAGACCTACGCCGAAGGCTACACCGGTCCCGACCTCTTGCTGTGGAACATCATCGATCGCCCGACCGACCAGGTTGACACCACCCAGGCCGTGACGATCACCGCGCGCTCGCCCACCGGAGTCAGCGCCAGTGACGTCTTCGACCTCACGAAGTTCTCGACCACCGACGTCAACAAGCCGCTCACCGAATTTTTCACCGACCGCGCCATCACCATCAATCCCGACAGCTTTGTGCAGTTCGCGGACACCTGGAAACAATCGGCCGGAAATCTCGGCACTCGCTCCGTGGTGGGCACCTTGCAGCAGGCACTGCTCGATCGCTACCAGGCGACGATCGAACTCCGAGCCGGGGCCGCGGCCCTCAATCAAGACATCGCGGCGCTCGATCAGCAGCGTAAGCTCCTGCTCATCATGTTCCGCGCGCACGCCGATGCGGTGAAGGCGGAAAAGGATGCCGGCGACACGGTGTATGCCCTGCGCATCGCCCAAGTTTCCTTGGAATCCGTGGGCGAGCTGCTGTTCACGGAGGCCGACTACATTCAAGGTTTGTTTGCGGGGTCTTCCGAAGCGCCGCCCAAAACCGTCGGCACCTCAAACGACGCCACCTCGTCGATTCGTTCGGCCTTCAGTATCGCTGGTATCACGTCGTGGTTCACCGTCTCGCGGGCAGCATCGGTTCTAAACAGTATCGCCCGAGGTCTCGAGGTGGAACAGGAGCGGGTCACTCGCGAGATGGAGCAGTCGATCACCCGGTTTGGCTTCGATTACGAAAAGGCTCAGGCCGCCTGGGAGTATGAGTCGGCCCTGCGCGAACTGACGACCAACGTCTACGAAATCACCCAACTGATCACCGAAGTGCAGCGCGCGGATGAAGCGGTGCGCAACCTCATCGCCGCCGGCAACTCCCTCCAGGCCAACCGTGCGACCTTCCGCCAGCGGGCGGCCGCCAAGGTGCAGGGCTACCGCACCAACGACCTCACCTTCCGCACCTTCCGCAACGAGGCGTTGGAGCAATACCGCACGCTCTTCGATCTGGCCGCCCGCTACACCTACCTCGCCGCCAAGGCCTACGATTATGAAACCGGCCTGCTGGGGTCGACCGCCGGGCAGTCCGCGATCAACGCCATCGTTGGTTCCCGCGCGCTGGGCGACCTCACCGATGGCACGCCGCAGGCCACGGTCAGTGAATTCGGCGACGCCGGACTCGCCGGCACCATGGCCCGCCTGCAGGCCGACTGGGCGGTGGCCAAGCCGCGCCTCGGTATCAATAACCCGGATACGAATGGCACGGTCTTTTCCCTGCGCCATGAGCTCTTCCGCCTCGCCTCCGACAGCAGCGGCGACACCGCCTGGCGGCAAACCTTGGAGCAGCACATGGTCAGCAACATCCTGGCCGACCCCGATGTCGCCGCCCACGCCCGCAACGTGGCCAAGGCCGACGGCAGCGCGGTGCCGGGCATCATCATTCCCTTCAGCACCACCATCCAGAAGGGCCACAACTTCTTCGGTCTGCCGCTCATCGGCGGGGACCACGCCTTCAGCGATTCCAATTTCGCCACCAAGATCTACAGCGTCGGCATGGTGCTGCGGGACTACGTCGGCATGGACGCCTACGCCACTGGCAAAGTCGACGCCGCCGGGCCGGCCTCCGGCGACGCCAACGCCCTGAGCGCCACGCCGTATGTTTACCTCATCCCCACCGGCACCGACTACATGCTGGCGCCGCCCTTGGGCGACACCGGCGTCGTGCGGTCCTTCACCGTGCACGACCAGGCGCTGCCGCTGCCCTTCAATCTCGGTTCGACCGATTTCTCGGACAACCAGTTCTTCGACGCCAACGGCACGCTCACCGAGCAACCCTGGATTCTGCGCAAGCACCAGGCCTTCCGTCCGGTCAGCGATCCCGCGTTCTTCTACTCGTCTGTGCCCGAGGAGTTCACCAACTCTCGGCTGGTCGGCCGCAGCGTGTGGAACGGCGGGTGGAAGATCGTCATTCCCGCCTACACCCTGCTCAACAACGAGCAGGAGGGCCTCAATCGCTTCGCCGCCAGCGTGAGCGACATCGAGCTCTTCCTGCGCACCTACTCGCACTCCGGCAACTGAGTCATGCGTAAACCACTGCTCATACTCGGATTCGTCGCGCTGGCCGGAGGGCTCGCGTGGCACTTGCTCCGGCCGGCTGCCGCGCCGGCGTCGGAACCGGCGCGGGAAACGACCGCCTGGGTCGAAACCGAGGACGCCCGCCTGCAACTGCAGCTCAATCGAGCCGAGGTGTTCCGCCGCGCGTTCTGGCGACAGCCCACCGCCGCCGAGAACATCCTGCACGCCGAGCGTCGCCACCGCTTGCGCGAGCCGAATGGCGGGGTGCAGGAGTGGCAATGGTTCATCGCGCTCGAGCCCGGCGACGCGTTTGCCGCCTGGCTGCTGGAGGAAAACCCCTTCGAACTGGTCGCCGCCCCGGCGGGGACGGTAGCGACCTTGGCGGACGCGCCGGACTGGATGCCAAACCGCGCGGCGCTCGCCCGCATGACTCATTATCGCAAACCGGGCAGCAACCTGCAGGTCTTCCGCGACCCGGCTACCGGACGTCTCTACGCCACCGACGCAGGCGGTGGGTTCAACCTCGCTCAGAAATGATACTCTCGTCGCGATTCACGTTCCGCCTGTTCTCCGCGTTGGTCGGCGGCTTGGTGCTGGCCGCGGTCCCGGCCTTTGCCCAGGCCGGCGCGTCACGACCGGTTGGATACATCGTGCAAACGATTCCGGCCGGCCAAAGCCGTTCCTTTTCCATCCCCTTGGATGCGCCCGCGTCGAGTTTGGCCAACTCGGTCGGCAAGGTGACCGCGGTCGGCAGCAACTGGCTTGAAAATGCCGCCGCCGCCTGGACGCCGGGTGCGTTCTCCACCGCCGGCGCGCCCTACTACCTGCGCCTCACCTCCGGCGCGCAGTCCGGCCGGCTTTTCCGCATCGTCAACCCGGCCAACACCGCCACCCGCGTTTACGTGGCCGACGACGGCGTGGGCCTGGCCGAGCTTGGCATCGAAGTCGGCGAGAACGGTGCGGGCTACGAGATCATTCCCGCCGACACGTTGGGCACGCTCTTCGGCACGGCGGACGACAACAACCTCTTGCTGCAGGGCGCCGACACGCCGCACGGCGCCGACCTCGTGCAGGTCTGGGGCGGGGCCTCGTGGATCAATTTTTATTTCAACACGACCTGGAATCGCTGGGCGCGCGACCTCGACAGCGTGGCGAGCCCAAGTCGCAACGCCTTTCTCCTGCGCCCCGATCGCGGGGTCATGATTGCCCGCCGCGGCGACACCGATCTGGTGATCCCGACGCTGGGCCGGGTGCTGGTCCAGCCGCCGCGTGCGGTGCACACCCGCACCCAAAACGCGCTGACTTTCCTGGCGACGATGCAGGCCACTGACACGACATTGGGCGAGCTCGCGTTGCAGACCGCCAGCCGCACCCACGCCTGGAAGTCGTCCGCCGATGCCACCGAGGCCGACTTGCTGGTGGTGTGGGCCGGCGCCTCCTGGTTCAGCTTCTATTTCAACAGTGAGGTGGGCCACTGGCAGCGGACGAACGAGACCACCACCAACCGCGACGGTTACGTCATCAAAGCGGGCACGCCCATTTTTGTGCAACGGCGCGAGGTGGGAGCGACCGCCGCGGACAAGACCATTCAGTTCCCGTCGATAGGAGGCTGATCCGCGCGTATGGGCGGGCATCTTCACACTTTGCTTCGGCGACAAGGTGGCTTCCGCACGGTTCGCTGCGGGATTGTCACCAGCCTGTTCGCCACCGCAACGGTGGCGCAGACCGTGGTGTTGGACAGCTTTGACGATGGGTCGGCGACGGGTGCGCCGGCGAGCGGCACCACCTGGACCTCCGCCGTCACGCAACTCTCCACCAGCATCCAAGTGGGCAGCGGCGCGACCGACGTGAACGGTTGGGTGGCCACCGGCCTCAGCCTCGATGCCAGTGGCCAGAGTTACCTGCAGATTCTGGCGCAACGCGATGCCGGCAACGCCAGTCCCTCGGTCGTGGTCCAATTCAACGACATCAACCTCACCCAGGATGCGGGGGCGTTCTCGGTCGGCAGCGATGCGTTTGCCGAAGGTGCGCTCACGTGGGTGCAGATTCCGCTCTCCGATTGGGGCAGCGGCTTCGATCCCAGCCAGATCACCGATTGGAGTCTGGGTGGTGGGGCGACGGGCATCACCGCTTTTCGTATGACCTTTGCTCAGCTCGAGCTCGCCGCCGACCTGCGCGCGCTCGAAGGCGGCACAATCATCACCGCCGGCGATCAGGTCTACACCACGGCCCAGTCGCTCACGGGCGCGACCGTCCTGGGCAACACCGGCGGGGCCAACAACACCGGCACTGCGATCACCTTTAACAACACCATCGACGGCGCTCATGATCTCACCCTCAACACGTCGGGCGAGACCACCCTCGATGGCGCCGTCGGGGCAACGACCCCTTTGGCCAGTCTCACCACCGACGCAGGTGGCTCCACGGTTGTCGGTGGAGGCGCCGTCACCACGACTGGCGATCAAAGCTTCAACGACGAAGTTCAACTCGAGGCCGACGCGACCTTCACGACCACCGACGACGGCGAGATCAGTTTCGGGAACGGCATCGACGGTGGTGGTTGGAGTCTCACCGTCAACTCGCCCAACTGGGGCAGCCTGAGTGCCGCGCAGGACCTGGCGCAGTTCAAGAAGCAGGGCACCGGCACCTTCGCGTTGACCGGGCAGAGCACTTACAGCGGCACGACCACGATCGAGGGCGGCATTCTGCAGTTGGACATTGATAACGCGCTCGCTGCCTCCAGCTCACTCGTCCTCGCTGGCGGCACCCTCGACCTCAACCAGCACAGCCTGACCCTCTCGTCATTTGCGGTGAGCGCCGACTCCGCGATCGATTTTGGCGGCAGCGGCGGCGGACTGACCCTCACCAGCATCGCTGGGTCGCTGTGGACGGGCACGCTGAGCATCAGCAACTTCGACCCTGCGGTGAATACGCTGCGTTTCGGGACATCCAGCTCGGGCATCCACTCCGCCAACCTCGGCCAGTTCCGATTCGTGGGTTACGGCAACGCGATCGGCCAGATCGATGCGTCCGGTTTCATCACTCCGTCGGCCGTGCCGGAGCCGGCGACCGTTGCGGCCATGGTGGGACTGGTGGCGCTCGTCGCCGCCGCGATCCGTCGCCGTCGCCAGCGTGATCCGATGGTCGACGAGCGCCTCAATAACCCCGACGCTTCCACCCCGTGATCCACCGCTTGGCCAAATGGTTTGTTGTGCTGGGGCTGACTTTCTTGCTCGTCGGCTCGACGTCGGCGCAGACCATCGTCGTGGAAACCTTTGATGCCGGCGCGTCCACCGGCTCCGTCGTCCCCGGGAGCACTTGGGACGGGAACGTGACTCAAAACGCCGGCTCGATCACTGTCGGCGGGGACGCGCTCGACGAGAACGGTTGGTTTGCGCCGGCTGTCAACCTGGATGCCACCGGCATGAACGTGCTCACCGTCACGGCCCAACGCGACAGCGGCAACGTGGCCTCTTCGGTGGCGATCCAGTTTGAGGATACCAATCTCAACACGTCCGTGTTTTCGATCGCCACCTCCCAGTTTGCGGTGGGGCAGCTCACCACGGTGCACCTTACTCTCACCGGCTGGACCAGTGGGTTCGACTTCACCCAGATCACCGGTTGGAACTTCGGCGGCGGTTCGCCGGGCATCGTGCCCTTTCGCCTGACGATCGATGAAATCCTGCTCGAAGCCGAGATCCTGACCGCGCCGGAGATCACCTCTTCGACGACGGATGAAACCGTCGATGAGGGCGCAGCGGTGAGCTTTGCCGTCACGGCCACCGGCACCGATCCGCTGGCGTATCAGTGGTTCAAGGACGGTGTAGCCATCACCGGCAACGCGTCCGCCGCGACAGCCACGCTCACCTTCGGTGCGGTCACGCCGGCCGACGCGGGGACCTACACGTGCCGCGTGAGCAACGCGTTGGGTGATGCCACCAGTGGCGCGTTCAACCTCACGGTGCGCCCGCAGGCCACGGTCGTGCTGTCAGGTTTGGAAACCACCTATACCGGCGAACCGCGGGTGGTCACGGCCACAACCGAGCCGACCGGGCTGATCGTCGAGGTCACCTATGATGGGGCGACCACGGCGCCCACCGACGCGGGCTCCTACGCGGTGGTCGCCACCGTGATCGACGATTCCTACATCGGATCCGCCAGCGGCACGCTCGTCGTGGCCAAGCGCACGCCCGTGATCACCTGGGACGCGGGTGGCCCGATCAATGACGGTGACCCGCTTACTGCCGCCAATCTCGCGGCGACGGCCGATGTCGACGGCACCTTCGTCTTCGATCCTCCGGCCGGCACCACCCTTGCGACCGGCGAGCACACGCTCACCGCCCAGTTTACCCCGACCGACACCGCCAACCACCTGCCGGTTTCGACGACGCGCTTGCTGGCGGTCGGCACCGCCGCGCCGGCAATTCTAAGTGGACCGAGTGCTCGCACGACCATCCTCGGCCAGCGGGCGACCTTCACCGTCAGCGCGGTGGGTTCCGGCACCCTGATGTATTCATGGACCAAGGACGGCGCCAGCCTGCCGGACGCCACCGCGGCGACGCTGGAACTCACGGATCTCACGTTGGCCGATGCCGGCACCTATGCGGTCGAGGTTTCCAACGCGGCCGGCGCCGCACCGGTGCAGAGCGCGCAGCTCACCGTGCTGGATGTCGAGCTGTCGCACGCGGCGGTGAGCAGTGGATACGTGCCCGGCGCGGCGGTTGAGATCACCAACACGGTGCGGGTTGGCGACGGCTTGAGTGTTTCGCAGCTGACCTGGAGCGTGCTGCCACCGCCGCCGATCGAGTCGCAGGATTGGAGCTTTGAGTCGAGTGCGGGGGACACCTCCGCCGCCACGCGCCCCACGGCTGGCGACACCGACTTGTTTGAGTGGAACTGGACAACCGTGTCGACCAGTCCGCTCAGCTTTACCTACACCACCACGGCCCCGGGCAACGCGAGCGGCTCGGTGAGCTTCACCGCGATGGCGAATCTGACCGTGAATGGCAACGCGATCGACGCGATGGTGCGTCCTGACCCGCTACAGCTTGAGCCCCAGGCAACCCAGCACAGTGCGGATATCGACGGCGACTTCGCACTCAACCTCCCGGAGCTGCTCCGCGTCATCGAACTCTACAACACGCGCTTCGGCACCACCCGCACCGGACGCTACCGCCTCGATGGGTCGAGCGAGGACGGCTTCGCTCCTGATTCGACCAGCGGCGCAGGTGAGCCTACGACGCTGGGCGAATTCCATTCGGCTGATTCTGATCGGGACGGCTTGGTCAGTCTCGCCGAGTTATTGCGTGTCATTGAACTCTACAACACGCGCGAGGGCACCACCCGCACGGGTCGCTACCACATTGATGGTTCGTCCGAAGACGGTTTCGCGCCGGGCCCCCAGTGATTGGGGGCGATGCGTTTCTGCCTGCGGAAAGCCAGCGAAAATAGGGTCGTGCGCGGACGAGGGCCGGCGGTGGGTGAGGTCACGGCGTGATCGTCACGATGATGCGGCGGTAGCGTGAAAGTTGCGGCGTGCCTTTGTCGGTGACCCGCAGGATGAAGTGGGCGGTGACCGGTTCGGTCACGGTCGGGGCGTTGAACTGGTAGCGGTCGACGTTCTCGGCGCCGCCGGTGGTGATGACACCTGGGTAGGTGCCGGCCTCGGGATAGTGAAACCAGAGGTAGCTGATGCTGTCGCCGTCGGGATCGCTGCTGCCATCGGCGTCGAGGGTGACGCCGGCGCCGGATTTCACCGTGAGTCGGTCGGGATGGTTGAGGTGTGCCACCGGCGGGTGATTGGCCCCGGCGTAGGATTGGGTGCACCAGTCCATGCGGGCGGCGAAGTCGTTCTGAAAATCGCCGCGCCAGCGCCAGAGGGTCACCTGGTTGCCGGTGAAGCTGCGGTCGCTGCGGTGAACGGGCCGCTTGTAGGTGCTGGGCAGATACGGGGTGTAGGTGTCGGACGTATCGGTCCAGAACGGCCGGGTCTCGGTTTCGGCGACCACGATGGAACTGCCATCGGCAAAGGTGGAGGTGTCGGGAATGGCGAGGGCGTAGCGGCCGCCCCAGCCGCCCCAATCGGGATGTTCAGGAGCGTTGAGGCCGTTGGGAATGAGGCCGAGGAAGGACGGTGTGTCGCCCTCCATGCCCCAGGCGATGTCGGGGTAGGCGGCGCCGAGCGGTCCGTGCCCCTGTTGGATATTCGCGGCGAGCCAGGCGTTGGACACGGTGGTGTTGTCGATGCCTTTGTGGGTGTTGACGATCCCCACCCAAGTGGATCGTTCGTAATCGTCGCCGGGGGTGGCGATGTAGTGCAGGGCGGGGAAGGTGCGGCGCATCCAGGCCCCGCTGTCGTCCTGATCAGAGATCGTGTAGACGCGAAGTTTGGCGATGAGCCGGGCGGCCTCGGCGGCGGGTTGAGTGGCGTGGAGTTTGAACAGGGCTTGGGCCAAGGTGTTGGCGCCGCCCCAAATGGTTACCCACAAGGGTCGCTTGTCGTCGCGGGCGAGCATCTCAAGGATCCAGTCGGAACCTTCCGAGTCGTGGCCCTCGCCAACGCCCTGCATGCCATAGACGGGCAGACCACGTTTCACTACGGCGCGCAGATCATCGGCCGGGGGGAAACCTGGTTCGTGCAGGTTGAGGTTGGGCTGGACCGTATCGTAGGCGTCGAGGGCGGCCGTGATGAAATCGGGGCGGATGCGATCGCGTTGCCAACAGGAGGTGGTGGCGACGAGGCCCTCGATGTCGAGTTGGTTGGCGTAGAGCAGCAGGCGCACGAGGGACTGCTGATCGTCGGGGTCGGCGCCCATGTCGGTGAGGACGAGAACTCGGGGTTTGGCGGGCGTCGACAGGGCGGAGCCGGCCGCCAAACAGAGGAGCAGAGCAAGGGCGAGGAGACGACGGGGTATCATGGTGGACCAAGCAACTAGCGAGGGCGTGGATGGCGGGCAAAACAAAGGCGCGCCGGATGGGCGCGCCTTGGGGTGAAAACGGGGACCTGAACGAGCCTCAGCGATACTCTTCGCCGGTGATGGCGTTGATGATCTTGAAGTTCTCGACGTGGTAGCTGAGGTCGGCGCGGAAGGCCAACTTGACGCCGAAGTCGCGCTCCATGCGGACGAGCAGCTCGGCGTCCTCGTTGCGGAGGCGTTCGAGGATCGACGGGTGGACCAGCACGCGCAGGGCGTATTCGTCCTGGCCGCCCTTGGTGGTGAGGCGGCGCACGATGGAGGAGAGACGGCGTTGCAGCTCGACCGAGATCGTGGTGGCCGACTTCACGATGCCGCGGCCGCGGCAGTAGGGGCAGTCGGTGTAGAGGTTGGACGACAAGGACTCCTGCTGGCGCTGGCGGGTCATCTGCATGATGCCGAGCTGGGAGATGGGCAGGATGTGGGTCTTGGCGCGGTCCTGGGCCATGAGTTCGCACATCTTCTCGTAGACGGCGTTGCGGTGGCGCCGCTCCTTCATGTCGATGAAATCGATGATGATGAGTCCGCCGAGGTTGCGCAGGCGGATCTGGCGGGCGATTTCGGCGGCGGCCTCGAGGTTGACCGCGTAGATGACGTTCTTCTCGTCGCCGCCGCGGTTCTTGTGCGAGCCGGTGTTCACGTCGACGGCGATGAGGGCCTCGGTCTCGTCGATGATGATCTCACCGCCGGAGGGCAGGCCGACTTTGCGCAGGGCGGTTTGCTCGATCTGGCGCTCGATGTTGAAGCGCTCGAAGATCGGAATGTTGTCCTTGTAGAGGGCGATCTTGCCCTTGGAGCGGGTGGAAATCTGGGCGACGGCGGCCTGGGCGCGGGCGTGGTCCTCGGTGTTGTCGACGAGGACGCGGTCGACCTCCTCGGTGAGGAAGTCGCGCACGGTGCGTTCGACGATGTCGGGCTCCTGGTAAAGGCAGGCGGGGGAGCGTTCGCTTTTCTCGCGGGCCTGGATCTGGGCCCAGGTTTTGAGGAGGAGGTGGAGGTCGCGGACGAAGTAGCGGGCTTTCTTGCCTTCGCCGGCGGTGCGCACGATGACGCCCATGCCCTCGGGGATGGTGAGCTCGTTGACGAGGCGCTTGAGCCGCTGGCGCTCCTTGTTGTCCTCGATCTTGCGGGAGATGCCGCACTGGTCGGAGAACGGCATGAGCACGAGGTAGCGACCGGGCAGGGAAAGGTTGGTGGTGGTGCGGGGGCCCTTGGTGCCGATGGGGCCCTTGGTCACCTGGATGACGATCTCGGAGCCGGCCGGGTAGAGCTTGGGAATGTCCTTAACGGTGGGCTCGTTGCCGGACTTTTGCTTCTTCTTTTTGCTGTTCACGCGCACGACCTCGACGGAGGAGTCGGCCGCGGCGGGGAGCATGTCCCAGTAGTGCAGGAAGGCGTTCTTGTTGTAGCCGATGTCGACGAAGGCGGCCTTGAGGCCCGGGTCGAGGTTCTTGATGCGGCCCTTGTAGATGCCGCCGACCATGCGGTTGTCGGACTCGCGCTCGATTTCGTATTTCTCGAGCACGCCGTCGACGAGCAGGGCAACCCGCTTTTCGAGCGGCTCGGCGTTGATGATGAGTTCGCGGAAGGAGGATTTCTCCTTCTGGAAGGCGGCGACGATTTTTTGGAGCAGCGGGCGCTGCTTGGCGCGGTCCTGGGCGCCTTTCTTCAGGCCCTTGCGGTCGAGGGCTTCGGCTTTGCGCTGGGCCGGGGGATTGGCCAGTTCTTCGTCATACTGGGAGGCCGGATCGGCGGATGGGCCGCCGGAGCCGGAGGAATGCTGATCGCTCATGGTGGGTTTTGTCCTTGGGTTGGACGGTGGCCCGTTCCGCGAGGGTTGCGGCGCGAGGGTGCCCGGTCCGGCGTGCGATATCGGCGGAAAGGTTCAGTTTCACGTGAAGTCCTTTCTGAAGCGATAGACGCTCTGGACGAGTCCTTGCAGCAAACAGCAACTGAGCATGAAGGAACCACCGTAGCTAATGAAGGGAAGTGGTATGCCCGTAATGGGCACCAGCCCGATGGTCATGGCGATGTTCACAAACACGTGCACGGCGAAGAGCACTGTGACGCCGAGGGCGAGCAGAGTGCCGAAGCGATCCCGGGCGAGGCCGGCGATGCGAATGCCATTAAACAACATTAAACCAAACAAGCTGAGAACCGTGAGGCTTCCCAAAAGTCCTTTCTCCTCGGCGATGACCGAGAAGATGAAGTCGTTGTGTGCGACGGCGCGCGGCAGGTAGCCGAGCTGGGCCTGGGTGCCCTGCGTCCAGCCCTTGCCGAGCAGGCCGCCGCTCCCGACGGAGATGAGCGACTGGCGTTGATTCCAGCTGATGCCCATCGGGTCGATTTTGTCGGGGTTGGTGAAAGAGATGATGCGATTGCGCTGGTAGTCGTGCAGCGGCAGGATGCCGTGCGGGTCATACTTCCCACGATCGCGCACGAACGAGTAGTTGTTCTCCTCCATGAACTTGACGTAGCGGACGCAATCGACCGCCACGAGTCCCACCACCAAAAGAAAGGCCGCCAGCGCGCCCACGAAGAACCGCGTCGAGAGACGGGAAACGTAGAGCATTGAGAAGACCATGGGGGGCAGGACGATAACCGATTTGAGGTCGGGTTGGAGCAGGATAAGGAAGATGGGAATTCCCACGGCAAGCGCCAACTTCCCCAGCACGCCCAGCGACTGGAACACGCCACCGACCTTCTCGCGCATGAGAATCGTCGCCGCGACGAACAAAACCGCGATTTTGGCCAGGTCGGAGGGCTGAAATCCCAGCGGGCCGATCCGGATCCAGCGCTGGGCTCCGTAGGCGGAGGTGCCGATCCCAGGGATGAGCACCAAAACCAGGCAAATGAGGCTAAGTGCGTATAACCAATGAATTACGCTTAACCAAAACCGGTAGTCGACGAGCGAAACCCCCACGTAGACAAACAGACCCGCCCCCAGCCAGACGGCCTGTTTCACCCAATCCGCCTCGGTTGTGGAGAACTGGGCGCTGTAGATGAAGGCCATGCCGATCATGCTCAAGGTGGCGATGATCAGCGGCGTCCCGATGTCCCAACGCTCCCGGGTCGTCAGCTTGATCACGCTGAACATTTCGATGGGAGCTCGCAAATTGACGGCCATGGGTCGGGTCAATGTGTCGCGACGGCCGGGCGAAGCGCAAGAGTCGCGTGCGGCGACCGGGATATTCCACTTGTCACGTATTACGTGACAAGGGGTCGGTCCTCGACCGGGCCGGCTTCGGTCGCTGGGGTGGTCGTTTCGGGCGGCGCGGTCTGCCCGTTGGCGGCACCGAGCAGCAGCCAGAACACGACCGCGCCCATCGGGCCTTCCAGCACCACGCCGAAGCAGGCGCTCACAAAAATCACCCACGCCGCGATCCAGAGGCCGACGGCCGGCGAATCGGGGGTGTTGAGCGCCCGCCAGGTTTTGCGGGCGCACAACGCGATGAGCAGCAGGAAGGGCAACAGTCCGACAAAACCCATGCGCGCGAAGATCGTGACGACGATCGAGTGGGGGCTGCGCACCGCGTAGTCGCCGGAGTTGTCGCCGTAGTAGGTCTGCATGAAGGTGCGGGCGAGGTCGTAACCGAAGCCGAGGCCGGCCACCGGGTTCTTCTCCAGCGTTTCCCGCGTGAGGAGCGACCACCACACGAGGCGGTAGCGGTTGTTGTCGCCTTTGTTGAAGGTGTCCTCGCCACGGTAGTGTCCTTGACCGGTCGGATCGACCACCGAGACGACCTTCTCGTAAAAGCCCCGCAAGGGTGTGTCCTCCCAAGGCGTGTTGTTGGTGCGGGCGATCCACAGCGTGCCGACCACACCAAGGATGACGGTGAAAACCGTCACAAAGGTCAGCCGCCACCGACCGCCGACCACGAGCCAGGTGCCACCCATGGCGAGGGCCAACATGGCGGCGCGGTTGTCGGTGCCCAGAATCTCGAAACACATGGCGCCGATCACCACCCAGCGCCACCAGCCACCCCGCTCCTCGAAGCGCAGGTATTGCAGCAGGGCACCGATCGCCAGATAGATACCAACCAGATCCGCCTTGTAGAAGATCAGCGGAATACCGCCGACCTGCAGCACGTTGAAGAACACCTCCGGGAAGAGCTGCCACAGCCGATGGGTGACGAGCATGACGACGGCTGAAATCCGCACGACGCCGATCAAGCGCTGGCCGAAGCTCGGCGATTGGCGGGCGACGTTTTGCGCCAGGAAGAAGAACACCGCGTAATAAACCGTCGCGAAGTCGCGCAGGGCGTTGAAGCCGTAGGTGCGGAAATCGAAGAGAAAACGCACGCCGCCGATCACGATCCACAGGAACACGATGACGTCCATCGGGCTGATGCGCGCGCGCGCCGCGTCGGCGGAGACCGCCCGGCGAATGATCTGCAAGCTGGCCAGCACCATGATGGCGGATTCGCCCGGCAGCAGCGGCAAGCCCGGCACGAGGGAAAACTGGGCGAAGCCGCGATTGCCCACCACGTAACCTACCACCAACGACCCGATCACGCAGGCTTGGAACACGGTCGTGCGCACCATCGAAACGATCACCGCCAGCGAGGCCGCGATGACCAGGGTGGGAATCAGAAAACCGCCCCGGGCGGTGAAGAACCCGCAGATCACCGCCAGCAGCACCCCGCCGCCGGCGAAGAGGCGGTCACGCCACAGGGGTGCGATTTGATACAACATCGGGCGGTCGGTGAAGGAGTCGGTGGGTCGAGGCAGGATGGTGCGCGCGCCGCGCGGCGGGTCAATGGCGCCAGGCGGGCAAGTTGCGACCGAGATACGCTTCGACCGCATCGATGGCGGGCCGTGCGTCGTGCAGGATGGTTTCGCGCAGCTCCGGGGCGAGGGGGGTGCGCGGGATCGGCCGCGAGTTGAGCCGCGCGATCCACGCCTTGAGGCCGATGCGGAGGGCAGGCGAAGTCAGGCGACGCAAGGTGCGCCGCAGCCCCAGTGGGGCGTTGTGCGTAAGGCGTTGCAGGATCTGCGAGCGTGCCTCTTTGCGTTCGTTTTCGGCGGTGAAGTCGGGCGTGAACTCCGGGTCGATAGCCAGGAACTCCAGCACGCGGCGAAAGGTCCCCCGCGTGTCTGCCCGCATCTCTTCCTGAACGATCACATGCAGTTGATCGGGGGCGAAGTGCTGGGTGAAGCGCGCCAGTTGGGTGCCGAAGTCGACCACCGTAGGGTAGCGAAAAAACATGCGCTCAGGGCGCGGGGCGGCCGTCGTCGCGGCTTCGCGATCCCGCAGGTAGGCGCGGCCGAAATCGGCTTCGGTTTCCAGGCAGGAATAGAGGCTCTGCGCGTGCAAGGACTCCAGCAGGTCGGCCGGATTGCGCAGCATGATCACGATCTTCGCGGTCGGATTGAAGCGGGCGATCGCGGCTGCGGCGACGGATGACATCAGATAAAAGACCGACGCTTCGCCGATCCGGCGAACGTGCTCCGTGGCGCCGGCGAACAGCGCGAGGTAGGCGGCGCGGTCCGGAACCCATTGCAGGTGATCCACCACCGCGGGATCACCATGCAGGTCGGTCGCGAAATGATGAGGCTCCTTCAACTGCGGGTGCATGAACACCTCCGGGTGGGCGGCCAGCCGGTAGTGCAGGAAACTCGTGCCGCACTTCGGCGCGCCGACGATGAAGAAATTTGGAGCCTTTACCATCGATGTGAGCTCGCCCACCGTGCGTCCGCATGCCGGAGCCTGCAGCCAGATCCCGTTGCGAAGGTGCCGAAGGAGCGAACCGCATCGTGGAGCCGTCGGCCGGCCCGGAGCAACCCGCGAGTGCGAGTGGTCGCGCCGGGGTTGTAGCGGGTAACTCTGTAGCCGGGGGCGGTGACCCCGGACCCGCGCTGACCGCTCCGGGGTCACCGCCCCCGGCTACAGCGGAAGGGAAAACCGCATGGGATGTGACGTGCCCGTTTCGGCGGGTGCTGGAGGTCGGGCGCGACCCGTTGATCGCCGCGGCATGGCCGGAGCGCACCGTGTTTCGTGCGACCGGCACGCCGCTGCGACCCGGTCCGGCGCCGACGACACCCTCGGTGTCATGGGCGCGCGTGGGGTGGGGATTGTTGCGCCGCGAGTTTGATGCGCTCGTGCTGCCGGCGATCCATGTCGATTGGCAGCATGACGCGGGGGCGGCCAAACGGGGTGCTCGCCAAGCGCTGGGCGGCGCCGCGCGCAGCGAGGTCGTGCCGCGCTGGATCGCTCGCCTGGCTGGACTTTCCCGCCGCCCGATCGCGGTGCTCGATGGGGTGGATCATCCGAGAGTGAGCGCCGACACGCTGCGGCTTTATCCCCCCCACGCGCGGCATTTTAAGGTCAATCTCACGCCCGCCGATGCCGCGGCGTTCGGCACTCGGGTGAGGCCGTTGCCCATGGCCTTGGCGCCGGCGGCCTACGCGGCCTTCGGCGATCAGCCCAAGCGCCACGATGTCTTTTATGCGGCAGCGCTGGTGAGCCCCGAGCGCCGGGCCGCCCTGGCTCAGGTCGAGGCCTTGCGTGCTGCGGGCATCCGCGTCGACGTCGCCACCGAGCGCCTGCCTTTCGCGGACTATCTCACGCGCATGAGTCAGGCGCGACTGACGCTTTCACCCGCCGGGCACGGCCACCAATGTTGGCGGCATTTCGAGGCCTTGATGGTCGGGTCGGTGCCGCTCATCTCCCGTCCGCCTGAGCCGCGTTGTGAATGGCTGGAGCATGGGCGCGACGCGTGGTTCTACGCTGCCGACGCCTCTGATCTGGTGAGCGTGGTGCAGGACACGCTCACCGCGCCGGAGCGTTTGAGCGCGATGGCCGAGACGGGTCGGCGGCACGTGCTGACGACCCACACGATTCCGGCCGTCGCCGCGCGGGTGTTGGCGTCACTGCAAGAGTGAGCGCGCCAGTTCTCGCCAGCGGGCAGGGCGCACGATGATGACCAAACCGTTCCATTGGGCGCGCGCCAACGGTCGCAGCGGCGGCAGTATCCAAGAAGTGAGCACGCCGCCAACGAGCGCGCCGGCACCCACGGCGTAGGCCGCGCCGAGCATACCCCATTGCTGCAGGCACCACGGCGCGAGCGCGACCTGCACCGCGACGGTCACCAAGGCGGCGGCCAGGTTCCAGCCCGAGTGGGCGACGAGCAGGGCCGCGTGCCAACGCGCGGTTGCACTCAGGAGCAGCAGACCCACCCAGCCCCGTGCGATCAATGCGGGCGCCGCGCCGGCGTATTGTGGACCGAGCACGCCGCTCACCAACCAAGGGGCGACCAAGGTGAAGCCGATCGCCGACACCCAACCGAGCGCGCCCAGCGCTTCAAAGAGATTGCGCAGGTTCGATTGAAACCGCGCCACGTCGTCCCGCGCCGCAGTAAGTCCGGGAAACAAACTGGTCACCAGCGCGGCCCCGGCAAAGAGCGCGAACTCGGTGAAGCGGTTGGCGGCGAGATAGAGGCCGGCGGCGTGATCGGAGAGTTCGACCGCCACCAGCACCTGATCATAACGACCGCCGATCCCGGCGACCAGTCCGGCCAAGGCGAGCGGCAGCCCGGCGCGGAGCAGCGCCCGCGCGATCGCGCCGTCGAAACTCCACCGCGTGCTGCGTTGCGGTGCGCCTCGGTAGGCGATGACAAAGCCGAGTGCGTAGAGCACCGCTTCCAAAACGATGGTGCCGACAAACGCGCTGAGCGGCGCATTCAGCACCACCAGCAGCAGTTTCACCGCCGCCCCCAGATAGATCACGACGGTGCGGGCGATGACCGAGCGGCGCGACTGCAGGTGACGTTGGAACCAGAGGTCGACCACCGCCGCCGATTGAAAGACGAGCGACGCGCTGGCCACGACGAGCAGCGGCCATTCCTCCGGCAGGGTCCACCAACCGACCGCCACCACGCCACCGATCGCGGTCAGTCCGCCGCCGACGCGCAGCGCGCAGGCCGTGCCGAGGATGGCGCCGGCCCGGTCGGGTTGACGCACCAGTTCCCGCACCACCACCGCGTCCAGACTGAGGGTGGCCCACGGCGCGGCGATCGCCATGATCGCGAGCACCGCGTTGAAGTGGCCGAAGGCATCCGGGCCAAGGTGGCGGGCGACCGCGCCGATGACCACGATCGTCACCAGCATGCCGGCGATACGACCGCCCACGATCCACAAGGTGTTGGCGAGGGGCTTGGCGGCGGACGAAGGCACGGGCGTTGTCATGGAGCGCGAGGTTGGGCGGCGCAATCAGGGTTTCGGCCTGTCCAAGATTTCCTGATACACCGCGCGATAGCCGCCGAACATGGCGTGCAAGCTGAAGCGTTCCGCCGCAAAGGCGCGGGCGTGGGCCGCGACCTGCCGCCAGAGCTCCGGCTCGGCCAGGGCTTTTGACAGGACCGCGGCGAAACCGGCCACGTCTTCAGCCGGGGCGCGGTAGCGATGGCTCGAGGGCAGCACCTCATCGCAACCCGGGGCGTCGGTGGTGAGCACCGGGACGCCGGCGCCGATGGCTTCGAGCGCGACCAGCGGCAGACCTTCAAAACGGGAGGGCAGCAGCAGGAGGTCGGCGTCGCGGAGGCGCTGGGAAAAGTGTGCTTTGGGCGGGTGCAGGCGAATGGTCCAGCCTTCCGGTGGGGTCGTGGCGAGCGCCTGCAATTGCGCCGCGTGTTCGCCGCTGCCGAACAGATCGAGTTCAGCCCGCACGCCGGATGGCAAACGGGTGGCGCGCAGGATCGCAGGCAGGAGGTCGGTGCCCTTTTGGCGAGTCCAGCGCCCCCCCATGAGCAAACGTCGCACCGACGGATCGGGTTGCCGCCTGTTGGTCGCTTCAGGCAAGGCGACGCCGTTGGGAATGATGCGGGGTGCTGCGGGCAGCGGTGCGATGTTTGCGCGCCGGTGCAGATCGCCTACGGCGGCGGCCGCGCTGTGGGACACGGCGATTTCATGCACGCCGGCCTGGACCAGGCGGCGATCGCACCAATGGGCGAGCGGCGGCGCGAAAATCCAAAACACCGGGCTGTGGGCGGTGCGAATCCAAGCGCGCGACCGGCCACCGAGGCGCAGCCCGATGGCAGCGGCAGCGGCGGCCTCCGGAATCTCGGTGTGGAGCTGCACGATGTCGGGATCAAAGCGGCGGAGGACGCGGGCCAGTTGCAGTCCGCTGGTCAGGGCGCCGCCGAGGCGCAGGCCGACCGGGAATCCGCCGGTGACCGGCACATGGGCGCGGCCGAGGCGGTCGAGCAGGATGCGGCCGCTGTCATCGCGCGGCCGTGTGCCGCGCACGGCATGCACCGCGCAGTCGAACTCGTTGGCGAAGTGGGTCGCCAGGTTCACCGCCACCTGCTCGGCTCCGCCCAATCCGAAGCGGGAGATGCACTGCAGAATGCGGGGGCGGGCGGGAGGCATGGTCGGGTGTGCCGAAACGATGGATACAAGAGACGGGGCTTGCGCCGGAGGGCGACGCGCATTGCATCGCGGCGGTGACTCAAGCGGCGGCAAAATTGGAGGCGGAGCGGGCGACCTTGCAAGCACCGGTGCCCTTGACGCACATCGCCGCGTGGGTGCGCAGCATCGGTGGAGTTGAGACCTTGTTGGCGCGGCACGCGGTGGCGGACGCGGCGGGGGGATTTGCCGCCACGCAGGTGGCCCTCTTCGATCGAGCGCCCTTCGTGGGTGAGCCGGGTCCCGACTATGAGCCGATGCGTTTCCATGGGCGCTGGCGGGTTGGCGCAATGCGTCGGGCGATGGCGAGGGAAGGTGCGCGTCGGCCGGGCGCATTGACACTTTGGCATAACGGCTGGGGTTTACCGTGGTTTGCCGATGCGGACGGGTCGGCGCGCCGCATCGTTTGTCTGTGGGACAGCGTGGAGCACTTTGGCCCGTGGCTGCAGCGGGTGCGCCCGTGGTTGGACGGGGTGGTTTGCATGAGCAAGGCGGCGGCGGCGGATGTGGCGCGTTTGTTGCCGGATTGGTCGGCGGAGCGCACACAGGTATTGAGGGTGCCCTTGGAGATTCCGACGGGATTGCAGGTGGAGCGGGCCGCACGATCGGAATGGGTGATCGGCTGCGCGGGGCGTCTGGTCGGTCCGCAAAAGCGCTGGGAGCGGCTGGTGCCGTTTGTCCGGGAGCTACGGGCACGGGGTTTGTCGTGTGTGATCGAGGTGGTGAGTGACGGACCGCTGCGCCCTTGGTTGCAGGAGCAATTGAGCGGGGATGCCGGCGTTCAGTTTTTGGGCTGGCAAGAGCGCGACGCCTACTGGGCACGGCTGCAGACCTGGGATGCGGCCGTCTCGTTTACCGACCATGAGGGCGGTCCCATTGTGATGCTGGAAGCGATGGCCGGCGGCGCGTTGCCGATCTACCCGGCGATTGGTGGTAGTCTGGTGCGGGACTACCTGCCGGGGCTGGACGCGAGGTGTCAGTATGCGGTGGGCGATCCGGTCGCGGCAGCGCAGGCGGTGGCGGCTTGGATGGCGGTGCCGCTGGCGGAGGCGAATGCAGTGCGCCGGCGGGCGGTGGCAATCGCCCGGGGACATCGCCCCGAGAACTATGATCGGGATTTTGCCGCGTTTGGTCATCGCATCGCCGGACTGCCCCGGATTTCACGATCGCCCTCGGGGCGGGGGCCGCGGCGCTGGTTTGACCTGTTGCCCCTCGGGTTGGTGACGCGAGTCTGCCCTGCAGTGTTGTGGCGGTGACCCGCCTAGCGCAGCGCGTCGGCCACGGCGGTGGCGAAGCGGTCCTCGGTGTAGTGGTTGAGAAAATACGTGCGCAGGGCGCCGTCGGGACGCGGGGTCGCCGCGACCGTTTCAAGGGCGTCGGCGATGGCCTTGGCGGAGCGCTCGCGTGCCGGAATGATGTGCACGTGCTCGGCGGGCAGGCCTTCGGCCACGGCGTGCCAGTCGGTGACGATGAGCGGCAGATCGTAGGCGAGGGCTTCGAGGATGACGAGCGGATGGGCCTCGGCGTCGTAGCGGGTGGGAAAGAGCAGGACGTCGGCGCCGGTGTAGAGGTGGTGTTTGCTCTCGGCGGTGACGAAACCGACATGGTCGACCGGCACGCCGGTGCGCGCGATGACGGCGCGGAAAGCGCGTTCAGTGGCGTCGTCGGTGAAGTTGCCGGCGACGGTGAGGCGCACGCTGCCAGGGCTGCGCCGGTGGGCTTCGACCACGCCGGAAAGCGCGGCGAGCACGCCTTTGGCGCGGGTGCAGTTGCCCACGAAAACGGCATGCAGGGGACCGCGGCGCGGCGCGGTGCGGCGATGCCATTGCGGGCAGGGGTCGGTGATGCCGTTACGCACCACGACGGTGCGCAGCGGATGGAGGCAGGCAACGTCGGCGCGCAGCGCCTCGCCGAGGACGATGGAAAGGTCGGCGCGGCCGAGGGCGCGCCGGACGAGGGCGCGTTCGAAGGGGCGGGCGTGATGTTGCAGCCAGTGGCCGAGACCGGTGGCGTGCCAGTGCAGCACGAGGCGGCTGGCGAGCGGGCGGCACAGGAACATGACGATGAGATCGCGGTAGAGCGCACTGCGTTTGCCCGGGGCGGGCACGTAGTAGAGCGTCATGCGCCCGTGGCGTAGGGTCGTGCGCCAGACCTGCCAGACGGCGGCGAACAGGGGCAGGAGTTTGCCGAGGCGCCATGCGCCAATATCGGCGTGGCTGCGGGAGAGCGGCAGGTTGGCGTGGTGGAGTTCGATCTCGGGCGTGGTCCGGGGCAGGGCGTCGAGCAGGGTCTGCACCATGAGGCTCTGGCCGTGAATCGGCGGGGGAGTCTGCGCGAGGATCAGCAGCTTCATCGCGGGCTTGGAATGTGGCGCAGCTCTCGGAACACTGCCCGCCAACTTGAACCGAGACGCTGCGCCAAACCAGTCTGGAATCGTGCGATCGCCGTGGGCGGCGGCGGCGGTGTGCGCGTTGCTCGGTTTCGGGGTGTTTCAGTTCTGGGGCAACGCGGTGCGGGGTTACATCGATACGCGGTCGGTGTTTTGGTGGTGGGGCTGGCAGTGGTTCAACCCGGGTAGCGAGGCGGAACACGGGCCGCTGTTGGTCGGGCTGGCGGTATGGTTGGGGTGGCGGAATCTGAACATGTCGGATGTAGGATGTGAGATGTCAGAGGTGGGGAAACTGTGGCCGGGGGTGGTGGCGATGGTGGGGGCCTTGGCTCTGCATGCCCTGGGCTTCGTGGTGCAGCAGACGCGCATCTCGATTGTGGCGGTGCTGCTGTTTGCGTGGGGCGTGATGCGACTCGGCGGCGGCGCGCGCTGGGGGCGGGCGACGGTGTTTCCGCTGGGCCTGCTGTTGTTCGCAATTCCGCTCGGGGTTTTGGATGCGGTGGGGTTTCACCTGCGCTTGGGTGTGATCGCCTCGACGGAGGTGATTGCGCGGACCGTCGGCATCGAAGTGGTGCGCAACGGCACGCAGTTGTTTTCGCCGGACGGGAGTTACCAATACGATGTGGCCGCGGCGTGTTCCGGGGTGCGCTCGTTGTTGGCCTTGTTGGCCCTTTCGGCGTTGATCGGCTACCTGTGGGTGCACGCATGGTGGCGACGCGGGGCGGTGTTTTTGTTGGCGTTCCCGCTGACCTTTGTGGGCAACGTGGTGCGGATCGCCGCGATCGTGTTTGCGGGCGAGTGGTTTGGGCAGCGTGCCGGCGAGGTGCTGCACGACTGGGCCGGCTTCCTGGTCTTCGTGATCGTGCTCGGCGGGGTGTTGGCGGCGAGCACGTGGCTGGCGAAGCGGGAACCCAGGTCACCTACCCCTGCACCAGCGGAGTTGGACGCGGCTGAGGTTTGTCACGTAGGACGTGACAAATGGTCTGCGAGGGTCTGGCGGGCGGTGGGCGTGGTGGCGTTGGCGGTGGTGGGGACGGTGGGCTTGGTCACGCGCGTGGAATCTTGGGAGGTGCGGGCGGTGGCGGGGATTCCGCTGGCGGAGGATGGGCTGAACCCGGCGCCGTTGCCGGTGTTTTTGGGCACGGATTGGATCGGTCGGGAAACCGAAGTCACGGCCGTCGAACGCGAGATGTTGCCGCCGGACACGGGTTATTCGCGCCGGCTCTATGTGGCGATCGAGGACCGCAACCAGCAGGTGCTGATTTCGATCGTGCTGAGCGGACAGGACCGCACCTCGATCCATCGGCCGGAGATCTGTCTGGTGGGGCAGGGGTGGACGATTGGGGCGCGGGAGGAGGCCCGGTTTGAGGGAGCGCAGGACACCGCGGTGCCGGCGGCTTTGTTGCACTTGCAGCGGGAGGTGCCGCGCCGGGACGGCACGCTCACGCAGGTGCCGGCGCTGTTTGCGTATTGGTTTGTGGGGCAGGACCGCGTGACCACGACGACGGCGGAACGGCTGTGGCACACGGCGCTCAATCGACTGCGGTTGCGGCCCGATCGCTGGGCCTACGTGGTGGCGCAGACGGTGCAGTTGAGCGGCGAGTCCGAAGCCGACGCGCGGGCCCGGATGAACGAGGTCGTGGGGCAGCTTTTACCGCGACTCGTCCCTGCGACGGGCGAGCGGCAACTCCGTGATTGAACTTTAACCGGGGGCCCGCACGCTGCGCAGCCTCTTGGAATCAACCAGTGTCGCCGACTTCGCTCTGTTGATCGCCGAGGGTGACCCAGTAAACTGGTCGCTCGCGGCTGCGCTGGTGTTGGGCCTGGGCGCAGGCTTCTTTGTGGTCTGGATGCTGTCGCGCAACACCCTGCGGCAGGCGCGGGAACAGGCCGACCAAGTGCTGGCGGTGGCGCGTCGCGAGGCCGCCGTGGCCGCGGAGGAAATCAAACAAGCCGCCGAAAAGGACCTGGCCACCCGACGCACTGCGCTCAACCGCGAGTTTGACCGGCGCGATATCGAGATCGACGTGCGGCTGCGCGAGATTCGTTCCCATGAAGAGTCCCTGGGCGCGCTGGACTTTGAGTTGGAGCAGAAGGGCGAGCGCCTGCAGCGCGAGGCCGCCGCGATCAAGCAGGCCCGCGACGCGATTCGCGCCCAATCGAAATCGCTGCGCAAGCGCCTCGAAGGCGTGGCGCAGATGGACGCCGCAGAGATTCAACAAGCCTTGCGGGACGAGGTGCAGATCGAGTGTCAGGACGAGTTGCGTGCGCTGCGTCGGCAGATCCTGGAACGCTCCGAGCAGGACGTGAAAAACGAGGCACGCCGCATTCTGATCGCGGCGATGCAGCGCCTCTCCTCCCAGCCCAACAACGACCTCACCGCCACCATCGTGCAGTTGCCGAGCGAGGACATGAAGGGCCGCATCATCGGACGCGAAGGACGGAACATTAAGTCCTTCGAAGCCTCCACCGGCGTCACCCTGCTCATCGACGAGTCGCCGCAGATGGTGCTCATCTCCTCGTTCGACCCGGTGCGTCGTGAAGTCGCCCGCGTGGCTTTGGAGGCCCTGGTTAAGGATGGCCGTATCCATCCGGCCAATATTGAGGAGTTTGTGAACCAAGCCCGTGAGGAAATCGACCTCAAGGTCGAGCAGGCCGGTGAGGACGCCGTGGCCCAGCTTTCGATCAATGGGCTGCACCCGGAGGTCATCAAACTGCTCGGCCGCCTGAAGTATCGTTTTTCCTATACGCAGAATGCGCTCGATCACTCAATCGAGGTCGGCCAGCTCTGTTCGATGCTCGCCAGTGAGCTTGGGCTCGATCCACAGGTCGCGAAGCGAGCGGGTCTGCTGCACGATATCGGCAAGGGCATCGAGGGCGATTACGAGGGCAGCCACGCCGCGATCGGCGCGGAGTTTGTGAAGCGTCACGGCGAGACGGCGACGGTGGTCAACGCGATCGCCGCCCATCACGAAGAAGTGCCGCCGGAGTCAATTTATGCAGGGCTGGTGATCCTGGCCGACACCGTGTCGGCGGTGCGTCCGGGCGCGCGGGCCGAGTCGATGCAAAGTTACATTCAGCGGCTGGATCGACTGGAAAAGTTGGCACGTTCGATTGATGGCGTGCGGCAGGCTTTTGCCATCCAAGCCGGACGCGAAGTGCGTGTGGTGGTGAACCCGAATGTGGTGAGCGACGACGAGGCCAGCGAGATCGCCAAAAAGCTGCGCCAGCGCATCGAAGAAGAGCTGCAATATCCGAGCACGATCCGCGTGACCGTGATCCGCGAGAGCCGCTTTACGGAGACGGCCACCTAGGTTTGGCCCACGGACCACACGGAAAACACGGAAGCGCCAGCGGGTTTGATACCGGCTGATTTGGATTTCCATCCGTGTCTTCCGTGTGTTCCGTGGGCGCCTCCATCATGGCCGATCCAAAGATTCTTGAGACCTTTCCCAATCCCGCGCCGAAGCGGGATTTTCTGATTGAGCATACCCACCACGAGTTCACCTCGCTGTGCCCGATGACGGGGCACCCGGATTTTGCCCATATCACGGTGCGTTACGTGGCCAACAAGACCTGCGTCGAACTCAAGTCGCTCAAGCTCTACTTCCACGCTTACCGCAACGAGGGCATCTTCTTCGAGGCGGCGACCAACCAAATCTGCGACGACCTCGGCGCGGCGCTCAAGCCGCGCTCGCTGGTGATCGTGGCCGATTGGAAGGCGCGCGGCGGTTTCAGCTCCCGCGTGACCGCCGAGTGGAAGCCGCCGACAAAAAAGGCTAAACGCGTTCGGAAGTAGCGCCGAAGACAGCTGTCCCGAGCGTGTCCGCCTCCGTTTTTGATCTTCCGCAGGGACATCCTGCCCGTCAGCGGGCCATCATTCGGCGCAGTCTGAAGATGAGCTCCTTCGAGGCGGTGCTGGCCATGCCGCTCGTTTACACCGGGCAGCCGGCCAACTTGGTCCTGGCGGCGCTGCTGGCGTCGGGACTGCAACTCGAACCGGGCGCCTACGGCCTCGTGGTTTCGCTGCCATTTTGGTGCAACATGCTGCAGCTCTTCGTGACGCCGGTGCTGAGTCGCTGGTTCGCGATGCGGCAGATCTTCATCACGGCGATTTGGCTGCACATCATCATCTGGGGTTGTTTTGCCAGCACGCTGCTGATCGCGCCGGAGTGGTCGCTGGCGCACGCGGTGCCGCTGTCGGTTGGCTTCGTCGGCGGTGCCGGCATGGTGGCGGCGGTGATGGGTGTGGCGTGGACGGCCTACATGCAGTCCTGGGTGCCGGCGCGCGTGCGGGGCGCCTACTTTGCGAAGCGCAATCGCCTCGCGCAGGTCTCCAACTTTGCGTTTCTGCTCTTGGCCGGCTGGGCGTTGATGAGGCCAGAGCTGCCGGTCATCGCCGGCCTCATCCTATTCGCCTGCTGGACTCGCGCGATCTCGGCGATCGTGGCGGGCAACACGCCGGCCCGCGGCGATCCGGTGGCGGCGGAGCGCGTGCCGTGGCAGGCGCAATGGGCAGCGTTGCGCGGCAACAAGCGCTACCTGCGGTCGGTGTTTTTTGTGGCGGCGTGGATGGCGGTGTTGAACGGCTACGGCGCGTTCCAGCCGGTCTTCATGCTGCGGGTGCTGACGGACAACGCCGGCCTGGCCTCGTTGCCCTTGGCCTTGTCGCTGCTCTTCGGTGCACTCGCGCTGCCGGCGTGGGGGAAGCTGCTCGATCGCTACGGCGCGCGTCCGGTCTTGTTCAATGCGGTCGGCTTGTGGGCGCTGATCGGGTTGCCGTGGTCGATCGTGACGAAGGACACGCAGTGGCTGCTCTACGTGGTCTGGGCCTTCACCGGCGCGGTCAACGCTGGCATCGTGGTGGGGCAGCTCAACCTGCTGATGAAGCTCGTGCCGCCGGAGTGCAAGGCGCTCGCGGTCGGACTGAACATCGCGGCCGGTTCGGTCGGCACCGCGATCGCGCCGATTGTGACCGGACAATTGCTGGAGGCGCTCATGGCGCACGGCTGGACGGAGTTGCAGACCTACCACGCGTTCTTCGCGACGATGCCGCTCTTCGCGCTCGGGGTGCTGTTCCTCCTGCGCAAGGTCGAGGAGCCGCGATCGGCGCCGGTCAATCACGTGCTCGGCGCGTTGCGCAACGTGCGCACCCTCGGCGCGGCTTTGGGCCTCGGCTTCATCTCGCAATCGCTCTTCACCCCGCGCGGGCCGGGCAAGCGCAGCGAGTATTGAGCTGGGGCATCTTGATTTTGCGGGCACCAAATCCCGTGAATCGGGTTTATGAACCTGATATGCCCCTGCTCACTGTTCTGCTCTGTGTCATCCTGCCGCCGGTCGGCGTCGCGGTAACTCGCGGCCTCGGCAAAGACTTTGTCATCAACCTGCTGCTCACGTTGCTCATGTGGCTGCCGGGTGCGATCCACGCGCTCATTGTCTGCAGCAACGGCCAGAGTTCTTCCTCGACCGCGGCCTGATTATTGATGCGGCCACGCTCGCCCGCCCCGCTTGCAAGCGAGGCAGGCGGCGTGTCGCTTGACGGCTCAGCGCGGCGCTTCGAGCCAATCTTCCAGAATCTCCATGATGGGCTGGGGCGGCTCGCCGTTGCTTTCCCAGGCGGTGGGTGAGCCGGCGGCAAGCAATAATTGCGCGACGGCGCGGTGGTCGCGCTCGGTCGGATCGTTCGCGTAGGTGCGGCAGCCTTCGGCGGCCCAGATCAGAGCTTGGGCTTTGAACTCGCGATCGAGCGCGGTGAGGGATGCGCCGTGTTCTATCAACACGCGCACGGTGGCGGGTTTGCCAGCGTAGGCGGCGGCGTGCAAAGGCGTGCGGCCGTCGGCGGGATCAACCGGACTCGCGTCGAAGCCGCATTCGAGCATGGCGGCGAGGCCGTCGCCGTCGCCGTTTTCCGCGAGCTGGAAAAGCACGCGGGTGTGTTCGGCGGTGAGCTGGTCAAGCAGACCGGGATGGTTGTCGGCCAGCGTGCGGGCGGTCTCGCGATCACCTTGTGCGGCCACGGCGGTGAAGCGGTCGATCGTGGCGAGATCGGACTCGGCGTCGTGCGCGCGCAACCAGTCGGCGGCGGCGGTGTTGCCGTTGAGGCAGGCGAGCGCGTAGGGCGTGCGTCCGTCGCGGCGGGCGCGTTGGAAATCGGCGCCATGCGTCGCGAGCAATTCGAAGACCTCCGGACCCGAGCGGCGCGCGGCGAGGTGGGCGACGGTTTCCTGTTGTTCGCCGTTGAGTTGATTGGGATCGGCGTCGTGTTCGAGCAGCCAGCGAGTGCCGGCGGTGGTGCCGGTCCACTGCAACTGGGCGTAGAGCGGAGCGGAGCCGTCCGTCGCCCACGGCGTGTCGACCGTCGCCCCGTGGCGATGCAAGAGATCGAGCGCGGCGGTGTCGCCGCTCATCGCCGCGAGGGTGAGAGTGACGCCGTCGTTCGGGTCGGCGCCGGCGTCGAGCAGCACTTCGGCCAAGGGCAGCAGTCGCGTGGTGCAGATCGCGCCCCAGAGCACGCCGCGTTTCACGCCGTGGTGTTCCCACGGGAAACGGGTGTGCGGATCGGCGCCCAGCTCAAGCAGGCGACGGGCGAGGGTGACGATGCCCTCCGCCCGTCGCGGATCGGTGGCGGCGAGACAGGTGTGGCAGAGGTAGTGCAGCGGCAACCAGTCGCGGGCGCCGGTCGGTCGGGTAGCCGACTCCGGGTCGAGGAGTTGCGTGGCCGCGTCGATATCACCGAGCACGAGCGAGGGGGCGAGGCCGGCGTGGGCGATGCCGGGATGCAGCGCCAGCAGGCGCAGGGCGCGATCGCGGCGGCCGTCGGTGGCGGCTTCGACGAAGGCGTTGACGGCCGCGTCGAAAGCGAGGGTGCGATCCTCGACGTGTTCGCGCAGGGCGTTCCAGGAGGTGAAGCCGTGCTCGCGGGCGATGACGGACTGGGCGTCGTGCAGGGCGATGCGGCGGGTGGCGAGCGCCGCGGCGTCGAGATCGGCGAAGGCCGGGAGTTGGCGGAAGCGAGCCTGAGCGGCGTCGTCGGACGCGCGGGCGGCGCGGAGGAGTTCCTTGGCCTGTTGTTTGAGTTGGCCGAGATGCGGGCGCTCGGGGAGCGCGGCTGACTGAGTGGTCATGTTTGGATCCATGCTTGAGGCCGGTGGTCCGCAGCCTGGCCAGCACGGTCGGATGACGTGCAGTCGATGAGGAGAAAGGGGTGGACTCAGTCCTTCGCGCGGACCCGCTGGCGCCCCGCGGCGCACGTGCGAACCTCAGGCCAGCAAGCCGGCGGTGTCAACGCGCGGATGTGGTTGGCGCGATTGCGACGAACTACAGAAAGGCAAATTGACCGACGCTGGGGATGGTTTTGTGGGTCAATGCAGTGGTGGGCGGCAGGCTGCGGTGGAGGATACCGAGGGCCTGAGGGACATGACATCGCCGCAAGTCTTGTGTGGGCATGGAGCGTCAGTCATGGATCGCCGAATCCGCCACATCTGGTCGTTCAAATCCAAACACCGTGGCTCGGATCGGCGCGGAGACGCAGCCCAGTTCCGTCAATTCGACTCGGTGGATCGCACTGAGGCGGTGCAGCAGCTCGGTTAAGTCGACCGGGTTTCCGGCTTTCGCCTCGGCTTCGAATGCAGCCACCTGCTCGTCATCGAGACCAAATTTTGCGGCCAAGTAGCGGGCGAAGGCAACGGGTGCAAAAGCGGTGCGAAAAATGAAAACATTGTCTTCGAATCGTTTCCATTGCCGCAGAGAAATGTCCGATTCCTGTTGCAGCGACTCGATGCATTCAGCCTCCCATTGCTCGATCTCCGCAAGTTTGCTCGTGTGAAACGACTCTTGCATGATGGCCTCCGAAACACGGATTCCAGAATTGGCCGCAACGCGCCGCAGCTCTTCCTCTGTGATGCCACCGCGCATCGAACGCCATGCCATGTCCTTCTTATATTCCTCCTCAAATTCGGAGGCAAAGGTCTCCAAGGATGAAGCAACGAGCGGATGACCAGAGGTTAGCTCGATGGCGCGTTCGATCACCGTTCTCGGATCCGCTTTGGGAAGAAAAATCTTCTCCGTTGCAGGTCGCGTCTCGATCTCCCGTCCGTATGGGGAGTTGGAGACTGTGAGGTCCTTGTCGGCTTCGAAAGTCGCGCAGACGTCAAGGACGATACCCGCGAAGGGGTGGTCATAAAGACAGGCGGAAAGGCGGAGCTCAGGATGGTAGAAAGCCTGCACACTGACACCGGATATCGGTGTGACCTCGTAACACCGGCCTGGTTGAAATCCCGCTTCGATCAACGCCGCGTTGGCGTGTTGCGCGCGGGGCTTTTGGGTCCATTCGCAAGTTTCCAGCGGCACAAGTTTCACGGTCGAGGGGGTCCCCCTGTCGTTACTGATTGCGGCTTTGAGCAACTTCCATTTCCAGACTACCCACAGCGCGACGAGAGTTACCATCGCCAAGACGATCAGGGCGATGCCTCCGAGAATTTTAAGGAATAAGTCCATGGCGTAAGGCGTTGAGCGCTCGGTGGCCATGGCCGAACAACTTCGGGAGTTCGACCGAACTTGTGGTTAGCCACAAGTCCTGAATGTTCGGTCGGTTTAGCCTTGTCGCGTCGGAATGGTTATCGGGTCTCCAGAAAAGAAAGGATAAGTTCCGGTAACTCGCGCTGGAAGGCGGCGCGGTCGAAACCCGCGGGGTCGTTTGCCGGCGGAAAGTCGGGTGAGCGCATGCGTTCCGGGAAGGGCGTGAGGAAGGCGAAGTGGCCGGCGCCGGGGATGACTTCGTGCGTCAGGGGCGTCGTGGCCGGTAGGCTGCGGCGGAGGATACCGAGGGCCTGCGGGCCGGGCGTGAGCTCGTCGCGTTCGGCGGTGAGCAGGAGGATGGGCGTGGTCACGTTGCTCAGTCCCTGATCGTGGTCATACCAGAAGGTGGCCGGGGCCATGAGCACGAGCGCTTTCACCCGCGGGTCGGGCACGGTGCCCACCGGCTTGCCGTCGAAGGTGTAAGGCCGGCCGCCGGCGATGGCCAAGGCGGTGTAGCCGCCCATCGAGTGTCCGATGACAGCGGCGTGATCGGTGTCCGCGTGGGGGCCGACCAATGACGAGGCGGCGATCGCATCCAGGGTGAGGCTCAGGTGGCGCGGGCGCAGCTCGAGCGTGAGGTCGGCTTCGGAGGCGGAGGCGTCGAGGTAGTTGTCCTGGTGATGCAAGGGCAGGGCGACGATGTGCCCCGTTGCAACCAGGCGCTCGGCGATGCCGAAGTAGCCGAGGTTGGTGCCACCGCGGCCGTGCGAGATCAACACGACCGGAAACGACCCCGGGGCCGGGGGCTTGCCCGGGACCGCGTTCACGGAGAAAGGACCGAGGTTGAAGGGCTGGGCCGCGGCGTCGCCAGTCGCTGGATACAGCACGATGGCGGGAAAGGTCAGGCCGTGTGCGGAGTCGGCGACGTCAATTTGCAGGAAACCAATGGAGGGCGGAGTGGCAGAGGCAGTCACGGCAAGGAGGAGGACGAGGGAGGTGAGGACTTTCACCGCTCGATCCTAGCAGGTGCGGCTCCGCCGCGATTTGATCATTCGTGCGATTGCCGGGCGCCGACTCACGCGAGACCTGTCAGCCGGGCGAGCGTGGCGGCGTCGAGAGGGCGGCAGGCGCGGTAGCCCTCACCGTGTTCCGGTATGGCGGCGATGAAGGCGTCGCGCTCGGCGATGGTCTCGAAATCGAAGCCAATGAGCGCGCGGCCGATGCGTTCGCCGGATTGACGGTAGTTGAAGTAGCAGAAGCTGGCGCGGTCGCGCACTCGGCTGTGCAGGAAGTCGAGCAGGGCGCCGGGGCGTTCGTAGAAATCGAGGCGAAAGAAGGCTGGTTGGTGCAGGAGGTCGCCGCGCAAGGGGATGGCGCGGAAGCGCACATCCTCGGCGTCCTCCAGTTCGGTCCACGCGTAGCCGCGTTGCTCGAGACGGGCAGGCAGGTCGTCGAGGGCGGCGTGTTCGTCGGCGGTGACGGTGAAAATGGGCCAGGCCTCGGCGGCGTCGCTTTTGCCGTATTGGAAATCGGCGATGTTGAGCCCGTTGAAACAGGAGCCGAGCAGACCGAGCATGGCGCCGCGTGTCTCTGGCAGACGGATACGCAGGGTGCGGCTGGCTCGGGGGGAGGTTTGGGCGATAAGGCCGATTTGGCGGAAGTCGATATTGGCGCCGGTGATGACGATCAGCACGCGTTGCCCGGCGAGGGCGGCGCGGTGTTTGAGCACGGCGGCGAGGCCGAGGGCGCCGGAAGGTTCGGCGATGCAGCGCAGGCTTTCCCAGAGCACGCGGATGGCGGCGCCGACTTCGGCGTTGGTGACGGTTTCGACGCGGTCGAGGGTGTCGCGGCAGATGGCGAAGGGCAGTTCGCCGGCCCGACGGACGGCGGTGCCGTCGCAAAAGATGTCGACTTGGTTGAGCGTGACGGGTTCACCGGCGGCGAGCGCGGCTTGCATGGAGGCCTGGCCGGCGGCCTCGACGCCGATGTTGGTCATCTCCGGCCAGAAGGTCTTCCACCACGCGGCGGCGGCGGCGGCGAGTCCACCCCCGCCGATTTGGAGGTAGGCGGCATCGAAGGGACCGTGGCCGGACATCACGACCTCGTCGGCCATGGTGCCCTGGCCGGCCATGACCTGTAGGTCGTCGTAGGCATGGACGTAAACGGCACCGGTGGCATCGGCCTCGGCGCGGGCGGCGTCGTAGGCCTCGTCGTAGCTGTCGCCGGAGAGCACGATGTCGACCCATTTGCCGCCGTGACGGCGCACGGCGTCCTGTTTCACCCGAGGGGTGGAACGCGGCATGTGAATGCGGGCGCGGACGGAGAGGGCATGGGCGGCGAGGGCGACGCCCTGAGCGTGGTTGCCGGCAGAGGCCGCGACGATGCCGCGGGCGCGTTCGTCGGACGTGAGCAGGGCCATGCGGTTGCAGGCGCCGCGCCATTTGTAAGCGTTGATGGGGGAGAGGTCCTCGCGTTTCACCCAGATCTCGGGGCCGGGTTCGTCGCCGGGCAGCACCAGGCGCTCGAGCGGCGTGGGCTGGCCGTAGTGGTAGACCCGCTCGCGGGCCAGGAGAATGCCTTGGCGGAGCTGGCGATCGAGCGGGAGGTCGGCGGCGGTGGCGTCGGACATGTGCTCCCAGTTTGTGCGGTGGCAGGCGCGGATAAACCGGAAAGTGGACCACCCGCCCGCTTTGCTCGTCGGAGTGAATTTGTAACCCAATAGGTTACAAATTACGAACCGCTTGGTGAGGTGAGTTGCTGAGGGAGAGGCGATCGATGAATAATTTGTCACCTATTAGGTTACAAATTATGCAGGGTGGTTACGTTAGGGCTGATGGTTGCCTTGGGCGGGGAGGTGGGTGGAATGCGGAGATGGAAATGTTGTTGCCGCGGGTGTTGGTGACTTTGGCGACCTTGGCGTATGCGGCGGGGCCTTTCGTGGTGGATATGAATCGCACGCACCTGCGGCATCCGGCGTGGCCGGGGCATGCGCGGCTGCATTTGTTGTGGGCGGCCGTGGGGCAGCTCGGGGTGGGGCTGGCGGGGTTGGGGTGGATGTGGTGGGGCGCGGGCGACCCGGTGTGGCAGGTGCGGGTCGTCGCGGTGGTGGGCTTGCTCTTCACCGGCGGTTTCTGGGTCGCTTTGGCTCTGCGCCGGTTTTACGGCGGGACGCTGCATGATCCGCAGGGCGTGCCGCCGTGGCGCGGGATTGACGGCAACCTCATCGCGGTCGGAGTGATCGACGCGATGTTGGTCGCGGCGTTGCTGCTGGTTTGATCAGCCCCACTATTCCTCGCCGTCGAAGTAGTCGGCTTCGGTGACGCGATAGATCTTTCCGAGCGCGCGGGAGCCGTGCTTGTCGGAATCGGGGTAGTGAAAGCTGTCGAAAGGCGGGTTGTCCGTGAGGATGAGCAGCAGGAGGTCGTCGGGACCCGGGTTGCTGGTTTGGTGGGCGGTGCCGGGCGGGTGAAAGACGACCTCACCGGTTTCGAGCTCGTGAGTGCCTGCGGTGGTGCGAACGGAGGCGCGGCCGGACAAGACGAGAAAGAGTTCGGACTGGGCGCTGTGGGCGTGAAAGGGGCAGATGGTTTTACCGGGCGGCACGCGGCGATACTGAACGTCGAAGGGGTGGCCGCCGTGATCGACGTCCTGGTTGCGCACGCCGCCAAGGGCGAGGGAGACGTTGCGGCAAAACGATTCGTAGCGGCCCTTGGGGGAGCGTTGTTGTTCCCACGGGACGTCGTCGAGATGAACGATGCGAGTGAGCGACGGCTCGGGCGCGTGCAGGGGATTGGCCGGGCGCGTTTCGGTGGGAGCATCGGGTTCCTCGCCGTCCCAGTAGTTCACTTCGGTGCGGCGAAAGAAGCCGTGGCGGGAGATGCCCCATTTTTGTGAATCGGGGTAATAAAAAAAGTCGACCGGCGGATTGTCGGCGATGAGCAGGAAGCGCAGCGGCGTGTCGCCGGGGTTGGAGATCTGATGCGCTTCGCCGGGTGGGTGCAGGATGACGTGGCCAACGCCGAGGTCGCGGGTATCGCGGCCAAAGCGGACGCGGGCAGTGCCCTGCGTGATGATGAACAGTTCCCACTGGGCGGCGTGACTGTGGAAGGGGCAGGCGTGGGCGCCGGGCGCGACCTCGGTGTGTTCGAGATCAAAAGGGTGACCGCCCTGGTGGGGCCGAGCGCCACTGACGGCGCCAAGGGCCTCCGACACGAGCTGGCCGGCGCTGATACAGGTGCCGCCGGGAGACGGCCATTGTTCCCAAGGCAGATCGGAGAGGCGGACGCGTTGCATCAGGAGGAAACGGCTCAAGATCGGAGCGTCGCAAGCGTCTGCGCGTGGAGATCGGCGGTCGCGGCGGCGACAATCGACTCGGCCGGATAGGGTGCGTCGCCGGACCAGTCGCTGATGGTGCCGCCGGCGCCGCGCACGACGGGGACGAGGGCGGCGATGTCCCATGGATTCATGATGGGATCGAGCGCGAGGTCGACGAAGCCCGTCGCAAGGAGCAGGTAACCGTAACCATCGGCCCAGGTGCGGTAGAGACGGCAGGCGTCGATGAGGCGATCGCAGGCCGCGCCGTCCTGATAGCGGGCGAGGTTGCGATGGTCGCTGGTGACCAGGGTGGCGGTCGCGAGCTCGGAGGTGGCGCGGGTGCGGACCGGACGGTCATTCAACGTGGTGGTGACGTTGTCACCGATGACGAGTTGACCAAGGTTGGGCTGATGGATGGCGCCGAGCACAGGTTGGCCGCGATGCAACAGGCCAATGAGGGTGGTCCAGAGCGGGACGCCGGTGATGAAGCTCTTGGTGCCGTCGATGGGATCGAGCACCCAGACCCATTCCGCGTCGGGGTTCACGTTGCCGTGTTCTTCGCCGATGATGCCGTGGTCGGGAAATCGCGTCGTGATGAGCTCACGCATGACGGCCTCGGCGCCGCGATCGGCGGCGGTGACGGGCGAGTCGTCGGACTTAAAGTCGACGGCGGTGGACGGGTTGCCGAAATAGGGCGCGATGAAGTCGGCGCTGGCGCGGGCGAGTTCGGCGATGAAGGGGCGGTAGGGCGTGAGGTCCGGTTCCACGGCTGGTGTTAGAAACCACGCAGCCGGCGAAATACACGAAATAATCGCAGGATGCGGATCAGCCGAGGGCGGTGGCCGTGGCGGTGCAGGCGCTGGCAAAGGCTTCGCGGTCGCGTTCGGCGGCGAGGTGTTCCGTCTCCGCCTGCAGCGATTCGAGGGTGCGCTGCGCCCAGGCGCGGTCGGCTGCACGTCGCAAATGCGGGGCGACGGTGGCGACGGCCGTGGCGAGGCGTTGCATGACTTCGGGGTGCCCGCGGCCGTAGTGGCGCAGGTTGTCAAAGGCGGCATCGGCGATCTCGGCGAAACCGTCGCGGCGGACCACGGCGCGAAGTTGGTCGGCGTCGTCGTAGCGGGTGGGCGACGGAAAGGCGCGGCGGGCGAGGGCGATAAAATTCTCCGTCAGGTAGTCGATGCAGGCCACTGCTGTCACCGGATCGTTGATACCGGGGGAGAGGCAACGGACGCCGATTTCGGTGAGTTGGCGGACGCCGTATTGGATGTCCTGTTCGCCGGTGCGTTCCGGTCCGAGAATGATCCAGCTGCGACCGGTGGCATCGAGTTCCTCGTCTGGCAGGGACTCCGGGGGCAGACCATGGAGACGCGCGAGGGTGGTGCCTTGGGCGATGAAGTGGCCGGGTTTGACGGGCAGTTCGATCACGAGGTCGTGGGTGCGGGCGAAGTCGAGCACGGCCTCCAGGTTGATCGCTTGGATGTAGCCGGCGCAGGCCGACTCGATGACGTGGTCTGGGTCGCGCTCGGCGTAGGTCCTGGCATCGGCAGGGTTTTCGTTTTCAGCGGGCTCGTCGGCACCGAGTTCGGCCGGATACATCAGGCTAATCGTGCGGCAGGTTTCCTGGTGAGCCCGCAGGACAATTTGGGAGGCCTGCACAGAGCGCGCGACGTGATGAATGAAGGCAATGAGGGTCGCGAGGCTGCCCAGCGCCATGACGAGGCCGAGCGTGATGGTGAGTCGGGGGACGGCGGCGGAAGGGGAGTCGGTGGAGGAAAGGTGACCGAGGCTCAGCAGGCAGAAGGCAAAGGTGGCGACGAAGACACCGAGCACGATTTGGTAGAAGCGATCGGCGGTGAAGTTGCGCAGCACTCGCGGACCGAACTGATTGGAGGCCAGCGTCAGCACGACCATCATCACCGAAAAGCTGATCGTGGTGAGCGACACCATTGAGCCGGCCAGCGTGGTCAGCACCTGACGTCCGCCCTCCAGTCCACCCGGATAAAGCACCGGCAGCCGAGCGAGGGCCGATTGGAAATGGGCATCCATCCAGATGGAACCCTCGGCCAGCACGGCGGCACCGAGGGCGAGAACCGCGGGCACAAACCATAGCGTGGAGCGGAGGTGTTCGACGATGTTGTTCCAACGGGTGCGCATGGCGCGCCATGGTTGCTGGAAATGGTCCAACGGGGCGGTCAACCGGCGCCGGAGGCGAGACTACCGAGGAGAAAACACCAGGCATTTTGTCGGCGGCCGGACGTGGCGCCCCGGGCTTCGATGCACATTGCCCGACCCGACGACGTGCGATCGTGCAGGATGCCCGGTCACGGCGGGACAATTCCTCTGGTCATCGCGCGATTTTCCCGGGCTGAGACCACGCGGCGGATGACGGCATGAACGATGCGACCTACGTTAGCATGCGTATTCCCAAAGACTCTCTTCACGACCGCGTTGCCCTCGTCACGGGTGCCGGTTCCGGATTGGGCCGAGCCACGGCCAAACTCCTGGCCCATGCCGGGGCCAAGGTCGCGCTGTTGGGGCGAACCCAAACGCAGCTCGATGAGGTGGCCGATGAAATCAACGGCAGCGTCGCCACGGCCGGCGAAGGCATGGTGGTGGTGGCCGACATCACGGATGCCGCGGCGATGGAGTCGGCCGTCGAAGCCATCGACGATCGTTGGGGGCGGCTCGACACCCTTTTTGCGAACGCCGGGGTGAACGGAGTCTGGACGGGCCTCGATGAGCTCAGCGCGGAGGATTTTGCGAAGACGGTCGACATCAACCTGACCGGCACCTTCAAGACGCTGAAGGCAGCGGTGCCCTTGATGGGGCGATCGGGTGGCGGCTCCGTCATCATCACCGCCTCGGTGAATGGCACCCGCATGTTCAGCAACACCGGAGCGACGGCCTACGCGGCGTCGAAGGCCGGGCAGGTGGCGATGGCGCGTATGTTGGCGGTGGAGTTGGCATCGGATGGCATCCGGGTGAATTCGATTTGCCCGGGGGCGATTCACTCGGAGATCGACGACAACACGGAACGCCGGGACTTGGCGGCGCTGCGGCGGCCGGTGGAATTCCCGGAGGGCAAGATCCCGCTCACCGGGCAGGAGCCCGGCACGGCCGGACAGGTGGCGGAGGCGGTGTGGTTTCTGGCGTCGGATGCATCAAGCCATACGACCGGCACGGAGCTCTTCATCGACGGCGCGCAGTCCTTGTTGCAGGGCTGACGGGACGACCGACGCGCGTGAAAGCCATGAAAGTTTCGGGCGTGATCACGTCGGGCTAGGCGGTGCGATGCCGCTGTGATACGCAGCGGTCATGCGAATTCCTGAAGGATCCCTGGCGGGCCGCGTTGCTCTGGTCACGGGGGCGGCGACTGGCATCGGTCGGTCGGTGGCGAAGCTGCTGGCCCATGCCGGGGCCCGGGTGGCGTTGTTCGACCGCAAAGCGGCGGAGTTGACCCGGACGGTGGAGGAGATCAACGGGCCGGCGGGGGTAACGGGCCCAGCGATGGCTTGGCGCGGCGACGTCACGCAATTGACCTCGCTGGAGCAGGCGGTGGCGGCGATCGAGGACCGCTGGGGCCGTCTCGATATTGTGGTGGCCAACGCCGGCGTGAACGGCGTGTGGGCGGGGATCGACAGTCTGACGGAGGCCGAGTTTGGGCGGACGGTGGACATCAACCTCACGGGCTCGTTTCGGACCGCGAAGGCAGCGGTGCCGTTGTTGCGGCGCAGTGGCGGTGGATCGATTATCTTCACCGCCTCGGTGAACGGCACCCGCATGTTCAGCAACGCCGGGGCGACGGCCTACGCGGCGTCCAAGGCCGGGCAGCTGGCGATCGCGCGGTTGTTGGCGGTGGAACTCGCGCCGGACGGGATCCGGGTCAACACGGTGTGTCCCGGGGCGGTGCATTCGCGGTTGGAGGAGGAGACGGAACGACGGGAGACGGAGCGGCTGGGACGGCCGGTGGTGTTCCCCGAAGGGGCGGTGCCGCTGACGGGCAAGGAGCCGGGCACGGCGGGTCAGGTCGCGCAGGCGGTGTGGTTTCTGGCGTCGGACGCGTCGAGTCACACGACGGGCACGGAGCTGTTCGTCGATGGGGCGCAGTCGTTGTTTCAGGGTTAGACGTGCGGCGCAGGCTTGTGCCGGTGGGGGGAGCAGGTTGTCGTCGAGGAACATGTCCTGGGTGCGGCAGACGATTCACTTCATTGATTTCGAGGGCGGCGCCACATGCGGGATCCTGGAATACGGCGTGGTGACCCTGCGGAGTGGGGAAATTGTGGATACGGCGACGCGGCTGTGCCAGGCGACGGGACGAGTGCGGCCGGAGGATGTGGCCGTGCATGGCATCGCGGCCGAAGCAGTCGCGGGCGAGGCGGTGTTTGGTGAGGAGTTTGAGCGTTTTGCGGCGCTGCGGGAAAGCGGGCCGCTGGCGGCGCATTTTGCGAATGCGGAGAACACGATGTTGAAAAGCGTATGGCCGTATACGCGGGTGGCGCCGGACTGGGTGCGGCCGGATGAGACGTCGACGGAGTGGGGGCCGTGGATCGATACGGGGCGACTTTACCCACAGTTGTTTCTGGGGCTGGAATCGGCCCGGCTGGAAGATCTGGTGGGCCGGATGGGCTTGCAGAATGAGTTGGATCGCGTGGCGCTGGAGCTGTGTCCGGCGGGGCGGCGGCGCTATCACGCGGCGCTCTACGACGCGTTGGCGGGTGCGTTGCTGCTACGCCGGCTGGCGATGGAGCCCGAGGTCGCCGCGCAGTCGCTGGGGTGGTTGCTGCAGATGAGCACGTTGGATCCCGAAAAGCGCGAGGCGATGACGCAGGGGGACCTCTTTTAAAAACGCTGAAATGCTGAAATGCTGAACGACGCACAGGTGAAAGGGAGGCGATGAAGATACCGCGAGGAGCCGAACCGCGGACCGACTTCGAGCGGGTGATGGTGGAAGGTTACAAGGAGGACATGATCGCCTTCATGGCGGAGCACCAGCGGGCTTTTGGCGAAGCGCTGAAGCTCGCGACGACGGATCGCCAACCTTACGCGTGGCGCGCGGCCTGGCTGGTCGAGACGCGGATGGAGGACAACGATCGCCGCGTGCGGCCGGCCATCGGCGCGATGCTGGCGGCGGTGCCGGATCGGCCGGAGGGGCACCAACGGGAGTTGTTGAAAATCCTGCTGCGCCTTGAGCTGGGCGATGAAGAGGAAGGCACGCTGTTCAACCTCGCGGTGGCGTGGTGGGAGGATGTGAGCCGGCGGCCGTCGCTGCGCTGGTTTGCGATCAATTTCATCCTGCGGATGCTCGAGAAGTATCCGGACCTGAGCGGTGAGGTGCGGCTGCTGGTGAGACCGGCTTACCTGAAAGCCCTGTCGCCGGGCATTCGGCGCTCGGTGGAGAAACGTTTGGCGCAGGCGTTGCCGGGGCCGATCAGCGACGACTGAATATGGACCGCAACCACAGCCAAACAAAGCGCGGATTGTTGCGCAGGTAGCGGGGGCCGAGGCGGCGGGGTTCGGCGCAGAGGCGATAAAACCACTCCAGGCCGCAGCGTTGCATCCAGCGCGGTGCCTGGGACACGCGGCCGGTGTGGAAATCGAAGGCCGCGCCGACGCCGATGAGCAGACCGGTGTCGAGGTCGGCGGCGTGCGTGGCCATGAAGTGTTCCTGCTTCGGGGTGCTCAGGCCGACCCACATGATGTGTGGCTGAGTGCGAGCGATGTCGGATTGCAGCGTGGCAACCTCGACGTCATTGAGCGGTCGATACGGCGGCGTGAAGGTTCCCACCACGTCGAGACCGGGGAAGCGGGCGATGAGGGCGTCGCGCAGCTCTTCGGCGACCCCGGGGGCGCCGCCGTAAAAGTAGTGGCGTAACCCGCATGCGCGACCGGCGTCGCAAACCGCGAGCATCAAGTCGGGGCCGTAAACGCGTTCGGTGCCCGGTGGGCCGAGCCAAACGAGGGGCATGCCATCGGGGGTGACGAGGAAAGCGCGTTTGTAGATCTCTTGCAGTTGCGGGTCGTCCTGGGCCTCGATCACGCCGTGCACGCCAGTGACGCAGACGTAGCCCGAGTGCGGTTGGCGCGCGGCATCGAGGATGGTGCGCGTGGCCAGATCCAGGGTCAGCGCGTGAACGCCGACACCGAGAACGTTGAAGCGAGGGGGAGGCACGGACCTCTAGAAACGCTGAAAGCGGAAAAGCTGAAAAGCTGAATCCGGTCAGAGTGAGGCGAGGAGTTCGCCGGGGGCGACATCGGCCAGCGAGCGAAGTTGGCGCGTGGCGTGGGCGAAGGTGTGCTCGGTGGTGCAGGGATTGGGGATGACCACAACGCGCATACCGGCGGCATGGGCGGCCTGATGGCCGGGCACGGAGTCCTCAAAGGCGACCGCCCGGGTCGGTGTGACCTGCAGGCGGCGACACGCCTCATGGTAGAGATCGGGGGCGGGTTTGCCGCGGGCCACGTCCTCGCGGCAGACGATGGCATCAAAATGGTTGAATAGGCCGATGCGACGGAGGTGTTTGTCGACGTGGGCGTGCGAGGAGTTGGAGGCGACGGCCAAAACGATGCCTTGAGCGCGGGCGTGGTCGAGCAGCTCGCGCACGCCGGGCAGGATGGGCTGACCGGCAATGATCTGTTCTTTGTGGGTGAAGAAACGGTCCTCCAGATTGGTCCGATCCAAGTCGGCCGGCAGGCCTTGCCACGGATCGAAGGCTATGCCGACGTGGCCGATGATCCCTTCGCCACGGGCCCGGTCGAAAGTGTTGCCGTGTTCGTCGTGCACGGCGGCCCATGCGTCGATCAACGGAGTTTCCGTATCGAGAATCAGACCATCAAAATCGAGCACCAGGGCGGAGACAACTGCCATGGAGGACGGATGGTCGCCGCTCGCGTAAGTGCAAGCGGCGACCGACAAATCGCCGGCGGGGAACCTCGGCGCAACCGACCACGATGACCGGGAAAAGCCGTTCGCACCGGTTAAAATCGTGTCGGAGCTTGCCGACACCGGCACGGTGTTCGCTGTTGAGGCATGCGACGTATCGTTTTGTTTCAACCGGGCTCGGCCGCACGGGGTGTGGTCGGGCTGATTTGCTGCCTCAGCCTCAGTTCCCTCCTCATGGCCAAACCCGACACAATGAACCGCGACGAGATCGCGGAGGACTACAAGTGGGACTTTTCCCCGATCTACCCAAATTGGGCGGCGTGGGAGGCCGACATGGACACGTTGGCGGCGCACATCGACGCCTATGCCGCCCTCAAGGGCACGCTCGGCGACGGCGCGGGGGCCTTGGTTCATGCCTACGAGCTGGGCGACGAAATCGGCCGCCTCCAATACAAGCTCTACCGCTACCCGCAATTGCAGCGCGATGTGGACATGCGCAACACCGACATCTCGGGCAAGTTCCAACGGGTGAACGCACTGTTCGCGAAGTTGGGCACGGCGACCTCCTGGTTTACGCCGGAATTGCTTGAGGTGGGTTACGGCAAGGTCGCGGAATGGTTGAACGCCGACCCGCGCCTGGCGCCCTACCGTTTCCCGATCGAGGAAGCCTTCCGGCAGGCCGAACACACGCTCGATGCCGACGGCGAGCGCCTGCTGTCGTTTTCATCACAGTTCTCCGGCACGCCGCGCTCGATCTATCAGGAGCTGAGCACCTCGGACATCGACTTTCCCAAAATCACGCTGAGCACCGGCGAGGAGGTGACGCTTTCTTACGGCGGTTACTCCCGCATCCTCAATACGGCCCGGGAGCAGGCGGATCGGAAGGCCGCCTTCGAAGGGCACTACGAAACCTACGCCGCGAACAAGAACACTTACGCGGCCATCTACAACGCGACGTTGCAGCGCGACTGGTTTGGCGCGCAAGCGCGCGGCTACGCGTCGACCTTGGAGGCGGCGCTTGATGGCAACAACGTTCCGGTCGAGGTTTACGAGACCCTGGTGAAAACCGTCCGGGCGGGCACCGAGCCCGTGCGGCGCTACATGAAGATTCGCGCCAGGATGCTGGGGTTGGACAGCTACCATCTCTACGACGGTTCGCTGCCGCTCCTGGAAGATGATCGCACCTACGCCTACGACGATGTGAAGGCGACGGTGCTCGAGTCGGTGGCGCCCCTGGGCGACGATTACCAGGCCAAGATGGCGGAACTGCTCAACGGCCGCTGGCTCGACGTCTACGAGAACGAAGGCAAACGCAGCGGCGCCTACAACGCGGGCGTGTATGGAGTAGGCACCTACATGCTGATGAACTACAACGACACGCTTGATGCGGTGTTCACCTTTGCGCATGAGGCCGGCCACGCGCTGCACACGTTGTTGTCCTACGAGACGCAGCCCTTCGCCACCGCCAGCTACACGATCTTTGTGGCCGAGGTCGCCTCGACCACCAACGAACGCTTTCTGCTGGAGCTGCTGCTGAGCCGCACCGATGACCCGAAAGAGCGCTTCCTTTTGTTGCAGCAGGCCATCGACGACATTGTCGGCACCTTCTACACGCAGGTGCTCTTTGCGGACTACGAGTGGCAGGCGCATCAGCGGGTGGAGCAGGGGCAGCCGATCACGCCGGATACCTTGTCCGAGATCTACATGGGCCTGTTGGGAGATTACTACGGTGACGCGGTCGCGCAGGATGAGCTCTACCGCTACACCTGGTCGCGGATTCCGCATTTCTTCAACTCGCCGTATTACGTCTATCAATACGCGACCTGCTTCGCGTCCTCGGCCCAGGTCTACAAGGCCATGACCACCGGCAGCGACGCCGAGCGCGAGGCGGCCACGGCGCGCTACCTCGAGCTGCTGCGCAGCGGCGGCAACGACCACCCGATGGAGCAGCTGCGCAAGGCCGGCGTCGACCTGGCAGATCCGGCTACCATCCAAGCGGTGATCGACCAGATGGCGGAGCTCGTCGACCGCCTCGAGGTCGAGGCGGCGCGGATCCAGGAGAGCAGCTCCTAGAGTTTGCTGGCGAGGTCGATCTCCCGGGAATCGGAATTGTGGCTGAAGTAGCTGCGTTGGCCGAGGCCTTCGACGATGGCGTAGCGGCCATCTTCGACGGCCGAGCGGTTCTCGCCGTTGCGCGCCGTCAGTTTCACGTAGCGGAACTTCTTTACGAAATCCACCGCCTCTTGGAGGGTGCGGAACTCCCTCGATGAGCAGCGCAGTTTCGGGTTCTCCACGGAGAGGTGAAAATCCGAGGTGTCGCGGTCAGGCGCGTCACGAAAGAACCGATACGCTTCTTTGGTGTTCCCGTTGGTGTTGTCGAAGCTGGTGCGCATGATGTTGCTGAATCGAACAAACACCGTCTGGAAGTAGGGCCTGAGCAAACTGTCCTCGGGTGGTTCGATTCGGGTCTCTTCGATAAAGACCCAATAGAGCTCCTTGGCCTGAATCGGCACGGCGCCCAAACAGGCGACGGCGAGGGCCAGGAGGAGGAAATGCGGAGTGCGGAAGAGGGAGGTCATCATATCACGGGAGGGTTGGAACTGAAGAAGGAGCGCAGAGTTGTGCCTCATGTATCATGCCATGCCTCCCGTGAATTGATCCGGGAAAATGAACCCTGTTTTCGGGAAATCCGGAAAATTCGCCGATGCGTGGTTTGCCGAAGATGGTTGAGTGGCCTCGTCAGGGACGAAGGCGCCCCGAATAGCTCAGGGTGATCTCGATCGAGTCTCCCGCGGTTTTCCCGCGGCGCAGGGCACTGGGCACCGGCCAGAAGGGTGCGGCCGTCTTTTCCGCGCCAGACTGAGGTGTGGTGAGCTTTACCGTCGAAGGTGGCGTTCGCCGGAGTGCGACCCCAGTCGCCGACCTCCGGCGGGCAATGTTCCGGTGGCACGGCCACAAAATGCCAGCCGCCCTTGCCGGGATATTTGAAGAGCGTGGCGGTGAACCGATGCGGGCCGGCCATGCCTGGAGGCGGCACTACAGCCAGCCGCGTTTGCGCATGAGGGTGGCCATGCCGGCGGTGGCGAGGGCGGTGACGCCAAAGGTGATGGGGTAGGCCCAACCGCCGCTGAGAACATCCATGTGTTCGAAGTTCATGCCGAACCAACCGCCGATGAGCAGGGGCGGAATGGACAAGGCGGTGAGCGACGTGAGCACGCGAATACCTTCCGAAGCCTCGTGGCTGGAGCGGTTGAGGAAGACGCGAAAGGAGAGGATAAGTTGGTCGGCCCAGGTGGTGGCCTGTTGCTCGATGCGCTGCATTTCCTCCTCCAGGTCGCGCAGGTAGGGCACGATGACCTTCCGGATGAACTTCGCTTTGCCCTGCCAAAGCTCGTGCACGGTCTGGCGTTGCGGGCGGACGATCTGGCGGAGTTGGGCGAGCTCCTTGCGCAGGGCGAGCACGCGAGGGAAAAGATCCTCGGGCGTGCCTTCGTGCAGGGCGTCCCACTCGATGTCCTCCAGCTCCTGGCGCAGCTCGGCGAGCGCGGGCTGATAGGCATCGACCATGTAGTCGAGGATGGTGTGGGCGAAACGGTCGGGTCCGCGGACGAGGCGGTTGGGCGTGCGGACAAACTTGTCGATGGCGGCCTGGACCGGGCGCAGGGGTTGCCGGTGAAAGGTCACCAGAAAGTTCTTACCGAGGATAAGGTCGAGTTCGGTGGTGGTGAACTTGTCGGTCTTGGAATAGTCGACCGCGTGCATCACGAGATGCAGGTAGTCCTCGTAGGCTTCGAGTTTGGGAAAGGGGTTGTCCGACGCGCAGTCCTCGATGACGAGCGGGTGCAGGTGAAGCAGCTCCTCCATGATGCGCTTCACGTGCTTCTCGGCCGGATTGACCATGTCGATCCACATCATGACCCCCGGCTCCTCGCGCAGCGCCGCCAGCGAGCTCGTGGGCGGATTCTCCACGGCGAGGCGGTTGTGGCGATAGACGAGGGAAGTGACCATGGCAGGGTCGGCGGATGGGCTAGCGAGCGGAGGGGCAGAATGTTATTTTAACCACGAATGGACACGAATGGCTTCGGCTACCGCCTACGCACTGGAACGGGCAGGATCTGGCACGACAGGTTGGGATTTGGTGATTTGAATTTTGGGATTTGCGCGGCGGAGCCGCGCTTAGATCCAGCGCCGTTTTTTGCACCACCACCACATGCCGGCGGAGATGGCGAGGGTGGCGAGGAGGACGAGGGGATAGCCGAACTGGGTGTGCAGCCCGGGCATGTTGCGGAAGTTCATGCCGAACCACGTGCCGATGACCATGGCGGGCAGGGTGATGGCGGTGAGCGCGGTGAGGACCTTGATGCCTTCGTTGGCCTGGAAGCCGGACTTCGACAGGAAGAGGTCGAAGACGATGAGCAACTGGTCGGAGAAGGTGATGGCGCGTTCGTTGATGCGCACGAGGTTGTCCCGCAGGTCGCGGAAGTAAGGCAGCATGACCGGACGGATGAGGTCATATTCTCCAAGGGCGAGGCGGTTGATCACGTCGCGCTGCGGGGCGATGATGCGGCGCAGGTGCGAGAGCTCCTCACGGGTTTCCAGCAGGGTGGGGATGAGATCCTTCTGCTCGGGCGACAACAGTTCACCCTCGATGTCTTCGAGCTCCTCGCGGAATTCGTCGGCCACGGGTTGGTAGAGATCGATGATGGCGTCGAGGACGTAGTGGGCGATGCGGTCGGGGGCTTTGGCAAAGATTCCGGTGGCGCGGCGGCAGCGGTCGAGCACGCCATCGACGGCCTTGAGTTCGGCGCGCCGGAAGGTGACGACGAAGTTGCGGCCGAGAAACATGTCGAGCTCGGTGGTATTGAACTTCTCCGTGCGGGTGAAGTCGACCGCATGCATCACGAGGAAGAGGTAGTCGTCGTAGTCCTCGACCTTCGGCACGTCGGTGGGCGTCACGCAGTCCTCGATGGCCAGAGGGTGAAAGGCGAAGAGCGTTTCGAGGACGTCTTTGATCTCCTCCGGTTTGGGATCACTCAAGTCGACCCACATGAAAAGCCCCTTGTCGGAACGCACCAGGCGAAGGGCATCGAGTTCGAGGTCGGTGCCGACGACTTTACCATCGCTGAAGACGAAGGAGGAGATCACGGGAACAAGGAAAAGCTGAAATGCGGAAAAGCTGGAATGCTGAAATTGGGCGGCACGTTGACGCGGCCCTACAGCTTCGCGTCGGCTTCGGTGAGGGCGGTGATGAAGGCCTCGGGCGTCTCGGCCTCGAGCAGGTTGGTGCGCAATGAAGCAACCTTGAAGAGTTTGCAGAGCCGGCTGACGAGCGTGAGGTAGGCGCCGGGATCGTGTTTGGGAGTGGCGAGCACGAAGAGGAGTTTCACGTGGTCATCGGCCTTCTCGAAGTAGACGCCGCGTTCGCTGCGGCCGATGGCCATAACGGTTTCGCCCACGTGATCGGTGCGGGCGTGGGGCAGCGCGATGGCATTGCCCAAACAAGTCGTGTCGAGACGTTCGCGCGCCAGCAGGTCCTTGTAGAAGCCCTTGTAGTTGCGCATGGCGGGATGCGGCTCAAGCAAGCTGGCAACCTGGGCGAGCGCGGTCGTGCGACGCGCGCTGCGCACGTTCAAATCGAGGCGAGCAGGATCGAGGAGATCGGTGAGTCGAACTGCCATGGCGAGATGGATTTGAGAGGGGACGGGTGGCTTCGACCGAACCCGCTTCGCCATGGGACCTGAACAAAGGACACCCGGCTACCGCAGGTTCGGCGGCGGAGACAGGGGGTCGGCTTCTTCTGGTTCAGGGAGGTGGTGCACTGCTTTGAAAAGGGAGGAGCGACAACGAGGCTGGATTGCCCGCGCGGAGTCAACCGCGCCGTTGCGGGGCGGTTGATTTTGTGCGGGGGCGGAGGGGCAAGGTAGCGCCCGCGAGCGGGCGGCCTACTTTGCGCTTACGATTCGGTTTCGCCGTCGACCGGAGTGTCGGACGCGGGGCTTTCGCCTTCCGCGGCAGATGGCTCGGTCGAACCTTCGGCGGCCTCGGCGGCTTCGAGTTCTTCCTCGGATTCCACCACCTTGGCGATGGAGAGCAGGGTGTCGCCTTCGGCGAGGGTGAGAAGCTTCACGCCCTTCGCGCCGCGGTTGGTTTCGCGGATGGTGTCGACCGGGCAACGCACGCTCTGGCCCTTGGAGGTGAGGAGCATGATCTCGTCGGTGTCCTTCACGCCGAGCGCGCCCACGAGGGTGACGGAGCCGTCCTTGGGCAGATCCTGCGCCGTGACGCCGGAACCGCCGCGGTTGATGAGGCGGTAGTCCTCGAAGCGAGTGCGCACGCCGAGACCGGCCTGGCTGGCGACGAGGAACTTCTTCTCGTGGTCGACCACTTCGATGGCCTGGAGGTAGTCGCCCTTCTTCTTGAAACGCATGCCGGTGACGCCGCCGGTGGCGCGGCCGGTGGGACGGAAGAGGTTCTCACCCTCGTCGTTCTGCTCGCGGAACCGCACGGCGAGACCGAGGTGGGAAACGAGGATGATCTCGTCGTTGCCGTTGGTCAGCACGCAGCCGATGACGGTGTCGTTCTCGGCCAGGTTGATGCCGATGATGCCGGCATCGCGGGTGGAGTTGGTGTAGGCCGCGAGGGCGGTCTTTTTGATCTGCCCCTCGCGCGTGGCCATGACGAGGTAGTGGTTCTCGTCGAAGTCCGGCGTGGTGAGCATGGCGGCGACCTTTTCGCCTTCGTCGAGCGAGAGGAAGGATTTGACCGATTTGCCCTTGGAGGTGCGGGTGCCTTCGGGGATCTGGTAGACCTTGCGGGCGAGGCACTGGCCGTGGCTGGTGATGAAGAGGATGTAGTCGTGGGTTTGCGCGGTGAAGAGGTGCTCCACGAAATCGTCGGTATACGTATCCGTGCCGATGATACCCTTGCCACCGCGCTTCTGGGAGCGGTATTCGGCGACGCGGGTGCGCTTGATGAAGCCGGCGTGGGAGATGGTGATGACCATGCCCTCGTTGGGGATGACATCCTCCATGCGGAAGTCGCCCATGTCGGGCACGATCTCGGACTTGCGACCGGAGGCGTATTTGCCGCCGGCGGCGACGAGCTCTTCCTTGATGACATCGAGCAGGCGGCGTTCGGATTCGAGGATGCCGCGCAGTTCTTCGATGAGGCGCAGGAGCTGGGCGTATTCGTCCTCGATCTTGTCGCGCTCGAGACCGGTAAGTTGATAGAGGCGGAGCTCGAGGATGGCGTCGGTCTGGCGCTCGGAGAGCGGGTATTTGGCCATCAACTTCTCCTTGGCCTCCTGGCGGTTGGAGGAGGCCCGGATGATGCGGACGAAGTCGTCGAGGTTATCGAGGGCGATCTTGTAGCCCTCAAGAATGTGGGCGCGGTCCTCGGCCTTGCGCAGGCGGTATTGGGTGCGGCGGGTGATGACCTCGCGGCGGTGCTCGATGTAGCAGTCGAGCAGCTCGCGGATGTTCATCTGTTTCGGGCGCTTCTGATCGAGGGCGAGCAGGGTGACGCCGAAGGAGGACTCGAGCGCGGTCTTCTTGTAGAGCTGGTTGAGGATGGGCTCGGCCTGTTCACCGCGCTTGAGCTCGATGACGATGCGGGTGTTTTCGTCGGACTCGTCGCGGAGATCGCGGATGCCCTCGACGGTCTTCTCGGAGACGAGCTCGGCGATTTTGGAGACGAGGTTGGCCCGGTTGACGTTGTAGGGGATCTCGGTGATGACGATCTGCTCGCCGCCGGTCTTCATCTCCTCGGTGTGGGCCTTGCCGCGCATGCGCACGATGCCCTTGCCGGTGCGCAGATAGGAATCGATGCCGGCGGTGCCAACGATGACGCCGCCGGTGGGAAAGTCGGGGCCCTTGATGAATTGGCAGACCTCCTCGAGGGTGATGTCGGGGCGGTCGATGATCGCGCAGGTGGCGGCGATGAGTTCGTCGAGGTTGTGCGGCGGGATGTTGGTCGCCATGCCCACCGCGATGCCGGTCGAGCCGTTCATCAACAGATGCGGCAGGGCGGACGGGAGCACGGTCGGCTCGGTGGTCGACTCCTTGTAGTTGGGCGCGAAGTCGACGGTCTCTTCCTCGATGTCGGAAAGCAGGGTCTCGGCGAGGGCGGTGAGGCGCGACTCGGTGTAACGGTAGGCGGCGGGTGGGTCGCCGTCGACGGAACCGAAGTTACCCTGCGGATCGATCAGCGGGTAGCGCATGACCCAGTTCTGGGCCATGCGGACGAGCGTGTCGTAGACGGAGGAGTCGCCGTGCGGGTGGTAGTTTTTGAGCACTTCACCGACGACACCGGCGCACTTGTCGAAGGCGCGGTTGTGGAGCAGACCCTCGCGCAGCATGGCGTAGAGGATGCGGCGTTGGACGGGCTTGAGGCCGTCGCGGGCATCGGGCAGGGCGCGGGCCACAATGACCGACATCGAATAATCGATGTAGGCCGTCTGCATGATGTCGGTGATGTTGGCCGTGGTGAGTTTTTCGTTCTGCGTGAACATGTTTGGCTAGCGCGAAGACGCGGTGAGGCGCAAAGGGTGCGAAAGGGGTTGGGTGTTGCTCAAACGTCGAGGTAGGAGACGTTGAGGGCGTTGTCTTCGATGAATTGGCGGCGCGGCGGGACTTCGTCGCCCATCAGCAGGGTGAAGAGGGCGTCGGCCTTGGCGGCGTCGGCGATGTTCACCTTGAGCAGGCGGCGCTTGTCGGGGTCCATCGTCGTCTCGAAGAGCTGCTTGGGATTCATTTCCCCGAGACCCTTGTAACGCTGGATGGAGAGGCCCTTGCGGCCGAGGAGGCGGATGTGGTTGAGCACCTCGAGCGGGGCGTGAAGTTCGGCGACGGTCTCGTTCTTTTGACCGGCGTTTTCGGTGACGAGGTAACGCGGCTCCTCGGTGGGCGAGAAGCGGTTGATCTCGAGGCCGGAGGCGCGGATAGCCTGGAGGAGCTTCGTCATCTCGGTGGACTCGAAGATCTCGTGCAGGGTGATGCGGCGAGTGAGGGCGCCATCCTTGCCGGAGAGGCCGGTGGCGGTGATATGGGCGGAGACCGGACCAGGCTCGGTCTCGCCTTCGGCGCCGAGGGGCTCTTCCTCAAGGTCGGCGTCGAGGCCCATGTTGCGGTTGAACTCGGCGCGGGCGATTTCGTCGCGGAGGAACTCGTGGCTCTCCTTGTTGCCTTCGCGGATGCGGGCGATGTAGCGCGGCAGGGCGAGGGTTTCGGGGTTCTGGCAATCCAGATACTCGTTGAGGGAGGCGCCGTAACGGGTGACGCCGGTGCCGAGCTTTTCGAGGGCGGCGAGGTTTTCGACGATGCGGTCGATCTGCTCGGCGGCGAAGAGGTGGTTGTCCTTGATGCGGGTGAGGGTGACGTCCTCCGAACCGAGCTCGAGCAGGATGCGGTTGAGCTGTTCGTCGTTGTCGACGTATTGCTCGCGGCGCTTGCGCTTGATTTTGTAGAGCGGCGGCTGGGCGATGTAGACGTAACCGCGTTCGATGAGCCCCTTCATCTGGCGGTAGAGGAAGGTGAGCAACAGGGTGCGGATATGGGAGCCGTCGACGTCGGCGTCCGTCATCACGATGATGCGGTGGTAACGGGCCTTATCGACGTTGAAGCCGCCGGCGTCGTCGGCGTGGCCGATGCCGGTGCCGATGGCGGTGATGAGGGTGCGGATTTCCTCGTTGGAGAGCACCTTGTCGAGGCGGGCCTTCTCGGAATTGATGAGTTTGCCGCGCAGCGGGAGGATGGCCTGGTAACGACGGTCGCGGCCCTGCTTGGCGGAGCCGCCGGCGGAGTCGCCCTCGACGATGTAGAGCTCGGCGACGGACGGGTCGCGCTCGGAGCAGTCGGCGAGTTTGCCGGGCAAGCCCCCGGAGGAGAGGGCGCCCTTGCGGATCGTCTCGCGGGCCTTGCGGGCGGCCTCACGGGCGCGGGCGGCGTTGAGGGCTTTGTCGACGAGGCGCTTGGCGACGTTGGGATTGGTCTCGAAATACTGCATGAGCCCCTCGTAGGAGGCGGAGCCGACGGTGGACTCGACCTCGGGGGAGAGGAGTTTGACCTTGGTCTGCGACTCGAACTTGGGGTCGGAGTGCTTGATCGAAACGACCGCGGCGAGGCCCTCGCGCACGTCGTCGCCGGTGATCTGCGGGTCCTTGTCCTTGAGCAGCTTGTTGGCGCGGGAGAACTGGTTGATCGCGCGGGTCAGCGAGGAACGGAAACCGGAGAGGTGGGTGCCGCCGTCGGGGTTGTGGACGGTGTTGGTGTAACAGAGCACCTGGTCGTTGAAGGAGTCGTTGTATTGGAGGACGACTTCGAGGTGGATCTCGTTGGGCTTCTCGTCGATGAGCAGCTCAACCTGCTTGGCGATGCGGACCGGGTCGGGGTGAAGGACCTGTTTGCCCTCGTTGAGCTGGCGGACGAACTCCTTCACGCCGTCCTTGTAAAGGAAGTGGACCGGCTTCGGCGTGGCGGGGCGCTCGTCGACGAAGGTGATCTCGAGGCCGCTGTTGAGGAAGGCCAACTCGCGGAGACGCTGGGCGATGCGGTCGCCGACGAAGGTGGTGGTCTCCTTGAAGATCTCGGGGTCGGGCTTGAAGGTGATGTAGGTGCCGGTGCTGCGGGCTTTGCCGATGACGTTGAGGGGCTTCACGGTCTTGCCGCGCTCGAACTTCATGTGGTGCACCTGGCCGTTGCGGGAGACCTCGACCTCGAACCACTCGGAGACGGCGTTCACGCACTTGGCGCCGACGCCGTGGGTGCCGCCGGAGAACTTGTAGCCGCCCTGGCCGTATTTGCCGCCGGAGTGCAGAGTGGTGAGCACCATCTCGACGCCGGGGATGCCGTATTGCGGATGGATGTCGACCGGGATGCCACGGCCGTCGTCGCGAATGGAGATCGAACCGTCGACATGGATGGCGACGTCGATCTTTTTGCAGTGGCCGGCGAGGTGTTCATCGACGGAGTTGTCGAGCACCTCCGAAACGCAGTGATGGAGCGCCCGCTCATCGGTGCCACCGATATACATGCCCGGCTTTTTGCGGACGGCTTCCAGGCCCTCGAGCTTGCCGAGTTTGGAGGCGTCGTAGGTGCCTGAAATAGCGGGATTTTCGGGAGGAGGAACCGGGTCAGTAGGGTCGGACATGCAGATGAGGGAATGGGACGAGAATCAAAGGTAAAATCGCAGCGGAAATTGTGGGGTCTCACAACCGAAATTTTGTCGGCCAGGTGCAGGTGAATGGCATGTTTTGCGGTATTTTAGGTTGCCGACTAAAGATTGGGCGGTAGCGTCCGCGTTCCAGTGAAGCTATCGGTCAAAGTAGACTACGCGTGTCGGGTGCTGGCGCAGATGGCGCGAACCTTTGGCACAGACGAGTTGGCCCATATTGAGGACTTGGCGAAGGCCGAGGCGGTGCCGGCCAATTACCTCGTCCAAATTCTCAGCGAGCTCCGCAACGGCGGCCTGATCATCAGCAAGCGCGGCAAGCAGGGCGGCTATGCGCTGGCCCGGGCACCGGAGTCCGTGACGCTTTATGACATCGTGCGCTTGATCGAGGGCGAGGTGCTGGAGCTCAATGCCTCCGGTGAAGGCTTCAGTGGCGCGCAGGTGGATGGGGTGTGGCGGGAGGTGCGCGACACGCTCGAGGCCAAGTGCCGGGCCTGCACGCTCGACCAGATGGTCAATCGCAGCACCGACGAAATGTATTACATCTAGAGCGCGCGACGCGCGAAATCCCAATTGGTGAAATCCCAAATCCCAAACTGATCCACCGGCCAGCAGCTTTCCATCTCACGGCTTCTCCTCATTTTCCTTCATGCGACATCCGGCCATCGAACCTCTCCTCGTCCTGCAAGATCGCGAACAAGCTCGCCGTGGCTTGGTCCAGCAAATCGGGGCGGTGCCGGGAGACGTGGCGCGGGTGCAGGCGAAGATCGACGCGGAGCAGGCCGCCATTGAAACGGCCAAGGGGGAATGGCGGGACCTGGAGGCGAAAAAGAAGTTGCTCGAGACCGAGATCGGCGCGGCCGAGGACAAGTTGGCCAAATACAAGACGCAGCAGTCGCTGGTGAAGAAGAACGACGAGTATCAGGCCCTCGGGCATGAGATCGAATCGATGGAGGCCAAGATCAGTGGCCTGGAAGGCGACGAGTTGGAGATCATGTATGCGATCGACGCGGCGAAGGAGCGCTTTGCGGCGGCGGAGGCGGAGCTGAAGCAGAACATTTCCGGCCACGAGGACAAGCTCGCCACGCTCGCGCAGCGCGAAGCCAGCCTGAAGGCCGAACTGGCCGAAGTGGAGCTCGCGGTGGCGGCGGCACGGGAGCCCTTGGACGAGCGCACGCAGCGCGAGTTTGATCGCATCGCCGAGCGTCAGTTTCCGGTGTGCGTGGCGATCAATGGCGGCAAGTGCGGCGGTTGCCACCTGAAGGTTTCGGGCGAAGTCGATTCGCTGGCGCGCAAAGGCGAGGAGCTCGCGAAGTGTGACCAGTGCGGGCGCATCGTCTGGTTCGAATCGGCCTGATCTGGGGCCAACGCGCGGCTTGCATCGGACTCGCGGAGTGGCGAACGTGCTCGGCTTGGTTCCGGGGCCAGATCGTCGCTCCGGGGTTCTTTACATCCCAAGGCGCAGTTCACCGCTGCGCCCGATAAGACAACTCCCGGAGAGGAAAGTCCGGACACCACAGGGCAGGATGCCGTGCGAGCTTCACCGCAAGCACGGGAGGCGTGCGTCAAGGCACGTCGACGGCCAGTGTCACAGAGAACAGACCGCCCGTCGGTTCGCCGTCGGGTAAGGGTGAAAAGGTGGGGTAAGAGCCCACCGCGTTTCGCAGCGATGCGGGCGGCACGATAAACCCCGTCCGGTGCAAGGCAAAATAGGCGACTGACCGGCCCGGTCTTCAGTCGCGGGTATGTCGCATCCACCGACGCTCGCCGCCTCGGCGGCAAGCTTCGGCGGACAGGACCCTCTGGTGACGGAGGGTTCTGAGATAAATGACGATCAAAACGCCCTCGGGCGTGGAACAGAATCCGGCTTATCGGCCCCGGAACCAAGTTATTCGCCGACGCTGCGGTCGTTTAGAACGACAAGTAGGGCAGGTAAGGCGCGCGGTCGGCGGCGGCCGACACCTCGTCGTAGTTGGAAATGCGCAGGGAACCGCCGGCGCTGTAGTTGAGCAGTGACTCGTCGAAATGGTAGGCGCCGCTACCCGAAAGGATCGCGTTGTTCACCACGGCGGAGCCACCGAAGTCGGTGCTGCCGGGCAGGGTCAGGTTGGCGTAGGGCGCGTAAATGATGCCATAGAGGGCGGCGCTGCCTTCCAGCCAGATGCTTTGCCCGGTGGTCGTGCGCGGGCTCCAGATCTGAAACTTCTTGGGGGCGCTGCCATTGATCACGCCGGCGCCGGCGATGTAGATGTCCCCGGGGGTGTAGACCGTAAGGGTGGCGCCAGGCAGGAGTTTGATTTGTGCGGAACCTTCGACGCGCAGCGTGGTGATACTATCGGGCGGGAAGATGAGCGTAACGTCACCGGCGATGTTCAGAACGGCCGCTCCGTCGAGGAACATCTGGTCCATTTGCAGGATGGTGGTCGCTCCCGGGGTGCCGATGGTTTCGACATCCAAATACCACGGCGCCACGGTGAGGTTGCGCGGCAAACGATAGGAGGCGGTGACGGTGGCGCCGGTGGGGACGGTGACTTCTTCAAAGGTGGCTGAAAAGTCGGTGCTGAGGGCGCCGGCGGCGACGTTCCACGAGCCGGAGATGGGCATGCCCTTCGGGCCAACTTGGCCGCCCCAGTCCATCGCGAGACCGGCGGCGGTGGCGGCGCCCACCGAAACGGTGCCGTAAATGTCGGCGCTGCCGATGTTGATCGACGGGGTGGAGGCCGAGGCGCTGGCGAGGCGGGCATTCTGGCGGGAAACGCCCGTCGACCAGGTTTGGGCCGGGGTGGTGTCGTTGTTGTCGGGGTCGGAGATCCAACTGTCCATCCAGGAACCACCGCTCATCGTGATGTTATTGCGGGCGAGCAGGCCGTAGGCAAAGACGCTGCGGGCAGCGGTGGTGATCTTCAGCCATTTCTCGGTGGCGAAGCCACTGGGGGCCGACACGACGCCGCGAGCGATCACGGTGGGCGCGTTGCTGGTGTGGTTCTCCACCATCACGTAGGCGACGCCGGTGACGTCGTTGGCGTAGTCGAAGCCGGTGAATTTGCGGACGGCGGTGTTGCCGTTGATCGTCCAACCGGCCCAGGCGGAGGCGCTGCCTTGATTGGTCTGGTTGAGGGCCCAGAGGCCGTGCTCCAGCCCGGTCTCGGCGAGGTCGTGGGCGGCGGTGAAGTAGATGGACCGATGCGAAATCTCAGAGGTCGTGCGGCTCAACGTGAGGTAGCTCACCAGAGAGATTCCGATCAGCGCCACGAAGATGAGTGCGGTGATCAGGATGCCGCCATGTTGCGGGTCCCGGCTGGAGCTCAGGCGCTGCGGCGGGAGGCACGGCATGTTCAACTGACCTTCTTGTTGCGGAGCACGAAGCGCGCGGAGATCAAGCGTTGGGTGGCCCGCGTGGTGGTGACTTCCTGACGGGACAGGTCGAGGGTGACCTGAATCATCTTGGCCGGACCGCCCACCGCCGTCGGCGTGGTGGCCACATCCAAGGCGTTGGTGTTGATGTCAAAAGCCTGGAAAGAGAACGCGGTGATTTCGTCGGCGATCACCCGCGAGGTGCCGGCGGCACTACGAATGAATTCGCGGGAGGAGGTGTCGAATTGGTAGGTGATCGGTTGGCCGGCGACGGTGAGCACGAGCGTGCTGGCATCGGTCCAGTCGGCGTCGGTGGCGGTGCGGCAATCCTCGCCAAAGAGCTGGTAGGTGGTGCGGGCTTGCGCCTCCATCTCGTTGTATTGGCCGAGACCGACGCCTGTGCGGCTCAGAAACAGAAAGGTGCTGATGATGCCGGCGAAGACAAAAACCGAAACGCCCGAGGCCACGAGGAGCTCGGTGAGGGTAAATCCCGCGGTCGAGGTGAGCTGCTTAGGTTTGCGCATGGTTGTAGTAGTAGTCGAAAAGACCGTTGCGGGCGTAACGCATGCGGAAGACGCGGGTCACCGGGTGGCCATCGATGGCGCTCCAGTTGGCGGTGACGGAGATCTCTTTGATCTCGTTGCCGAAGCCGGGCACGTTGCTGACGGTGCGGGTGAGGGTGATGCGGTCGCCTTCGATTGTCTCGGCCGAGTGGATGGAGGACATGTCAACGACCTCAGAACTCGGCAGCGCGCTGACGGAGTCCCAATTGAGCAGGCGGATGCGCTCCATTTCGCTCTGAATCATCTGCGAGGCCGCCGTGCTCAGACGCGCGGTGTCCAGACTGCGAAAGCCGGATTGGAGCACGATGACGGCGGACGAGAGCGCCATGCTCAGCACGCTCGAGGCCATGAGCACCTCGAGGACTGTGAACGCGCGACGACCCTTCCCCCAGAGGGAAGTGCTTTTCCGGCAGCGCGAGTCGAGTCGTGGGCGCATGTGATTAGGTGAAAAACCCCAGGGTCTTCCGGCAAACTAAGATTTTACGTAAATGGCGCTAAGTAATCGACATAAGTCGAAACGGACCTACTTGATCTACGTCCATTGGGGAGGGGTGGGGGTATGAGTTGGCCCCCCTGCGGGGTGTTTGGCTTCGCTTAGAAGCTCAAGAAGCCCGAATAGGCGCTGCGCGCCGCCGAGGTGGTGAGTTCATTCCAACCGGCGATGCCGAAGGGATTGCCGTCCGTCATGTCGGACAGCGCCTCGTCGTAGTGAAACTCGCTGCCGCCGTTGATGGTGATGGAATTTGCGACCACCGCGCCGTAGATGCTGCCGCTGGCGCCACCGCCGTTCATGCTCACTTCGGCATTGGGGGCGTAAACGACGGCGCTGAGCTGGCCGTTGCCGGAAATGTCGACGTTCTGCGTGCCGCCGGAACCCGCGACCTTGGTGCTCCAAAACTGGAAGGAAGCCGGATCGTTGGAATTGGCGATGCCGTTGCCGGCGATGGAAACGTTATTGGGGGCGTAAAGCTGGAGTGACGCGCCGGCGTTGACGCGGATCGAAGCGTTGCCGCTCACGCTCACGCCGGTGCCACCACCGCCGGTGATGCGAATGACCACGTCGGCCCCGGGGAAGATATCCAGCACGCGGGAGGCGGGGCCACTCAGCGAAATCGATGAAACGTCGTAGTAAAAAACTCCGTCGGCGGCTGGGAGATCCAAGGCGCGCGGCAACGTGAAGGCGCTGTTGATGTTGCCGATGCCGTAACCGGCCGTGGTGGGGGCTGCGGCATCTTCGAAGTTGGTGGTGAAATCGGTGGTCACACGGCTGTAATCGATCGTGCCGGCGGCCGCGGCAAAGTTGCCGGAAACGACGCCGTTGGGCCCGACATCGAGGCCGGAGTAGTCGGCCGTGCCGATCGACACATAGCCGAAGATGTCGGAGTTGCTGAGGCTGAAGCTGTTGACCGCCACCGAGCCGCTGCCGGCGCTGCCGCGGGCATATTTGTTGGTCAGGCCGGCGCCGAGGGGCGCGTCGTAGACGCCGAGGCGGGAGTCGTAGGAATCGACCGAAGCGTTGCCGCCGCTGAAAGTCAGGGTGTCTTTGGCGACGAGTCCGTTGGCGAAGAGGGAGCGTTTGGTGAGGGAAACGCGCACCCATTTCTCGATCGCGTTGCCCTGTTGGGGGGTGATGGTCGCGCGGGCGACGATCACCGGAGCGATGCCGAGCGTGTAGTTGCGCACGTAGACGCGCACGTTGCCGCTTGAGTTGGCATCGAACGAGAACCCGGTGAAGTTGCGCCAAGCGTTGTTGGCGTTGGTGGTCCAGCCGGTCCAGGCATTCGGGTCGCTGTCGACGGCTTTGTTGATCGACCACATGGCCTGCTCCAGGCCGGTCTCGGCCAAATTGATGGCGGCATTGGCGTAGAACGCGCGGTTGGAGATGCGCAGGTTGGTCTGACCGATGTTCATGTAGCTCACCAGCGAGATGCCGATGGCGGTGAGCAGCAGCATGGCGACGATGAGCAGCGAGCCACGCCGGGAGCGCGGCAAGGTTTGACGGCGCGGTTTCATCAGGTGGTGACGCGCTTGTTGCGCAGGATGTAGCGGGCGGAGAGCACCGTGTTGGTGGCGGTGGCCACCGTGACGGAGGAGCGCGAGGCCTTGAGGTAGACCTGCAATTGTTTGGTGACGTCGCTGGCCGCTTCCCGTTTGGCGGCGGTGCTCAGGTCGCTGGTGTTCACGGTGGCTCCGGTGATCATGTAGCCGGAGAATTCGAAATCGGAAACGCCTTCGACCAACACCGTGGTGGTGCCGCCCGCCCGGCGGGAAAAGGTTTCGTCGGCCGAGCTGTAGCTGTAGGTGATCGTGGCGCCGCTGACGGTGAGCGAGACGCTGGAGGCGGAGTTCCAATACAGATCCGAGGCCTGCCGGGTGTCCTGGGCAAAGTATTCCAAGCCGGTCCGGGCTTCCGTCTCCATTTCGGAGTAATTGCTGATGTTGGCGCCGCTACGACCGAGGAAGAGGAAGGTGGATATGACGCCGGCGAGCACGAAGGCGGCGAGGCTGGCGCCGATCATCACCTCGACGAGGCTCATGCCTCGCGACGCGAGACGTTTAGGAGCGGGCGATCGTGTAATAGTAGTCATAGAGACCGTCCTTGGCGTAGTAGGTGTTGAATTGGCGGGTCATGGTGCGGCCATCCATCGTCGTCCACGAAACGACGAGCACGAGTTGCTTCATTTCGCCGACCTTGCCGGTGACGTCGGAAACCGTGCGGGTGAGGGTGAAGCGCGCGGCGAGATCGGCGTCGTTGGTGAAGACGGAGTTCAGGTCGACCGTGCTGGTGCCGGTGAGCGCCGCGATGTCGCCCCAATCCATGAGGCGGAGGCGCTCCATCTCGGACTGCAGAATTTGCGAGGCGAGGGTGATGTTGCGGGCGACATCCAGGGTCTTGAACCCGCTCATCAAGGTGAGCGTCGCGGTTGAAATGCCCAACGCCATCACGAAGGTCGCCAGCGTCACCTCCAGAATGGTGAAGGCCCGGCGCGCGTGATGGCGCAGGGGCTGGGCGGGCCGGGTGAGAAGATCGGAAGTCATGCTGCCGACATTCTACGACGCCGACGCTGTCGGACGTTAGAGGGACTTGGTCCGTTTTAGGCCCCTAGGTGGATAGGCCTGATCAGGAGGTGCCTGGTAGACCGGTTTGGGCCGGGTGGGCGGCCGGTCGCCCGGGGGGCGACGGCTTGGCGCGACTCAGAGCTGGTTCGACTGCGACTGCACGTAGAGCGCAGCGGCTTGGGAGCGGCGGCGCACCTGCAGTTTGTCGAACACGCTGCAAAGGTAGTTTTTCACCGTATTGTCGGAGAGGCCGAGGTCGTCGCCGATCTGCTTGTTGGTCTTGCCCTCGGCCACCAGGGCGAGGACGCGCCGCTCTTGGTTGGAAAGGATGCTGAGATCACCGCCTTCGCCTTTGCCGCCACCGCCGCGCATCATGCGCATGACTCCGGCGGTGATGTCGGGCGAGAGGATGGATTTGCCCTCCATGATGTCCTTGATCGCGCGGACGAGACCGAGCGGGTCGATTTCCTTCATGAGGTAACCCTGGGCGCCGCTGGTGATCGCTTCGTAAATGAAGCCATCGCTGGTGAAAGAGGTCAGCACGAGGACGCGGGTGTTGGGCAGGCTCTTCAGGATCTCGCGGCAGGCGGTAAAGCCGGAGCCATCGGGCAGGCGGATGTCGAGCAACACCACATCGGGGCGATGCTCAATCGCGGCGGAGATGGCTTCGGCGACGTTGGCGGCTTCGCCACAGACCTCGATGCCCGCTTCCTCGCCGTGATCGTGGAGCACGGAGCGAATGCCTTCTCGCACCAAAGTGCTATCGTCAACAAGGAGAACTCGAATGGTCTGGGTGGCGGTCATCATGGAGCGGTTGTTGAGGGCTGTAGGGGAAGGGTAACGTCGAGGCGAGTTCCAATTCCGGGAGCGGAGCTTATGTTCAGTTCACCGTCGAGCGAGGATATCCGGTCGCGGATATTGTGCAAACCGCGGCCCAGCTTGGCGGGTTCCGCATGGGGGAGCCCGCGTCCGTTGTCCTCGATGGAAAGCACCGCCACCTGATCAGATTGGGTGAGTTCGACCCGGACGGTGGTCGCGTCGGCGTGTCGCACGGTGTTGCTGAGCGTTTCGCGAATCACCTGGAGGAGTTGGGCGCGCTGGGTGGGCGTGAGGCGGGCGGTGACTTGGGCGTCGATGGTGGTCGTCGCGGTGAGGTGGTTGGGTTCGCAGGTATATTTTACCAGCCGCTCGATTGACTGCTCAAAGGTGGCGAGGTGCGCGGTCTCGGGTTCCAGGCCGGTGATGAAAAGGCGCAGCTCGCGGATGGTTTCGTTGAGGCGATCCTGCACCGTCTGGAGGCGCTGGTCGGCTTCGGCCGGGTGTTGCGGGATCTGTTTGCGTGCGGACGCGATGCCCATGCCGGAGGCGTAGAGGGTTTGAATGACACTGTCGTGCAGATCGCGGCCGAGGCGCACGCGGTCGTCGATGGTTTGGCGCAGGATGCTCTCACTTTGCTGGAGCGCCTCGGCGATTTCCTGCCGCCGGCTCACCTCTTCGGCCAACTGCTGCTTGCGGGCGCTGGAGGCGTCGACCAGGCGGGCGAGACGGCCGAACTCGGTGGGTTCGGTGATGAGCTTGCCGAGATTGTGCGAGTCTGAATCCCGGAGGCTGCGTTCGATGGCTTCGAGCGGCTTGAGCACCCAACGGTGCAGGGCGACGGAAAGCACCAAGAGTGTGATCGCCCCAAAGGTGATGAAGATCGTCAGCTCGTTGTTGTCCGTCGAGCCGCGGATGCCCAAGGCGGGGGAAAGGCGTTCGACGAGCAGCGTGCCGACCAAGCGATTGCGCTCGTCCATGAGGCGGCGTTGCACTCGCAGGCGGTCTTTCGCGTCGAGGGGCGAGGGTGTTTCAAGGGTGGGCAGGAGGGTGACCTCGGCGCCGAGAGCGGCGCCGATTTCCGCGACCCGGTCGTCGTGCCAGAGCCGGGCCGCCAGGAACCAGCCGTGGGCCGGGTCATCGCGGTCGGTGGTGGCGGAGGGTTGGATGGGCGCGCCCCGGATTTCGAGAATACCAACCGGACTTTGGGCGAAAAACCACGGGTGTCGCTGGTGGGCAAAGAGCGCGGCCAAAGCTTCACTGGCGCGGGGAATGGCAACCTCCGGCACGTTTTCCCGGGAAACCTGGAATCGAGTGACGCCGTCCAGTCCCAGCACCCAGATGACGTCGACATCGAAGAAATCGGTCATTTCCAGCAGGTTGACCTCGGCCCAGGTCGGGTCGGGGGCCTGCACAAAATCCACCATGTCGTCCCACCAACTGTAGTCGTCGACGAATTGCTGCAAGGGCTTGCCGCTCAAGTCGATCAGGCGGTCGGTGATCGCCGTCTGATCCTGTCGCAAGGATTCGCGGAGCTCGTCCTGCTCGCGGGTCTCCGCCGTGTGCAGGAAGCCGACGGCCAGGCCGAAGCCGACGACCAGGAGGGCGATCAGAGAAAGCAGGCGTTGGCGGAGGGTCATGGCAGAAGGGCCTTCCGGAGGAATGGCAACGGCTCGAATTCGCCCTTGACTCGCCCCCGGCGGTTTGAGTGTTTCGCCCTCTTACAATTTTAACAACCGCCATGGCCAACACCAAATCAGCCCTCAAAGCTGCTCGCCAGACCGAGCGCAACACTGCCCGCAACAAGGGCGTGAAGACCCGCTTGAAGACGCTTCGCAAGAAGTTCATGACCGCCGTCACCACGGGTGACAAGGAGGCGGTCGCCCAGTCCGGTTCGGAATACGCTTCCGCCATGGACCGTGCGACCAAGTCGGGTGTGGTTCACCGCAATGCTGCGGCCCGCGCCAAGTCTCACGTCTCCAAGGCGCTCGCCAGCTGAGCAGCAGCCCCTCCGGCGCCCGCGCCGACCTTTTCGACCCCGTGGACTCATCGCCACGGGGTTTTTTGTGTGGTGGTGGCCGCGTGATCCTTGCGCCGCCGCCGGACCTTTTCTAGCGAGGAGGCTTGCTGAATCCCGCCCCAGATCACGCGTCAAACCGGCCCGAGCTCGGCGCCCTGTCCTGGGACCACCCTTTGCCAGCGGCGGCGGCGGCCTGGTTGGTCGCGCAGGCGGGGTGGTCGGGCGATGGTCCGCTCGATTTGCGCTCGTGGTTGGTGGTGGTGCCCACCCGGCAATCCAGCCGCCGCTTGCGCGAGGCGATCGCCGTGGCGGCGGCCGCGCGGGGGCAGGCCGTGTTTTCGCCGCGGGTCATCGTGCCGGAGCAGGTGCCGACGGCGTTGGCGGATTTGCCGGAGGCGGCGTCCCGTTTGGAAAGCACGCTGGCCTGGGCGCGGGTGTTGCGGGCGGTCCCCTTGGCGCGAGTGCGCACCCTGTTGCCGGTGGAACCGCCGGAGCGGGACTTTCCCTGGGCGCTGAGTCTCGCGCAGCGCTTGATGCGGGTGCAGGGACAGTTGAACGAGGAGGGGCTGAGCTTTGCCGCGGTGGCGGAGGCGGAGGGTAATCCGGAACGCGAGCGTTGGCGGCAATTGGCCGACCTGGAAGCGCGTTGGCTGCAGGAGCTCGGATCGCAGGGATGGGCGGGACGTGGTGCGGTCGAGTCAGCCGGGCTCGCTGCCGTCAATCGGCCTGCCGGGGTCGAGCGCGTCGCGGTGATCGGGGTGCCCGATGCGCTCGGCATTGCGTTGGCGTATTTGCAGCGCCTGGTCGCGGTGGGCGGTCGGGTCGAGGTGCTGGTTTATGCCGACCCGGCGCAATTGGATTTGGCGGCGGCGTTTGATTCCTGGGGGCGGCCCAGGACGGAGTTTTGGTCGGACCGAGAAATGCCTTGGACCGACTTCAATCAGCAGGTGCGACTGATGGCGGATCCGGCGGCGCAGGCCGAACACATCGGGCAGCTCGCGCGGCGCTACGCGCGGCCGGACGAGTGGCTCGACGTTGCTTTGGTGGACCCCGAGGTGCGGGGGCCGCTCGAGCAAGTTTTGGCCGAGGCGGGCCTGCCCAGTTACAATCCCGAAGGCACGACCTGGCGGCGTGGGCGTCTGCACGGCCTGCTCACGAAGTTGGCGGCCCTGATGGAGCGCCCCTCGCACGATGTGATTGGCTCCCTGCTGCGGCATCCGGACGTGTTGCCGGTGGTTCTGGCGGGTGCCGCGGAGGGGCCGGCGGCCTTGCTGCGGCGTTGGGACCAGGTGCGCGAGGACCATCTGGTGGCGACGCTCGACGAGGCGCTCGCCTTTGCTGGCGAGTCGCCGTTGCTGGCCGCGGCGCTACGGCGCATCGCGACCTGGCGCGACCAATTGTGCGGTGGCGAGTTTGGACCGGGCGCCATGGCTTTGTTGGCGGAGATCTACGGCGAAACCCCGATCGCTGCCGGTAGCGCCTTCGCGGACGCGGCGGCGCACTGGGCTGAGACCGTTGCGGCACTCGAAGGGGCCGCGTCGCTGGCCGCGGGCCTGTCACGGGCCGAACAGTGGCGCCTGGCGGTGCAGGTGTTTGGTGAAGGCGCGCGCTTTGAAACCAAGGCGCCGGAAGCGCTCGAGTTGGGTGGCTGGCTGGAGCTGCTGTGGGCCGATGCGGGGCACGCGGTTATCGCCGGGGCCAACGACGGCCGGCTGCCCGAGGCGGTGGTGGGCGACGCCTTTTTGCCGGAGAATCTGCGCGTGGCACTGGGCCTGCGCAGCAATGCCCAGCGACTCGCCCGCGACGCCTACCTGCTCACGGTCGCGCTCGCCTCGCGACGGGGTGAAAATGTCACCGTGTTGGTCGGCAAAACCGCCGACAATGGCGAGCCCCTGCGACCCTCGCGCCTGCTGCTGGCGGGCAACGAGGCAGCGTTGCCCGCGCGGGTGCGGCGGCTGTTTCGTCCGCTGGAAACGAACGCGGCCAACCTGCCCTGGCGGCGCGCCTGGACGTTGCGCCCCGAAAGGGTGGCGCCGCCGCAGACTGTATCGGTCACGGCACTACGCGACTGGCTGGCCTGTCCGTTTCGCTTCTATCTCAAGCGGGTCTTGCGCATGGAGCCGCGCGATCTCGACAAGAGTGAACTCGACGCGCGGGACTTTGGCACGCTGGTGCACGCGGCGCTGCAGGCGATGGGGGAGTCGCCGGCGCTGCGCGATTGCACCGACGAGGCGACCCTGCGCGACGGGTTGCTGGACGTCTTGGAAGCCGAGGCGAAACGAACCTTCGGCGCGGAGCCGTCGCTGCCGCTGATCATTCAATTGGAGTCGGCGCGCCAGCGTTTGCGCCGCGTGGCCACCATCGAAGCGGCCGAGCGCCAGGCGGGCTGGCGCACGGAGAAGGTGGAGTGGGAGTTTGCGGTGCCGCTGGGGCCGTTGACCGTGCGGGGGAAAATCGACCGCATCGACCGGCATGCGGATGGCCGCGTGCGGGTGATTGATTACAAGACCTCGGACAAAGCCAAGGCGCCGCTGGAGGCGCATGTGGAAACGTTGCGCGAGGTCGACGCGGAGCGACCGGAGTGGCTGCAGGTGGAAATCGGCGGGCGCACCAAGCGCTGGGTGGACCTGCAGTTGCCGCTCTACCGCCGGGCGCTGGCCGCCGAATACGGCACGGACCTCACCTGTGCGTATTTTAATCTGCCCAAGGCGGTGGGGGAAACCGGCCTGTTGGCTTGGCCCGATGACGCGCCGGAGCTGCAGGGGGCGGCGGAGCGTTGCGCGGAGGCGGTGGCGGCGGCGATCGGCGCGGGTGAATTCTGGCCGCCGGTGGAGGACCTGGCGCGCGGCGAGGCGGAGTGGGCGACGGTGTTTCACGACGGCATCGCGGCCAGTGTCGCGGAAGATTGGATACGCGGGGCGCGCAAGGAGGGCGGGGCATGAGCGCGTCGATCGATCACGTGATGATCCTGGCGTCGGCCGGCGCCGGCAAAACCTACGCGCTGACCACTCGTTTCGTGCGTTTGCTGGCGCATGGCGCCGATCCGGCGCGAGTGGTGGCACTTACTTTTACGCGCAAGGCGGCGGGGGAGTTCTTTGATGATATTCTCAATCGACTCGCGAACGCGGCCGACAGCGATGCCGCGGCGAAGCGGCTGGCCGGCGAGATCGGGATGCCGGGGTGGGGGCGGGGTGATTTTCTGCGGCTCTTGCGTGCGATGATCGAGGCCATGCCGCGACTGCAGTTGGGCACACTGGACGGGTTCTTCTCGCGCATGGTGCAGGCCTTTCCGCTGGAGCTCGGCTTGAGCGGCGAGTTCACCCTGCTGGAGGCGGCGGAGGCGCGGCGGGAACGACAACGGGTGCTGGGGGCGGTGTTCGCGGCGGGCGGGGTCGGCGAGGCGGCGCGGGCGGATTTTATCGAGTCGTTCAAGCGGGCGACCTACGGCCTGGAGGAGAAGGCCCTGGGCCGGCGCCTCGACGCGTTTCTTGATGAACACGGCGAGACCTACCTGCGGGCGCCGGCGGCGGCGGTGTGGGGCAATGCGCGGCGCATCTGGCCGGGCGGTTGCGACTGGCTCGAAGGTGTTGAGGATTTGGATACAGCGGTGGGGGCGTTCCAGTCGGCGTGGCCGTGGTCGGAGCTGACCGAGAAGCAGCGCGAGCGCTCGGAGCGGCTGCTGGTGCAGGTCGGGGAGTGGGCGCCGGGCGCGAGTTTTGGGCGCGACATGGACTTTGTGATCAAGAAGGCGCTGGAGGCGTGGCCGGAGCTGAAGGCGGGGGCGGCGGAGCTGGTGATCGACCGGGTGAAGGTGGCCCTCGGACCGGAGGCCTGCGCGGCGTTGCGCGGGTTGGTGAGCGCGGTGGTGGCGGCGGAGCTGGGGCGCCGCCTGGAAATCACGCAGGGCATTCACGCCGTCTTGCGCTGGTATGATCGGGTTTACGACCGGGAGGTGCGACGGGCGGGCAAGCTCACCTTCGGCGACATTCTGCGGGTGCTGGTGACGGGCGCGGACTCGTTGGAGCGGGCCACGGTCAACTGGCGACTCGATGCGCGCTACGATCATTGGTTGTTGGACGAGTTTCAGGACACGAGTCGGGAGCAGTGGCAAATCTTGCAGCCGCTGATCGACGAGGCGGTGCAGGACCCGGAAGGTCACCGCAGTTTCTTCTACGTCGGCGACGTCAAGCAGGCCATCTACGGTTGGCGCGGCGGCGATGCGCGACTGTTTCGGGAGATCTTCGATCACTATAACGCGGGCCAGGAGGGGGCGGTGGTGGAGGAGCACCTGCAGACCTCTTGGCGCTCGGGGCCGGCGGTGATCGAATTGGTGAACCGGGTCTTCGGAGCGGAGGAGGTTTTACGCGAGTCGCTGCCGGCTGAAACCGTCGAGCGGTGGACGCGGGAGTGGCGCGATCACGAAAGTGCGCGGCCGCAGTTGGAGGGCTGGGCGGAGTTGCGGGAGGCGGCCGATGAAGCCGAACGTTTTGCCGAGACCCTGCGTATCCTGCGGGAGGTCGATCCGGCGGCGCGCGGTCTGACGGTGGCGGTGCTCGTGCAGAAAAACGACACCGGGGCGCGGCTCGCCGAATATTTGCGGGCCGAAGGCGGACTCGCGGCGGTGGCGGAGAGCGACCTACAGGTCGCGTTTGACAATCCGTTCACCTGCGCGCTGCTGGCCCTGGTGCGCGCGGCGGCGCATCCGCGTGACGGGATGGCCTGGGGGCACGTGGCGATGACACCGATCGGGCAATGGATTGAGCGCGAAGGGGGGCGCGAAAACGACGCGTGGTTGCTGCGGGTGCTGACCGAGATCGAGGAACTTGGCTACGGCGGCATGTTGGCCGCGTGGGTGCAACGGATCGAACCGGCTCTGGCGGCCGAGGACCGGTTCAGCCGACTGCGCGCCGCGCAGGTGGTGGAGGCGGCGCGCCGCTTTGATGATGGCGGCGGGGGGCGCGTGGTGGACTTCCTGCAATGGATGGAGTCATTCACGCTCCGCGAGGCGGATTCGCCTGGCGTGGTCCGCGTGATGACCGTGCACAAGGCGAAGGGCTTGGGCTTTGATCTCGTCATTGTGCCGGACTTGCAGGGGCAAAGTGTGGATCAACGGCGGCGTGGCTTGGCGGTGCACCAGAACGCGCAGCGGGAGGTGGACTGGATCATGGATCCGCCGGCTAAGCTCATGGTGGAGAACGACCCGGTGCTGGCGGAGTTGGATCAGGCAGAGCGAGCGGAGTCGGCCTACGAGGCGCTGTGCCGGCTCTATGTGGCACTCACGCGGGCCAAGCGGGCCTTGTATGTGGTGGTGGAGCCGGTCGGTCGGTCCCGATCGCGCAATCTGCCCAAACTGCTGCAAGGTGCGCTGGGCGAAACGTGGTCCACCGGCGATCGCGATTGGTGGCGGGGAATGGAGCCGGTCGAGGTGATCGAGGAAAAGGTCGCCGAGTTGGCCGCGGGGGTGGCGCCGGAGCGTCGATCGCGCTTGTTGGCGCGGACACCGTCGGGGGACGGCGATGCCGTCCTGCCGGGGGCGACCTGGTTTTCGCGGCGGGCGGGCGGCAAGGCCAAGCGCGGGACCGATGCGCATGCGCTGTTGGCGACGCTCGAATGGTGGCACGATGATGCGGAGTTGTCGGCCTGGGCGGCGGCGCGGGCAAAGGAGGATTGGTCCGCGCCGCTGGTGCAATGGTTGGTGGAGGCAGTGGCTCAGCCTGGGGTGCGCGGCGTTTTTGCCCGGCCCGCGGCGGGGGGCAAAGTGGACCTTTGGACGGAGCGGGCCTTTGAGGTGGTGCTGGACTCGGTTTGGCTGAGTGGCTCCTTTGACCGGGTGGTGATTCGCCACGACGCCGATGGTCGCGTGGAGTCTGCGACGGTTTATGACTTCAAGACCGATATGGTCGATGCCGTCGCCGCGGAGGAGAGGGCGGCACGCTATCGAGATCAGGTGAAAAGCTACGTCGCGGTCGTGGCCCGCTTGGCCGGAATGGAGGCTGCGGCGGTGCGGGGAGAGCTGGTTTTTCTGAGTGCCGGGGTGGTCGTGCCCGTGGTTTGAAATAGCGCTTTACAGTCGGAGGGGCGACCCGCAAGGTGTCCGGCTCTTTTCTTTAATCCGACCACTTTTACGACATGGGTAATCTCAAAAAGAAGCGCCGTCTCCAGATGAACAAGCACAAGCGCCGCAAGCGCTTGAAGTCGAATCGCCACAAGAAGCGTTCCTGGTAATGCGTTTGGCCGGCGGACGACCGCCGCCAGCGCTTGGCTACAAGTTACTATCCAGCTCGCCGCGAGTTCGTGGCGGGCTTTTTTCGTGTCTGGGGCGATTTGGTGTTCGCGTAGAGGGGCTTGGTTTTTCGCGGCGGGATTCTGCTAACGGATGGTAAATACCGTTTTGCGACGCGTTGAGGCCCTGCTTTAGCCTTGTCTTGAGGGGGTAGAAGTAAGAGTTTTGCGGCTCCGGCGTCGCTTTCGCCCGCGCTCCCCAGAGTGCGGAGTGACCCCGGTTATCTACCCAATCTCCCGCTTCGCATGTTTTTTGCCTCAAAGCCGAAAGGTTTGTTCGTCGAGTTTGCGAATCACGCTCGGCGCGTGGTGCGTGCCAACGCCGCTTCGGGGCCGATGGTGATCGAGGAGCTGGCGGAGTGTGATGAATCCGACGAAGAGGGTTGGGGGCAGATCGTGGAGCATTTCCTGCCGAAGAAGGCGCCGCATGGCCTGTTGCAGGCGGCGTGTGCCGTCTCGCCAGCCAAGCGGCTTTTGCGCCGGGCGACGATCGAGCCGAAGAAGCTCAAGGAGCCGAATTACCTGAGCGAGTTCTCGGCGGCGCAGTTTAGGATCGAGCCCGAAGGTTATCAGCTGGCCGTGCTCAACGCGAGTGACGGCAAGGCTTACGACATGGCGGCGGCGATCGAGAAGAATGTGGTGATCACGGGTTTGTTAAAAAAGGCCATCGCCGAGACCCAGGAGCACGTGCTCGAGCAGGGCGTTTACCCGGAGCGCTTGGAGCTTGGCTCACTGGCGGTGTTGGGGGCTTTGTCGGATTACCTGCGACACGCCGATATCCGCACCCCGGTGGTGCTGCTGGAACTGGAGCTCGATTCGGCGCACTCGTTCATTGTTTCGAGCGAGGGGGTCGAGGCCTCGCGCCTGCTGCCGCACGGCCTCAATTCCATGATCCCGGTGGTGCAGAAGGAACTGGGCCTCAAGGATGAGGAGTCGGCCAAGAAACTTTTCTTCTCCAACACCTTTGATTTCACGGGCATGGGCCCGGCGTTGATCAAACGGTTGCTGCATGAGTTGCAGTCCTCCATTGGCTTTTTCGAAGTGCAGACCGGTCAATCGATTGGCCATGTGTTTTGCTTCAACCTGGACTCCAAGCTGATGTGGTTGGAGGCGGTTATCGCCGCCCAGCTGGGCGTGGAGAGTCTGCAGATGGACCTCAAACCGTGGTTGGCGACCCACGACATCACTTTTTCCGACGACACGGCGGGGGTGGAAATCTCCCGCGACTGGTTTGGCGTTCTGAGCCTGCTGCCCCGATACGATGCTATCAAAACTGAAGAAAAAGAGTGAGGTAGCGGAGATAGCGGTGCCGGCCTGGCACCCTGATTTTCGCGATACGGATCAGCTTCCGGACATGAAGCCGATCCGGACGGCGTTTTTCATCAACGGCGTGGCCATCCTGATCGCGGCCACCGTGTTGCTGCTGTTTGCCTACCAGGAGGTGGAACTGTTTTCCCTGCGGAGTCAGGTTTCCGTCTGGGAGCAGCAAATCGAACGCGATCGGGCGCCGAGCAACAAGGCGGCGGCGGATTTCAAATCCTTTCAGGCCCAGGAAAAGAAGCTCAAGGAGGCGGCGGCATTCCTGGAAGCGCCCATGGCGCTGTCGACCTACCTGCTCCGCCTCGGCGCGATCATGCCCGAGAACATAAAGGTCGATACCATCGACTGGCGAGGCACCACGATCACGCTGCGCGGCACGGTGACCGGTTCGCCCGACCAGGCGAGCGGTTACGCCTCCGGCATGGTCGAGGTGTTGAACAACGACGAGGTCTTCAACCCGATTTTCGACGACGCGGTGCTGACCAGCCTGCAACGCAACCCGGCGACCGGTTCGCTCGCCATGGAAATCCGCATGGAATTTGCGGCCCAAGCCAACTGAGGACGTATCCATGGACGGCTCTTCAATTTTGAATTTCGTTAAAAAGCACCCGGTCGGGGTCGGCAGCATCGCCCTCGCGGTGGTGCTGGGCGTGGTCGGCTACTTTCGTTCGAGTCGCATGGGCGAGCTAGAAACCGAGCTCGACGATCGCTCGCGACAGGGCGAGCGCTTGCAGAACAACCTCCGCTACGCGTCGCGGCTCGACGAGCATCTCACGACGTTGAACTACGCGGTCGAGACCATCAACGAACGCGCCATCAACCCAGCGGCGCTCGCGACCAACCTCCAGTTCTTCTACCGTCTCGAGTCCGAGCTTGGTCTCAAACTGGTGGATCTCCGCCAGGGGGTGCCGGAACGCGGTCGGGACAACACCGAGTATATCGGCGTGCCCTACACGGTCGCCGTTGAAGGCACTTACCGCCAGCTCCTGCAGTTTATCCAGCGGCTCGAAACCGGCGCGCATTACGTAAAATTTCTCTCTTCCAATCTCGCTCCGAGCCGCGGGGTCGGGGCTAACGGCGGAGAGGCCGATCCGACCGACCCGGTGTTGGTCCTCAGCCTGAACCTTCAAATCCTGGGCCACCGATGAAATTGCGACACCTTGGATACCGGGCCGGGCTCCTCGCCATCATCGGCGGCATGAGCGTGTTGTCCGCCCAGCGCGCCGACGTGCTGCCCTCCTCCCGTCGTCAGGCGACCGTGGAACTGGCGGAGGAGATCGCCAACCGCCAACTCGCGGGGCCCCTCGCGGAGGAGCTGAACAATCCCTTCTTTCCCGATTTCATGAAACCCAAGGAGCAACCGGTGGAAAGCACCGACGGCACGGCTCCGGTTTACACAGGTCCTTCCAACAACTACGAGCTGCTCGAGACCATCGCGCCCGAGCTTACGCCCAGCGGCACCATGGTGCTTGGTGGCGAACCGCTGCTGTTGTTTGGCCAGAAGAAAATCCGCGTCGGCGGAGAACTTCCCATCATCTACGAGGGCAAGCGCTACACCTTGGTGATCAGCGCCATCGAATCCTCGTTTTTCACCCTCCGTCTCGGTGACGCCGAATACACCCGTCCCATCAAACCTTGATTCTGACCATGAGGACCCGACTCATCTCCCTCTCCCTCGGTGCGTTTGCTCTCTGCCTTCCGGCGTGGAGCCAAGACGCCGTGCAACCTGGTGTCGAAGAACAGCCCGCGACGCAGGATGCCGCCATGGCCCCGCAGATCCCCGTGGCTCCCGATGCCCCCGAGCCCGAGCCTGCGGCGCCCGTCGTGCCGGAACCGGCGGTCGTGATTGCCGACGATGTCACGGCCTCGTCGGTCGCCCGCGCCCGTGACACCCTTTCCGTCGACTTCCCGGATGAGGAGATCCGCAACATCCTCCGCAATGTTGCCGACCTGTTTGAGCTCAACCTCGTCATCCCCGACACCCTTCAAGGCAACACCTCGATCAAACTGCGCGACGTCACTTGGCGCCAGATTTTTGAGGTCGTCCTCGGTCCGGTCGGCTACACCTTCGTCGAGGAGGGCAACATCATCAAGGTGGTCAGCCAGGAGTCGCTCTTGCAGGAGCCCGTTTCCACCGACGTCTTTGTGATCAACTATGCCCGGGCCGGCGACCTGCTGGGTTCGATCGAACCGCTGGTGGAAACCGGCGTCGGCGGTCGTATTGTGGTCAACAGCCGCAGCAACGCTCTCATCATCACCGAGCGCCCGTCGCGCCTGAGCCGCATTCGCCCGATCATCGAGCAGTTGGACAAGGCCACCGCCCAGGTGATGATCGAATCCAAATTCGTCGAGGTCACCAATCGCGACGTGAAGAACATTGGCGTCAACTGGTCGTCGCTCAGTGGATACCGACTCGGCGTCGGCGACATCGAACGCACCTACGACAGCAACGGTGGCAACACCTACACCAACACCAACACCAACGACTCGCTCAACAACAGCGATTCCATCAACACCAGTTCGGTCGATAACACCAATCTCAACTCCTCGACGAGTTCCTCGGATTCGACCAGCACCTCCTCGATCACCTCGGGCGGAGGTGCGGTGTCCGCCACCAGTGCCAGCACCTTGGCCAATGCCCTGGGCACGTCTTCCACCGCCAGCGAAACCACCAGCAACGGCACGCAAAGCACCAACTCCATCGCCAACGCGATCAGCAATCTCACCAGCCTGGTCGGGGAGGGCGGCACCCAGCGCGCGACCACGGCAGTGTTCTCGGCGTCCGAGTTCTCCCTCATCCTCAGCGCCCTCAAGACCCAGAACGAGACCAAGCTCGTGTCGAACCCGACCGTCGTGACCCTCAACAACACCGAGGCTCAGATCAACATCGGTGAGGAGTATCCGATTCCCAGTTACACCTATAACGCGGAGCGTGGCACTTTTGAAGTCAGCGGCTTCGAGTATCGCCCGATCGGCATCATCCTGCGGGTGACCCCGCAGGTGAACGCCCAGGGCTTCATCAAACTCTCCATCGAGCCGGAGGTCAGCAGTCGCAACGGCACCACGACCTTTGGTGGCGCCGGCGGCGCGGAAATCCCGATCATCGCCACCCGCAAGAGCAAGACCCAGGTCTCGCTCAAGGACGGCTACACCATGGGCATCGGCGGCCTGATGCGCCAGACCCTCACCGACGGCAACACCAAGGTGCCGTTCTTGGGGGACATTCCGGGACTCGGTCGTCTTTTCCGTTCGGACTCCAAGGACGAAGAAAACCTCAATCTCCTGATCTTCATCACGGCCAAGACGGTTTCGGCCGATGGTGCCGCGGTCGAGGAGGTCTTCGACTCGCGCACCATTCGCCGCATGAAACTGCGACGGGATGAACTCCCCGGTTACCGTGACGGTTCCGATCCCTTCCTGCCCGAAGCCGACGGTTCTCAGAACTGACCCGTTCCAACTTTGAATCACCTATTGAAAGGACCAGCCATGAACGTCCTCCTCAAACGACTGGCCGGCGGCGTTCTCGCCCTCGCCCTGCTGGGTGGATTCGCCCTCCGCACGGCCGCGCAGGAATCCGCCGTGCTGCGAGTCGATATCACGCAAGTGGCGGTCGATACCGATGATAACGGCACTGTCGACACGGTCTTCAATCCGCCGAATGAGGCTTTTGGACCCGCCAATCAGCGCGTGGAATTCACCGCCGTAGCGGAAGGCACGTTCACCACCGAGAGCTTCACCTACTCGTTCTTCGTCAACGGCGAAGGCATTGGCGTTTCCACCGGCCCGGTTGCGACTGATACCGCGGGTTGGATTCCACCTCGCCCGGGTGTTTATTATCTGACCGTGACCGCTACCGATGGCGCCACGACGGTGACTTCGCCGACAATTCGCTACTTTGCGACCGGAGCCACCATCACCAGCCCCTTGCCCGGCACGCTGGTGCCGGTCGGATCTTCGGTCACCATCAAGGCTGATGCCACCCCGGCGCAGGGAGCCGTGGGGCAGATCGAATTTTTCGCGGACGGCGTGTCCATCGGCACCGATTCCACCGCGCCGTATTCGCTAAACTACACACCCAGTGCGGCGGCCGGCGCGACCGTGAACATCAATGTGGTCGCAACCGACAGCAATAGCGGCACCCTGACCAGTTCCAACGTGCCGATCACCATGACCAACGCGATCGGGGCGGTGCCAACGGTGACCATTGCGGCGCCGGGTGATGGATCGGTCATTGCGGTGCCCTCCGCGCCAATCGGCATCACGGTGACGGCCAATGACGCGGACGGTCGCATCGAACGGGTGGAAATTTACGTCGACGGTGTGTTGTTCGCCACCGATCTCACCTTTCCTTACACGGCGGATTGGACGCCGGTTGCGGTTGGCCAATACCGCATCAGCTCGCTGGCTTACGACGATAAGAACAACGTCGTCGCTTCCCCGGTGAGCACCGTGACGATCTCCGCCCCTCCGGCAGTTTCCATCACCTCACCGTCCGATGGTTTTGTGACCTCGGCGGGGGCCACGGTGACCTTGCAGGCCTCGGCCTCGGACAGCGATGGCGCGGTGACGCGGGTGGAATTCTACGCTGACGGTGAATACATCGGTGAATCCACCGGCCCTACCTATTCGATCACCTGGATTCCCGCCACCTCCTCTGGCGGCGACCCCGTTGCGGTGACCGCGGTGGCCTTCGATGATCGCGGGCTTTCGACCACTTCCGGTTCGGTGGGAGTGATCGTGCAGGGCAGTGGTGGCAGTGGCGGCGGTGGCGTCGTGGGCAATCCGCCCACGGTTTCGGTTTCCTCGCCGGCCAATGGTTTCCAGCACACGGTGAACACCAGCCTGTTGCTCACGGCCAACGCTTCGGACAGCGATGGCAACGTCACCAAGGTGCAGTTCTACGCCAACAATACCTTGGTCGGCACCGACGACACCTATCCTTATGCCGCCGAGTGGACGCCAAGCTCGGTCGCCAGCTTTGCGATCGAAGCCCGCGCCACGGACAACGATGGCAACATTGTCGCCAGCACCGCGGTGAATGTAAGCGTGGTGGACCCCTCGGGCACACCGCCTTCCGTTTCCGTGAGCTCGCCGAGCAATGGCGCATCGGTGCAGGTTGGCGTCGCGGCCTCGATCATCATCAATGCCACCGATTCCGATGGCTCGATTCAGAGTGTATCGGTTTTTGTTGATGGGTCGCCGCTTGGGGCGGCAGACGCCACCGCGCCCTATGTCTTCGAATGGACGCCGGCTTCGCCGGGCGTGTATTCGATCTCGGCGCGTGCGACCGACAACTCCGGCAATCAGGCCAACAGCACCGCCATATCGGTCACCGCGGCGGACTCCAGCAGTTCTCCGCCCTCGGTTGCAATCACGACGCCGGTATCCGGTGATTCGATCATCGCGGGCAACCCCGTGACCGTTGCCGCCACGGCGTCCGATCCGGACGGCCAGATCGCCAGCGTGCAAATCTACTTGGACGGCAAGCCGCTCGGCGGGCCTGATCTCGCTGAGCCCTTCATCGGCACGTGGACGCCGTCCTCCTCCGGCACTTACACCCTGTATGCGGTGGCGACGGATGGCTCCGGCAATCAGACCACCAGTGCGGCGGTCACCGTTGCGGTCGTCTCCAACGGTGCGCCGACGGTTTCGCTGATCTCGCCCACGTCTGCGACCAGTGTTCGTCAAGGCACGCCGGTGACGCTCTCCGCCAATGCTGCCGATGCGGATGGCACCGTCGCCTCGGTGGTGTTTTTGGTGAATGGAATCATCGTCGCTTCGTCTCCCACCGTGCCCTACACCGCGCAATGGACGCCCAGCGGCTCCGGCTCCTATTCGGTCGTGGCTCGTGCGATCGACAATTCCGGCAATATCACCAACTCGATCCCGACCGTGGTCACCGTCGCCGCCAACGGTTCGCCCACCGTCAGTCTCGATTTCCCGGGGAACGGATCGACGGTTCTGCTCGGTAATTCGGTGGAACTGCAGGCCTCGGCGAGCGACAGCGGTGGCTCCATCGCCCAGGTCCAGTTCTACGCCAATGGCACTCCGATCGGCGCGGACACCGCCGGTCCTTTTTCCGCGACGTGGACGCCCAACTCCACGGGCCTCTATCGCCTGCAGGCCACCGCGACCGACAACGGCGGTCTCTCCGCCTCGTCCAACGAGATCACGGTCGCGGTGCTCGACGCCAGCGAAGCCGACTCGCTTTACAGCGGCATCTTCATCGCCGGTTTTGAGTCGGGTAATTTTACGCTGGCCCGTCTCGGTGACCGCGGCGTCATCTTCATCGGTTACACCGATGCGGTTTCGGCCTCCAATCTGGGCATCACTCCGCGCATTTACCACTACGTGAGCACGTCGATTTCGTCGGGCGGCGACTTCAGTCTCGTCGAGGACGGTGCGACCCGCATCTCCGGCAGTGCCGATGGTGCGGCGGCCTATGGCAACTTCACCGCGGGCTCTGCGTCAGCGACCTTCAGCGGCGCGCTCAAGACCGGCGCTTCCGCCGGTTATGCCGGACCCACCGGCGTCGTTTATGGCAGTCTCACGGGTTCCACCGACAGTGAGCTGGTGGCCTTGGTGGCCTCGGATGCCACCGTCACCTTCTACATCCGCAACGGCACCAACGAAGACGTGAGTCTGCCCGGCAGCCTGACCAGTGAGGGCGACTTTACGCTCGGCACGGTGCGCGGTGGCACGCTCTCGGGCAGCATCGATCCGGTCACCGGATTCCTCACGGGTAGCCTGAGCGGCTCACCGGCTGCAGGCGCCCTCACGGGCGCGGCCAGCACCCCGACCCCGGCGGCTGACGGATTCCTGCGCAACCTGTCCACCCGCGGTTTCGTTGGGTCCGGCGGCAGCGTTTTGGTCGGCGGTTTTGTCATCAACGGCTCGACCCCGAAGCAGTTGCTCATTCGCGCCATTGGTCCGACCCTCGGCGACTATGGCGTGACCGGTGAGGTTTCCGATCCCCAACTCGAACTCTACCACAACGGGGCGGTGATCGCTGCCAATGACAATTGGGGCACCGCTGGCGGAGTGCCGGCCGCTTCGACTGCCGTCGGCGCGTTCACGCTGCCAAGTGGCAGCAAAGACGCCGCGCTCGTCGCGACCCTTTCGCCGGGACTTTACTCCACGGTGGTCTCGGGCGTGGGCAACGCCAGTGGTGTGGGTTTGGTCGAAATCTACGATGTGGATAACCAGTCGCCGTTCTCCGCGCAGAAGGTGCTCAATCTCTCCACGCGGGGAGAAGTTGGCTCCGGTGACAAGACCCTCATCGCGGGCGTGAACATCAACGGCACCACGCCCAAGCGCGTGCTGGTGCGGGCGGTGGGCCCGACCTTGGCCGACTTCGGCGTGAGCAACCCGCTCAGCGACCCGATCCTGCGCATCGTGCGCCAGTCGGACAAAGTCACGGTTCGCGAGAACAACGATTGGGAGATCGGCAACGATCCCGCCAAGGTCGCCCAGGTTTCCGCCGAAATTGGCGCCTTCGCCATCCCCTCCGGCAGCAAGGACGCCGTTCTGCTGATCACCTTGCCGCCGGGATCCTACTCGGCGCTCGTCACCAGCGGTGACGGCAGCACGGGTGTGGCAATCGTTGAAGTCTACGAAGTGCCGTGAGTTCCCGGTGCGGAGCATCCGCTCGATAAAGCTCTGACCCTCCGTTGTCGCTCGCCGACCTCGGAGGGTTTTTCTTTGGCGGAATCACCACCAGCCCACCACAAACCCTTGGGCGGCTTTCACAAGGATCACGGCCAGATTCTTCGCCCCGTGGGCGGCGAAGCAGGGGAGGAGGGAACGGGTTGGGTTCGCGGGCATGAAGCGCACGAAATAGAACCACAGTGAACTCACGAAGACCGCGCCGGTGCTGAACCACGCCTTTGCGGTGAAGTGCAGCGTGAGGCCGTCATCACCCCACGACCAGAGAAAGGGGTGGGCCAAGGCGAAAAGGATCGAAGCGCCGAGGATCCCGCCCACCAGCGTCATTCGCCCCCGTGATTCCGCCGGCACGATGAACCCGCGGAAAATGATCTCCTCAATCACCGCGGCGACCAAGGTATAGACGCAGAAGAGAACCGTGACCTCGGACTGTTCTGCGGCGATCCCGAGCGCCAGTTCGCCCCAGGTCTCGGCCGCCACAATGACTCCCCCGCCGATCGCCGCGATGGCGATGGCCGCGCGAGAGCTGGCGCTTGCGCCGGGCAGGGCACCGGCGACGGGCTTGCCGGCTCGGGCGGCCCGAAAGTCCTGCACCCAAAGCCACGTGAAATACGCGCCACCCGCGATCAAAGCCAGGGTGAGCCAAGGTGAGTTAGACATGGGGCGGCGAACGAGTTGACCGATCGTGGGGGGACCGGGTCCTTAAGCACGGAAGGCCGCCCGGGGAAGGCGATCTTATTCCGCGACTATTGATTAGCCAAATCCTTCGATCGGGCTTTGGGTGTCGGCGAAGCCATGAGTTCCACGTCGTCATCGATCTCCGCTGTCCCGGCCGCGCTTGATTTTGCGTCGGTTTTCCAGCGCCTCGGTCCGCACGTCAAAGCGCTCGACGCTTGCCTGCGCGAACAGGTCGAGGCGTTTGAGCCGGAGATTCGGGACTTGGCCGATTATTGCATCGATACGTCGGGTAAACGTATTCGGCCCTCGCTGGTGTTCCTTAGCGGGTGGCGGGACGAACGTGTTTCGCCTGCCTTGGTAAAGGTCGCGGCGGTGGTCGAACTCGTGCACCTGGCCACCCTGGTGCATGACGACATCATGGATGAAGCCGATATCCGCCGCGGGCGCGAAACGGCGACCCGGAGTTTTGGTCCGGAGGCGGCGGTGCTGCTGGGAGATGCCCTCTTCGCTCATGCCCTGCATCTGGCCGCCCAGTTCCCCACCACCGAGGTGTGTTCGGAAGTCGGCGCTGCGACCCGCCGGGTGTGCGCCGGCGAGATCATCCAAACCATGCGGCGCGGCACGACAGCGATTTCCCGCGCCGATTATGACCGCGTGATCGATCTCAAGACGGCCGAGCTTTTTCGCGTGTCCTGTCGGCTGGGCGCCCGCTTGGCGGAGTATGATGATGCCTTCGTCACCGCCGCCGCCACCTACGGGCGCCAACTTGGCATTGCCTACCAGATTTATGACGATCTGGCCGATTTTTTTGGGGAAGAGCGTCGTATCGGCAAAACGCTGGGCACCGATTTGGTGAGCGGCAAACTTACCCTGCCGCTGTTGGAGCTGCAGGATGCGCTGCCCGAGCATGAGCGGGCCGAATTGATTCGCGAAATCACGGGGCAAGCCGAACCGGATATGGCCCATCGCCTCGCGCAGATGCGTGAGTATGACATATTTGATCGAGTGGATCGGGAGATCGAACGGCAGTTGAAGATCGGCGAGACCGCCTTGGCCATTCACGCGGACTTGCCGCCGGTGCCGCGCTTGCTCGCGCTCGGCACGACCCTGCGCTCGCAGGTGGACGTGTTGCGGGGCGGCATGTGACCGCCGTTCGGCGTGAACCGGCGCAAGTGGGGCGGCGGGCACATTCCAATCTTTCCGGTTGCGCGACCCGGGCAGCAAATCCATCCTGAAAGGCGTATGTCCGTCGCCACAAAAGTCCTGGGAAAGTCCCTGGTGAGCTCCGAGGAGCGTCGCCAAGAGGCCGACAGTGACTGGACGATCGTGCAGGACGTGCAGGCGGGAAACGTGGCGGCGTTTGACCAGTTGGTCCTGCGCTATCGGGAACGGGTTTACGGCGTGGTCTATAACATGACCTCCAACCGCGAAGATGCGGCAGACCTTACCCAGGACGCCTTCATCAAGGCCTTCCAGTCGATCAACCGTTTCCAAGGGCAGTCCTCTTTCTTTACCTGGCTTTACCGAATCGCGGTCAATTCGACACTTAGCCATTTGCGTAAGAATAAGTTACGCACGTTCTTCAGTTTTGAAAAGATCACCGAGGACGACAAGACCACGGAAGTCCTGGCTCAGCTCACCGACAAGGATGGCGCCGACAAGGAAGTCTACGTCCGCGAACTTCAGGAAAAATTGAACGAGGCGATGCAGAAATTGTCTATCAAGCATCGCACTGTGGTGACTTTGTTTGAAATCGACGGGTTAAGCCACGAACAGATCGCCGAGGTGGTGGGCTGTTCGGTCGGCACCGTGCGTTCACGTCTGCATTACGCCAAACAGATTCTACAAGCAGAACTCCAGTCCTACTTGCGCCCATGAAGCTGCCCCCCGAGAAACGCCAACCCTCCCTGGATGACCTCTTTGCCCTCAAACGCGCGGAGCGGCCCTCGCAGGAATTTTGGGACGACTTCCAACGGGAGTTCCATGTCCGTCAGCGTGCCGCCGCCATCGAGCCCAAGCGTTGGTGGTTTGTCCTGCCCCGCGTTTTTGCCAACCTGTCGCGCTACCAGATGCCGATGGGCGCCGCCGCCGTCTTGGCGGTGACTTTCCTGTCTTTCCGCGAATACCGCGAACCGGGTCTCGAGGTGGCCTTTGCGCCCACGAGTCCGGTCGTTGCCGACACCGACCCGGTGCAGTTTGCCGTCGATGTTCCAGCGGAGCGTTCCACCAGCCCCTCTTCCGAGGTCGCAGACCGACCGGTGATCAACGCCGACGTTCGGGCGCAGGAGGCCGTTGCCCACGTCGCTGCGACCCCATCACAGTCCGTCCCGCTCTCGCCGATGATGGTCTGGGCCGGTGTTTCCGCGGGGCAAATGGAAGTCGCGGTCGCCGAACCGTCACCCTCTGCCCGATCCATTGCCGCCAATTTGGCTGCCGTGCGTGCGGAGCAACCCGAGATCGTGCGCATGCCGGGTGAGCCGACGATCAATCTCACGGCCGATATGCCGCAAGCCGAGCCGCTGGCCGCTGTCGCGATTGCCACGGGGTCCGCTCGCGAGCCGCTGTTCGCCTACCAGCCGGTTGGTTCCAGGCTTAACCAGGATGGCGACGCCGCGGATGCGCCCGATGTCCATTCGCGCATCGCCAGCCGCCTGAGCGACGACCTGCTCTACGATTCCGTCCGCCGTCTCACCGCCGGAGGCGATCGCCTGACGCTTAAGTTCTAAAGCTCGGCTCCCACTCTTTTCGTTGATCCCGAACCCCGCCTGACGTGGCGGGGTTTTGGTTTGGGGCCGGTTCGGGGATTGTCGCGCGCCATCCACCCGTTTCAGTGTCGCGCATGGCCGTTGTGCAGGAAAGTTTCAGTGTCAGCACCCGCGGGCAGGGCACCACCGAGGTCACTGCCGAGGTGGCGCGGGTGGTTCAACGCAGTGGGCTTCGCGTCGGCACGGTGACGGTATTTTGCCAGCACACCAGCTGCAGCCTCGTCATCATGGAAAACGCTGACCCCTCGGCCCGGCGCGATCTGGAGCGTTGGCTCAACCGACTGGTGCCGGAGGATGATCCTGACTTCACGCACACCTACGAAGGCGCGGATGACATGCCGAGCCACATCAAGATGGCCCTCACCCGCACCGCGGAAGTCGTGCCCTTCAACGACGCGCGGCTCCTGCTGGGCACCTGGCAGGGCATCTTCCTCTGGGAACATCGCTGCGCGTCCCATCGGCGCAAACTGGTGGTCACGGTGATGGGCGAATAGGGGCCGCGGGGCGGATTACTTTCACTGAGCTTGGCGCTGTTGAGGCAGCGGTCCACCGTGTTGGCATGACATTATTTACCGCTGCAGCGACCTTGCTGCTGATTCTCGATCCGTTCGGGAATATCGTGATCTTCAACGCCATCCTGTCGCGGGTGCCGGCCGAGCGTCGAAAACGGGTGCTGATCCGGGAGGTCGCGATCGCCTACGGGATCCTGATGACCTTCCTGCTGGTGGGCGCGCAGCTGTTGTCCTTTTTGGGGCTCCAGCAATCCTCGCTCAGCCTCGCTGGCGGCATTCTGCTCTTCCTCATTGCCATCGGCATGGTGTTTCCCAATCGCGCCGTGCAGTTCGGCACCGACGGTGACGACGAGCCCTTCATCGTGCCGATCGCGACGCCCATGATTGCCGGCCCCAGCGGCATCGCCTTCCTGCTGCTGCTCGCCAGCAAGGAGCCCGGCCGGCTGCCGGAATGGATCCTCGCGGTGTCGGTGGCTTCCGCCGTGAGCGCAGCCATATTGGTGGCTGGCGAACGCATCGCGCGGCTGCTTGGTTCGCGTGGCATGCGCGCAGCGGAAAAGCTCATGGGCATGCTGCTCATCCTTGTCGCCGTGCAAATGATCATGGATGGGATCAGCCTCTACTGGCACGACTTGATGATGAAATAGATGAAAGTTTCGTCGGGGCGGGAAAGGCCTTGGCCTCCCGCCGCCACGAGGCGTATGAATCGTTTTTCTGCACCTGGCGGTGCCGCCGCACCCGTCTGGTGTAGTGAAAGACCCAATACGCCGCCATGAAAATTCATTCCCCCGTTTCGACGGTCGCGCGTGGCTTTGGCCTCTTCGTCCTGTTGACGATGGCCGGCCTGCTGCGAGCCGAACCCCAAGCGGCCGACCTGCAGGGCAGGTGGGTCCCGATCCCGGAGCAGAGCAGTGCGATCGACGTCTTTGACGGCGTGTCGCTCGACTTTCGGGAGGTCTCGGCCGACCACCTGGTGATCAACCGACGTTGGGGCACGGGGCGCTTTCAGGAAGAGCTGCTTGACCTCAGGCTGGACGGCACGGTCAACGCCGTGCCGATCGTGCACAAGGTGTTCCCGACCAATGTATTCATGGGACTGCGACGCGAGGTCGGCGGCACCAGCCGGGTCATCGCGCGGTGGGGCGAGCCCTTCCGCTCCTTCACCTTGGACGTGACCGAACCCGTGCTCTCCTCGCAAGGGCGTCACGACTTTCGGATTCATTCCAGCTTCGAGCTCAATACGGATGCGACCATCCTGACCTGGACTCTGCAGCGGCCGACGCGGCCGGCGGATGATCCCCTGATCTTCCGGTTCAAACGCGAGGGGTGGCGCGACGCCTATGTCATGGCGATGAGCGACGACTGGGGCCTCGACGAGGACCTGCCGGAGCAGGCCGCGCTGATCACGCTGCAAGGCGTGGTGAACCGCGAGAAGCCGCAGCTCTATTTCCTCTACGGGCCGCAGTGGGACTTCCGTTTCACCGGTGAGATCAAGGACTACTACCAGCAAAAGAAGGCGTTCTCCTTCAAAACGCTGAAGACCTTCAGGCAGGCGCTCACCACCTTCAAAGCCGAGGCGACACGCTACATTGTCTGGGACAAAGAGGTGCGCACCTCGCTCATCGTGTCGTTTACCCTCGCCGGTCTGGAGAACGCGATCGTGGTCTCGGAAGAGTTCATTCCGTTGATGGAGGAACTCGGGCTCGAGCAGATCGAAGACTTCCGTGGGCGTTTCACTGGGATGAAGGACGTGGAAATTTACGCGTGGGCCTACGACGCCTACTGGGACCGCTGCAACAAGGACGCCATCGTTTGGATGGGCGGTGATGCGGGGCGGCGGATGCGCCCCGGCGTGGCCGACTTCGGCATGGTGCATCGTTGTTTCTTCACCGATCTGTCCACCGACGCCAACAACCCGAAGTGGGCGGAAGAATATGCGCTCGCCGACAAGTTGATGAGCGAGCTCAACCCGCTGGCGATGTGCTTCGGCTGGCACTCCTACGGCAAGGACAAGGAGCGCGATCACGTGAAGCTGGCCTCGTCCTACGCCATCCGCGTTTCCGGCCTGCACACGCTGCCCAACACAAGTTTCAACACCCTCGTGCCGCTCACGCCGGGATTCAAATTCCGCAACCGCCACAACCTGATCCCGGGCGAACCGCGGTTGCCGGAAAAGAAAATCTACCTCGCGGCGGTGCAGACCGACTCGCTGGGCATCGGCGCCTGGACGCGTCCCGGCCGCGGCAGCATTCCCTACGCCTGGCAGGTGACCCCCAACTGGTTGTGGATGAGTCCCTCGGTGTTGGAGATGTTCTACGATCAGGCGACGGACAACGACCTCTTCATCGCGGGCCTGTCCGGCCCGGGTTACATGTATGCCAAGGCGATTCCACCGCAGTATCGTGACCAGGTGATCGCCATGTCGCGCGACATCATGGAGAAATTGGACCTGAGTGTGTTCGAGTTCATGGACTACTCCGAAGGCGCGTCGATCGAGGGCAACCCGGACCTGCCCCAGTCGGTCATCGATGCCTACTTCAAGGGACTGCCGGATGCGGTCGGCTTCATCAACGGCTACGCGCCGGCCTACACCTTCACGCATCAGGACGGACGCGCGCTGCTTTCCTACGACTATTACATGTCACCCGATCGCTCGGAGCGGGAAGTGGTGGCCGATCTGCGTGAGCTGGCGGCGATCAACGACGTGCGGCCCTATTTCCTGCTCATGCACGTGCGGCAGTGGAGCGACATCACCCGCGTGAAATCCATCCTCGATCAGCTGGGACCGGCTTTCGAGATCGTGCCGCTGGATGTCTTTCTCGAAATGGCGGCGCAGGACCCCACCTTCGAAACCTACACCAAGCCGGAGTAGGTTTCGGTCGTCGTAGTTGATGATCCAATACAAAAGCGGGCACCTGATTGGTGCCCGCTTTTTCGTCGGATTGAGTGGCGGTGAGCCGCGACCGTTCACTTGCCCGGCACGCAGGCGCTGCAGCCGTTGACGAAGAAGTCGTTGCCCTTGTCGTCGACGAGGATGAAGGCCGGGAAGTTTTCCACGTCGATCTTCCACACCGCTTCCATGCCGAGCTCGGGATACTCCAACACCTCGACCTTGCGGATGCTTTCCTTGGCGAGGATCGCGGCCGGACCGCCGATCGAGCCGAGGTAGAAACCGCCGTGCTTCTTGCAGGCGTCGGTCACGGCCTGGGAACGGTTGCCTTTGGCCAGCATGATCATGGAACCGCCGTTGGCTTGGAAGAGGTCGACGTAGCTGTCCATGCGGCCGGCGGTGGTCGGACCGAAGCTACCCGACGCGTAACCCACCGGCGTCTTGGCCGGACCGGCGTAGTAGACTGGATGATTCTTGATGTAGTCGGGCAGCCCTTCACCGGCATCGATGCGCTCCCTGAGCTTCGCGTGGGCGATGTCGCGGGCGACGATCATCGGGCCGTTGAGCAACACGCGGGTGGTAACCGGGTGCTTGCTGAGTTCGGCGAGGATGTCGGCCATCGGCTGGTTGAGATCGATGGTGACGACGTTCTCCTGCTTGAGCGTGCGCATGGACTCGGGGATGAGCTGACCCGGATCGGTCTCCATCTGCTCCAGCCAAATGCCGTCGCGGTTGATCTTGGCCTTGATGTTGCGGTCGGCGCTGCAGGACACGCCGATGCCGACCGGGCAGGATGCGCCGTGGCGCGGGAGGCGCACGATGCGGACGTCGAGGGCGAAGTATTTGCCGCCAAACTGGGCGCCGATGCCGGTGCTCTGCGCGAGCTTGAGCACCTTCTCCTCGAGTTCGAGGTCGCGGAAGGCCTGGCCCTTGTCGTTGCCGCTGGTGGGCAGGGCGTCGAGGTATTTGGTCGAGGCGAGTTTGACCGTCTTCAGGCAGGCCTCGGCGCTGGTGCCGCCGATGACAAACGTGAGGTGGTAGGGCGGGCAGGCGGCCGTGCCCAGGGTCTTCATCTTTTCGACGAGGAAGGTTTCGAGGCTCTTCGGGTTGAGCAGCGCGCGGGTCTGCTGGAAGAGGAAGGTCTTGTTGGCCGAACCGCCGCCCTTGGCGACGAAGAGGAATTTGTATTCGGCGCCGGCCGTGGCGTAGAGGTCGATCTGCGCGGGGAGGTTGGTGCCGGTGTTCTTTTCCTCGAACATCGAAAGCGGCGCGGTTTGCGAGTAACGCAGGTTCTCCTTGGTGTAGCATTCGTAAACACCTTTGGAGAGCCATTCGGCGTCGTCGGCGCCGGTCCAGACGTTCTGGCCCTTCTTGCCCATGATGGTGGCGGTGCCAGTGTCCTGGCAGAAAGGCAGGATGCCTTGGGCGGCGATCTCGGCGTTCTTGAGCAAGGTGGTCGCCACGTAGCGGTCGTTGTCCGAAGCCTCCGGGTCATCGAGGATGGCGGCGACCTGCCGCAGGTGTTTCGGGCGCAGCATGAAGGAGCAATCGTGGAAAGCCTGCTGGGCGAGGAAGGCGAGGGCCGAGGGCTCGACCTTCAAGATCGTCTGGCCTTCGAACTCGGCGGTGCTGATCCCCTCCGTGGAGAGCAGACGGTATTCGGTCTCATCCTCCCCGAGCGGGAAGGGGTCCTGGTAGACAAAGGGCGGCGTAGGCATGGCGGAAACGAAGAGCAGATTACGGTAATCGAGAAGCAACGGGGATCAGAAAATCCCGCGTGCGCAAGGATTCACAAATCCTGCGAAGTGCCGCCGATGGCCAGCCTTTGTGGGGTGCGCCTTGCTTGCGGCCCAGTCCGGCACTCCTTGTGGCTATGAATACGCGCATCGAAAAGGACACCATGGGTGAAATCGCTGTGCCGGCCGACCGGTATTGGGGCGCCCAGACTCAGCGTTCGATCGAGAATTTCCCCATCGGTCCCGCCGGTTCCATGCCCGTCGAAATCGTTCGTGCCTTCGGTCGCCTGAAGAAAGCTGCGGCCACCGCCAATGCCGCGCATGGCGTGCTGTCGGCGGAAAAAGCCGAGCTGATTGGCCGCGTCTGCGATGAGATCATCGCCGGCGAGCTCGATGACCATTTCCCCCTCGTCGTGTGGCAGACCGGCTCCGGCACCCAGTCCAACATGAACTGCAACGAGGTCATTGCCAACCGCGCCCACGTCCTGCGCGGCGGGCGGCTCGGCGAGGGCGAGCGCTTCATTCACCCCAACGACGACGTCAACCAGTCGCAGTCGTCGAACGACACCTTTCCCACCGCCATGCACTTGGCGGCCTACGACGTGGTGGTCACGCGCACGCTGCCGGCCGTGGCGCAGCTCACCCGGTCGCTGCACGAACGCGCCGAGGCCATGGCCGAGGTCGTGAAGATCGGCCGCACCCACTGGATGGACGCCACGCCGCTCACGCTCGGGCAGGAGTTCTCCGGCTACGTCGCCCAGCTTGAGAGCGGCCAACGCGCCTTGCGGCAGACCTTGCCGGACCTTGCCGAACTCGGCCTCGGTGGCACCGCGGTTGGCACCGGTCTGAACGCGCCGATCGGCTACGACGTGACCGTGGCGCGCCACCTGGCGGAGCTCACCGGCCACCCGTTTGTGACGGCGCCCAACAAATTTGCCGCGCTCGCCGCGCACGATGGTCTGGTGGGGGCGCACGGTGCCTTGAAACGCCTTGCGGTTGCGCTGACCAAGATTGCCGACGACCTGCGTCGCCTCGCCTCGGGGCCTCGAAGCGGCATCGGTGAACTCACGCTGCCGGCCAACGAACCCGGTTCATCCATCATGCCGGGCAAGGTGAACCCCACTCAGGTTGAGGCGCTCACCATGGTCTGCGCGCGGGTGATGGGCAACGACACCACCATCACCTTCGCGGGGGCCCGCGGTCAGTTTGAGCTCAATGTCTTCAAACCCGTCATCATCGATGCCTTCCTGCAATCGGCCAATCTGCTGGCGGATGCCTGCCGCAGTTTCGACGAGCGCTGCGTGGCCGGTCTCGAACCCAACCTGCCTCGGATCGCCGAGCATCTGCGCAACTCGCTCATGTTGGTGACCGCGCTGAATCCACACATCGGATACGAAAAGGCCGCGCGGGTGGCGAAGCAGGCGCACGCTGACGGCAGCACCTTGAAGGCGGCCGCCGCGAAACTGGATTTGGTTTCGGAGGCGGACTTTGACGCCTGGGTGGACCCCACGCGCATGACCGGACCGTTGGCCGGCGGCTAAACCACGCGGCCCCGTTTGCGGCGGGAGCGGCGTGAGCTTAGGGTGGCCGCATGTCCACGACCAAGGATTCCAAACTTCCCCATGTCGTTGTGCTCGGGGCCGGCTTCGGCGGCTTGAGCTTCGCGCAGACCTTTCCGTCCGACCGGGCGCGGGTGACGGTGGTCGACCGGCAGAACCATCACCTGTTTCAGCCGCTCCTGTATCAGGTGGCGACCGCCGGCTTGGCGGCCCCGGACATCGCCCAACCCATTCGGGCCATTCTGCGCGACAAGCCAAACCTGCACGTGCTGATGGCGGAGGTGAGCGGAGTCGACGCGGCGGCGCGTCGGATCGAACTCGCCGACGGTGAGGTGCTGGACTACGATTTCCTCGTCATCGCGCTGGGCGGGCGCACGTCCTACTTCGGCAACGACGAGTGGGAACAGTATGCGCCAGGGCTCAAGTCACTCGACGACGCCCAGCGCCTGCGCCGCAATCTGCTGCTGGCCTACGAACGGGCGGAGCGCGAGCCGGATGAGCAGCGGCGCCGTGAATTGATGACCACGGTGGTCGTCGGCGGCGGTCCGACTGGCGTGGAGCTGGCGGGGGCCTTCTCCGAACTGGCGCGCACCGTGTTGTATCGAGATTTTGATCACATCGATCCGCGTCAGGCGCGCATCATTCTGGTCGAGGGTAGCGATCGGCTGTTGGGACAGTTCCCCGAAGATCTCTCAGCCGACGCCCGGCGACGGCTCGAGGACATGGGCGTCGAGATTCACACCAGCACGCGCGTGACGGCCATACGCGATGGTGAGGTCGATTTCGCCGACCAGACGGTGCGGGCGGGTAATATCGTGTGGGCGGCCGGCGTCGGCGCCAATCCGGTGACTTCGTCGCTCGGGGTGGAGTGCGATCGCGCGGGGCGCATTCAGGTTGAGCCTGATCTGAGCGTGCCGGGGCACCCCGAGATCTTTGCCGTCGGCGATTTGGCGGCGCTCACTGATGCCAATGGCACCCGCGTGCCCGGCGTGGCGCAGGGCGCCATCCAAGGAGGGGCGTTTGTGGCTCGGCAGATCGCCCGCGACCTGGAGCTGCGCACGGTGCGCGAGCCGGAGCTGCGCGATGCCTTTGCCTATCGCGACAAGGGCGAGATGGCGACAATCGGGCGATCGGCGGCCGTGGCCAAGATCGGAAAACTGAAAATGACGGGATGGCCGGCCTGGATGGCGTGGCTCGCGCTGCATCTGTTTTTCCTCGTTGGGCTCAAGAACCGCATCTCTGTCCTGCTGCAGTGGATCTATGCGTATTGGACCTACAAACGCGGCGCGCGCATCATCCTTGGCATGGAGCGACTGGGGCCGCCGGGTGGCCCTCTGGCCAGCGAGCGCCAACGCCGGCCGGAACCGGCCGAGTCGGTTCACTGATCCAAGTTCCAGTGCCAGGGTTCGTGGGCGATGCCGGCCGCGTTGTGCGGCGGATAGGAGAGTCGAAACCCGAACGCGGGCGCGTGACGCCGCAACCATTCAAATTCGGGGGTGGTCGCAAACGCTTCACTCAGGTGCTCGGCGTGCGGTGAACCCAGGTCAATCGCGGTCCCCGCGTGATGTTCGCTGTGACCGGGGTGGGCGCTGACGCGCAGGATCTCGTCCAGCGACTGCCCGGTCGCCAGTTTGCGACGAACGATCCCTGCCTGGTAGGCGACACTGCGAAAACCCGAGATCAGGAGCAACTCAAGGTCTTCGCGGGCCGCGGCTTGCTGCATCTCGCGCCAAGCTTCGGCCGCGGTGGGCGTGAGCAAGACATCGCGGCCAAAGGTATCGGGACCGGCCGAAACCAGATTCGTGGCCTCCGCCACCCGCGGCATGCGCGCGACATAGTCGGCCGGCGGTGGGGGCAATGGATCTGCAGGCGTCACGAAGAACCAGCGAGCGCGAGGAAACCTCCGGACGCGAGACGCGTCTGTAACGAATACGCGAACCCGACGCGCGTCTCGACATCCTTCCCCAGCCCTTCTTATTCCTGCCTTATGTCTTTCTCCGATCGTTCTTCCCGCGCCCTGAACGCGGCCCGCAAAGGTTTCACTCTGCTCGAGATCATGGTGGTGCTTGCCATCCTCGGGCTGCTCGTCGCGGTGCTGGTGAAGAATGTGTCGGGCGACCTCACCCGGGGTGAAGAATCCGCTGCCAGCTTGTTTGTGAATTCGACCCTGGCCTCGCCGCTCACGGCCTACCGCATCGACAACGGTGACTACCCGTCGACCGCCCAGGGATTGCAGGCGCTGATCACCAAGCCGCAGAACGCGACGCGCTGGCGTGGACCCTATTACGAATCCAAGAATGGCAATGTGCCGCTCGACCCGTGGCAGCAGCCCTACGAATACCGCTACCCGGGCACCCACAACAAGAACCTCTACGACCTGTTCTCGAAGGGCCGCGACAAGACCGCCGGCACCGAGGACGACATCGGCAACTGGGAGTAAACCGCAGGCCGCCGGTCGGTCTCAGGGCAACAGCCACAGGATCGGCTGCGTGACCGCCATGTTTCGGCGCACTTCGAGGTTGCTCGGATCGGACTCGAGTCGGCTCCACTGCATGATGTAGTCACCGCGGCGAAGACGATAACCACCGATCAACAACGCGGGTTGGCGCACGGGCCACTGGGTAAAGTGGGCCACATCCCGCAGGTAGGGCCACGTTTCGCGATCCTCGAGGTAGGGCTGAAGAAACGAGACAGCCTGCGCGAGCGCATCACGCACCGGAGAATCGTAGCTCCACAGGCGATGTTCCGGCGTGCTGAGCAGCTCGGCGAGCAGGCAAACGTTGTCCAATTGAAAGATGGAGTAACCGTAGGGCTTGGTGCGGACGAGTTCGCGAGGAAAGGAACCGTCGGGCGCGAGTTGGCTAGGGAGAAGCACCTGCGTAAATTCGGTGCGCGCGCGGTCCAGGACGGCGGTGTCATCGGTGAATGTCGCGAATGCGGCAACCTGTAGCCAGTAGGCGACGCTGTGATTGTTGAGGGTGGCGGCCTCTTCCTTCCCGTTCTCGGAGGTGAGCATCCATTCGAGGTAGTCGGCGAACCACGCGCGCGTGGCGTCGACGGTGGGACTGGCGGGCAAGGCGCGGGTGGCCAGCGCGACCTCGGCGAGGTGGAGCGTATCGATGATGCCGATACCGCGGCCGGGTGTGACGCCGGGAATGGCCTGGGCAAAGCGGAGTTGCGGATTCATGCGCGTCGCCGGATCGACGAAAAACGCGCGCAAGTGCTTGCCCGCGGCCGCGGCATAGCGGTCCTCCCCGGTGAGCACGTAGGCGGCGCCGAGGTTGGCGACGTGATCGCGCATCTCGCGCATGAGCAGACGATGGGCGGAGAAAGCGTCGGGGTTGCTCTCGCCGTCGCGGCGCACATAAGGCAGGCCATCGGCGGTGTCCGGATTGGGCCACCAGTAGTCACCCATGCTCAGGAAGTCGCCGGGCTCGGCGCCGACCTTGCGGGCAAAGGCGGGCAGGGGGACGGAGCGAAAGTTGACTGGCTTGGCGGCGAGCGACGCGTCGGCCAGGCGTAGGATGCGGTCGTGGTCAATGCGTCCGACGAGGTCCCGGGCGTCGGACGGGCGCATACCGTTGATCATCGGGATGTCCGGGGCTTCGACGGTGAGCAGCGCGCTGGACACACCATCGATCTCGGCGGCGGCGCTCACGACGGCGCGCCCCCCCGGGGGCAATTCGAGTTCGATCTCGGCGCGGCCGTTGGCGAATTGCACGCGGCGGGCGGCGCGGGCAAGACCGAGGTCGGCGATGAGGCGGCCGTCGCCGGCGTGGTTCCAGCGCACGAAGTCGCGGCGGTCGAGGCAGACCACCCCGTTGGCGTCGAGCAGCTCGACCTGCACGCGGGCGCGGCCCGGGGCGGTGGCGGGGAGTTCCTGCAGGCGCAGGTGATGCGGGGCGCCCCAGGCGCGGGTTTCGTAGCGGAAGGTGAGTTCGTCGGTGCGCGTGACACCGTCCTTGGTGCCGACGGCGCGCACGTGGTTCATGCCTTCGCGGAACGCGGCCGACCAGCGCAGGCCAGCGGCGGGAAAGTCCTGACTGTCGCGGGTGCGCCGGCCGAGCGAATCGCCGTTGAGCCAGAGTTCGACGTCATCACAGTTTGAATACACCTTGAGCCAGCGTTCGGACTTGGCCTTGCCCCAGCGCACGGGCCAGCTGTGGCCGTAGATCCGGAGCATCGGTTCGGTGGCCCAGTAGGACTGGTAAACGTAGAAGACTTCCTTGGGGGTGAGATCGCGTTCGACCGCGCCCTTTTGATTCACGAACGGGACGGGATTGTCGGGCCGTAGCGGGGTGGAGAAATCCTTGAAGGGCCACATGGCGGTGCCGGTGAGCCAGGGCATGTTTTCCTGCTCCTTGAGGTGCCAGTCGACGAGGTCGGCGATGTAGGTCTCGGACCAATCGCCGTCGCGCGAGGCGCGGGCCTGGCCGCCTACGCTCATGAAATCGAGTCCGCGCTCATCGGCGGCGCCGGCGGTGGCGAGGTCACGCAGCGGAATGTAGGGGGCCTCCGCGTGGCGCCCGGCGTGACTGTCGCCGCCCCACTCGACGTGGAGGAAGTGGGGCACGCGTTCCATCTCCTTGCGCGACACCTCCTGGTATTCGGTGAATTTGCCACGATACCAGCCGGCCCAGATGGAGGGCGAATAGACGTCGACGATGTCCTTGCAGAAGTCGCAGCGGCGGATGGCGGTGACACGCGAGGGGTCGAGTTCGTGGGAGAGGTCGTGCAACTCGCGCATGAAGGTGCGGATCTTCTCTTGGTCGAATTCCGCGAAGTCGCCGGGCCAATCGTTCTCGTTGCCCAGGCCCCAGAGGATCACACTGGGATGGTTAAAATGTTGGTCGATGATGGCGCGCAGCATGGCCTTGGCCTGCGTTTGGTAGGCCTCGCCGCCCAAGCCGCCGCGGCACCAGGGAATCTCTTCCCACACCACGATGCCGAGCTCGTCGCACAGCTCGAGGATGCGGCGTGATTGTTGGTAGTGACCGAGGCGAATGAAGTTCACGCCCATTGCCTTCATCAGCCGCATTTCCTGCTCCATGAGCTCGTCGGACATGGCCGCGGCGAGGCCGGCGTGATCTTCATGGCGATGGGTGCCGCGCAGCAGCAGGCGTTCGCCGTTCAGTTTGAAAGGCCCGTGCTCGACAAACTCAAAGGTGCGCAGGCCGAAACGCGTCCACACCCGGCTGGTCGCGCCGTCCGGAGCGGTGGCGGTCACCTCAAGTCCGTAGAGATTTGGGGATTCGGGGGACCAGCGGAGCACGTCGGGCAACGTCATTGTCGGTAAGCTCTGCGCCTCCGCTGTGGGAGTCAGCCGAGTGGCGACCTCGATCGCCCCGGTGCCATCCGGCGCGGTGACGCGCAGGGTGATGGCGTGTGCTGCCGTCGCCTCGGCGATGAAACGCACGCTGACCGCGAGTGACCAGGTGCCGGAATCGGCGTCGAACGTGGGGGCGGCGTGCACGCGGGTCAGTCCGGCCGCCGGCAGGTAGACCAGATGCACCGGCCGATAGATGCCGCCGTAGAGGTTGAAGTCGCTCAGATCCGACGGGATGGCCTCGAGTTGGCGCGAATTGTCGGCGCGCACGGTGAGCGGGATGCGACCGGCCGGCACGCGGTATTCGGACGCCGGCAGGTCCGGCAGCGCCGAAGCCCGGTAGGCGGCGACCGCCGCCGTGATATCGACCGTAAATTCATCGTAGCCCCCCTCGTGGCTGGCGACGAGTTGGTCGCCGATCCAGATCTGTGCGCGTTGTCCCACACCCTCGAAATGCAGGAGCGTGCGGCCGTCGGGATGCGGGTTGTTGATTTCCAGCGCGGTGCGATACCACGCCGGCCCTTGGTGGTAGGGCTGATCCGGGTCGACCGCGTCGGTGGCATTGATCGAGTGGGGCAGGGTGACCGGCGTCCAAACTGGGAGCTGCAATGCGCGATTGTCGCTGCGCAGGCTTTCCCAGACCCCGCCCAAATCCCCGCGCACCACTTCCCAACCCTCGCGCAAGGTGGTCTGGGCCGCCCAATCGCGTGGAGCCGGGACGGTCGGATTGGCGGCCGCAATCTGCCCGAGACTGGTCAGCAGCCCGACAGCCCAAAGGACGGATTTACAACAAAACGGCCCCAATATGGGGCGATAACGGGGGGTAGACATGGGAAAGCAGGGGGTTTTGCGCGAATGGCGCGGAGGAACCGGAATCGAAAATCTGGCAGATTTAAATTCTTAATTGAAACGGAACTTCAAATATGAATTTTTATACCTGCCATGATACCCCCGCGTCTGCTCGCCGTTTTCGCCCTGCAAAGTCTGATCACCCTCACCAGCGGAGCGGAGCCCACCCCGGCGACCATGCGGCGCGTCTTCGATTGGCAGGTGGACCACCTGTGGTCGACGGACCACCCGATCGACCACCGTTGGGGACCGCGCGGTTGGGTGCACGGCGCGTTTTTGACCGGCGTGATGGAGGCCTACCGCGCTACGGGCGATGAGGCCTATCTGGATTACGCGCAACAACGAGCAGTAGCGAATGGCTGGGCCTTGGGGCCGCGATTGGAGCACGCCGATGACTATGTGATCGGGCAAACCTACCTCGAACTCGACGCCCTGCATCCCGCGCCCGCGCAGGTTGCGTCGCTCCGCAATAACTTTGACCAGTTGCTCCATGAACCGAAACCCGGCCGTGAGCTCTGGTGGTGGTGCGATGCGCTCTACATGGCGCCCCCGACCTTGGCGAAGCTGGCCGTGGCGACCGGCGACGATCGTTATTTTGCGGCCCTGGACGCTTGGTATTGGGACGTGAAAGCCTTCCTCTACGACGAGGACGAGGCCCTCTTCTACCGTGACAAACGCTTCCTTCCTCCGGCGGACGGCGAGAAGGTATTCTGGAGCCGTGGCAACGGTTGGGTGCTCGCCGGGTTGGCGCGATTGCTCGATGTGTTGCCGGCCGATTACCCGACTCGTGCGCAGTATGAAACCCTGTTCCGGGACATGGCGCGGCGCCTCATCGCATTGCAGCCAACCGACGGCCTGTGGCGGGCGAATCTCCTGCGCTCGGACACCGCGCATGGCGAAGCCAGCGGCAGTGCGTTCTTCTGCTACGCCCTCGCGTGGGGTATTCGTCACGGCTTGCTCGACGCCGCCACCGCTCGTCCGGCGGTCGAACGCGCCTGGGCGGCGCTGCTTCAATGCGTCGATGAGGCAGGTCGGCTGGGTTGGGTGCAACCCATCGGCTTTGCGCCCGATGAATACGACGCGACAACCTGGCAGGAATATGGCGCGGGCGCTTTTCTCGCGGCCGGTTCGCAAGTGATGCAGTTGCCTTGAGTCGGGGCTGCGTCGGTTCCTGGCCGATCGGGTCGGTGAAACTTTAGTGACGGCCGCGCGTCGTAGTGGGGTATGTCCGGTCGAGGGTTGTCTCGACAGGGGCAAATGCTCGGAACTTACTGCCCGTTTCATGACTCTCGCCGCCTGTTTTCGTTGGTCCTGCCCGGTTCAAACCCCGTGGGTTTGACGCTGCCCGTATGTTGACCCGCGCTCAGGCTTTTTTGGTTCGACCGGCAGTCCGTGCCTTCACGCTGTTGGAGATCATGGTGGTGATCGCCTTGGTCGGCCTGTTGGCATCGGTGCTGGCGGTCGGGGCGTCGCAACTGCTGCGCGACCGCAAGGTTCTGCCCGAGGACGTGGTGTGGGAAGCGATCGCCAAGGCGCGGGAGTTTGCCCTGCTGCACGAGACCGAGGTCTGGCTGAGTTTCGACAACGAGGAACATGTGTTCCGCGCGGTCACCGCACTCGGCTCCCGTGACATCCCGGTGCCGGAGGAAACCGATTTCGAGCTCGAGTTCCTCAGCCTGAACAAGGGCGAGCGGACCATCATGATCGGCGGGCAGCTGCTGGAGGCCGGAACGCTCAAGGGCGTGCGCTTTTTTGGCGACGGCACTTGCTCGCCGTTTCGGGCGCAGTTGCTGGTGCCCGGCGAACAACCGCTGGTGTTGGAAATCGATCCCTGGACCTGTGCGCCCGTGCTGCGCAACGAGGATAAGCGATGAGCCGGCGCAGCGCAGTCCACGGTTTCACGCTCATCGAAGTGTTGGCGGCACTCGTGATCGTCACCTTGTCCGCCGTCGTTTTGGGCGGTGCCTACGTGAACGTGTTGCAGGGCTACAAGCACGCTGCGCTCTCCACGCGCTCCAGCGCCGATGTCGCCTTTGCACGGGAGATCCTGTTTCACATCGCCGATCTGGATCAGGTGGAGGAGGGCGGCGATTTCGAGACGGCGGACGGGCGCACCGTCGAGTGGAAGGCTTCCGTCGAACCGACGGAGGTTTCGGACCTGTTTGAGGTGCGTTTCGAGGTCGTCGTGCAACACGGCTTGGGCGAGGAGGACGAGGTTGTGCAGGAGCAGTTTCGCCTCCTGCGCCCGACCTGGTCGGAGGATGCGGATCGGGACAAATTGCGGGAGGAATCTCGCAAACGCATCGAGGAGTATCTGCGCGATCGGGAGGCACGCCGATGAGTCGACGACGCGATGTGGCCCGGCGGGGCATGACCCTCATCGAACTGATGGTGGCGCTGGCGCTCGTGACCTTGGTGATCATCGGCCTGAACACCTTTGTGTTTTCGATGAGTGAGTTGTGGGGGCGGGGACGCGATTGGCGGCTCTTTGATCAACATGTGCGGGCGGTCACCCGTTTCCTGGAGCAGGAGTTGCGTGGCGCGAGTCTGCCGCCCTCGGCGGCGCCGGGGCAGTCGGCCGTGGCGGCGGCGGAAGTCGAAGTGGAGTTCGGCCGGCGGGCGGATCTGATCACCTTCGGACTGCGCGAAGGCAGCCGCCTGCTCGACTGGCCGGAGCGACCGCTGCCCGATGTGTGGTGCGCCCTGGAAGTGCGACGCGACGAAGGGCTGGTGCTGTATTGGCAGTCGGCGCTGGAGGAGGACTTCGATACCGAGGCGCCGCGCGAGCTCGTCCTCACGCCGCTGGTGACGAAGCTCTCCTATGATTATTACGATCCGGAGTTCAACCGCTGGGAGACCGAGGAGGAACTGCAACACGGTGAGGATCGCGAACTGGAAACGCCGTCGCGACTGCGGCTGACGTTTAGCTATCGCGACCAGACCGTCGAAACGGTGGTGCGCCTGCCGATGGTGGGGAAAGGACTGCCGTCGTTTTGAAGACCACGCTGCAGTCTCGCATCCGTCAGCGTGCCTCCGTGCTCATCGTGGTGCTCGTGACGATCGTTTTCGCGACCACGGCGTTGCTCGTTTTCATCGAACGCGCCAGCACCGACCTCATGGTCTACGTGCGCGACGCCGATCGCCTGCGACTGCGCCAGGAAGCCTATTCCGCGCTTGAGACCACCCTCGCCGTGCTGGTCGATTTTCAGGAGGTGATCGGCGGCCTGCACAGTCCGGCGGAAGGCTGGGCGCAACCCCTGGAATGGATCGGTTACGAGCCGCCGGATGGCATGGAAGTCGAGGTGATCTTTGAAGACGAGAGCGGCAAGATCTCCGTCGGCCAGTTGGATTTCCAAAAACTCTTCGACCTCTTCATCAACTGGAACCGCACCGAGGACGAGGCCGAGCTTTGGGCCGACGCCCTCATGGGCTGGATGAGCGAAGACTACGAGCCGCGCTCCTTCAATGCGCCGGAGGCCGAGGACTACGAACGCGATTCGCTGCCCTTCGTGCCGCCGGAACGCCCGCTCCTCAGCTTCGGCGAATTGCGCGCGATCGACGTCATCCGCGACGAGTGGTTCGACGACAATGGCCTGCCCAACGAGCTCGGTCGACGGTTCATGGCGGCGGTGTCGTTGTATAATTACAGCAGCATCAACGTGAATTCCGCGCCGGGCCAAGTGCTCGCGGCGATCGGCCGTTACGATGAAAATCAGCAGGAGTTGATGGCCGACTACCGCAGTGGCGACGGCCTTTATCGCGGCCGGGGGCAGGGGTATTTCAGTTCGACTGACGAGCTCAAGGGGGTGCTCGGCGAAGGCGCGGGTTCCGCGGATTTCGGGGTCGAGATCCAGGCCCTGCGGGTGATCATCACGGTGACGCAGGGCAAGTCCTCCTACCGGCTCAACGCCGTGATCTCGCCCAACGGCGGTGCGCGCCTGCCGGCCCTCGATCCCTTGCCCCGCAAGGTGTCCGACGCTCAGCGCGCGGCGGCCGATTCGGAGGCCGCGGAAGACTCCGCCGGCGCCGACTCGAGCGACGGGCAGCGCTACTCGGCCGCGGAACTTGCGGCGGCCGAAGGCGACGAATCAAAAATCCAAGACATCGAGTATCCCTTTACACTGCTGGAGATTCGCGAGATTGATGCCCCGCCGCTCTTGGCGGATGCTTCCGCCAGCCCGGAGTCCTGACATGCCCTCCCTTTCCTCACGCCTTTCGGTCTTCAAGACGCGCCCGCGGTCGGTCGTGCTGCTGCCCGATCACCGCTTCTTCGTCCGTTCGGTGCCGCTCTCCCGTGATGCCGAGGCGGGCAGTGAGCGCGACCAGATCGAGCTCGCGCTCGAGGGCATGGCCCCGTTCCCGCTCGCGCAACTGTATTGGGGGTATTGGAGCCGCCCCGACTGCGACCGGGCACTGGTTTTCGCCGCCTACAAAAAACGCTTCATGGCGGACGCGACCGAAGACTGGGCGGAGGCCGAATGGGTGGCGCCGCGTTTCGCCGCGCTGCTGGCGGGCGACGCTCCGGCGCCGGCGACCACCTGGTTGCTGCGTAGCGAGGAGGGACTGACGGCCCTGCACTTCGGCGACGCCACCGGCGTGCCGACCCAGGTGCGCTCGATTGAACTTTCCGATGAAGCCACCGAAGCGGAGCTGCGCGCCGCCCGCGAGCAACTCATCAAAGCTGCCGGGGGCAGTCGCTCGGTGCAGGACATCGACGACCTGGTGGTCGATCCCGGTCAGCCCGGCGACGACGAGCTCGAAATCCAGCGGGGCGCCGCCAAACACGAACTCAGCCTCAACGACGCCCAACGCCTCGATGTGCGTGATCAGGACGAGTTGACCGCCCGCCGTCGGGCGCGGGTGCGTGACACCTGGATGTGGCGCACGCTGGTGGCCGCGGCGTTGGTGCTGCTGCTTTCGGCGCTGAGCGAAGCGACGCTCTTTGGCCTCGAACTCTGGCAGAAAGGCCGGCGCGCCCAGATCGCCGCACAGACTCCCGTGGTGAACGAAATTGAAACCGCCCAACGTCTCGCCAGCCGCATCGAGGAGCTGCGCACCCAACGCCTGCGGCCCTTCGAAATGATCGCGCTGGTGGATGGTCCGCGGCCCGAGAGCATCATCTTCATCGAGACCGAGGCGACGGGACTTTACACCATGGAAATCGAGGCCGAGACCGACAATCAGGCCGATGTGGATGTCTACATCAACCAGCTCCAGGCCCTCGATGCCACGGAGAACGTGGAATCGCTCGGACTCAACGCCCGCGGCGGTCGCTCCACACTGACGCTGCGGGTGACCTTTTCGCCCAATGCCTTCGACACGCGCGCGCCGGAAGCACCGGTGGCCGAGGATGTCGCCGCGACCGATGGGGAAGGGGAGGTGTCGTCGTGAGAGCGTGGTTCATGGGCAAACTCGCGCGGGAAAAGATCCTGTTGCTGGCCTTTCTCGTCGCCGCCGCAGTCCTGTGGTCGAGCGACCTGAGCGAACGCCTGCGCGATTCGATTTACGAGGTAAAGATGACCAGCGGCACCCTGGGCACTCAGTCGCAGTGGTTGGCCGATCGAGAGCGCATCGAGGCCGAAGCGCGCGCGGCGGTCGAGGACCTCGACAGCTCGCGCACCTACAACAGCGTGCGTCTCTCGGCTGAGATGAACACCCTCGCCAACCAGGCCGGCATCGCTTCGACCCTGCGCTCCAATGTCATCGGCACGCAGCAGACCGCGCAGTTTTCCGTGCACCAGGTCGAACTCACGCTCACGCGCGTGCCGTGGAGCAACCTCCTGCAGTTTTATGAAGCGCTCTCGCAGCGGGCGCCCTACATCAGCATCGAGCGTTTCCGACTGTATTCAGTGCGCAGTGACACCTCCTTGCTCAACGCGCAGTTGTTGGTTTCCTCGGTTGAGATCCAGAATCCCTGAGTCTTCTTGAGCAGCCATGCCTTCGTCCGCTCCCATTGCCGATGATCTCGCTCCCACGGCGGCCCAGTGTCGCGCCGCGGCCGAGGTCTGCGCGTGCTTCAACGTGCGGCGCACGGCGCGCCTGGTGACGCAGGTCTACGACGAAGCCTTGGCGGGGGTGAAGGTGAGTTCGGGGCAGTTCGTCATTTTGCTCACCGCTCGCATCGTGGGCTCGGCCACCATGCAGGAGCTGGCGGAGGCGGTGTCGCTCGACCGATCGGCGCTGTCGCGATCGCTGCAGCCCTTGGTCGCGCGAAAACTGCTCCGCGTCTCCGTGGGCCAGGATCGGCGTCGGCGTGAGGTCTCCATCACGCCGGCCGGGCTGCAGTTGCTGGCGGACGGGACGCCCTTTTGGGAACGAGCCCAGCAACATCTTCAAACCGCCTTGGGCGAGAAGGGCTTCGTGGGCTTGCTGCGCACGAGTCGCGAGAGCTTCCAACGACTGTCGGTCTGAGAACCCAAATTTCTTCGATCTTCACGGGGAACTTTTTTGCCAGTGATTGTCTCTTTTGTGGTCAAAGCGGGTAGATGCACGTTTTGACCCGGCTTTCCCAAATCACTATGTTTACCCCAGTTTCGCGATTCGCGGCCGCCTCCAGCCGTTTGCGTGTCCTTTGTTTGGCTTGGATGCTCAGCCTCCTGCTCCCTCAACGTTCGGCGCGGGCGGAGGATAGCCTGTATTACAAGTTTCAATCCTGGCAGGAGGACGACGGCCGAGTTCGGGTCGACGCGCACTACGCGCAGGCGGAGACGACGTTATCCAACGAAACCAAACTGAAGCTGGTGGGGCTGGTCGATACCATCACTGGCGCGACTCCTTCCGGGCAGCCGCCGCCGGCGGGGTCAGAGCAAGTGCCGCTCTCCACGCTCACCGACCGTCGTGAAGCGGCGCAGGTGGAGGTGTCACATCCCTTTGCGCGGGTGACTCTGACCGCTGGTTACGGTCGCAGCGTCGAGAGCGACTACGTTTCGGATGTCTGGTCCCTGAACAGCCTATGGGACTTCAACCAAAAGAACACCACCTTGCTCCTCGGCTACGCGCGGGCCGACGATGACGTGACGGCTGCGGTCCTGCCGGGCCCGCGCGGGAAAGTGGTCGAGGATGCGATCATCGGCATCACCCAGGTGCTGAGCCCACGCACGGTGCTCACGGCCAATTTAAGCTACGGCTATGCGAGCGGTTATCTCTCCGATCCCTACAAGATCGTGCAGCGGCGCACCGAGGTGATTCCGGGCCTGGAGCTCAATCTGACTTTCCCGGAAAATCGCCCCGACTCGAAAGAGAAGTGGATCGGTTATTTCCGCCTCAATCACGCCTTCGAACCGCTCAACGCGGCGGTCGAGACCTCGTATCGCTGGGTCGATGATTCCTACGGCACGACGAGTCACACCCTTGAAGCGGCCTGGTTTCAGCGTTTCGGCGAACGGCTGATTGTGCGACCGGCGGTGCGTTATTACCAACAATCCGCCGCCGATTTTTACCGGGTCACGTTCACGGGCACGTCGATTGTGCCGGAGAATGTGGCGACGGGGCAGGCCCCCTACTATTCGTCCGACTATCGGCTTTCCGGCATGAACACCTGGATGGTCGGATTGAAGGTGCTGTGGAAGATCACTGATTGGTGCGAGGTCGATGCGACGGTGGAGCGCTACCTGATGGAGGGGCGCGATGGCGTCACGCCGCGAAGCGCCTACGTCGATGCCGATGTCTTTACGGTGGGGGTGCGGTTATGGCGATGATCCAGCCCGCGTCTCGCCAGGACGGTGCCGCCGGGGCCCAAGCGACGATGACCCCAGGTGACGTGCCACTGCGGCGACTCGATTTTCGCGCGATGGGCACGCGTTGTTTTGTGCAGTATGCGACCACCGACGCGGCGGCGGGCGCGGCGTATGAGCACGCGGTGCAGACCTGGGTGCAAAACTTCGAGGCGCGCTACACGCGCTTTCGCGACGACAGTATCGTTGGTCGCATCAACCTCGCCGCCGGCAACGGCGAGTGGATCGAAATCGACGCCGAGATGGAGCGTATGCTCGAGATGGCGGGCATGGTGCATTTCATGACGCGCGGCATCGTCGACTCCACCGCGGGGCCGCTGGCGCGCCTGTGGGACTATCATCAACCCAAGCCCACTTTGCCGCCGCCCGAGCGCGTCGACGAGGTGCTCGCGCTGGTGGGGTGGTCGAAAGTCGAACGCGAAATGGGTCGCGTGCGCCTGCCGCGCGCGGGCATGTCGCTCGACTTCGGCGGTTGGGGCAAGGAGCTGGCGGTCGACACCGTGACCCAGCTCGCCGGTCAGCATGGCATCGCCAATGTGTTGGTGGATTTCGGTCACGACATCCGCGTTGCCGGCACGCCGCCGGGCCGTCCGGCTTGGCATGTGGGGCTGGAGGATCCCAACCAACCCGGCGCGATGTGGGGCAGTATCGGGCTCAGCAATCTCGCGGTTGCCAGCTCCGGCGATTACCAGCGTGGTTTTGTCATCGATGGCCAGCGCTACGGGCACATCCTCGACCCGCGCAACGGTCGACCGGTGGCCAATGGTCTGCGCCAGGTCACGGTGGTGGCCACGAGTTGTCTGCAGGCGGGAATGCTCGCGACGGCGGCTTTTGTCGAAGGGCCCGATCGCGGACTGGAGTTGATTCAACAAACGATGGGAGCCGAAGGCTGCATGGTCTCGGCTCACGCCAAACACCAAACCCGGGGATTTTTTCATCATGTGGTCTCTTAAATCGTCCTCCTGGCGCCGCCTGGCCGGAGCCTTCGCCGCGGTCCTCGTGGCGACCGCCGCTTCCGCCGCCCTCGCCCCCGGTGACCCCCTCCCGGATTTTTCGGCGTATGAGCTTTCCGGTGAGGTGCCGGATCTGCGGGGCAAGGTCGTGCTGGTCGACGTGTGGGCCTCGTGGTGTGCGCCGTGCAAGGCGTCGTTCCCGGCCTTCAACACGCTGCAGGCCGAACTCGGCCCGGATGGGTTCGTGATCCTTGCCGTGAGTGTCGATCGCAAGGCCTCCGCCTATGCGAAGTTCATTGAGCGGCTCGATGCCTCCTTTGCCACGGTGCATGACGCCAAACAATCGTTGGTCGCGACGCTTTCCCCGCCGGCCATGCCCACCAGTTACCTCTTCGGTCGCGATGGTCGTCTGCGATCGGTCCACACCGGATTTCACGGCGACTCGACGGTCGATGAACTGCGCGCCGAAATCACCCGATTGCTGAAAGAATGAACCCCATGAAGTCTCCCCGTTTTCGACTCCTGCTCCTCTCCCTGACCCTGCTCGGCGCCGGCCTCGGGCTGACGGGGTGTCAAACCGTGCAACCCTGGGAGCGCGAGCTGCTGGCCGACTACACCATGCGGCCCGATCGCGATCCGCTGCACGAGACGATGTCGGAACACATCTATTTTTCGCGCGAGGCTTCGGCCGGCGGCAAAGGCGTCGGCGCCTCCGGCTGCGGCTGCAACTAACCCCCATCGAAACCACTTATATCTCTACCCCATGCATTCCCTGACTTTGCTCTACTTTCGCTTTCGCTGGCTACATGTGCCCGGCGCCCTGCTCGTGTTCCTACTGCAGCGGACGCCGCTGGTGCGGGCCGTGGTCTCGACCGAGTTCGTGCTTACGTCCTCGATCAGCTCGGTCCTAAAAGGCACGCTGGGTGTCGTTGCGGCGATGGGAGCCGTGCAGACGGTGGCTGGGGCCACTGAAATCGATCCGGCTCCCGGCGCCGACGGCAACCCGGCCAATGGGACGGTGGGTGAGCCCTTCACCGGAGGGTTCGCGGTCGTTGGCGCCCCGGCGGTCGCGGCCTCCTACCAGATTACCGGAACGATTCCCGAGGGCCTAACGGTGTCGGGCCTCACCGGAGACACGGTCAACGCTAGCGTGGTCACGATAACCGGGACTCCCACGGTAGCCGGTAATTTTGATCTCACGGTGCGAGCGTGGAAAGGACCCAATAAAACCGATCTCGGTGGCACACCGTCCTTCACTTATTCCATTCACATCGGCGCCGCGGCGGGGACCGCGCCATCCTTCACTACGCAACCGGTGTCGCAGACCGTGGATGAGGGGGCTAATGTCAATTTCACCGCCGCCGCCTCCGGCGATCCAACTCCCACCTTTCAGTGGCGCAAGGACGGCGTGAACATTGGCGGAGCGACCGCGGCAACCTTGAGCCTCACGAGTGTCGGCACCACCGACGCCGGTTCCTACACCGTGGTGGCGACCAACAGCGAGGGCAGCGCGACTTCGAATGCGGCGACCTTGACCGTCAATCAGGTGAGTTCGGGTGAGCTGACGGTGGTTCAGCAACCATCCAGCCGCGACGTCGACGCCGGGGCGAGCGTGACCCTTTCGGTCGGTGTTTCCACCGCGACCGGCAATACTTACCAGTGGTTCTTCCACCGTTCCGGCCTGCCCGCACCGCAGGCGATCAGTGGAGCGACCAGCGCCACTTACACGGACAGCAACGTGCAGGCGTCCGACATGGGGGCATACTTCGTGCGGGTCACCAACGGCACCCAGTCGGTCGATTCCCAGGCCGTTCTGGTGACGCTGTCCGGTGGCAGCAGCCGACTCGCCAATCTCTCCACGCGTGGACGCATTGCCGCCGGCGGTGAATTGAAACCGGGCTTCGTTCTTGGCGGCACCGGCAACAAGCAACTGCTCGTGCGTTCCATCGGCCCGACGTTGACGGCTCCCCCGTTCAACCAACAGGGATACATCTCCGATCCTTTCATGGAGGTCATCCCGCTGGGCGGTTCGACCGCGGTGGAGAGCAGCGATAACTGGGGCGACGAAAGCAATCCCGCCGCCATTCGCGATACCGCCAGCGCGGTCGGCGCGTTTGCGCTACTCGAAGGCTCCGCCGACGCCACGCTACTGAAGTCTTTGCCGCTCCCCAACGCCGCCGGCACGAAGGGCTACTCCGTGCGAATGGTGAATCGGGTTGCCGGCGAATCCGGTTTGGCGATTGCGGAGGTCTATGATCCCGATCTGACCAGCTCGCAGCGGCTCGTGAATGTCTCTGCGCTCGGTTTCAGCGGCAACGGCGCTGATGCCCTGGTGCCCGGTTTCGTCATCTCCGGCACCGCTGCCAAGACGATGCTCATTCGCGTGGTGGGTCCGTCCCTGACCGATTTCGGTGTCACTGGAGTCATGGCCGATCCCCGGTTGAGTGTGATCCCGATTAGCCAGAATTTTGTGGTCGCGAGCAACGATAACTGGGGAGGCACCCCGGAGCTCAAGGCCGCATTCGCATCGACCGGGGCGTTCAGTCTGCAGTCCGACGCATCGCTCGACGCCGTCGTATTGGTGCGTCTGCCGCCCGGCGGCTACTCTGTGGTGGTGAAGGGCGCAAACGACACCACCGGTAACGTGATTGTCGAAGCCTACGAGGTCGACTGAGCGGGGCGGACGGGCAATTTGGGCAAAACAGACCTTGCGGCGGCACCAAGTCCGCCAACGGTGGTCTCTTTTGCCCTCCATGACCCGCCCCCTGTTTCGTTCTCTCCTTCTTTCCCTCGCCGCCGCTGGCGGCTTGTTTGCCCAGGATCTCCCGCTGCCCACTGGGGCGGTTCCGGTGGTTTCGGCGTCATTGCCCAACCTTTCGGGTCAGGTAGGCGGCCCGACCGTCGATCTCGACCTGACCGGCCATTTTGGCCTCAACACGGCCCGTTCGACCTTTGTCCGTTTCGACATGACCTTCGGCAAGGTCGACATAGAGGTGCTTGAGGATCTGGCCCCGCAAAATGCGGCTAACTTTCTGGCGCTGACCCGAGCCGGATATTACGACAACACCATCATTCATCGGGCGGTCGATTTCTCCGACGAAGATTTCTACAGCAATATCGTCCAAGGCGGCGAATTCTCCAACGTGGATGATCCTCAACCCATCGAAGACTTTGGCAATGTGCCCTTGGAGATCAGCATCCCCAATGCTCGTGGCACGATCGCCATGGCGCGTATCGGCGGACAGCCCAACTCAGCCAACACCAGCTGGTTCTTCAATGTGAACGACAACAGCGAGATCCTCGGCGTGGAGAACGACGGCGGTTATTCCGTGTTTGGGAAGGTTGTTGGCTCCGGCATGAAGGTCTTGGACCAAATCGCGTTGATCGATTATTTTCAATACAACCTCACCTTCCAAAGCATTCCGCTGCGTTTCTACTCCGGTGGTGTCTTCACCACGAACAACTTCGTGAAGGTCTTCACCGTGAAGGATATTCCGGTGTATCCGTCATCCAATGACGATGAGGCCGTGCTTACCTTCAGTGCGACGAGTTCAAATGCTGCCGTTGTCTCGGTAGCGGTTGAGGGTTCCACCCTCACGCTCACCCCAGGCGTGGCGGGTGACGCCACCGTCACCGTTGCGGCTGAGACGAGCAGCGGTGATCGAATCGAGGGGTCGTTCACCTTTTCCTCCGGCGGGCTCGTGATCAGCGCGCAGCCCGAGGACCAATCCGTCGCGGTTGGCGGTTCCGCGACCCTGTCGGTGACCGCTCCCGCCGCATCCGGCACCAATACCTACCAGTGGTATTTTTATCGCTCCGGTATGTCGGGTCCGCAGGCCATTGCCGGTGCGACCGGCGCGACCTACACCGACAACAACGTGCAGAATGCCGATATGGGCGCCTACTTCGTGCGGGTGACCAACGGCGACACCACGCTGGAATCCGAGGCCGCGCTTCTCACCACCACGGGCGGTAGCAGCCGCCTCGCCAACCTCTCCACTCGCGGCCGCATCGCCGCCGGCGGGGAACTCACTCCCGGTTTTGTGCTCGGCGGCAGTGGGGCGAAGCAGCTCCTCGTTCGTGCGGTCGGTCCCACCCTCATGGAGGACTTTGGCCAGACCGGTTACATCACGAACCCCAGCTTCGAAGTCATTCCCCAGGGCAGCGCCACTGTCGTTGAAACCAGCGACGACTGGGGGAGTCAGTCCAACGCGGCCGAGATTCGCACGGTTTCGTCCTCTCTGGGTGCCTTCCCGCTGGTCGAGGGTGGTGCCGATGCCGCCTTGCTCAAGTCGCTGCCGCTGCCCAACGCGGCCAACAGCAACGGCTACTCCGTGCGCGTCAAAAACCTGACTGCCGGTGAAGCGGGTCTGGCCATCGCCGAGGTCTATGACCCGGACCTTAACAGTCCCCAGCGTCTCGTGAACGTATCCGCGCTCGGTTTCAGTGGCACCGGCGCCGACGCGCTCACCCCGGGATTCGTGATTTCGGGCACCGGCGCCAAGACGATGCTCATCCGCGTGGTCGGTCCTTCGCTCGAAGCCTACGGTGTCACCGGCCGCATGGCCGACCCGCGTCTGCGCGTCGTGCCGCTCGGCCAAAGCTTCACCGTGGCCAGCAATGACAACTGGAGTGGCACGGCCGAGCTCAAGGCCGCCTTTGCCAGCACGGGGGCGTTCCAGTTTTCCGCCGACAACTCGCTCGACGCCGCGGTGCTGGTGCGTCTGCCGCCGGGCGGTTATTCGGTGGTCGTCGCCGGCGCCAATGGCGGCACGGGCAACGTGATCGTCGAGGCCTACGAGGTCGAGTAAGCCACGCACGTCTTCAATCTTCCGAAGCCGGGGTCCTCGACCCCGGCTTTTCTTTTGTCTCCGGATCGAATCAGTTTTTCGGATACGTCACCGCCGGCGACGGCGGCAACGGCAGCGAGGGATCGAGTGCGAAGCTCGGGTGCGGCGGCTGGTTGTAGGCGGTGTTCTGCCACGCCACCGCCATGCGATACTGCGGATCCTGCATGAGCGTGATCAGGCGCGTGTCGGTCGGGATCGTGCTGGTGTAAATTCGGAGCTCGGAGTTGTCGCGCGCGCGCCAGATGACTTCTTCGCGCCAGTCGCCCCACAGGTCGGCGCTGACGGCCGGGGTGGCTTTGGTGCCGTTGTTGGACGTCGCGCCGTGGGCGACGAGCAGCGGTTCGATGGTGTGGGTCTCCCAGTTCCATTTCACAATGCGGTTGCCGTCGAGCAGCTCGCGCAGCAGGTCGCCATCCCACCAGATGCCGAAGTTGACCGGGAAACCGCGCGGGCGTTTTTCCAGGATCAGGGTGCCATCGGCGGCGAAGAGGCCGTCCACCCCGGCACCGGCCGCCCACATCTCGGCTCCGGCGAATCGCGGATCGATGTTGAAGGCGTTGCCGCGGCCCGGTCCCTCACCTTTGTCGCCCCCGGACTCGGCAGCCTTCACGGAGGGCAGCAGGAACAGGGGTTTGCCGGTGCGGGCGTCGCGCAGACTCATGCCTTCGGCGTCGAAGCGTTCCTGAATGTCGTGCACCTCGAGACCTGGATTGGTCCAGTCGAAGTCCGAAACGTGCAGGGCGTCGCCATGGCCCCAGCCGGTGGAATACAGACCCGTGCCGTCGTCATCGACCACCATGGCGCCGTAGATCACTTCCTGCCGGCCGTCGCCATCGACATCGGCCACCGAGAGCTGGTGGTTGCCCTGGCCGCGCCATGGGTTGCCCCGACCGGCCGGGCCATGCTTGTCGCTGTCGAAGACCCAGCGCGAAGTGAGTTGGCCGTCGCGGAAGTCCCAGGCGGCGATCACGGAACGCGTGTAGTAACCGCGGCAAAAGAGCAGCGAGGGGAGGTGGCCGTCGAGGTAGGCGACACCGGCCAGAAAACGATCCGAGCGGTTGGCGTAGCCGTCGCCCCAGATTGCGGCCATTTGTTCGGGGGTGGGGTCGTTGGTCTCCGGATGGCGACCGGGAATGTAGTCGACGGTCGCCAATGCCGCGCCGGTTTGGCCGTCGAAGACGGTGAGGTATTCCGGACCGCGCACGATGCGGCCTTCCAGGCGGGCGCGGAAGCCGTTGGGCGTCACTTCAGCCCCGGAGCGATCCGGCGAAGGCACCGTGGCTTCGCCGCCTTCGCGCCAATCGGCCTCCGGGTCGCCGATCACGCGGCCGGTGCCGTCGACCGTGCCATCGGCGGTCTTGCAGGCGACTTCGGCGCGGCCGTCGCCGTCGAGATCGGCCACCATGAACATGGTGTAGTGCGCGCCTTCGCGGATGTTGCGGCCGAGGTTGATGGTCCAGAGTTGCGTGCCGTCGAGGCGGTAGGCCTGCAGCAGGGTTTGGCCGGTGAGGCCGGCCCGGGAGTTGTCCATCGGCCGCTGCTCCTGCTTGAGAATGATTTCGTAGTCCCCGTCCCCATCGAGATCACCGAGCGACGCATCGTTGGGGGTGTAACCGGCGGGGGTGTTGATGGGCACCGCGTGGTAGGGCAGGGGCGCGGCGCCCGCGGCGAGGAAAAACGCGCCGCTGGCGGCGCCCTCGACGCCGTTGATCACCGGTCGCACGGTGTATCGGGTATCCCGATACAATGAGGCATCACGATCAACCAGCCAAGTGCCGGCGGTCAGCGGGGTGGCGTTGACCCGGTGAACGCCGGCGCGCGGATCAGGACGCGAGGCGAAAGGACCGGAGGTCGGACGGTCGGGGCTCGGACCGGTTTCGCGGTAGAGGTTGAAGGCAACACCGGTCGGATCGTCGGCCAGCAAGCGCCAGGAGACGAAGACCGAGCCGTCCGGCTGATGCACGGCGGTGACGCCGCGCGAAAGGCGTTCGACCATGGGTTGGGCGCTGAGGCAAAGGCCAGTCAGGCTGGCGCATAAAAGAGCGAGGCAGGAGCGAAAGGACAACATGGGTATTCCCATGCTGTCGCCCGGTCATGGGTTCGCACCCGATAGCGGAATCTGACGGTTCGTTCGGCTGGTGTCCGTTCAGCGAGTGAGGAGTCCGCGGTCGCGCAGCCATTCGCGGGCGCGGTCGGGCCAGTCGGAGGCGGTGCCCAATCCCGGCTTGAGCGCCATGCCGTGGGGACCGTGCTGGAAGATGTAGAGTTCGCCGGAAACTCCGGCCTCACTCAGCGCTGCGTAGTAGCGCAGGGCGTTGGCCACGGGCACGCTGCCGTCATCCTGCGTATGGACGATGAGGGTGGGTGGGGTGGCGGCGCTGACCCGATTCTCCAGCGAGAGCAGGGTGCGCAGGGCGGGGTCATCGCGGGTGATGTTGTGCCGGGAGCCCTCGTGCGTGACGCCGTCGGCCATCGAAATGACGGGATACATGAGGATGGCGAAGTCGGGCCGCGCGCTCACGGTGTCGATCGAGTTGCCGGTGCGGCCGTCGGCATGGTCAAACAAGGTCGAGGCGGAGGCCGCGAGATGGCCGCCGGCGGAACTGCCCATGACGCCGATGCGATCCGGATTGATGCCGAAGGATTCGGCCTGGCGGCGCACGGTGCGGATCGCTTGGAGGACATCCTGCAGCGGATAGGGGTGTCCGTATTCCTGGAGGCGACTTTTCAGGATGAAGACCGTGATCCCCTGGTTGGAAAGCCAGCGGGCGTATTGCCAACCTTCGCGTTCAAAGGAAAGAAATCTGTATCCACCGCCTGGGCACACAATCACGGCGGTGCCGGTCGGTCGGTCGACGGCCGGGGCGCAGTAGGTGAGGGTGGGGGTGTGGACGTTGCTGACGCTGCCGTTCTGCCAGACTTCGGGCGTGGCATCGACGTGTTGCCCCGGCACCCCGTCGGGCCAGAGCGCGAACTCGGTGCCGTCGGCCGGCGGGGCCGCGCGGGTGGTCGACAAAAGCAGGGTCATGACGGCAAGGGGGAAGACGGGGCGTGGTAAGATCATGGGGCGAGGCGAAGCGGGGTGAGCGTGACGGGGCCGAGCAGTCCGGATGGTGTGAGCGGCCATTCGGCGGCGTTGAACGGTTGGTAGCGGATGTTGACGAAGTTGATTTCGCGCATGATGCGCCACTCGACGCCGCGCCGGTCCAGGTCCCGGATGCGGTTGGCCGCGAGGTTGGTGACCTCGATCTCGAGCAAGTTGGGGCCGGGCCGCAGGCTTTCGCCGACGATCAGACGATGGGGTAGAGACCAGGACGTGCCGACGAGGCGACCGTTGAGGCTTACTCGCGCGCTCTCGCGCACGTCGCCGAGATCGAGCGACCAGGCGATCGTATCAGCCGATACTTCGGGCAGATCAAAGCGGAGGGCGTAGCGGGCGGTGCCGGCGAAGCGTTTGACTTCGGGATCGTCAAGAGTGGTCCAGTCGGTCAGGTCGCTGAAGGTGGCCGAAGCCGGGAGCGTCGGGCCTCCCCGCAGGAATGTCAGCGTCCACTCGCCGCTAAGCGGAATCGGATCGGCCGCCGGTGTTGCCGCCGGCCAGTCGGGTGGGGTGGCGCGCGGCATCGCGCGGTAGGCGTGGATCAGAATGGATTGCCCCGCCGCGAGCTGGAGTCGGGTTGCGCAGCCGTCGGCCCTTGTTTTCTGCGGCGGCGTGCCAACGCGACCAAGCGGGTCGTTCACGATGATGTGCTCGGCCGGGACCGACAGCGGGAGCCAGCCGTCGAAGTCGTCGGCGGTGAGGTTGGTCACAAAGTAGCTCCAACCGTCGGCGTTGCGGCGGCGGATGAATTCCAGGCCGTTGGCCGCCATGGGCTCTGCGCGCACGCCGCGATCGTTGAGCCAGGTCACCAGAGCTTCGTCGGAATGCAGTGACCGGAAAGCGTCGGTCTGGAGCAAAGCCGCCAGCTCCGCCCGACGCTCCTCCAAGCGGCCGAATCCGGGCACGTCGGTCGGTGGCGCCTGAAACCGAATCTGCGCGCCGCGGGCGGCGAGATCGAGAAGTTGGCGGAGGGTGGTCAGCGGGAAGTGGGTCACGAGCGGCACCACGATCGTCCGATAGGTCTGGCCGGGTGTTTGCAGCTCACCCGCGGGCGTGACCGTCGTGGCCGCGAGTTGGGCGTCGGAGATGTAATCGAACTGGATGCCGGCGGCGGTGAGTTCGCGCGCGGTTTGGCCGCAGGGTGACTGCGTGAGCCAGTCGACGTGGTGCACCGTGAGGAGTTGCACGAGGTCGCCGTCGGCGCGGTGAATGACGTCCGCATGCGGCCAGTAGAGCAGCACCTCGCCATCGGGTTCACCGGCCTGCAGGACTTCTTGGACGCGCGTCACATAGGCATTGAGGGCAGCGAAATCCGTCCACCATGGGTTGTTGGGGTTGAACTGGGTGGACGCGTAGAACAGCCAGCCCGGCCATGGCGCCTCGGGCGGGGAGTAGACCGTGCCGTGGTAAAAGAGGTGGTTGATGCCGTTGACGAACAGGCGGTCGATCTCGGGCTTGGCCATCGCCAACGATACCTTCCAATGTTCGCGCAACCAGGTGCAGGTCTCGCTCGAAACCAGCGGGCGGCCCGTCACGTGCGCCGCCGAGGAAGCCATCTTCATCATCAACGGCTCCGGCAGATCTTCGTTGCCGCGAACTTCCGCCGCGCTGCGTCGCAGGCCGGGAATAGGAAAGGGGGTGGAGCCGAAAGTCTCGGTTTCGGGGATGTCGACCGCGCCGTAGAGGTCCAGCAGGTTGGCCGGGGCACCGTGGGATTGGTTGCGGGTGATCCAACCGCGCGCGTGCGACCACTTGGTCCATGTATTCAAATACTGGAGATGCAGCGCCCCGAGGGTCGCGCGGTAGTCCGCGCGGAGCCGGGCCAGTTCGTCGGGCGGCAGCACGTCTTTGCCGAGCAGAGCGGCGGCGTAGGGCGCCAGCTCGTAACCGTGCATGGCGGTGAAAGTCGCGCCGATGTCCGGCGTCCAACCGGCGCCATAGTATTCGAAGGAGTCGTGAAACTGCGCGCGCAGACCGGCGGACTCCGGCACCGCGGCAAGGGCGTCGGAGATGGGAGAGAGGTAGCGGGTGAGGGCGGCCGTGGAAAAGGGGTCGATCACGAGGCCTTCGCCGCCGGGGCCGGCGCGTTTGACCATCATTCCAGTGGACGTGCCGATCAGTTGACCGGCATCAGAAAGGGTTGGTCGTTGGGAACCGTCCGTGGGATTCACCCACGGTCCGCCGAAAGGCCAGCCGGTGCCGGTGGCCATGTCGACCCCAAGCCCCAAACGCTCGGCTTCGCGCAGCGTGTGGGCGATCGCCTGCTGCCAGCCTGGCGATAGGAACGGACGGTAGAGATCCTCCGCCCCTTGGGCGCCGTAGATCGGAGTGATTTCAACCCCGCCCAAACCAGCGGCCGCGAAGGCTTCGAGTTGAGTGGTGATGCCGGCTTCCGTCACCGCGTTGCCCGGCCACCACCAACGGGTCCAAGGGCGCGTGGTCTCCGGCGGGGCGGCGGCCAGCATGGCGCCGATGAGGTGAAGGCAGAGCACGACCCGACTGCAGCGGGTGTGCCGCCGCGCCGTGGGGCAACAGGGGAGGGGCATGCGCGAGATCAAAACGTCCTGTTCTGTCGCGGCGATGGCGAAGCTATGTGGGTTTGCTCTGACTGTCAAAAAATGGGGCGCATGGCATCTGTTCACACCGATCCTAACGTGCGCCAGTTCCTCGCGCCGACGCGCCCCTTGTCAGCGCGGTATTTCTCTTTCCCCCATTCGGCTGGCCGCGTCTTAACCCCCCTTCGGTCGAACTTTTCCCCTGCATATCGATCCTGCTTAAGCGTCGCAGCACGCGGCTGGAGTGATTTGCGGGACGCTCTCCCTTCCATGTCATCCTCCTCTTCCACGTGTCCGCGAGTGGCTCTCATCGGAGTCTCGGGTTATGGGCGCATTTACCTGCAATTGCTGCAGGAATGCCAGACACAGGGTCGCCTGAAATTGGTGGCGGCGGTGGTCATCAATCCGGAGGAAGAGCCGGAGACGATGTGTTGGTTGCAGTCCCAGGACTGTCGCATTTACGCCGACTACGAGGTCATGCTGGCGACGGAAGCCGGTCGCTTGGACCTGTGCATGGTGCCGACGGGCATTCATTGGCATTCCCGCATGACCATCGCGGCCTTGCGCTGCGGGGCCAATGTGTTGGTGGAAAAACCCCTTTGCGCTTCGATGGCTGAAGTGCGTGAGATCGAAGCGGTTGCCGCCGAGACAAACCGATTTGTGGCGGTCGGATTCCAGGACTTTTACGAACCGGGCACCCAATGGTTGAAGGACCAGCTGGGGCAGGGGGTGATCGGCTCGATCGAGTCGGTGCGTTTTCTCGGACTCTGGCCCCGTGCGCGCCAGTATTTCCTGCGCAACAACTGGGCCGGACACCTGTTTTCCGAAGGGGCGCCGGTCTTGGACTCTCCGTTGAGCAACGCCTTTGCGCACTTTGTGATGTTGAGCCTATATTTCTCCGACCGAGGACGCGATAGCGTCGCGGCGGCGGAGATCGTCGAGGCCGAACTCTACCGTGCTCATGCGATCGAGAGTTTCGATACCGGAGTGGTGCGTTCACGCACGGCCAACGGCATTGAGCTTTGGTTCGGCGCCAGCCATGCCTGTCGCACCACGATCGAGCCCGTCATCGAAATTCGCGGAACGGGGGGCGTGGCCTGCTGGAGCTACGAGCAGGAGAGCTGGTATCAGGACCATGCCGGCCAAAAGTGCACCCGTCGCCTGCTTTCCGTGGAAGGGGCCCGGCAGCACATGCTCGCAGCGGTCCTGCAGCGGCTGGAGGACCCCACCGCGCGGGTTTGCACGCCGGCCATGGCCGCTCGGCATACCGCTTTCATCGAATCGTTGCACGAGGTGGGCACCATCATGGACTTTGATCCCGCGCTCGTCGATTGGGGCGCGGATCCGGCCGCGGTGACCGCCGTCCCCTTGGTGCGTGACCTGGAACCCGCCATCCGGACCGCGCATGCGTCAGGTGGAGCATTGCGTTCGCAGGAAGCGATGTGGGCCGTCGCCAAGTGACAGCCCGGCGGGCGGGGGTTTACGAAGTATCGAAAAATCGAATACGACGGTTCCAGGGTGAATTTGTCCGTGTCAGCAGAAACCGTGACCGGTGCCTGGCGGTGGTTTTGGCGGGCCGTCGGACTGTCCGACAGTGGGGTCGTTGTCGAACCGGGACTGCGCACCTGTTATCACCGCATCGCTTTTGAGTGCTGCGGCTTTCTGAGTCGTGGGGCTTTTGCTAGGCACCCCCTCCCCTTCCCTCAATCCCTGTTCCCTTTGGGGAACTAAACTTTGGTTGGAATCACGGACTGCGTATTTTCGCGTTCGTCGGTTCCGACCACTACCCAACCCCAAGCTACAAATGATGCAGAAACCCTCCACCCCCCGGAGTCTGTTTGGTCGCGTTCCGCGATCCCTGCTGGCTCTCGCGCTAGGCGCCACGGCCTACGCACAATCCACGGAAGACACCGCTTCCGTTTCCGATGAAGACGAGGACATCATCACCCTCACTCCGTTCCAGGTCGATACGACTCAGGATCAGGGCTACTTCGCCCAGAACACCCTCGCGGGTTCCCGCATGCGCACCAACGTCGCCGACTTGGCAGCGTCGATCACGGTGATCACGGCGCAGCAGCTGGAAGACACCGCTTCGACCGACATCAACGATGTCTTCCGCTACGAAGCCAACACCGAAGGTTCCTCCACCTACACGCCGGCGATCCAGTCGCTGCGTAACGACGGTGTGGTCGACGTGAATGCCGGTTACACCCACGGTGGTGATGGCAATCCGCAGACCAACGCCGTGGCCAATCGGGTGCGTGGTCTCGGTGTTCCGGGCTCCTCCCAGAATTTCTATCCGACGATTTCGCAGGTGCCGTTTGACGCCTACAACGTGCAGTCGATCGAGATCAGCCGCGGTCCGAACTCCATGCTCTTCGGTATGGGCAGTCCGGCCGGTATCGTGAATCAGAGCACCGCGCAGGCGGTGGTCAACAAGGAGAACTATTCGACCTCCTTCCGCGTTGATGATCGCGGTTCCTACCGGGTCGCGGCGACCTTCAACAAGGGTCTCATCGACGACAAACTCGCCATCTACGGCGCGATCCTGTCGGACAACAAGCGCTTCGAGCGCAAGCCGTCCTACGATGACACCACCCGCATGTATGGCGCGCTCACCTTCCGTCCCTTTGAGAAGACGGTCATCCGCGCCAACATCGAGCAGTATGACAACGACAACCGTCGTCCGAATACCCTGACGCCGCGCGACACCGTGTCGGAGTGGCGCCAAGGTGGTGGCTGGGCCTTCGATGCCGCGACCGGTATGCAGCACAGCACCATCACCGGTGAAGCGCGCGGTCCGGTTGCGATGCGCCCCGGCTCTCCCCGCATCGATGACACCCGCACGTTCATCATGAACCTGCCGGGCTACGACGACGCGCTATGGAATGGTGACATGACCCAATACAACGGGGTCAATATCTGGGGCGGCAACGCCTTCACCGATTCGCGTTCGGTGTTCTACACCCCGGGCATGGGCCTGGGCAACGGCTCGCGGCCGAAGCTGCAGATCCAGGACGGCGAGGTCGTCAATTGGAACTACTGGAGCGCCGATCGCTATCGCACCTACTACGGCAATCCCAACGGCCCGATTTATCCCTATGAAGAGGCGGACATCTTCGCCAACCCGGCTTGGGACGCGGCCTACAACACCGTCTTCACCGAGTCCTACCTTTGGACGCAGCCGGCCGGCGTGGGCAGCTACCGCTACCCGGGCGTGACCGACAAGAGCATCTACGATTGGGAAAAGGTGAACATCCTGGCGTCCAACTTCGCCCATCAGGAAAACACCACCTACAATGTGGAACTCGAGCAGGAGATCCTCCCCAGCCTCAACTTGAGCGCCGGCTGGTTCCGCCAGGACTTCGAGGATGCGGTGAACTACACCATCTCGCAGCTGAACGTCGCGACCATCTTCGTCGACACCAACATCTCGCTGCCGGACGGTTCGCCGAATCCCTTCTTCGGCGCGCCCTATGTGCAGGACTTCGATCCCGACCAGTTCGTCCACACCCAGGTGAATGACAACTACCGCGCGCTCCTCGCCTGGACGCCGGACTTCACCCAGAACGACAACTGGACCAAGTGGCTCGGTAGCCATCAGGTGCTCGGTTTGGTGAGCCGCAACGACGTGGAGTCGACCTTCATCCGCAAGCGTTGGTTCGAACTCGAAAACGACCAGATCGCCAATGGCACAATCTTCTGGCAACAGGATCCCTCCGCTGCCGACTGGACCCGTCTGCGCCGCTCCAACCAGCGTATGTATTATCTCGCCAATCCCGGCTCCCAGCCGCTCGGCCAGGTTACCCGCGACCAGGGTTACTTCAACAACGACACCTATAACGGTCGTCGCGGTTACTACGACTACAACAACTCCGAGTGGCGCGGCCTCGGCACCACCATGGGCTTCATCGACACCCCGTGGGGCACCGGTGCCACCCAGCGCATCGTTGATTCCTCCAGTCTCGGTATCACCAGCAACCTCTGGAACGGCCGCCTCGTGACCACCTTCGGTGTGCGCAAGGATGACTACAAAGCCCGCAACACCACCACCGGCGCCATCCTCGCGTCGGCCGGCGGCGAGCAGCTCGAGCCGGGTCTCACTTCGGCCGAGCAGTTCATCGACGGTCACTTCCAGACCGACCTCGTCATGAAGCGCTGGAACTACTGGGATGAGCTCAGCGGCACCACCCGCACCACGGGGGCCGTGCTGCGTCCGTTCGACAATTGGGGCAGCATTGAGGACCGCGCCGACAACGGCTCGCAGTTCCATCAGTTCATTCGCAGCCTGGGCTTCTCCTACAACAAGTCGGACAACTTCAACCCGCCGCCCGCGGCGCAGGTGGATGCCTTCGGCAATCCGCTCCCGAAGCCGACCGGCGAGGGTGAGGATTGGGGCGTCCAGTTCTCCCTCTTCGACAACAAGCTGTTCGCCCGCGTGAACTGGTTCAAGGCGACCAATCAGAACGAGCGCACCAATCCGGGCACCTCGATCTCCCGCCTCACCGGCAACGTCGACACCACCTTGTTCCGCAACTGGGCCCAGACCATCGCCATGATCAACTCGGGTCTCGATCCCACCAGTGACATGTTCAACACCGATGGTTGGAGCCAGAGTCAGATCGACCAACTCGAGGAAGACACGGCCGCCATCTGGGGTCTGCCCTACGATTACTACACCGACATCGGCACCATCTACGCCACGCGTGATGCCGTCGCCGAAGGTATGGAGTTCCAGCTCACCTACAACCCGAACCGCAACTGGACGATGAAGTTCACCGCCGGTCAGCAGGAGACCAAATACTCCAACGTGTTGAAGGAATTCGACGACTGGTTCGCCGTGCGCAATCCGGTGTGGTCCTCCGCTCGCGCCGCCGACTACCTGCTCCCGCAGTATCAGCAGTTCGCCAGCTACACCATGAACAACGGTGTTGAGGTCGACCTCACGGACTTCTGGTCCTCCTACGGCTACAACAGCAACATCCGCCTCGACAACCGCTGGGGCCTCACCAACGCCCAGCTCTATTACGACGGTGTGGTCACGCCGCAGTATGCGATCGCCTCCGATCTCGAAGGCCAGGCCGCTCCGGGTCAGCGCAAGTATCGCTGGTCCTTGCTCACCAACTACACCTTCGACGAAGGCCTCCTCAAGGGCTTCTCCGTGGGTGGCAGCACCCGTTGGGAAGACAAGGCCATCATCGGTTACTACGGTAAGCCGAATGTCGCCACAGGTTCGACGGACCTCACCCTGTCCGACACCTCCCGTCCGATCTACGACAGCTCCAATACCTACGTTGATCTCTGGGTCTCCTACACCACCAAGGTCTTCAACGACCGCGTGCGCATGAAGACCCAGCTCAACGTGGTCAACGCCTTCGAGAGCGGCGGTCTCCGCGTCGTCGGCGTGAACTACGACGGTTCGCCCAATGCCTACCGCATTGTCGATCCGCGTCAGTTCATCCTCTCGACCAAGTTCGAGTTCTGAGCGCCGCTCGATCGCAGTTTAGTTAAGGTATGCACACACCCCCGGGCGGTCCGCCCGGGGGTGTTTTATTTTCCTCCCGGGCGGGCAGGGGACGCAGGGGTTCGATTCTGACAGTGCGATGAGGGCTGCGAACTGTCCGAATCTCGGTTCGCTGTGCAGGCAGATTCGCTTGGCTCATGAGCAGATCAATCCCGAGCGGGTGCCTCCGAGGCACCGCCCGAACCCCGCCTCTCGACCCCAAGGATACCCGCTCACGCTTTCGTCTTCCGTTCTGGAATTGGCCAAGTGTTGTGGTGTGCCCTCTTGGAGTGGAGCAGCGACCCAAGACACCCAACCCCCAAGCAAAATGATCTCCCGACGATCTCCCCGTGTGGTCCGGCCTATGGGCCGACCGCAAGCCCTGTTGGCCCTCGCCTTAGCGCTGGGCGGCACGGCCTTCGCTCAGTCCACCAACGACTCCACCGCTGCGACTGACGAAAACGAAGATGACATCATCACCCTCACGCCCTTCCAGGTCGATACGACCAAGGACCAGGGTTACTTCGCCCAGAACACCCTCGCGGGTTCCCGCATGCGCACCAATGTCGCCGATCTGGCGGCTTCGATCACGGTGATCACGGCGCAGCAGCTGGAAGACACCGCCTCAACGGACATCAACGATGTCTTCCGTTATGAAGCCAACACCGAGGGTTCCTCGACCTACACGCCGGCGATTCAATCGCTGCGCAACGATGGTGTGGTCGACGTGAACGCCGGTTACACCCATGGCGGTGACGGTATCCCGCAGACCAACGCGGTGGCCAACCGCGTGCGCGGCCTCGGCACGCCGAGCTCGGCGCAGAATTATTATCCCACGATCTCACAGGTGCCGTTCGATGCCTACAACGTGCAGTCGATCGAGATCAGCCGCGGTCCGAACTCCATGCTCTTCGGCATGGGCAGCCCGGCCGGTATCGTGAATCAGAGCACCGCGCAGGCCGTCCTCAACAAGGAAAACTACTCGGCTTCCTTCCGCGTGGACGACAACGGTTCCTTCCGCGCCGCCGCGACCTTCAACAAGGGTCTGATCGACGACAAACTCGCCATCTACGGCGCCATCCTGTCGGACAATCGCCGCTTCCAGCGCAAGCCGTCCTACGATGACACCACGCGCATGTATGGTGCGCTCACCTTCCGTCCCTTCGAAAAGACGGTCATCCGTGCCAACATCGAGCAGTATGACAACGACAACCGTCGCCCGAACACCCTGACGCCCCGCGACACCGTGACCGAGTGGCGCAGCGGCGGGGGCTGGACCTTTGATGCCACCACCGGCATGCAGATCAGCACCGTCACCGGCGAAGTGCGCGGCCCGGTCGCGCTCCGCACCGGCTCGCCCCGCATCAACGACACGCGGGCCTACATCGAAAGCCTGCCGAACTACAACCCGGCGCTGTGGAATGGTGACCGCACGCGTTACAACGGCGCGCCGATCTTCGGCGGTGGTGCCTTCACCACGATCGGCGGCGTGTTCTACACCCCCGGTATGTGGATCGGTAACACCAACCGTCCCCGACTGCAGATTCAGGACGGTGCGATCCAGAACTGGTTCTTCAGCGATGCCGCCCGCTACCGCACCTTCTACGGCACGCCCTCCAATCCGCTCGCGAACGGTCCGGTTTTCCCCTACGCGGAAGCCGATATCTTCGCCAACCCGGCGTGGGACCAAGCCTACAACAACACCTACACCGAATCGGGCTTCTGGTCCGCCACCGGCAATGGCGTGGGCAGCTACCGCTACCCGGGGGTCTCCGACAAGAGCATCTACAACTGGGAGAAGGTGAACATTCTGGAACAGAACTTCGGTCACCAGGAGAACACGACCTACAACGTCGAACTCGAGCAGGAGATCCTCCCGTCGCTCAACTTCAGCGCCGGCTGGTTCCGCCAGGACTTCGAGGACGCGGTGAACTACACCATCTCGCAGCTCAATGTCGCGACGCTCTTCGTCGACACCAACGTCAAGCTGCCCGACGGATCGCCCAATCCCTACCTCGGCCAGACCTACGTGCAGGACTTCGAGCCCGACCAGTTCGTCCACACCCAGGTGAATGACAACTACCGCGCCATGCTCGCGTGGACGCCCGACTTCACCGACAACGACGGCATCACCAAGTGGCTCGGTCGTCACCAGTTGCTCGGCCTCTTCAGCCGCAATGACGTCAGCTCGACCTTCATCCGCAAGCGCCTCTACGAGATCGAGGACGACCAGATCGAGAACGGCACCATCTACTGGGCGCTCAACCCGGCCTCCGCCGGCTGGAGCCGTCAACGCCGCTCCAACGTGCGCAATTATTACCTGAGCAACCCCGGCGATCCCTACGGCACCGTCACGCGTTCCTCGGGCAAGTTCAACGACCTCACCTACAACGGTCGGTATTCGTATTACGACTACAATCACTCCGAGTGGCGGACCCTCGGCACCACCATGGGTTACATCGACATGAGTGCCTCCACCGGCGCCACCGAGCGCATCGTGGATTCCAGCAGCTTCGGCATCACCTCCAACTTCTGGAACGACCGCCTCATCACGACCTTTGGTGTCCGCAAGGATGACTACAAGGCCCGCAACACCACCACCGGCGCCATCCTCGACGGTCCGGGCGGCAACCAAATCGAACCCGGCATGACCTCCGCCGAGCAGTTCATCGACGGTTGGTTCCAGACCGATACCGTGCTCAAGCGCTTCAACTACTGGGATGAGCTCAGCGGCACCACCCGCACCACCGGCGCCGTGCTGCGTCCGTTTGCCAAGTGGGATGGGATTGAGGACAAGGCGAACAACGGTTCGCAGTGGCACCAGTTCGTGCGCAGCCTCGGTTTCTCCTACAACAAGTCGGACAACTTCAACCCGCCGCCCGCCGCGCAGGTGGACGCCTTCGGCAACCAGCTGCCCAAGCCGACGGGCGAGGGCGAAGACTGGGGCTTCCAGTTCTCCCTCTTCGACGACAAGCTGTTCGCCCGGGTGAACTGGTTCAAGGCCACCAATCAGGACGAGCGCACCAACCCGGGCACCTCGATCTCCCGCCTCACCGGCAACGTCGACACGACCTTGTTCCGCAACTGGGCAATGGAGCTCGCCATGATCAACCGGGGCCTCGACCCGACGGTCCGCACCGACTTCAACACCGACGGTTGGAGCCAGGCTGAAATCGACCAACTTGAGGATGAGGCCGCCGCCATCTGGGGTCTGCCCTTCGATTATTACACCGACATCGGCAGCATTTACGCCACTCGCGACGCCGTGGCCGAGGGCGTGGAGGTGCAGCTCACCTACAACCCGAACCGCAACTGGACGATGAAGTTCACCGCGGGCGAGCAGGAGACCAAATACTCCAACGTGTTGAAGGAATTCGATGCGTGGTATGACGTCCGCTACCCGGTGTGGAGCTCCGCCCGCGCCGCCGACTTCCTGCTGCCGCAGTATGCGCAATACGCCCAGCCCTTCGTCGCGGACAATGGCCGTGAATACAACTACGGCTCCTTCCTGAGCAGCTACGGTTACCGTAACGAAATCCGGCTGGAGAACGCGGACAACATCACCAACCCGCAGCAGTATTACGACGCCGTCGTGCTCCCGCAGTATGCCATCGCCCGTGACCTCGACGGTCAGGCCGCTCCCGGCCAGCGCAAGTATCGCTGGTCCTTCCTCACCAACTACACCTTCGATGAAGGCCGCTTCAAGGGCTTCTCCGTCGGCGGTAGTGCCCGTTGGGAGGACAAGGCGGTCATCGGCTACTACGGCAAGGTCAACCCCGGCAGTGGCAATCCGGACCTCACCCTGTCCGACACCAGCCGGCCTATCTACGACTCGTCCAACACCTACGTTGACCTTTGGATCTCCCACACCACCAAGGTCTTCAACGATCGGGTGCGCATGAAGACCCAGCTCAACGTGGTGAACGTCTTCGAGGACGGTGGCCTCCAGACCGTCGGCGTGAACTACGACGGTTCGCCCAATGCCTACCGCATTGTCGATCCGCGCCAGTTCATCCTCTCGACCAAGTTCGAGTTCTGATCCTGGCCGGTTTGTCTTGGGTTTAGGTTATCACACCCTCGGGCCGCTTCGGTCCGGGGGTGTTCTTTTTTGCATTGCGGGTGACTTCCTGAAACCTTGCCCGTTGGCGCGCGTCACACGATGAACGCGTTCGCCACCTCCCCCCCTTTGTCGACCTCATTTCCCATGAAGCCCCCGTCAGGCCTGTTGGCCGTTCTCCTGTTCGGAATCCTGTCCTCGCCCCTGCTCGCCAATACCTTGTCGCGCGAGACTGAGGTGGAGCGGCATCTCGAAATCGGCGTGGAGCACGCGCTCTTCGCTTCGTTGTGGGTCGAGGTCTACGATGCGCAGGACCGCTTGGTGGGAGCGTGGTATGCACCGTGGGACGGTGATTGTGAGGTGATTGAAGGCGTGGCTCCGGCCTGGATGGAGCAGTTGCTGTTGGAAGGCTGGAGCGGCTTCGGGATCGAACTACCGGAACCGGGGCTCTACCGGGTCGTCGTCAGCTCCTTGGATGACGTCTGGACCATCGAGCTCGTCACCGCGTTTTGAGGCGCCCGCCGCGGTGGGCGCGAACTGTCAGAAACGGGCATCCGTTGCCGGTGAGCCGGGGGGCGGGCGCAATGCGCCATCCGTCTTGAGTGCGGTTTGCCTCGCCAGCGCCGTGAGGCCCGGCACTTTCCCATTCAACCCCTTTTCGCCCCGCTGGCGAAGCCCGGTGGCACCAGTCACCAAAACCTGAATACCCCATGCGTTTCGGCAGTCTCCACCTCGTCGACCTGCTCGTCATCTTTGCCTACCTCGCGGTCGTCATTTACATCGGTCGCCGCGCCGCCGCCGCCTCGAAGACCGAGGAGGGCTACTTCCTCGCCGGTCGCAAGCTGGGCAAGCTCTACCAGTTCTTCCTTAACTTCGGCAATGCGACCGACGCCAACGGGGCCGTCAGCACCGCCTCCCTCGTTTACCAAAAGGGGGCGTCGGGCGTGTGGCTCTCGCTGCAGACGCTCTTCATGAATCCCTATTATTGGTTCATGAACCCGTGGTTCCGACGTGTGCGCCTTGTCACCGTGGCCGATCTTTTCGAGGACCGCTTCGGCACGCGCAGTTTGGCCCGGTTCTACGCCATCTTTCAGATCGTCGCGACGGTCATCGTCATCATCGGCTTCGGCAACCTCGTGGGTTACAAGGTCACGTCCTCGCTGCTGGTGAAACCCGAGGCCCGCTGGACCGCCGAGGAACGGGTCTCCGTGGAAGGTTACCGCGAGCTCCGCGCGCTGGAGGTGAGCGCCACGGCCGGCGCGCTCAGCGTCGCGGATGAGTCCCGGCTCGAGACCCTCCGCGACCTCAACAAACGCGGCGAATTGCGCAGCTTCGTTTCCTGGCTCGATAGCTCCACCGGCAAGTGGGCCTACTACATCCTCTACTCGCTCGTGGTCGGCGCCTACATCGTCATGGGGGGGCTCGAGGCGGCTGCGATCAACGAGGCCTTTCAAGGCACGCTCATTGTTATCTTCTCGATCATCCTCATCCCCTTCGGTCTCGCCGCCATCGGTGGCTGGAGTCAGCTCGCCGAGCGAGTGCCTCCCGATATGTTTAACCTCCTCGGTGGGGGAGGGGCCTCGAGCATAGGTGGCTGGGAACTCTTTGGCATCTTCCTCATCTCCATCGTCCAGATCCACGGCATCATCGGCAACATGAGTGTGTCCGGCTCGGCCAAGGATGAGTATGCCGCCCGCTTTGGCGCAGTCTCCGGCACCTACGCCAAGCGCATCATGATCATCCTCTGGGCCTTTTGCGGTCTGATCGCGATCGCGCTCTATCAGGGAGCCGATAAGCTCTCCGATCCCGATTCCGCCTGGGGCATGATGTCCCTGCAACTGCTCAAGCCCGGCTTCCTTGGCCTCATGATGGCCGGCCTGCTCGCCGCCAACATGTCGACCATCGCCTCGCAAACGATGGCGGTCTCGGCGCTCTTCACCCGCAACGTCTACGGTTACCTCGTGCCCGACGCCACGCCCACCCAAATGGTGCGCACCGGCCGCTGGGCCATCGTCGGCATCCTGGCGATCGGGGTCTACGCCGCGGCCAACATGAGCGACGTCTACCAGGTCGTGCAGCTCATGCTCACCGTCAACGTGCCCTTTGGCGCGTCGGTCATGCTCATCTTCTTCTGGCGCCGTCTCACCTCCACCGCGGTCTGGGCCACGGTCATCATCTCGGCCGTGCTCAACATCATCGTCCCTTCGCTCGTTGCGCCCAGCCTCGACAGTGTGACCCGCAGCGAGACGCTCACGCAGCAAGTCGACTTCAACGGCAAACCCATGCCGGTCTTCTTCGATACCGTGGTGCGCGAGAACGCCGAGGACCCCACCTCGCCCTTCATTGGTCAAAAGCGCCTGCACCTGGAGCTGGTGGTGCTCGATAAACTCGGTCTCGACGTCGCCGCGCTTTCCCCGTCGGGCCGGAACGCCGCCCGCTTCATCTACGACGGCCTCTTCCCCTTCCTTGTGCTGTGGATCGTGAGCCGCCTCACCCGTGCGCCTGACCAGCGCCGCACCGACCTCTTTTTTGGCAAGATGAAGACTCCCGTCGGGGCGACGCCGGCCCTGGAGGAAGAGGCCATGGCGCAAACCGCGCGTGAGCCGGGTCGGTTTGACGACACCAAACTCTTTGGCCGCGACTCCGTCTGGGAATTCACCAAGTGGAACAAGGTCGATGCCGTCGGCTTCATCGCCTGCCTGGCGGTCTCCTTCGGCATCCTCGGGGCCTTCTGGATGCTCCTCCGCGCCGCCGCCGGCGCGTAGGGATTCAGGGCGATGAAACCACGAATGAACGCAGCTGGACCCGGATCAGTGAAATCGAAGTCATCTGTGTTCAGCCGTGTTCTTTGGTGCTTAAAAAGCGCCCTGCTGGTCCTCTGCTGTGTCGCGCCCGCGCGCGCCGCCGACACCGCCTACCTTTTCACCTACTTCACGGGCAATGGCACCGATGGCCTGCACCTGCTTTGGAGTGAGGACGGCTTCAAATGGCATCCGCTCAACGAGGGTCGGTCGGTTCTGCCGGCGACCATCGGCCAAGGTGAAAAACTCATGCGCGATCCGTGTGTGGCGCGTGGTCCCGACGGCACCTACCACATGGTCTGGACCAGTGGTTGGAACGAGAATCACATCGGCTACGCGTCCACCACCGACTTCATCACCTGGTCCACTCCGCGCGCGATCCCGGTCATGGCGCACGAACCGACCGTGCGAAACTCGTGGGCTCCGGAGGTGTTTTACGACGATGCGGCGGGCGAATTTGTGATCTTCTGGGCGTCCACGATGCCGGACCGTTTTACCGAAACCGCCGGCACGTCCGAGAGTGCCTACAATCATCGCATGTATGCGACCGCCACGCGGGACTGGCAGACATTCACCCCGACCCGGGTCTTCTATGATCCGGGGTTCAGTGTGATCGACGCCACTTTCCTGCGCGATGACGCGGGGGCGTTGCACTGGATCGTGAAGGACGAGACGGTGAATCCGCCCAGAAAACACCTGCGCGTGGCCCCCGCGGCGACGGCGCAAGGCCCCTTTGGCGAACTCGGTTCCCCCATCACGCCGGCGGGCGTTTGGGTCGAGGGCCCCACCGCCTTCATGGCCGACGGCGCGGCGATTCTGCTCTACGATGCGTATCGAGACCGTCACTACGGTGCGCTCCGCTCGAATGATCTGGTGCATTGGGAGGATGCGTCGGCCGAGCTCGAGCTGCCCTTTGAGGGCACGCCTGAGCGAGTGCGCCATGGCACGGTGATCGCAGTGCCGCGTGAGCTGGTGGACCGTCTGCGCGATCCGCGCAGCTGGCCGGAGCGCCACGTGACCTTTGACGCCCCGGCGGATCACTTCACCGCCGCGATTCCGCTGGGCAACGGTCGACTGGGGGCGATGCCTTTCGGCGATCCGATCCGCGAACGTATCGTGCTCAACGAAACCGGTATGTGGTCGGGTTCACCGCAGGATTCCGACCGGCCCGACGCCGCCGCGGCCCTGCCGGAAATCCGCCGCCTGTTGCTGACCGGCGACAACGCGGCCGCCGAGCAGCTTGTCGCGGCCAACTTCACCGCCGCCGGCGCCGGTTCGGGACATGGGCGCGGCGCCGATGTCCCCTACGGTTCGTATCAGTTGCTGGCGGATCTTTGGCTCGAGTTTGACCGACCCTTTGAGGGCGCCTCGTTTTCGGACTATCACCGTTCTCTCGATCTCGCCGATGCCATCGCTTACACCCGCTACGTCCAGGGGGGCACCACCTTTCGGCGTGAGACCTTTGTTAGTCAGCCGCACGAGGTCGTGGTGTCGCAGCTGACGGCCGATCGCGGTGGGCAGATCAGTTTTACGTTGCGTCTCGATCGACCGGAACGGTTCACCACCGTCGCTACGGCTGATGGTCTTTTGCTGACTGGCCAGCTCAACGATGGCGTCGACGATGCGCACGGGGTGCGCTTCGCCGCGGGGGTGAAACTTCAGGTCCGGGGAGGAAACGTAACATCCTACGAAGACGGCACCATCCGAGTTGACGCCGCCAACGCCGTTACGGTGCTGGCCGCTGGGATCACCGACATGAGGTCTTTTGCCGGTCGTCGCTCCGATGATCCCGCCGCGACCGTGGCGGCCGATCTCGCCGCCGCGGCGGAGGTCTCCTATTCGGTCCTCCGCAACGCTCACGTCGCGCACCATCGGTCGTTCTACGATCGCGTCGCCCTGCATCTCGATGGCCCCGCCCCGCCTATGCCGACAACGGCCGCCCGCCTGGCGGCGCAATGGGACGGGGCGAACGATCCACGCCTGGCCCAGCTCTACTTCGACTTTGGCCGCTACCTGCTCATCGCCTCGTCGCGGCCGGGTGGACTGCCCGCCAACCTGCAGGGCTTGTGGGCCGATGGCGTGCAGACGACCTGGAATGGCGACTGGCACCTCAACATCAACGTGCAGATGAATTATTGGCCGGCCGAGGTGTGCAACCTGAGTGAACTGCACGATCCGCTCTTTTCCCTTGTCGAATCGCTCACTGGACCCGGGGCCGTGACCGCACGCAAATATTACGATGCCGATGGCTGGGTCGCCCACGTGCTCTCGAACCCCTGGGGTTTCACTTCGCCTGGAGAAGGCGCCAACTGGGGCGCGACCACCACGGGGTCGGCCTGGCTCTGCCAACACCTGTGGGACCACTACCTCTTCAACGGCGATGCGGCGTTCCTGCAGCGGGCCTATCCGCTGATGAAAGGTTCGGCGAAGTTTTATCTCGATATGCTCATCGCCGAGCCGTCGCACAACTGGCTGGTGACGGCGCCGGCCAACTCACCGGAGAACGGCTTCATTTTGCCCGATGGCTCCACCGCGCACGTTTGCATGGGGCCGACCTTCGACAATCAAGTGCTGCGCTACCTGTTTGAAGCCACCATCGCCGCGGCCGAGGAGCTCGGTGTCGACGCCGAGCTGCGCCAACGATGGCGGGCGGCAGCCGATCGCCTGCCCCCCACTCGCATCGGTGCCGACGGCACCATCATGGAGTGGTTGGAGGATTATGCGGACGCCGATCCGCAGCACCGTCACATCTCCCACCTCTGGGGATTGTATCCGGGCCACGAGATTCATCCGAGCACGACGCCCGAACTGGCCACCGCCGCGGCGGCCACGCTCGACTTGCGCGGCGACGGTGGCACGGGCTGGTGCCTTGCCCACAAGCTCGCGCTCTGGGCGCGGCTCGGCAATGGCGGCCGCGCCGCCGACATCCTGCGTTCCCTGTTGAAACCGGCCGGGCAAAAAGACGGTATCACGGTGCACGGCGGCGGCACGTATCCAAATCTCATGGACGCCCATCCTCCGTTCCAGATCGACGGCAACTTCGGCGGCACCGCGGCCATCGCGGAACTGCTCCTGCAGAGTGAGCCCGGTGTTCTCCACCTCCTGCCGGCGCTGCCTTCTGGTTGGTCAGAGGGCAGCGTGCGTGGACTCCGTGCCCGCGGCGGCGTCGAAGTCGACCTCATGTGGGCCGGCGGGAAACTCACCGCAGCTACCTTCACCAGCGAACGCGAGCAGCTGATCACGCTGCGGGTGGGCGACGACGAAATGAATCTGACGCTCGCCGCCGGAGAGCCTGCCTCGATTCGGCTGTCACGCTAGGCGGTCGGCTATTCTCCCTCGACGACTTCGAAGGATGTGACGCGGGTGGTGCTGTCGACCGTGCGAAAGCCGAACCAGCCGCGGAGCAGGGGCTCGGGGTCTTTGAAGGCGTAGATGACTTCGCCGTCGCGCGTGTAGCTGACACGGCCGTCGGCCGAGACCGCCAGCTCGATGGTGTAGGTGTGATCCGGAATCAGGAGGAACTCCGGCGTGCGCAGGTCGTTCTGTTTGTCCAGCGGCCGTGCGCCGGTGCCGTCGTAACGACGGAAACGCGTCGTGCTGTTGGTGTTGCCGCCGTAGCCGACATAATAGAGTCGCAGTTGGTCGTAGGTTGCGAACTTGCCGGTGCGGCCGTGCCCCTCGGCAAACAAGTCGTGCGGGTGATCCGGATCGGTGGCCATCCAGAAACAGTTCAGGTCCGACACCCGGCCCGCCGAAGTCACTGTAATTTGATAGCGGATACGCACGGGGGCCTGCAGTTCCTCCCGCCACCACACGGTGCAGCCGGCGGCGTCGGTGATGACCAGCGCGCCGTCCTCCATCACCACCGTGCCGCCGGGTTGTTGCTCGACGACCCATTGGTCGAGTCGGCCGGGCTTGAGCACGGCGGATTCGGCCTGCAGTGAGAGCACCAACAGGGGCAGGAGGGGCAGCAGTCGGAGTCGCATGACGCAGGGAATGGGGGCGGGGCAGGGTTGTCAGTGCCGGAATAATTCGGACTGTCTTTCCGTGCCCGAAGGCGACCCAGCCGCCATCCTGATTTGGTTTTCCCCAACCCCATGAAACTCCGTCTCCTTTTCCTGTCACTCTGCGCTGCCATCTCACTTTTGTCGGCGGCCGACGCCCCCCCCGCGCTTGATCCCGCCTTGCCGACCCTGTTCATCGCCGGCGACTCCACCGCCGCCCGCAACGGCAACCCCGATATCCAGGGCTGGGCCGAGCCTTTCGCGACGTTGTTTGATGCCGAAAAAGTGAACATCGCCAACCGGGCGCGGGGAGGACGCAGCAGCCGCACCTTCATGGCCGAGGGGCTTTGGGCGAAACTGTTGGCGGAGTTGAAAGCTGGCGACGTGGTGATCCTCCAGTTCGGCCACAATGACGGTAGCCCGGTCAATGAAGACGAGTCAGTGCCGGAGTCGCGCCGACGTTCGCGCGGCAGTTTGCCGGGGCTGGGAGAGGAGACCGTGGAGATCGACAACATTGTCACCGGTGAGCACGAGATCGTGCGCACCTTCGGCTCCTACCTGCAGCAGATGATCGACGAGGTGCGCGCCCATGAGGCGACGCCCGTGCTGGCCTCGCTCACCGTGCGTGACCGCTGGGAGGATGGTCGGGTCGAGCGCGGCTCGGGTCACTACCGCGAGTGGATCCGTGAGCTCGCGACCCGCAACGAACTGGGCTTCGTCGACCTCACCCGCCTCATCGCCGACACCTTTCAGGCGCTGGGCGAGCCGGCGGCGAAGACCTTTTTCACTGCCGACTACGTGCACACCAACGACGAGGGTGCCCGGCTCAATGCCGCCTTCATGTTGAGCGGCCTCAAGGGCCTGCGTCGCGGCAAGATCGACCGCCTCGACGACTGGCTCAACCGCACCGGCGCCGGTGTGCCGAGCGACTCCATCGGTTGGCTCGCCCTGCCCGAGCCGGCCAACCCCAAGCTGCCGTCCATTGTGCTCATTGGTGACTCCACCGTGCGCAACGGCGGGGGCGACGGAGGCGGCGGCCAGTGGGGCTGGGGTGAGCCGCTGGCGCAGATCCTTGATCCCGACGAAGTCAACGTGGTGAACCGCGCCATCGGCGGACTCAGTTCGCGCACCTTTCTTACCCAGGGCCACTGGGACCGCGCCAAGACCCTGATCAAACCCGGTGACTGGGTGCTCATGCAGTTTGGGCACAACGACGCCGCGCCGCTCACCGACGACCGCCGCGCGCGCGGCACGATTCGCACCGCTGGCGACGAGACCCAAGCCGTCTACAACCTGCTCACGCACGAGACCGAAGTGGTGCGCACCTACGGGTCCTACCTACGTGGATACATCAACGATATCCGGGCGCTCGGTGCGCACCCGGTGATTTGCACGCCGGTGCCGCGCAAGATTTGGGATGAGGAGACGGGCCTCATCGAGCGCAACGGCGGCGGATTTCCCGCGATCGCCCGCGAAGTGGCGGCGGCGGAGCGCGTGTCGCTTATCGACCTGAACGAGCTGGTCGCCACTCGCTACGATGCGCTCAGCCGCGACGAGGTGGAAGCGATGTTTGCCGACGAGCGCACCCACACCTCGTGGGCGGGCGCGGAGCTCACGGCGCAGGTGGTCGCGGATGCGCTGGCCCTGTTGATGAGCGAAGCTCCGAACGCGCCCTGAGCTCAGACCACGGCCCTTAGCGGGACGAAACTTTGCGGCCGGCTGTCTTCTTGGCCGGGGCTTTCTTCTTGGCTGTAGCCCTGGCCGTCGTCGGCTTCTTGGCCGGGAGGGTGTAGCCTTCGACCAGCAGGGCTGAGATGGTGGTCAACGACGGTTGTGACGGCACGCCGAGTTCGTTGTGCAACAACTGGGCGGTCACGAGTTCGGCCGCGCGAGCGCCGAGTTGGCCGGATTGCAGATCGAGGCAGGCGCTGTCGGCCGGCGCACGCAGGGAATTGAGGGCGACGTAACCGTGGGTTTCGGGCACCTTGGCCCCGGATTTTTTCATCCACCCGAGCGCGTCGCCATCGTGGCCAAACACAACGTCGGGTTGATACTGTTCGAACCACTCCCGGAAGTTTTTCTCGGTGATCGAACCCACGCGCAGTGGCGGAACTTCCGTGATGTCCGGCAGGTATTTTTGCAGGGCGACAAAGGCTCCTTCCCAGCGGAACTGCAGGCGCTCGTCCAAGGGGATCTCCATATAGAGCCCCGGCCGCCGGTAGCCGCGTCGATGCACCTCGTGGAGCAGCGCCACCATCGAGCGGTAGTGGTCGGAACAGACACAGTGCAAACCGGGGCGATCGATGAAGTAGTCGGTGTAGACGGCCGTGTAGCGGTTCCAGTTGAGATCCGACAAATCCGGGAAACCAACCGCGGGCAGGATGATGAGTGCCTGGATGCCGCGCGTATGCAGGATCGTGTCGAGGCGCTTGAGGTGCATACCGTTCGGCCCGACCTCAAAACGTTCCACTTTAAACCCCAGTTCGCTGGCGCGCAGGTTGATGCCGGCCACGACCGCATCGGCATAGCGCTGGGCATGTTGGGAGCGGTTGGTCGGCACGAAGTCGATCGCGCCGATCACGCCGCGGAAATCCTGTCCGCCCGAGCGGCGCAGCAAGGACATCACGGTGCCGGTGAGGGGATTGCGTTGGTAGCCAGCGGCTTCGGCCGCCGCGATCACCCGTTTGATGGTGTCCTGTTTCACGCGCGGCGAACCCCGGAGGGCGTCGGACACGGTGGTGCGGGAGAGACCAAGTTGCTTGGCCAGGGAGCGCAGGGTGGGGTTTGGCATGCGAACTGTCCGAAGACAGGTTGCGCCGCACTTGGTTTCAAACAAATTCGGACTGTCCTCCCGGTGCCTCGTGGCGACGTTCACCCCGCCGCGTTGAAGTGCCCGTCACCCCAACCCCTTTTGTCCGAACCATGATTCGCCAAGCCTTTGTGATGTCCGTCGCTGCCGGACAGGAAGCTGAATACGAGCGTCGCCACCGCCCCATCTGGCCCGAGTTGGAGGCCGTGCTCAAAAGCCACGGTGTGCACAACTACTCCATCTTTTTGCATGCTGAAACGCGCCAGCTCTTCGCCTACGCCGAGATCGAGGATGAGGCGCGTTGGAACGCCATCGCCCAAACGCCTGAATGCCAGAAGTGGTGGGCGCACATGGGCGACATCATGCCGGCCAATCCCGACAACAGTCCTGTCAGCCAACCCCTGCGCGAGGTCTTCCACCTCGATTAACCCTTTCTCGACTCGCCATGAAACCCGTTACCCGCCGCGACTTCGTTCGCACCGCCGCTTTCGCCACCGCCGCCGCCAAGTTTGTCTCCACCGCCCGCGCCCAAACGCCGGGCACCGTCGCGCCCGCCATGCCACGTGCTTCCGCCGCGGGGGCCGCGCCGGTGCGGTGGCTGGATGGCGTGCCGCCGGCTCAGTTTGGCGGTGCCACGTGGGGCCTGTCCTGGCCGCAGGGGCAACACCGGGATGCGGGGAGCTTGACGATGAAAAGCGCGGACGGCGCCGCGGTGCCGGTGCAGTCCTGGCCACTGGCTACTTGGCCCGATGGTTCGCTCAAGTGGAGTGCCCACGCGGTGCCGGCCGACGTGCCCCTGGCCGATCACTACGAGGTGTCCACGGGCGCTTCGGTCACTCCGGCGCGTCCGCTTTCCGCTCGGGAAAACGCCGCTGGCATCACCGTCGACACTGGCGTGATCAAGGCGCGCATCGCGAAGTCCGGCGGTGTGCTGGTGCCGGAGATCACGCGGGGCGGGGAGGTCATCGCGCGCGACGGACGTTTGGTGTGCCTGCTGGAGGATCGCAGCCAACCGGGTGTGACGCGCCAGCATGGCTTTGATGGCGTGATCGACGCCGTGACCCTGGAGCAGGACGGCCCGGTGCGCGCCGTGGTGAAGCTGGAGGGGCGTCACAGTGATGGCGATCGCCAGTGGCTGCCGTTTGTGGTGCGGCTCTACTTTTACGCCGGCGGCGACCGGATGCGGGTCATGCACACGATCACGTTCGACGGTAACGAAAACCAGGACTTCATCACCGGTCTGGGCCTGCGATTCGACGTGGCCCTGCGGGGGGCGCTGCACGATCGCCATGTGCGTTTTGCGGGTCAAGACGACGGCCTCTTCGGCGAAGCGGTGCGGGGTATCACCGGCCTGCGGCGTTATCCCGGTCGTGACGTGGTCGAGGCACAGGTGGCGGGCACCGCCACGCCGCCTCTCAGCGAGTGGGATGAGCGCGTGTCATCCCGACTTGAATACATCGCGGCCTACGATCAGTGGACCCTCAGCCAACCCAATGCGGATGGTTTCCAAATCCGAAAACGCACCCAGGAAGGTTACACTTGGCTGACCGCGGCGCAGGGCCAGCGCGCCGGCGGCTACGGTTATGTGGGCACCCCGGCGGGCGGTCTGGGTTTCGGTCTGCGCAACTTCTGGCAGAGTTATCCGGCGGGTTTCGACGTCACCGGTGCCACCACCGACGCGGCGACCGTGACGGTCTGGATGTGGTCGCCGGACGCGCCGGCGATGGACCTGCGTTCCTATCACGACGGGCTTGGGCAGGACACCTACGCCAAACAATACAATGGCGGGCTCGAGATCACTTACGAGGACTACGAGCCCGGCTTCGACACCCCGATGGGCGTGGCGCGGACCAGCGAACTGTTTCTCGATTTCTGCGGGGCGACGCCATCGCGCGAGGCCCTGGCCGAGCTGGCCGCGACGACGCGGGAACCGGCCGTCCTCACGACCACGCCCGAGCATCTGAGCGCAACGGGGGTGTTTGGCGGCACCGATATCTGGCAGCCGGTCGATCGTTCCGACGCCGCCCGGGCCCGCATCGAGGACAAGCTCGATTGGTATTTCGATTTTTACCACGACCAACGTGAGCAGCGCCGCTGGTATGGGTATTGGAATTATGGTGACGTCATGCACACCTATGACAGCGATCGTCATGAGTGGCGCTACGATGTGGGGGGCTTCGCCTGGGATAACTCCGAGCTCTCAACCGATATCTGGCTGTGGCTCGCCTTTCTTCGCAGCGGTCGGGCGGACATCTTTCGTTTTGCGGAGGCGATGTGCCGCCACACCGGCGAGGTTGATGTGCATCACATCGGCAAGTTCGCGCCACTCGGTTCCCGGCACAATGTCCTGCACTGGGGCTGCAGCGCGAAACAGTTGCGCATCAGCACGGCCATTAACCGCCGCTACTATTACTACCTGACCGGTGACGAGCGCACCGGCGATCTCATGCGCGCGCAGATCGAAGCCGGTCGCGCGCTGCTGCGCGTGCCGCCGGGCCGCAAGCTGGCGCATGCCGCGAATCAGGGGGACCTCGATCGCGGTGAGAACCAGGGGGACCAGATCGGTCTGAGCCTCGGCACTGACTGGGGTTCGCTGGCGGGCGCTTGGTTGACCGAATGGGAACGCACCGGCAGCGAGTTGATGCGCACCCGGCTCGTGAACGGCATGCGCACCATCGGCGCGCAGCCCAATGGATTCTTCAGTGCGGGCATGACCATGAACCTCAATACGGGCGAGTTCACCCTCGCGGCGCCCGATGCCATGGGCATTTCCCATCTCAACGCCGTTTTTGGTTTGGTCGAGGTGTGTGCGGAGTTGATTCAGAACTTCGACGTGCCGGAGTTCCGCCGCGCTTGGCTGCAATATTGCGAGCTCTACAGCGCGCCCGACGAAGTGCAGACCGCTCAGCTCGGCCGCGCTTTCCGCGGCAACAACCTGCGCCAAGGCCACGCGCGCCTCACCGCCTATGCGGCGGTCAAGCTGGGACGGGCCGACCTGGCGGCGCGCGCCTGGGATGAGTTCAAAGGCAACAATCGTTGGGAAACCGTCACCCCGGAGCGCACCCGCGTGGAGGGACCCGATGTCCTGCGGCCGGTGGACGAAGCCCGCGGCGTGTCGACCAACGGCACCGCCCAATGGGGCCTCGCCGCCATCGAGTGCCTCGCCCTCGTCGGGGACACTTGGCCGGCTGAATAGGGCTTTCGCCGATGCCGAAGGGAACCGTCTCCGTTCGCGACGAACAACTGGTGTTGCCGACCTATGAGCCGGCGGCGCCGGAGCGGCATCCGCTGTTCTTGGAGAAACGGGTCTATCAGGGGTCCAGTGGCCGGGTGTATCCGTTGCCGGTGATCGATCGCATCGCGGAGAAACCGCGGCCGCGAGCGTGGCGGGCGATCACCTTGGAGAATTGTTTTATGCGGGTCGTGATTCTGCCCGAGCTCGGTGGCCGCGTTCATCGGCTGTGGGACAAATCCAGTGGGACCGATGTCATCTACCACCAGCCGGTCATCAAACCCGCGCTGGTGGGGCTGGCGGGGCCGTGGATCAGCGGCGGCATCGAGTTCAACTGGCCGCAGCATCACCGGCCTTCTACCTTCATGCCGGCCGACGCGGTCATCGAGCAACTGCCTGCCGGCGGGGTGGTGGTCTGGTTGTCCGAGCACGATCCGATGACGCGAATGAAAGGCATGCACGGTGTCTGCCTCGAGCCCGATCGCGCCGCTCTCGAGCTGCGCGTGCGCGTGCACAACCGCACGGACGACACGCAGACCTTCCTCTGGTGGGCCAACGTCGCGACCGAAGTGCACGAGCGCTACCAGTCCTTCTTCCCGCCGGACGTCACCATGGTGGCCGATCATGCCAAACGCGCGGTCAGTTCCTTCCCGCACTGCGCGGGCCACTACTACGGCGTCGATTATGCCGCGCGGGCCCGCACGGGTGTGCCCACCGCCGAAACTCCGCCGAAGTATCCGATCAATGGTGACATCGTATCGCCGGACGACCTGTCCTGGTATGCCAACATCCCGGTGCCCACCTCCTACATGGCGGTGGGGTCGCGCGACGATTTTTTCGGTGGTTACGATCACCGCGCCCAAGTAGGGCTCATGCATGTGGCCGACCACCACATCGCGCCAGGCAAGAAGCAGTGGACCTGGGGCAACCACGACTTCGGCTACGCGTGGGATCGCAACCTCACCGACGCCCGCGACGACGGTTCGTATCCGCCATACATTGAGCTCATGGCGGGGGTGTTCACCGACAACCAACCGGACTTCGCCTTCCTCCAGCCCGGTGAAACCAAAACCTGGATACAGACTTGGTATCCGTTTCACGGGATCGGCCCGGCCATCGCGGCCAACACCGAGGCCGCGCTCAGCTTCCGCCGCACCCAATCCACCCTCCACCTCGGCGTCGCCACCACAAGTGAGCACGCCCAACTCCATGTTCGGGTTACGAACATGGCGGGGAAAGTCGTTCATGAGGAGCGGGTTGGGGTGGGGCCGGGGCGGCCCTGGTTGAGGGACTTGCGGGTGCGGGGCAAAGTGCGCGTGGCGGTCGGCGAGTTGCTGGTGTTCGACGAGGCGGCGAAAAGGGCGGCGGCACCGTTGGAAACCGCCAGCGAACCGCCGGCGCCGAGTGAGATCGCGAGTGCCGACGAGCTTTACGTGACCGGCCTTCATTTGGAGCAATACCGCCATGCGACGCGCGACCCGGTGGCCTACTGGCGTGAGGCGCTGCGCCGTGATCCGGGTGATGCCCGCTGCAACCTGGCGCTGGGCCGCTGGCATCTGCGGCGCGGTGAGTTCGAGGCGGCGGAGACGTGTCTGCAGCGCAGCGTGGCGCGGGCGACGCAACGCAACCCGAATCCGGCGGACGGCGAAGCGCATTTTCAGTTGGGTCGTTGTCTGGTCGCGCTGGAACGTTGGACCGAGGCCGAAGAGGCGTTTGGCAAAGCGCAGTGGAATCAGGCTTGGACGGCGGCGTCCGGGCGGGCGTTGGCGGAACTGGCGTGTCGACGAGGCCACTGGCGTTTGGCGGATGAACGCCTGGCTCAAGCGGCGCGGTTCGATCCGGATCATCTTTGGACGCGCTGTTTGCAGGTCCTGGTCTGGCGGGAACTTGCGCGCGATGTGGATGCGCAACAATTGATCGAAGCCACGACCGCGTTGGATCCGGCGCACGGCTTTGCGTGTGAATTGGCGGGGCGGGGTTTTGTGGGTGACAACCGCGTGCGGCTCGATTTTGCCACGGACCTGTGTCGAGCCGGCTTTTTCTCCGCCGCTCTCGACCTGCTCGGCGGCGCCGATATCCGGGCCCGCGATGGTTCATTGCCGCTGATTCACTATGCGCGCGCCCGCCTGTTGGATCAGCTGGGACGCGGGGCGGCCGCCGCGAAGGCGCGGTCCCAGGCTCGGCGAGCTCCGACCGAGGGTGGATTTCCGGCCACGCTCTACGATTTGGCCAACTTGCAGGCCGCGGTGCGCGTCGATCCGAGCGACGCGCTCGCGCATCGATTGCTGGGCTGCTGGCTCTACGATCGCCGCCGTCACGAGGAAGGCATGAACCACTGGCGCCAAGCCGTGCGCCATGATCCGGCGGACGTGGTGGCGTGGCGCTGCCTCGGGATCGGGGCTTTCAACATCAATCGCGATCCGGCGGCAGCGCGGCGGGCCTACGATCGTGCAGTGAAGTTGGCCCCGGACGATGCGCGGTTGATTTACGAACGAGATCAGTTGTGGGCGCGGTGCGGCGAATCGGCCGTCAAACGTCAGCGGGCTCTGGCTCGGCGACTCGATGTGGTTTCGCGGCGCGATGACCTGAGTGTGGTGTGGGCTGAGTTGCTCAATGCGCTCAACCGACCCGCGGAGGCGCTGCGCTACCTGCAGTCGCGCACCTTTCAGCCGTGGGAAGGCGGCGAAGGCGGCGCGCTCGGCCAATATGTGCGGGCGCGTCTGCTGCTGGGCCAAAGTGCCTTGTCCTCCGGTAACGTCGATGAGGCCCGGGCGCAGTTTGCGGCCGCGCGAGAGATTCCGCCGAACCTCGGCGAGGCGCGTCACCTTTTGGCCAATGAAGCGGACGTGCGCTACTGGAACGGGGTGGCAGCGGAGGCGGCGGGTGATCTGTCCGCTGCTCGCGAGCATTGGGAAGCGGCCGCGCGCACAACGCAGGATTTTCAGGGCATGGCGGTGAAGCCGTATTCGGAGCTAACCGAGTTTGCGATCCGATCCCTGCAGAAGCTGGGTCGTCAACGGGAGGCGCGTCAGCTGGCCCGCGGGCTGCGTGATTACGCGCGCACCTTGCGACGCACGCCGGCGAAGATTGACTACTTCGCGACCTCGTTGCCCACGTTGCTGTTGTTCGAGGACGATCTCGACGCGCGGCAGCAAGTGTATGCCGAACGCCTGCTTGAGCAGGCGCAGGCCTTGCTGGCCTAGCCTGGCGCACCATCCCGGGCCGCCTGGGGAGCAGCTTACATCGCGCTTGCGACCAAAAGGAGCAGACCGACGACCAAGAGGATGAGCACGGCCCAAGCGAGGAGGCTGGTCTTGTATTTGATGTGCGGGGTGGCGGCGATGATCTCGCGATACTCGGGGGAGAACACCGTGGCGCCCTTCTTGGACTGCAGGAGGTAGAGGATGTAGCCGTTGATGAGGGTGCCGATGGGGAAGGCGATCAGGCCGATGACCGCAAGGAGCGTGGCGGGCATGCGGCCCTTGGGGTCGAGCAGGCGAAGCCACCGGCCAACGATGATGTAGATGCCGCCCAGCACGAGCGGAATGGCGCTGACTGCCAAGCTTTCCAACGTGGCCCCTCGGCGTTCGATGAGCGCGAGCACCACCCCCGAAGCGGAGCCCAGGATGACGAGGACTGCACCGATAAGGTAGAGCGTGCCGATTGATTGAACTGACGCCTCATGGGTGAGGTGCCGACGGCGAATGGCCTCGGCTTGGTCGTCGCCGGCGGGTGTGGAAGGAATTTCAGGAGGGGGGGGCATGGGATGAAAGCGCGGCCACCCAAACCAAATTCGTGCCGGGACGGAATCCGAATGTGCGCCGGCTCAGGGGTGGCGCACATCGGGCGCCGACAAGGGCGCGGTGGCCTCGTCGTAGGTGCGGGCGAACCAATCTGCGGGGATGGGAACGATGCAGGTATTCAGCGCGCGACCGTCTTCGGACAGCATGGCGGACTGAACCTGGCCATGGTCATGGCGGCTGATCCAAAATGTGTGACGCCGGCGGGACTCATGGCTTGGTCGGCTCGTCGCCGATCATCTTGGCGGACAGGAATGCCGGTGGTTTGGCTTCGATGACCGCGGTCTCAGCCGGCTTTTCCAGATGATGGATCAGCAGGTCGAAGTGACGGTTGATCGCGCGGCGGGTATCCTTGATCACCGTGAGCAGGATCGTGGCGAAGGAGGTGTAGACCGCGAGCCAGATGAAGGGATTGGCCGGACTTACGTGGTTGAAGACGAGCAGAACCACCGCGTGTAGGATCAACAGCCCATAGGTGCGCCAGTAGTCACGAAGTTGGACGACTGGTTCGCGGAGGAGGCGACGGTCGCGCAGATTGGCCAAGATTTCCGCAGGCTTGATGGCAGTGCTCATGATGGTGGAGATTTAAGGTGTGTTGATATCCGGGATGGGCACGGGTGCGGTGGCCTCGTCGTAGGTGCGGGCGAGCCAGTCAGCCGGGATAGGCACGATGCAGATGTTCAGCGCGCGGCCGTCTTCGGACAGCATGGCGGACTGAATCTGGACGCGGGTGCCGTCCATGCTGAAGGTCGGGTGCACGTGGTCGCGGGCGGAAGTTTTGTGGCCGGTGGTCAGCAGGCGCATCTCATGCGTGCGACGGTCGATCAGCCAGAGGTTGCGGGCAAAGTCGTCGCCGACGGCCCAGCGGCCGTCGGGTGACGCGTGCACGTGCCAGAAGCCGCTGCCGGTGCGGGTCTGGCCTTCGATGAAGATTTCGTTGGTGCGCAGGTTGACGATGGCGAGGCCGGTCGGACGCAGTCGGCTGCCGGCTTTGCCCCAGTCGTCGTCCACTCCGATGGGCCGGTGGCCGAGGATCGCGAGGGCGACTTCGTCGGGCCCGGTGATGGCCTCGTGCGTGACCCAGTCGTATTCATTTTCTGGGAACAGGGGGCGCAGGCCACTGCCGTCGGCGCGCACCGTCCAGGTGCGTTGGGGCGACTTGCCGCCGGTTTCCCAACAGAACACGATTTCGCCGGCGACCCAGGGGTTGGCCTGGATGTGGCCGACCTGAAACGGGACGGCGACGACCGGCGAAACCTCACCGGTGGCCAGGTCCATCTTGGCCACCCCGGTGGGACCGGCGCCCATGTTGCGCGGACCAAAGGTCGGCTCGATGGGAGTATCCTTCGGCAGCAGGGGACCGGCGGCTTCGCCGAGCATGCGGAAGTAGACAAAGTCCTCGTTGGCATCCAGCGCGAGCTCCCCGGCACCGTCGTAGGCGAGCGGGATGGTGCCGTGGACGGTGAGGTAACTGTCGGCCGCTTGGAGGGTGCCCGCCGCGCTGTCGGCGAAAAGGCGGGCGAGGTCGACCGACACGACCTCGACGGGCGTGGCGGGATCGCCGCGGCGGCGTGCGGACATCGGTTTGGTGGCCCAGTCGACGTAGCGGTTGTAGAACAGCCGCATCGACTGCTGGGCGATGCAGAGCGAGCCGCGGTAGCCTCCTTCCGTGACCTGCACCATCTCACCGGTGGCTTCATTGACCGCAACGGCGTCGCCGTTGGCACGCCGGGTGCGGAAGATCACCCACTGCCCGTCAGCGGTCCACTGCGGGTGCGTCGGGTAGATCTTGGAATCACCGCCGTCGGTCGTGGTGAGGAAGTTCAGCTCAACCCCGGTCACCGGGTCGGTGACCAACCGCCGCTCCGACGGAAACCTTTGGCCGAGCTCGGCGAAAGCGGGCAGAGCGAGGCTCAGTGACAGGGCAAGTGAGAGGAGTCGACGGGCCATGGTGATCGGCGGTTTAGAGCTCCAGTGCGACGACGGACTTCGCCGGCAGCTCGATGGTGAGGGTTTGGTTGTGCAGGGACGCGCCGTTGAAGGCGGCAGGGCTGACCGTGTCGGGAGCGTCGAATGTATTGTGGGTGTTGATCGTATCGGCGGTGAGGATACGTCCGGTCACACCGGTCGGCGCGGGGCCTTCGATCGTGCAGGTTACGGTCTGCGGGTGCGTCGGGTCGGCGTTGGTGAGGGTGAGGTGCAACCGACCGTCCGCGTCGCGCGAAGCGGAGGCACTGACCGCGGGCATGGTCTCGTCGCCGTGGCTGTAGTCCGGCGAGAGCAGTTGCAGGGGGACGACGGTGGCGCCTTGGTGGACCTTGAACATCTCGAACACGTGATAGGTCGGCGTGCGCAGCATGCGGGGGCCGTCGGTGAGGATCATGGACTGCAGCACGTTGATCGTCTGCGCGATGTTGGCCATGTGGATGCGGTCCGCGTGCTGTTGGAAGATGTGGAAATTCAGCGCGGCGACGAGGGCGTCACGCATGGTGCTTTGCTGGCGCAGGAAACCGGGGTTGGTGCCGGGCTCGACGTTATACCAGGTGCCCCACTCATCGACGATGAGACCGACCTTTTTGTCCGGGTCTTGCGCGTCCATGATGTCACTGTGTTCGGAGACGAGTTCCTCCATGCGCAGGGTGCGGCTGAGGGTGGAGAACCACTGGTCCTCGGCGAAGTCGGTGGCCGAGCCCTTGTCGCTCCAGTTGCCGGTGGGCAGCGTGTAGTAGTGGAGGGAGAGGCCGTTCATGCGGCGCGGGCCGACCTTGGCCATGAGGACCTCCGTCCAGTGGTAATCGGCGACATTGGGTCCGCAGGCGATGCGGTAGATGGGGTTCGCCCGGTCGTAGTTTTTGACGAAGGTGTTATAGCGCCGGTATTGGTCGGCGTAGAACTCGGGCGTCATGCTGCCGCCGCAGCCCCAGCTCTCGTTGCCGACGCCGAGGTAGCGCACGCGCCAGGGTTTGTCGCGGCCGTTGGCGCGGCGCAGATTGGCCATGGGCGAATCGGCATCGGAGGTCATGTATTCGACCCATTCCATCATCTCCTGCACGGTGCCGCTGCCGACGTTGGCGGAGACGTAGGCCTCGCAGCCGAGCAGCTCCACCAAGTCCATGAACTCATGGGTGCCGAAGTGATTGTTCTCCACCACGCCGCCCCAGTGAGTGTTGATCATGGCCGGACGCTTCTCGCGCGGGCCGATGCCGTCCTTCCAATGGTATTCGTCGGCGAAACAACCGCCCGGCCAGCGCAGGACGGGGATGTCGAGCTCGCGCAAGGCGTTGAGCACGTCGTTCCGGATGCCGCGGGTGTTGGGGATGTCGGAGTCTTCGCCGACCCAGATGCCTTCGTAGATACAGTGGCCGAGGTGTTCGGCGAAGTGGCCGTAGATTTCGGGCGCGATGACGGGGCCGGATTGGTCGGAATGCAGGACCAAGGTGGCGGAGCCCGCCTGGGCGGAGGCGGCGACAAAGAGCCCGAGCAGCAGCGCGGGCAACTTGTCTCGTAGGACGTGACAAAGGGCGCGAAGGGGTTTCATGAGCGCAGGGTTTGGGGGTTGAACGTGGCGCGGCGGCCAAAGAGCAGTCGGTTAACGCTGAGGGCAAAAGCGCCGTTGGCCAAGAGGGTGATTGCACCGATATGCACAAAATGAAGGCCGCCCCACAGGCTGGTGCCGGCCCAGTAGGTGAGGGCGCCGAAAATGAGGGTCGCGATGATGGCGCGGGCGTCGATGCCATCGAAGGCGAGACCGATGATGAAGATTGACAGGATCGGGATACTGAAGACCCCGATGAGCTGCTGGATGAGCTGGATAATGCTCTCGGCGCCAATGTAGGCCGGCACGAGCGCGATGCCGAGCAGGGCGAAGAGCACGGAGGTGATCACACTCACTCGCGGCACGGAAGCATTCGGGTTCACGTAGCGCAGGTGCAGGTCGCAGACGTAGAGGGCGGCGGAGCTGTTGAGGGTGGAGTTGAAGCTGGTCATCGTGGCCGCGACCATGGCGGCGGCAAAGGCGCCGGTGAGGCCGGTGGGCAGCACCTCGCGAACGATCGTGCCGTAGGTCGCATCGCCGAGTTCACGGTGGAGCTGGTAGGCGCAGATCCCGGGCACCGCGACCACGATGGGCACAATGGTGGCGCGGATGACGGCGGCGGCGTAGCAGCCGCGCTGGGCCTCGCGGAGGGAGGTGGCGGCGAGGGCGCGCTGGGTGATCGTCTGGTTGGTGCTCCAGTAGTAGAGCTGCCACAGGATCATGCCGGTGAAAAGGATGGGCCAGGGCACCAGCGAGTCGCCGTCGCCGATGAGGGTCAGGCGTTCGGCGGGCACGTTGCTCCAGGACCAGTCTACGCGGTCCATCGCGAGGTAGGAGACGAGCAGCGCCATGCCGAAGAGCAGGAGGCCGCTGTAGGTGTCCGAAATGGCGACCGCGCGGAGTCCGCCGAAGATCGCATAGGCGGCGCCCACGACGGCCACGCCGGTGGCGATGAGGAGCAACGGGATCTCCAGCCCAAAGAGGCTGCGCAGGAAGAGCGCGCTGGTGTAGAGCATCACGGGCAGAAAGACGAAGACGTTGCCGAGCAGGAAGAGGCTGGCGACGGTCGCGCGCACGTGGCGGCTGCCGTAGCGGCGTTCGAGCAGTTCGGTAACGGTGGCGCAACCGAGGCGGTAGTAGACCGGCAGGAATACCCACGCGAGGAGGAGCAGACCGAACACCCCGAACAACTCCCACCAGAGGATGAGCAGCATCTGGTTGCCGTTCCAGCCGACGAGGGTGTCGGTGTTGATGTTGGTGAGGGTGAGCGAGCCGGCGACGAAGACCCAGTTCAACCCGCCGCCGGCGAGGAAGTATTCCCGGGTGTCGGTGCCATCGCGGCGGGCGTGGCGACAATGCCACCACGTGACGGCGGCGATGGCGGCGGTAATGGCCAGAAAAACGGAAAGCTGAAGCATCGGAGGGGCGGCCGAGAGGGGCGGGGGGCGTTGAGCGGAGGCGGATCGCCGAGCAGGCTCAATGACGACAAATTCGCACCGTCCGAAACGACGGACGGCCGCGCCCGGTTGCGGCCCCACGCTTCGTCGCTTGTCCCGGTGTGGTTGGCCGCGCATCCTGTCTTGCTTGGATCCCCACCCCTCGTCCTCCGATGCCTGCCTCGTCGTCTTGACCGACCCGCTGTATCTGCCGGGCACGCGGCGCTTGCTTGAGTCTTGGGGCCGGCACCATGCGCCGATGCCGATCATTGCGCTGAGCGCGGATCCGGTGGCGCTGGAGGATCCGTTCTTGGTCACCCAATGTTGTCGACGGATTGCGATCGATCCGGCGCCCTATGCGGGCATTCGACCCTACAAAAAGCGTCATTCGCGGCGCCATGCGCAGACCTTCTTCAAGTTCGAGGCCTTCGGCGACTTCGGCTTCGCGCGCAACGTCTTTCTCGACAGTGACATCCTCTGTCGGCGGGAATCTCCGGCCTTGCTCGCGGCGGGCCCGGCGCCATTGCGGGCGGTGCGGGACAGTGGTTTCCGCAAGACCCGCGCCTACAAAGGGCATGCGGTCGAAATCAACAGTGGCGTGCTCTCGATCGGGCGTGCGCTGCAAGGCGCCGAAACGATCGCGCGCTTGCAGGGCCTCGCGCGAAACGAACCGGGGCGCGGCGGTTACAACGCCGGTGACCAAGGCATCGTGAACAAGTGGATCCACGCCGATGGCATCGAGGTCGAGCTGCTGCCGCCGGATTACAACCTGATCAAGAAGGATTACACCGACACGGCCGGACTGGAGGCGTGTCGGCTCCTGCACTTTGCCGGCCATAAACCCTGGATCGGGAGGCAACGCACCGATGGTTCGGCCGCCTCTCAGGAGGCGGTCGAGTTGCTTTGGCATGATTGGCCGGTGCAGGTGTAAGGGCCAGGCGGATACGTCAATCGAGGTCGGGGGCGTCGTGGTAAATCAACTCGAAGTCGTCGATGGCCACACAGCCGATAAGTGGAGCAGGGCCGCGCCGGATCATTTGAGACGCAGGGTGCCGTCGACCTCCTCGACCGCAAAGAAATGCTCGCGCTCCTGCCGCGGTTCGTTGGGCGAGTGCAGCGCGAGCATGAGTTGGCCGTCGAAGCGGCGGAAGAGCATGGGGTGGCCGCCGTCGGCGGTGTAGAGGGGTTCGGCTTGCTGCACCCACGGACCGGCGAGCTTGCCGCTGGTCGACTCGGCGATGCCCACGGTGTAGCCGCCGGCACCAAAGCTGGACCAGAGCATGAGCAACTTGCCTTCGGCCGTGCGATGCAGCCATGGACCGTCGGTGACGAAGCAGCCGTATTCCTCGCTCTTGATGGCCCACGGCGCGTCGCTGCCATGGAACAGGCGGAACGGTTCGCCCACGGTCGCGGAGAGGTCGGGCTTGAGCTGGATGGCATTCACGGTGCCGTCCTTGATCTGCACCCACTCGTGGCAGAAGACCATGTAGGGCACGCCGTCCTCGACCCAGAGGGTGCCATCGAGCGTCATCATGTCGGCGGGCAGGGTGGGTTGTTCGCTGAAGGGTTCGAAGGGGCCGACGGGCGAGTCGGCCACAAGAATCTGGGAGGCCCGTTTCACCCGCGGGCGCCAGTTGCGCCACTGCTCGGGGAATTCGTGCGACGAATCGAAAGTAAGGAAGAGGTAATACTTTCCCTGATACGCGTGCATCTCCGGAGCCCAGATGCCGCGGTCGGCCCACCAGTCGTCCGGCTTTTCGTAGACCACAATCGGACCGGTCCAGCGCTCGAGATCGGTGCTGCGGTAGGCCACGACCGTGGACTTGGGTTTATCGCCGCGCACCCGGTAGGATGTATACATGAGGTAGCCGCCGCTGAGCGGATCCGGGTAGATGCAGGAATCGCGGGCGCGGAGGTCGGCACGATCCCAGGTATTGACGGCGGGCGCGGTGTTGGGCGGCGGCACCCCGAAGTCGGGTGTGCCGTCCTCCCGCCACTGCACCGCTTTGACCCGGGTGTGGCGGTTGGGGTCGCGCAGTGGGTCGCCGCGCATTTCGGTGTAGTCGCGGGCGTGATACACGATGACATCGGTGACGCCGTCCTCGGCCTTGGTGAAGGTGTGGTGACCGGGGCCGTAGATCCGGTGCTCCGGCGCGGATTGGAAAACCGGGACGGGTGACTTGGTCCAGGCGGCGGGGTCCATGATGTCGGCGTCGAGGTCAGCGGTGAGCATGCCGACGCAGTATTCCGGTCCGGTGCCGGCGGCGGAGTAGGTGAGGAAGAGTTTGTCGGGCCCGCGCAGGATGACGGGTCCCTCGTTGACGGCGTAACGCACCTTTTCCCAGTCGTAGTCGGGCTGCGAGAGCATCACGGCCGGGGCGGCGAGGGTGATCGGGGTGGCGAGCGGCGCGATGTAGAGATTGGAGTTGGTGTTGGCGCCGAGGCCTTTCTGGGCCCAGAGCAGGTAGGTCGTGCCGCGGTGGGCGAACAGGGTGGCGTCGAGGGCGAAGTTGTCCCAGCCGGTGTCGACAGGGCCGAGTTCGGTCCATTCACCTTCCATCGGATCGGGGGAGCTGTTCTCGAGCACGTAGATACGCAGGTGCCAGCGGTTCTCCGCGTCGCCCGCGGCAAAGTAGACATACCATTTGCCGTTCATGCGGTGGATTTCCGGTGCCCAGATGTGGTCACCCATGGGACCGGTGTCGTGCTTGCGCCAGATGACCTTGGGGTTGGCTGTGCGGAGTCCGCCGATGGTCGACGCGTGGCGGAGCTCGAGACGGTCGTAGGCGGGCACCGTGCCCATGTAATAGTAGGAACCGTCGTCGTGGCGGTGGATGTGCGGATCGGCCCGTTGCAGGATAAGCGGATTCGGCAGCGCGTCGATGGCGGCGGCGACGGCCGGATCGGGTGTGGCCGCGGTGGCCACGAGACTCAGGCCGGAGGCGAGGAGGAAAAGAAAACGACGACAAACAGAGGGCATCATAAATGGGTTGATTGGGTAGGGGGCGGTCGCGGGTGATGGCGAAGCGACTACGGGGCGGGGTTAAAGGGCACGCCGGGGCCCAGGTGCTTTTCAAGGAAGGCCACAATGGTTTCAAAGGCGACCAGCCGTTCGCCTTCGTCATTGAAACCGTGGCCGGTTTTTTTGAGCCACAGCATCTCGGGTTCACGGCGAACTTTTTTGAGCGCGTCGAGCATGGCCCGGGCCTGGCGGGGCGGGACGGTGCGATCCTCGCGGCCCTGGATGAGCAGGACGGGGGCTTTGATGTCGGCGGCGAAGTTGACGGGGGAGATGGCGCGGAAGAACTCGGGCTCCTCCTCCGGGTCGCCGATCCGTTCGACCCAGTTGCGGCGGGCGGCGGCCATGTCGCGGTCCTTGTCGACGCGGGCAAAGATCTGTTCCCAGTCGGTCACGGCGAAGAGCGAGATTCCGCAACGGTAGAGGTCGGGCGACTTGCCGAGCCCGAACAGCGCGGAGTAGCCACCGTAGCTGCCGCCGGCGATGGCGATGCGCGCGGGGTCGGCGAGCTTGGCTTTGATGGCCCAGCGGGTGGCGTCCTCGATGTCGTCCTGGATACCGCGACCGACGTTCTTTTTGCCGAGGATTTGGAAGGCGGAGCCGTAGCCTTTGGACCCGCGGTAGTTCATCTGCAAGACCGCGTAACCGCGGCTGGCGATGAGTTGAACGAGGGGATTGAAGCCCCAGATGTCGCGCACCCAGGGGCCACCGTGGGGCATGACCACGAGCGGCAGGTTTTTGGGTTCGTGTCCGGCCGGCAGGGTGAGGTAGCCGTGAATCTTGGTCCCATCGCGCGCCTCGTAGTGCATGGCCATGGTGGGCGCCATGGTGGCGGGATCGATCCAGTCCATGCGTGCGCCGAGCGGTTTGAAACTGCGGGCCTGACGATCAAGCAAGTGGTAGGAACCGGGATCGCGGTCGGAATAGGAAAAAAACAACAGGCGCTGGTCGTCGCTGGACTGGTTGACGAGCAGGTTGAGCCGCCCGGGCAGGGCGCGGTCGACGGCGGCTTGAATGGTGGCGTATTCGGGCGACAGCCACTTCACGCGGGGAAACTCGGCGGTGTAGGCGATGCCGAGCAGAGTCTGACGACTTTGCGAAAAAATCGGGCGCGTGAGATCAATGCCCGCGTAGAAGGCGTGGGAACTGTTGCCGGCGACGTCGTAGACCGGGTCGGAAAGCAGGGGCGTGTCGCCAAGGGCACCATCGGCGAGGTCATAGGTGAAGATGCTGAATCGATCCTGATCATTGAACCCGACCACGTAGAGGGTGGTGTTGTTGGGATCGAAGGCGTAGGGACTGAGCTTTTCGTGACCGCGAATCGGGAAGGGCAGGCGGCGCCATTCGGCCTCGGCGTTGTCGCGATAAATCACCCCGCCGTCGTCTTCGTCACGGAAGACGCCGAGGCGAATGACGCCCTCGTGATCGCTGATCCAATCGATCACGTTGCCCGGATTTTCCAGCACGGTCTTGGAGAGTCCGGTGCGGGTGTCGACTTCCAGCACGGTGGGGTGTCGGCGGACGGAGCCGCGGCCATCGTTGCGGTCGAGGACGAGCATCCGCTCCGAGCCATCGCGGAAGATGTGGACCGGTTCAACGGCGAGGGTGCCGTGGCGCGCGTAGGGATCGAATTCGTAGCCGGTGAGACCACGCCAGTCCTTGCCGTCCCGGTCGACCGCGGCGGTGCCGATGACGCGATCCCAGACGGTGGTGGTGAGCACGAGGCGGTCGTTGCCCGCCCACTCGAATTTGCCGACCTCCTTGGGCATGGGGGAACCGTTCCAAGGAATGGTGCCGATCTGGAAGCGCGTGATCTGGTCGGTGTTCAGGTTCAGCACGCAGAGGTGGAGGCGGCCGCCGTAGTCGCGGATGAAGGCGAGGGATTCGCCGTCAGGGGAAAGGCGGGCTTGGCTGATGATCGGCGTGCGGGCGAAGTCGGCGACGGGCGGCCTTTCGGCGGCAATAAGGCGGACCGTCGGTGGGGTCAGCCAGAGCAAGGCGAGGAGGGGCAGGAGGGTTCGGACGGGGCGGGGTCGGGCGGTCATGGGCGGGGCGCCGGCAGTGGACGGGAGCGATCTGGCGCGAGGCAATGGGCGCGGAGTCGCACGGTCCGATTTTTGGAGTCTTTGCCGGTTGAGGGGGAAGATGCGCTATGGTTTTCCCCTTTGGTCCGCTGCGGCGGACCGACACCCCGCTCCCTTTTCCCATGTCCGACCTTTCCCAGACCCACGGCGACTTCACCCTGCCCGGTGAAGCCGGCTACGAAAAACTGACCCTCGATCTCGCCGCCAAATGGGGCGCGGACACCATCCGCGATTCCGACGGCACCCAGCTCTCGCCGGAGATTCTCGAGTCCGGCCATGCGATCTATTCGACCCTGTGCCTGGTGCGCTCGGTGCAGCCCTGGGCGCGCACCCACCAGAATCAGTTGCAGCAAAATTTTCTCATGTCGCTGCCGCAGATCGCGACGCGGACAAAGCTCACGATCACTCTGTTGGAAGGGTATTACACCGAGCAGTTCGTGTTGAACGTCTCCGACAGCCCCAAGCGCTGGTGGCAGGTCTTTGACCGCACCACCGGCGCGGAGGTGCCCAAGCGTCATTGGACGGTGAATACAAAGCGCGGCACAGTGACCATCGACGGCGCCGAGCCGGGGCACACCTACACGGTGAACTTCCTCGCCTTTCGCATCTGGGAGGAGATTTCGATGTATAATCACCTCACCAACAACTGGGGTGACCGCGAGCACCTGGCGGCGGTCGATCCGATGCAGCCGGCGGTGCAGAAGGTGATCCTCAAGTTTCTCGACGGCTGGCTCCGCGATCATCCGGCCACCTCGGTCGTGCGCCTCACCTCGATGTTCTACAACTTCTCGTGGTTTTGGGGCAGCGATCATCAGAAGTTGCGGGATCGCTACTCCGACTGGGGCGATTACGCGATGACGGTGAGCCCGCGGGCACTGAAGCTCTTCGAAAAGCGTTATGGCTACGCGCTCACGTCCGAGGACTTTGTGCAGGGTGGTTGCTACAACTCGACGCACAACCCGCCCACCGCGCGCTACCGCGATTACATGGATTTCATCCATGACTTCGTGATCTCTTTCGGCCGCGAGTGCATTCGTCGGATCCAAGCCGCGGGCAAGAGAGCCTACGTGTTCTATGACGATCACTGGATCGGCGTGGAACCGAGCAGCGAGCGTTTTCCGGAGTTCGGTTTCGATGGCCTGATCAAGTGCGTCTTCAACGCCTTTGAGGTGCGGCTGTGCGCCCACGCCAAGGGCAACTGCACCCGCGAGCTGCGGCTGCATCCCTACCTGTTTCCCACCGGCCTGAAGGGGGAGCCCACCTTTGCCCCCGGCGGCAACCCGACGCTCGACGCCAAGAATTTCTGGATCGATGCGCGCCGCGGCATCCTGCGCGCGCCGATCGATCGCATCGGCCTCGGCGGCTACCTCTCGCTGGTGGAGCCCTTCCCGGATTTTCAGGATTACATTGCCAAGGTCGCGCAGGAGTTCCGTCACCTCAAGAGCCTGCACGCTGGCGGCAAACCGTGGACGGCGCCCTTCAAGGTCGGCGTGCTGACCGCCTGGGGGGATCTGCGCGCCTGGACCTGTTCGGGTCACTTCATCAAGGGGATGGAGCTTTACGACGTAATCGAAGCGCTGTCCGGTCTGCCGGTGGAGGTGGAGTTCCTGTGCCTCGCCGAGATCGCGGAGAACGGGGTGCCGCGTGGGATCAAAACCATCATCAACTGTGGTGCGGCCGGCACGGCCTGGAGCGGGGGCGAACACTGGGCCGACCCCGCGGTCGAGGCCAACCTGACGGCCTTCGTGCAAAAGGGCGGTGGTTTTATTGGCATCGGTGAACCGTCCGCCTTGCCCCAGCCCGGTCGGACCTTCCGCATGGCGGGCGTGCTGGGGGTGGACCGCGACAGCGGCGATCGTCTGGTCAACGGCAAATACAAGTTCGACGCCCCGGCGAACGGGCTGGGCGAGCACTTCATCACCCGCGACTGCACCGCCGCCCCGGTGGTCGGTGAAAAGGTGCACGGGCTTTACGTGCTCGACGGCGACACGACCGTGCTCGCCGCGCGGGGAGCCGAGCCGGGGTTGACCGTGCGCGATTCCGGCAAGGGGCGCAGCGTTTATGCGGCCGGAATGACGTTCACGCCGGAGAACACGCGTCTGCTGCACCGGGCGCTGTATTGGAGTGCTGGTTACGAGGCCAAGTGGTCGGATTGGAACACGAGCAACGTCCGCACCGAGTGCGCGTGGTTCGCCAAAGCCAAGCAGCTCGTCATCATCAACAACGATGGTGAAGCGCAGACCACCAGCGTGCGACCCGCCGGAGCGAAGAAGCCGGTTACGGTCGATCTCGAGCCCCATGGCATCGCGGTCGTGAAACTCTGAGGGGCACGTGGTTCCCTTTTCTGCGATGAACAAGCTTTACCACGGCGTTTGCTATTATCCGGACCTTTGGCCGGAGGAGGACATCGATCGCGACATCGCGGAGATGCAGAAGCTCGGTTTGAACATGATCCGCATGGGCGAGGCGGTGTGGTCGCGCCTCGAGCCCAACGAGGGCGAGGTGTCGTTCGATTTTTACCTCATGGTGATGGATCGGCTGCACGCCGCGGGCATCGATGTGGTGTGGTGCACGCCGACGCCGTGTCCGCCGGTGTGGCTCACCCATGGCCATCCGGAACGCTGTTTCGTTGATGGCGAAGGTCGCGTCATGAACCACGGCGCACGGCAGCACGTGTCGTATGCGCATCCGTATGTGTTCGACGCCTGTGTGCGGATCGCGCGGCAGAGTGGCGAAGCGCTGGGCCAACATCCGGCGCTGGTTGGTTTTCAGGTCGACAACGAACTCTGCTGCCACACGGCGGAGGACTTCAATCCGCACGCCATCGCCGGTTGGCACGCGTGGCTGGAGCGCCGCTACGGTGGCGACATCGAGCGGCTCAACGCGGCCTGGTGCACGGCGCTCTTCAGCGAACGTTACCAGCGTTTCGACCAGGTGCCGGCGCCGGTGCGCACCCCCTTTCTGCACAACGCGTCGCTCAGCACGGCATGGCGGCTCTATTCGCGGGAGCGCATCGCGCAGTTCATGGACGCGCAGGTGGCGGCATTGCGGGAGCACACCGACCGTCCGATCACGCACAACTTTGGTCTCGGATTCCCGGCGGGCTTTGAGCGCATGTGCGAGCAGTTGGATTTTGCCTCGGTGGATGACTATCCGCCCTTCGATCGCTGGACCGATCTTATTCTCGACCACGACATGTATCGCCCGGCGAAGCCTGGCCGCGCGCACTGGCTGATGGAAACGAGCGTGGCTCACAACGGCTGGTTCGGCGCCCATGAGACGGTGCACCCACCGGGCTTTCTCGCGGCGGAGGTGGCGGTGTCCTACGCGCTCGGCGCGCAGACCGTGTGTTACTGGCTTTGGCGGCAACAGCGGGCGGGGTGCGAGCTGCCGCACAGTGCGATTTTCAGCGCCTGGAATACGCCCAGCATCGGTTACCCCGAAGTGGTGAAGGCGGATCAGGCCCGGCAAGAGTTGGAGCCGCTGATTCTGCGCACGCAGCCCGCTCCGGCGGAAGTTGGGCTGACCTGGAGTGACCGTGGCCGCGTCATGCTCGATGTGGAACCGCTTGGGGCCAATCGGGAGCGACACACGGTCGACTACGTGGCGACGATCAAACAATGGCACCGGCTGCTCTGCGACAGCGGCGCGCACCGCGACGTGTTGTTCGAAGGTGCGCCCATTCCGCCCACCATGAAAGTGTTGTTCACGCCGGTGATGGCCTGCGTGGACGAGGCCTTCCTCGCGAAGGTGACGGCCTGGGTTGAAGCGGGTGGCACGTGGGTGGCGGGACCGCTCACCGGCACCCGCACGGCCGAGCACAACGCCAACATCGATGCCGGGCTCGGCGCCGCGTTGGAAAGGTTGGCCGGCGTGCGCACGGTGTATGCCTATCCCATCACGGATACGGGCGTGACCTCGAAGATCGATGGGGTTGCGGAGCCGGTTCCCTTGATCGGCTGGTGCAGTGCCTTGGAACCGATTGGTGATCAGACGCAGGTGCACGGTCGTCTGGTTTGCGACGGCGTGGCGGATGGTTTGGCCTGGTGGACGGAGCGAGCAGTCGGCGCGGGCCGCGTGATCATGCTGACCACGGAGGTCGCTCCGGATGCGGCCGATGCGGTGCTTGGCACCATCATCGCGCATGCCTATGCGGCGGCGGGGGTGCAGCCGGCGCCGGTTTCCGCCGGCACGATGGTGGCGCCGCGCGTGGAGGCGGACGGCCGTGAGCATTGGATTGTCGTCAACCTGGACGGCAAAGGTGGTGTGGTGCGCTTGCCCTCCGGCGAGGTCGCGGTTGAGCGCTATGGCTGGACGGTGATTCAGCCGGGTGACGCTTGCGCGTTACGCGGGCAGGGGTGAAGCGGCCATGGTTTCGGCGATGAGTTGGTAGGAGCGCAGCCGCAGGGCGTGGTCGAAGACGTCGCTGACGATGATGAGTTCGTCGGCGCCGGTTTCGTCGATCAGTGCGGCGATGCCGTCGCGCACCTGCGCGGGTGTGCCGATGATGGAGCGGGCCATCATTTGCCGGGCGTGGCTTCTTACGGGTTCGGACCAATACGTCTCAATGTCATCGATGGGCGCTTGGCTGAGCGTGGGCGTGCCGAGCAGCAGGTTGGTGAACGACATCTGTTGGGTGGTGTGCAGGCGGCGCGCCTCGGCCTCGGTCGGAGCGGCGATGATGTTCACCCCCACCATGGCGTAGGGGCGATCGAGTTGGCCGGAGGCTTGGAAGCGCCGCCGATAGGTTTCCAACGCGGGCAACAAGTCGCCGGGCGCGAAGTGGGAGGCAAAGGCGTAGGGCAGACCGAGCTCACCGGCGAGTGCGGCGCCGTAAAGACTCGAGCCGAGAATCCACAGCGGCACGTCGGTGCCGGCGGCGGGCACGGCCTGCAGTGGCGACTCGGCGGAGGCCGCCGCGAAGTAGTGCTGCAGTGCGCGAATATCGCGGGGGAAGGACTCAACCGCGCCGGGACGTCGGCCGAGAGCGCGCATGGTTTCCTGATCGGTGCCGGGGGCGCGGCCGAGGCCGAGGTCGATGCGATCGGGAAACAGTCGGGCGAGGGTGCCGAACTGTTCAGCGATGACCAACGGGGCGTGGTTGGGCAGCATGATGCCACCGGCGCCGACGCGAATACGTTCCGAGCCGGCGGCGATGTGGCCAATGACGACGGCGGTGGCCGCGCTGGCGATGCCGGGAAAGTTGTGGTGTTCGGCGACCCAAAAACGTTCGTAGCCCCACTGCTCGGCGTGGTGGGCGAGATCGCGGGCCTGGTCGAGCGCGGCGCGGGCGTCACTGCCTTCGCGCACGCGGACCAGATCGAGGATCGATAGTTTGACCATGCCCTCAACCAGTTCAGTCGAGCGCGGAAATCAACTCGGGGTGGGCGCGGCGTGGTTTGGGCTAGGAGTCGGCGGTCGCATCCGCGAAAACCGGCGACAGGTTGTCGGTGAGCGTGTCGCCGCCGCGGGCGTTGAAATCGAGCGTGCGGATCGGGAAGGGGATGAGGATGTCGTGGTCGTCGAAGGCGGACTTGATCGCCTTGATGCCGGCATCGATGGCGTTGAAGTAACCGGCCTCGCCGTCCGGGTAGTCGATCCAGTAGCGCACAGTGAAGTTGATTGAGCTGTCGCCGAACTCGAGCGCGTAGACGTCGATGCCCTTTTCCGCCTTGCGGAAGTCGAGCGTCTCGATCGCTTCCCGCAGGATGTCAGTCACCTCCTTCAGGTCCTCGCCGTAGGAGACGCCGACCGCGAGATCGATCCGCCGTTCGCCGGATTTGGAGTAGTTGATGAGGACGTTTTTGAAGACCTCTTTATTGGGGATGTAGATGATCTGCCCGGAGAAGTTGCGGATGATCGTGTTGCGCAGGTTGAGCTTCTGGATGAAGCCGAACTGACCGTTGGACTCGATCAGGTTGCCCGGCTCAAAGGGTTTGCGAATGCCCATGAGCAGGCCGGCGAGCAGGTTTTCGGCGAGGTCCTGAAACGCGAAACCCAGAGCCAGACCGATGATGCCGGCACCGGCGAGCAGGGACACGACGGCCTTTTGCAGACCAACCAATTCCAGCGCGGCGAAGAACCCGATGAGCACCACGGCGATGCGCGCGAGGGTGGAGAACAGACTGGCAACGGCTCCGGAATCGAAGGCGCGGTTAAAAACCTTGTTGGCGGTGCGGGCCACCACGGCGCCGACGGCGTAGGTGACCGTCATGATGATCGCCGCGATCAGCAGGTTGGGCAGCAGCGCGACGCCGGTGTCGAACCAGGAGACGAATTTCTCCTGCAAGATGGTGAAGGTGCGATCGAGCGTGATGGGCTCGATCTGGGTGCTGAGGGCGGCGGCGGATTCAGTTTCGGCGGGAGCGGGCATGGCTGGAGGACGTGCGACGGTGCATCCGCAGCACAAAGCGCGTTGACCGGTCGGAACGAAAACGGTTCTCGCTGCACCCGGCGGGCGATTGACGCTTGCGGGCCGAGGGCGGCCCAGCGCAGCGTCGCCGCCGTTGATGGACGCTCTGTTGTCATGGCCGCCACGATCCGCGCCACCGCCATTGTCGGCGGACGAAGTTCACGTGTGGCGGGTTCATGTGCCCGCCGTGCGAGCGGTGCTCGCGGACTGGCGTGCTTGGTTGAACGCGGACGAGCAGGCGCGGGTGGATCGCAAGCGTAGAGAGCCGGACCGTGAGCGGGAGCTGGCGAGTCGGGGAGCGGTGCGGGGCTTGCTTGCAGCTTACGTGGAGCGTTCCCCGGCAGGGCTTGCCTTTGCCACCGAGGCGCGCGGCAAACCGGTGCTGGCCAGTGGTGACGAAACGCCGCGGTGGGAGTTCAATGCGTCACATTCCGGCGACTGGGTGTTGGTCGGCATCGGGCGCGGACATGCGCTCGGCGTCGATGTGGAGCAACAGCGCGAGATCGAGAGTGATGAACTGGTGCAGGGCTTTTTCACGCCGGATGAAAAGGCCCAGTGGGCGGAGGTCCCGGCGGGGGATCGGGAGACGGTGTTTTTTGCGACGTGGACGCGAAAAGAGGCCTACCTCAAAGCGTTGGGGGTGGGCCTCATGAAACCTTTGGACAGCTTTGCGGTGCAGGTCTCGCCGGAGCGGGCGCCCGCCCTGCTGTGGTGCGCCGAGGATGCGGCGGCGGCGGCGAACTGGCGGTTGTGGGACGTGGCGCCGGAAACGGGTTACGCGGCCACGGTGGTGACCCGAAGTGAAGTGCGGCGTGTGAGAACCTTTACCCTCGCCCCGTCGTCGTAGTGGTATCCTACGGTCGGATACGTCAGCCCGGGCTGACGCTCCGGGCGGCGGGCGGGAGGCCGAGCTTGCGCCGCAGTTCGTGCCGGAAGTCGGTCCAGTTAAAATTGTGGTAGTCGCCGCCCTGTTCGTAGTGCCGGATAAAGGCGTTGCCGAGAATGTAGGTGTAACCCGCGACCAAGGCGGGGCCCGTGAAGAGGCGCAGCGGCAGCGCAATGAGGGGCAGTGCCGTGTTCACGAAGTTACGCAAGGCGCCGGTGATGGGGTTGGCTGAGAGCAGGAAGTTGAAGACCCCGCCGGCGGTGGCGAGCAACATGGCCTGCGCGATGTTCTGCGCGAAGGGCACGTTGTAGTGACGGGACAGGTCGGCGAGCATCTTGAGCTGAACGCCGGTGACCGCCATGCTGTCGGCGATGGGAATCGGGGTGAAGGAGGCGGCGGCACTCATGGCGGTGTATTCCCGCACGATGCCGCGGGCGCGTTGGGAAACGGCGGCGGTGATGGCGCGGGGCGCGTGCTTGAGATCGACCTCTTCTTCCAGGAGCTCGACCGGAGACTCGACGTCGGGGGCGTTGTTCACGAGGACGCTTTGCCCAGGACACGCCGGCCCTCGGCGGCGAGATCGTTGAAGTGCTGCTTCATGGCGGCGGCGTCGAAATCGAGCAAGGTGCCGCCGGATTCGAAATGATCACGGAAGACGTGGCCCACGGCATAGGTGAGTGCGGCGGAGGTGACGGGCAGGGCACTCATACCGATGAGGGAACCCGCGCCGGGCAGGGCCTTGGCGAGACTGCCGAGCATGCCGGCGGCGAGGGAGTAGGAGCCGGCCCCGCCGAGCAAGGCCAGCGTGACGGCTTGGGCGCGGTGGCGGGAGAAGGGCACGTCGTAGATCGCGGAAAGCGAGGCGATGAGCTTGAGCTGCACGCCGGTGACGGAGGCGACATCCAGCAGGGGCACCGGAATGAGTCCTGCCCCGAGGGCGTAGGAAAGGTGGCGGTTGATGGCCTCCGTGGCGGCTTCGGATCGCGACGGAGCGGCCGACGAGCTGCTGGTCGTGGATGCGACGGGTGGCGGCGGCGCGGTCTTGCGTGGCGAAGCGACGGCGGCGGGTGGAGTGGCGGCGGCCTTACGTGGGGCGCGCTTGCGGGGGGCGGGTTTGGCTTTTGCCGGGGGCACGGTTTTGGCCGCGGTGGGCGTGGGGTGGTCGTCCAAGGATTGGCTCAACTTGGCCAGCAGTTTGTCACTCTTCTTCATGGCGGCAGGGGTGGGGCATCATTTTTTCAACGCGGCGATTTCCAGCGCGGCTTGGAGCAATTCCTCGCGGCTGGCGGCGTCGAGGGCGGTCCAACCCATCAGTGCCGCATGTTGGAAGGATTGGCGACGACCGATTCGCACCTGGAGCGCGGGCAACCCGATACGATCGATCAAGGTGTCGAGGCTGCGTGCGAGCACAGTGCGGTGCTGGACTTGGTTGAACAAGATCCGGGCGGGGCGGCCGGCGGGCAGGTGCTGTTGGATGACACCGACGGTGTTCTTCGACGTCCAGAGGTCGGCCGGCGAAGGTGAGCTGACCAACAAGGCGACATCGGCGCGGGCCAGCGACCGGTGCAGTTGCGGGGAGTCGAGCCGCGGCGGGGTGTCGATGATGAGGTGAGGATGCTCCTCACCGGGGCGAGCGAGGGGCACGTCGCCCGTTTCCTGCAGCCACTGGGTGGCGGTGCCCTGCGGGTCCTCGTCCAACAATGCCACCGGGAATCCGGCCTTGGCCAGTGCGGTGGCCAGGAGCACGGACAAGGTGGTCTTGCCGGCGCCGCCTTTGCCGTTGCAGACGGTGATGATCATGAGATGCGGGGGGCGGGGAAAGCGGGGGGAACGGGCACAAAAAAACTCCCAAGGGAAGCCTTGGGAGTTTCGAAAGTGGTTGGTTTCAGGCGCTGGTGGCTTCGGCGATCGGGCGCTTGTCGGAAGCGAAGACGATCACGAGACCGATGAGCGGCGTGAAGATCAGGGAGCAGAACATGTAGCCCCAGAAGCCGAACTTACGATCTTTGCCGATGTAGCCGACGATCGCGCTGAGAACGAGGAGGGAGATGAGGGTGAGCAGCATGATGTGGTATGACGGTTGATTTGTTTAGACGGGCGAGTGAGTGAATGGCGGTCAGATGTCCAGCGTGGAGCTGATCTTGGAGTCGACCTTTTTAGCAGTCGATTTGAGGTCGTCCATCCCTTCTTTGAGGGCATCGGAAAACTGTTGCTTGGCCGCCATGCTGTCGAAGTTGAGGAAGGTGCCACCGGACTCGAAGTGCTGGATGAACACCTTGCCGACCGCAAAGGTCGCGGCACCGCCGATGACCGGCAGGGTGCCGGCACCGAGCCAGGTGCCCAAGCCGGGAATGGATTTCACCAAGCTGCCGAGGGTGCCCAAGGCCAGGGTGGTGGAGCCGGCTCCGCCCAAGAGGGACAGCAGGATGGACTTGCCGCGGTTTTCGGAGAACTTGATCCCGTAGGCGGCGGAGATTTCAGCGATCATCTTCAACTGCACACCGGTCAGCGCGGCCACATCGACCAACGGGACGGGAACGAAGCCCGCGCCCATCGACCACGGGACGTATTTGTTGACGATCTCCTGAGCCTCAGCCTTCGGGCTGGCGATAGTAGTTTCCGTGGACATGCGTATAAGGGGGTAGAACTGCAGATCTGCCTTTGGTTCCGAGGCTCGTGAGCACGGTCGATCGACTCAAGATAAAAGTCAAACGGTCGGCGGAATGTGACATCGCTGAAACCGCGAGGGTTCAGGGGGTTAGCCACCCCATGCGATATCCCAAGAACCTATCAATGCAGCGGGTGACCGGGACGACCTGACTGGCGGTGAAAAAGTGGTCGCCGGGGAAGAAGGCGACCTCGCAGGTGGCGGAGGTGTGTTTTTGCCAAGCTTCGACCTGCGCGATGGACACGCGATTGTCCTGTTGGCCACCGAGCGCCAGCACCGGCATGTCAAGCAGCTGAAGTCGGGTTTGATGGCGGTAGGTCTCGAAGACCGTGAGGTCGGCGCGCAGGGCGGGGAGAAACAGTTCGAGAAACTCGGGGTTCTCCATGATGGCGGCGGGGATGCCTTGGTAGCGCTCGTGCACCTCGCGGGCGAAGTCGGCGTCCGGGAGGGGGTGGAGGTCCGGTTCGGTCCGGGGGCAATGCGGGGCGCGGGAACCGGACACGATGAGGGCGGCCGGACCCGGATGGCCGTTATCGCGGAGGCGATGGGCGACCTCGTAGGCGATCCAGCCACCCAGACTGTGTCCCCCGAGCACGTAGGGGTCCTGGGTGTGCGGACCGATCACGGCAACGATGGCGTCCGCCAGTGCCTCCATGCGGGTGAAGCAGGTTTCACCGAGGCGGCTTTCGCGGCCGGGGAGGCGCACCCCGACCATTTCAATCCGCGGAGCGAGGGCTCGGGCCCAGCTGTGCCAAGCGGCGGCGCCACCGCCGGCGAAGGGGAAGCCCCAATAGCGCAGGGCGGCGTGTGGCTCCGGTCGCGGGCAACTCAGCCAGGGACTGGCGGGAAGGGGCGTCAGCATGCCGTGAAGGCCGGCGTCAGTTGGCTTCGGCGGTGCCGGCGGCTTCGGCCATGCGTTTGCGCAGGCTGAGGGGGCGCATGTCGGTCCACACCTCGTTGATGTAGGCCAGGCATTCCTCCCGGGTGCCTTCTTTGCCGGCATCTTTCCAGCCGGGCGCGTTCTCGCGGTAGGACGGCCAGATGGAGTATTGCTCCTCGTGGTTGACGACGACCTTGAAGCGTTCGGGGGTGGATTCGGCAGTGCTCATCGGCAAAGGGGACAGGGCGGCGGATGCAGCGCAAAGTCAACGCGGCCGCGCGGGCCGGTGGCCAGCGGAAAGTGGGCGTGCCATAGGTCTCCTTGACATCCCCATGGCGTTGGGGCGATCTGGCACCTTCGCGCGCCGCGACTTCCCGTGCCATGTTTTTCAAGACCCGCCAGGCTCGTTCGATGTTTTTCCGACTGGTCGGCGTTGCGGTCGTGGTGGGGGCCGTGGTGTGGTGGGCAACTCGGGAGACTCGCGAAACCTTGGTGCTCTACATTTGGGACGGCTATTATCCGCAGGCGGTGATCGACGACTTCGCGGCGGAGGCGAAGGTCAATGTCGAGGTCCACACCTACCGCAGTAACGCGGAAATGCTCGCGCGAGTGATGGTGAGTTGGAGCGAGTTCGATATCATCATGCCGACGAGCTACATGATCTCGGAGATGCGGCGGCGGCGGCTGTTGGTGAAGTTGGACCAGGAATCCATCCCGAATCTGCGTAACTTGGCGCCGGAGTATTTGGATGGCCGGTTGGGTGACGCGGAAAACGTGAACTACGCGATTCCGTTCATGGTGAACTTCTCCGGCATCGGCTACGACTCGGCGCGGGTGGCGGAACCACCGACCACGTGGGCGGAGTTCTTCAGTCCGACCTTCAGCAAGGTCTACGGTGACCAGATTGGCGTGCTGGACGAACCGCGCGAAACCTTGGGGGCGGCGCTGCTGGCCCTGGGCTTTTCCCCGAACACGCAGGACGAGGCGGAACTCAATGCCCTGCGCGAATTGCTCCAGGCCCAGCAGCAGGCGGGCGCGGCGCCACAGTTTGTGCTCACCGAAGGCGGCGGCCAATTGGCGGCCGGTGAATTGAGCCTGCTGAGCACCTGGTCGCCGGAAATCACTTGGGCGCAAAAGGCCAAGGCGTCGATCTCACACGTGTTGCCGGCCGAAGGGTCCATTATGACCCTCGATACGCTGGCGGTGCCGCGCACGTCGGTGCGTCAGGACCTGGCCAAGGCATTCATCAACTTTTCCCTGCGTCCCGACATTGCGCGCCGGATCACGGAGTGGAGCCTCTACCTGAACAGTCTCCAGCAGGACCTCATGCAGTTGGACGAAGCGATCCTCTCGACTCCGTCGTTTCGGCGGCCGCCGACCGAAAAGATTTTTGTGCTCAAGGATCTGGGCGAGGCGCAACACCTGCACGACGCGATCTGGTCGGAATACCGACTCGGTCCGGAGTAGGCTCCGGTTCGGACGATTACGCGGCGGCGCGATCAGCCGCCGTTGCTCGGGGTGGGCGGGGAGACGCTGCCGGGCGTCTGGCGGTCCGTGGGCCCGGGCGTGAGGCTCGGACCCGGCGTCACGGTCGGACCGGGCGTCGACTGTGTCGCGTCCAAGTTGCTGTTGTTGGCCGGCGGATTGCTGAAGGTTGGCTCGGGCACGACGGAGGGCGCGCCGGTCTCGGTATTGAGGATGAGGGGCAGGCCTTGTTCGCCGCCGCCAACCACCACGATCTTCGCGTTCTGGGATTGGGCGAGGGAGAGGGTGGCCTCGATGCCTTTGTAGCGGAGGAGTTCCGGGGTGAGGGTGGAATTGATCCGGCTGTGGTAGACCGCGAGACCGGAGGCCTTGGTGGCGAGACGTTCGGCCTCGAGCTCTTCACGGCGGAGGCGGAATTCGTATTCCTTGGCCATCTGTTCCTGCGTGAGCTTGTTCTCGATCGCCTGGCGCACCTGCGGGGGCAGGCGGATGTCCTTGATGTTGATGTCATCGAGCACGATGAACTTCTCCGCGACGCTGCGGACCACGCTTTGGATAATCGCGCGGGAGATGTCGCTGGTCTTCAAGGTGTAGAGGTCGTCCGGCCGATATTTGCCGATGACTTCACGCACGCCGGCGACGACCTCGGGCACGACGACTTTGGTGGCGTAGTCAGGTCCCACCTTTTGGTGCAGCAGCGGCAGATTGGGGTAATCGGGGTAGTAGCGCATCGACAGCGTAACGTCGATGGTGAGGCCGTTGCTGCTCAGGGCATGCACGACTTCGGAGTGCTCCTGCACGCGCACGTTGTAGATGAACATCTTGTTCCACGGCCAGATGACGCGCATGCCTTCGTGGTAGGGCTTCTCGAGGTGGGTGCCGTCCTGCAGGCGGCGGAAGAGCACTCCGGCTTCACCGGGCCCGATCAGGATGAATATCCGATTGGCCAAGAAAACCACCAGGAAGGTGAAGATGAGGCCGGCCAGCATGAAAAAGACCGAATGTTCCCGGATGTAGCGGCGCAGCCGCAGCAGCAGGGACTCCGCCTTTGATACGGTCGGGCGGGGAGGAACGCTGGGCTCGGTGGGGATCGGGTCGCTCATGCGCGGTCAGAGGGGTAAAAGAGATTTAGGTCGCGGGCGCAATGCGACCATATTCCAACTTGATCACCCGGTCGGCGCACTCGAAGTAACGATCGTCGTGGGTGACCGCGATGACGGTTTTGCCCTGCGCTTTCAGTTCGGGCAGCAGGGTTTCGTAGAAGAAGGCCCGGAATTGCGGGTCCTGATCGGCCGCGAATTCGTCGAGCGCAAAGATGGGGCGGTCCTCCATCGCGGCCACGATGAGCGCCAGGCGCTTTCGCTGGCCGGTGGACAGGTTGAGATTGGTGAAGCGGCCGTTGGCGAAGCTCGTCACCTCGTCGAGCTTCATGCGCTGGAGTAGCTGCAACAGTCGCTTTTCATCGACGTCCACCAAACCATAGAGGCGGTCGAACAGATGAAAGTCGGCGAAGATGATGGAGAACAGCTCCCGGTAAGCCGGCAGGTGGGCTGGTTGCAGCCGCAGCCCGTCGACCCGCAGTGCGCCACCTTGGGGAACGTAGAGTCCGGTCAGCAGCTTGAGGAAGGTGGATTTGCCGGCGCCGTTGCCACCCACGATGAATACCACTTCGCCGGCCTGCACCTTGAGGTCGATGGGGCCGGTCGCGAAGCCCGTGCCGGTGCCCGTCTCGCTGGGGTAGGCGAAGGTGACCTGGTCGGCGGCGATTTCCTTGAAGTCCTCGAAGTCGATCTTGGCCGCCACGATGTCGCGCTCGGCGGAGGCCTCGGGACGGTCGAGCAGGGTGTCGAGGGCAATGATGTCGTTCAACGCGACGTTGGCGCGGGCGTAGATCGGGATCGATCCGACCAGTGAAGTCAGCGGCCCGATGATGAACAGGATGATCGCGGTCGCCTTGATGATGACGTCGTTGTAAGCCTCGCTCAGGCTGGGCAGCAGAAAGACCAGCACGGCGATGAGCAGGTAGAAAAAGACCTGCGAGAAGATGAAGTTGCGCACGTAGGCCAGGCCGGTGCGGACCTTCAGGGCCTGCGCGTCGCGGCAGACCTGGGCAAAGTTGTTTTCGAAGACGTCGTCGGACTTGGCCTGGTTGACCTTGAGCTCCTTGAAGCCGCCCATGATCTGACTGAGCGCGGCGAAAAACTCCGTCTCCTTGGCGGTGGCGGCCTGCAGCTCGGCGTTGATCCGGCGCTGGTTGCGCAGGTAGATCGAGACGCCGCCGACGATCATGGCCACGGTGATGAGGAACGCTGCCTTCGAGAGCAGGGCGAGGTAGCCCACGCACACCACGATCATCACCGCCGATTGCACCGCGTTCACGATTTCGCCGGCGGCCTGCGAGATGGTGACGGTGTCCTGCGACAGACGCGCCTCGACTTGGGCTTTGCCGATGCGTTCGGCCACCATGAGGTTGGAACGGCGCAGCTTGTTGACGATGCGCAGACGCAGGCTCGCGATCACTTCCTCGGCGACCACGAAGGAGCGATCCAGCGCAACGCGTTTCGCCAGGATGAAGATGGTGATGGCGAGGCCGAACATCACCAGATAGCGGAAGTTGAGGTCCGGGAAGCTCGCCGTGGACGCCGCCGCGTTGATGATCGCCAGGATGATGCCCTGCGCGATGCCTGAAATCAGCGTGAGCGCCGTGATCGAGCGCAGGGAAACGGAGGTTTCGTTCCCGATGAATTTCAGCAGGTGCATGGTGGTGGCGGGGCGAGGCGGAGGACGGCAAGGAAGTCGGCGTCGGAGGGGCGAATCAAGTTCAGACTCCCGGCCTCACTTCTCAGCCCCGCCGCGACTGGGCCATGGCCCCTGTTGCGGGATTGTGACGCATCTCTCCCGCGGCGGCTTCCAGTAACGTCTGGACATGCCCCCGGGCTAGGCAGACAACCTCTCAAAGCTTCCGCTCATGGATACCTCCACTTCCGTTTCGATCACCGGCAAGGTCTTCTCCGAGGACTATTTTCGCATCAACGAATTCACCGCCCTGAACGCGGCCGAAATCGTGCGCGTCATGCGTGGCGAAGTGGCGGGCTGCATTTTCCGGGGCGCGATGGATCCGGCGCTGTGCGAGGTGATCACCAAAAATTTCTGGGCGAGTCCGCATCTGCGGCAGCGCGGCGACGCCGTGCCGGCCTACTACGTGGGCACCTACCACTACGGGAAGGAACTCGGTCTCTACTGTGACGAGGCGGAGAAAACCCGTGATGCCTTGCACGACCTCTTTGACGGCGGGCGCAACGTCTTCGCCGAGCTCATGGCCGAAGTGCGAGCCGAGCTGGCCAAGGCCGAGGTCGAGCTGCGGGTGGCGGAGCACGAGGGGCGCGCCGCGGGCGAGTTTGTGGCCCGCGCGTGGAGTGGCGACGGCAAGTTCTCCCTCGCGGCCCACGATGACGCCGCCCAGCTCTTCGCCAAGAAGCAGGCCGGGTTTGAGATTCAGGACGTGGGCCGGGGCGATGCCTTTGCGGCCGTCAACATGTGCCTGCAAAACGGTGCCGAGGGCGGCCAATTGGTTTATTGGAACATCGAGCCCGACATGGCCACGCGGCGCGCGCTGGGTTTGGAGGAGACGGGCTACCCGTATCAACCGGAGTGGTTGGAAAACTTCGATCGCATCGACCTGCCGATCCACGCCGGCGACATCTATTTCTTCAATGGCAAGCTCATCCACGCGGTGCAGGCCCAGGCCAAGGCCGGGGAGTTCCGCTCCACCATCTCGTTCCTGATGGGGCTGAAGGACGACAAGACCGCGATCTACTGGACCTGAGCCCGAGCTCAGCCGCGTCGCGCGGCCAACTCGGTTCGGACCTCTTCGTCCGTCATGTCGCGCACCCGCCCGTGGATGCGCGCCACCGCCTCCGCCCGTCCCGGGCGTGCGTGGTCGGCGTCGACTTTGGCGCTCAACGCGGCCGCGAAGCCTCGCACCGTCGGATGATCAAAAAGAAGTCGCAGCGGCAGCTCCGTTGCGAAGATTTCGTAGAGTCGCCACATGATCTTTGTCGCGAGCAGCGAGTGCCCGCCGCGGTCGAAAAAGTTGTCCTGCCGGCCGAGGCGGTCCGCGCCCAGGACCTCTCCCCACAGTCCGGCCACCGTGTCCTCCACCGCGCTTGCCGGGGCGGTGTAACGAACCGCGTCGGCGGTCGGGGCGGCGGCGGCCAGAGCCAGTAGGTCGGCACGCACCACCTTGCCATTGGCGTTGAGGGGAAACGCGGACACCACGTGAAAGGCCGCCGGCACCATGTAATCCGGCAAGCGGGCCGTCAGGTGCTCCTGCAGCTCGGCGGGCGTGGGCTGCGGTGCGCCGGCCGGAGGTTGCACAAAGGCGAGCAAACGTTTCTCCCCGGCGGCGGCGCCTTCCGCCAACACCAAGGCTTTTTCCACGGCGGCATGGGTGACCAACGCGCTTTCGATTTCGCCGAGTTCGATGCGGAAGCCGCGCACCTTGACCTGAAAGTCGCGGCGACCGAGGAACTCTGCGGTGCCGTCCTCCGCCCAGCGGGCGAGATCGCCTGTGCGATACAAACGTTCGCCGGGCGTGCGCGGATGCGGGTGTGGCACGAAGGCCTCGGCCGTGAGGTCGGGTCGCCCCAGGTAACCGCGGGCGTTGCCGTCGCCGCCGATGTAGAGGTCGCCCGGCACGCCCACCGGGACCGGCTCGAGCTTCGCATCGAGGATGTAGAGGGTGGTGTTGGACATCGGGGGGCCGATCGTCACCGAGTGCCCGACGTCCTCGGGGCTTCGCAACATGCCGCAGGCGGCGAAGGTGGTGGTCTCGGTCGGGCCGTAGCCGTTGATCAGCGTGAGCTCGGCATGAGCGGCCAGCACCCGACGGGCGTGGGGCGGGGAGATGATGTCTCCTCCCACCAGCAGGTGGCGCACGGTGGCGAAGGCCTCCACGCGTTCGTCGACCATCAGGTTGAACAGCGCCGAGGTCAGGTAGAGCGTGGTGATGCGTTCGCGTTCGATCAGGTCCGCCAGTTCGCGAATCGAGGGCGGTCCCGGCCGCCACACGACCAGCAACGCTCCGTTGCAGAGGGCGCCCCAGAGTTCGAAGGTGGAGGCGTCGAAGGCGACGGTAGCCAGTTCCAGGATACGCAGGTCGGGGCCGTAGTTGAGGTAGTTGGTGTTGCGCACCAACCGCACGACACCGCGGTGTGGGATGCAGATGCCCTTCGGGGTGCCGGTGGAGCCGGACGTGAAGGTGGTGTAGGCGAGGTTCTCCGGGGACAGGGCGACCACGGGGCGTGTGTCCGGAGCGGTCGACCAAGGCGCGTCATGAAGCGAAACCGGGATCGCGGTTGCGCCGAGGTCGGGCAGGTGTTCCACCGCATCCGCCGCGGCGAGCACGAAGCGTGGTCGACTCTGGTCGAACACTTGTTGCAGGCGTGCGATCGGATCGGTCGGGTCGAAGGGCAGGTAGTGCGCCCCGGCCTTGAGCACGGCGAGCAAGCCGACGACCATTTCGATCGAACGTTCCGCGCTCACCGCGACGGCTTCGTCGATTCCGACGCCTTGGGCCTGCAGGTGATGGGCGAGCTGATTGCTGAGCCGATCGAGCTCGGCGTAGCTCAGTTCGCGGGCGCCAAACTTGACCGCCGGCGTGTCGGGTTGGCGGGCCACGACTTCCGCGAAGAGATCGGGGATGGTCGCCTCGCTCGGGTAGGCGGTGGCGGATTGGTTGCGTTCCACCAACAGCGCGTGACGTTCCGGGGGCGTGAGCAGCGCGTAGTCGGCGAGCGCTTGATCGGGATCGGCGACGATGCCGTGCAGCAGCGTCTGATAGAGCCCCATCAACCGCTCGATCGTAGCCGGTTCGAACAGATCGCGACTGTATTCAAACGCGACGAGCAGGCCTTGCCGGGTGTTCTCCACCGTGATGCTCAAGTCAAAGCGGGCGCTCGGGCTGTCGACATTGAGTTGTTCGAGCGTGAGCCCCTCGCCGAGGCGCAGCGTGTCGCGGTGGGCCTGCAGCAGTGAGAAGCAGACTTGGAAGAGCGGGTTCTGGCTCATGCTGCGCTCGGGCTGCAGCGTCTCGATGATGCGTTCCAGCGGCGTCTCGGCGTGCGCGTAGGCAGCGGCCGCGGTGGCCTTGGTGCGGACGAGGAGCTCGCGGAAGCTCGGGTTTCCGGCGAGATCGGTGCGCATCACCAGCGTGTTGGTGAGGAAGCCGATCAGTGGTTCAAGGTCCGGATGATTGCGGTTCGCGATCGACGTGCCGATGGCGATGTCGGTCTGGCCGGTCAGGCGCTGCAACAGCACCTGGAACGCGGCCAGCAGGACTTGGAAGAGCGTCGCCTGTTCGCGCTGCGCGAGGGCGTTCAGGCCGGCACTCAGCTCCGCTGGAAAGGTCTCGTAGCGAGTCGCGCCGGCGTAGGACATGGCCGGCGGGCGCGGATGGTCGGTCGGCAGGTTGAGCACGGTCGTGCCCGCGAGCGTTTCCACCCAAAAGGCGAGGTCGCGTTCGGCGGCCGCGCTGCCTTGGCGCTGGGTTTGCCAGGCGGCGTAATCGCCGAATTGCGTCCGCAGTGACGGCAGCTCCGCCTTCTCGGGCGCCTGTCCCGCTGCCGCCGCCGTATAGAACGCGGCCAGGTCGCGCACGATCACCCCCGACGACCAACCATCGGAAATGAGGTGGTGAATCGTGAAAATGAAGACATGTTCGGTGGCGCCGATTTCGAGCAGGGTGGTGCGCAGCAGAGGTGCTTGGGTGAGGTCGAAGGCTTGCTCGGCTTCCGCCCGCAGGCGGTCGGCGACGTCTTCCGCGCGAACGGTGTCCGCGGTCCAAGGCACCGTGACGGTGGGGGCGATGACTTGCTCGGGTTGCCCGGCGACGCTGCGAAAGGCGGTGCGCAGGGTCTCGTGACGCGCCGCGAGCGCAGCAACGGCGGCGCGCAAGGCCGCGATCTGCAGGGGACCGGTGATGCGCACAGCAGCCACGATGTTGTAGGCGGCAATGCTGCGCGGATCGAGTTGGTTGAGAAACCACAGGCGCACCTGGGCGGAGGACAGCGGCGCCGGTTGATCGGCGGGGCGAGGGGGAATGGGCGTTGTCTGCTCGCTGCCGTCGGCCTGCGCCTGCAGCAGGTGGGTCAGGGCCGTCTTGTGCGCCTTCAGGGCCTCGCGCAGCTCCGGGGTCAGTTTGCCGGCCGGGGCCCGCACTTTGAGCGCGCCATTTTCACCGAGACTCACCGCGATGCCCCGGGCGGCGCAGGCATCCAACAAGGAGAGAAGTTCGGTTGACGGGGAAGGCGTCGGCATGGCGCAGATACCGCCCTAGGCAGGGGGCTGGACCGAGGGTGTCAATGGGTTTACTACGCGAGAGTTAAGGCAGAAGACCCGGTTTCGGTCCGACGTTTGGCGGCAAACGTTTTTGGTGCTTACGCAAACGTCCATTTACCCCTTGCGGTGGGTATGGCGGGGTTTTCACTTCTGCGGCTTGTGACGCTGCGTCCCCCCAACCATGCCCCCGTTTGGCGGAGTGATTCCGCGGTCACGCTGGGTGGCATTCTGCGCTGGCGGGCGGAACACCAGGCGGACCGCGCTGCTTTGACCTATTTGGCGGACGCGGCGAATGACGAAACCACGCTCACCTACGCGGAACTCGACCGCCGCGCGCGGGCGGTGGCGGTGCGGCTGCGTGAACAGGCCGTGCCCGGCGATCGCGCGCTGCTGCTGTATCCGGCGGGCATCGATTTCCCCGTCGCCTTTTTTGCCTGCCTTTACGCCGGGGTCATCGCGGTGCCGGCCTATCCGCCGCGCAACCCCGGGCACCTGCCGCGATTGCGTGCGCTCATGGCCGATGCCGGCGCCCGGGTCGCCCTCACCAACGCCAAGACCCTCACCGCGCTGCAGCGTCAGTTTGCCGACGAACCGGCGTGGTTGGACCTGAGTTTGTTGGCCACCGACGAGGTCGATCCCCGGCGGGCGGCCGACTGGCGCGACCCCGGACTGAAGTCGGCCGATCTCGCTTTCCTGCAATACACCTCCGGCTCCACCGGCGCGCCCAAGGGGGTGATGGTCACGCAGGACAACATCGTCTACAACGCGCACTACATTCACCACGCCTTTGCCCTGCACGCGGACAGTGTCTCGGTGAGCTGGCTGCCCGCGTTCCACGACATGGGTCTGATCGATGGGCTGCTCACGCCGATCTACGGCGGTTTCCCCGGCGTGATCATGTCTCCGGTCAGCTTCATTCAACGTCCCCTGCGGTGGCTCGAAGCCATCACGCGCTTTCGCGGCACCCACGGCGGCGGCCCCAATTTTGGTTACGACCTGTGCGTGGAGAAGGCCACGCCCGAGGCACTCGCGACGCTCGACCTCTCCAGTTGGGAAAGCGCCTACAATGGCGCCGAGCCGGTGCGCGCGCGCACCTTGCACGCCTTCTCCGCCGCCTACGCGCCGGCGGGATTTCGGGCCACCGCCCACTACCCGTGTTTCGGCATGGCCGAGACGACCCTCATGGTGTCGGGCGGGGACGTCGACCGTGCGCCGGTCATCACGCCGGTCGACCGCGTGGCGCTGGAGCAGGGCCGCTTTACGCCGGCGTCGTCCGGCGCGGAACCGGAGGCGACCTTCGATTTGGTGAGCTCCGGCCGTGCCTGGTTGGACACGAGTATCGCCATCGTGGATACGGAGACCGGCGCGCGGGCGGCGGACGGTGTGATCGGCGAGGTCTGGGTGGCGGGGCCCACCGTCGCCGCCGGTTATTGGCAACGTCCCGACGCCACCGCCGAGACCTTTCAGGCGCGCCTGCCCGGCGACGAGCGGGCGTGGTTGCGCACCGGCGATCTCGGTTACGTGGATGCGGCCGGTGAGCTGTTCATCTGCGGCCGGGCGAAGGACCTCATCATCATTCGCGGCCGCAATCATTATCCCCAGGACCTCGAACTCACCGCCGAGCAGGCGGACCCGGCGCTCAAGCCCGGGGGCGCCGCCGCCTTCTCGGTCGAAATCGACGGCGAGGAGCGCCTGGTCGTGGTGCAGGAAGTCCTGCGCACGGCGCTGCGTTCGGCCGATCCCCAGCAGCTCGGGGCGGCCATTGCCCGCGCGGTGTTGGTGGAGCACGAGGTGCAACCCGCCGTGGTCGTGCTGCTAAAGACCGGCACGGTGCCGAAGACTTCCTCGGGCAAGATTCAACGCCGTGGCGCCCGGGCGCAGTTTTTGGCTGGTGAACTGGCGGCCATCGGCGAGTGGCGTTTCACGCCGCCGACCGCCGCGACCCCGGCTGCGGACGAATCGTCGAAGGTCAGCCGGCCCGAGCTCGTCACCTGGCTGCAAACCCGTCTGGCCCGCCGCCTCGGGTGCGCGCCGACGGCGATCGCGGTGACGGAACCTTTCTCCAGCTTCGGGTTGGATTCGGCCTCGCTGGTGGCCTTGTCGGGCGACCTGCGGGACTACCTCGGTCGGGAGGTTCCGCCGATGGTCCTGTATGACTATCCCGACATCAATCGTCTGGCGGATCATTTGTGTCCCAACGCCGTGGCGAAATCGGCCGTGACTCCCGCACCGGAGGCAACCGGCGACGACGCCGTGGCGATCATTGGCATGGGGCTGCGGTTCCCGGGTGGAGCGAACGACGCGGCGTCGTTCTGGCGGCTGTTGCGTGACGGCGTGGACGCGATCACGCCGGTGCCGGCCGATCGATTTGATGTCGATGCCGTGCATGCGGACGAGGCGGCAACACCGGGGCGCACCAATTCCCGTTTCGGTGGCTTCCTCGCGGGCATCGATCTGTTCGATGAGAGCTTCTTCGGCATCGCGCCGCGGGAAGCGGCGGCGATGGATCCGCAGCACCGGCTGCTTTTGGAGGTGGCGTGGCATGCGCTGGAAAATGCGGCGATCGCGCCGGGCTCTCTGGCCGGCAGCGACACCGGCGTGTTTGTGGGGCTGAGCACCCACGACTACGAGCAGCGCGTGTTGCCGGCGGACGACCTTGGGCGCATCGACGCCTACGGCGGCACGGGCAATGCCCACAGTGCCGCGGCCGGTCGACTGGCCTACGTGCTCGGTCTGGAAGGTCCGGCCATGGCGATCGACACCGCATGTTCGTCGTCGCTCGTGGCGGTGCATCAGGCCGCGCAGGCTTTGCGCGCCGGAGAGTGCCGCCTCGCTTTGGCCGGCGGCGTGAACGTCATTCTCAACCCCGAACTTGCGGTCAACTTTGCCCAAGCGCGCATGTTGGCGCCCGATGGTCGCTGCAAGGCCTTCGCCGCCGAGGCCGATGGTTACGTGCGCTCTGAAGGGTGCGGTCTGGTCGTGTTAAAGCGTTTGGCCGACGCCGAAGCGGACGGAGATCCCATTCTGGCCGTGGTGCGGGGCAGTGCGGTGAACCAGGATGGTCGCAGCAATGGCCTCACTGCACCCAACGGACCTGCGCAGGAAAAGGTCGTGCGCGCCGCGTTGCGACGGGCGCGGCTGCAGCCGACCGACATCGGTTACGTTGAGGCGCACGGCACCGGCACCGAGCTCGGTGACCCGATCGAAGTGCGCGCTCTGGCGGCCTCTTTGGGCGACGGTCGCGAACGCTCGCAGGCGCTGCGGCTGGGATCGGTGAAGAGCAACCTGGGCCACCTCGAGGCCGCAGCCGGCATCGCCGGGCTCATCAAGGCGGTGCTGGCACTGCAACATGGCGAATTGCCCGCCTCACTGCACTGTGCCCGCCTGAACCCCCACTTGGAGTGGGACACCTTGCCGCTGGCGGTCGTCACCGCGCACACGACCTGGCCGGCGGACCTGCCGCGCCGCGCGGGCGTCAGTTCCTTTGGCTTTACCGGCACCAACGCTCACGTCGTGGTTGAGGCACCGCCACCGGTCGCGCGAACGAGCGCGCCGGATCCGGCGCCAACGCTGCTGGCGCTCGCCGGGCGGGATCCGACCCAGGTTGGAGCCTTGGTCGACGCGGTCGCCGGTCGCTTGGCGACCGTGATGGCGTCCGAGCTGCCGGATGTCGTGCACACCCTCAACGCGAGCCGCAGCGTCGGCCCCGTGCGCGTGGCGGTGTCGGGCTCCACGTCGGCGGACTTGGTCGCCGCGCTGCGCCAAGCCACCGTGTCGGCAGGGGCGGCGGTCGCGCCGGTGCGGGTTGGGTTCCTCTTTACCGGCCAGGGCGCGCAAACCGCGCGCATGGGGCGCGAGCTTTACGACTCCGAACCCGTGTATCGGACGGCCTTGGATCGATGTGCGGGTATTTTGGATACATTGTTGCCGGAGCCCTTGCTCCCGGTGCTGTTCGCGGCGCCGGATGAGCCCCGGGCGGCGCGTTTGCACGAAACGGCGTTCACTCAGCCGGCATTGTTTGCGCTGGAGTGGTCGCTGGCGGAGTTGTGGCGCGCCTGGGGACTGACTCCCTCCGTGGTGACCGGACACAGCGTGGGTGAATACGTCGCTGGGACTGTGGCGGGCGTGTTTTCGCTGGAGGATGGTTTGCGTCTCATCGCCGCGCGCGGGCGCTTGATGCAGGCGTTGCCGGCCGGGGGCGGTATGCTGGCCGTCTTTGCTGATGAAGCGACGGCGGCGGCCGCGGTGGCCGGCCGACCCGACACCGCCATCGCCGCCGTGAACGCGGCGACCGAGGTGGTGCTGGCCGGACCACTCACGGCGTTGCAGGAAATCGCACAGGCCTTTGCGGCCCGGAACATCGCCTGTCGGCCACTGACCGTCTCGCATGCCTTTCATTCACCGCTGATGCGGCCGATGCTGGCCGAGTTTGAGCGCGAACTTGCCGCGACCACCTTTGCCGCGCCGAAGTTTCCGGTGATCTCCAATCTGGGCCCGGACGCCGATCTTGCCACCGCGGCCCACTGGCGCGACCACGTGCTGGGCGCGGTCCGCTTTGCCGATGGCGTGCGCGCCCTGCAGGCCACCGGGGTGGCGCACCTGCTGGAAGTGGGCCCGCGGCCGGTGCTTACCGGCTTGGTGCGCAAGACCTGGACGGGGCCGGTGACGGCGGTCGCCTCGCTGCGGCCGGGCCACGCCGAACTTGCCAGCCTGCTCCAGTCGGCGGCGACCCTGTTTGCGGCGGGCGCGGCGGTGCAACCGGCCGCGATCTCGGCGCCGCACGGCCGCCGCCGGGCCGATCTGCCGCTGCCCGGCCAACCCTTTTCGCGGCGCCGGCATTGGCTCGAACGCCCGGTGCGGGTGACGGCGACTGCGGCTGTATCCGAAGTTGCAATACCGAACAATCCCACCCTGCGCGACTGGACCGCGCCGGCGTCAGCCGACCGGATGGCACTCGGCGTCATGTTCTTCAACGGCGAGGAAACGGTGGGCGATCCGGCCAAGTATAGCCTGGTGCTGGAGGCGGCCCGTTTTGCCGATGCGCACGGCTTCTCCAGCGTTTGGGTGCCCGAGCGCCACTACACCCGCTTTGGCGGCCTTTACCCCAACCCCACGGTGTTGGCGGCGGCGCTCGCCCGCGAGACGCGCCAGGTGAGGCTGATGGCCGGCAGCCTGGTGGCGCCGCTGCATCATCCCCTGCGGGTGGCGGAGGATTGGTCGGTGATCGACAATCTGTCGGACGGGCGCGTGGGCATCTCCTTCGCGCCGGGATGGAATCCGGGGGATTTCGCCATGGTGCCGGAGGCCTACGCCAAACGACGTGAATTGGTGAATAACATGGTCGAGCAGGTGCGAACCCTGTGGCGCGGCGAGGCGGTGACGGTCACCTTGCCGGACGGTTCCGCAAGTGAAGCCCGCGTCTTTCCGACCCCGGTGCAGCCGGAGCTGCCGCTTTGGCTGACGGCGGCGGGTAATCCCGAGAGTTTCGCCTACGCGGGCCGCATCGGCGCCCACCTGCTCACTCACCTGCTCGATCAGGAACCCGCGCAGCTGGGCGAAAACATCGCCCGCTACCGGGCGGCTCGGGCCGAGGCCGGGCTTGATCCCGCCGCCGGCCGGGTGGCCGTGATGCTGCACACCTTCTGCGGGCCCGATGATGACAGCATTCGGGCCCGGATTCGCCGACCCTACGTGGACTTTCTCAAGGCCAACCTGCACTTGCTGAAAGGCCTGGCCGCCAGTCGGGGGCAGGAAATGGATCCGACAAAGCTCAGCGAAGCGGACCGCGAGGATTTTGCCGGCATGTTGTTTGACCGCTTTTATGCGCGCCGCGCCCTTTTCGGCACGGTCGACGCGTGCGCGGCGCTTGTGCGGCAGCTCGGTGAAGTCGGGGTGAACGAGATCGCCTGCCTGCTGGATTTCGGCGCCAAGACCGACGACGTGCTTGCTGCGCTGCCTTACCTCGACCAGCTGCGTGCCCGGTTTGCGGATACGCCGGCGGTGGCGCCGGCGACGGCGGCACCGAGCTTCGATCGTCCGCCGGCCACGCGGGTTGCCGACGTCCTGCACGCGGTGACCTGGCATCCGGCGGCGCCGCCCGTGCCGGCCGATGTATCCGGAAACTGGATCGTGCTCGACGAGGGCAGGGGTTTGGGCGCGGCTTTGGCCGACGCCTTGCGGGCCCGGGGCGGCGCCGTCACCATGGTGGAGCCGGAGGCGACGGATTTTGACGGGGTGCTGGAATCGATCGACGGATCGCTGCGCGGGGTGCTGCATTCCCGGAGTCTGGCCGTCGTGGGGCAGGAGCTCACCGCCGAAACCATCGCGGCGGGGCAAAGGCTTGGCTCGGCAACGTTGGTGAATCTTGTGCAGGCCCTGGAGCGGGCCGGGAAACCGGCGCCAATTTGGTTGCTGACGCGCGGCGCGGAAGGATTGGCAGGACCGGAGGCGACCGCCGGTGATCCGGCCCAGGCTGCGGTGCGGGGCCTGGCGAAAGTGGTCGCGATCGAGCATCCGGAGTTGTGGGGCGCGGCATTTGATCTCGATCCGGTGGCAATCGATCTCGTCGCGGAAGCTGAACAGGTGGTGGCCCGCCTTGGTTCGGCGGACGAGGATCAATTGGCCTGGCGCGGCGGTGAAGTGTGGTGCGCGCGTTTGGTTCCGGCCGAACTTTCAACGTCCGCGGCCGTGGCGGTGCGCGCGGATGCGACGTATTTGATCACGGGCGGTTTGGGCGCGATGGGGCGCGCGGTGTTGCGTTGGTTGGTGGCGCGGGGTGCTCGCCGCTTGGTGGTGACCGGGCGGCAGACGCGTGAGCAACTTGATGATGCCAAGCAGACGCTGTTGGCGGAGCTCGGTGACGCGGTGCGTTACGTGGCGGTGGACGCCGCGGACGCCGATGGCATGCGGCGCTTGGTGGCGGAGATCGGTGCCGGCGCCCATCCGCTCGCGGGTGTGCTGCACCTGGCGGGAGTCGCGCAGGACCGACCGGTGCGCGAACTGGAGTTTGCCCGGGATGCCGCGGTGCATGACGCGAAACTTCGTGGCGCATGGATTTTGCACGAGCTCACGCGCGAGCTGCCGCTGGACTGGTTTGCGACCTTTTCTTCCATCACGGTGGTGTGGGGCACGATGGGTTTGCCGTTGTATGCGGCGGCGAGTCAGTTCCTCGACGCCTTGGGTGATTACCGCCGCGCCCAGGGCCTGCCGGCGACCGTGGTCAACTTTGGTCCATGGTCGGATGGCGGCATGGTGGCGGGCGATAACCGCGAGCAACTGGCGCGCGTCGGGGTGTTCACGATGACGCCCGAGACCGGCGTGGCGGTGCTCGAGCAAGCCTTGGCGGGACAACACACCCGGCAGGTCGCGGTGTCGATCGATCGGCAGGTGCTACGGGACCTGTTCGCGGTGCGCGGCCGGCAGAGCCTTTTTAGTCCGCCGCCGGAGGCGTCGGCGGGTGACCCGACGGAAACCGCGAGCTTCAAGTCGTCCGCGCCGACTGCACTGTGGGTGGAGCTCGTGGCGCTGGGGGCCGACGAACGGATCGCCCGCTTGTCGACTTGGCTGCAAACGGCGGTGGCTGCGACCTTGCGACTCGGCGCCGATCAACTGCCGGGCGCGACCCGCGGCTTTTTTGAGATGGGCATGGATTCGCTCATGGCGATCGAGATCAAGAACCGGTTGCAGACCGAGCTGGGGGTGCCGCTGCGTGCCACGGTGGTGTTCAACTATCCCAACATCGGCGCCTTGGCCGCCTACCTTGCATCGCTCCTGCCGGCGACGCCCGCAACCGGCGCTGGCGACGACGAGGAACTCGGCACCCTCTCGACCGACGAGTTGACCGCGTTGCTGGAAGATGAACTGGCGGCGTTGGAGAAAAACGAAGGGAACCACGCATGAGCGAAGCGACGCCTCGTGATCCGGCCGCGGCCTTGCGCGCGGCCTTGAAGGCGATCCGCCAGCAACAGGCGCGGATCGCGGAATTGGAGGCCGCGCAGGCGGCGTCGACCGAACCCATTGCGATCGTAGGGGTGGGGTGCCGTTTTCCCGGCGACGTCCGTGGCCCGGCCGCGTTCTGGGCGAAACTGCAGACAGATTTTGATGCGGTGAGTGAGGTGCCGCCGGAGCGTTGGGCGATCGATGCCTACTTTGACCCGGACCCGGAAAACCCGGGCACGATGTATTCCCGGCGCGGCGCATTCCTGCGTGATGTCGACAAGTTCGACGCGCGCTTCTTCGGCATCTCGCCGCGGGAGGCGGCCTCGATGGATCCGCAACAGCGCCTGTTGTTGGAAACGGCGTGGGAAGCCTTTGAGGACGCCGGCATTCCGCCCGCCACGCTGCGTGGTTCGGCGACCGGCGTGTATGTCGGCCTCACCGTCATCGACTACGTCAAGCTGCTCTACCGCGACGACCTCACCCGCCTCGACGCTTACGCGGCGACCGGCAACGTGGCCAACATCGCGGCCGGTCGGCTGAGCTATTTCTTCGGCCTCAACGGCCCGGCCGTCACGCTCGACACCGCCTGTTCCTCGTCGCTCGTGGCGGTGCACCTCGCCTGTCAAAGTCTGCGCACGGGCGAGTCCGGGGTCGCGCTCGCCGCCGGCGTGAACCTGATGCTCGCGCCCGACAACTCCGTGGCGGTGTCGCGAGCGCGCATGCTGTCGCCCGACGGCCACTGCAAAACCTTCGACGCCCGCGCGGATGGCTACGCCCGCGGCGAAGGCTGCGGGGTGGTGGTGCTGAAGCGACTCAGCCAGGCACAGGCCGACGGTGATCGCATCCTTGCGCTCATCCGTGGCACGGCGGTGGCCCAGGATGGCGCCAGCAGCGGACTCACTGTGCCGCATGGTCCCTCGCAAACCGCGGTGATTCGCCAGGCCCTCGCCGCCGCCCAGCGCCGGCCGGCGGAGGTGGGTTACCTCGAGGCGCACGGCACGGGCACCGCGTTGGGCGACCCGATCGAGGCCGAGGCCTTGGTTGGCGTCTTCAGCCTGGACAAGGCGCGGCCGCATCCGCTGGTGCTCGGGTCACTGAAGACCAACCTCGGTCACATGGAGTCGGCCGCGGGCATCGGCGGGGTGATCAAAACCGCGCTCTGCGTGCGGCACGGTCTGATTCCCGCGCACCAACATTTCGACACGCCCAACCCGGAGGTGCCCTTGGCGGAGATCCCGGCGGAGATCCCGCGGCAGTTGATGTCGTGGCCCGATGGATACAAGGAGCGAATTGCGGGAATCAGTTCCTTCGGTTCCTCCGGCACGATCGCCCACGCGGTGCTGGCGGCGCCGCCACCCGCGCCGGCACGATCGCCGTGGCCGGCCGGCCGACCCTTGACCTTGTTCCTCTCGGCCCAGAGCCCCGGCGCCCTGCGTCGCCTGAGCGCGGCGATGGCGGCGACCTTGCGCGCCTTGCCGGCGGAGGTGGAGGTGGCCGACGTGTGCTGGACGGCGGCGACCGGCCGCACTTGGTTTCGGCATCGACGCGTCGTGCGCGCTGCGGACGCAACAGGTTTGGCCGCGGCGCTGGCGACGGAACCCACGAATACCACGGTGGTGCCCGATCCGGATCTAGCGGCGTGGTTTGGGGACTGGCGGGGCCAACGCGTGGCGCTGCCGACCTATCCGTTTGAACGCACGCGCCATTGGGTCGACGAACCGGCGGCCTTGCGCGGCAGGTCTGCGCCGGCGCCGGTGACGCCGGAGCATGCCGCGGTCGATTTCGGCATCATGTTTTTCAACGGCACCGAGCGTCCGGAGGGCGACAGTTACCGTATGCTGTTTGAGTCGGCGCGCTTCGCCGACCGCCACGGTTTCAGCAGCGTCTGGCTGCCGGAGCGCCACTTCACCGACTTCGGCGGGCTGTATCCCAATCCGGCCACGCTGCACGCGGCCTTGGCCCGCGAGACGCAGCGCCTGCGTTTGATGTCGGGCAGCAGTGTGTTGCCGCTGCACGACCTGCGCCGCCTGGCGGAGGAATGGTCGGTGGTCGACAACCTGTCGGGCGGTCGTGCGGGCATGTCATTCGCGTCGGGCTGGAACCCGGCGGACTTCTCCCTGCGCCCCGAAAATTACGCCGAGCGGCGAGAGCGGTTGTTCAGTGGCATCGAAACTCTGCGCAAACTCTGGCGGGGAGAAACGATGGTGGCGCCGGCGGGCGACGGCGGCGAGGTGGCGGTGCGCATCTACCCGACGCCGGTGCAGGCCGAACTGCCCTTGTGGGTAACGGCGGCGGGCAACCCCCAGACCTTTGCCCGAGCCGGCGCGGTCGGCGCGAACGTGCTGACGCATCTGCTCGACCAGGATGTGACCGAACTGGCGGCGAAGATCGCCACCTATCGTCAGGCGCGGGCGGCGGCCGGACACGATCCGGCGAGCGGTCGGGTTACGGTCATGCTGCACACCTTCATGGGGCCGGATGCCGCGGCGGTGCATGCCAAGGTCAGAGGGCCCTTCACGAGGTATTTGCGCGACAACCTTCACCTGCTCGGCGGGCTGGCGGCCAGTCGCGGCCAGAGCGTCGATGTCGCTTCGCTGGCGGAGGCGGAGAAGGATGACTTTGTAGCTTTCCTCTACGATCGTTTTGCCACGACCCGCGCGCTGTTCGGGACGCCCGACGATTGCCTGCCGCTGGTGCAGCAACTGATCGGCGCCGGGGTGACGGAGATCGCGTGCCTGCTCGACTTCGGCCCGGCGGAGGCGGATGTGCTGGCCATGTTGCCCGACCTGGCCGCGTTTCGGGAACGGGCGGCCCGTGAAGCGATTCCCGCGGTGCCCGGCTCGGTGGCGGGGGCTCCCGTGGTTGCGGCCGGTTGGCATGAACTCGCGTGGGTCCCGGCGGAAACACGGGACGAGGTCGCGCCAACGTCCGCCCGTTGTTTCGTCTGTGGCTCCGCCGGGGGGGATGCCGACGCCGTCGCGGCCGCGCTGGCGGCGGCTGGACGTGCGGTCGTGCGAGCCGCGACCATGGACGAGTTGTCCGACCTCCACGCGACGGATCAGGTGATCAACTGTCGGCCGCTCGATCCGGGTATCGAGGCGACGGATACGCTGGCCCTGTTGCAACAGACGGTCGGGTCCTTCTGGACCCTGACCCGGGGTGCGCAGGCCGCCGGCGGCACGGTGCCGGACCCGCGTGCGGCGGCGCACGCCGCGCTGCTGCGGGTTTTGCCGGTGGAGCAGGCGCCGCGGTGGGGTGGTCTGATTGATCTCGATCCGGCGGCCGAACTCGGACCGCAGCTGGCGGCGGCGGTGCGCGTGTTGGGCGGGGAGTATGCCGAAGACCAATTGGCGGTGCGTGACGGCCAGGTGTGGGGGGCTCGCCTGCACAGCCGGAGCGCTCCGGTCGCGGCGAGTGAAACCTTCGCTCCGAGGGCCGACGCCACCTATCTGGTGACGGGCGGCTGGGGCGGTGTCGGCTGGGCCGTGGCGCAATGGCTGGTGCAGCGTGGCGCGCGGCACCTGCACCTCTGCGGCCGGAGTGTTCCGAGCGCGGCGCAGGCCGCGCAGGTCGAAACGTGGGCGAGTGATGGCATTCACGTGACCTCTGTCGTCGTGGACGTGGCGGATCGGGCCGCCCTGGCCGCGGCCCTTGCGATCGTCGCGGAGCCGGTGGCCGGGGTGTTTCATGCGGCGGGCGCGTGGCGCGATCAACCCTTGGCGGAGCTGACGCCGGCGCAATGGGACGAGGTCTGGCAGGCCAAGGTCGAAGGTGCCCGGAATTTGGATACGCTGTTGGCGGACGCGCCGCTTGAGGTCTTTGTGCTGTTTTCGGCCTTTTCCGCGCTGCTGCCGGCGCCGGGGCAGGGCAATTACGCGGCGGCGAACGCCGCGCTGGATGCTTTGGCCCATCAGCGCCGGGCGCGGGGCGTGCCGGCGTTGGCGATCAACTGGGGGCCGTGGCGCGAGGTCGGTTTCGCGGCGACCGCGCATGGTGCACGGGCTCACTCCCGGCTGGAATCGCTCGGCATCGACCGCTTCGCGCCGAGCGAAGGCGTGGCCGTGCTGGAGACCGCTCTCGCTCAAGCGTCACCGCAGCTGGCCTGCATGCGGGTGGATTGGCGGCAGCTCTTTCAGGCGGACCCGCAGGCGCAGCGTTCGCCGCTTTTGCGCGACCTCTTGGCGCAGCACGCTCCGGCCGCCCCTGCCCGGGCGCCGGAGGCGGGACGGATTGTTCGGCAGCTGGCTGAGAGCGAGTCAGCGGATGCGTCCCGGGTGCTGACGACCGCGCTGGCGGAAGTGGTGGGCGCGGTCCTGCGCCTGCCCTTGGAGGACGTCGATCCCGGGATGCCGATCACGGATCTTGGCGTCGACTCGTTGGTGGCGATTGAAATCAAGAACCGCATCCAACTCGAGGCGGAGGTCGACGTCCCGCTGACCCGCCTTTTGGCCGGACCCCTGTTGCGGGATCTGGCGGCGGAACTGTTACCGCGCCTGAAACTCGCGGCGCTCAACGCAGCGGCGGGTTCGGCCGGGGATGAAGACGTGGAGGAAGTGGAACTTTGATGAGCACCGAGGCGGATCGTAAGGCCCTGTTTGAACTGCTCCTGGCGGAGTCCGGCTGGGCCGGCGCGGCAGCAGGCCCCACGGTGGATGCGATCGTGCCGGGCGCGGTCGACGCGGAGACGGCGCCCTTGTCGTTTGCGCAGCAACGGCTGTGGTTCCTGGAACAGTTCGAACCGGGAGGTTCGGCCTACCACGTGCCGGGCGCCTTGCGTTTGCGGGGGACGTTGGATGCCGCCGCGTTGGCGTCGGCGGTGCGGGAACTGGCCATCCGCCACGACGTGTTGCGGACGGTGTTTGGGGCCGAGGGCGATGAGCCGGTGGCGCGGGTGTTGCCCGACTTGCGCCCGGATTGGACAGTGGTCGATTTGCGCGGTCAACCGGTCGACGATCGCGAGGCGGGCTGGCGGGAGCAGGCGCGCGGGGAAGCGGCGAAGACCTTTGATTTGGCGCGGGGGCCGCTGTTGCGCGGGGTGCTGGTGCAACTGGCCGACGATGACCACGTCCTCCTGCTGACGATGCATCACATCATCAGTGATCAGTGGTCGTTGAGCCTCTTGGCGCAGGAGTTGTCGGCCGGATATGCGGCGGCGCGCGGGCAGGGGCCCGGACCGGTGCGGCCGGCGGTGCAGTATGGCGACTTTGCGCGCTGGCAACGCCGGTGGGGGACGAGCGCGGCCTGTCGGGAGCAGGTGGATTTTTGGCGGCGGCAGTTGGCCGGGGTGACGCCGCTCGAGTTGCCCACCGATTTTGCCCGACCGGCCGAACCGAGCCCCCGTGGCGGGACGGCGAACTTTCGTATTCCCGCCGCGGCGCGCGCCGCGCTGACCGCGCTGGCCCGAGCGGAGGGGGGCACCGCCTTCATGGCGCTGCTGGCCGTATTCAAAGTGCTGTTACTTCGCTACACCGGGCAGGCGGACCTGGCGGTGGGCTCGCCGGTGACCGGCCGGGCGCGGGCGGAGACGGCGCCCTTGATCGGCTTTTTCACCAACACCTTGGTGTTGCGCACAACGGGGGACGGCCATCGTCCGTTTGTCGACTGGCTGCGGGCGGTGCGGGAGACCTGTCAGGCGGCCTACGCGCATCAGGAGGTGCCGTTTGAGTTGTTGGCGGAGGAGTTGCAGCCGGTGCGCGAGCTGAACCGGAATCCGTTCTTTGACGTCATGTTTGTCCACCAGACCGAATTGCCGGCGCTGGTGCTGGCGGGGGTGGAGGCCAGCTTTCTGCCCACGGAGATTCCCGACGCGAAGTTTGATCTGACGCTGACGGTGCGGGATGCCCCGGACGGTGGGTGGGACGGCTGGGTCGAGTATCGGACGGACCTGTTTCGGCCGGAAACGATGGCGCGAATGGGTCAGCATTTTGCGACCTTGCTCGCGGCGGCGGCGCTGCAACCGGATCAGGCGGTGTTGGACCTGCCGATGATGGCGGCACCGGAGCGGAGGCAGGTGTTGGAGACCTTCAACGCGACGGCCTGCGAGTTCCCCGCGACGCCGGCGAAGCGGTTGCACGAACTGGTCACGGTTCAGGCGCAACAATCCCCGGAGCGGTTGGCGGTGCGGGATGGGGCGGAGGCGTTGACCTACGCGCAGTTGGAGACGCGATCCAATCAACTCGCGCAAGTGCTACGGGCGCGCGGGGTGGGGCCCGATGTGATCGTCGGTCTTTGCCTCGGGCGCACGGTCGACATGATCGTCGCGGTGCTGGGGGTGATGAAGGCGGGTGGTTGTTACCTGCCGCTGGATCCGGGTTACCCGGCGGACCGGCTGGCGTTCATGTTGGCCGACGCCGCGGCGCCGGTGCTGGTGTTGCACGCCGAGACGCGCACGCAGTTGGAGTTGCCGGGCGACATCGCGGTGGTCGACCTCGACCGCGATGCGGACCAATTGGCGGCGGCGCCGGATGCCGTGCCCGTGTCCGGGGTCGCGCCGGATCATCTCGCCTACATCATTTACACCAGTGGCTCCACCGGTCGGCCCAAGGGCACGACCTTGAGTCATCGCGCGATGATGAATCTCATCCGCTGGCACCACGCGACCTTGTTGACGGGGGCGCGGGGACTGTTCTTCGCCTCCCTCAGCTTTGACGTGAGTTTTCACGACCTCTTCGCGGTGCTGGGCAGTGGCGGACAACTCCACATCGCGGACGAAGCGATGCGCGGCGATACCGCGTTGCTGGTTGAGTGCATCGAACAGCAGCAGATTGAAAAGATCATCCTGCCGGTGGTCGTGTTGCAGCAGTTGGCGGCGGACTACGCGGATCAGACCGCTCGCTTCGCCTCCCTGCGCGAACTCACCACCACGGGAGAGGCGCTCATTCTCACACCGGCGGTGTTGGACTTCTGCCGGGCGCTGCCGGACTGCGTGTTTCACAACCACTACGGACCTTCGGAAACGCATGTGGTCACGGCCTACACCTTCGATGGACCGCCGCGCCGGCTTAATCCGCCGCCGCCGATCGGTCGCCCCATCGCCAACACGCAAATCTACCTGCTCGACGCCCGTCTCAATCCGGTGCCGGTCGGCGTGCCGGGTGAACTCTACATCGGCGGGGCGAATTTGGGGCGTGATTACCATCGCCGTCCGTCGCTCACGGCGGAGCGTTTCGTGCCGCATCCCTTCGCGCGCCGGCCGGGGGAACGTCTCTACCGCACCGGTGACCGCGCGCGGTGGTTGCCGGATGGCAACATCGAGTTTTTCGGCCGCCTGGATGATCAGGTGAAGATCCGCGGTTTCCGAGTCGAACTCGGCGAAGTGGAAACCCACCTGCTGGAGTATCCGGCCGTGGTCGGCGCAGCGGTGGCGCTGCGCGAACGACCGACCGGCGAAGCGTGTCTGGCCGCCTACGTGGCGTTGGCGGCGGATGTTGAGGTGCCAAGTCATGAGTTGCGGGCCTTCCTCAACGAGCGGGTTCCCGACTACATGGTGCCGGCCGCGTTTGTCGTGCTGCCCGCGCTGCCCCTGACTCCGAGCGGCAAAATCAACCGCCGGGCTTTGCCGGCGCTCAGCGCGGCGGACTTTGGGGGCGGCGCGGAGCATGAACCACCGGCTGATGCGAGTGAAGCCCTCGTGGGGGAAATTTGGGCGGACCTACTTGGGGTCCCCCGGGTGGGTCGACAGGACGATTTTTTCCATCTGGGCGGACATTCCCTGCTCGCCACACGGGTGATCGCGCGCCTGCGGCATCGCACGACGCTGGAGGTGCCGTTGCGCGCGCTATTCGAGCGTTCGACCCTGGCGCAATTCACCGCGGCGGTGGCCGAGGTCGCCGGTGGAAAGGATGTCCTGGCGACGATTGTTGAAACGGTGCGGGAGGTTGAGGCGGAATCCATTCCCGAACCGGGGGATTCACCCACGTCATAAAATCGTTAATTCCAGTCAGCTCGGGGAGGAAATCGACTTTGCATTATGCCCGCGCTTGCACGCGTTCGGGGCGCTGTCTCAGGCTGCTGCCCGTCTGCTCAACCCCACCATTCTTATGGAACTTTCCCCCGACCAACTGAAACGCTACGACGAGGAGGGCTTTTTGTTTCTCCCCTCGGTCTTCGCCGCGCAGGAAGTTGACGCGTTGCGGGCCGCCACCGGTGACCTGGCTGCCATCGATCACCCCAGCCGCGTGCTGGAAAAAGATGAACAGACGGTGCGAGCCCTCCATGGCTGCCACCTCTACAGCGACACCATGGGGCGGCTCACGCGGCTGCCGCGCATGTTGCGTCCGGCGGAGCAGATCCTCGGCGACCCGGCCTACGTCTACCAGTTCAAGATCAACTTCAAGGCGGCCTTCGGGGGCGACGTGTGGAAGTGGCACCAGGACTACATTTTCTGGGCCAAGGGTGACGGCATGCAGCGGCCGGATTGCGTCAATGTGATGCTCTTTCTCGACGAGGTGACGGAATTCAACGGCCCCTTGATGCTCATCCCGGGTTCCCATCGTCACGGTTTGGTCGATGTCGCCCCGGCGGGCAGCGGCGGCTGGAAGGACAATGTGAGCGCGGACCTCACGTATTCACTTTCTCGCGACGTCATTGCCGGCATGGTGCGGGAGGCGGGCATCGTCGCCCCCAAGGGCCCGCGGGGCAGCGTGCTGGTGTTTCACCCCAATCTGGCGCACGGCTCGACCCCCAACCTGTCGCCGTGGGACCGGACCATGATGATCGTCACCTACAACAGCGTGAACAATGTCCCGGTGCCGGTCGGTCCGCCCCGGCCCGACTTTTTGGTGAGCACGGACACCCGTCCGCTGCAGGTCACGGAGGAGGCGCTCGTCGCGTGACGCGGCGCCCGTCCTTAGATTTTCGATACCGGCGGCTGTCGCGACTGGCCCGCCGTCCCGGCGCCCCGATATCCGCATGACGACGGACCGGCAGGCTTTGTTGCGCGCCCGGCTGGCGCAGAAGGGGGTCGCGCTGCAACCGGCCACTGGCGCGGGCCCTGCGCTGACACCGCGCCCGGCCGGCGCCGCGCCGGTGATGTCCTTTGCCCAGGAACGGCTGTGGTTCGTGCAACAACTGCAACCGACCAACACCGCCTATCACCTGGGCGAGGTGTTTGCGCTGCGCGGTCCCCTTGATGAAGCCGCGCTGCGGCGGGCATTCGCCGATGTGGTGGCTCGCCATGAGGTGCTGCGAACGAGCTTTCGGGAGGTGGACGGGAAGGGGAGCTGCGTGATCGCGAGCGCGGACGATGGCTCGGTGCTGCAGGCCGCGGATATCAGCCAGCTGCCGCCGGCCGCGCAGGAGGAGACGGTGGCGGCCCAGGCGGATGAACTGCTCGCCACTCCGTTTGACCTCAGCCGTCCGCCGCTGCTGCGGGCCCGGTTGCTGCGGTTGGCGGCGGAGGATCACCGGCTGATTTTTTTTGTGCATCACATCGCGTTCGACGGTTGGTCGATTGACGTGCTCGTGCGGGAGCTCGGCGCGCGCTACACCGGCGCGGTCCTGCCGCCGCTGAAGCTGCACTACGCCGACTACGCGCAGTGGCAGCGTGAGCGGGCCTGGCAGCCGGAGTGGCAGGAAGCGTTGACCCGGTGGACCGAGCGTCTCGCCGGCACGCCGGTGCTCAACCTGCCAACGGATCACCCGCGGCCGGCGGCACTCACGGGGCGGGGAAGCGTGCATCGCTTCGCAGTGCCGGCCGCGCTCGCCGCCGCCCTGCGGAAACTGGCGCAAGACGAGGGCGCCACGACCTTCATGGTCCTGTTGGCGGCGTGGCAGACGTTCCTGGGGCGCTACGCGGGGCAGACTGATTTTGCCGTGGGTTCCCCGGTGGCCAACCGACCGGAGACCGCGCTCGAAGATTTGATCGGTTTCTTCGTCAACATGGTCGCGCTGCGCACCGATCAAAGCGATGATCCCGACTTTCGCACCTATCTGCGTCGCACCGCGGTGAATGCGCGGGACGTGTTTGCCGATCAGGAAACACCGTTTGAACAGATCGTCGACCGGCTCCAACTGCGCCGTGATCCCTCGCGCCATCCCGTCTTCCAGGTCGGCTTTTCGTTTCAGAATGAACCGAGTGCGCCGGTGAAATTGGCCGGTCTGAACCTGACCACGGTGCCGAGTCCGGTGACGGCGGCGAAGTTTGATGTCCTGTTGGCCGTGACCGACGACCCGCGGGGCGGTCCGCTCACGGCTTTGCTGGAGTTTTCCACCGAGCTCTTTGCGCCCACGACCATGGCGCTTTGGGCGGAGAATCTGCTCACCCTGCTGGGCGGCATCGTGGTCGCCCCGGAGACGGCCTTGTCGCGTTTGCCGTTGGTGTCGGCGGCGGAGCGCGCCTCGTGGCCGCCCGCCCCCGTCGCCCGGGCGGAGCCGGCGGGGCGCGATACGCTGGTGGCCTGGTTCAATGCCACGGCGGCGGCCCAGCCCGATCGGGTGGCGGTGACGGATCAAGCCCACTCCCTGACCTACGGGGAACTCGCCGCGCGCTCCGATCAACTGGCGTATTCACTCCTTGGTGACGGCGTGGGGGCGGACCGGCTGGTGGCCATTGCGATGGAGCGTTCGGTGCACGTGCTGGTGGCCATCCTCGGCACGCTCAAAGCGGGCGGGGCCTACCTGCCGATCGACCCCGCCTACCCGGCGGACCGGCAGGAGTTCATGCTGCGGGACGCGGCGGCGGTGGTGCTGCTCACGGATCGGACTTTGCGCGATCGGGTGGCGGTGCCGGCGGAGTTGCCGGTGCGCGTGATCGATGCCGACTGGGATGTGATCGCCGCCACCGACCCGGTCGATCTGCCGGTGACCGCGGCGGAGGACACGGCCTATGTGATCTACACCTCGGGTTCGACCGGTCGACCCAAGGGCGTGCCGGTTACGCATCGTAATGTCACGCGCCTGTTCACGCAGACCGATCACTGGTTCGGATTCGGACCGGACGACGTGTGGACCTTGTTCCACTCCTTCGCCTTCGACTTTTCGGTTTGGGAGATCTGGGGCGCGCTGCTTTATGGCGGGCGCCTGGTGGTGGTGCCCTTCACGGTCAGTCGGGCGGTCGATCGATTCCATCGCTTGTTGGTCGACGAACGGGTGACGGTGCTGAGCCAGACGCCGTCGGCGTTTCGACAACTCGTCGCCCACGAGGAGTCGGCCGGCAACGCGCCGGCCGCACTGGCCCTGCGCTGGGTGGTGTTTGGCGGCGAGGCGCTCGATCTGCCGATGTTGGCGCCGTGGGTGGCGCGTCATGGCGACCGAGAGCCGCGTCTCGTCAACATGTATGGCATCACCGAGACGACGGTGCATGTCACCTACCGCGAGCTGACGGCGGCGGACATTGCGGCGGGCAAGGGCAGTGTGATTGGCGAACCGATTCCCGACCTCACCGTGCACCTGCTCGATGCGCATTTGCAGCCGGTGCCGCGCGGCGTGGCCGGCGAGATCGTGGTCGGTGGTGCTGGCTTGGCACGGGGTTATCTCAATCGACCGGAGCTGACGGCGGAGCGCTTTGTCGCTCATCCCCTGGCGGGATCGGGTGGCCGCCTTTATCGCTCGGGTGATTCCGCGCGGCGACTGGCCAACGGTGATCTCGAATACCTCGGGCGGATCGATTTTCAGGTCAAGGTGCGCGGCTTCCGCATCGAGCTCGGTGAGATCGAATCGGCACTTTCCCGCCATGATGCGATTCGTGGCGCGGTGGTGTTGGCTCAACGGGCGGACGATGGCGAAACGCGACTCGCCGCCTGGCTGGTCGCGGCCGGCTCGACCCGACCGTCCCTGGAGGCCCTGCGCACGCACCTGAAGGCATTCCTGCCCGACTACATGGTGCCGGCGAGCTTCACCTGGTTGGAGGCCTTCCCGCTCACCCCCAATGGCAAGGTCGACCGCACCGCCTTGCCGCAGCTCGCGGGCGAGCGCGCGGCCACCGCCGGTGAAGTCGTGGCGCCAGCGACGCCGCGCGAGCAGGTGCTCGTTGAGGTTTGGGCCGGCGTGCTGGGCGCGGATACGGTTGGCGTCACCGACAACTTTTTTGCCTTGGGCGGTGATTCCATTCGCAGCATCGAAGTGCGCTCGGCGACGCGGAAACGCGGCTTCGACTTTCCGCTGCAGGCGCTGTTCCAGCATCAGACGGTGCGGGAGCTGGCGGTGGTGCTGGAGCCGCTCACGACCACCGCGACCGTAGCGCCGGGCGCGTTTGCCCTGCTCGAGGCGGCGGACCGCGCCCGCTTGCCGGCTGAGGTGGTCGATGCCTATCCGTTGAGTGCCTTGCAGGCCGGCATGTTGTTTCACGCCGAGCTGCATCCGGAGGCGCCGGTCTACCACGATCTCTTTTCCTACCACTTGCGGATGGCTTGGTCGGAGGACGCGCTGCGGGCGGCGCTGGATGCGGTCACCGCGCGCCACGCCATCCTGCGCACCTCGCTGCATCCGCAGGGATTCAGTGAACCCGTGCAATGCGTGCATGCGACCGGCCAGGTGCCGTTGCAGGTTTTTGATTTGCGCGCCCAAATGGCAGCGGAGCAGGAGCAGTCGCTGGCGACCTATCGCGAGGCGCAAAAGGCGGCGCGCTTCGACTGGACCCGGGCCCCCTTGCTGCGGGTGGCGGTGCACCGGCGGTCTGACGCGACCGTGCAGGTCACGCTCACGCTGCATCACGCGATTCTGGATGGATGGAGCCTGTCTTCACTGCTGGCGGAGCTTTTCACCGACTACGCCGAGCGGGTGGCCGGCCGCATTGGGCCCACCGGTGCGCCGCCGCCGGCATTTCGCGATTTCATCGCGCTCGAACGGGAGGTGTTGGCGTCGGCCGCGAGCCGGGCGTTTTGGTTGAGCGAGCTGGAGGATCCGCCGGCCGCGCGTTTGCCGCGACGGACCGGCCGCGCCAGCGCCGAGGTGCCTGCTCAGGACGCGGTCTTTCACACCTGGACCGGAGACACGCTGCGCCCGCTGCGGGCACTCGCGGCTCAAGCCGGGGTGGGCCTCAAACACCTCCTGCTGGCTGCTCACGCCAAGGTCGTGGCGCACCATGCTGGAGCACGCGAGGTGGTCACCGGCGTCATCACCAACGGTCGACCGGAAGACGATGGCGCGACCGCAACCCTTGGCCTCTTTTTGAACACAGTGCCTTACCGCCTGCCGGTGGCTCCGGGCACCTGGACCGATCTGCTGCAAGCCGCGCTGGCGACCGAGCAGCGTTTGCTGCCGCATCGCCGCATGCCCCTGTTCGAACTGCAAAAAGCCACCGGGCGAGCTGCGCTGTTTGAGACCTCGTTCAACTACATCAATTTTCACGTGCTCGACGCGATCCGCGCGCGCACGGACTTGGAGGTGCTGGAGGCGGAGTTTTTCGACCAAAACAGCTTTGCCTACTTCGCCCAGTTCAGCGGTGACCACCTGAATGACCAACTGGAGTTGGAGCTGCGGTTTGATCCGGCCGAGTTCACCCGCGAGCAGGTGGCGGATTTTGTCGCAGCCTACGATCGGGTGTTTGCCGCCATGGCCACGGAGGGCGCCGCGCAGGCGCGCCACGAAATCGCGTCCTACCTGAGCCCGGCGGAGTTCACGCAAGTGGTGCACACCGCCAACGCCGCGCCGCTGCCGTCGGGGGGCACGCCGCGTCTGCAAGATGGGTTTCTAGCGCAAGCCGTTCGTCAGCCCGATGCGGTGGCTTTGATCGCCGGGGCGACCCGCGTGACCTATGGCGAGTTGCTGACGCGGGTGCGAGCCGGCGCCGCCCATCTGCGGGCGCAGGGCGTTGGGCCGGAGCACTTGGTCGGGGTCTGCCTGGAGCGTGGCGTCGACCTGGTGGCCTCCCTGCTGGCGGTGCTGGAGGCGGGCGCCGCCTACGTGCCGCTCGATCCCTCCTACCCGGCGGAACGCGTGGCCTTCATGTGCGAAGACGCGCGTGTGGCGGTGCTGATCAGCCGGCCGGCTTTGGCGGAGCGTTTGCCGGCCGGGCTGTGGACCCTGGTCGAACCCACGACCTTGTTCGCGCCGCCCGCCCCGGGTTCGGCGGCGGTGCCCGCGGACCCGGCGAATCTCGCCTACCTCATCTACACCTCCGGTTCAACCGGCCGCCCGAAGGCGACCGCGATCGAGCACCGTCAGGCCGCCGCGCTGGTCGCGTGGGCGCGGGCGGAGTTCACGGCCGATGACCTGACGGGCGTGCTGTTTGCGACCTCGGTCTGTTTTGACCTCTCGGTGTTCGAGCTCTTTGTGCCGCTCGCGGTGGGTGGAACCGTGATCGTGGCTGACAACGCCTTGGCCTTGTCCGAGCTGCCGGAGCGCGACGCCGTGACGCTGGTCAACACCGTGCCCTCTGCGGCGGCGGAGCTTGTGCGGCAAGGCGCGTTCCCGCGAAACGTGCGCGTGGTCAATCTCGCCGGGGAACCGCTGAGTGCCGCGCTGGCCGATCGTATTTACGAAACGACTACGGCGTCCCGGGTGTGTGATCTTTACGGCCCTTCGGAGGACACGACCTATTCGACTTGGACGACACGCGAGCGCGGCGGGCCGGAGACGATCGGCCGCGTCCTCCCGGGATCGCAGCTCTACCTCTTGGATGACGACCTGCAGCCGGTGCCGATCGGCGCAGTGGGTGAAATCTATCTCGGTGGAACCAAGGTGGCCCGCGGTTATCTGGGCCGTCCCGATCTCACGGCGGAACGGTTCCTGCCGGACCCCTTTGCCGCCACGCCAGGCGCGCGGTTCTATCGCACGGGCGACTTGGCGCGGCGGCGTGCCGATGGTCGTCTCGAGTTCCTCGGCCGGCGGGATCAGCAGGTGAAGCTGCGCGGCTTCCGCATCGAGCTGGGCGAAATCAAGGCCGTGCTCGAGCAGCACCCGGAGGTGAAGGAGGCCGCGGTTCTGGCGCGCGACGACGCGCCGGGCGGTGGCAAGCGCTTGGTGGCCTATGTCGCCGGTGCGGGGTGGGGCGGCAGTGCCGGTTGGGAGACGCCCTTGCGGGGGTGGTTGAGCGAACGCCTGCCGGAGTATTTTGTGCCGGCCGTGTTTGTGGCGCTGGAGCAATTGCCGCTCACGCCCAACGGCAAGCTGGACCGCAAAGCCTTGCCCGCGCCGCCGGACCCGACCGATCAAATCGCCGACCCGGCGTCCGCACCCCGCACCGAACTCGAAGCGCAACTGGCGCAGATTTGGGCCGACGTGCTCAAGGTCCCGCAGGTCGGGGTGCACGACAACTACTTCGCTCTGGGCGGTGATTCGATCCAGGTGCTGCAGTTGGTTTCGCGAGCGCGTGAAGCCGGCTTGGGGCTGTCGCCCCGCGCGGTGTTCGAGCGCCCCACCGTGGCGGAGTTGGCGCGCGGACTCGAGAGCGCCGCGCCGGCGACGGCGGCGACGCAACCGGTCGAGGACTTGGCGGGTGACCTTGAACTGACCCCGATTCAGCGGTGGTTCTTCGCTCAACACTTTGCCGATGCGCATCACTGGAATCAGACCGTGCTGCTGGAGGCGCGCGAGGCGATGGACCCGACGCGCCTGGAAAGGGCCCTGCGCCAAGTGGTCGCGCATCATCCGCTGCTGCGGGCGCGTTTCCAATGTGGTGAGGACGGCGCGTGGGTTGCCCGGGTGGCCCCGCCTGATGAGTCCGCGTTCGCGTTTCAGGTCGTGCCGTTTGCGGAGGCGAGCGAGATCAGCGCCGTGTGCGCGGCTGAACAGCGTCGCCTCGATCTCGCGGCGGGACCGTTGATGCGGGCGGTGTGGTTTGCGCCGCGGGGACCGGGGGCGGGTCGCCTCTTTATCGTGATCCATCACCTCGTGGTGGATGGGGTGTCGTGGCGGGTGTTGCTGGCCGACCTGCTTGCGGCCTATCGTGGCGCGGCAACGCTGCCGCCGGTCACTCGGTCGGCGTCGGGTTGGGCGCGCCACCTGCATGGTCTGCTCGACTCGTCCGCCTTGGCGGCCGAAGCCAAGCATTGGCAGACCCTCGCCGCCGCGCCGGTGTCGGCCCTGCCGCGTGATTTTCCCGGGGGCGCGAACACCGCGGACACCACGGCGACGGTCAAGGTGGAGCTGACGGCCGCAGAGACCCAGACGTTGTTGCGGGAGGCGCTGGGCGCCTACCGCTGCCAGATCAACGACCTGCTGCTGACGGCGCTCGCCCTGGCGCTGCGCGACTGGACCGGTGCCGCGGCCCACACCGTGAACCTGGAGGGCCATGGTCGCGAAAATCTGGATACGGATATCGATTTGTCGCGCAGCGTGGGCTGGTTTACCGCACTCTATCCGCAACGGCTCGATCTCGCCGGGGTGGATGTCACGGCGCCGGCCGCGGCGGTGCCGGCGATCGCGGCGCAGCTGGCGGCGGTGCCGCGCCGTGGACTCGGTTATGGCATCGGGCGGTGGTTGGCTTCGCCGCCACGCTGGGAGGTGCCGGCGGCGGAGTTGTGTTTCAATTACCTCGGGCAGTTCGACGACCTCGTGTCGGCCGACGCGCCGTTTGGTCCGGCGGCCGAGGACGTGGGGCCGCAGGTCGCGCCGGCGAGCGAGCGCGCTCACCTGATCGACGTGGCGGGTTTGGTGGCCGACGGCACGCTGCGTTTTGAGTGGCTCTACGGCAGCGCGCTGCACCGACCCGAAACCATCGCGGCGGTGGCGGAAGGTTTTCTGCGCCACTTGCGCGCGCTGCTGGCCGCGGCAAGCGAGGGCAGCGCGAAGGCGGTGGCGCCGACGGGAACGGGGGCGAACGCAGCGCGCTTCGATCTGGCTGACCTCTCCGATGATGATCTCGACGAGGCGATCGAGGAGATTGAGTTTTAACGACCGGCGACGGAACCATGGCAAAATCGGACATCGAGGATATCTATCCCCTGACCCCGCTCCAGGAGGGCATGTTGTATCATGCCCTGCTCACGCCGGGCGATGCCGCTTACCATGACCAGTTCAGCGCGGTGCTGCGCGGTCCGCTTGCGGTCGAACACCTGGTCGCCGCCTGGCAGGCGGTGGCGCGCAACCATGCGATCTTTCGCACGGCTTTTGCCTGGAAGTCCGGCAAGGCGCCGTTGCAGGTGGTCGGTCGGCAGGCGGCGACGCCGGTGGAGCAAGTGGACTGGCGGGGGGTGGCGGAGTCCGAACAACGCCAACGGCGGGCAGCGTTGATTCGCGATGACGCGGCGCGGGGCTTCGATCCGGCCAAAGCGCCGCTGACCCGCCTGACCCTGGCGCGTTTGGCGGATGACGCGTGGTTCCTGCTTTGGAGCCGGCATCATCTGCTGCTCGACGGTTGGAGTGTGGCGCACGTGTTGCGCGAGTGGCTCGAGGCTTACGCGGCGTTGCAGGCCGGCCAAGCGGTGCCGCCGACCCGGGCGCGGCCGTTTCGGGATTATTTGGCGTGGCTGAAGCGACAGGACACGGTCCGCGCCGAAGCCTATTGGCGGGCGGAGTTGGGGGACTTCTCCGATCCCACGCCGCTCGGGCTGGCGCTGCCGACGGGTCGGAACGGGGCGGACCGGCACGCCGAACGCACGCTGACGTTGACGGGAGAGGAAAGCGCGGCGCTCCAGCAACTCGCGCGCGACGCCCGTGTCACCTTGGCCACCGTGTTTCAAGGCGCGTGGGCCTTGCTGCTGGCGCGCTTCTCCGGCGAGCGCGATGTGGTTTTTGGCCACACGGTTTCCGGTCGGCCGCCGACGCTGGAGCGGGCCGATTCGATGGTGGGTCTCTTCATCAACACGCTCCCATTGCGCGCCCGGCTGACGCCCGGTCAGGCATTGGGGGAGTGGTTGCAGGGCCTGCAAAGCCGGGTGATGGCGGCACGGGAGTTTGAGCACACGCCGCTGGTGCAGATTCAGGGCTGGTCCGAGGTGCCGCGGGATCGGTCCTTGTTTGAGACGCTGCTGGTGTTTGAGAACTATCCGGTGGAGGAGGCCATGGCCGGGGCGGCCGGCGCCCTGCAGGTGGAGGAGGCGCACAGCCATGAGCGCACCCATTACCCGGCGACCCTGATCGTGGCTCCGGGGGAGCAGGTTTCGCTGCTGTTCCTGCACGATCGTAACCGGATACCGGATACCTTGGCGGAGCGTTGGCTGGCCTACCTGCGTCAGTTGCTGCGCGCGATGGCGCCGGCGGTGGCGCAACCGTTGGGAACCCTGCATGGCCTGGACGCGGCGGATTGGGATGCATTGGTGCGGGCGCCGAATGAGACCGCGCTCGCGCATGATCGTGCGGCGACCTTGAGCTCCTCGTTTGCCGCGCAGGTGGCGCGCACACCGGCCGCAATCGCGGTGCGGGACGGAGCCGCGCGTCTCAGCTACGCCGAGCTCGCGACCAAGGCGGCAGCGGTGGCGGCGCGACTGCGCGCCCTGGGAGTGGGGCCGGAGGACTGTGTCGGCGTGTGTCTGCCGCGAGGCGCGGACCTCGTGGTCGGTTTGCTGGGCGTGCTGGCCGCCGGCGCGGCCTACGTGCCGCTGGACCCCACCTATCCGACCGAGCGGCTGGGGTTCATGTTTACGGATGCTAAGCTCGTGGCGGTGGTCACCGGCGGCGGGGCCCCAAGCGTGTTGCCGGAGCATGAGGTTCCGATGGTCGATCTGGGCGAACTGGAGGTCGCCGCGGATGCCGCCTTGGAACTGGCACCGGTCGATCCGGCGAACCTGGCTTACTTGATTTACACCTCCGGCTCGACCGGTCGGCCGAAGGCCACGGCAATCGAGCACCGGCAGGCGGTGGCCCTCGTGCACTGGGCGCAGGCCAGCTTTTCCGCGGAGGCGTTGCGCGGGGTGCTGTTCTCCACCTCGGTCTGTTTCGACCTGTCGGTGTTTGAGCTCTTCGTCACCTTGTCGAGCGGTGGCACGGTCATCGTGGCCGAGAACGCCCTGGTTTTGCCCGATCTGCCGGCCCGCGACGAGGTCACCTTGCTCAACACGGTGCCGTCCGCCGCGGCGGAACTGGTCCGCCAGGAGGCACTGCCGGCAAACCTGGCCACCATCAACCTGGCGGGCGAGCCTCTGACGGCGGACCTGGCTGATCGGCTCTACGCCTTGGCGGGCGTGCGGGAGGTGAATGACCTCTACGGTCCGTCCGAGGACACCACCTATTCAACTCACGCCCGCCGCGAACCGGGTGGGGCCGCGACCATCGGCCGGGTGATCGCCAACTCTCAACTTTATCTCGTCGACGCCGATCTGCACCCGGTGCCGGACGGCGCGGTGGGCGAGATCGTGCTGGCGGGCGAAGGGGTCGCCCGGGGCTATCTGGGCCGGCCCGATCTGACGGCGGATCGCTTCGTGCCCAACCCGTTTGCGACCTTGCCCGGCGACCGCCTTTACCGCACGGGCGACCTCGCGCGGCGCCGACCGGACGGCCAACTCGATTTCCTGGGGCGTTCGGATCATCAGGTGAAGATTCGGGGGTTCCGGATCGAGTTGGGTGAAATCCAAGCGCGTTTGGAGCAGCACCCGGCGGTGTCGGAAGCCGCGGTGTTGGCGCGGGATCATACTCAACGCGGCAAATACATCGTGGCCTTTGTGGTGGCCGCCGCTGATCAAACGGTATCCATTCCTACCCTACAGGAATGGGTGCGTGCGACGATGCCGGTGCACATGACGCCTAGTCGCTGGCACGCCTTGCCCAGTCTGCCGCGCACGCCCAACGGCAAACTGGATCGGCGCGCCTTACCGGTCGACACCGAGACGGAGTCCGCTCCGAGCGCGGCGCCGCCGGCCGCGCTCGATCCAATGTCCGAGATTGTGCGCGGGATCTGGGCGGAGGTGCTGGGCGTCGCGACTGTCGGGCCGGAGGACAATTTCTTCGATCTTGGCGGTCATTCGCTGCTCGCGACCCAGGTCGTCGCCCGGGTGCGCACTGCGGTCGGCGCCGACTGCACGCTCCGCCTGTTGTTTGATCATCCCACCGTGAGGTCGTTCGCAACGGCGGTGCGGCTTCTGCGCGATCAGTCGGCGGACGCCGCCGAGCCCGCGGCCGAGCTGGTGCCGGCGGCCGGGGAGCCGGTGATTTCGCCCGCCCAGCAACGCCTCTGGGTGTTGGCGCGTTTGAGTGACGCGGGCTCGACCTATCATCTGCCGGCGGTGCTGGAAGCGCGCGGCGTCTTGGATCGGGAGAACCTGATCGCGGCTCTCGACGCGGTGGTCGCCCGGCATGAAAGTCTGCGCACGGTGTTCCCGCCGCAGGATGATCGGGTGACGGTGCGGGTTTTGCCCGAGCTGACGGTGCCGTGGCGGGAGATCAACCTGCCGCCGGGGCCGGAGGCGGACATGGAGCAGGCGGCCCGACGCGAAGCGGTGAGGGAGGTGGAGCGCCCCTTCGATCTGGAGCATGGCCCCTTGCTGCGGGCGGCTCTGATTACGTTTTCGCCGGAGCGCCATTGGGTGGTGTTCACCGTGCATCATCTGGTGACCGACGGTTGGTCCGAAGCCGTGCTGGTGCGCGAGCTCGGGCAGCATCTCGCCGGGCAAGCGCTGCCGCCGTTGGTCTGGCGCTACCGGGACTATGCGCGTTGGCAACAACAGCGCCTGGCGGCCGAAGCGGCCCGGAGCCGGCTCCAAGCGTGGGCCGACGAACTGGCAGGGATGCCCGCGTTGGAATTGCCGACCGATCGTTCGCGGCCCGCCACGCAGACTTACCGCGGAGGGATGGTGCGGCAGGATCTCGACGCGGCGACGACAGCCCGAGTCGAGACCCTCGCGGGGGCCGAGGGCGTGACCCCCTACATGGTGTTGCTGGCCGCGTGGCAAGTGTGGTTGTGGCGGCACAGTGGCCAGACGGATTTTGGCGTGGGCACGCCGGTGGCCGGCCGGACTCGCGCGGAGTGGGAGCCCTTGATTGGCCTCTTCGTCAACACCCTGGTGCTGCGGTCCGATGTCGCGCCGGAACTGACGGTTCGTGAGTTGCTCCGGCGGGTGCGGAGCCGGACGCTGCGGGCCCACGATCGGCAGGACACGCCCTTTGAACGCGTGGTCGAAGCGGTGCAGCCGGCGCGCGACCCGAGTCGCTCGCCGCTCTTCCAGGTGATGTTCAGCCTGCAAAACACCCCGAAGGCCACCCTGACCTGGGGCGGAGTGGAACTGACGCCGATCGCGCAGCCGGTGACGACGGCGAAGTTTGATCTGACCCTGACGATCGGCGCGGCGGCCGATGCGAGGATGTCGCTGAATCTTGAATACAACCGGGACCTGTTCGACGAGACGACCGCCGCCGCGTTCCTCGCCCGGTATGCGGTGTTGGTGGGCGCGTTGGTGGGGCAACCCAAGGCGCCCCTGAAGACCTTGCCGTGGATGACTCCGACCGAAACCACCGCGGTGATGACCTGGAGTCGGGGGCGACCCGCGCCGGCCGAAAACCCACTGGGGTGGACGCGGCTGGAGGAGCGCGCGCGACGCCACCCGGACGCTCCGGCGGTGAGTCAGGGCACGACGGTGTGGACCTACACCGAGTTACTTCAACGGGCGGCGGGACTGGCGGACACGCTGCGGTCCGCGGGCATCGGGCCGGGCGCGGCCATTGGCGTGTGCGGCGAACGGGAACCTGCCTTGGTGGCGGCGATGCTGGCCTGCTGGGGCGTGCGCGCGGCCTACGTCCCGCTCGATCCGGCGAATCCGGACGCACGGCTGCGGGCCCTTGTGACGACGCACGGCCTGAACGCGGTGCTCACGGCGCCGACCTTGCGCGCGCGGTGGGACGAAGGGGTGGACGTGCCGGTGTTGACGTGGGAAACCGCGCCAGGCGCGCAGCCCGAAGTGCCGCCGTTGTCCATCGACGGATTGGCGGCGAGTGATGTCGCCTACGTGCTCTTCACCTCGGGGTCGACGGGCGAACCCAAGGGCGTGGCGGTGTCGCAGGGCGCGCTGGCGCAGCACCTGAACTGGTTTGTCGAAGCCTACGCGGTGACGCCGTCCGACGTGGTGCTGCAGAAAACCCCCTTCACCTTTGACGCGTCCGTGTGGGAATTTTGGGTGCCCCTGATGGCGGGCGGACGACTCGAACTTGCACCGCCGCAGGCGCAACGCGACCCCGCGCAACTGCTGGCGGTGGCGCAGGCGGCCGGTGCCACCCTGCTGCAGGCGGTGCCAACCTTGTGGGAACAACTGGTGGCGGCGCCGGGCTTTGCCGCCACCCGAACCCTGCGGCATCTGTTCGCCGGTGGCGAAGTGCTGACGGCGGCGCTGCGCGACCGTTTGTCGCGCGCGTTGCCCGTGCCGCTGACCAACCTTTACGGCCCGACCGAAGCGACGATTCAGTGCGCCACGTGGACTTGTGGCGAGGCCGACGGCGCGGGTGAAACGATTCCGTTGGGCCGCCCCGTGCCGGGCACCCGCCTCTGGGTGTTGGACGCGACGGGTGCGCCGGTTGCTCCGGGAGTTGTCGGCGAACTGCATGTGGCGGGCGGGCAGTTGGCCGACGGATATTGGCGGCGACCGGATCTGACCGCGGAACGATTCAAAGCCGCGGATGCGGATATCGAAGCGGGAGGCCGTTGGTATGCCACCGGCGATCTGGTGCGGTGGCGCCCGGACGGTGTCCTCGAATACGTGGGGCGCTCCGACGATCAGGTAAAAGTGCGGGGTTTCCGCGTGGAGCTTGGCGAAGTCGAAGCGGCGCTGGCGGCTCACCCCGGGGTGAGTGCGGCGGCGGTGGTGCTGCGCGAAGGACGTCTTTGGGGTTACGTGGCGTGGCCGGACGCCCCGGTGGATTGGGAAAAGCAATTGCGGCGCGATTTGAACGCCCGATTGGCGGCCTACATGGTGCCGGCCCGACTGGGGCGGGTGGAGGCTTGGCCCTTGCTGCCGAGCGGCAAAATCGACCGGGCGGCACTGCCAAACTTGATCGATGCACCCGGTGCGGCGGTGCCGACGGGAGCCGCCCCGACGGGCGAAGTGGAGCCGGTGCTCGCCGCGTTGTGGCGCGACTTGCTCGGGGTCGCGACGGTCGGCCGCGAGGACAACTTTTTCGCGCTCGGCGGCGACTCGATCATCGCGTTGCAGGTGGCCGCCCGGGCGGCCCGCGCGGGCGTGCAGGTGCCGGCCCAGGCGGTGTTTGCCCATCCCACGCTGGCGGAGCTCGCGGCGGTTTGCACGGCTGCGACGACCACGGTCGAGGCGGAGGCGGACGCGACGCCGGTGCTGACCCCCGCGCAACGTTGGTTCTTCGAACTCGGCCTGGCTCAGCCGGCGCATTGGAATCAATCGGTGCTGCTCGAAACGCCGGCGGGCCTGGACAGCACGCGTCTTGAACAGGCGCTGATGGCGGTGGCGTCGCGGCATGACGTGTTGCGCAATCGGTATCAACAAAATGGTGACACCTGGACGGTGATGCCGGAGCCTGGCGCGGAAGCGGCCCAGTTTTCGATCGCGGAGTTGGCGGATCTCGCCTCGGCCTGCGAACAGGCTCAGGCCGGGCTGGATCTGGCGACGGGACCCTTGTTGCGAGCGGTGCATTTCGTCGGTGCTCCGGGAGGGGCGGGACGTCTGCTGCTCGTGGCCCACCATTTGGTGATCGACGGGGTGTCGTGGCGGATCTTGTTGGGCGAATTGAGCCGCGCCTACGCCGGCGAGACACTGCCGGCGCCAACCACGCGGTGGAGTGCGTGGACGCGGGCCTTGGCCGCGGAGGATCGGTCGGCGGAACGAGCGTATTGGACGGCGCGGCCGGCGGCGCGGCCCTTGCCGCGGGACCTGAGTGATGTCTCGACCGAGCGGGGGCTTTGCGCCGACGAGCGGGAGGTGGAGTGCCGGTTGACGACCGCGGAAACGGCGGCGCTGCTGCGCGATGCCGGACAGGCCTACGGGACGCGGATCAACGACCTGTTGCTCACTGCTTGGGCGCGCGCGATGGGGGAGTGGACCGGCTGGAACGAGCAGAGCGTGATGCTGGAAGGCCATGGTCGCGAGGAGCTCGCGACGACAGTGGCGCCTGCGGATGCATTGGGCTGGTTCACGGCCCTTTATCCGGTGTCGCTGCGGGCCCCGGAGGACGCGACGGATACCGGGGCCTGGATCAAGACGGTGAAGGAGCAACTGCGGGCGGTGCCGGCGCGGGGCCTGGGCTACGGTTTGCTTCGTTATGGGGACGATGCCGCGGGGCGGGAAACGCTGATGGCGCTCGCCGAACCGGAGTTTGCCTTCAACTATCTGGGGCAGGTCGACGTCGGCACGGCGGAAGCGCCGGATGATTTTCCAGGGGCGCGCGAATCCCGCGGTCCCGACCGGGCGCCACAAAACGTCCGTCCCTTCCTGTTGGAGGTGAACGCGGCGGTCACCGGGGGGGAGTTGCGGGTGGTTTGGTCCTACAGTGTGGCGCATCACCGGCCGGCCACCATTGAGGATCTGGCGGCGCGTTTTGCGGCGGGTTTGCGTGAACTCATCACCCACTGCACCGGCGGCACCGCGGGTGGATTCACCGCTTCCGATTTCACTGCTGAGGACGTCAGCCAGAGCGACCTCGACAAGCTCTTTGACCGGCTGCAATGAACAACGCGCCCATGCCAGCCAACGACCCCCGCGCCAATGTGGAAGACGTGTATGAGTTGTCCCCGCTGCAGCAGGGATTTCTCTTCCACCACCTGCGTGATACGGATGGCGGCGATTACGTGGAACAGATGCTGTTTCGGCTGGCGGGCGACCTGGATCTGCCGCGCTTCAAGGCGGCCTGGGAGACGGTGGTGGCGCGGCATCCCGCCCTGCGCAGCTCGTTTCAATGGGAAGGGCTGGAGCAGCCGCTGCAAGTCGTGCATCGCCGCGTGGCCGTGCCGGTGCAGGAGGAGGACTGGAGCGCCCTGGCGGAGGATGCGGTGGCAGCGCGCCTGGCGGAGTGGTTGGCCGCGGATCGACGGCGCGGCTTCGAAGTGAGTCGGGCACCGTTGCTGCGCCTCACGGTGCTGCGGCTGCGCGATCGGCAGTGGCAGATCGTGTGGACGCACAGTCATCTGCTGCTCGATGGCTGGAGTCTGTCGATCGTATTGCGCGAAGTGCTCACCGCCTATGCCCGAAGTGGGGCGGCGGCCTTGCCGCCAGCGCCGAAGTATCGCGATTTCATCAAGTGGGTGCGGGGAGTGGGGGGGGCCGCCGCCACGTCGTTTTGGGCGGACGAGTTGGGCGATTTCAGTGAACCCACGCCGCTGCCGGTGCTCGGTGGCCGGTCGGCGCCGACTGGCGGCGAAGCCGGCGGCGAGGAAACCGTGCGTTGGTCGGCCGACGCCACCACGGAGCTCAAGACTCAGGTGGCGACGCGAGGGGTGACGCTCAGCACGGTGCTGGCTTCGGCCTGGGCCTTGGTGCTGGCCCGCGTGACCGGGGAGCAGGACATTGTTTTTGGCACCACCGTCGCGGGTCGACCGCCGGCGCTACCACGCGCCGAGGACACCGTGGGTTTGTTCATCAACACCCTGCCGGTGCGCGTGCGCGTGCCGGAGTCGACCGGCGTGGGGGATTGGTTGCAGCGCCAACAACGCCACCAGGCGGCGTTGCGGGAGCACGAGCAAACTCCGTTGGCGGTTGCCACCGCGCAAAGTGGGGTGGCCCCGGGGCGCGAACTGTTCCGCACCTTGTATGTGTTTGAAAACTACCCCGGTGCGAGCGAAGCGGCGGCGGCCCTGCCCGACGGTTTGCATCTGGTGGCCGCGCAGGCGCTGGAACGCACGCACTATCCACTCACGATCGTGGCCGCGCTCGATGCCGGCGAGTTGGTGGTGCGGGTGCTCTTCGATGGCCGCGAAGCCGATCGCGAGACGGCGGCGACCTTGGCGGCGCGACTGCGCCTGGCGGTCGCGGCCTTGGTGACCGCGGACGACCGTCAAGCGGTCGGGCAACTCGACCTGCTGTTGCCTGCGGAACGAACGCAATTGGCGGCTTGGGAAACCGGACCGTCGTCAGCGGCGGCTCCGCTGGATATCGTCGGCCAGGTGCTCGAGCAGGCCGCCCGCACACCGCACGCCGTGGCGGTCAGCTGGCCCGATCGGCAACTCACTTACGCGGAGCTCGACCGGTTGAGCGCGGTGGCGGCCCGGCGGCTGCGCGCGGCGGGGGCGGGGCCGGAAACCATTGTCGCGCTGGCGCTGGGGCGTTCGCCGGACTGGCCGGTGGCCGTGTTGGCCACGCTGCGCGCCGGCGCGGCGTTCTTACCGGTGGATCCTGACTATCCGGCGGAACGGATTCGGCACATGCTGAGCGACAGTGGGGCCAACGTGGTGGTGATCGGCGACACCCCACCGCCGGCGGTGACCGCAACGAACGGTCGTGTCCTGGCGTGGTCCGACCTTGTCGCAGCGACCGACGACCATCAGGACAGGACGGTCGACCTGCCGGCAGCCGACGCGGCGCAGGCGGCCTACGTGATTTACACCTCCGGGTCGACCGGTCGACCCAAGGGCGTCGTCGTGACGCGGGGCGCGATGTCGCGCCTCGCCCGTGATCAAGGGGAGTTTATGGCGGTGAGGCCGACCGACCGCGTGCTGCAGTTTGCCTCGCCCAGTTTCGACGCCTCGGTGTTGGAATGGGTCTGGGCCCTGCCCCAAGGCGCGGCGCTCGTCGGGGCACCGGCGGAGCAGTTGCTGCCGGGCGAGCCGCTGGCGGCGACCTTGGCGGAGCGGGTGGTCAGCTTGACCCTGTTGCCGCCGAGCACGCTGGCGCAAATGCCGGAGGGGGCGGGCGGCAGCCTGCGCGTGCTGGTGGTGGGGGGCGAGGCCTGCCGCCCGGAACTGGTCGAACGCTGGAGTGCGGCCGATTGCCGCTTCGTCAACCTGTATGGTCCGACCGAGAACACGGTGCTGGCGACCGGCACCGAGCTGGGCGCGGACGATCGCCACAGTCCGATCGGGGCACCGCTGGTGGACCTGTGTGCTTATGTTTTGGATACGTCGGGTCGGCGGGTGCCGCCGGGCGCGGCGGGTGAGCTCTATCTGGGCGGCGCGGCGTTGGCGCGGGGTTACCTGGGGCAGGCCGGGCTTACCGCCGCCGCGTTCGAACCCGACGATGCGTCCGCGACAGCGGGAGCCCGCCGCTATCGCACCGGCGACAAAGTGCGCTGGGGCGCCGATGGTCGGCTGGAGTTTCTGGGCCGGATCGACCGGCAGGTGAAGCTGCGCGGGTATCGCATCGAACTGGGCGAAATCGAAACGCGCCTGATGGCGCACCCCGGGGTGCGCGAGGCGGCGGTGCGGGTGCGCGGCGGCGAGCAGCTGGTGGCCTGGGTCGTGCCGCGCGACGGCGCCGCGGCCGACCCGGCGGAGTGGGCGGCTTGGCTGCGGCAAAGCCTGCCGCGGTTCATGGTGCCGGGGGCCTGGTGCGGGCTGACCGCGCTGCCTCAGACCCGGGGTGGCAAGCTCGACGAAGCGGCCTTGCCCGAGCCGGACGCAGACGGCGGTGCGTCGACCGCCGCGACTGGGTCGGTGGCCTCGCCCTTGGTGGCCATCGTGACCGAGGCGTTCGCCGAGGTGCTCGGCGGGGCGCAGGTCGGACCGCGGGATAACTTCTTTGCGTTGGGTGGCCATTCCCTGTCGGCGACGCGCTTGTTGGCGCGACTGCGTGAGCGTTTGGCGCCGGGCCTGCCGCTGCGCGTGATTTTTGAGGCCCCGACCCCGGAGAAACTGGCCGCAGAGGCGGCGGCGCATCGCACCGGTGGGAGCGGCGTGCCTCCGCCCCTGCGTCCGCGCGATGCAGCGGTCGGCCCGGCGCCGGCGTCGTTTGCGCAGCAACGCTTTTGGTTACTGGAGCGGCTGACCCCGGGCAACGCGGCCAACCACCTGCAGCTGACCGTGCGATTGCGCGGCGCCTTCGACGCGGACCGCTGCGAGCAGGCGTTGCGGGCGGTGGTGGCGAAGCACGACGTGTTGCGGACCACCTTCGCGCTGCAGGGCGACGACCTTCGCTTGGTGGACCTGAACCTCTCCGCGCTGCCGTGGGCGGTCACCACGACCACGGATTGGGAGTCCGCGTTGGCGACGGATTTCGACACGCCTTTCGATCTCGTCACCGGCCCGCTGTGGCGCGCCCGTTTGGTGCGGGTGGCGGCGACGGAGCACGTGCTTGGATTCACCTTTCATCATGCCATCTTTGACGGTTGGTCCGCCGGGGTGCTGGTGCGTGATCTGACGGCGGCCTATGGCGGGCAGGAGTTGGTGGCGCCGTCGATCGGTTATGCCGACTACGCGGCTTGGCAGCGGGCGTGGCTGGGGCAGGGAGAGTTGGCCCGGCAACTGGATTATTGGCGCGAGCACCTGCGCGCGGTGCCGGCGCTGGACCTGCCGACGGATCGTCCCCGGCCGGCGGTGCAAACCTACTGTGGCGGGTCAGTGGAACGCGGGCTGCCGACCGCAGCGTGGCAGGCCTTGAAGACCTTTGCGCGGCGCGAAGGCGTGACCCCGTTCATGCTGCTGCTGGCGGGTTGGCAGGCCTTGATCCAGCGCACGACGGGCCAGACGGATTTTGCGGTCGGCACGCCGGTGGCGGGCCGTCAGCGCGCGGAGCTGGAGGGCTTGGTGGGACTCCTGCTCAACACGCTCGTGCTGCGGGCGGACCTCGCGGGTGAGCCGAGTTTTGGCGAACTCCTGCGCCGGGTGCGCGCGACCACGCTGGATGCCTACGCGCGGCAGGACGCGCCCTTTGAGCAGGTGGTCGAGGCGATCAACCCGCCGCGCGATTTGTCGCGTCCTCCCCTGTTTCAAACCCTGGTGGTTCTGCAGAACGCGCCCACGGCGGAGGTGACGGTGGAGGGCGTGCAGTTGGAGGCGGTGCGACCGGCGGTGCGTCATGCGAAGTATGAGCTCACGCTGGGAGCCACGGAACGTCCGGACGGTCTGGAGCTCTCGCTGGAATACAACACCGACCTGTTCGATGAGCTCACGGCGAAACGTTGGCTGGACCGCTTTCTCACCTTGCTGGCGGCGGCGGTGCGTTCGCCCAAGCACCCCCTTTCGCGTCTGTCGTGGCTGCCGACGGAGGAAGCCGGGGTGCTGGCGGCCTGGAACCGCACCGCGCGGCCGTATGTCGCGAAGGATTGGATACATGAGCGGCCCGTCCGGCAATCGGCGACAGCGGTGGCCTTGCGGTTTGGCGGCACGGCGTTGACCTACGCGGAGTTTAATGGGCGGGTCGATGCGATGGCGGCCGCGCTGCAGGCGCGTGGGGTCGGACCTGAGTCGCGGGTCGGCGTTTGTCTCGAGCGTTCCTTTGAATTGGTGATCGCGCTGCATGCCGTGATGCGGGCGGGCGGCGCCTACGTGCCGCTGGATCCCGGTTATCCGACCGAGCGCGTGCGTCACATGGTGCGGGACGCGGAGGTGGCTGGCATCGTGACCACCGCCAGCTTGCGTGAACGGTTGCCGGTGGCGAACGACTCAGCGACCTGGGACGTGGCGGAGTTGTTTGAGCCGGATGCGACGCTCGCGCCGGTGGGGTTGAGCGGCGATCATGCGGCCTACCTCATCTATACCTCGGGCTCCACCGGTTTACCCAAGGGTGCGATCAATACACATGCCGCCATTCGCAATCGCCTGGACTGGATGCAGGAGGCGCTGCCCCTGACGGCGGCCGATCGCGTGCTGCAAAAAACACCGTTCAGTTTCGACGTGTCGGTGTGGGAGTTTTTCTGGCCGCTCATGACCGGGGCGACCTTGGTGGTGGCCGAGCCGGAGGTGCACAAAGATCCCGCGCGGTTGGTCGCGCTGATTTGTGCGGAACAGATCACGACTCTGCATTTTGTGCCCTCGATGCTACGCGCCTTTCTGGAGGCCCCCGGAGCGGCGGAATGTCGCTGTTTGCGGCAGGTGGTGTGTTCCGGAGAAGCGTTGCCGCGGGAGTTGGTTGAACGTTTCCACGCCGTGCTGCCCACCGTGGCGCTGCACAACCTCTATGGTCCGACCGAAGCGGCGGTGGATGTGACCTGGCAGCCCTGTCCGCCGGGGGATATAGGTCCGGTGCCCATCGGTCGGCCGATCGCCAACCTCGGTATTCATATTCTGGACCCGTCGTGGCAGCCGGTGCCGATCGGCGTGCCGGGGGAAATTTGTCTGGCCGGCCTGGGGCTGGGCCGCGGTTACCACCGGCGGGCCGGATTGACCGCCGAACGGTGGATTCCGCAACCGGCCGAAACCGGCGGGGCGCCGGGGGCGCGGCTGTATCGCACCGGTGACCTCGGCCGCTGGCGGCCGGATGGCACGGTGGAATACCTCGATCGGCTCGACTCGCAGGTGAAGCTGCGAGGCTTCCGCATCGAGCTCGGTGAAATCGAAGCGGTGCTGCGAGACCAGCCGGCGGTGGCGGACGCCGCCGTGCTGTTGCGTGAAGACACGCCGGGCGACGAGCGGTTGGCGGCCTACGTGGTGCCGAAGGCGGGGGCGGCCCCCACGCCGTCGGCGCTGCGCCACGCGTTGGCCGAACGCTTGCCGGACTACATGCTGCCGGCGGCCTGGGTGATGTTGGAAACACTGCCCTTGTCGCCCTCCGGAAAATTGGACCGGCGCGCGCTGCCGCCGCCAATCAGCTCCGTGTCGGACGCCGATCAAACGGTGCCGCCCGAGGGGCCGGTGGAGGAGTTGGTTGCAGCGCAGTGGGCGGAGGTCCTGCAGGTGCCGATGGTGGGCCGGGAGGATAACTTTTTCGTCTTGGGCGGACACTCCCTGTTGGCCACGCAACTCATCTCTCGCCTGCGCGAGCAACTGAAGGTCGAGCTGCCGTTGATGGACTTTTTCGCCGCGCCCACCGTGGCGGGATGCGCGTTGGCTTTGCTGGCAGTGGAACCGGAGCCGGGACACGTGGAAAAACATGCCCGCGCGCGCCTGCGCCTGCGCAACATGTCGGACGAAGAAAAGGCCCGTTTGCTCGCGGCCGCCAAGGACGCCGGATGAGTGACGCATCGACACCGTCCGAGGACGATCTGCTGCTGGCGCAATTGCTGGCGGAAGGAGATGGCGCCGCGCCGGCGCCGGCGCCCGCCGCTTCGGCGCCAACGACGATTCCGCGTCGCCCGGTCGGTGCGGCTGAGGCGCCGCTGTCGTTTGCGCAACAACGCCTGTGGTTCTTCGACCGACTGGTGCCGGCGAACACCGCCTACAACGTTTCGGCGGCGTTCCGTTTGAGCGGCGCGCTCGATGTGCCGGCGCTGGAGGAAAGCGTGCGGCGGCTGATCGCCCGGCACGATGTGCTGCGCACGGTGTTTGATGAAGGTGACGGCGGACAGCCCGTGCAACGCGTGCGGGCGACGGCGGATTTCCCGTTGCCGGTGACGCACGACGATGTGAGCGGCGAAGCGGACCCGCTGGCGGCGGCGCGGGTTCTGGCGGCGGCCGAAGAACGCTCCCCGTTCGATTTGGCGCGCGGCCCCCTCGTGCGCACCCGTTTCATCCGGCTCCGGTCCCGCGAGCACGTGATCGTCTTCACGCTGCATCACATCGTTTCCGACGGTTGGTCGACGGGTGTGCTCATCCGTGAAATCGGCGCGCACTACACCGCGGCGACGGCGGGCCAGGCGAGTGCCTTGCCCCCGCTGCCGCTGCAGTATGGCGACTATGCGGCCTGGCAACGGCAGGCGCTGGGCGCGCGGGAATTGTCGGGGCAACTGGAGTGGTGGCGGGAACAATTGGCGGATCTGCCGCCCCTCGCCTTGCCGACGGATTTCGCCCGTCCGGCGGTGCAGCATTTCCGCGGCGGCCGGTTACCGCTGACGCTCGACGCGGCCTTGCGCGACGGCCTGCATCGGCTGGCGCGCGAAAACGGCACCACGCTGTTTGCGGTGCTGCTGGCGGCAGTGCAGGTGGCGCTCGGCGCGTGGTCGGGCCAGCGTGACTTTGCGATTGGCTCACCGGTGGCGGGACGGACTCGCGGTGAGCTGGAGCCGCTCATTGGGTTTTTCGTCAACACCCTAGTGCTGCGCAGTCGTCTTGCGTCGGCGACGAGTTTCCGGGACCTCATCGCACAGACCAAGGACGGGGTGCAGCGGGCGTTGGCGCATCAGGACGTGCCCTTCGATCGCCTGGTCGAAGCGCTCAATCCCGATCGCACGCTGGGCACCACGCCGCTGGTCCAGGCGGTGTTCACCCTCGAGAACGCGCCCGATGGTGGCCTCGCCTTGCCGGGACTTGCGCTGACTCCGATCGACCCCGCGGAGGTGGTGGCGAAGTTTGATCTCACCATCGCGTTGACCGATGCGCCCAGCGGACTGACGGGAGCGGTCGACTTTGCGGCGGATGTGTTTGCCGCGGCCGGCGTGCAACGTTTTGCGGACCTCCTGCAGCACGTTCTGCGGACGGCGGTGGCGCATCCGGAAACGCCGTGGACCGCGCTCGCCGCGCCGAATGCGAGCGAGCGGGCGCAACTGCAGGCGTGGGGGAGCGGACCGACCCTGGAGCCCGCCGACCAGGGCGGCGTGCTCGCGCAAATTGTGCGGCTGGCCGAAACCCAACCGGACGCCCCGGCGGTCACCCATGGCGACACGACGGTGAGTTACGGGGAGCTGTTGGCGCGCGCCGATACGGTCGCGGCCGCACTGGCGGCATGGACCCAGGGCAGCGAACCGTTGATCGCAGTGTGTTTGGAGCGGTCGATCGACCTGGTGGTGGCACAGCTTGCCATCTGGCGCGCGGGCGCGGCCTATCTGCCGCTCGATCCGTCGCATCCGCCGGCGCGCCGGCGCGATCTGGTGGTCGAGGCGGGGGCGCTTGGCGTGATCACGACCGCGGCTTTTGCGGACGCGACCGACGGGCTGGTCGAGACGCTGCATGCGTTGGCGCAACGAGGTGCGGCGGTGGCCGACTTCACGCCCCGCGAGCCACCGGAAGACGCTTTGGCCTACGTGATCTTCACGTCGGGTTCGACCGGGCGGCCGAAGGGCGTCGCGGTGGAACACCGCGCCTTGGGCAACCTCGCGCGCTGGCATATCGACGCCTTTGGGGTGACCGCGAATGACCGCATGACGCTGGCGGCCGGAGTGGCGTTCGATGCGTCGGTGTGGGAAACCTGGCCGGCACTCGCGGCAGGCGCGCACCTGCTGGTGATCGATGCGCCCTTGCTGGCCTCGCCGCCGGACCTGCGGGATCACTTGCTGGCGGCGGGGGTGACGATCAGCTTTCTGCCCACGCCCGTCGCCGAGCGGCTGCTCAGCGAAACCTGGCCCGCCGCGGCGGCGCTGCGCTGGTTGCTCACGGGCGGCGATCGCCTGCGCGTCGCGCCGCCGGCGGGACTGCCTTTCCGTTTGAGCAACAACTACGGCCCGACCGAAAACACGGTGGTCGCGACCTCGGGGATTGTGCCGCGCGAGGATCGGCGCGCGCCCTCCATTGGCCGACCCATCGCGGGGACGACGATCCAGTTATTGGATACAGCCGGCCAGCTCGTGCCACCGGGCGCGGTGGGGGAGCTTTACGTGGGCGGCGCCAGCCTGGCGCGCGGTTACCACCGGCAACCGGAGCTGACCGCGCAGGCGTTTGTTCGGGATCCGACCGGTGGGGGTGCGCGACTCTATCGCACCGGCGACCTGGCGCGCTGGCGGGACGACGGGACGCTGGAGTTCCGCGGCCGCGCCGATCAACAGGTGAAGGTGCGCGGGGTGCGCATCGAACCCGGTGAGGTCGAGGCGGCGCTGTTGGCGCAGCCCGGAGTCGAAAGTGTCGCGGTGCTGGTGCGGGTTTGGCGCGGTGAGGCGGTGCTGGTGGCCTACGTGGCGCCGGGGGGAGACGAGGCCGTGCTGCGCGGCGCGCTGCAGCAGCAGTTGCCCGCGGTGATGGTGCCGAGCCGCTGGGTCTTTTTGCCGACCTTGCCGCTGACGCCCAACGGCAAACTCGACCGGCGGGCGCTGCCGGACCTCGATGCACCCGAGCGGTCGGCGGGCGTGGTGGACGAGCCGGCCGCCGGCCTGGAGGCGACGGTGGCCGCAGTGTGGGCGGAGGTGCTCGGCCGGACCGCGATCGGGGCGAATGACAATTTCTTCGACCTTGGCGGGCACTCGCTTCTGCTGGTGGAGGTGCAAAAGCGTTTGCAACAGAACCTGGGTCGACCGGTGGCGGTGGTGGACCTGTTTGCGCACCCGACGGTGCGTAGCCTGGCCCGTCATCTGGCGCCGGCGGCGGCGGTTCCTCCAAGCGCGGCGAGTGTGACGGCGGCGGAACGCGCCGCGCGCCAGCGCGAAGCGCTCGCTCGCCGACGCGCGGGAAGGAGGCCGGGCGCATGAGCGAGTCGCACGCCGCCGAATTCCCACCGGACGCGATCGCCATCGTGGGCATGGCGGGTCGCTTTCCGGGCGCCGTCGATGTGCCGGCGCTGTGGGAGCTGCTGTGCGCGGGCCGGGCGGGGCTGCAACCCTTGTCCGCGGCCGAGCTGCAGGCCGCGGGGGTGGCGCCGGCAGAGTATCAACAGAAAAACTACGTGCGGATGTCCGGCGGCATCGCGCACTACGATTGTTTTGATGCGGGTTTCTTTGGCATCAATCCGCGCGAGGCGGCGGTGCTCGATCCGCAGCACCGGGTGTTTTTTGAATGCGCCTGGGCTGCGCTGGAGTCGGCGGCGATCGACCCGGGTCGTTTTGCGGGCAGCATCGGAGTTTTTGCCGGGGCGAGTCTCAACACCTACCTGCTCTACAATGTGGCGGCGAATCCGACGGTGTTGGAACAGGTGGGGGTCTTCGGCGCGGCCATCGCCAGCGACAAGGATGCGCTCACGCAGCGGCTTTCCTACCTGCTCGACCTGAAGGGGCCGGCGATCACGGTGCAGACCGCCTGCAGCACGTCGTTGGTGGCGGTGCAGCAGGCGTGTCAGAGCCTGCAGAATTTCCAATGCGACGCCGCTTTGGCCGGCGGGGTTTCGATCAAGGTTCCGCATGCGGCGGGCTACCGTCATACCGAGGGCGGCGTGTCCTCTCCCGATGGTCATTGTCGGCCCTTCGACGCGGCGGCGCGCGGCACGGTTCCGGCGAGCGGTTGCGGGGTGGTGTTGCTGCGCCGCCTGGAAGACGCCTTGGCGGACGGTGATCCCATCGTCGCGGTGATTCGCGGGGCGGCGGTCAACAATGACGGCGCGCAGAAGGTGGGCTTCACCGCGCCGGCCGTGGCGGGGCAGGCGGAGGTGATCGCCTTGGCGCAGGCGGCGGCCGACGTCGAACCGATCAGCATCGGCTACCTCGAGGCGCATGGCACCGCGACGCCGTTGGGCGATCCAATTGAAGTGGCGGCGCTGGCGCAGGCCTTCGGCGCCGGTGCGTCGTGCCAACTAGGTTCAATCAAATCCAACCTGGGCCATCTCGATGCGGCGGCGGGCGTGGCCGGACTGATCAAGGCGGCACTGATCGTGCGCGAGGGCCAGATCCCGCCGACCCTTCACTTCAAAACACCGAATCCCGAGGCGGGGCTCGAGGCGGCTGGCTTCCGCGTGAACGCGACGCTCATGGATTGGCCGGCGTCCGCGCAACCACGGCGGGCGGGCGTGAGTTCCTTTGGCATCGGTGGCACCAACGCCCACGTCGTGGTGGAAGCACCGCCGTCGCTTGGCGTGCCGCCGGCCGCGGCCGGTCCGCAGTGGTTGCCGCTGGCGGCGCGCACGCCGGAGGCTTTGGCCCGACAACGGGCGCAGCTCGCCGCCTGGTTGGCGCAACCGCCGGTCGGGACGCAGCTGGCCGATGTGGCGACGACTCTGCAACGCGGTCGCCGGGCCTGGGCGGAGCGTTGGTTGGTGCGGGTTGATTCAATCGAGGCGGCCGTGGCCGCGTTGGAATCCGGCACCGAAGCCGATCCCGCGACGCTGCCGGCGGAGTTGCGTGCCTGGCGTGAGGGCACGACTGCGGCCTGGCCGGAGAGTGTGCTGGCGGGAGGTCGTCGCATGGCGCTGCCGACTTATCCTTTTGCGCGGGATCGCCATTGGATCGAAGCGGCCCCGGCGGCGGTGCCAGCCGCGCGGAGCACCGAGCGCGGACCTGAGTTTCAGCAACTGGCGTGGCGGCGTGGCGGCCGGGGCGGCACACCCGAGCTAATGTTGACCCTGGCGGACGAGTCCTTCCCCGCGGTGGTGAGCACGCTGGCGCAAGCGGTCGCCGGTGGAGCCCGCCGGCTGGGCGTGGCCTTTGACCGGGCCGCGCGGGCCGATCTGCTCGCCCTGGCCGGCGTGATTCCTTCGCTGCAGCGCGAGGTGCCGGACCTGGATATCCAGATGATGGATACGGAGGGCCGGACATGGTTGCCCCGCTGGTCGACCGTGCCGGTGGCGATGGTCGAAGCAAAGCCGGTATGGCGCGAGCGCGGGGTCTATGTGATCACCGGCGGTTTTGGTCGACTGGGCTTGGCGTTGGCGGAGGAGCTGGCGCAGGGCTGGCAGGCGCGTCTGGTTTTGCTGGGCCGCCGCGGCGCGGCCGCGGCGCCGGAGCGGGTGGCGGCGTTGGAGGCGGCGGGAGCGGAGGTCATGGCGGTGGCGGCCGATGTGGCCGATGCGGCGGCGATGCGCCGGATGCTGGATGACGTGGTGCAACGCTGGGGAGCGGTGCACGGCGTCGTGCACGCGGCGGGTCTCACGGGGGCGGAATCGGTGGTGCCGGCGTTGGGCGAAACAACGGCCGCACAGATCGAATTGTTGTGTCGGGCGAAGCTCGAGGGCTGGCGAGCCCTGGCGGCGGCGACGGCGGAGCGGGAGCTCGATTTTCGCGTCGCGATTTCCTCCTTGGTCACGGTGGTGGGAGGCGCGGGCCTGGCCGCGTATGCGGCCGCCAACGCCGCGATGGACGCGGCGATTGAGGCCGAAGCGTCGTCGGGGTGGATCAGCATTGCCTGGGGCGCGGTCGGCGCCGGGGCGGAGTTGAACGGCGCGGTGGGACGTGACGTGATCGAACGGCTGGTGGCCCGGGGCGAACCGGGCGTGTGGGCGGTGACCTTGCGCGGGACGGCGAGCGCGGGACAGCCGGCGGCGCCGGTCGCGGCGGAGAAGCCGGCTTGGTCGCGCGCGGAAACCGAGCGTCGTCTGGCCGGGTTGTGGGAAGAGGCGGTGGGGCAGGCGCCGGCGAGTTTGCAGCAGAATTTCTTCGAGGCGGGTGGCGACTCGCTGATCGCGGTGCAGTTGGTGGCGCGCATCAACCACACGTTTGGTGCGGAGCTCAGTGTCGCGGCCTTTCTCGATGCGCCGACCGTGGCGGAGGTGGCCGGTAAACTGACGCCGCCGGCAACCTCGCCCGCACCTCGGACAGCGGCGACCGACGAAGGCGCGGACGTGGTGCCGGTGCGGAGGGGCGCCCGCCGCCGGCGTTTGCGCGAGTTGGAACGGGGAGGTGAGTCATGAGTGCGGCGATCGATCCCAATGCGATTGCCATCACCGCAGTGGCCGGTCGGTTTCCAGGCGCACCGGACGTGGAGACGTTTTGGACCAACCTGCGTGGCGGGGTGGAGTCGATCCATCGCTTCACGGACGCGGAGTTGCGCGCGGCCGGAGTGAGCGCGGACTTGTTGCGTGATCCCAACTACGTGAAGGCGCGCCCGGTTTTGGCGGAGGTGGATCAGTTCGACGCCGCCTTTTTTGGCATCCCGCCGCGCGAGGCGGAGGTGATGGATCCGCAACAGCGCCTCTTCCTTGAAATCGCGCACGAGGCGCTGGAAAGAGCGACGCTCGTGCCGGAGACCTTCGCGGGGTTGGTGGGCGTGTTTGGCGCGACGTCGACGAGTTCCTACCTGCTGCATCACCTCAACGGGCACCCGCGGGCGGCGGAGGCGGGGGCGGCGCTGGGCACGGGTAACTTTGCGGACAACCTCACCACGCGCGTGAGCTATAAACTCAACCTGGGTGGCCCGGCCTTCACGTTGCAGACCGCCTGTTCGGGATCGCTGGTGGCGGTGCATGTGGCGGCGCAGAGCCTGCTCAATCTGGAGTGCGACGCGGCGGTGGCCGGCGGAGTGAGTGTGAGTCTGCCGCAGAACACCGGTTATCTCTATGCGCCGGAAGGCGTCGCCTCGCCGGACGGGCATTGCCGCACCTTTGATGCGCGGGCGCGAGGGACGATTTTTGGCAGCGGAGTGGGCGCGGTGGTGTTGCGGCGGCTGGCGGACGCCCAACGAGACGGTGATCCGATCCTCGCGGTGATCAAGGGATCGGCGATCAACAATGACGGGGCGGTCAAGGCCGCCTTCACCGCACCGGCGGTGCGCGGCCAGGCCGAGGTCATCGCCGAGGCGCTGGCGAACGCGGGGGTCTCGGCGGCGGACATCAGCTACGTCGAAGCGCATGGCACCGCGACCCCGCTGGGTGACCCCATCGAAATCGCGGCGCTGACCCAAGCGTTCCGCGAGACGACCGACCGCCGCGGCTACTGCGCGATTGGTTCGGTGAAGACCAACATCGGTCACCTCGACGCCGCGGCGGGAATCGCCGGTTTGATCAAAACCGTGCTCGCACTGCGGCACCGCGAGTTGCCGGCTTCGCTGCATTTTGAGAAGCCGAATCCCAAGATCGATTTTGCCCAGAGTCCCTTTGTGGTGAACGCGGCCCTGCGTCCCTGGTCGGTGTCGGCCGACGGGCAACCGCGTCGCGCCGGCGTGAGCGCGTTCGGCGTCGGCGGCACCAACGCCCACCTGATCCTTGAGGAAGCGCCCGCTGTCCGCGTGGAGGCGTTGTCGCCGAGCCGCACCCGCACCCGCGAAGTGCTGGTGCTTTCGGCGCGAACGGAAGCGGCCTTGCAGGCGGCGACCGCCCGCTTGGAGACCGCGCTGGGTGCGGATGACACGCCGGACCTGGCGACCGTGGCGCAGACTCTGCGCGAAGGGCGGCGGGCCTTTGAACACCGGCGAGTGGTCGTGGCCCGGGATGCGGCGGATGCGCGGGCGGCGCTCGTGCAGGGTGACGCGGCCCGGGTGGCCACGGGGGTGCTGAAACCGGGCAGCCGCGAAGTCGCGTTCTTATTCCCCGGTCAAGGTGCGCAAGCTGTCGGCATGGGGCGCGAACTCTACGCCACGGAGCCGATCTTCCGCGACGCCTTCGATCGCTGCGCGGCGCTGTTTCAGCCCTTGCTGCAGCGGGACCTGCGCGCGGTGGTGCATTCGGACGCGGCCACGCCGGCGGCGGAGGCCGAGGCAAGGTTGCAGGCGACCGATCTGGCGCAACCGGCTCTGTTCGCGATCGAGTGGTCCTTGGCGGAGATCTGGCGGGCCTGGGGTGTCGAACCGGCGGCGTTGTTGGGGCACAGTTTGGGCGAAGTCACAGCGGCCGCGGTGGCCGGCGTGTTGTCGCTGGAGGATGCGGTGCGGATGGTCGCCGTGCGCGGGCGCCTGATGCAGGCCCTGCCGCGAGGAGCCTTGCTGGCGGTGAGCCTGCCGCCGGCGGAAGTGAAACCCTTGCTGCCGCTGACGGTGTCGCTGGCCATCGTGAACGGACCGCGCGCCTGCGTGGTCGCGGGCACGCCTGGTGAAATCGCGCGCTTGGAGGACACCTTGCGCGAACGCGGCGTGCCGGCGCGGGTGTTGCCGACCTCGCATGCCTTTCAGTCGCATCTGATGGAGCCGGTGGTGGCGCCCTTCCTCGCGGAAGCCCGCCAGCTGACCTATCATGCCCCGCAGATTCCCTTCATCTCCAACGTGACGGGGCGCTGGATCACCGCGGCGGAGGCGACCGATCCAAGCTACTGGGCGCGGCAGTTGCGGCAGACCGTGTATTTCGGAGACGGGATGCGCGAACTCGCCAAGGAGCCCAACCGTGTCTTCGTCGAGGTCGGTCCCGGTCGCATCCTCGCCGGTTTATTGCGCCCCAATCTGGATGCGGGCGACGCGCGCAGCGTGTGGGCGACCTTGCCCGATGTGCGCGAGCGCAAGTCGGAGGAGGCCACCCTCTTTGGCACCCTGGGCCGTTTGTGGATGGCGGGCGTGCCGGTGGATTGGCGAACATTCCGGGGCGCGGAGCCGACCCGACGATGTGCCTTGCCGACCTATGCATTCGAGCGCCAACGCTTCTGGCTGGAGCCGGCGCCGCCGGCCATGTCCGCAACCGGGCCGGGCGAGCGGCGCGAACCCTTGGAGCGCTGGGCTTACACGCCGCGCTGGAAACAGGCCGAGTGGGACGAAGCTGAGCCCGCGTTGCCGGCGAATGCGAGTTGGATCGTGTCGACCGATGCACAGGGCTGGGGCACGGCGCTGGTGGAACGTTGGCGCGCGGAGGGACGCACCGTGGTCGTGCGCGCAGCGCGACAAGCTTGGACGGAGGTGTTGGCGGCGGCGATTCAGGATGGTCGACGGCTGGCGGGGATCGCGTGGCACAACGTTGTCGACGCACGCACGGCCGAGCAGGCGACGGCGGCGTTCCACGATGGCATGGCCTTGGTGCAGGCCCTGGTCGAACACGGTGTGACGGACCCCTTGCGAATGGTGGTGCCGACCTGCGGCGCTCAACGCGTGCTGCGATCCGACGCGGTGCAACCGGCGGGCGCCTTGGCGCTGGGTTTGGCGCAGGTGCTGCCCGTGGAGCTGCCGATGCTGGATGTGCGGGTGGCCGATTTCGCGGCGGACATCGATGTCACCACGGCGGCGACGCAGCTGGCCGACGAATTTACCCAGGCGGACGGTGCGCGCCTGGTGGCGTGGCGGGCACAATCTCGCTGGGTGCCGCATTTTGAGCCCTTGCCCTTGCCGGAGGTGCCAGCTGCCCCGCTCCCGTCGCGAGCGGTGGTGGTCATCACCGGTGGCTTCGGCGGGGTGGGCCAGGCGATCGCCATGGCCCTGGCTCGGCGGGTGCAGGCGCGTCTCGTGTTGGTGAGCCGGCGCGGCGGAGCGGGACAGGATGCGGCTGTGGCGGCCTTGCAGCGCGCGGGGGCCGAGGTCCTCGCGGTCGCGGCGGATATCGCGACGCCGGCGGGTTGGCGCGACGTCTTCGCGGCGGCGCAGGCACGCTGGGGGCGGGTGGACGGCATCGTGCACGCGGCGGGGGTGCCCGGCCGGACGATTGCGGCGCGCAAAACCCCGGCCGAAGCGGCGGCGGTGTTTGCGCCCAAGGTCGACGCGGTGGTCGCCTTGAGCACGGTGCTGACGGAGGACGGGTTGAAACCGGAGTTCGCCGTCCTGTGTTCTTCGCTGGCGGTGTGGTCTGGCAGCGCCGGACAGAGCGACTACGTGGCGGCCAACGCCTATCTGGATGCGGCGGCGCAGGTCCTGACCGCCGCCGGCACGCGGGCCATCGCGATCAACTGGGACCTTTGGAGCGACGTCGGCATGGGCGCGAGCGAGGCGGCCGCGACCGATCTGGCGATCCGGCCCGACGAGGGCGGCGAAGCCTTGCTGCGCGTGCTCGCGGCGGCGCGGGGCAACGTGATCCTGTCGACCGCGCGGTTGCCCGACCGGCTGGAACGTTTGCAGGCCGCGACCACGGCGCCGGCGGCGGGGGAGGCGTCGGCCGCGGGGCCGCGTTACCCCCGACCCGCGCTCACGACCGAATACGTGGCTCCGGCGGCGGGCCTGGAGGCGACCCTGGCGGCGCAATGGGCGCAGGTGCTCGGGCTGGAGCAGGTCGGGGCGGACGACAATTTCTTCGAACTGGGCGGTGACTCGCTTACGGCGATGCAGGCCATCGCTGCCCTCCGTCGCGACCCCGGGGTTTCGCTGGCGGTGACGGTATTCTACGACCAACCGACCCCGCGGGGGCTCGCTCCGCTGGTCGCCGCCGAACGCGCGGCGGCGCGCGGTGACGCCACATCGTGACTTGTTCCGTCTTGGCCCCGCCCGCGATGGCCCCCTTGCTAACACTTCCTCGCCTTTCTGACTGCCTATGAAGACCCCTTCGGCATCCTCCCTGGATCCTCAAAAACACATCGCCATCGTCGGCCTGCAACTGCGCTACCCGGGTGCCACGACCTTGGCGGAGTTTTGGCAGAACCTGCGCAACGGCGTGGAGTCGATCAGCTACTTCACCCCCGAGGAGATGATCGAGGCGGGTTACCCGCCGGAACTGGTCCGGAGCGCCAACTTTGTGCGCGCCAATCCGCACGTCGGAGACACGGCGGGCTTTGATCCGGCCTTCTTTGGTTTTACTCCGCACGAGGCCGAGGTGATGGATCCGCAAATCCGCCTCATGTTGGAGTGTTCCTGGCAGGCGCTGGAGGATGCGGGGTATGACGCGGAGCGATTTGATGGCCGCATCGGCGTCTTCATGGGCGCCAACCTGAGCAATTATTTCATGGCCAACCTCATGCCCCAGATGGACGACCTGCTGGCGGGGCAGGGCGGCATCTCGGCGCTCACCCTGTTCAACGACCGCGATTCGTTGGCCACGATCATTTCCTACAAGCTCAACCTCACCGGGCCGAGCGTGACGGTGCAGACCTATTGCTCGACTTCGTTGGTGGGCGTGCACCTTGGCTGCCAGAGCATCCTGGCCGGCGATTGCGAGATGGTGTTGGCCGGCGGCGTGTCGTTGAACAACGAAGTGGTGTCGGGTTACTCCTATGAGGAGGGCAGCATCAAATCGCAGGACGGCCATTGCCGCACCTTTGATGCGCAGGCGAGCGGCACGGTGTTTGGCAACGGCGTCGGGGTGGTGGTGCTCAAGCGCCTCGACCGGGCGATCGCCGACGGCGATTTCATTCACGCGGTCATCCGTGGCTCGGCCATCAATAACGACGGATCGGTCAAGGCCGGTTACACCGCGCCGAGTGTGAAGGGGCAGGTCGAGTCGATCGGCGCGGCGCTGGAACGGGCGGCGATCGATCCGGAAACGATCGGTTTCGTTGAAGCGCACGGCACCGCGACGCTGGTCGGGGACCCGATCGAGGTGTCGGCGCTCACGCAGGCCTTCGATGCCGCCGGCGCGAAGCGGCGCCAGTATTGTGCGCTGGGATCGGCCAAGACGAATTTTGGCCACCTTGACCGGGCGGCCGGCGTGGCGGGCCTGATGAAGGCGTCGCTGGTCGTGCGCGAAGGGCTCATTCCGCCCTCGCTGCATTACACCAACCCGAATCCGAAGATCGATTTCCCGAGCAGCCCGTTCTTTGTGAACACCAAGCTCTCGCCGTGGGAGCGCACCGACGAGGTGCCGCGTCGCGCGCTGGTGGCGTCGCTCGGTGTGGGCGGCACCAACGCGCACGCGGTGGTGGAAGAGCCCCCGGTGACCGAACCCTCCGGGCCGTCGCGGGCCGCGCAGCTCGTGGTGGTGTCCGCGCGGTCGGAAGCCTCGCTCGGCGCGGCGACCGACCAGCTCGTCAAATTCCTCAATCAGAATCCGGACGCGCCGCTGGCCGATGTCGCCTTCACGCTGCAGCACGGCCGCAAGGTTTTTGGCCATCGCCGCATCGCGGTGGGGCGCGACGCGGGCGAGATCGTCGCCGCGTTGCAGGATCAGCGCATGGGCATGAGCGCGGTGGGCGGCGGCAAGCCCCGCCGGCCGGTGGCCTTTCTCTTCACCGGACAGGGTTCGCAATACGTCGGCATGGGCCGTGACCTTTACGCCACCGAGCCGGTGTTTCGGGCCGAGGTGGATCGTTGTGCCGAGCTGCTGCAGCCGCACCTCGATCTCGACCTGCGCTCGGTGCTGTATCCAGAGGGTGGTGACGTCGAGGCGGCGGCGGAACAGCTCAAACAGACCGCGCTCACCCAGCCGGCCCTCTTCGTGATTGAGTATGCGCTGGCCCAGTTGTGGCGCAGCTGGGGCGTGCAGCCCGAGGCCATGATCGGCCACAGCATCGGCGAATACGTCGCCGCGACACTGGCGGGTGTGTTCAGCGTGGAGGATGCCCTCGCTTTGGTCGCGGCGCGCGGTCGCCTGATGCAAAGCATGCCGGCCGGCGCGATGCTGGCGGTGCCGCTGACCGAGGACGAACTGCAGCCGCACCTCGGTGAAGACGTGGCGGTGGCGGCGATCAACGCACCGGGTTCGTGTGTGGCGTCGGGGCCGTTTGCCGCGATCGATGCGCTGGAGGCTCAACTCGCCGAGCAGGGCGTGCAGGCGCGACGTCTGCAGACCTCGCACGCGTTTCATTCCGGCATGATGGATCCAATCCTGGCGGAGTTCACGTCGCGGGTGGCCGAGGTGTCGCGCGCGGCGCCGCAGATTCCCTACGTGTCCAATCTCACCGGAACTTGGATCACCGCCGAGCAGGCAACCGCCCCGGCCTACTGGGCGCAACATCTGCGGGGCGCGGTGCGTTTCACCGATGGCGTGGGCGAGCTGCTCAAGGACGGCGTCCGGCTCGGACTCGAGGTCGGCCCTGGTCGCACCCTCAGTTCACTCGCGCGCCAACGACCCGAAATCGGCGCGGCCCTCGCGCCGGTGACCTCGTTGCGCCACCCGCAGGAAAAGACGCCCGACGATCTCTTTATCCTGACGGCGCTGGGCCGACTCTGGATCGGTGGCGTGACCATCGACTGGGCGGGTTTCACGGGCGCGGAACGACGCAGGCGCGTCGCCCTGCCGACCTATCCCTTCGAGCGTCAGCCGTATTGGGTGCAGGCGAAGAAGGTGGAGCCGGTGGCGCTGCCGGCGGCCGCCAGTGCGACGGCGGCGCCGGTTGCTTTTCAACGGCAGGCCGATTTGGCCGATTGGTTTTATGCGCCGGAATGGACGGCGACGCCGGTGGGCGCGGCGGCCACGCCCGCGAGTCCGGCGTGGTTGGTGTTGGCGGAGCCGGGCGAACTGCGTTCGGCGCTGCTCGCCCGGATCGAGGCCGCCGGCGGCCAGGCGACGGTGGTGGAAACCGGCGACGCGTTTTCATTGGTGGCCGACGGGCACTATGCCATCAATCCGGCCAACGCGGAGGACTATACGACCTTGTTCACCTTGCTGCGCGGGGAGAAGCGCCTGCCGCACACGATCGTGCAGGCGTGGAGCGCGACGCCGCATGATGGCGATCCGTTGGATACGTTCACGGCCACGCAGGACCGTGGCTTTTTCAGCCTGCTGCAATTGGCCAAGACGCTCGGCGACGAAAACCTCTCCGAGCCGGTCCGGCTCGGCATCCTCTCCACGCAACTGCAGAGCGTGCAGGGCGAGGCGATCGTGGCGCCGGAGCGCGCGACGTTGATCGGTCCGGCGAAGGTGATCGCGCAGGAATACCCCGATATCGCCAGCGTGGCGATCGACGCGGCGGGCAGCGTTGACGAGATCGCCGACGCGGTTGTTGCCGAACTGGGTGCGGTGCCGACCGAACCGGTGGTGGCGTGGCGCGGGGCCGAACGATTTGTGCAGACCTTTGCGCCGCGGCGTTTGGATGCGCCGGGCGCGGAGATTCCGCTGCTGCGCACCAACGGCGTATACCTGATCACCGGCGGCCTGGGAGGCATCGGCCTCAAGGTGGCTGACTGGCTGGCCCGCAAGGTCAACGCCCGCCTGGTTCTCACCAACCGATCGCCCTTGCCGGCGCCGGCGGAGTGGGATGCCTGGGTCGAAGCCCATGGCCAGACCGACCGCGTTTCCCGCCGCATCGCCGCCGTGCGGTCGCTGGAGGCCAGCGGCGCGGAGGTGTTGCTGCTCACGGCCGACACCACCGACCTGCCGGCGATGCAATCGGCGGTGGCGACGGCGCGGGAGAAATTCGGTCGCATCGACGGTGTGATGCACGCCGCCGGCGTGGCGGGTGACGGCATCATTCAACTCAAGGAGCGGGCGGTCGCCGCCAAGGTGATCGAGGCCAAGATCAAGGGCGCACTCGTCCTCGCGGCCGCCCTCGGCGAGGAGCAGCCGGACTTCGTGGTGCACTATTCGTCGATCGCGGCGGTGGTGGGTGGCTTTGGCCAGGTTGACTACTGCGGCGCCAATTCCTGTCTCGATGTGATGGCCGCCGCGGCGGCGACTCAGGCCGGTGCGCCGCCGACCCTGTCGATCAACTGGGATGCCTGGGCCGAAGTCGGCATGGCGGTGGAAACCGTCGCCCGACCCAACGCGGCCAAGGCGCTGCAACAAGCGGCCGCGTTTGAAGAGATCGAGCACCCGCTCTTCCAGCGGATGCGCGCGCACGGCGACGAGCTGCACTACATTGCGGAGTTTTCCACGGCGGGTCCGTGGTTGATCACCGATCACGAACTCTACGGTAAACCCACGCTGCCGGGCACCGCGTATCTGGAGATCGCCCGGGCGGCGTTCGCCCGTCACGTCGAGGCGGAGAGCTATACCTTCTCCGACATGTTCATCCTGGCGACCTTCTCGGTGGAGCCGGGCCAGACCCGATCACTGCACGTGGTGCTGACCCAGGCCGAGGACGGCTACGATTTTGTGATCAAGAGCCGGCCGCCCGGTGGCGGCGACGATGACTGGCTCGAGCACTCACGGGGCCACCTCGCCGCGGGCACGAGCGAACCGGCAAAGCAGGTCGACGTGGCCGCGATCGAAGCGCGCTGCACGGCCGACTTCATCGAGGTCAATGCCGCCGACCAGATCGAACCGGGCAAGATGGTCGACCAGGCCGCGCACTTGCGGGTGGGACCGCGTTGGATGACGCCCGATTGGGTGAAGCTCGGCGAACGCGAAGGCATCGCCCGACAGCGCCTGGGGACCGATTTCGTCGACGACCTCAAGGATTTCCCGCTGCACCCGGGCCTCGTCGACCTTACCTCGTTCTTCCCCTTCAAAACCTCGAGCGTCTACATCCCGTTCTCGCATGGTTCGGTGCGGGTCTACGGTCCGCTCACGCCGCAGATCAGCAGCTACATCCAGCAGCACGATGACCTGTTGAGCGGCCGTCCGACGGCCAACTTCTCGGTGCAACTCTTCGATCCGAACGGTCGCGAACTGGTCGTGATGGAGGACTACCTGTTGAAGCGGGTCGACGCGACCAGTGTGAGTGCGGCCAGCGGCGGCCAGGATGCGGCGGCGGCGAAACCGGTCGACCGTTTTCCTTTCCTCCCGGGGGCGGAGAACTTTCAGGTCAACATGGCGGCGCTTGGTCAGCTCGACACGCTGGCCTTGGAGCCGAGCGAGCGGGTCGCGCCGGGCGCGGGCGAGATTGAAATCCAAGTCCACGCCGGCGGCCTCAACTTCAAGGACGTCCTGCGCGCGTTGGGCATGTTGTCCTCCGAACACGACGCCGGTCTCGCCCAGGGATTTGGCGGCGAAGGCGCCGGCACCATCGTGCGGGTGGGCCCGAACGTGACGGAGTTCAAACCGGGCGACCGGGTGATCCTGATGGGCGCGAAGTGCTTTAGTGGATACGTGACCGTGGCCGCCAACGCGGCGGCGCCCTTGGCGCCCGGCCTGTCCTTTGAAGACGCGGCCACGATCCCGTTGGTCTTCCTCACCGCGCACTACGCCCTGCAGGTGCAGGGACGTCTCGCCAAAGGTGAGCGGGTGCTCATTCACGCCGCGGCTGGCGGAGTAGGTCTCGCGGCCATCCAGTGTGCGCAGCGCGTGGGGGCGGAGGTTTACGCGACCGCCGGCAGTCCACAGAAGCGCGACTATGTGAAGTCGCTGGGCGTCGAGCACGTCTTTGACTCCCGCTCGCTCTCGTTTGCGGACGACGTCATGGCGGCGACCAACGGCGAAGGCGTCGACGTCGTGCTCAACTCGCTCTCGGGCGAATTCATCCCGAAGGGACTCGGGGTGCTCCGGCAGTTCGGGCGCTTCGTGGAAATCGGCGCGCGCGACATTTACCAAAACAGCCAGTTGGGTCTGCGCCCCTTCGCCAACAATTTGTCCTTCCTCGCGATCGAGCTGGGACCGCTGATGCTGCAGCGGCCCGACTACATTCGTTCCATGCTGGATGAGATCATGGGTTACTTTGCGGCCGGGCAGTTCCGCCCGCTGCCGACGGAAGTCTTTCCGATCACCGACGTGGGTGAAGCTTTCCAAACCATGGCGGGCGCGCGGCATATCGGCAAACTGGTCTTGGCCATTACCCCGCCCGCGGTCGCGGAAACCCTCGCCGGTGTCGATGCGACGATGGCGGACGGCGGCCTGGGCAGCGCGACGGCCGACTCCATCAAACCAACCGAAGGCATCGATGCGCTCGAGCGCATCCTGGCGGCCGGGGGCGCGCAGCTGGTGGTGTCGCCGCGACCGCTGCAGCCGATCATCGATCACGTGCGAGGCCGCGGGCAGACGGCGGCGCCGCCCCCCGAGCCGAGTGCGGCCGCCGCGGCCCCGAAGCCGGCGGCGCGCAAACGCTATCCGCGACCGGCCCTGGGCAACGCCTATGTGGAACCCCGTTCGCCGCTGGAAACGGACTTGGCCGAGATTTGGCAGAGTCTGCTCGGCATCGAGCAGGTGGGCGTCGAAGACAATTTCTTCGAGTTGGGCGGCGACTCCCTGATCGGCGTGCAACTCGTTTCGCGGGTGAAGAAGGAGTTTGGCGTCAACTTGGCCTCCTCCGCGCTCTATGAAGGTCCGACGGTGGCGGAACTCGCCCTTGCCATCGAAGCCGCGCAAGCCTGAACCCAGCTCCCTCAATCCCTGTTGCCATGAGTGCCTCTTACGAACGCCAGATCCGTTTCGCCGATGTCGACGGCGCGGGCTTTGTTTACTTCTCCAACTACCTGTCGATCTGCCACGAAGCCTACGAGGCGAGCGTGGCAGCGGCGGGACTGGAGCTGCGCAGCCTGTTTGCCGCCCACCAGTTGCTCATCCCGATCGCGAAGTGTCAGTCGCAGTTCCTTGGTCCGCTGCAGAGCGGGGACCGCGTGCGGGTGGAGTTCACGCGCAAAGTCTCGGGCCCGGACAGCTTCACGCTGAACTACCGCGTCCTCAACGCCGGCGCGGGCAACAAGCTGGTGGCGGTCGCCTTCACCGATCACGTTGCGATCGACCTGCAGACACTGGAGCGCAAACCCCTGCCCGAGGCTTTCGTGGCGTGGCTGAACCAAACGGGAGCCTGAACCATGTGGGTGCTTGGCTTCACCGGCGGACTCGATCCGATTCACAGCGAGGCGCACGCGCTGCCGTATGACTTTATCCATGACGCCGCCGCGGTGTTGGTGCGCGACGGCGAGGTGGTGGCGGCGATCGAGGAGGAGCGGCTCAATCGCATCAAACACTCCAACAAGCGCCCGCACCGCGCGCTGCGGTTTTGTCTCGAAACGGCCGGCATCGGTGTGGGCGATCTCGATGCGATCGTGTTCTATGCGACCGAGCCCTACGTGAAACGCGTCCTCGAGTCGCTGCATCTCGGCGATCTGACGCAACGCGAACTGCTGACTCCGCGGGCGATGGTGCAGCGGCTGGTGCGCGATGAGATGGGCGCGGAGATCGACCCGCAAAGGATTCACTTCGTCGATCACCACACCGCGCACGCCGTGAGTGCGTTGGCGGGGTCGGGATTCGACGAAGCGCTGGTGGTGACGCTCGACGGCCAGGGGGAGGGCATCGCCGGGGTGGTTTATGACGGACGGGGCCGCAGCCTGACACCACTGCACCGCTACCCCGAGCAGCACTCGCTGGGTTACCTTTACCGCGATGTCATCCGGTTTCTCGGTTACGAGATGTTCGACGAATACAAGGTGATGGGCATGGCGCCCTACGGCGACCCGGCGCGCTACCGCGCGCTGTTTGGCACCTTCTACGACCTGCTGCCGGACGGCGATTACCGTCTCCATCTCGGACGGATTTCAGCGCTGTTTCAAATCGCGCAGCCGCGGCGCAAAGGCGACCCGTTCACCGAGCAACACCAGCACATCGCGGCGGCCTTGCAGGAGGCGGTCGAGGTGATCGGTCTGCATGTGCTGAAACACTTTCGGGAGCAGACCGGCCACCGCCGGCTGTGCTTGGCCGGCGGCGTGGCCCACAACTGTTCGATGAACGGCCGCGTGCTTTATGAAGGCGGTTTTGAGGAACTCTACGTGCAGCCGGCGGCGCACGACGCGGGCTGCGCGCTGGGGGCGGCGCTGGCGGTGCAGTTGGCGCTGGCGCCGACCTCACCGGTGCAACCGCTGCGGCATGTGTTCCTGGGCAGCGACATCGGCGGGAATGCGGAGATCGAGCCGCAACTGCGCGGATGGGAGTCGCTGGTCACGCTTGAACGCTGCGACGACATCGTTGCGCGCACGGCGGATCTGTTGGCCGAACGCCAAGTCATCGGCTGGGTGCAGGGGCGGTCGGAGTTTGGCCCGCGCGCGCTGGGCAACCGCAGCATCATCGCCGATCCGCGACCGGCGGAGAACAAGGACATCATCAACATGATGGTGAAGAAGCGCGAAGCCTACCGGCCGTTCGCACCATCGGTCCTGCGGGAGCACGTCGACGACTACTTTGTGACGACGGCGACGCAGAAGGATTTTCCGACGATGAGTGTGATCCTCGACGTGCGGCCGGAATGTCGCGAGTTGCTCGGTGCGATCACGCACGTGGACGGGACCGCGCGCGTGCAGACGGTGACCCGGTATACGAACGCGCGCTATTGGGAGCTCATCCGCGCTTTCGGCGACCGCACGGGAGTGCCGATGGTGCTGAACACCTCCTTCAACAACCACGCGGAGCCGATCGTGGAGACGGTGGCTGAAGCGGTGACCTGTTTTCTGACGACCGACCTGAACGCGCTGGTGGTGGGCGACTGGTTGGTGTGCAAGCGTGAGCCCGCGCCGGACCTGTCGGCCTGGCTGGCTCTCGTGCCTTCGCTGCCGCTGATGGTGGCGTTGCATGAAGAGCGCCATTGGACCTCACCGACCGAGAGCGGGTGGCGCCGGCAAATCCGACACACCTACCACCACGGCAAGCGCTTCAACGTGTCGGAGTCGGTCTACCGGTTGCTCGGCATGGCCGATGGCGCGATGACCCTGGGGGCCTTGATGGACCGAGTGGACCTCCCCCCGGAAGCCCGGGCGGAGGTGGTCGCCGAGCTGCGCGAGCTGTGGGGCAACCGGATGATCGGGCTGGCGCCGGGGGCCTGACGCCGCCCCCAAAAAAAAGAAAAACGCCGGGGTTGCAAACCCGGCGTGTCATGAAAAAGGTGATACGGGCGCGGGGTCGCGCGGCTCAGAACTTGTATTCGAAGCCCGAGGTGATCGTGAGCGAATCCTTCTTCTGGGCGTCGATCGTGACGGTGGTGCCGCCGAAGGGGAAGCTTACCGGGCCGAGCGAGTTGTCGTAGGTGTAGGTGAGGCCCACGGAAACGCCGAGTTTGGCGGAGAGCATGCCCTTGAAGCCGAGGTAGGCGTCGACGAGGTAAACATCGGAGTCCTCAAAGCTCTGGCGGAAGAGCAGGCGTTGTTCGATGGAGGCGGCGGCATGCGGGTAGAAGACGAGGTTCTGCAGGAAGCCGCCGCCGACCTGCAGGTCGCCGTCGTTCACCGTGCCTTTCTTCTCCTGCAGGGCGACGAGGCCGGGCACGATGTCGAACTTGAGCTGCTGCTCGTCGATCACCTTGTAGCCCACGCCGAACATCTGCAGGGCGGAGTAGTCGATGTTCTTGATCTGGTCGACGCTGTAGGAGGTGCGGCTGACGGTGTAGCTGCGGTCGCTCAGTTTGTGATTCCACATGAAGGTGGCCGAGTAGTTGTCGGTCTGGGTGCCGGCCGGCTCGTAGTCGACGTAGTTGTAGGCGAGGTCGAGGGCATGCACATCGGACAAGGTCGCGCGCATGAAGGAGGCGCTGGCTTGCACGCCGAGAACCTTGCCGGGCAGACCGAGGGCCGCGCCGGTGGTGCCGGCCGGGGTGTTGGGGATCTGGCCCTGAATGTAGGTCGGGCTGACGTAGTTGCCGCCGACTTTGAGGGTGCGGGTCCAGACGGGTTTCTGCGGATTGTCCTTTTGGCCCTGGAAGTTGGAGTTGTTGGCGGTGGAACCGCCGCTGGCCGGAGCGGCCGCGGAGACGTTTTCGCCGACCTTGAAGGCCACGACATCGGCCTCGTTGAAGGTGATCTCGCCGAAGAGGTCACCCTTGAGGGTCACCTTGCCGTTGGCGCGGTTGGTGATCTTGCCGGTGAGGGTGTCGCCATTCTTGAGGCGAACCACATCCGCGGTGAGTGCGGTGGCGAAAAACGTGAGCAGCGCCGTGCAGGCGGCGAAGGTTTTCGATTTCATGGGGGGACGATGACAGAGGTTGGCGTGGGAGGTGAGTTGACGGGACGGGGGACCGCGATTGGGGGTAGATGCGTGGTCAGGTCTTGGCAGGGGCCATGGGCTGGGGGGAAACCAGATACATGTCGATCTCGCCTTTGCCCTTGAGCTCGATCTTGCCGCGGTAGTCGCAGGCGTGGCGAGCCCGGACTCGTTCGTAGGTATAGGCGGAAAGGTTGATACGACCGGGTTCGCCGTGGCTCTCCATCCGGCTGGCGATGTTCACGGTGTCGCCGAAAATGTCGTAGATGAGACGGCGTTTGCCGATCACTCCAGCCACTACGGCGCCGGTGTGCACGCCGACGCGCATCTGCCATTTTACGGCTGAGTCCCGGTTGCGAGCGTCGATGCAGGCGGCCATGTCGAGGGCGGCATCGACGGCCCGGATGGGCGCATCCTCGGCAGTCTCGGGCATGCCGCCCACGGCCATGTAGGCGTCGCCGATCGTTTTGATCTTTTGCAGGCCGTGGCGGTCGATGATGTCGTCGAACTGGTTGAAGATGTCGTTGAGTTCGGCGATGAGCCGGTCGGCCGGCATCGTGGCCACGGTGTTGGTGAAACCTCGAAAGTCGCTGAAGATGACGGTGACATCCTCGAAGCGGCGAGTGCGGGCGTGGCCGGTGGCCTTCAGCTCATCGGCGGCATCGGCCGGGAGGATGTTGTAGAGCAGGTCGTCCGACTTCTGTTTGGCTTCCTGCAGCTCCGCGGTGCGGGCCGATACGAGGGCTTCGAGGTCGCGGTTGCGGTCGGTGATGAGGCGTTGTTTTTCCTTCTCCGCCGCGAGATTGCGGCGGGACAGGTCCTCGACCTCCACGAGCTTCGCAGCCAACCGGTCCGAGACGGCGATGAAGTTGCGGGCGACGATGAGGGACAGGGAGATCAACGCGCACAGACCTCCATACGCCGGCAGGTAAACAATGCCATTGAAGCTCGGCCCGATCCCCAGGGTGGCGAGCAGGCTCACAAGGATCGCGCCGGCGAACAAAGCCATGCCGGTGCTCAGAATGCCGGCGCTGGGTGCGTGGGTTTTCCAACCTTCAAAGATCCACCAGCCGGCTACGACCGAAGCGAGGATTAGCAGGCCGATGAGCGCGACGTAGGCGGGGTTGCCGGGCGCCACCAGGCTCCAGGCCGCGACTCCCAGGCTGAGCGCGGCCAGAGTGGTGAGCCGCCTCGACCGACGAATCTCCAACAACGTGTGAAGCGTAGCCAGCCAGGCGAGGGTGGCGATGGCGGTGGAGCTGAGAAAGAGTTGCGCCAGCGGCAGGCTGAACGTGGCGGTGTCCAAGCCGGCTTCGAAATTCACGAAGATGACGATGCCCAAGGCCAAGGCGAAGAGGGCGCAGAGGAGATTCTCGCGCCGTTGCCGTTGAAACGCGAAGAGCCCGAGATGCAGCGTGGCGAGCATGAGCGCGGCTCCGGCGAAGAACATCTGGTGTGCGCGGAGCGTCGACGGATCAATCGCGATCAGGGAGCTGTTGATATCCGGAGGCATGCGAGGGCGAAGGTTTGTTAATGACGCTGAATCATCCAGATAAAACCGGGAGCCGTCGCTGGCAGAATGCCGGGTAGATCGCGCACGACGTCGTCCAGCGCGGAGTCGGGGTGGGCGGCCAGAAAGACCTGCAGCGCGGAAGCATCTTCAGGCGCGAGCTCGGCCAAAGGCAGAAACGCGCCGGTCGCCGCAGGCAGATCCAACGCTTGCAGCTTCGAGCCTTCTTGTTGCCAGGCCGTCCAGGTCTCGGTGTCGAAGTGCAGCACGCGCAGGTGCCGCAGACCGAAGGTGGCAAGGGTGTCCTGCAGCGCGGCTTTCCAGTCCGATTGGCGGCAAGCTGCGATGAGGTATTCCTGGGCTGCCTGAATGCGCAGTGGGTTCTGCAACGGACCGGCATCCGGCAAGAGTCCGAGGTAGGCGAGGTTGCCGCCGGATGGAAGCGTGAGGGTGTGGTGCAGCACGACGGGTGAACCCACCCGCACCAACACGCCGCGGATCCCGGCCAGGGTCCAGTCATCCGGTTGGGAGCGCTCCGGGGTAAAAACGGTGGCGAGCGCGCGATCGTTGCGGCCGAAGTCGCGATCCAGAATTGAACGCCGCGTCTTGGCCAAGGTCTCTTGCAGCACGCTGTGCATGACCTTGAGGATGTCGCCCACGTCAGCGACTTCCTTGATGCGGGTATCGGCGACGTTATCGGGAAACTGTGACTCTCCGAGCGTTCCGGCGACGTGGCCGAGGCGTTTGAATTCATGGGAAATCAGCCAGGCGAGGGCACCGCAGACGGCGAGGCCGCCGAGCAGGGTCCAACCGGCCAACCAACCGGCATGGCGCAGGATGGCGGCCCGGCGTTCCCGGTAGAGTTTGGCGTTGAGTTCCAGGCCGACCCGCAAGCCCCGGCCCGCGTCGACGAGGATGGGGCGCACCCATTGCCCGTCTTCGTTTGGTCCCACCATCCCGAGGTGCAGGCCTTCCGGTGACAGGGGACTGGCCGGATCCACCCGGGGGGCGTGGCCGGAGTGCCCGGTGTCAACCAACGTCCGTCCCTCTGTATCGAAGACGAGGATACGCTCGAGCTGACCGGCGCGCCGCAGGCGCTCAAACACCTCCGCGCAGGCCTCCTGTTCGGCGAGGCCGAGCGTGCCGGGCGTGGCCGTGGGAATGACCGGCAGGAACTCGCGCATCGCGACGGCCGCGGTGGTGGCCTCGGTGTCGAAAGACTTTTGTTCCGCCGCCAGTTGCAGCCAGACCGTCAGCGCCGAGCCGAGCGCGGCCAGGCCGACGAAAAGCGGCATGACGTAGAGCAGAATCTGGCGGCGGGTGGTCATGTGCGATGGGGTCCGGGCAAATCGGGTCCGGTGAGCAAGGCGTGCACAAATTGCGGACACTCCCGCATGAGGGTGAACACGTAGCCGCGCCGGAGCACGATGATGGCGGCGCCGTCCGGACCAGCGTTGAGGGCTTCGCCGGGCTGAGAGTGCAGCAGGCCGAGGAGGCCGTTGAGTGGCGACGCGGCGGTGCCATCGGCGAACACGAGGCTGCCGGCCACCGTGACCCAGAGGCTGGTAAACGGGCGGTCGCCGGAAAAGGCCGGCTCATGGGCCGCGAGCTGTCGGGGTTCGGCGACCTCGGCGAGCAGCGTCAGCTCCTCCTCGGTCAATTGGTCAAACGGCGGCACCCGGCGCAGCGCGAGGGTGCGGCCGAGGAGGGTGGTGATCGTGGGCGCGTCCTTTTTCATGCCGGCAGATGGACGAGGATGAAGTGCCCCGAAGGCAGTGCGGTTTGCAGCGAGCGGAGGTAGGCCGAAGCGGCGGTGCGTTCGGCCGGCTCTGGCAATGGTTGCGCGGGCGGCGGGCTGATCCAAACGCGGGCTTGGTCGCGATCGCCGAGGCGGGCCTCGAACCACCGCACGGGCGACGACGTGCCGAGTGAATCGGTGCCGTGTTGGGTCAACTGCAGCCAGGTGGTGTCGGGGGAGACCTGCGCCAGCGCCGCACCGAGATCGGCCGGGTCGGCGGCGTGGCGGGCGCGCAGGGCGCGGGCTGTCTCGGCCAGCACGGCACGGCGTTGGGCGGTTTCCGCCGGGCGGGTGCCGGGGTCCGCCGGTCGGAACCAGGCGATCATGGCGGCGCCGTCGGGGATGGCGCCGTGGCACAGGGCATCGAGTGAATGCAGACCGGCACTGGGGCCCCAGGCCCACGCACCGTGTTGGCCGCTGGCACCGCCGAGCTCTTGCAGGCGGCTCTGGAGGGCGTTGCGGTTTTGTCGCTGTTGGCGTTCGCGGATGGCGGCTCCAAGGGAGGCGATGAGGGCGTTGAGTTGGCTGGTCGACTGGGTGAAGGCCCGGGCCACGCGCTGGAGTTCGAGCGGCGAAGCGACCGCAACGGTTTGGGCGTAGTTGCCGGCCGCCGCCTGCATGGCCGCTTGGCGAATGATGTCGAGCGGCGCGGTGATGCGGCGGACGATGCCCAGGGAGAAGACACCGGCGAGGACCATCAGGAGCACGCCGGCACCGATGGTGACGACCAAGGCGCGGTGGGTGGTTGTTTCGATCGCGCTGATGTCGATGTCGGCGCCGGCCATGGCCACGACCGCATCGCTTTCCGGATCGCGAATGGGCGCGAAGGCCGTCTTGAGCAGCCCCCATTGGTCCCACTCCAGGACATCGCTGACGTAGACCTTGCCGGTGGTCTGCAACTCGTGCACGGGCTCGACCAGCTCATCCGGCACGACGTCGACCGCCAGCAGTGAGGTGTGGTCCTCGCCAATGGAGGCATCGAGTCCGTAGCGCAGGTTGGCGCGGTCATACACGACCTGGGTGTAGAGGTAACGCGTGCCCACGGTGGCGTGCAGGTTGCGCATCGGAGCAACGTAACGCAGGTAGATCGGAGCCAACTCGTGACCGAAGGCGGGGAGGCGTTCGCCGGTGGAGACGTAACCGGTGTCGCGGTCGATCAAGAACAGGGAGTGGGAGGTCGCAAACAATTGCCCGGTTTGGTGGTCCCAATCGAGCGCGGTGAGGCGGACCTGCTCGCTGGGGTTGATGTGATCGGCGGGCTGATCGGGATCGTAGTTGAGGGTCTGGCGTGATTTGATCTCGCCGGTGATGGGATCGATTTCGACGAGGTTGTTGCCCGTTTGATCAAGCGCCCAAAGCACGCCGCGTTCGGTGTCGTAGGTGAGGTCGCGCGGGGCAAAGGGCAGGTCGGCGAGCACAGTGGTTTGGGCGGTGGACCAGTCGTAGCGCAGGAAGTCGCGGCCGGCGATGAACAGCCAGCCTTCGGCGGGGGCGGAGGCGAGGGTATGGAGCGGAGGTTCGAACGCGGAAAAGGGCGCGAGTTCACGCGTGCCGAGGTCGAAGGACCGGATGACGCCGGTGCCGCCATCGACGACCAGCAGGTGGTCGGGGTCCTGTCCGGAAGCCACCACGGAAAAATCCTGCGGAAGAGCGATGTCGGTCCACGTGGCGATGCCGGTGCCGCTGTCGATGTGCACCAACCTGCTTTGCGCGAGGTCGGCGCTCCAAAGGCCGCCCGCGGCATCGTCGGAGACCAATCCGCCGAAGTGCGGCGGTTCCATCAGTCGCCGGTGGTCCGCGGGGTCGATGAACGCGGCGGTGGTGGTGCACACGGCGGTGAGCATGCGGTCAAATCCCTCGAGGATGGTGGTCCGCAGTCCACGGTAAGTGAGCACCGCATAGGCTACGGTGAGGAGGCCGAGCCCGGGCAGGGTGCACAAGAGGAACCAGGTGCGGAGGGCGAACTTGCGACGGGTGGTCCTCACGGGCGGACTTTTCGCTTGAGCATGAGAATACCGAAGGCGGCGTGCGTTTCGATCGCGTGGCGGATCGCGTGCGCCGGCACATGCAGCACCCGGCTGCCGGGCTGGGCGACCAGCGCCGGGGCCAGGGCTTGGCCGGCAAAATAGGCGTCGAGGCCGAGGGTTTCGCCGGCCCGGTGCACCTTGCCGTTGGCGGCGCGCACCTCGCCGGCGAGCACCTGCCAAAAACCGTCGGGCGCCGTGGCGCCTGGGTGCAGGGTATGGGCATCCGTCGCGGCGAGGTGGCGCAGGTTGGCGGCGAGCGCCTCGTGGTGAAGAAAGCGGGCCTCGGCGAGTGCGGGGATGTGCATCAGCTCATGCACGAGCTCGACCGGGGTCGGCCGGTCGACGGTGCCCTGGTCGCGTTGGAGCAGGGTGAGGTAGGTCGAACGGGGCATCGCCTGCGGCTGGGTGCGCAGGCGTTTGAGGATCGCCTCGCGCGACACCTGCGGGTCACTCAGGTGCAGGGCTTGGAGTGCGGCGGAGGCTTCAAGCGGAAAACGCGCGGTGAGCGCCCGGTGCAGCACGGCGGTGGAATCGGTGGACGTGATAAGCCCCTCCTCCCGGCCGTAGGCCACTTGCTCCTCAATGGAGCGACCGTCGATGAGGGGACGCAGCAGGGCGAAGATCCGGCGCGTGCAGGCCTGTTCCACGGCTTCGATGGCGTAGCCACGTTCCTTGGACTGGCCGCTGCCGAAGGAAATGATCGGCGCTTCCTGTCCGGACAGACGACCGGCGATGGTCAGGATCTCGAGCGTGATATCGACGGTGAGCGCGGGGAAGTCGCGGTAGATGCGGGTCAGCACCGCGAAGCTGGGGTCTCGGTCGGCGAGCGCAGCCAGGGTATGGTGGTTGGCGAGGTAGGTGTAGGAACGTTTGAGCGTGGCCTCGATGAGGGGTTGCGCGACCGAGTCGACTTGGGCGGCGGAGAGTTTGCCGATGCCCTGCAGGGCGATGCTGCGCGCGGCCATGGTGAATCCCGGGCTCTGCGCGACGGCCGAGAGCACGGGCACCGCGCGGGGACCAAACTCGACGACGAGGCGCTTGGCGCGCCGGCGTTCGGCAGGGAGAAATGCGCCGGCGCGTTCCAGCACCTGTGGGATGATCTGGGAATCGCCGATGCGTTCGATGGCGTCAAAGGCCAGGCGGCGATCTTCCGGCGAATCGGAAGCCAGGGAGGCGATCAGGTCACTGAGCAGGGAGTGACCGGTTTCCCCGACCAGGCCCGTGATGGCCCGGAGCGCGGTGGCCCGGACGGCCGGTTCCTTGTGGTCGAGAAAATCGCGCAGGCGGTAGGCAAACTTGCCATCGCGCATGAGACCGAGGGTTTCGATGCCGAGGGTGACATGGTCGGGCTGATCGGAGGTCAGCAGCTGTTCGATTTCGGCCAGAGCGTGGTGGTTGTCCGGCAGGGCGGCGCTGCGCCACAGCATGACGGCCCCGGAGGCGCGCGCGCGTTTTTCGGCGGCGATGAGCAGGGCCTTGGCTTGGTCGGGTGCCAGCAGCCCGTGGCGACCCAGGACCTCGATCAACTCAATGTTTTCGATCTCCGGTTGTTTCTCCAGCCAACGCTGAATCTCGAGCGCCGCCTCGGAGCCGCGGTCGGCCATGATTTGGTCAAACAGGGGGCGGGCGTGTTGGCGGTGCAGCGCGTTCGGGTGCCCCAGCATGCGCATGAGCGCCGGGGCTGCGCGGGCCGGATCGTTGAGGCTGAGGAAGCGCAGCGCGAGGGCCGCTTCGCGGGGATCGGCGGACTCGACGCTGGCGAGCGCCAGCTCGACCTCGGCGGGGGTGCCGCCGGTGAGGGCGGTGTCGTGGCGGCGGGAGAAATCCAACCACTCGAGGCGCAGGTTGGCGGCAATGGCGGCGGGGAAATCCGTTTTGATGATGAACACCAGGATGAGACAGCCCGCGGCGGCGAGAATGCCCCACATCGACAGTTCGGCCCCGCTAAGCCGGGTGCCGGCGAAGAAGAGAAACACACCGGCGGTGGCGGTGGCGAAGGGTTCGCCAAAACCTTCGATGAAGGTGCGGATCTGTTTGCGCCGGGCGGCAGGCAGGCCGGAGAACAACAGGTTCACGTTGTTGTAGTCGATGGCCGTCATGATGCCTTGGTAGGCGAGGAAGCCGGCGGCGGCGGAAAGGAACCCGCCGTCCAGCAGCAGCCACGTGAACACGATGCCGTAGGCGATGGGCTGGATGAGCGCGACGTTGGGCACCCCGAGACGCGCGACGAGCTTGTTGAAGAAGAAGAGGGTGAGGGCGAAGTTCAGGACGTTGACCATCGCGTTCAGCCGACCCAGCAAGCCGGCGAGCTCGGCCTGATCCAGTCCCTGCGAGAAGATGCCCATGTATTGGTATTCGCAGATCGTCGCGGTGACGAGGGTGCCGAAGAGCAGCAGGGTCAGCACGATGGCGTAGCGCGAGTCGAACAGCGCCCGGAAGCCTTCCAGCGGGGAGTCAGTTTCGCCCGTCTCGACGCCTTCGCCATCGTCGTCATCCTCGGCGTCCAGACGCTTGAAGCGGTGGCGGATGTTGGCGAGCAAGGGCCACGCCAGGAGAGCGGTGGCGGACCAGGTGAGAAACAACAACGCCACGCCAAATCGCTCGGAAATGGGGCCCACCAACGAGCCTCCGATAATCGCTCCGATCGCGGAACCGGCGGCGAAAATCGAGAACACCCGCTTGGCATCGACGAGGTCGAAGAACCCGTCGATGAAGTTCCACAGCAAGGTGTAGAGTCCGACGATCCACAGCGCGACGTAGAGCTTGGCCGCGTAGCACAACAGGATGGGCTCGGCGCCGGCGGTTCGGTGGAAGGCGAAGGCCAGGGCGCCGCCGCCGGCGATGAGCAGGCCGAGGGTCAGGTCGAACACCCGGTCGATGCCCCAGCGCGATTGCAGGTAGGAATAGGTCGGGATGTAGGCCAGCATCATCACCGGGGTGAGCAGGTAGATGTGCGGCAGCTTTTCCGCGCCGACGTTGACCAGGAAGAGGGAGTCCGCTCCCGCCATCCCGAGGGCCAGCCCGGCCTGCACCAGCAGACCCAGCAAAGCGAAGCGAACCACCTTGGGGCCCTCGCCGGCTTCGACCGGAATCAACTTCTGCAGAACGCTCATGGGGGGCAGGCCGCGGGCAACTCAGGTCAGCGAGCGGCGGGCGAGCACGATGCGACTCCGGTGGTGATGGTGTTCAGTGCGAAAGTTGGGGTGCGCCTCTTCCTCCCAGTCGAGTTCGCGAGCCGTCACGGTGGTCAGACCGCTGCGTTCCAGCAGCGCGTCGAACTCCGCGGGTGCGTAGAAACGGAAGTAGTATTTTTCCTGATACATCCAGCCGCCGGACTCCCCGGGTTGCATGTCGATCCCGGCCACCCCGTCATCGGGTCCGGGAATGTTGGCGAGCAGGAGTCCGCCGGGAGCCAGCAGGCGGGCGAATTCGCGCAGCACGGGTTCCGGCTCCGGCAGGGTTTCAATCACGTCGCTGGCGAGGATGAACGCGAAGCTGTCATCGGGTTCGGGAACGTGCGCGAGGTCGCAGGTGTGGGTGCGCAGGTGCGGTCGCAAATCGGCGGGGATCTTGGCCAGGGCGGAAGGCGAGGCGTCGCAGGCCACCAAGGGCCGGCCCAAGCGCGCGAGCACCGGCAGGTTGCGGCCTTCGCCGCTGGCCGCGTCGAGCACCGCCCCGGTGGGGGGCAGGTCTTCGGGGCGCGGCAGGGCGGCGGCGAGAAAACCCACCGGTTGACGGCCCCAAATGGCGTCGTCGGTGGACGAGTAAAGGTGTTCCCACGCAGACTTGTTCCGAAAATTGAGGTCCATAAAAGGGCGCTGGATCGGCGGTCAGAAGTTCGTCGCCCCGTGGGGGACGATAAAGGAAAAAGTGGATCGATTGCGCGTGGGGGCCCGGTCTACTCCACCCGGTCGGCGGCGGCGCCGAAACCGCATTGCAGCAGGGAGAGACCGGCGGCGGGTGTGTGGATCGCGCGGCGCGGGGCCAGTTCCCCCAGGGCTTCGAGTCGGGGTCGGGGCAGGACGCCGCCATTGAGCCAGACCTCGGTCGACCAGGCGCGTTGGGCCAGACTGCGCAGGATGAGCTCATGCAGAGCCGTGGGGCCGCCGAGCGGGTAGGCGGAGATCGGCGGCATGGCGTGATAGTGGATCGAGCCGCGTTCCGGGTCGTAGAGCGTGTCGTCGTCGCCCCAGGGCGGATCGCTGTAAACGAGGTCAGGTGGGGGCAAGTCCTCCGGCCAGCTGTCGAAGAGGTCGCTCTCCACCAGCCGGACGTCGAGGCCGAGGCGCTCGGCGTTGGCGGCAGCGACAGCGAGCGGATCCGGATCAATGTCGAGCCCCACCAGCGTCACCGCCGGAAGATGTTGTTTGATGCTCAGCGCCAGCGACCCGCAGCCGATGCCGATTTCCGCGATGAGCGGCGGGCGGCCATAGGTGCGGGTGAAACCCTCGGCGGCGGCGATCACCGCGTCGACCAAGTGGGTGAGTTCCGGGTCGGTCACGTAGGCGCGTTTGTCGATGTGCAGCTCCAACTCGCGGAAGCGCAGCACGCCGGTGATGTGGGCGAGGGGTTCGCCGGCGGCGTGACGTTTGAGCCAACGTTTCAGTTGGGCCGGGTCGGTCGCCTGCTCGGCGAGCAGGGCGATGTCGTGCGCCGGCAAGGGCGGCAAGGGACCGGTCTCGGCGGTGAGTTCCGCCAAGACGCGTTGCGGGTTGGCGACGCTCATCGGGCGCGCGGGGGCAGCAGCACCTCGGAAAATTCACCGCGCAGGCAGTGGTTGCTCGCCATCGCCGCGCCGTAGCCGCCGGCATTGAGGAAGGCGACCAAATCGCCGTTGCGCAGAGGAGGGAAGGGGATGCCGGCGTGCAGCACGTCGAGCGCCTCGTTGATGTTGCCCACCAGGGTCACAGGGCGAAGAGGCGTGCGGGCGGAAGGTTGAATACAAGTCACCGGATGAAGCGGAAGGGAATAGAAGGCGGGTTCGGGATGAAGGGAAAATCCGCCGTTGGTCCCAGCATAAAGCGTGCGACCCTTGGTTTCGACGGTGTTGACCTCGAGCACCAGCACGCCGGCGTCCTTGCTCAGGTAGTCGCCGGGCTCGCACCAGATCTCGTCGGCCGCGCCGGCCCAGTGTTGGCGCACGAGTTTGGCCCAGGCGTCGAGGTCGAGCGCGCGGTCGTCGGCCGTGAGCGGGATGCCGAGGCCGCCCCCGATGTTGAGGTAGCGCAGGTGGGGTAGCTTGGCGACGAAGGGTTCACAGGCCTGAAAGATGCGATCGAGCACCGGCAGTTGCGGCGTCAGGTAGCCGCAGCCGGAGTGGACGTGCAGGCCTTCGATCACGAGGCCCGCCTGACGGGCGCGGCGCAGCGCGGTGGCGAACTGTTCGCGGTGGATGCCGAATTTGGTGCCACCGCCGCCGGCGTAGCGCAGGAGGCGATTGCGGCGGTAACCGATGCCGAGTCCCGGGTTGATGCGCAGCCCGATGCGGCGTCCGGGCGCGAGCGCGGCGACGCGTTCGATGTCGTGGAGCGAGTCGCAGTTGAGGACGAGGTCCGGGTGCCGCATCAGTTCGGCCAGGTCTAGGTCGCTCAGGGACGTGCCGGTGTAGGAGATGTCGGTGGATTTGAAACCGGCCCGGCGCGCACGCCGCACCTCAGCGGGCGAACAGGTGTCGATGCCGCCGACCCCCGCCCGGCGCAACCCGCGCAACAGGTCCAGGTGGCGGTTGGACTTCATCGCATAGAGCACCCGGTGGGACAGTCCCACGGCATCGAGGGCGGATTGCAGACGGTGGAGGTTTTGGCGGATGCGCTCGCCGTCATAGACGTAGAGCGGCGTGTGGTGAGTCCGGGCGAGTTCGGTGACGGGAACGCCGCCCACTTGCAGCACGCCGTCGACATATTCCAAGCCGGAACGCTGCCACCAGGGGACGGAGGAGGAAGGCTTGGCGGAGGGACGTCGCGGCATCCTCGTCACAACGTCATTTGCGCCGGGCGGATTCAATGCGAATTGGCCTCGCCGCGCGCCGGACGCGGCTCGATTCCCGCCATTTGCACACAAAAACGCCCGGAAGACGCGAGGTCGTCCGGGCGCAGTTGCCACGCGCAAAATGGTGGAGGTGGCGGGAATTGTTCAGCCTGGCGAAGCCGGGCTAGCTTGACACCCGCGCAGACGCGGCTCGATTCCCGCCATTCGCACACAAAAACGCCCGGAAGACGCGAGGTCGTCCGGGCGCAGTTGCCAGGTGCAAAGTGGTGGAGGTGGCGGGAATTGAACCCGCGTCCCTCTGGCCTTCTCGGCCCGCGTCTACCGGCGTAGGTTCAGTTTGATCTCGCTGACGTCAGGCAGTGAACCCAGCCAAAACGTCAGCCAACCCCCGGGTCGAAGATACGGCGCAAACTCCGCGGGTCGCAGAATGCGCTATGCCTGAAGTCGGCGATCACGTCAGCTATCAGGCGTCACTGGGCGATCGTCGCGGCGGTTATTAAGCCGCGAGGGGCATTTCTTCGTAGGTGCCGTTTATTTTTGTGCGAAGGAGATTTATCGAGAGACCTTCATACTCGGCCGGCAGCGAGACAATCCAACCAAAGGTCGAATCCAGAACACCCCCGAAATGGGAAGGGTGACTCACGGGGCGGTGAAGCCGCCGCGAACCACGTGTTCGATTGAGAACTCGCTCAATCAAAGAACGGACCGCTCAGCGTAGGGCCGCCTCTGCTCAACGCAAGCTCGGCGCGAGGGACATTTTTTACGTGCACTGCCCGCCGCCTGCACCTTTGGTCAAAGGCGCTGTGTTGAGCGACTCCCAACTCAAGCTCTTCAGCACTGCCTGTGTTGAGCTCTATCGTCCTGGCCTCGGTTTGGGGAATTACGCGGAACGCACGTTTGCGTTCCTCGAACAACTGGTGCCGAGTGAGTTGATTGCCTTCGGCTCCCTGAGCACCGAGACCTCGCAGCTTGACATCGGCTTCAACAACACGGTGCCGCAGCTCGAAACGGCGATGGAGGCTTTCGGCGCGTTGATGCTGAAGTATCCGCTCTACCGCTGGGACCAAACCGTCAACGATGGCAAACCGTTTGCCCGGAGTGATTTTTTCTCCCGGCGGGAGTTTCGTCAGACCGACATCTTTGCGGAGGTCTACAAGCGGCTCGGCATCGATGATCATTGTGCGGTTTTTGTGCCGGGCACGGCGGGTGAAGTGTGTTTCTTCGGATTGGAGCGCTATAAAGGAAGCGACTTTTCGACTGCTGAGCGCGAACTGTTGCAGTTCGCCCAACAACACCTTGGCAACGCCCGCGAACTGGCCAGGTCGTGCGATGAGTTGGCCCATCGCGGCGCGTCGCCCGAACCCTTGGTGCGCGCCGGTCTCACGGTGCGTGAGGCGGAGGTGCTGGCTTGGCTGGCGGAAGGCAAGTCCAACGAGGAGATCGCCATCGTTCTTCGCCTGCAGCTCTACACGGTGAAAGGCTATGTGAAGACGATCTTCCAGAAAACGGGCGCGCCCAACCGGCTCGCGGCGGCACTTTGGGCCTTGCGCGTCTGCCGGCAGGACGAAAGCCGTGACGCGGGGACCGCCCGGCGTTTCGTGCAGGTGCCGGTGGCGGAGCCGAACTGAGGTCGGGGAGGGAACACGCGTCGGCCAACAGGCCGAAGCAGGGGCTTCCCCCCAAAAGAGGGGTATGCAGATCTTGGCCAATCCGTAGGATACGGTCCTGATCGTGGTGAATTCTACCCCCAACCTCCGTTCTACCCGATGCCGCGCGAATGCGGGCGCCGGCCAGCTCCGTTGACGATGGCGGTTCGGCGCGCCGAGTTTGAGCAACCTTTTGCCCTCGAGGCTCTCGAGCCTCGCATCATGTTGTCGGCGGATGGTTTTGCGGCGGGGGTCGGCGTGGCGGTGGCGGAGGCTGGCGCCCGCATCGAACTGCTCGCGCAGGCCGACGATTTTCAAACTGATGCGCTCGCGATCGTCGATGAATTCGGCGGGAGCGACGAACCCATCGCGATGGCCGACGAAACCATCGAGGCGACCTGGATCGATGCCGATGGCGGCGACTGGAACGACAGTGCCAATTGGCAGGATGGGCACGTGCCGGTCGCCGGCGACGATGTGGTCATCGCGGGCCTCAACGAGGGTGCCAGCATTTCGCTCAGCGGCGACACGGCGGCCCTCGCCAGCCTGAGCATCGACGGCGCGACCGTCACGATTTCCGGCACGCTCAGCACGGTCGATCTCGACGTCAGCAACGGCGGCGTCCTCCACCTGCAATCGGGGGCCAGCACGATCACCGGCAACGTGACCTTCGCGGCCGGCACGAGTTTCGAGCTGCAGTCCGGCGCGAGTCTCACCTGGTCGGGCGCGACGTGGGACCAGGGTGGTTTCGCCCACGTCACCGCCAGCACCACCTTCACGCAGACCAGCGGCGTGCTGAGCACGAGCGCCAGCAGTCAGTTTGCGATCAGTGAATCCTATGTGATGACCGGCGGTGAACTGGTCGTGAACGCCGGCGGCGTAAACCTCTACCACGATTCCAGCCTGCAGGTGACCGATGCGACGGTCACCCTGAACAACGGCACGCTTTCCGCCTACAATGAGTCGGTGGTCACGTTCACCAACAGCGTGCTGCAAGGTAGCGGCACCTATCGGCTCAACCAGCAGCTCAATTTCGTTGATTCGACCCTGCGTCCTGGCGGCGCAGATACAGCCGGTTCGATCGATTTTGTTTACGGCGAGGACAACGTCTCCGGGACGTTCAACTTCAGCGGTGCGTGGGCGATTGAGTTGGAGGTGTTCGACGCGAGCAGCGTCGACACGGTGTCGATCCAGGCGGCGGTTGCCTTCGGCGCTTCTGGCGCAATCGACCTCGATGCGTCGGCGGCCGACTTTGGCGACACGGCGCACGAAACCTCGCTCGGCAATCTGCTCACCGTGACCGGCGCCGGCGTGACCGGTGGCGCCCCGACGGTGCAGATCACGGCGGGCGCCGATGACACCGTGACGGCGGCTTGGAGCGACGATGCGCTGACGGTCCAGACCTACTCGCCTTTGGTTGCCACGTGGATCAACGCCGCCGGCGGCGATTGGAGCGACACCGCCAACTGGGCCAATGGTCGCCTGCCGAACGCGGGGGCGTCCGTCGCCATCACCGGCCTCAATAGCGATGCCGTGATCACCGTTGATGGGCTGGCGCTGGCCCTGGGTGACCTTTCCCTTGATGCGGGCACCTTGAGCCTGAGCAATTCGGCCTATCTGGCGATCGGCACCGGTGGGAGCCTTTCGCTCTCCGGTCTCTCCCTGGTCGGTTCGACAGTCACGCTGTCCGGCAACGCCACCGCCACCACCAGCGGCGACGTCACGGTCGACACGTCCTCGCGGATCGAGGTGCAAGACACCGCGCACTGGCAGCAAATGGGGGGCACCTGGAATCTCAACGGCGCCGCCTACCTGCGCCTCAGCACCAGCGCCCGGTTCACGCAGAGTGACGGCCTTTTCGCATCCAACGATACCTCAGTGCTGCGGGTCGAGGATGCGTCCACCTGGACCTTCAGTGGCGGTGAATACCGCCTGGTGGCCGCGGCGAGCGCGGAGTGGTTCGACACCGCGGCCCTGGTGATCAATGGCGGCACCTTGAACTTGTTGGAGTCCGGCGCTCATCTGCGGGCGGCGGCCGCGATCGACTTCAGCGCCGGCACCTTGACTGGTCAGGGCCTGCTCACCGCCAACGGCGGTATCACCATCGCCGGGGCGGTTGCGCCGACCGGCGCGCTGCGCATCGCGGGCGGTCAGGCCATCACCTTCACCGGGGCGTGGAGCGTGACCCTCGACATCCTCGCGACCGACGACTTCGACTCGCTGAGCCTCACCGGCACCGTCACCTTTGGCGGCACCGGCGTGATCACGCTGGATGCCAGTGCGGCCGATTTCTCGGGCATCGATGAAGGCACCGCGATCGATGACCTCGTGGTTATCACGGGCTCGATCAGCGGTGATCCGGCCGCGGTCAACGTGACCGCTGGCACCGAGTTTAGTGTCGCGGCGGACTGGGACGGCACGACGTTCAACGTGACCACGATTGGCGGCGTGCCGGCGGAAACCACCGCCGATGTGGTCAACGCCGGTCTCAGTGCGGCAAGCACCACGGTGCAGGGGCTCGTCAACAACTTCGATCTTTCGACCTCCACCCTAGCGGTGCCGACCCTGCCGACCGCGCTGGACGATCTCTTCGAGCTCGGCGCGCTGAGCGCCTCGCTGGCCTTGCCGACCATCAGCGGTGCCACCGACTTGGCCTCGACCATCGCCGCGTTGCAGAGCGCCGGCTACACCGTCGACACGAGCGTGGCGGGGACGGACTTCGTCGCGACGTTCACCCGGACCGTGGCGACCGATCGGACGCAGGCCAGCGCGTTCGACACCGCGTGGGTTCAACCGGCGGATCTCTTTGCTGGTTTCGCCGACAACGCGAGTTTGACCGCGGTCCTCAACCTCGCCGCGAGTCTGGTCCAGCACGTGGTCTTCGAACTGCGCGACGGTGTCTTCAACCTGCTGGCCGATACCTACCTGGCGCTCGCCATGGCCGGCGGTGCGACGCTGTCCGGTTCAGTCCGCCAAGGCGGTCGCACCGTGGCAGCGACCGGCAGCAGCACGGTCGACGTGGAAGTGCGGGTTCACCACGGAGCCGATGGCGCCGCGGTGACAGGGGAGGGCACGGTCGACACCAGCTTCGCGCTCACCTCCGGTCCGCTGGAACTTATTTATGCTCGCGACTACGGCCTGAGCCGCGACCTCACGATTTTCCTCACCACCATCGATTCCACGCCCACCTTGAACGCGCAGCTGTCGCTGGCCGAAGTGGCGGGCGGCGACCTCGACCTCGTCGGCACCTTGGCCGGTGACGGCCAAAGCTGGACGCTGGCGGGCACCGGCAGCTCCATTTCCTGGCTCGGTTTTGATGTCGCGGACTGGTCCTTCAGCGTCGACCTGAGCTCCACCACCTTCAACGGCAGCGGCAGCTTCGACACCGCGCTCGACATCCTGAGCAATGCCGGCGTCACGCCAGCAGTGAGCTTTGGCGCGACCTTCGATCAGGAAGAACTCACCTTCACCGGCACCTTGTCCGACGATCTGATCGCGGTCGCCAATCCGGCCGGTGGCACCTACCTGAGTATTGCGGACTTCAGCGCGAGCGTGAGCGTGATCGGCGATCTCGACGCCGGCACCTGGAGCGGCTCGCTGACCTTCAGCGGTGGCGAAACCACAGTGGGGCCGGACGGCGCGGCGTTCACGGCCACCATCACGGATGGCGATGACGCCGATACGGTGGCGGTGACCGGCAGCTATGACTTCGCGACCCAGACCTTCACGACCACGGCGGACCAGTTTGAAATGGTGGCCGAAACCGTGGTGCGCGCGACCGCGGCCGGCGTGGTGTTGCGGCATCAGCGCGATGTGACCGACGAGCAGGAGCTCGTGAAAGTCGACGAGGTCACGGTCGAACTCCTATTCCTGACCAGCGCCCCGAGCACCGGCCCTCCGAGTTTGACGGCTGCCGACCTGTCGATCCGCACCAACGGGATCACCATCGGAGCCGGCAGCCTGACCAACCTCAACCTGCAGATCGGTTCAGTTCTCACCGTTGGGGGTGCCTCCGTCAGCTTCGCCGGATTCTCCTTCCTCGACGGCAACCTCTCCGGAGACAGCGTCACCCTCGCGGCTGACTCCGCCACGCTCTTCGCCGACAGCACGGTGTTCACCGCCACCGCCACGGGGCTGAGTGGCACCTACGATTTTGGCAGCGCCACCGATCGACTCACGCTGAGCGCCGACGCACTCGCTTTGGCCGTGGGCGATCTCATCACTTTCACCGCCGCCGACCTCACGTTGCGCCCGGAAGGTGCCACCGTGTTTGCCGCGGCCAGCATCGGCGCCGAACTGCCGGACCTCGGCGTGAGCGGCACCATCTCGGGTCTGGAACTGTCGGCCGCCGGCGAGTTGACCGTCACCGCGCTGACCTTGGATACGAGCGAGTTCACCAAGACCTTGCGTCTGGGCGGTCTGTTGCCCTTCACCTTTGACGGCCTGCAGGTCGACTTTCTCGGCGACACCAACGACAACGGGGTGCGGGACGCGGGCGAAACCTTCGCGCTCAACGAATTTGACCTCACGGTCGCGGGCACCTTCGACTTCACAATCCTGGCGGGCCTGCCCTTCACCCCGGTCATCCGCGTGGGCGAACAGGCGGTCGATGACGGCGCGGATGCGGTGGCCTTCACCCTGCGGCACAGCGCCGGTGACTGGACCCCGTGGGATGTTGGTCCGATCGAACTTGGCGTCAGCGACCTTCATATCGGCGAGAGTTTCACCTTTGCCGGCAGCATCATGCTCGGCGGCTATGAGAACGGCGTCTGGGTGGCCGACTTTGGCGGCAGCCTGACGGTTTCGGCTGGCACCAGCACCAGCGATCTAGTGGGCGAGTTCACGACGACCATTACCGGCTCGCTCGATGTGGACACGGGCGTGCTGACCGTGGGGGCCTCCTTCGATCTGGATTTTAAGGTCGGGTCCTACGTCAGCGTGACCGATGCGCTGATCAACTTCGCCATGACCATCGTGACGGTCGACGCGGAGTCAGGTGATGGTTTCACCCTCGATGATACGGTGCTGGAGGTGCAGTCGGCTTCGATCGGCAGCCTGGCGGTGACCTTTGGCGACCTGCTCGACCTTGAGGCCACCGAAGCCGTTTTCGATTTCAACGCCACGGGCAGCGATCCCTTTCTTTCGGTCGGTTCGCTGACCGCGACGCTGCGCGGGGTGGGGTTGACTGGCACTGCGAGCAATTTCGCCGTGGGGGCGAACGGCCTGCCGCTGCCCCTGGAGGACTTCAAGGTATCCTTCTCCTTCACCACGGCCACGCTGGGCGCAATCCAATGGCCGGACTGGTTGCCCATCGAGGTGTCGGTTTTCGAGTTGCAGTGGCCGGACCTCTTGGCCGATCCGCTCGACTTCACCCTGCGCCTCAGCGCGGCGATCAATGTGTCGAGTCTCGCTGGTTCCAATCTCACGCTGGACGGCAGTATACAGAATCTGGTGATCGATGTCGGCGCCCTCAAATCCGGCGCCTTCCCGATCGTTGGGCTCGGGGAAATCGCCATTGCCGTGGGCGGCAAGATCTCCAGCGCTGAGGTTTCAGCCGGGCTCATTCTCGGGCTCCTGCGCCTCGACGCCGACGGCAATGCCATCGCGAGCGACGACACCACCACGGCGGTCGCCGACGGTCTGCTGTGGGGGGCCGTCCAAGGTTCGATCAACATCGCGGGTTACGGCGGCCTGGAGGTCTACCTGGGACTTTCCGAATACGGGCCGCTGCAGGGTTACATCAAGGCGACCGTGCCGGTGACGATCCCCTACGTGGGCATCGCGTTCACCGACTTCCGGGCGGGAATCACCTTCAACTCCGCGATGGAGTCGGTCGACGATCCGCTGGAGCTGAAGGAGAATCCCAGCTTCAAGCCCGCAGGTGATCTGAGCTTCGTGCAGTGGAAGGCGCTCATCGAGTCGTCGCTCGCCAACCAGGTCGCAGCCCACGCCGAAGCAGGCAACTTCGGCGTGTTGCTCAACCCCTTCACGATCGAAGGGGGCGTTACCATTTTCTCCATCTACGCCAGCACCGCGACCTTCAACATCCAGGCCGACTTCAAGATGGACTCGACGGGGAAATTTCTCGCCCGTGGCGCCTTCCAGCTGGGTGGTTCGATCAGCTTTACGGCCAGCCTCTACATCGACATGAGTGGCTTCATCACGGAAGGGGAGGGCACGGTGCTCTTCCTCGCCACGGTGCCAGCCGAACTGCCGGTCGCCTCAATCTACGGTGCGCTGACCTTTGACTTCGGCGAGACCATCGATCCGGACAATCCGCCGGAGGCACCGTTTGAGCAGTTCACGATTCGACTGCTGGGCGGAGCGGAGCTCGCGATCGCCGGACTGCCGGGATTCACCATCGAGGGGGAGATTGCCTTCGAAGTCGCGCTCAACGCGCCCAGCCTGCACATCACGACGAGCGGGCGGGTGGCGCTGCCGCACCTCGGTGACGTGATCGGTCTCGCCGGCGACATGCGGCTCTTCTTCGCCGACGACGGCACGGTCGCGGCCGAGGGCATCATGGCGCTGACTCCGGCCGACTTCGCCTTGCTCGAACCGATTGGGGTCACGCTCGATGCGATCGCGCTGTTGCGCTTTAATACGACCGGCGAGGCGGTTGAGCACACGCTGACCATTCCCGGTCAGACCGAACCGCGCACCTTCACGCTCGCCGCCGGCGAGGCAAGCATCCTGGTCGAAGGTGTGATGGGCCTCGCTCCGGGTGGCGTGGAACTGTTCCGCCTCGGCGGCGTGTTCAGCATGACCTTTTCGACCAACGGCTTTGATGTGCTCGCCAGCGCCGTGCTCACCGCCGGTCCCACCACGGCGCCCCTGCTACGCTTCGATGCCCAGGGTTACCTGCACCTCGAAGTCGACGGCATCCTGCCGGGAATGGCCGCGCAGTTTGTGCTCAATCTTGATCCCAACGACGATGTGCTTGCGGCCATCGGGGTTGAACTCGAGGGCCACTACGAGTTCATCATGAACACGACCGGCGACGACGTGGACTTCGCCTTGCCCACCGAGCTCGCCGCGACCGCCGCCGTCGAACGCATCCATTTGCCGCGCGGCCCTCCGTCCGCCGACGGCGAAACGGTCGGCGCCGCCGGCCCCTATCTCATCGTGCGCGCCGAAGGCACGCTCAACCTCCTCGATCTCGTCGATCTCGAGGGCGTGTTCGACTTCCAGGTCGCCGATGGTCAGGTGCAGCTCGACTACGAGGCCAAGGTCCGTCTCGGCGTCGGTGCCGTCACCTTCTACGAATACGACGCCCAGGGCGTCTTCCGCCTCGATGCATCCGGCATCTACGGTCAGGCGGATCTCGTGATCAACGCCTCGATCGGCCTGCCGGCGCTTGCGCTCGGTTTCTCGTTCGACGCGACCTACCAACTGCAGGTCAACACCACCAACGCCGACCAGACTCTCGGTGACGTCACGCTCGCCGCCGGTCACTACGCTCGGGTCCGCGCCGACGGTGCACTTATCGTGGGAGCGTGGCGTTTTGTTGGCACCTACGACCTCTTTGCCGGTGTGGATGGTGTCTCCGCGACCGCCGCCGGTTCGGTCAGTCTCGGCATTGGCGACGTTGAGTTCGCGTCCTTCGACTTCGCCGGCACGCTGCTCATTCGCGACGACGGCATCTTCGCCCAACTCGCGCTCGCGCAATCCCGCAGCGCGCCCACGGTCTACGGTTTCGGCTTCAGCGCCGACGCGAGTTACGAGCTCTCGCTCAACACCACGCAGGAGGAGATCGATGGCGTCGCCGCCGGCCTCGGCGCGCGCATCGTGGTGACGGGCGCGCTGGAGATCGGCAACTGGCAGATCGACGGCGTTTACACCCTCAACGCGACCACCACCGGCATCGGTTTTGCAGCCTCCGCGGCGCTGATCTTCAAGGCCGGCGACGATGAGCTCTTCCGGGTGCCGCTCGACTTCGAGATCGAGTTGGAACTGCCTGGCATCATCGAGCAGATCGACCTGTCGCTTTCGCTTGAGGACCTGGGGATCAACATCCCGGGGCTCAAGCTGAGCGGATCGGCGCAGATCCTGATCAACACCACCGGCGAGCAGCAGGGCGACATCCCGCCGGGGCCGATCCTGCGTTTCAATATCGACGGGCAGGCGGTCATCGGCGGACTCGCCCTCGACGGCACCTTTGGCTTCGAAAGCACGCTCGGCGGCGTGACGATGTTTGGCGGCTTTGCCGCCAACCTCGGACCGGCGGGCGATCCCTTGCTCAGCTTCACCGGCAGCGGCGAATTTGAACTCACCCTGCTTGGCGTGGCGGGCTACGCCGACCTCGCGCTGACCGGTGGCGTCGACACTTTCCGCGACTTTTTCAACGCCGATTTCAGCTTCTTCATCACGGCCAACACGCGGCCGGTGCCCTACACCCTCGGCGAGCGCGAGCTGCCCGCCGGGCCGACGGTAAAGATTGGCGCGACGGGTTCACTCGACGTGCTGGGCTATTCCTTCAGCGGTTCCTACACGCTCGCGGCGGGTGGCGCGGGCGTGGACCTCACCATGGACGCGACGGCGTCGGTCGACCTTGGCGACTTCACACTGATGTCGTTCACCGCCGTGGGTGGGCTGCATCTTGGTCTGGACGGACTGGTGGCGGCCTTCGATGTCACGCCGGATGTGGTGGACTTCGCCGCCGTCGGCCTGTCGCTCAACACCGACGCCAACTTTGCGTTGCGTATCAACACCACCGGCGAGAGGCAGACGGTCGGCGAGATCGAACTCGCGGCCGGCCACTACGCCCGCGTCACGTTCACGACCAGCCTGACCTACGGCATCTTCCACTTCGATGGACTCTTCAGTCTTTCGGTGGTCGATAACACCGCCGAGCTGCTGGTCGATTCCGAGTTGATCGCGGCCTTGCCGGGCATCGGCGGCGCCGATCCGGTCGAGCTCTTCCGCCTGAACGCGCAGGGCGGCATCCGCATTGCGCCCGAGGGCGTGGTGGCGGCGATTGAATTGGATCGCGGCGCGTTGGATCAGTTGACCCTGCTCGACGTGCGGCTGCCGATCGGCGTGAGCCAGGACTTTGTGCTGCACCTGAACACCACCGGCGAGGCAGCGACGCTCGGCGAAGTGGAGCTGGCGGCCGGCCGCTACGCGAAGATCGTGACGACCGGCGAGATCGAGGTCGGACCGGTGCGCATCTCCGGACTCTACACGCTGTCGGCCGGTGAGACCGGCTTGGAGATGGCGTTCGATGCGGACGTCTTCCTTGGCGTGCCCGCCACCGAGATCAGTCTCATGCGCTGGCACGCGCAGGGTGGTTTCCAGATCAAGGCCAATGGCGTGGCTGGCGCCTTCCAGTTGGAAGCCGCCGCGGGCTTGGCCGGGCTCGACACCATCGGCCTCGACATCGAGACCATCGGTCAGGACGTGCTGCGCCTCTTCCGCATCAATACGACCGGCGAGGAGATTGTGATCGGGGACGTGACGCTGGAAGCGGGTCACTACATCGAGGTCGTGCTGCACGATGCGTTTTCGATCGGTCTCGCCCGTATCCTCGGCACGGCGACGTTCCGCCTCGGGGGCGACGGTCTGTTGATCGACGCGCACGGCGAAGTCTTCTTCGGCCTCCCGGGGGTGGCGGGACAGGACGACGTGGGCTTCAAGTTCAATGTCGACGCGGAGTTCGCCATCGTGGGCGACGGCATCTACGGCCGGGCTGCGATCGAACCAGGGCTGCAACCGCTCACTGTGGCCGGGGTCAACTTCACGCCCGATGTGGCGGTGGGTCCGGTGTTCACCGTCAACACCACCGGCACCGACAAGATGGTCGACGGCGACACGATCCGCGCTGGTTCGATCAATCTCGCGGTTCGCGTCGAGGTCAGCCTCTTCGAGCAAAGCGCCAACTTCGGCGCCGTTTTCACCATCGATTTTGAGCGGCAGATCATCGCCGCGATCGTGCAGGGTCGCATCGCGCTGTCGGTCGGGGAGTGGACGCCCTACAGCTACAACGCGACCGGCATCGTGCTCATCGCCGCGGAGGGCGTGGCGGTCGACCTGAGCCTGGCGCTGGATGCGGGCGACGGCATCCCCGGCGTGTCGGCCAACCTCGACTGGGGCCTGCGCGCGAGCACCTTCGCCGGGCCGACCACGATCGAAGGTTTCACCATCGGCCAGGTCATCGTGCCGACCTTGGTGTTCGATTCCGGCGGCGTCTACCGCGTTGGTGGGGCGGGCACGCTGGAGATCGGCGGCCTGTTGCTCGACGGCAGCTTCTTCTTTGAGGTCACCGATGGTCCCGAGCTGTTCGACGTCACCCTCACGGTGACCTTCGACGCGACGGTGAAGTTGGAAGTCGGCGATACGATGCTGCTGGAGTTTGCGACCGCCGGCGGCCTGAGCGTGAGTGTCGACGGCATCTGGGGCGGCATCGACCTGACCTTGCCGGCTTCGGGTCTGGACACCGCGGCGCTCGGTTTCGCGTTGGAGGCCACCTACCGACTTGAGATCAATACGACCGGTGCGGCGCAGACAGTGGGGCAACTCGAACTGCCGGCCGGGCCGTATGCGCGGGTGCAGATTGCGGGCGACCTATTGGTCGGCGCGCTGCGCATGAGCGGCGCCCACGGCTTCGCGGTCGGAGCCGACGGTGTCCGCATCGACTCGGTGGGCAGCGTGGCCCTCGCGGTCGCCGGCATCACCTTCTACGAATATGACTACGCGGGTGAGTTCTTGCTCGATGCCAGCGGACTCTACGCGAGCCTGTCGCTGACGGTCGGCTCAACCAACCGCGACCAGTTCGGCTTTGGGTTCAGCGCGGACGCGACCTACACCCTCGGTATCAACACCACCCATACGGAGCAGGACGGCGTGCCGCCGGGCTTGGGCGCGCGAGTGCGCGTCGCCGGCAACCTGGAGATCGGCGACATCTCCATGGCCGGCGTTTACGACCTGACCGCGACCACCACCGGGATCGGCTTCGCGGCCTCGGCCGCCCTCGTGCTGCGCAGCGACGACACCGTGCTGCTCGAAGTGCCGGTGGACTTCAGTTACGAATTGGAGATTCCGGGCATCGTCGACGAGATCGCGCTCGATCTCGCCGCGGAGGATCTGGGCATCGACATTCCGGGCCTCGATTTTGCCGGCGAGGCCGCGATCGTGATCAACACCACCGGCGTGGCCCAGGGCGACATCCCGGCCGGACCGTTGCTGCAGCTCGCCGTCAACGGCACCGCTACCGTCGGCGCCATCGACCTCAACGGTCGCTTCGCCTTTGAGAGCTCACTCAACCGCACCCGGATGATCACGTCGTTCACGTATCATCTCGGGGACGAGAATGCTCCCTTGCTCAGTTACAGCGCGACGGGCGCGTTCAACCTCGGTCTGGACGGGATCGCGGGGATTTTTGACCTCGAACTCACCGGCGGCGATGCGGCGATTCGCGAGCACCTCGGCACGGATCTCACCTACCAACTCGTGGTCAACACCACCGCGAGTGAATACCAGCTCTTCGACCAGACACTGCCGGCGGGACCGCTTTACCAGATTGAGGCGCACGGCGACATCGACCTCGGCGGACTCACCTCGAGTGGCGACTACATTTTCCGCATCGACGGCACGGGCCTGCTGCTGGAAGTGGAGAGTGAGATCGACGTTGCCATCCCGGCCTTCGGTGGCGGCGACGACCTGTTGCTCTTTGGCTTCGAGGTGGACGGTGGTCTCGCCATCAATCGCGACGGCATCGCGACCGCCCTCGATCTGGTGCCGACCTTTGCGAGCCTCGATGCCTTCGGGCTGACGATTGGTCCGGAGGCCGTCTACCGGCTCGCGGTCAACACGACTGGCGGCAGCTACACCTTCGGCGATGTCGAACTCGAGGCGGGGGTTTATGGGCGCTTCGAGTTGAGCGGCAGTATGTCCTTCGGCATTGCCACCATGACGGGCCTGTTCCGTTTCGAAGCCGACACGGCGGGGGCTTTTGAGATGCAGGGCATTTCGGAGTTGGAGCTCAATGTTCCGGGGCTCGGCGAGTTGGCGCGCTTCTCCTACTCGGGTGGCTTCCGCTTTGATTCGACGGGCGTGATCGGCTCGGCCGACCTGGAACGCAGTGCTGCTTCCGAGCGCATCGAGGTCGGCGGGGTGACCCTCCCGTTCAAGGCGGAGCAATCCTTCCTGCTGCGTCTGAACACCACCAACCAGGCGCGTGAGATCGGCGGGGTGGAGCTTGAGGCCGGGCATTATTTTGCCATCGATACGGTGGGTGAGATCGACTTTGGCATCGCGCGCTCGGGTGGACCGATGTCGCTCGTGGTGGAAGGGCACAATCTGGACATCGAACTCGATCAGGAGGTGTGGGTCGGCATCCCGGGCACCGAGCTTGCGCTCTACAACGCGACGATGACCGGCGCGCTGCATCTCGGCAGCGATGGCATCTGGGCGGCAATCGACATGCGCCGTCAGGTGGGCGCCGATGCAGCCGCGGCGCTCGGCCTCGACTTTGGCCCGATCGGCGCGGAGGAGACGATTCAACTCTCGCTCAACTCCACCGGCACCGAACAACAGGCCGGCGAGGTCACCCTGCGCGCGGGGACCTACATCGAAGTGCTGCGCGCCGGGAGTATCGGGGTGGGGGTTGCCGCCATGACCGGCGATCAACGCTTCTACGCGGGTGAGGCGGGGGTGATCTTTGAGAACACTGGCACCGTTTCGGTTGGCTTGCCCGCTAGCGGTGACTTCGACGGGTTCACGCTCTTTGAGGCCAACGTGGTGGCCGACATGGTCATCACGGGCGACGGCGTGTGGGGCGCCTACAGTGTGACGCGGTCGACCGAATCCATCGCGGTCGCGGGCATCAGTCTCACGCCCGATTTTGACGCGGGCATCACGATGGCGCTGAACACGACGTCCACGGTGCGCGAGGCGGGCGGCGTGACGATCGCGGCCGACTCCCTGCGCATCGCGGGTCGCATGAGTTTCGATTTCCTCGGCGCGCAGCTCTCCGGTCAGTCGGTGCTCACGGTGGATTGGGAACAGGGCTACGGTGCGATCGCCTTTGACGGCAACGTCGCGATCGGCATCGGCGACTGGCGACCCTTTAGCTACGATGCGTCCGGGTTCATCCTCATTGGCGAAGCCGGGGCGGTGACCAACCTCGACCTGACGCTGAACGGTGGCACGGGGGTGGCGGGCATCAGCTTCGAAGGCGATTGGGCGCTGCGCGCCAGCACGATGAGTGAAGGCGTGACGGTTGCGCCCTTCACTGTCGGAGACATCGACGTGCCGGAGATCTCGATCGAAGCCGGCAACCTGCTGCGCACCCACATGAGCGGGTCCGTCACCGCCCTCGGCGGCCTTACCCTCGCGGGTGACTTCGACCTGAGTGCGAACTCCGTCGAGTTCACCATGGCGTCCTCCGGCACGGTGGACTTCTTCGGCGTCACCTCGTCCTACACCGGCAACATGTATATCCATCCCGAGCGCGGAATGGTGGCCAATATGGCGATGGAGTGGGGCGGCATCGACAACGCGTTCATGGCCTACGAGGGCGATGTTTTCCTGCGCATCAACACCTGGGATGGCGTCTGGGAAGACGTCGCGCCCAACACCTTCGAAGTCGGGGTCGACCACGGCGCGCTGCGGCTCGGTTTCACCGAGCTCACGGGCTCCGGTGCGTTCCGTTGGGCGGACGGCGAGGCGCAGCTCTGGGTCGACATGGACTCCACCTTGTTGCCGGGCATGGACGGCCATTTCGACGGCTTCATCACCTCGGCCGGCGCATACAATCTCAACGGCAGCTTCACCCTCGCGCTGGGTGATCGTGACCTGGCCGGCGCCTTCGGCACGCTGCAGGCCAACCTAAACAACACGACGGGCCTGACCGGCACGGTCAGCGGCGACCTCTACGTGCCGGGCGGCGACTATGGTCGACTGGCCGGCAGCTTCGCGATGACCTCCGACGAGGCCCGGCTCACGATCGACGAGACCGCGTTTGTGATGCTGGGCGGCACGGTGCGGATCGACGCTGGCTTCGAGGCCGCCCTGCGCGAAGGGGTGTTCAGTATCGCGGTCGATCAGGCGCAACTGACCTTGCGCGTGCCGGGCATGGAACAGACGGCGACGGTCAGCGGCCACATCAACTCCCTCGGCGTCTTCGACCTGCAGGGCACGATGGCGGTCGACCTCGGCAATGAAACGCTCGGCGCCGATGGTTCGATTGAACTGCGCGTGAGCAACAGTGGCATCAGCGGTGCGATTGCCGGTTCGCTGTATGTGCCGGGGGACTACGGCAGCTACAGCGGCACCTTTGCGGCCGACGCCAATGGCTACGAGATCGCGGCTTCCAGTCGCTTCGTGTTGCTCGGGGGCATCGTGCTGTTCGACGGTTCCTTCAACCTGGTGCACACCACCGAGCGCCTGCGGCTGACCGTGGAAGAGATGACCGCCGAGTCCCGGGTGCCGGGCCTGGGATCGACCTTTGCCATCCACGGTTACATCGATGGCAGCGGTGAGTTCGAGCTGACCGGCAGCACCTCGTTCACGATCGGCAACCGCACCGTCGGGGCAGAGGTCGAAGTCGAGGTCAGCATCACCGACCAGGGTTTCGCCGGCGCCTACTCCGGCAGCATCTTCGTGCCGGGTGACTACGGCAGCTTTTCGGGTTCGCTCACGGCCGACGCCAGCGGCTTCGATCTCGACGGCACTTCCCGTTTTGTCCTGCTGGGCGGTATCGTGCTGCTCGATGGGAACCTGAACATATGGCAGCGCAACGGCGTGCTGGAGATCGCCATCAACCGCATGACCGCAACCAGCCGTATTCCGGGTTGGGACTCCAGCTTCACGCTCGATGGCTACGTCAACTCCAATGGCACCTTCGACCTCACCGGCACGGCTGCACTTGATGTCGGCAATTCAGTGCTGGGTCTGGAGGCCGACATTTCCCTGCGGGTGCGCAATGACGGGATCTCCGGCGAGGTGAGCGGCACCTTGTATGTGCCAGGAGACTACGCGGGCTTCAACGGAAGTTTCGAGGCCGGCGCCTGGGGCTTTAGCGTCACGGCGTCCTCGCGCTTTGTGCTGCTTGGCGGAGCGGTGCTGTTGGATGGCGGCATGCTGATCGAAATGCGCAGCGGCGTGATGACCGTGGCGTTCGACAACATCCTGATCGAAACACGGGTGCCGGGTTGGAGCACCACCTTCCGGGTGGATGGTTACCTTCGCTCCGACGGCGACTTTTACCTCACTGGCTCCACGTCGCTGGCAATCGGCGACGACACCCTCGGCGCGACCGCCACCCTGGACGTCGTGGTGCGCGACGAGGGGATTGCGGCCGATGCGGACGGCCGTCTGACGGTGCCGGGCGACTACGCGGACTTCAGCGGATCGTTCCGCGCCGACCTCGACGGGTTCGACCTGGAGGTCAGCTCGCGCTTCGCCTTGCTCGAGGGACTGGTGATTCTGGATGGCGGATTGGGCATTTCCTACCGCGGCAGTCTGCTGCGTTTCGACTTTGACAGTATTCGCGCTGAATCGGGCATTCCCGGACTCGGCACGGAGTTTACCGTTGATGGCTATATTCGATCCGACGGCGACTTTTACCTGGCTGGTCGATCAGATTTGCAAGTCGGCGACACGGTCCTGGGAGCCGAGGCGACCGTCGACGTGGTGATCCGCGACGAGGGGGTGTTCGGAGCGCTCAACGGTCGTCTGTATATCCCTGGTGACTTCGCTGACTTCTCCGGAAGCTTTGAGGCCGGTGCCTGGGGCTTCAACCTCACCATCGATCAGATCCGATTCGTCCTACTCGGTGGATTGGTGCTGCTGGATGGCAGCATGCTCATGGAACAGCGGGGGAGTGACCTGCGGCTCTACATCGAAAACATGACCGCCGAGCTTCGTCTGCCGGGCTTCAACCAGACCTTTGGCATTCGGGGCAGCTTCAACACCGCGGGAGGCTTCGACCTGACCGGCACCGCGCGTCTCGACATCGGCAGTAGCCACATCGGCGCGACCGGTGACCTCGAAATCACCATCGATGACCTCGGCATCCGCGGCAGCATCCGCGGCACGGTGTATGTGCCTGGTGACTACGCCGGCTACAACGGCACTTTCAGCGCGAACGCAGAGGGCTGGTCGGTCAGCATCGATCGCGTCCGCTTTGTGCTCCTGAGCGGCAACTTCCTGGTCGATGGTTCACTCGAACTGCTGTCCCGCGACGGCGGGCTTTACATTTCGCTGCCGCGCGCCTCGGTTTACCTGTGGGGCATCGACGGTCATATCAGCGGCTACTTTGACAGCACGACCGGACACTGGCGGGCCGACGGTGAAGTCGGTTTCCGTTTCGGCAGTGACATCGGCGCGTGGGGGCACATCGAGTTCGACATCGGCCACGATCGCGCCAATGCGCACGTGACCGGCAAGGCCTGGGCGGAAAAGGACTACTGGTTATTCGGTTGGCGCACTTACAGCGACTGGGCCCGGATTGACGGCAGCATCGACCTCTTCGACGGGCGGTTGGACGTGCGGATGAAGTTCTGGAAGTTCACCATCACGGTGCACGTGCGCTTGAAAGGTGGCTTCCGCGTGTGGCTCTCCAACGTTGGCGGCTCCACCGTCTTCCTCGACGTCAACCGCAACGGCGTGCTCGACGAGGGTGAGCCGTCCACGCAGACCGATGCGAACGGGAACTTCGATTTCGCCGAGCAGTATGACCCCGAGGCTGAGGGCGACACGCCGCTGGAGGGGGAGGCGCCGGAGGTTGCATCGACACTCGGCGAGCTGGCGGTGTTCGATGCCAACGAGGATGGGATCCTCACCGCCGACGAGGTGCAGCTTTACGCCGTCAACGCCGTCTCGGGTTCCGAGTCGTCCGATCTGCGTCGCCTCTTCCGCGACGACAACGGCAACGGGGTGTGGGATGCGGCCAGCGAGGTCGCGCTCGAGGCCACCTTTGAACAACTCGCCGGTCTCGACCAGAGCTCCATGGCGGTGGCGGGCACGATCTTCGCGGTCTTCGATGACGACGGCGACGGCGTCCTCAATGCCACCGAAGCGACCAACCTGTCCTTTGAACTCATCGGCACGCGCGTCCCGCTCACGCTGCTGCCCACCGAAGTCACCGGTGGCGTTCCCGGCAAGGTGGCCGATTTCGTCTTCGCCGATGCCAATGGCAACGGGGTCTACGATGTGGGAGAGCCGAGCGTCACTCCGGACGAATACGGCATCTACACCTTCCTCACCGGGAGTGACGCCGCTCCCACCACCTCGCTGGGTCGGCTCGCTCCCTTTGACACCAATGGCAACGGCCGCATCGATCCGAGCGAAGGTGTCTTCGTGGTCATTGGCGGCACCGATACCGACAACGGCGTGACCAATCCCGTCGCCGCCACGGGCGTCGCGACCAACTACGGCGGCGGTATCGAACAGACCATTAACCCGCTAACCTCACTGCAGGTTGCGCTCGTCGACCGCGGCCTTTCGAGCGATGCCGCTGCCGACCTCGTGGCGGATGCTTTCAACCTGCCGCTGGGCGTCGATGTGGATTCCTTCGACCCCAATGCCGACACCGCGGGCGACGCTGCCGCCGAGGGTGCCGCCCTGGGCGCGGGCGCGATGGTCACCTCCCTCGTCACCGGTGGCGCCGGCCTGTTGGGCGACGATGCCAACGCGGACCTGCAGGACGCGGTGCTCGATCAACTGGCCGATGTGCTCATCGCCGATGCCAATGACGGCGACGGCGTCGTCGACCTAGACCTCACCGATGCGCAGACGGTCGCCACCGTCATCGTGGGGGCCGGCTCCCGCGCCGGTCGCAACGTGGATGCAACCGTGGCCAACGCGGCCGCCACGGTGCTGACCAACGTCAACCGAAACATCGCCGAGACGGTCGCTGCCGGCGGCGACGTCGACCGTGCGCTGGCGGCCAACAAGGCCGTGTTCCTCAACAACGTGAATGACGCGCTGACGAACCTGGGCAACGGCACCGCCAGCGCGTCCGATCTTGAAAACGAGTTCAGTGACGAGGCCCTCGACGCGCTGCAAAACGAGGTCGAGCTCCTGCCCACCATCGCACCAACCATGGCGGAGCTCAGCGATCAGGTGGCGCTCGGCGCCGACGTCGCGCGCATCACGCTGACGGTGGCCGACGCCGACAGTCGTGCCTCCGAGCTCGCTTTCACCGTCACCTCCAGCGACGAGGCGATCGTCTCGGCCGCAGATGTGACCTTTGAATACAACAATGGTGAATGGACCATGCTGGTGCCGACCGCGGTCACAGCCGCCGGTGCCACGGTGCTCTCGGTCACGGTGAGCGACGGTGACGCCACCGCCTCGACCACGTTCACGCTCTCGCTCGACGGACTCAACCCGGTGGTGCAGGCGATCGCCAATGTGCCGAGCCAAACCCTCTTCGCCGGGCAAACCACCACGCTCGATCTCGCCGATTACTTTGACGACCCGAACGGCGACGCGACTTACACCTTGGTCGCGGTGGGGGCCAACGACACGGTCGATGCCGCCATCGTCAACGGGCAGGTGGTGCTCACGGCGCGCACCGATCTCAGTGGCCTGGCGATCTTCGATCTCGTGGCCACCGACGCCAATGGGACTGCCAGCACCCGCTTCTCGGTGGTCACCTATCCGGACGTCCTGGTCTCCGACGAAGTGCGCACCACGGCCGACGGGCGTATCGAAATTGATGTGACGTTGTCCAACCCGGCCACGCAGTCGCTCACCTTGCGCTACAACCTCAGCAGCAACGCGCCGGACGCCGCCGGACCGCTCAGCGGCCGGCTCACCTTCGCGCCGGGCGAAACAACGAAGACGCTCTCCTTCGACCTCGTTGCCAGCGGCCTGGGCGATGTGCGGGTGAACGAGCTTGCCTTTGGTGTCAGCGGCTCATGGGTCCAGGGCACCTACGCGGTCGACATCGACAACCGCAATCCGGTCGAACTCTTCGATCTGCAGCGCCGCGCCCACCTGCGCGTCGCGATCGCTTACGACTTTGTGATCATCGCCGCGCAGGCCAACGAAGGTGGATGGGCCGAGGTCTTCGCCCCGGCGGCGGCGGATCCCGCCGTGGTGGTTTTGGGCCAGACGGCTTCCGTGACCGCCGCTGCGGCCGCGGGTGCGACGCCCGATCTCGTCGCGGCCACGAGCTTGGCGGGACTGGAAACGCCGCGAGCACTGCGCGGGCTCTGATTTCGCTCCAGGGCGGAATGCGGGAATACCCCCCATGGAGGGGTCGTGCGATTGGTGTCTGGTTGTTAACCTGAGGTGCATGTCCCTTCACCGGGATCTTACCCACCTGCTCAACTTCCATCCCGAACATGTCTTATACTCCCGCTGCCGTCGCAGGCCTGGCGATAACCCTCGCCGCCTCGCTCGCCGCGCAAAGCCCGCTCACCGAACGCGCTGCCTTGGAGCGCGCTTTGGAGGCCAATTTCGATCTTCAGGTTGAAACCCTCACGCCACAGATCGCGGCGGCCGAAATTCTGGTGGAGGAGGCGGCTTTTCTGCCCGTCGCCTTCGCCGAAGCCAATTATGAGGACAACCAAAAGTCCCAGAACTCAATCGACTTCGCCGCGCTGCAACAGCGCCTTTTCGAGGAGGAGAACGTGGTCATGCGGGGTGGTGTGGGCGGCAAGTTGCCGTGGGGCACGTCCTACGAGATCTCGCTGCAGCTCCGCGAACTCGACAATTCCGTCAATCGCGCCGGCTTGCCGAACGCACTCTTTTCGCCGGAGTTCGATGCTTTCGGCGGCCTGAACATCCGCCAGCCGCTGCTGCGCGGATTCGGCCGCGACGCCAATCTCGCCGACCTGCGTGTCGCGCGGGCCCAGCTCGTCATCTCCGAGCGCACCCGGGAGATCGCGGTCAACAACAAGTGCGTCGAGGTGCTCAACGCCTTCTACGATCTCGCCTACGCCGAAGCCAACGTGGCCGTGAAGCAGCGCGCCGTCGGCGTGGCCGATCAGTTCCTCGCCGAGACCAATCGTCGCCGTGAGCTCGGCATGCTCAGCCCGGTCGATGTTTCCGAAGCCAACGTGCGCGTGTCCGAGGCCAACGAGGAGCTCATCCAGGCCCGCGATTTCCTGCGCGAGCGCCAGCTCGAGATGGTCCGCCTGCTGGCCTTGCCGAGCGCCGCCGATGGTTCGACGCCGCGCCCGACGGTCTCGGCCGTGCTGCTCGACTCGGCGCCGGTGTTCGCGATGCGCGAGTTTTACCCGGCTGCCCTCGAGGCGCGACCCGACTACCTGCTCGCACAGGAGCGGGTGACCCAGGAAGGCGTGCGCAAAGCCGCCGCCCGCCGCGAAACCCTGCCGCAGCTCGACCTGCATTTTTCCTACGGCCTCTACGGCCTGGCCGGTGACTACAACGACGCGCTGGATCGCGCCTACTCGGCCGATGAGCCGCAGTGGAGCGGAGGCATCAGTCTGACCGTTCCCCTCAGCCTGCGCGAAGGCCGCGCCCGCAAGCAGTCCGCCGCGCTGCGCCTGCGCCAGGCCGAACTGCGTGTCGATCAACTCGAGCACAGCATCGCGCTGCAGGTGGAGAACGCGGTCAGCCGACTGGAGGTCCTGGGCCAGCGCCTCGAGACCGCCCGCAGTTCGGTGAAGTTCGCCGAGGAAGGCCTCCAGCTCGAACGCGCCCGGCTGGAAAATGGCCAGACCTCGGGTTTCGCCGTATCCGAATTACAACGACGTTTGGCCGATGCGCGCACCCGCGAACTCGCCGCCCGCGTCGACCTGACCAAGGCGGTGACCGAACTTTATTCCGTGAGCGGCCGCCTGCTGGATCATCACGGCATCGAGGTCACCACCACTGTCGAGGCGACGCGCTCTGGCCCGAACTTCATGGCGCCCTTCGACGCGCTGATGCGATGAGCGCCCTGTGGATAAGTCTATTTTTACAGGAGGAAACAGAGGTGAACAGAGCCTTCAGCCTGAGTTTTTCCCACACGAAGGTCGCGAAGATAGCAAAGGCAGTGGCGACAGGAGGGCTTGGCGTCCTTCGCGGTCTTGGTGTGACGTCGCGCGGTGGAGCGGCGCTGTTTACCTCTGTTTCCTCCTGTAAACGTTATTTCGCTTTGCTGGGGGGCCTATGGGGCGGTGTGAGCGCCATCGCCACGCCGGTGGAGGTGGTGCTCGAGCCGGTGCGTTCGATGGTGGTCAGCGCGCCGGTCGATGGTGTCATCGAATCGATGGCGGTCGACGAGGGCGACACCGTGGAAACCGGCGCGGCCTTGGTGACCTTGGTGCACGCCGCCGAAGACCTTGCCGTGGAGCGTGCGCGCGAGGTGTTGCGCAAGCGGGAGTTCGATTTCGCGGGCGTCGAACAACTCTTCCAAGACGACATGACCAGCGAAACCGAGAAGCTGGAAAAGGAGATCGAGCGCCGCGTGGCGGAGATTGATCTGGCCAATGCCCTCGAGCAGCGCGATCGGCGTCTCATCACGGCCGTGCATGACGGGGTCGTCACGGTGCGCCATCACGAGGCCGGCGAATACGTCGAACGCGGCGAACCGTTGCTTGGTCTGGTCGACGCGAGCGAGCTCGACGCCCGCTTCTACGTGCGGCCGGAGGAGGGACTGGAGCTTGCCGTTGGCGACACGGTTTGGATCCAGGTGCCCTTGGCCGAGGCCACCTTGCCCTGCCGCATCGTGTTTGTGGATCCCTTGATCGATCCGTCGAGCGGGCTCATGCGGGCGCGGGCGCGGATCGACAACGCCGATGGTCGCTTCAAGCCCGGCCTCCGCGGCTGGGTGAGCCTGGGGTCGGAGCAACCCACCTCGTGGCCGTGAAGCCGCTGAAACCTCTGGAATGGCTGGCGCCGGAAGCGGCGGCTGATGAACCGCAGTTTTGGCGCGAGTGGTTGCGCCTTGCGGCGCCGGCGCTCGACGCGACCTGCGTGATGATCGTGCGGCCGGCGGCGGGCACCCAGCCGCAGCGCACCCTGTTGCGCGCCGGCGAACAAACGCGCAACCTGCCGACCGAACTGATCGGCGCCGCGTTGCGTTCCACGCCATTGCAACTTACCTCACACGCGCTGGGTGGTGGCTCCTTCGCAGTCCGCCTGCCCTGGGACGATACCAGCGATGCGCCTCTGGTCGCGGTGGGCGAGGTGCGGGCATCGGCGTGGGGGAGCGACGGCCCGGATCAAGCTTGGCAGGATCGAGCGCTGTTGTGGGCGACGGCCGCCGGTCGGCGGCGCCGCAAACGTGATTTTGAGTCGACCCGGCAGCGCGCCGACGAGTTGGCCAACGCCTTGGAGCTCGCGGTGCTGGTGCGCGCGCAACCGAACTTCAAGGCGGCGGCGCTGGAGACCTGCAACCAGTTGGCCAGCCGGCACGGGGCCGACCGCGTCGTCCTGGGCTGGTGGCGCGAGCCTTACGTGAAGGTCGCGGCGGTGAGTCAGATGAATCAGGTCGAGCCGCACATGGCGGCGGTCGGTGCCACAGAGGCGGCAATGGAGGAGGCGATCGAGCAGGACGCCACACTGATCTGGCCGGAACCTCCGGTCCCGGAGGATGGACCGGCGGCGACCGAGATTCTGGCGCAGCATCAGGCCCTGAGTCGCGACCAAGGGTTTGCCCACCTTTGCACGCTGCCGCTGCGAGCCGGTGACGCGCTGGTGGGCGCGGTCACTTGGCATCGACAGGACGAGCCGTTCACGCCGCAGGAAGCGGCGGGTTTTGCGTTGGTGCTCGACGGCCTGGCGCCGCTGTTGGTGGAAAAGGAACGCGCCGAAGGCTGGTGGGGACGCCGGTTGAAGCGCGCCGCGGAGGAGGCGGCACGGCGCCATTGGAACCTATCGCACCCGTGGCCCAAACTGGCGGCGGTGGTCGGCGCGCTCACGCTGGCGGTGCTCGTGTTGGTGCGGGTGCCCTTGCGGGTCGAGGCCGAGTTCACGCTGCGGCCGGAGCGGCAAATGGTGTTCAGCGCGCCCTTTGACGGATTTATGGAAAGCATCGCCGTGGCGCCGGGCGATTTTGTGGAAACGGGTGAGGCGCTCTTTGCGCTCGACGGCACGGCGCTGCGCCTGGAGGAGGCCGAGCTGTTGGCCGACCTGAGTCGCTTTGCGCGCGAGCGGGAGCAGGCCGAGGCCAAGCGTGATCTCGCCGCGATGCGCGTCGCGGAGGCGCAGCGCGATCAGGTTCAGGCGCGGCTCGCGCGCCTGCGGCGGCAGATCGATCAAACCACCGCGACCGCGCCCTTTGCCGGCTTCGTCTTGGATGACGGCAACCTGAGCGAACGGCTTGGCGCGCCCGTGCGGCAGGGGGACGCGTTGTTGCGCTTCGCTCAGCTCGATGGGCTGTTTTTTGAGCTCGAGGTGCCGGAAGCGGATGCGCCGCTTATCGCGGTCGGCACGCCGGTCGAGGTCGGCTTTCGCAGTCGGCCCGACGAGACGGTGCAGGCCACGGTCACGCGCATCGAACCGGAAGCGGTGGTGCGGCCGGAAGGCGCGCGCTTCATCGTGCGCGCCACGGCCACCTCCGCGCTGCCCGATTGGTGGCGGCCCGGCATGACCGGTATCGGGAAACTCATTACGGAGAAGCGCAGTCTCCTCGACATCTTCACCCGCCGCCTCCGCGACTGGCTGCGCCTGCAGCTGTGGTGGTGAGCGCAATCGTTCCGATGAAGCGGATTCTACAGGAGGCAACAGAGGTGAACAGAGCCACTCCACCGCGGTTTATTTTACAGAAGGAAACGAAGGAAACAAAAGGGGGGGCGCGTTGGAGTGGCTTCGTTCCCTTCGTTTTCTTCTGTAAATATTCCTGCAGGCTGACGGCTCTGTTAACCTCTGTTGACTCCTGTAAAAACAAATCCCTGCAAGGAGGGCGTTGCTAGTGGCGGGGGGCGCTGGTTTGTTGAGTGATCGCTGGCACCTCGTGGCGGGGTTGCGGGTGGGGCTGCGGCCGGATTGCCCGGTGCGGCGGCAGTCGTTTCGGGGGCAGACGTGGATGGTGATCTCGGATCCGTTTTCCAACCGGCACTACCGGGTGCGGCCGGCGGCGTGGCGCTTCATCGCGCGGCTGAATCGGGCGGAGACGGTCGATGAGGTTTGGCAGCGGGTGATTGAGGACGACCCGGAGTCCGCGCCGGGGCAGCGGGAAGTGATCGAAGTGCTGACGCAGTTGCACGGGGCCAATCTCTTGGTGGCCGACGCCGCGCCCGAGACGTGGTCGATGGTCGAGCGCCGTCAGCGCGAGCAGCGCCGCATGGCCCGACAGCAATGGATGAACTTTCTCTTCCTGCGCGTTCCGCTCTTCGATCCGGATCCGATCCTCGAGCGCTTGCGTGGGCTGGGGCGCGTGTTGATCGGGCCGATCGGATTGCTGCTTTGGCTGGTCGTGGTGAGCTTGGGGGCCAAGGCGGTCATCGACCATTGGGATACTTTTCGGGAGCAAACCCAAGGGGTGTTGGCGCCGGGTAACCTCGTCTGGCTCTACGTGGTGTGGTCGCTGGTGAAGGTGGTGCATGAGCTCGGGCACGGCATGGTGACCAAACGCTACGGCGGCGAGGTGCGGTCGTGCGGCGTGATGCTGCTCGTCTTCACGCCGGTGCCGTTTGTTGACACCAGTGCGGCATGGGCTTTTCGCGCGCGGTGGCAACGCCTGCTGGTGGGAGGCGGAGGCATGCTCTTCGAGTTGTTTCTGGCCGGTGTGGCGGCGCTGGTCTGGGCGCGGGCGGGGGGCGAAGGCACGGTCGGCAACCTGGCCTACAATATCGTCTTTCTGGCGTCGGTTTCGACGACCCTGTTCAACGCCAATCCGCTGCTGCGTTTCGACGGCTACTACATTCTGGCAGATGCGGTCGGAGTGCCGAATTTGCAGCGGCAGGCGTTGTTGCAATGGCGCCGTTGGTTTGAGCGCTTGGGGCTGGGACTGGACGGACCACCGCCGGTGGCGCGCAGTCGGCGCGGCGCGGCCGCGCTGGGAGCTTTTGGCGCGGCCTGCGCGGGCTATCGGGTTTTTGTGCTGCTGGTGATCTGCGCCTTCATCGCGGGGCAGTTGTTTGAGGTTGGCTTTGTGATCGGGATCGTCGGGCTCGTGGTCTGGCTGGGCGGGCCGCTGGTGAAGTTTGGCCAATACCTCGTCAGCTCCCCGGCGACCGAGCGCCAACGCAAACGCGCCACGGCCTGGGCGGTCGCCTTGCCGGTCGTGGTGCTGGGCTTCCTCGCGCTGGTGCCGATGCCGCATGCCGTGCGGGCGCCGGGAGTGGTGACGGGAGCGCAAGTGAGTGATGTGTTTGCGGGAGTGGAGGGACGGATCGCCGAGGTGCTGGTGCCGAGTGGTGGGGAAGTGGCCGCAGGCCAGTTGTTGTTGCGCCTGGAAAACCCGGCCTTGCTCGATCTGCAACGCGAGCTGGCGGCCGTGCGGCGGGAAGTGGAGGCACGGCGTGCGTCGGCCTGGTCGCGTTTGCCGGCCGTGCTGCAGCCCTTGGACGAGAGGCTGCGTTCGATCGCCCAGCAGGAAGCCGAGGTCGCCGCGCAGCTCGCCGCGCTTGAAGTTGTCGCGCCGCAGGCGGGCGTATGGTCCGCGCCCAACTTGGAATGGCGGCTCGGGGCACGGGTGCCGCGCGGCACCCTGCTCGGTCGCCTGCGCTCGGGCGGTGCGTTGGTGTTTGAGGCCGTGGTGGCGCAACGCGACGTGGACCGCCTGACCCGCAGCCGCACCCAACACCCCGAGGTGCGGTTGCGCGGCAATGCCGGCGAAGCCTTGGCGACTGAACCGGGGGTGCTGCGACCGGCGGAAAGCCGGCGTTTGCCGTCCGCGGCGCTGGGCTGGCGGGCGGGTGGTGTGGTGCCGACTGATCCGAGTGACCCCGATGGTGAGCGGGCGCAGGAGCCGTTCTTTAGGCTGCGGGTGAAGCTGCCGGCGGACCGGGCGCCGGATCTGTTTCTGCGCACCGGGGTGCTGCGCGTGGGATTGGATTGGCAACCGTGGGGCGTGCAGGCGTGGCGGCGACTGCGGCAATTTGTGCAGGAGCGTTATGGTCGATGAGCTGCGGTTGCCCCGGCTGAAGCGTCCGGGGCCGGTGCCGAAGGGGCTGGAGGCAGTCCTGGAGCGTGTCGCCGGATGGTGGATACGATGGCGTGCCCGCCGGGTCGACCTGGCAGGAGAGGCGACCCGGATTCGCACCGCGACGCTGGCGTGGGACGGCGCGCGCAACGAAAAGTTGGATCTGGCCCTGCGGGAGGCGCGGCGGGCGTGGAGTCATCGTCGCACGCGCACGGCGACGGTGCGCGAAAAGGCCCTGGCGGCGATCGGCGCGGCGGCGGCGCGGGAGTTGGGATTGGTGCCGCATCGCGAGCAATTGATGGGCGTGCTGGGGCTGCAACGCGGGTGGTTGGTGGAAATGGCGACCGGCGAGGGCAAGACGCTCACGCTCGCGATGGCGGCGGTGCTCGCGGCCTGGCGAGGTCAACCGGTGCACCTGCTCACGGCTAACGACTACCTGGCGTCACGCGACGCCAAGACGTTGGCGCGGTTTTACGAGCGTTGCGGCGTGACGGTGGCGGCGGTGCTCGGGGAGGACGCCCCGGAGGCACGCCGGACGCGTTACCGGGCGCAGGTGGTCTACACGACGAGTCGCGAGTTGGTGGGTGATTTCCTGCGCGACCGCTTGCGGCTGGGGCGCCGGGTGACGGTGGAGGCCTGGCGGCCGTGGGTGCGGCGGCGGGGAGGGGGACGGCCGGTGGTCGTGCTGCCGCGGATACACACGGTGTTGGTGGATGAAGCCGATCAGGTGTTGGTCGACGAGGCGGTGACGCCGCTCATCATCAGCGTGCAGCGCGCCAATGACACCCTGAGCGAGCTGTGCCGGGGGGCGCTGGAGGAGGCGCGCGGGCTGCGAGCCGGGGTGGACTTCGATTTGGATGAGACGCGACGCGAGGCGAAGGTTGATCGGCGGGTGTCGGTCGGATCGGCGGCGGCGGGAAGTCAGGTGTTGTTACGGGTGCCGCGCTGGCGCGAGGAATGGCTGGGCAAGGCGCTGGTGGCCTTGCACGTGTATACGGCGGGCAAACACTACGTGGTGCAGCGGAACAAGATCGTGCTCATCGACGAGTCGACGGGGCGCACCATGCCGGACCGCAGCCTCGGCGAGGGCATGCATGCGTTATTGGAGGCCAAAGAAGGCGTCCCGGTGAGCGCGCCGACCGAAACGATGGCCAGCCTGAGTTTTCAGCGTTTTTTCCGCCAAGTGCCCCGACTCGCTGGCGTGACCGGCACGGCGATCGACGCGGCGGCGGAGTTTTGGAATCTCTACCGCCTTCCGGTGGTGGCGATTCCGACCCACCGACCGGTGCGGCGACAGGTGAAACCCTTGCGGGGATTCGTCGATGAGGCCGCGAAGTGGCGGCATGTCGCGCAGCGGGTGAAGGCCTGTCGGGAGGGTGGTCAGGCGGTGTTGATCGGCACGCGCACGGTGGCGGCGAGCGAAGCCTTGGCCGAGGTGCTGCGAGAGGAGGGCGTGCGGTTTACTTTGCTCAATGCGGTGCGCAGCGAGCATGAGGCCGAGGTCATCGCGGCGGCGGGTAGTTTGGGGCAGGTCACCATCGCGACCAACATGGCGGGGCGGGGCACCGACATCGTGCCGAGCGACGAGGTCTTGGCGGTGGGTGGGCTGCGGGTGATCGCCACCGAGCGGCACGAGTCGAGCCGGGTGGACCGACAACTCTTCGGACGGTGCGCCCGGCAGGGACAACGCGGTGTGGTTGAGCCGCTCGCCAGCTGGGAGGACGAGGTGCTGCGGCATCATTTGCCGGGCTGGTGGCGGCAGCAGGGTGCGGCGTTTGGTGGCGTGCGAGCGGTGCTGCGGCTGAGCCTCGCCGTCGCCCAGTGGCGGGCCGGCCGACGTGATGCGAAGCGGCGGCTGGCGGTGTTGCGCCATGATCAATGGCTCGATGAGAACCTGAGTCTCGGCGGTGCCGGCCCGACTCGCCGTGATCGCCCGCGGTGGCCAACGCCTGCGCCGCTCCCGGGCAAGGCGGCGGTCTAAAGCGGGTTACACAACCGGACTTTGTTTGGACCGGAGCGCATTCCTCTGGCGATCATCGCCGAGGGCTCTAGGGTGCCCCTGATGTCTGATCCGGAACCGATCATCGAATTGGAGCCGCGCAACCCGTTCTCGTGGCGCGTGGTGATTGCCTTTGTGGTCGCGTGGTTGATGGCGCTGGGAGCCGCCTTGCTGCTCAAGAACGCCATGGTGCGTCTGCTCCTGCCACTCATCGCCACGATCTTCGTGGTCTACGTCGGCGTGTGCACCCTCGTGTTCCTGAAGAACCGCAGACGATAATTTCCAAAATATGAAACAAACCCTGTCCCTCGTTGCCACCGGCGTCATCGTCGTCGTGCTTATTCTAGCCAGCATCTTCATCGTCGATATCGAGACGGTGGAGGGCAATCAACTCGGCGTGAAGGAGACGTGGTCGGGCGGTGTATTGCCCGATCCGCTACAGCCGAAGACCTATGTGCTTTTTCCCGGCTTCACCCAAAAAGTATTCCTCTACGACATGTCGTCGCAGGTCTTCGTGATGAATGACCAATCCAACGACACTTACGGCGAAGGCCGCCGGCGCGACAGCTACCTTGTCCAGTCTTCCGAAGGTCAGGACATGCGCATCTCGCTCAACATTCGCTGGCGGCGTGACCCCGCCCACATCGTCGACCTGCACAAGACCGTGCGCGAGAATGTGGAGGAAAAGATTCTGCGCCCCGAACTCATGCGCGTGGTGAAGGATCAGGCCACCACGCGATCCGCCCTCGATGCCTATTCCGGCGAGGGGCTGGTGTCCCTGCAGAGTGACATCTCCACCGCCTTGATGGCCCCTGAGGCCGAACTGCGCAAACGCGGTGTCATTGTGGAAAATTTTGTGATCGAGCACATCGGACTCGACCCGTCCTATGTCGAACAGATCAAAGCCCGCCAAGTCGCGGTCCAGGCCCGCCTGCGCGCGATCGAAGAAACCAAGGCCGCTGAAGCCATGGCCGAGCAGGCCAAGGCCGAGGCACAGGCCGCCTACGAGCGAGCGGTGGTCGACGCCCAGCGCGACAAGGACGTGGGTGTGCTTGAGGCTGAGAAGAAGGCGCAACAGCAGGTGCTCGACGCTGGCGCCGCGGCCCAGCGGGTGGAACTCGCTGCCAAGGCCGACAAGAACCGCAATGTGCTCGCCGCCCAAGGTGAGCAGGAGGCCGCGCTCCTGCGTGCGCAGGCCATCAAAGCCCTGGGTGAAGCCGAAGCCGAGGCGACCCGTTTGAAGCTGAGCGCCTATTCGGCCGAAGGTTCAGAGGCCTTCGTGCGCATCGAGGTGGCCAAGTCGATGAGCTCCGCCTTCCAGAATATCGACGGTTACCTGCCGCAGGACATGACGGTGAACCTGCTCAGCGATTCCTTCCTGCGCGCGGTGGAGTCGGTCGTCGGTGGCAAGGCCGCAGCCGATCCGGTGCCGATGCGCGCTCTGCCGAATCGCTGATCCCGAGCGGCACCACCACCGCCTGCCCAAGCCACCGCGACATCGCGGTGGCTTTTTGCGCCCCGGTGCAGAACCGGTTCACGGTATGATTTCTGGCGATGCGGTTGACCCTAAGCCGGTAAGCGTGCTGTTTTGCGGGCGTCCAGCCTTCTTCTTCCGCCCAACCTCAACTCCTGCTTGCTGTGAATAAACTGACCCAACGTCTCACCGTCGCCGCCCTCTGTCTGAGCGCGCCGTTTGCCGCCTTTGGCAACCACCACGAAGAAGCGGCCGTGCCGCTCACCAACCGGATCATCGTTGGCAGCCTCTCTGGCGCGGCCGACAAGATGGTCCAGCTCGCCAACGCGATTCCGGAAGACAAATACGACTGGTCGCCCGCCGAAGGTGTCGCGACCGTCCGTGGCGTGCTGAGCCACGTTTCCGGCGCCAACTACTACATCGGCAGCATGCTCGGCGCGAAGATGCCGGAAGGCGTCAATCCGCAGGCGATCGGCGAGGGCGCCGACAAGGCGGCCCTGATCGCCGCCTACCAGGCCTCGATCGAGTTCGCCAAAATGGCGATTTCCAAGGCGTCCGCCGAAGCGATGGCCGAGGAGATCGAATTCTGGGGCACCAAAGCCCCGCGCGCTCAGCTCGCCATGATCGTGGCCGATCACGGCCATGAGCACCTGGGCCAGATGATCGCCTACGCGCGTTCCAATGGTGTTGTGCCGCCTTGGAGCCAATAGGATCGATCCCGGATTCCACCTTCGTTTTCCGCCGCACCCATGGAGGGTGCGGCTTTTTTGCGCCGCTCGGCAGGATGGAGCAGTGCAATGCGAAACGCCCGGTTGCCTTGTCTGGCATCGTGCAGGATGCCCGAATAGCGCCGGAGGGAGATGGGCGTTAATTCTATAAAAAGCTAATAGGCAGAGTTTAAAGCAAGCTTGGTTCAGTTGGCACGCCGTTGGCGTCAAGGGGAGGCAAACCCATCCAAGCTATGAAGAAACTGTTCCCTCTCCTCCTGTTCGTGATCGGCCTCGTGCTGGTCTACTTCGGTCTCGAAGCCTCCGATTCGTTCGGCTCGGCCGTATCGGAAGTCGTGAACGACGCGCCTTCCAACAAGAGCATCGTCTTGCTGGCGGTGGGCGCCCTTGCCGCGGTGGGCGGCTTCGTCGGATTCGCGCGCTCTTCGACTTGATGCGTGATCGCCACCGATCGCGCCTGACCTCATTTCTCTCCCGCAAACCACAACCTGTATCCATAATAATAATACAATGAAAGCCAAGAAGCCCGATATCGAAACCGCCACCGCCGAACTCCGCTCCCTCATGCAGGAAGCCGAGGTCCTTCTCGCCGAAAAGGGCGGTGAAGCGGACACGAAAGCCGCTCAACTCACCGAGCGATTCAACCACCTTGTCGACGTTGGTCGCGAGCGCGCCGTCAAGGCCAAGGAAGTCGCGCAGGAGCAGTTGCACCAATGTGATGACTACGTCCGCAGCCACCCGTATCACGCCGTCGGCATTGCCGCCGGAGTGGGCGCGCTCATCGGCCTGATTGCCTCGAATCGCCGCACGGCCTGAGGTCGGTGATGTCAGCAACCGCGCAGACTCCGCCCCGCGTTTCCGCCACTGCCCGCCGCACGATGTGGCGGGCGGTGGAAAACCGCGGGCGACTGGCCGGACTCGAGCTGGTTGAAGCTCGAGGCCGGCTGTTTGCTGCGTGGTGGGGCAGCACGGTCGTTTTGTTGGGCATCCAGCTCGTCTTGGCGGCCGGATTGATCGCTCTGGTCGCGGCAACCTGGGATACCGATTGGCGGGTGGCCGCCCCGGCGATGGCGGGCGGCGTTCTTGCCGTGGTGACCTTGGTGACAGGGATGGTGGCGTGGAAGCGATGGCAGGCGTGGGCCCCGTTTGCGGAAACGCAGCGGCAACTCGCGCAGGACCTTGAATTGATCAAAGCCGAATTTGCCGCGGCAAACGACACTGTGGGGGAGGACGCCTCATCGACGGACGAGCAAGCAAGCCCGGGAGGAAACCCCTATGGAGTCTGAATTGAACGCAGAAAAGCGTCGGCTGGTGCTCGAGTGCACGTGTGACCGGATGAGCTGGAAAGTGCGGCGCCTGCGCGCCGAACGGCGCGCCGCCACTTCGATCGGGACGGATGTGTTGTTTTGGGCCAGGCAGATCAATCAGGTCGCCGGACCCTGGTTGCCACGCTGGTGGCGAACCGGCTACGCGGTGCTGAGCCGCTTCGGGCGGTAGGCGCAAGCGGTCGGCTGGCGGAGAGGCAGGGGACACAGACAGGAATGTCTGTGCTAGGTCGTTGGGCATCGTGCGGGCGAGTTATGCCTCCGGTAGCAGGCCGGCTTCCGTTTCGCCGTTGGTGAAGCGGATGGATTTGAACCCGGGCAACTCGATGCGGCGCAGGGGGGCATCGGCGTGCCATGCGGTGTCCAGGTTTACGCGCCAACCGTGGCCGGATTTTCCGCGGATGAAACGAACCGTGACCGGGCCCCAGCGCGTTGCGGTGGGACCGTAGCTGAGTTCATCGGTTTCGGTCTGTTCAAACCACGCTTTGGGTAGGCCGGCGCCGATCACAAGGTGGTCATCCTCTTCGCGCACGAAGAGGGCGCGCATCATGAGCAGCCATTCGGCAGCCGCCCAGGCGTGTTGACCATCACCCATGCAGCCGCCGCCGGTGTGGGGGTGAATCGCTTCCGGCCATTGACCGGTTGGCGAAGCGGCGTCGGCTACGGCTTGCACGATTTCGAGATATCGGTCGTCGCCGTGCCGGAGCAGGGTTTGGGCAAGGTCGAGTGAAAGGTAGGCGTTGATGCCGGAATGGATCATGTCCTGAAAGAAGCCTCCGTGATGGCGACAGTTGCGGGTCAGCCAATCAGCGGTGCGAGTGAAGAGCTCCGGGCCGAGCTCATCCAACTGCAGCGGATAGTCGCCGACCATGGTGCCGATCGCGCCGGAATCCATGCGGCGATAGGGGGAGGCGGGCACACCGTGGCGGGTCACGTCGGCAGGCAGCGTGCGCATGCTGCGCTGCAGCGCATGGGCGAGGTCGTTCGCCTCTTCGGTCCAGGTCTGGGCGGCGGTGGTTTCGCCGCGGCGGGTCGCCATGCGGGCCGCTGAGCGCAAACCGGCGAGGGCCCAAAGGTCGTCCCAATAGTAATAATCGTTGGGGCCGAGGTGTTCGGCGCTGAACCCCGGTGGCAGCAACCCGTCGTGGGGTTCACCGGTGGCGTGAACACGCTTCAGCCGCACCCAATCGGCGCCGCGGGCGAGGTCTTTCCACAAGCTCTGCGGCAGCAGGTGGCCTCCGGTTTGCTCAACGCGATCGGCGATCCACAGCACCTGACCGTTGGCATCCCATTCCCCTTCCTGAGAGTGAAAGTAACCGTCGCTCTTTTGGCGGGTCGGGAAGGCGGAGAGCACCTCGCGGGCGCGCTCCACTTCGTTGGCGGCGAGGAGGGCGTTGAGGATGAGGCAGGCGTCGCGAAACCAAAAGCGGCGGTAGGTGTAGGGGCCGGGGTAGATTTCGTGCGGTGAGAGCAGGTGTAGCGTGCGCAGCGCGGCGTCGTGCAGAAAGTTCCAGTGAGTTTCGGGAGTCTGAATACGTGGGGATCCACGCAGCGCTTCGGCCCAGGTGAGCGTCGATTGAGCCGCGACTTCGGCGGCGTCGGAGGCACGTTTTGAGCGATGGGCGGTGCGGTCCTCGGTCGGCAAGGCCATCTCGGCGGATACGGTGGTGTTGGTCTCGGGTGAGACGGGAAACAGGGCCGCACCGGTGGCCAGGCCTGCCGGGCAAACCGTGGTGGCCGGAGCCGGGACGGCCTCGTCGATGGTGACGCCCGCGATGTCACCGCGTTTGTAGTCCGAGGCGATCCAGCGGGGCGTTTCCGACCAGCGGAGCGCAGGCGCGCCGTTCACCCGCAGTTCGCCGTCATGAAAGGCGAGTTCATCGACAAAACTGATGCCCTCCGGATTGACCGGGCGAATGACGCAGGCGAGGAACCCCGCTTGGGGCGACCGCAAGGAGGCTTGCAGGCGCAAGCGCGGCGCGGTTTCGGTGGCGGAGGGCGTTTGGACGCTGGCCCGCGACTCGAGCTCGAGGCCGTGCTCGTCTGCGGTGCTGGTCACCACCTCCAGGTTTGGGTCGAGCCGGAGCTCTTGGACGCCCTGCTTCTGACGCGAGGGGAAGTGCGGCGGGATGGAGGTGGAGGCGGAAGGCAGGAACCACCAGTCGATGGACCAGCCATCGAGGATGGGGGTGACCATACCGCGTGGGTCGATGATCGGGTATTGGTCCATGCCGGGCAGACCGACCGCGGTCCAGTTGCGGTGGGTGAGGTTGACGTGCGTAAAGGAGAAGGCGCGCGGCAGGAAGGCGGGGTCGGCCGGGTCAAACTGCCGACTGGCCCAAAACGGCCACACCCAGTCGAGGTTGTTTTGCAGAACCTTGGTATTGACCAATCCGCGGGCATGAAAAGCCACGCCGGCGCGGATGAGTTCGATGGGTTCTTGAACCTCGGAGGGTTGGGAAAATTGGCGAAGTCGAGCCAGCACGGCGACGGGATCGAGAAACCCGCGTCGACGAGCGAGGCGACGAATCAGGAAGCGCCAGGGGAGCCAGGAAGACATCGGTAGGTCGAGACGTGTGAGGTTGGATTTGCGGCGAGGGGAACGGCGGCGGGCGTGGGAGGCGGGCAGCATGGAGCCGGGTCGACCTGCTTGGGTCGCCCGGCCCTGGTGAAGCGGAAACGAAGTGCGCGGGTGGGCGGACTTCGGGAGTCGAGCCGTGCGAGTGATTAGCTCTGCAGCTTGTCGGCGAGGTCCTCGTAGGCCTCCCGGACGTTTTCCCACGCGACCGCGACGCGGTCCTTGGTCTCGTCCCAGGTGTCGGCCGTGGCATCACCGAGGTCTTCGAGGGAGTCGGCGAGTTCGGAACGGGCCTCGCGGAGGTTGTCCATGCCGTCGTTCCATTCGTCGGCCATCTCATCGGAGACTTCGTCGGACTTGGCGGCGAGGGCATCGGTCTTGTCGTCGATGGCGTCGGCCATGTTGCTCATGCCGTCCTTGAAGGATTCGCGCTGAGCGTAGGTGGCATCGGCGATGTCGTTCCATGTTTCGGCGGTGGCGGACTTGGCATCCTGCCACGCTTCGGCGCTGGCTTCCTTGGCGTCGGCGACGGTGTCCTTCATGTCGGACTGCTGCTTTTCGGAACAGGCGGAGAACAAAAGGGCGACGGAGCCGAGGGTGATGGCCGGGAGAATGGTTTTGCGGTATTTCATGTGCTTAAATGGGTCGTGGTTTCGAGGGCGGGGGAAACGGTGCGCCGTGATGGTTTACGAGACCGGCGGCTTGCCACGCATGGCGCCGGCGAGGGCGGAAATCACGAGAAGCACGAGGAAGACGAAGAAGAGGATCTTCGCGATGCCAGCGGCGGCGCCGGCGATGCCCGTGAAGCCGAGCAAGCCGGCGATGAGGGCGACGATGAGGAAGGTGATGGTCCAGGATAGCATGATTTGAGTCTCCGTGTTGAGTTCGTGGTTGGGAGTGATGCCAACCTTACTAACTGGACCCGTGCCAACGGACTCAGCTACCTCGTAGGATATTGGTAAAGAATGAGAAGCGAGAATAAGGCGGCGGGCCGATTGGGCGCGGTTCGTGCGATATGCACGTGCCGCCACCGCGCATTTGGGGCGGAATGCAATGGCCCGCAGGGGCGCCGGTTGAAGCCACTTCACGCGGTCCAAGGGCAGGGGGCACAGACAGGAATGTCGGTGCCACCAAGGTCAGCTGCGGAACAGGTCGGCGGCGGTCAATTGGCGGCCGAGGCGGACGCGCATGCGGCCGCAGAGCCAGAGGAAGAGCTGCGCCGTGGTGAAGGCGTCGCCGCTGGCGGTGTGGCGTCCTACGACGGGCAGGCCGGCGTGGGTGCAGAGTTCATCCAGTCCCGGCGGGCGCTGGTTGGCATAGCCGGTCTTGTGAAAGGCGTCGAGGCGGCGGCGGGCGAGGGCGGCTGTATCCAACAAGGGGTTACGCAGGCGCGTGCCGTAGTGACGTTTGAGCGCCGCGCTGATCATCGCGGCGTCGAAGCCGATGTGATGGCCGACGACGATGTGGCCGGTGAGCACGCCGAGAAGCTCACGCAGGACCTCGGCTTCGGGCTGGCCGTGGGCGGACTCCACCGGGGAGATGCCGTGAATCTTGACGGCCTCGTTGTTGGGCGCATCGGCTTGGCGCACCAGCCACGCGCGGCGTTCCTCGATGAGGATACGGCCGTCGCGGATCGGGACAAGGCCGATACTCAGCAGGCGATCGGTATCGTGGTTGAAGCCGGTGGTTTCGGCATCGAGCACGATGAACTTGAGCTCGGGCCAGCCCTGCTTGCGGTCCACGCGCCGCGGCGTGCCCTCGTGGTAGTCCACGATGAATTCAGGCCAGGCGGTGCGTCGGAGCCAGCGGAACATGGCGGTGATTTTTTTACAGGAGGGAACGGAGGCGAACGGAGCCGAGGGACATACGGGACTTCTTGAAGAACGAAGTGTTCAGCGGAGTGGCTCTGTTTTGCTCCCTATCCTCCCGTAAAACCAATCCGTTCATTTGCCTTCGAGGCGGAAGGCGAGGCGGACGTGGGTTTGGACCATGCGCACGACGTCGAAGGCGTGGGCGAGGCGGGCTTTTTCGAGTTTCGAGAGTTTGGCCGGATTGACGAAGCGACCGGAGTCGTGGCGGTCGAGCGCGGTGGTGAGGCGCAGGGTGAGGAGCACGTCGTAGGCTTCGCGCGCGACCTTGGCGGTTTCGGCGAGGGAAGGCACGTTGCGCCGCAGGTCTTCCCAGCGCCCGCCGGTGGAGTAGCGACGGGTCTGGTTGTGCTTCAACGCGAGCAGACGGGCGGCGTCGCGCAGTGGGGCGAGCGCGCGGCCCTTGAGGTCGAACTCCCCGGAGTGGTCGCCTTTGCGCTCGACAACGAAGTTGCCCCAGAAGTTTAGCGGGGGCGGGGTTTCGATGACGAGCTCGGCGAGGCGACGTTGCAGCCAGGCGTTGTTGCGCACCGAGTCGATGACCGCCTGGCGCAAGGGGCGCGGGATGGCGGCATCACCCGCGACGTAGCGCATGTCGTAGAGCACGATGCCGCGGAAGAGTTCGTCGGGGTCGGTGGTGGTGGCGAGGGTTTCGATCTCGTCGAGCCATTCCCGTGCGGTGCGGCACCAACGCGGGTTGGATGCCATCACACCGCCTTGGCAGCGGGCGAAGCCGCACTCGACCATCTTGTCGACGACGCGCTTGGTGAGCTGAAGGAAGCGCTGGCGGTTGGCTTCGTCCTCCTCGGGGGTGTCGGCGTTGGCGAAGACGAGCGCGTTGTCCATGTCGGTCCGCAGCGTCTGCTCGCGACGGCCATCGGAACCGACGGACAGCCAGGCCCAGGGAATGCGCGGGAGCCGCGTGCCTTCGGCGGCGAGCTCGGCCGTGGCCATCTCGAGCAGGCGCTGCACGAGCTCGTCGTAGAGCTCGGCGCAGATCTGACCGAGGAAGATGGCGGAGACGTTGGCGTCGAGGTAGGAGGCGGTGATTTCCTCGACCTCGTCACACAGTTCGCGGAGGCGGGCGACGGTGCGGGCGTGGCGAAACTCCCGCAAGAGCCCGGCGGGGTGATGGCCGCTTTGCGCCAGCAGGTCCTTGTTGGTGAAAACATCCAGGGCCGGCGTGTCGGGCGTGCCGTCTTCGGTGACGCAGACTTGGCCGATACGCTCGCGCAACATGAGCAGGATGGCGGCGGTGGCCGAAGAGAGCGCGGAGACGGTGATGACCGGGCTGGCCATCACGCCGGACACCGCATCCTCCCGCGACATCTCGCCGGCGACCACGTGGCGCACGATGTTGCTTTGGGTCACGATGCCGAGCGGGTGGCGGTCGGGATCAACCACGAGCACCGACGGCACGCGCCGGGTGGCCATGAGTTTGGCCGCCTCGTGAATGGAGGTGTCGGGCGAGCAGGTGAGCAGGCGCTCCAGCGCGCGGGGTTGGATGACCTTTCCGCCGGCAAGATGGGCCTGGAGAATGTTCTTCGCGCGACCGCCGATCGTGTCGTCCTCGGGCGCCGGAATGGACTCGGTCTCGCCGCCCAAGCGGGTGGTCCAGAAGAGGTGGCGGTTGACGTAGTGGCGGGCGTCGTCGTTTTCGGCGAGCAGGCGCTGCAGGCGATCCCAGGGCAGTCCGTAGAGGATCGCATCTTCCACCACGAGGGCGGTGGTGCGGGTGGGCTGGGAACGCAGCAGGGGAGTGAGGCCGAGCAAGTCGCCCTCGTCGCGCACGGCGACGCGTTCGGTCTGGCCGTCGCTGGTGATGAGGTATTCGACGCGCCCGCGCACGAGCACGAGCAGCTCGGTGCCCGGCGGATCACCCTGTTCCCACACATGTTCCTTGGCAACGTGGACGTGCACCCGGGCGCGATCGGCGAGTTCGTCGATGTCCTCCGGCGGCAACATCGAGAACGGTGGGAAACGGCGCAGGGTGGCCGCAATGCGATCGGGGATAAGGTTGTTTTCGTCCATGCAGGCACGCCCACGCTGGCCGGTCGGCCAGCGGGAATCAATGCGAGCTTCGCGCCGACCTATTCCACCGTGGCCTGCAGCGCGAGCAGGGTCGCGCCGGGCGGCGGGACGTCGGGGTTCTCGAAGGGCAGGGTGAGCTCATCGACCATGAGGTCCGGGGCTCCGCCGAGCATGACGCGCCACACCATGGGAGCGGGCAGATCGCCGGCGCCGGGTTGCCACCAGAGGGGTCGAATCCCGAGCACCTCGTCGGCCGTGACGGTGTAGAGGCCGAGTTCGTCGTCGTAGAACTTGGCGTCGGCTTCCGCAGTGAGGGCGTCGTTGCCCAGCGCAAGCGCGGTCAGCACGAGGTCCTCGGGGGTCGCGGGCACTTCGCTGTTGGCGACGTGGGAGAAGAACTCGGTTTCGGCCGCGAAGTCACGACGCAGGGCGGCCTGGGTGCCGAGGGCGTAGGCGCCGTGGTCGAGGTCGCCGAGCTCCGCTTCGGAGCGTTTCATGGCGTGCAACATGAGGGCGTGGCCGGCGGCGTTGGCCAGCTGGTCGACCAGCGTCGAGGCACGATCGGCGCGGTCGAAGAGCAACTTGGCGCGCAGGTCGAACATCGCCTGCGGGCGCATGGCGATCGGCGAGGCGTTGAGGATGTTGCGACCTTTGTGGTGGCCCTCCAGGTCCTCCTCGGGGTCGACGTTGCCCTCGGCGCGGGCGCCGAGCGCGGTGGCCATATCCTCGCCGACGAGCGCGATGATCTCGGCCCAGGTCCAGGTTTGCACCACCGTGGCGTTGGGGGAGGTGGCGTCTTCGCCAATGACGAAGGTGCCGTCGCCGGCGGGGCTCAGGCGGTTGATGGCGTAGTCGAGCGCGCTCTTGGCGCCGGCGGCGAAGATGGGGTCGTCGCTCACGGCCGCGGCGTCGAGGCAGGCGAGGGCGATGCGGGCCTGATCGGTGAGGCGCTTTTGGAAAACGGGGATGCTGCCCTTGCTGTCGGCGGTGGCGCGGTAGAAGCCACCGTCGATCGGATCGCGCAGGGGGCTGAGGATGCGTTTGCGCAGCGCGTCGAGGGCGGTGTCACGCGCATCGCCGCCGCGGGCGATGAGGAAACGGATGGTTTCGGGTTCGAGGCTGTGGGGGGCGTCGCCGAAGGTGCCGAGCTCGGGGTTGAGGCGGGCGAGCCAGTCCTCGGCGGCAGTGGCCAGCGCGGCGTTGAGGTCGGCCGGTGGCTCGGCGGCGAAGGGCAGGTAGTTGGCGATGAGGTCGGCGGTGCCGGCGGTCGAGCGGGCGACGGCCTCGGCATCGGCGCCCCAGCGTTCGGCGACGCGACTGGCGACGACCATGAAACCCTCGCGACCCCACTCCTCGGTGGGCGGCAGGTAGGAGGCGCCTTCAATGGGGCCGAGGTCGGGCGTGAACCAGAGGTTGAGTGGCCAGCCGGGCAGTTTTTGGTCGGCGGCGAGCCACTGTTGACCGAAGCCAGCAAGGCCGGGCGCGGCGTCGCGATCGATGCGGACGCAGGCAAAGTGTTCGTTGAGGAAGGCGGCGACCTCGGCATTGGCGAAGGTCTGGCGGTCGGTGGCGCCGGTGAGCTCGTTGAGCGGATCGCTCAGGAAGAGGTAGACGGGCACCTGGCGCTCGCGGGCGTCGGCTTGGCCCTCTTCGAGCGACGTGTGCCAGCGAACCTGGGCGTGGGCGACGCTGGCAAAGGCGAGGCTGGAAACGAGGAGAACGGCGGACAACAAACGACGGGGAAGCATCATGGATGTGGGGAGGATGTCGGGGCTTAAAGGGCGGCCTGGGCGGCAGGGGCGGCCGCCACGACGGTGAGGGAGAGACCGGTCGGGGGCGCAGGGGTGCCGCACAAACGGCGCCAAAGAAAGCAAATTGGGGCCAAGCGCACAAGACCCGGCGTCGATTGCCGGATTAGCGTTCCGAAACGGCGGAGGCGACGTGATGGGGCGATTGTTTGCAACTGCCTGCATTTGCGCCTCGTTGCCCGCATGTCCGCTCCCGTTGCCCATTTCGCGCCGACCCCGACGGCGGCGCGCGCCGCGCTCGAGCGGGTGGATCCGCGCGCCTACGCCCGCACCCGCAACGCGCTCGACGGCGCGGTTACCGGCCTCTCGCCCTACCTGACGCATGGTCTGCTGGAGCTCCGCGACGTGGCGGGGGCAGTGGCGGAGCGGCACGACTTGGACGTGCAACACAAGTTGGTCTTCGAACTCGGTTGGCGCGCGTATTACCGGCACGTCTGGGCGCACCGTGGCGATGGCATCCTGAAGGCACTGCACGAGGGAGTGTTGCCCGAGGCGGCCTACCGGCGCGATTTGCCGACGGACATCGCGCGGGGCACGACCGGCGTGCCGGTGATCGACCGCGCCGTGAGAAAACTCGGCTCGACCGGTTACCTGCACAACCACGCGCGCATGTGGTTGGCGAGTTATGTGGTGCACCTGCGCAAGGTGCACTGGCGGGTCGGGGCGGATTGGATGTTCGGCCTGTTGCTCGATGGCGACTTGGCGAGCAATCACCTGAGTTGGCAATGGATCGCCGGCACCGGCAGCCACAAGCCCTACCTCTTCAACGCCGAAAACGTGGCGCGCTACGCCCCGCCGACCTGGCACTGTCCGGGAACGGTCCTCGACGCCACCTACGCGCAGCTCGACGCGTTGGCGCGCGATGCCGATTGGGTGGCGCCGGCCGGTGCCACTTCGCCGGATGCGACCGACGACGCGGAGACACAACTGCTGGCGCAACCGCCGCTCCCGGCGGATCAGCCCGAGCCCACCGCCGCGCGCTTCGCGGATCGGGCGGTGTGGCTCATTCACCCCTGGGCGCTCGGGGAGGTGCCGGCCGAACACGTGCCGGTGGCGTGGTTGCCGGCGGAGTTTTTTGCGCAGTGGAGGTGGAGCAAAGTGCGGTGGGACTTCGTGCTCACCCGACTCGCCGAACTCGACGCGCCGGTGTGCATCGGTGACTGCGCCGAACTCACCGAACTGCTCGCCGGGGCGCAGGTGGTGCGCACGCGGACTGATCCGCATATTGCGTCGATTCTGCCAGCCAATGTGGAGGCGCGTCGCGTGCAACCCCTGTTCCCCGTCGTCGACACGCGTTGCGACTCGTTTTCGCGGTGGTGGCGCCGTGCTACCAAAGGCTGTCACCGCGTCCATGATTTGCTCACGCCCACGCTTTTATGAACCAAACCAGCAACTCCTCTTCATCCATTGCACTGGTGACCGGTGCCCGTGGCGGCATCGGCCGCGCCCTCGTCGCGCAGTTGCGGGCACAGGGGCACCGCGTGGCGGCGGTTGGTCGCGTCGCCGAAACGCTCTCGACGGTTGATGCCGATGCGCACATCGCCGCCGACACCACCACGCCCGACGGCGCGGCGCAGACCGTGACCGAGTGCGCCGAGCGATTGGGCGCTCCGCCGCAGTTGTTGGCGCACTGCGTGGGCAACACGCTCATCACGCCGCTGCATCGCACCAAAGCCGAGGCGTGGCGCGAGGTCATGCGGGTGAACCTCGACAGCTCGTTTCACATGCTCGCGGCCTGGGTCGGCGCCCTGCAAACGGCGAAGCTCAAAGGCGCGGCGGTTTTTGCCAGCTCGGTCGTCGCGCGCATCGGCGTGGCCAACCACGAAGCCATCGCCGCGGCCAAAGGCGGGGTGGAGGCGCTGGTGCGGAGCGCTGCCGCCACCTACGCCAGCGCCGGACTGCGTTTCAACGCCGTGGCGCCCGGCATGACCGACACACCGCTCACCGCCGGCATGCTCAAGGTCGACGCCATCCGCGAAGGTGCCGGCAAACAATACCCGCTGGGCGGCGTGCAGACGCCCGACGAGGTCGCCGATGTGATGGCCTGGTTGCTCAGCCCGGCGGCGGCGCGCGTGACGGGTCAGATCATCCCGGTCGACGGCGGTTTCACCACGGTCCGACCGCTGGTCAAATAGCCCGTATCCAGAATCCCGATGCATCTGCTCAAACGCCTGTTCACCGCCGGCCTCCTTGGCTCCGTCGCGACCTCCGCCGCCGCCGAACTGGTAACGGCGCCGCTACCGCCGGACCTGCAAGCCTACCGCTGGCAACACCGTCTGCTGGTGCTGCGTGCGCCGGCGGACGACGATCCCGCCTATCGGCGTCAGCTCGCCGTGCTGGCGGCGGTGCCGGGCGAATTGGCGGAGCGCGACCTGCGGGTTTTCACCGAGTTTGGGGCGCCGCGTTTTTCGATTGAACTGATCGGCAAGGACGGCGGCCGCAAGGACCGTCGGGCGACCGTGCTGGATCCGACGGAACTGTTTGCGATCATCGACGCCATGCCGATGCGGCGCGCGGAGATGCGGCGGGCGGCGGACAGCTCTTAGGCGATCAGGGTAGGTATTCGATGCCGTGCTCGCGGCTGATCTCGACGATGCGGCCCATGTCCGGGGCACCGCCCTTGGCAAACTCTTCGCCGCAGCGGCTGAAGAAGGTTTCGAAGCCGGCGGGCAGGGTGAGGATCCAGTGCTGGCTCGGTGTGTCGCCCACGTTTTTGTAGGTGTGCACGCAGCCCTTGGGCAGATAGACGACGGAACCGATGGGCAGCTCGGTCCAGGTCTCGTCGAGCCGGTAGCTGATGCGGCCATTGGCCACGAGGAAGATCTCGTCCTCGTTGGCGTGGCGGTGGAGGGGCGGCCCGCCGCCGGGAGGGGTGGTGTCGAACATCACGGCGATTTTGCCGCCGGTCATGCTGCCATCGAGCATGACACGATTCACTTCACCAAAGGCGTGGATGTCTTTGCCGTCTTCGGGCCGAACAAGGATGGGTTTCATGGGAGTCGATTGAAGGCTGGGGAGAAAGGCGTTCGAGCGGCGTGTGCCGACCGAACTGGTTGCCGCGAGACGCCAACCGAGCACCGCGATCAGGTCAATTCTCCGTCACCGGCGAACCGCTTCCCCGCGGGAAGCGACGGTTGATGTGTAACGACACGTCCCTTTCTCCGGCCCCCTTTTCCGGTCTGCCTCGCGAGACCTCCATTTCTGCCCAAGGATTCTTCGTTAGCTACGATCCGCCGGGCCGGTGGCCTGCTGAGGAAGGTCGTGCGCTGGGGGCGGTTCCTTCGCCATCTCAGATGACTCGATAAACAGTTCGATGTTGTCGCTGAAATCGGTGAAGTCCCAAGACCAGAACCCGATGGATGCCGTCACCCAAGAAAAGACACAAACGAAGGCCGGTGGCTCTCCATCCCTGAAGCGGATGCGATAGACGGGTGGCGTGCAGAAGGGCACTTGGGCAATACCTTGGACATCGCTCCACTGCTTTGCGGTGGTCTTCCCGTTGCGGTGGATTTCGAGTCGATCCGCGTAAGCTGAAACCACCGCGAACCGCCACGCGATGTAGGCTATGAGTGCGAGGAAGAGGGGGACGAAGAGGACGCCGAAAATCAGCTCGTCGATCTTGGCGTGACGAAACGCGTCTGGTTCCAAATCGGTGAGCTCGAACACCAGGAACAGCAAACTGCCCACCAGCATCACCCCCATGATTTTGAACAGCGCGTAGTAGAGCCAACTGCTCTTATACCTCCGCTTGAAGAGTATCATGGTTCACGGGGTCTGTTTGCGCTGCTCCTTGGACCGGCGGAGTTGGCGGCCGGTGGCAACGTCAACACGACGGGTTGTTTTCATCCCCTCCAATCACCAATTTCCGGTGTTCAGCCAATGCCAACTGCGAACGGCGCCCAGTTTGGCTGCTGTTTGTGCTCGTGCTCAATTCAGACTCCGTCCGGCTGAGCTTCGTGCGCACTATCTGCTCGGGACGGTCACCGGCTTCGTTCGCTTGGCTGAAGCTTGCCTGCGGATAGGCGGCCAACGCGTTTCGGATCCTCTTTCCTCGTGTCTGATCCGTCGAATCACCCTCGTTGGCCGAATACTTGGTCCACGAGAGCGGTGTCGCAATATTCGACCACCGCCGTGATCAACCCGGCTTTGACGGTGAAGATCTGACAATAGGTGTTGTGGTAGGCGACGCCGGCGGTGGTCTCGGCCCGACCCGACGATTCGACCACCACGTGGTCTCCCTCCGCGATCACGGTGTGGAGCTCGGAAACGATGCCTCCTTTGAGCTGACCGAACAGCGGGCCAATGAGGTCCTGCAGCACGCGCTCTTTGCCTTGGTAGGTGCCGGAAAATTTGGTGCTGCCGATATCGGTCCAAACGAGTTCATCCGCCAGCAGACCGAGACAGGTGTTCATGTCTCCCCGGTTGGCGGCGTCGAAAAAGGCGAGAACGGTTTCTTTGTTGGTCATGGGCTGCTTTTAACCGAGATGAACCGATTCGACTATCCCTGAAATCATCGTCCCGACCACGGATACTCCATGTAGGTCGCGGTGCGTTGGGCGGTATCGTGTCCGTGGATACGGGCGACGAGGTGGAGGGCGGCGTCGATGCCGGCGCTGATGCCGGCAGCGGTGACGATGCGGCCTTGGTCGTGAAACCGGGCGGAGGCGTCGACAGTCGCGGTCGGCGCGAGGGCGGTGAGTTCGTCGAGGTTTTCGTGGTGGGTCGTGACGGTGAGCCCGTCGAGCAGGCCCGCCTTGGCGAGGACGAGGGCGCCGGTGCAGATCGAGAAGGTGAGCTCGGCGGTTTTGGCCCGATTGGCGATCCACTCCAGGGTGGCCGGTTGGCGCAAGAGGGGGCGGGTGCCGGAGCCACCAGGAACAATCAGGATATCCGGGCGCGGCACCGTTTCGAGGGTGTGGTCGGGGATGACCTTCAGGCCGTTTTTGGCGCGGACCGTGCCGGCGCTGATACCCACGGTGTGCACGTGGTAGAGCTGGTTTTGATTCAGCTCGTTGGTGACGGAAAAGACTTCGAAGGGACCGGCAAAATCCAGAACCTCGACGTCGTCAAACAGCAGAAGGGCGACGGTGCGCATCTGCTGGAAAATGCTGAAAACCCAAGAGCCTGAAACGCTGAAATTGCCGGCGGCGGCGTGGGCGAAGAGGCAACGCGGGGCGGCCTGCCGCAAGCAGTCGCCCTACCGGGGCCGGCACGGCCACGGTGGGTTCGGTGGACGATGCGAGCTCAGCTGATTTTCAGCAGGCGTTTGATCTCCTTCAGCAAGGTGTCGAGCGGGGAGGTTTTGCTGATGTAGGTGGAGATCTTGTCGGAGAGTTTTTCGTCGACGGTCTTGGCGTCGAAGAGGATGCCGGTGAGCAGAATGACCGGGGCTTCGGGCACGAGCTCGGCGAGTTGGTCAACGAGCTCGAGCCCGTCGGACTCTTCGAGCTGGAGGTCGGTGATGATGAGGTCGGGCGGATCGTCGCGCGCGATGGTGAGGGCTTGGTGCGGGGTGGCGACGCCGGTGAAACGGAAGCCGTGGGCTTCGAGCAACTCGCCGAGCAGGTTGCGGATGATGTCTTCGTCGTCGATGGAGAGGATGTGATGTTGCACGGGAAGGAGGGGCTGAAGGTCTTAAGGTCGGTGGAGCTCAGTCGTTGAGATGGAGCGTGACGACGCCGCCGACGACTTTGTCGCTGTCGCGGAGCGGGAAGAGGGAGAAGCGCACGGGGACGAGGTCGCCGCGACGGTTTTTGAGTTGGGCGGGTTGGTTGCGCAGGTCCTGGCCGCTGCGCAGGGAATGGGTGATGGGTTCGACGAGGGCATTGTCGCCCGCGGGGGTGTCGAGTTGCACAAACTCGTCGAGCGGGCGATCGACCAGCTCGGCGGTGTCGAGGCCGATGGCGCGGGCCACGGCGGGGTTGATGCGGGAAATGTTGCGCGCCTTGGTGATGACGAGGACGAGCTCGCTGATCGAATCGACGATGAGGTGGTTGTAGCGGAGCTGGTGGCTGAGGGCTTGGTTTTTCCAGCGGCTCTCGAGGTTCTCGGTCTTCAGCTGGCGATTGGCTTCGCGAAGCTCGGCGGTGCGTTCGGCGACGCGGGCTTCGAGGCGTTCGTTGTCGGATTGGAGCAGAGCGGCGGCGCGGCGACGGGCGGCGAGGTCATCGCGGATGAACCAGGCGGCGCCAAGGAGGAGCAGGATGTTGAGACCGGCGCCGAGGTAGAGGGTGGTGCGGGCGGTTTGGTCGGTGCGGTAGGCGGCGCGGTCGCGGTCGTTGAGCTGCTCGATGAGATTGGCGCGGAGGCGTTGACCGGCGGCGACGATGTTGTAGAGGCCGCCGTTGGCGGTGTCTTCGGAGAGTTGTTCCTGCACGGAAGCGGTGTCGCCGGAGCGGTGGGCGGCGAGCAGGGCGCGGGCGTGTTCGGCTCGTTCCTGGAGCAGGGCTTCGAGTTCGGCGACGCCGGCGGCGTTGGTTTCATCGGCATCGGCGAGGGCCTTGGCGACTTCGACATGTTCGGCGAGTTCGGCAAAGGCGTCGCGGAAGGCGGTTTGGCGGCCGGGGTCGTTGGTGAGCAGGAAGGTGCTTAGCGCGCCGTCGGCGGCGCGGATGGCGGCCACGGTGTCGTTGACCTCGGTGATGAGGGCGTGGGTGTGGTTGACCCATTCGGACGCGAGTTGGGCGCGTTGGATGTTGCGCAGCGAAACGCCGACGACACCGAGCAGCACGACGGCGGCGGCGATGAAGAGGACGAGGAGGATGCGGAAGGTTTTATCCATGGGAGGAAGTGGAGGCGGGGAAGGTCCCGCGGCTGCGGGAGCGGAGAACTGAAAGCGGAAGGCGGACGTCTGAAATGGAGCGCGCGGGGGCGGACGGGTTTCGGGCGGCGGGGATGAAGAGAACGATGAAAGAGAAAGATGGAGTCAGTGAAAACGAGGAGCCTACTCCACCAGAAGGGAGCTCTTGGGGGCTGGGGCTTTCTTTGGGGGCGGGTCCTTGGCGGGGTCGGCGGTGCGGACGACGGTGGCGGTGATGATCTTGCGATCGGTTTCGTAAGAGTAGACGAATTCCGAGGCGGAGGTCCAATTGGCGTTGAGCGAGGCAGCGACCTTGTCGGCGATGTCGCGCAGGGCGGGTTTGGCCTTGGTGGTGCGGAAGAAGACGGCGCGGTTGTTGTAGTCGAGGTAGGCGCGGTCTTCGGTCACGTAGCAGACGGCGTGGGCGACCATGCCGGCGAGGCGCACGTGAATGAGGCGGGTTTCGTAACCGCGCTCGGGCAACACGTGGTCGGCCAGAACCGCGTAGTCATCGCAGTCGCCGCGGCGGTTGCGCAGAAACTCGTCCGGGCTTTGAACGTGGTGGAAAAGTTCGAAGCGGAAGGTCTCGAAGTAAGCCGCGAATTTTTTGGGCGTGAGTTTGGGGGTGGCTTCGAGTTCGCGCAGGGAGATGGCCATGGCGGAGCCGGGCAATACGCCAAACAGAGATAGGCCGAGCACGAGGGTTGAGAGCTGCCGGGCTCGGGAGCGGGCGCGCGCCCGCGGAGCGCAGCCCGGCTGGGCGGCGCCGCCAGTGAAACGGGCGAGGCGTCGGAACGTGGCCATGAAAGGAGGGCAGGTCGCGTCGTTGGGGCGGACGGATTCCTACCTCCTGTCTACATCGGTCGCGAGGCGGTTTTCTTCAGCGCGGCGACCGGGAAATATCTCCCCGAGCCAGGGTGCGAAAGGTGCACAACGCCGTTGGGGACGTCGGCGTCCCCCCAGCCCCTTGCAGAGAGGGCCGGTCTAGCCGAGCTGGCGGGCGATGAGTCGGCCGAGCGTGGCGAGGGCTTGCTCGACGGCGGGCGTCCAAGGGAGACCGCAGTTGAGGCGCAGGCAATTGCGGTAGCGGTCGCGCACGGAAAAGAGCAGGCCCGGCGCAATGTTGATGCGGTGGGCGAGGGCGTCGCGGTGGAGGCGCAGGGTGTCGACGCCGGCCGGCAGCTCGACCCACAGCACGAAGCCGCCCTGGGGTCGGCTGATGCGGGTGCCGGCGCCGAACTCGCGCACGATGGCCGTGGAGAACTGCTGCACCTGTTCGCGATAAGCGCGGCGGATGGAGCGCAGGTGGTGGTCGTAGCCGCCACTGCGGAGAAAGTCGGACACCGTCTTTTGCAGCACGAGCGGGGTGGCGAGGGTGTTGGTGAACTTGAGGCGGCGCACGCGCTCGAGGTAGCGACCCGGAGCGCACCAGCCGACCCGCAGGGAAGGCGCGAGGGTTTTGCCGAAGGAGCTGCAGAGCAGGACGCGGCCGTCGCTGTCCCAGGCTTTGAGGGGTTTGGGGCGGCGATCGCCCCAGTGCAGGTCGCCGTAAACGTCGTCTTCGATGGCCGGCAGATCGTGCTCGCACAGCAAGTCGTAGAGGGTGGCTTTGCGCGCGTCGCTCATGCAGGCACCAAGTGGGTTTTGAAACGCGGGGATGACGAGCACGGCCTTGATGGGAAAGGTTTCGAGCGCGTGGCGCAGGGCATCGAGGCAGATGCCCTCGCGCGGATCGGTGGGGATCTCGATCACCTTGAGGCCGAGGGCCTGCGTGGTTTGCAGGATGCCGAAGTAGGACGGGGTCTCGATGGCAACGGTGTCGCCGGGCCGGGTCACGGCGCGCAAGGCGAGGTTGAGCGCTTCGGTGCAACCGACGGTGATGACGAGTTCGTCGTGGTTGAGGGGCGTGCCGACCTGAAGGTAGCGGCGGGCAATCTCGCGGCAGAGCGGTGGGTGCGAGTTTTCCATCGCGTAGCGACCGAGCATGGCGGGGTCGTCGCGTCCGGCAGCGCCGAGCAGACGCGCGAGTTTTTTGTTGGGAAACAAACTGTGGTGCGGGCAGGCGGCACCGAAGGCGACATAGGTTGGATCGGCGGAGACGGCGACAATCTCAGCGGCGAGGTCGCTGACGCCGACCTCGGACGGGCGCGCCATCGGGCGGGCCATGCGCGGCTCGGGAGCAAGGAGCCCGGGTCGGGCGCGCACGTAGTAGCCGGATTGGGGGCGGGCCTCGAGCAGGCCGCGATTCTCAAGGACCGTGTAGGCTTGGATGACGGTCGACACGCTCACGTCGCGCTGCATCGCCATGCGCCGAACCGAGGGCACGCGGTGACCGGGGCGCAGGGTGCCGTGCTCGATGAGGGCCTGCACCGACTCGGCCAACTGTTCGTAGAGCGTGGACGGGGGAGGCGAGGTGGCGATCATGGCGGGAGGGCGTGGTGTGGAAGGAAGGGAAGCGCGAATGCGACGTGGGAGGATAACGGACAGGGGGCGCTTCGGCCTAGTCACAGTGCTGAGTTGATGTGGCCAATACAGTTGGCGCGACAGCGTATTTTGGGGCGGCACAATTTTGTTCGGCTTGAAGGCGAGAGCGCGCTTGCGCCCGCCAGATGAACGCCCCTATGTCTTTCGAGGCTTTCATGAGCGTCGAAGTCACAGAAGTCCCCGAATCACCCCGTGTTATCTTGATCGAAGATGAGACGGTCTTCCGTCAGCTCCTCAAGCGGGCCTTGGAAAAACGGAAGGGGTGGAAGGATGTGGCGGATTATTCCGACGGCTCGGCGGGATTGGAAGCGTGTCTGGAATCGCCGCCGGATTTGCTCCTGGTGGACCTGCATTTGCCGGGCAAGCACGGTCTGGAAATCGTGCGGGAGCTGCGGCAGCGTGCCCCGGATGTGCGGATTCTCGTGCTGACCGCGCATGCTGAGCCGAAGCTACCGTCGCAGTTGATGGGTTTGGGCGTGGGGGGCTACGTCGACAAGACGGCGCCGCTGGCCTACGTGATCCAAGCGATCGATACGGTGATGGCGGGCGGTATGTTTTTCGCGTCCCACGTGCAGGCCGAGAGCGGCCCGGTGGCGGGCGGTGGTTTGCCGCCGGCTAGCACGGCCTTGCCTTCCGTTTTGTCGGCGCGCGAGCTCGAGGTGGCGCGACTGGTGGCGGCCGGTCGTTCTTCCAAGGAGATTGCATCGGATCTGGATCTGAGCACCCGCACGGTGGAAAAACACCGCGCCAACATCATGGAGAAGTTGGGGGTGCGCGAAGTCGCCAGCCTTGTGCGCTGGGTGCTGCAGAACGGCCTCGGTTGAGGCGTTCGCCGGTTCACGGCAGATCGATCGTGCCGCGCAGGTAAGTGACGGCGTGGCCGGAGATTTCGACGCGTTCGCCGCGGTCGGTGCACCACAACTCGCCACCGCGTGGAGAGAGCTGGCGGGCAGTGAGTTCCGATTTGCCGAGCTGTTTGGACCAATACGGCGTGAGGGAGCAATGGGCCGAACCGGTCACGGGATCTTCGTCGACGCCGGCGGTGGGCGCGAAAAAACGCGAAACGAAATCCACGTCGTCGCCGGGTGCGGTGACGATGACCTTGTGCGGGCTGGCGTCGGCGAGCGCGCGGAAGTCAGGCTGCATGGCGCGCAGAGCGGCAACGTCGGGCAGCACCACAAACCAATCGCGCGCCCGCGTGATGGGCGTGGCGGCGGGGAGGCCCAAGGCGGCGAGCACTGCGGTGGGTTCGGCCGTCGGATCGATCGGTTGCGGGGGGCGGGCCGGAAAGTCGAGGGCGAGTCGGACGGTCGCGGGATCACGTTGCACGGTGAGGATGCCGCTGAGGGTTTGGAAGCGGAGCTGCGACTTGTCGCGCGCGGCGGCGAAGGCCGGGGTGGGCAGGGACAGGGGCTCGTTAAAGAGCACGTGGGCGGTCGCCAGCGTGGCATGGCCGCAGAGGTCGATCTCAAGTTCAGGCGTGAACCAGCGCAGATGGAAATCGGCGACGGCGGAATCGGCGAGTGGGGTCACGAAGGCGGTTTCGGACAGGCCGTGCTGCCGGGCCATGGTTTGCAGGATCGGGGTCTCGAGCGAGGCGGTGCCGGTGGCGGGATCAAGGGGGCAAACCGCGGCGGGGTTGCCGGCGAACGGGCGCTGGGTGAAGGCGTCGACCCAATAAAATGGCAGCGTGGTCATGTCCGGAGCTGAAGGTGACGAACAGGGCAGGGCAAGTGGCGGCCGGATTGTGCGGTGCGAAGGAAACGGGCTCTGTGTCGATTTTGCAAAGTGCTGGTAATAAAGATATCCAATTATTTGCAATGCGCTTTGCGGACTCGACAGCACGCGCGCCCCCTCTTGGCTAAGGTATCCTACCGGGAATGACATTAGCTCTTTTGCGTCTAAGCCAACGGATGGTTTGGGTGACCCTCATTGCGGGTTGGACCCTTGCGTCGATCGCGCTGGGTCAGACCGTCGCCGTGGACGAACGGCCGCTGACGCGGGTTGAACTGGTCCTGCGAGGCGAACCGGGTTTTCGCCAGGCGGGTTATTACGCGGCGGTGTGGAATGGATATTTTCGCGAGGCGGGGTTGGACGTGGTGCTGCGTTATCCGCGGGCGGGGGAAGATCCCCTGCAAACGTTGCTGGTGGAGCCGGGCGTGTATGTGGTGGGTGGAGACGACTTTTTTTTGGCGCGCCTGCGGGAGCATCCGGTGGTCCTGTTGGCGGCGATCCAACAGGAAACGCCGACGGCATTGCGGGCAGTGGCCGAGGGAGAGGGCGAGGTCCGCGGGGCCGGAGCGGTAGATCTGGCCGGACGCACGATTGCGTTGCGAACGGAAGGCCGTGGGGCGCCGCTGCGGATGATGTTGCGACGCTTGCACGCCGACGAGTCCCGTGCGACTTGGATGGATTGGGCGCTGGGCGTGGCGGTGCCGGAGACGGCTGACTGGCGGCAAGGCGATGTGTTTGAGGGCGACTTCGCTTGGCTGCGCCCGGCTGACAACGGCATCGCGGTGTTTTATGGGGATTGCCTGTTCGCGAGTGAGGGGGAGCTGGCGTATCACCCGGAACGGGTCGCCGCTCTGCGGGCGGCAGTGCTGCGTGGGTGGCAAACGGCGCTCGCGGACTCCGGCGCAATGTTGGTGCAGCTGGGGCAGCACGCGGCGGAGTTGGGTTTGGTGCAGTCGCGGTCGCGGCTGCGTTACGAAGCGGACATGGCGCGCGGTCTCGTGAAGCCGGCGACGGTGCCGCTGGGGTCGGTGGACCGTGATCGGGTGCAGGAGGTCGGGGTCGCCCTGTTGGAATTGGGGTTGGTGAACGGCCCGTGGAACCTGCGCGACTTCGTTTACCAGCCGCCGACCTCGGGATTGCCGCGCTGGGTTTACGGCATCGGCGCGGGACTGGTGCTGGCGACGCTGGTGGCACTCGGTGTGATCTGGTTCAACGTGCGTTTGCAGCGGCGGGTTCAGGAAAGCACGCAGCAACTGCGCGAATCCGAGGAACGGTTTCGCGAGATGTTTCAACATGCGCCGGTGGCGATCGTGGAGGAGAACTACAGTGCGGTGGCGGCGTGGATTCTCGAGCGGCGCGCGGAGGGTATCCAAGATTTGGCGACCTGGTTGGATGAGCATCCGGAGGAGGTGTCGCGGCAGTTCAACACCGTCGAGGCGGTGCGGGCCAATGAGGCGGCATTGCGCATGGTGGGGGTGCCCGACGTGGCGTCCTACGGGCGGTGTCTCGCGCCGGATGACAACACCAGTCTGCACCGGGCGTTTCGCGAGGAGCTGCTGGCCTTGTGGCGCGGCGAGCTCGATGTGCGGGTGGAGATGACGTTTCGGCGCGGAGACGGCACGACCGGTGACGGCTTGTTGCAATGGACGGTCCCGATGGTCGGGGGGCGACCGGACTTCGGGCGAGTGTTGGTGGTGGTGACGGAGGTGACGGAGCTGCGTTCGGCGGAGGTCAAGTTGCGCGAGAGCGAAGAACGTTTTCGCACGCTGTTTGAGAGCGCGATCGAAGGCGTCTATGAATCAACGCCGGAGGAGGGCATCGTGGCGGTCAACCCGGCCTTTGCGCGGATGCTTGGCTGTGCTTCACCGGAGGGTTTGTTGGCGTGGAGCCGCGAGATCGGAGTGGGGAATCTCTATCTCGAGTCGGGTCGGCGCCATGCCTTTCTCAAGGCGCTGGGCGAGAGCGACGCGGTGTTTGATTTCGAATCGGAGATCGAGTGTGCCGACGGCACGCGAAAGTGGATCTCCGAGAACGTGCGGGCGGTGCGGGACGCGCAGGGCAAGTTGTTGCGGCTGCAGGGCTTCGTGTCGGACATCACCGATCGCAAGCGTTTCGAAAAGGCGCTGGGCGAGGAGCGGGAGCGGCTTTCGGTCACCTTGCGTGCGATGACGGAGGGCGTGATCACGACCGACGAGCGCGGCGTGGTGCAGTATGTGAACGAAGCGGCGGAGATGCTCACTGGTTGGGTCGAGGGCGCAGCTATCGGGCGGCGTCTCGGCGAGGTCTGTGTCTTGCGCCACGAGCGGACGCGGGGGGATGTGCCGGTGCCGTTCGACACGGCGATGCGCAGTGCGACGGTGGTGGATCTGCCGCGCTCCACGCAGTTGGTGCATCGGGCCGGCACGCCGCGTTTGATTGAGGGGCGTTGCGCGCCGATTCACGATGCGCGGAGTCAGCCCGTCGGAGTGGTGTTGGTGTTTCGCGATGTGACGGAGCGCGCGCGTCACGAGTCAGAGATGTTGCGCACGACCAAGCTCGAATCGCTCGGTGTGCTGGCGGGTGGCATCGCGCACGACTTCAACAACCTGTTGACCGTGGTTTTGGGCAACCTGCACCTGGCCCGCCACAAATGTGAGGACGTGGCTGACGTGTCGCGTTGGTTGCGCGATGCGGATCTCGCGGCGGAGAAGGCGCAGGGCTTAACCCAACAGTTGCTCACGTTTTCGAAGGGTGGGAATCCCTTGCGGTCGGCGGTGCGCCTCACGGAGGTGGTGCGCGAGGCGACGAATTTTGCGCTGCATGGTTCCAAGGTGCGCAGCGAGATGGATTTTCCGGAGCGCTTGTGGACGGCGGATGTCGATCGTGCGCAGATCGGGCAGGTGGTGCAGAACCTCGTGCTCAACGCGGTCCAGGCGATGCCGGATGGCGGGGTGGTGAAGATCGCGCTGCAAAACCTGCGGCATCGGGAGGATCCGGTGCGGGGGATCGCGGCGGGTGACTATTTGCAGTTGCTGATCGAGGATACGGGGATGGGCATCCCGCCCGAGCATATGAGCCGCGTATTTGATCCCTATTTCACGACGAAGGAGACTGGCAGCGGTCTCGGATTGGCGTCGGTGTATTCGATTGTGAAGCGCCATGCCGGTCACATCGACGTGAGTTCGGAGCCGGGGCAGGGAACGCGTTTTCGCATCTTGTTGCCGGCGATTCCGCAGGCCACCACTCCGGTCGCGCGGGAGACACAGCCGGAGACGGAGCGGCTGAAGGGGCGGGTGCTCTTTATGGATGACGAGGAGAACATCCGCAACATGGCGCGGACCCTCCTCGACCTGTTGGGCCTGGAGGTGAAGACGGTTGAGAGTGGCGAGGAGGTGGTGCAGTGCTATTTTGAGGCCAGGAGTGCTGGAACCCCCTTTGACGTGGTGTTGATGGATCTTACGGTGCCTGGTGCGATGGGAGGCAAGGAGGCGATGGAGGAGCTGCGCAAACTGGATCCCGAAGTGCGTGCGATCGTATCGAGTGGCTATTCGATTGATCCGGTGCTGGCGAACTACGGCGACTACGGATTTTGCGGTCGGGTGACCAAGCCCTACCGGGCGGCCGACCTCGCCCGGGTGCTCCGCGAAGTGCTGGCCGGCAACGCGATGGCCGAGTAATCCGGCGCCCAAACGACCCGCGCAGACCAATAGTATCATGTAATAAGGGACAGGTTAAAAATAATCGACTTTGGATGGGGTGGGTGTTGGCGTGGGGGTGATGAGGATGGCTCGGATTAAGGTCGATGCGGGGGAGGGGGCGGCGGTTTATCATGTGATGAGCCGCACGGTGAATGGGGAGCGGCTGTTCGATGAGGTCGCGAAGGAGGTCCTGCGTAAGCAGTTGTGGCAGATCGCTGACTACTGCGCCGTGCAGGTCTGCACGTTCGCGATCATGTCCAATCACTTCCATGTGCTCCTGCGCGTGCCGGAGCGGCAAGAGGTGAGCGATGCGGAGCTTCTGCGCCGCTACGCGGTGCTCTACCCGAAGCCGACGCGATACCAGACCGCCCGCCTCGAGGTGATCAAGGAGCAATTGGCTCAAAATGGTCCGGAGGCCGTCGCTTGGCGCACCCAACAGGTGGCACTTATGGGCGACGTCTCTCAATTCATGAAGCTGCTCAAACAGCGCTTTTCGGTTTGGTTCAATCGGTCCCATGGCCGCTACGGCACCCTTTGGTCCGAGCGCTTCAAAAGCGTGCTGGTCGAAAACAAACCCGGCGCCATGCGCACGATGGCCGCCTACATTGATCTCAATCCGGTGCGGGCAGGTCTGGTGAACGACCCGAAGGACTACCGGTTCGGCGGCTATGCAGAGGCACTGGCCGGGAATGAAAGGGCGCGGGAGGGCCTGGCGCGGTTGTTCGATGGGCCGGAGCGGGCGTCCTGGCGAGCCGTTCAGGCGGGCTACCGGCAGATGTTGTTCGGCACCGCCGTGGGTCCTCGCGAGGAGGGGGGCGTCGTTTCGTATGAGGACTTTGAGGAGGTGATGGCGCGTGGCGGGAAACTGCCCTTGTCGACCGTATTGCGGCACCGGATACGTCATTTCAGTGATGGCGCGGTGCTGGGGTCACAGACCTTTGTCGCGGAACAGCTTCGATATTATCGTCTTCGCTCGGGGCGAAGATCACGGTCCTTACCGCGTCCGGTGCCGGCGGTGACCGACTGGGGCGGATTGTGCACCCTGCGGGGTTTGCGCCGGCGGGCGTTTGGTTGACGCCGCCAGGTGACCTGCGCAAAAAAACCGGGCCCAGCGAGCCCGGTTGCAGTGGAGGGGCGCGAGTATCCCTTTATTTGATACGCACCTCGCGGCCGGTGGCGGTCGACTTGTAGATGGCGTCGAGGATCTTTTGCACGGCGAGCGATTCGGCCGGGTCAACGTAGGGCTGCTCCTTGCCCAACAGCACGTCGATGAAGTGCACCATCCGATTTTCGTGCACCAGCGGAGTGCCGGCGGCGACTTCCTCCGTGATGTAACCTTGCTTGCCCGGGCGAATGAGGCGCAGCGGGTTGAGCATCACGCCGGCGTCGGTGCCGAAGACCTGGGAGGTGAAGAAATCGTGTTGGGGCAGATGGGCGGCCCACGAGGCTTCGAGCAACACGGTGCGGCCGCTCTTGAGCTTGATCAGCGCGACGGCGAGGTCGTCGACGTCGAAGGTGGCGTTTTTGTCGATCTCGCCTTTGCCCCACTTGCCCTCGCCGCGGCCGAGGGGGCCGAGCTTGGAGTAGGTTTGGCCGCTGACCGCGACAGCATCGAACTCCCCCATAAGGAAGAGCGCGCGGTCGAGGGCGTGCACGCCGATGTCGTAGGTGCAGCCGCCGCCGGCGAATTGTTTCTGGGTGAACCAGGAGCCGATGCGCGGAATGCCGCTGCGGCGGGTCCAGGCGGTCTTGGCGTGATAGACTTCGCCGAGCTTGCCGTCGGTGATGAGCTTCTTGGCCGTCTGCACCTCGGGGCTGAAGCGCATGTTCTGCCCGACCATGAGCTTCACGCGGCGCTTCTTCGCCTCGGCGATCAACTTGGCGGCGTCCTTGGCGTTGGTTGCCATGGGCTTGTCGATCATGAGGTGCTTGCCGGCCTTGAGCGCTTCGAGGCCGACGGAGGCGTGCAGGTAATTGGGCAGCGCGACGGAAACGACGTCGATGTCATCACGGGCGAGCAGTGCGGTATAGTCGGTGACCAGGTCCGGTATGTTGTAGGTCTCGACGGCCTCGCGTCCACGCACCGGGGAAACTTCAGCGAGGGCGACGACCTTGGCGGCGGGGTGTTGCTGGAAGCTGCGAATGTGGTCGAGGCCGATGGCGCCGGCGCCGATCACGGCGACATTGAAGGAGGACTTTTTCTTGGGCATCTGGAGGGATTTTCGAATTTGGATTCTCGATTTTTTGGTTGGGGCGCGGGGGCGTCAGGCTTGGCCCCAGGACTTGAGTTGTTCGAGAGAGAGGCGGACGGACTCGAGCGGGTCGTGGTTGTATTGTTCGACCTCGATGACGTTCCACTGCACCGCGCCGATCTCGGCGGTGGCGGCGAAGATGGGGGCGAAATCGACCGGGCCGCTGCCGATTTCCTTTTCGTCCTTCACGTGCAAGAGGGTGATACGGCGGCCCTGTTCACGGATGAACTGGGTCGGGTCTTTGCCGCCTTTGTGCACCCAATAGACGTCGGCCTGGCAACCGAGGTTGGCGGGCGCAGCTTCGTCGAGCATCCAGTCAAAGACGCGGCGGCCGTCGACCTCCTTCATTTCCCAATCGTGGTTGTGAAAGTGGAGCTGGAATCCGAGGTCGCGCAACTTCGCGCCGAGGTCGTTGAGCTCGGCACCTATGCGGCGGCAGGCGTCGGCGCTGCGGTATTGGATGGCGGGCCAGGAGGGCACGATGAGGTCGGTGGCGCCGCAGGTGATGGCCTCGTCGACGACCTTGTTGAAGTCGGCCCGGAAGTGGCGGATGTTGACGTGCATGCCGGAGACGACGAGGCCGGCGTCCTTGATCGCGGCGGCGGCAGCAGCGGCATCGAGGTTGCCGAAACCTGCGGTCTCGACGCCGGAGTAACCCATCTGGGCAACCTTGGCGACAGTGCCGGCGAAGTCATCTTTGGTGTGATCGCGCAGCGACCAGAGTTGGAGGGAGGTGCGGGGAGTCGTTGAGGTCATGGAAAGGAAAGAGCAGAGGCCGCACGGTGCGCGGGGTCAACGGCCAGACCGGGCTACAGCCGGGTGTCCGACGGTGAACGTGGACGATCCTCGCTGAGCGCCAGCTCGATCTGATTATCGTCGGCACCGATCCGGGCCTGGTGGCTGAAGTAGCGGTCGCTGAGGAGCTGATCGAAGGCCAGGAGTCGCTTTATCGTGGTGTCGATTACCCGGCGCAGGTTGGCGGGGGTGGCGTCGTCGTCTGGAGCTTCGCCGGAGAAATGGCGGCCGAGGTCGAGTTGTTCGAGTTCCTCGAGCAAGGACTCCAACAACTCTTCCGCTGGCGATTCTTCGGTCCGACCGGTCAGGCCGCGAATGTGGAACAGGGCGCCGTGAATCTGGGAGAGGTTGTGCAATACGCTACGCGGGGCATGCGGCTGTTGCAGGAACAGCTTGGCGACAAAGACCGGTTGGCTGCGCGTGCGGAAGAGACGGCGGTAGGCGTCCTGTGAGCCGAGCATGCGCAGCAGGGCGGAGAGCTCGGGGTTGTCGCGGAAGAGGAGTTGGCGGTCGAGGTCGTGTTCGCGTGCGGCGTGATCGCGCGCGGCGTGCTCGGCGGCAGCGACCAGCACGTGGCGCAGGGTGCTGGCGGTGACGTGGGCGCGCTCGAGTTGCTGCCCGATCTGGAGAAAGTGCCAGCCGGCGTCGTGCAACATGGTCCGCGAGGCAGAACCGAGGCAGGCGTTGACCTCATCGAGCACGCGGGTGATCGCCTGCTTGGCTGCACTCGAACGCATCGCGCGGGCCTTTTTGGTGCGGGCGGCGGAGGGTTGCGCGGCGAGTTCGCGCAGGGTGGCGTCGAGACGGGTGAGCACGCTGCCCGCCTCGGGACTCACGTAGTCGCGGAGTTGGCGGGCGTTGTTGGCGGCGGTGGTGACGCTGTTGATGAGCGAGCTCGGGTGGGATTTGCCGAGGGTCATGCGCCAGAGCAGGTCGCTGGTGAAGGTGGCGGTGGGGCTGGTGCGCGCGTCGATCTTGAGGTCGCTGTGGCCGGTGGCTTCGAGCAGGCCGCGCCAGAGCGGCAGCCAGCGCCGCCGGTCGGCGCCGGAGATTTCCTCGAGCGCCACATCATCGAGGATGTGCAGCATGCGCGCGGTCGACTCGGCGCGTTCCAGATAGCGCCCGAGCCAGAACAGCGATTCGGCCGCGCGGGAACTGGGGACGGTGGACTCGGCGCCGGCAACGACGTTGGTCTCGTAATCGGCCAACGCGCCGGCGGTTTGTTCATCGCCGGCGAGCACGATGACATCGGCACAGGGGCCGACGCGGTCTCGCGGGTAGGGACCTTTGCCGACGTTGATGATACCGCCGGGAAGGACCGCGATGTCGGTGCCGCGGGCGAGGGTGAAGGCGCTGAAACGAAACGGCGACTGCGCCTTGGGGGCATTGGGCAGGGGCACCGACTCGAGGGTGGGTTGAGCGACCCAGGCGTGTGGGTTTTCGCGCAACATGCGGGGCAGCACATTGCCCTTGATGCGGAGTGGCGCGCGATCGGGTTGGCCGACGCGCGGCGAGTGGGTGGGGCGCAGGTGGAGTTCGTCGGCCTGTTCGATGATGGCGTCAATCTGGTCGGTGTCGGTGCAGATGTAGGTCGGCGCGGACGGGAGGATCAGACGCTCGCCGAAATAGAAGCGGGCGAGAGCGGGCCAGTAGGCGTTGAGGGCGCGGTTCTCGGCCACGCCCGAGCCGATGGCATTGGCGACCACAACGTTGCCGGCGCGGATGCATTGCATGAGCCCGGGAATGCCCACCGATTCGAAGTCGGTCGAAAACACGACCGGATCAATGTAGGCGTCATTGAGGCGGCGGTAGATGACATCCACGCGTTCGAGACCGGCGACGGTTTTGAAATACACGTGGTTGTCGAGGACCAGCAGGTCGTCGCCCTGCGCCATGCGCAGACCCATCTTGCGAGCGAGGAAGGAGTGCTCGGAGTAGAACGGGTAGCGGGGGCCGGCCGACAGGAACACCATCGACGGGTGCGCACGATTGGTGGGGGCGAGGCCGCGCAACACATCGACGAGTTCGAGCGGAAAGTTGATGACCGAATGGTAGTCGGGCAGGGCGCGGTAGAAGTCGCCGATCTCCTGGGTGAGGAAGCGCCGGTTCTGCACGGCGTAACTCAGACCCACCGGCGCGTTGGTGTGGACGTCGGTGAAGTGCCAACCGACGGTGGTCTTCACCAGGTCGAAGCGGATGAGGGTAGCCGGGGCCAGGCGTTCGGGCTGGAGGCCGAGTGAGGGTCGGCGGAAGTAGGGGTCAGCCAGGGTGACTTCGGGCGGGACAACCTCGGCGTGGAGCGCGCGTTGCTCGTGGTAGAGATCGGCGAGGAACGCGTTGATGAGTCGGGCCCGTTGCCGGATGCCGGCTTCGAGCAACGTCCACTCCTCCGGCGGAATGATGAGCGGCGTGGGCTCCAATTCCCAGAAGGCGCGGTCGGCGTCGCGGTCGGTGGGGAAGAGGTCGGTCAGCCCGGCGTCCCGCACCGACAATTTAAGCCGGTTGCGCAAGGGCCGCAGCTGGGCCTTGGACGGATGGGGGATCGATCGGGAGCGCGGAGACACGAGGAGAGAAGCGCGGAGTAGAAGGCAGAGGCCGGTGTCGGATCAAGCGTGGTTACGCCGCGGGCGCGCGTAAAAAGAGTTTGTGTCTGCGGGGGCGATGCGGCGTGGTTTCGCGGTGCTTAAGGGGGTAAAGCTCTCCGTGTTGCCGGCCGTTGTTCGGGCCACCCGAGTGTTTTTCGGTGTCGGGATGATGATGTTCGGGAGTGTTGGCTTTGCCTCGGGGGTGGCGGCGAGTGAAACCGACACGCCGGATGAATCGCCCGCGGTCGCGGCTGCGTCCATCGACTGGGAGGCGGTCAAAGCGGAGTCGTTCGACTTGGTTTGGACGACGGTGAGCGAAGGCTATTTTGATCCGGAGTTTGGCGGCGTCGATTGGGCGGGGATGCCGGCGAAGTATGCGGAGGCCTTGGCGGCGGCGGACGATGCGGCCGCGCTGCGCACGGTGCTCTCGCGACTGTTGTTGGAGATCGACCAAAGCCACTTCGCCATCATCCCGCAGGAGGCGACCGTTTTCCGGCCCGAAGAGCGGGAGCGGGTGGGCACGGTCGGTGTGCGGTCGAGTGTGGACGGGGGCATGGTGCTCGTGCAGTCGGTGGCGGAAGATTCGCCGGCCGCCGGATCGGTAAGCCCAGGCGACGCCATCATTGCCATCGATGGTCACGGGGTGGAGCCGTGGGTGGAGCAGATGAAGGCGGCGGGCGTGCTGCCGCAAAAGCGGGATCGCTTCCTGCGTGCGTGGGTGGAGTCGTGGCTGGCGGCCCCGGTGGGCACGGCGGTGCGCCTCGATCTACGCGATCCCGATGGCGCCACCCGGGAGGTCGTTCTGGAATCCGTCGCCCATGAGGGCCCGTGGGCCCAACCGATGGGAAACTTCCCCTCCCAACCTTTGGAAATTGTGGCCGAGTCGGCTCCGGCGCCGCAGACCGCCTATTTGAAATTTAACTCGTTCTCGCCGCATTTGATGGCGCAGATCCGGCGCTTTCTGAAGGACCTCGCGGCGGACCAAGGCCTGGTGCTCGACCTCCGGGGGAACCCGGGAGGCCTGACCCAGATGGCATCGGGCATCGCCGGCCTCATGTTGGACTATCCAGACTCACTCGGCGAAATGCAGCTCCGGCAAGGGCGCCTGTCGGTGCCGGTGTTTCCGCAGGCCGACGCTTTTTCCGGGCCGGTGGCGGTGCTGATCGACGGTGGGTCGGGATCGACGAGCGAAATTCTCGCGTCCGGGCTGCAAGACCTTGGTCGCGCCCGACTTTTTGGGCAGACCTCGGCCGGCGCGGCGCTGCCCTCGTCCTTCAAGCGACTTCCGACCGGCGACTTGTTTCAGTATGCCATCGCCGATTTGCGGAGGCCGAACGGCGCGGCGATCGAAGGCAATGGTGTCGAGCCCGACGAGGTGGTGGAGGCGGCGCGCCGTGATTTGCAGGCCGGACTCGATCCGGTGCGGGCGGCGGCGGAGGAGTGGATCGCCGCGCAACAGCAGGACGCTGGGGAGGTGACGCCATGATTTTTTGGCAATGCCGCGCTAGGAAATGGAGGCGGCAGGTTAGCTGGGCGATCGGCTTGGCGCTGCTGTGCCTTGTCGCGCAGACGGGCGTAGCTGAGGATGAGGAAGAGGATCGGTCCGAAGAGTTTGCCCGGTCGTTGCTCAAACGGTGGCTGTGGGAGTCGGGCGGGGCGAAAAAGATCCAAGATGTGCCAGCCATCCGCATGGAGGGCAAAGTGTCCACGCCGGCGTTCTCGATTCCGATGGTGCAGCTCGCGTCACGCGCGGGACATTTTTTGCAGGAGCTTAGCTACCAAAACGGAATGCATTTCCGGGAAGTCGTGACTCCGGATCGGGCGTGGTTTGAGCACAGTTTTTTGGGCGTGGGAGTAATGAGGCAGACGGAGGCGGCGGAACGGGTTCGTTGGCTGGGGCCTTGGCTCGCGCTGGATTGGGAGCACTGGTATCGCTCGGTGCGCAAACTGAAGGATCAGCAGTTTGAAGGGCGCTTCAGCAATGTCGCGGAGCTCGAGCTCGTGGGCGGCGGCAGCGAGCGGTGGTATTTGGATTTTGCCGACGGGATGTTGCACACCGTCGTGCGGCCCGCCGACCTTGATCGACCGCTGTCGGCCATGCGGATCGACGCGTGGCGAGAGCTGAACGGCTTCGCGCTGCCCCGAAAAATCACCCGTTTCGATTCCGGTTTTGAACTGGCGATCGAGCGGGACGAGTTCACCGCCTTGGACGAGGTGCCTCAGGAGCTGTTTCGCCTCGATGAATCGAAGTGGGAGGATGCGACGATGGTCGAAGCCTTGTTGGCCCGTTATCATGAAACGATTGGGGGCGACACGATGCTGCGCACGCTGCGTTCTCGCGTGATCCGCCAGACTTTGAATGTGCTCTCCAGTGGGGTGGTGGTCCGAATGATTTCCTACCGCAAGATTCCCAACCTCTCACTCGATGTGAAACACGTGGAAGGTATCGGGACCACCTGGAGTGGCTTCAACGGAAAGCAGGCCTGGGAGTTCAGCGAGATCACCGGCTTCCGTTTGTTGGAGGGCGCGGAACTTCAGCAAACCATGATCGAGGCGGACATGTTCAGCGCCGCCCGAATGCGAGACCAGTTCCGGCTCGTGAGTGAGCTTCGACGGGCCGAGTCGACTGATGGGGTTCACCATATTGCCCGTCTTTCCTCGTTCTCCGCGCCTGGCGGCGAGTTTCACTTCAACGCTGAAACAGGTTTCATCGACAAGGTAATTTCAGGCGTGGTGGCGCCGGGTGGAGGCGTCCTTCAAGTCGAAGTGGCGCTGCAGGATTTTAGGGAGTTTGACGGAGTATGGATACCCACCCGGGTGCACACGACCAACCCTGCGATAGAAACCGTATCGGAGGTGCTCTCGGTTGAACACAACGTGGACTTGCCGGATGAGCTGTTCGCGCCGCGACCGGAAGGGGTCGACTATTTTGAGGAATACTCTCGGTGGGAGGACGAGGAAACGGTGCCGTAGGTCGGCTATTAGTCGGGCGGTTTATCCGCCCATCTCCACTGTTGCCATAGGGCGGGAATGGCGAAGGATCAGCGGTTTCCCGATATGTTTAAGAAGATCCTTTCGGTGCTGCGCGGCAAGAAGGCCGACGCGTCCGACGCACCGGCGGCCAAACAGGCCCAACCCAAATCCAATTCTAACAAACCCTCCGGCGAGCGCCCTGCGCGCCCGTCCGGCGAGGGCTCGGACCGTGGTGACAAGAAGCGCCGTTCGCGGGGCGAAGGCCGCGGTGGTCGCGGTGAGCGCAAAGAACGTGGCCCCCGCAGCGACAAACCGCGTGGCGAAGGTGGCCGGGGCCGCGGTGGTCGGGGCCGGGACCGCGGTGATCGTGGCGACCGCGGTGGTCGCGGTGGCCGGGAGCGCCAGCGCCCGGAGCGCGATGACTTTGAGCATCCGCGCAGCGAGCCGATCAAGCCGGTCACGCCGATCGACATCCCGCCGCAGGACACGGAGTTCTCCCAGCTCGGCCTCAACGATGCGCTGGCCTACTCGGTCGCCGAAAAAGGTTACACCTCGCCGACCCCGATCCAGGCCCAGGCCATCCCGCAGGTGCTGGCCGGTCGCGATGTGATCGGCTCGGCCCAGACCGGCACCGGCAAGACGGCGGCCTTCGCCCTGCCGATTCTGCAGCGCCTTGGCGCCCACGGCAAGATGCGCTGCCTGGTGCTCGAACCGACGCGCGAACTCGCGCTGCAGGTCGAGGAAGCTTTCCAGATGTATTCCAAATACACCGACCTCACCACGACGATCGTGTATGGCGGTGTTGGATACGGCAAACAGCGCGAGGACCTGAAGCGCGGTGTCGATGTCTGCGCGGCGACGCCGGGCCGCTTGCTCGATTTGCTCGAGGACGGTTCCACCCACCTCAATGACATCGAGATCGTGGTGCTCGACGAGGTCGACCGCATGCTCGACATGGGCTTTCTGCCCGACGTGCGCCGCATCGTTGAAAAGTGCCCGCGCGCGCGCCAAACCCTGTTCTTCACCGCGACCCTGCCGCCCGAAATCGCCTCGCTGGCGGACTGGGCGCTGACCGATCCGATCGAGGTCAAGATCGGCATGCAGCGCAAGCCGGCCGAGACGGTGTCCCATGCCTTTTACCCAGTGGTTGCCTCCCAGAAGTTCAGCCTGCTGCAGCAGCTCATGGAACGCACCGAGTTCAAGAGCGTGATCGTTTTCACCCGCACCCGCATGGGCGCGGACCGCATCGCCCGCCAGCTCAAGAAAGAGAACCACACCGTCGGTGTGCTGCACTCCGACCGCAGTCAGCGGGAACGCGTCGAGGCCCTGCAAGGTTTCAAGTCGGGCACCTTCGAAGTGCTCGTCGCGACGGACATTGCCGCCCGCGGCTTGGACATCGCGGGCGTGTCGCACGTGATCAATTACGACGTGCCGGAGAATCCGGAGGACTACGTGCACCGCATCGGCCGCACCGGTCGCGCCCAGACCAGCGGCGACGCCTTCACCCTCGTGACCGAGGACGACGTCCGCTACGCGCGTTCGATCGAGCGGTTCATCGGTGCCGAAGTGGAGCGCAAGCGCCTCGAAGACTTCGACTACATTTACTCCGCGCTGTTTGATCCCAACTCGCAGCAGGCCGCCGCCCCGGCGGTCCGCAAGTCGCGCTTGCGGCGCTAAGAAAAAACCGGACGCCGCGAAGCGTCCGGTTTTTTGTTTTTCTGAAGATGGGGTTGGCCGATCAGATCTTCGGGAACTTGGTCCACTTGGCGCCTTTGGCGGAGCTCTTCACGACGGTTTCGATGAAGAGCATGCCGGCGATGCCATCGTCGACCGTCGGGAAGTCGTAACCCTTCTTCGGCGGCTTGCGGCCGGAAACGGCGTCGGCGATCGCGGTGGCGGCAGCGAGGTAGACATTGGCGAATGCCTCGATGAAGCCCTCCGGGTGGGCGAAGGGGGTGCGGGTGGCGCCTTGGGCGGCGGCGCCGAGGTAGCTGTTGCCCCGGCGGTAAACCTGGGGCGGGGCGTCGGCGCGTTTGAAGACGAGTTCGTTGGGATCCTCCTGGTGCCACTCAAGGCCGCCCTTGGTGCCGTAGACGCGAATGTTGAGGTTGTTTTCGTCGCCGTTGGAGATCTGCGAGGCGAAGAGAATGCCCTTGGCGCCGCCGGCGAAACGGACGAGGCAGTTGCCGTCATCGTCGAGAGGGCGGCCCGGGATGAAGGTGGAGAGCTCGGCGCAAATCTCGTCGACCTCGAGGCCGGTGATGTAGCGCGCGAGGTTGTGGGCGTGGGTGCCGATGTCGCCCATGCAGTTGGAGACGCCGGCGGTGGACGGATCCATGCGCCAGTTGGAGATGGCGCCGTCGCCCTTTTCTTCGAGCGCGGTGATGGCGTAACCCTGCGGGTATTCGACGACGATCTTCAGGATTTTGCCGAGTTTGCCGCTGGCGACCCAGTCGCGGGCCTCCTTGACCATGGGGTAGCCGGTGTAGTTGTGGGTGAGGGCGAAGACGCAGCCGGTCTTCTCGATGATCTTCTTGAGTTCGCGGCCTTCCTTGACGGTGAAGCAGAGCGGCTTGTCGCAGACGACGTGGATGCCGGCTTCGAGAAAAGTCTTCGCCACCGCGAAGTGGGTGTTGTTGCGCGTGACGATCGAGACGAAGTCGATGCGTTGGTCGGCGGGCAAGGCGGCTTCCGCGGCAGCCATCTCGGCGTAGCTGGCGTAGACACGGGCCGGGTCGAGGTGGAAGTCCTGGCCGGAGAGTTTGGATTTTTTGGGGTCGGAGGAGAAGCAACCGGCGACGAGCTCAATCTTGCCGTCGAGGTTGGCGGCCATGCGGTGCACAGCGCCGATGAAGGCACCACGGCCACCGCCGACCATGCCCATGCGGAGTTTACGGTTTAGTTTCATAGTTCGGGGAAGGAGGAGAGGAGGGACTGAGAGGCAGGGCGTTTTTTACCACGGATGGACACGGATGGCTTCGCTACCGCTACGCGATGAAACGCGAGGCGGAGTCGGCGCAGGTAGACCTGCCTCCGTGTTTATCTGTGTCCATCTGTGGTAAGAAAATGACTCAGAGGGCGACGGGTTGACCGGTGGCGGCGGAGGCGTAGGCGCCGTCGATGATCTTCATGAGCGAGAGGGCCTCGGCCGGAGTGTTGAGCGGGGCTTCCTCGCCGGAAATCGTTTTTACGAAGTTGGCGGCGGAGCGTTCGCGGCCCATGGTCTCATCGCTGGCCACCTTGACGGTGCGGTTCACCTGCACGCCGTTTTCGGTGGTGTAGAGATGGCAGTCGTCGACGGAAGTTTCATCGAGACCATCAACGCCGAAGAGGCGACGGATCATGCCGCCGGCCTTGGAGCCCTGGAAGGTGCAGGAACACTCCTCGCGCTCGTTCATCTCGGCCCACGAGATTTGGAAGCCGAGGGATTGGCCGGTCTTGAAGGTAATGAAGCCGTGGGCGGCGGCCTCGACATCGTTGACGCCCTGGGCGTTGTCGGGAATGCCCCACGGGCCCTTGAAGGCTTTGTCGTCGATGTGGTCGTTGTAAGTGCGGGCGAGGATGTGGGCCGGTTCCGGGTAGCCCATGAAGTGCAGACCGAGGTCGATCATGTGCACCAGGTCGATGAGCGGACCGCCGCCGGCGAGGGCCTTGTTGGTGAACCAACCGCCGAAGCCGGGAATGCCGGCGCGGCGGATCCATTTGGCCTGGCAGGAGTTGATCGTGCCGATGGAACCGTCGTCCAGGTAGCCGCGCATGGCGTAACTCTCGGGCCGGGCGCGGTTGTTGAAGTTGAACATGAGTGTCTTGCCGGCCGCGTCGGCGGCGGCCTTGAGCTCACTCATCTCGGCGGCGTTCATGGCCGGTGGTTTTTCGCAGAACACGTTCTTGCCGGCCTGGAGCGCCTGGAGCGACAAGGGGGCGTGGAACTTGTTGGGCACGATCACCGACACGCCGTCGAGCTCGGGCAGCGCGGTGAACATCTCGGCGATGTCGCCGAAGGTTTTTTCGATGCCAAACTTGGCCGCGGTGCGATCCGCGGCGGCCTTGTTGACGTCGGCCATGGCGATGACCTCCGCACCAGCTGCGCGAAATCCGTTGATGTGATAGCCGGCCATGCCGCCGGCGCCGATGATGGCGAGTTTTTTGCTCATGAAAGAAGGATGAGGCTGAGGGGCAGGAATGGTTTTTTTAACCACGGATGGACACGGATGGCTTCGTCCCGCAGGCGCGGGACTACGCACCGCAACCCGATCGGTGAAGTCTTCCTTTAGGATTTAGGAATTAGGATTTGGGATTTCTCCGCGGCCCTGCCGCGGAGCATTACTGGTTCTCCTTGTCGAAGGCGGCGTCGAAGGCGACGGCGCTCTTGGAGAAGTCGATCTGTTTGCAGAAGGCGGCGGATTCGGTGCCGCCTTGGACGCGGTCCATGCGGATGTCCTCCCACTCCACGGAGAGCGGGCCATTGTAGCCGACGTCGTTGAGGGCGACGATGATCTCCTCGAAGTTGATGTCGCCGCGGCCGACGGAACGGAAGTCCCAGAAGCGGCGGGCGTCGCCGAAGCCGGTGTGGCCGCCGAAGACGCCGACGTCGCCGTTGCCGTGATCCCACCAGACGTCCTTCATGTGGACGTGGAAGATGCGTTTGCCGAACTCGCGGATGAACTTCACGTAGTCGACGCCCTGATACCCGAGGTGGGAGGGGTCGTAGTTGAAGCCGAAACGCTTGTGGTTTTTGAGCGCCTTGAGGGCGGACTGGGCGGAGGCGATGTCGAAGGCGATCTCGGTCGGGTGCACCTCGAGGCCGAAATTCACGTTCTCCTTGTCGAAGGCGTCCATGATCGGGCCGAAGCGCTTGGCGAAGTCATCGAAGCCGGCCTGCCAGTATTCCATGGAGGTCGGCGGGAAGGCGTAGATGGAGTGCCAGATGGAGGAACCGGTGAAGCCGTTGACGGTGAACGGAGCGCCCTTCTTGGCCCCGGGTTTGGCGTCGAAGAACTTGCGCGCCATCTTGGCGGTCTTGATCAGCTGCTTGGCGGCGCGCTTGCGCACGCCCTCGGGCTTGCCGTCGCCCCAGACGGCGGGCGAAAGGATGGCCTTGTGGCGCTCGTCGATGTTGTCGCAGATGGCCTGGCCAACGAGGTGATTGGAAACCGCGAAGCAGTCGAGGCCGTGGTCGGCGAGCAGTTCCCACTTCTCCTTGATGTATTTCGCGTTGACGGCATCGACGTCGAAATGGTCGCCCCAGCAGGCGAGCTCAAGGCCATCGTAGCCCATCGACTTGGCGAGCGGGGCGAGTTTTTCGAGGGGGAGGTCGGCCCACTGGCCGGTGAACAGGGTGACGGGTCTGGGCATGATGTTGATCGATGATTTCCGGTCCGAATCGGGCCGGGGATTGAGGGGTGAGGGTTGTGAGTTGCGAAGAAAGGAAAGGTCCGCGCGAAGCGGGACGGAAACCCTTTATCCAGCAAGTGTTTCACGCAACCTCGAATGCGGTGCGAGCGCGTTGATCCGTTGAGCGTCGGCGAAGGTCAACGGGACCGCGCTCGATGAAGGGATTGGACGTGACGCGGGTTTACCGTAGTTCAAACCTTCGTCTTTCCTCCTTATGACCTGGCGCCGTCTTTTGCTTCTACTGCTCGCCCTCTCGGGAGGGTTGCGCGCGGCCGAATTGGAGGGGGATCAGCCGGTTGTCATTCAAGCCGCCCGTTTGGAGTATCCCCGCGAGGCTGCGATGCGCGGCATGGATGGTTTCGCCAAGGTGGTGATCGAGGTCGATGAGACCGGTCGTCTGGTCGACTACCTGGTCGCGGAAGCTTCCCATGAATATTTCGCCGCCGGGGCGGTGAAGATCGTTGAGGAAGCGACCTATCTGCCGGCGCGGCTGGACGGCAAGCCGGTGCCGCTGCGCGCGGAGGTGCCGATCGAGTTCAAGGCGGATGGCATCATCGTGAACTCGGACTTTCAGACCATCGTCGATCTGTATTTGCAGGGCGGTCACGCCCGCGAACGCTCGTTCCGCTTGGCGACCCTACAGGACCTTGATCGCATTCCCGTGCCGATTCAGGTGGACCCGCCGCCGTTCCCCGCGGATCTGGCGCGGCAGGGCGTCGTGGGCGAAGTCGTGATAGATTTCTATATCGACGAGAAGGGCATGGTGCGCATGCCTGCGATTGCGAGCGGTGAGCACGACGAACTTGAAACGCTGGCGGTCAATGCGGTGCGATCCTGGCGATTTGAACCTCCCCTGCGGGATGGGCGGCCGGTGATTGTGCGGGTGCGGCAACCGTTCCGCTTCCGCGAAGGCAGTCCGGTCGCGGAGTAGGGGGGCGGCGCGGGGCGTCGTCGGAAAGCCGAAAAGCTGAAAACTCAGTCCGTCAGGCGGCGGGTGAGCTTTTCGCGCAGTTGTTGGCGGGCGCGGTAGAGGCGGGTTTCCACCCCGCGGGGGGAGCAGCCGACGATCTCCCCGATTTCGTGGTAACTCAGGCCGTCGAAATGGTGCAGCAACACGACGGTGCGCAGGCGGTAGGGCAGGGTTTGCACGGCCTCGACCAAGGCGGCGGCGCGGTCGTTGCGCTCGGCTTCCTGGGCCGGGGATTCGGGTTGGCTGCCGATGGGATTGGTGCCGGCAGGTTCGCCGGTCTCGGTCATCTCCTCCCAGCTGTCGCCGGGGTGGCGGCGGCGCCAGCGCAGGCGGTTCCGACAAAGGTTGGCGGTGGCGGTGAAGAGCCAGGCGCCGAGGCGGGTGTCCTCGCGCAGTTTTGGACCGGCCCGGTGCAGCCGCACGAAGGTTTCCATCGCGACCTCGTGGGCGTCGGTGCTGTGCTGGAGGTAGCGCCAAGCGAAGGCGTGAAGGCGCGCGGCCCATCGGTCCATGACCCGCCGGAGTGCAGCGGCATCGCCGGCACGCAGGCCGGACAAATCAGCGAGATCGGGGTCGCTCTCGGCCTCGGACATTGCGTTGGGGTGGACGCGGGGGGCGGGGCTCGGGCTATCAGGGGCGGGCTGGTGGCGCGGCCGAGGTGGCGGGGGCAACCAGCGCGAGATAGCGGGAGCGTTGTTGGGGAGACATGACATCGGCGGTCGCTTCGATGAGCGTGCGGGCGGAGTGATCGGCGGCGGCCTCGATTTCGCGGCGCTCCGAAACGAAGCGGGCGAACTCAAGAAAATCGACGCGGCCTTCGGAGCGGCGCGTCTGCTCAAAATCGGCGAATTCGCTGTCCATGCGCGCGATTTCCAGGGCGAGTTCGCGCAGGCGGGAAGAGGAGCGGGCGTGCAGCTCGACGACACGGGTGAATTGGTCGTCGGTCAGGCGCAGGTCCTCGCGCATCCAGGCAAGTTGGCAACTCAGATCGCCGTCGTCGCAACCGGAGCGCCAGTTGGTCCACGTTCGAAAAGCAATGAGGCCGGCGGCGAGGCCGAGGAACATGACCACAAAGCCGCGGTTCATGACGCGTCCTCCGGGCTGGGGCGGCTGGTGGTGGTGGGACTCACGCTGGCCACGGGATGTTCGATGCGCGGGTTGATGAGCTGCAGGTAGCTGTCGACGACGCGGGCATGGGTGCGGCTGCGTTCGGCACCGACCCGCATCTCGGCGATGAGCAAACCGAGCAAGACACAGGCGCACACGAAGACTGCGGCGAAAGCGGGTTGAGCGAAGACCCGTTCGAGGCGGCGCCACCAAACCAGCGGCGCCGCGGCGGGTCGGGCGGCGATGCGTTGCTGCACTTGGGCCTTGAAGTCAGCCGCGAGTGGCGGCGGCTTCGGGTAGGCTTTGAACAACTCGTCGAGTGGGTCGGGAGAGGAGGACATGGCGAAAGAAAGCGGGGCGACCGGGAAGATCGGCAGCGCAGTTCAAACGCTAAACCCCGCGTTTGGCGAGAGTCCGCCAAGAATCCGCCCGGGAGCCCCCGTCAACGATACAGCCAGTAGCGTTGGCTCTGCTGCTGGTAAATCGCGGCCTGGCGTTTCCATTGCTTGAGCCAGGGATCGAGGTCGATGTCGGCGCCCTCGCGCTTGATCGCCTCGAAGAAGGCCTCGGAACCCATGTGCTTGAGAAAGAGGCCGGCGGTGGCGCTGTCGGCGGCGGCGAAGGGGTTTTCCGCTTCCATGGCGCAGGCGAGGCGCATGAGGTGGAAGTTCATCTCGCAAGGATTCCAGGCGCTCCAATCCGCCACACGCAGGTAGAGACCCTCGGTCGGTTTGCCCTCGCGGGTGGTGGCGCGGACACGTTGCACGGCAATGCCGGGGACGTTGAGGGCACGCAACAAAGACTCCAGTTGGGCAATGCGCGTGCCTTTGTGCGCGATGCCCCGGAACGGATAGTCGACGCCCACGCCGTGACTGAAGTCGCCCAGGTAGGTGCCGAGTCCGACCATGGGGTAACCCACGACGGCGGCGAAGTCCGGGATCATCGGCGAGGTGGGCACCCAGGTGAGTCCGGTCTCGGGCCAGCGCATGTTGCGCCGCCACCCCCGCATGGGCACGATCTGCAGTTTGCCGGCCTCTCTGGTGGCGTCGTCGAGGTCGAGCACTCCGGGCGCGAATTTCGCCATGCGAGCGAGCTCGGCGATGGTGAGGCCGTGGACGTAGGGAACGCGAAACGCGCCGACGTAGCTCTTCCATTTCGCATCCAACGGAGGCCCGTCGACCTTGAGGCCACCGAGCGGATTGGGGCGGTCGAGCACGATGAACTCCACGCCCTGTTCGAAGCAGGCGGTCATCGCGAGGCGCATACAACTGATGTAGGTGTAGCTGCGGGTGCCGATGTCCTGCAGGTCGACCACGAGCGCATCGAGGCCGGCGAGCATCTTGGGCGTGGGGGTGCGGAAATTTCCGTAGAGCGAGTAGACCGGAAGCCCGGTGCGTGGGTCGATCTTGTCGTCGACCGGGACGTTGGCTTTTTCGTCGCCGTAGATGCCGTGCTCGGGGCCGAAGAGTGCCACCAGGTTCACCTGCGGCGCGCGGCGCAGCACGTCGATGGTGCTTTCTCCGCGGCGATTGCGGCCGGCGGGGTGGGTGAGGAGACCCACACGTTTGCCGCGAAGGACGTCGAAGCCGTTCGCTTCCAGCACGTCGATGCCGAGCATGACCGGGAAAACGGTCGCCGGCGTTGTCGGCGTTTGCGGTGTGCTCGCGAAGGTGTGGGCGGCGGATGGCGGCGTGGGGCTGGCGCGGGTCGACGACGCCGTGGGCGTCGTGCGCTGCGGACCACCGGCGGCGCAGCCGAGAAAGCCGGCGACGATCAAGCCAGCGAGAGGAAAGAGGGAAAGCCAGGAGCGGGTGAGGGGGCGGCCGGTCATGAAACGCGGCTCACTCTGAGGCGGCGTCCGGAGGGGTCGAGTCGGAACGACGCTTGCGTTCGGCGACCTTGACCTTGTGCGCCTGCGCCTGGGCCACGCCGTTGCGCCAAAGAATGTCCAACACGAAGCCAAGCAACGCGCCGGCGATCAAACCACCGAGAAGCAGCGAGTTGAGCGTGGTGCCGAGTGTCTGCGTCCAGGCCAGGGCCTCCGGACCGTGAATGTCGAAGTGCCCGGCATGCTCCAACGGCGTGCCCGAGTCGCCTGGCACGATCTCGGTGCTGACGCCGAAGCCGGACTTCAGGATGATCCAGTGGCCGAGTTGGTAGGTGGCGTAGTAGAGGGGGGCCGCCGTGACGGGATTGGTGATGAACTGCAGGCCCACCAGGATCATCACGTTGCAGCGCAACAAGAGGGCGAGGCCGAAGGCGAGCGGGACTTGCACTCCCATGGTCGGCAAGAGCGCGGCGATGGCGCCGGCGTAGAGTGCGGGCCGCACGTCTTCCTGGCGAAACGACCACAGGTAGGCGCGCTTGCGGGCCAAATCGGCGAATCGTCCGATCACCGGATAACGATGGAACCGGGCCCGTCGTGGCGCGTAACGCAGCAGCGCCTTGACCCGGCGAATGCGGGCGAAGCGGCGCTTGCGATGTTCAGGGTGATCGTGGTCCACGGCGACGGGGGAGAGGGGCGGGAAACGTTCCACCGCCGCGGAATGGGCGCAAGGGGTTTTGGGCGAAAACAGGCGGCCCGGGGGTGGGGTCAGGCGGAGTCGAGCTGTGCGCGCAACACGACCGCGAGGTTGGCCGCCGTGGCGGGCAGGGCTTCCGCCAAAGGCAAGCCTGGCGGAGACACGGCACGCAATTGGCATCCGGCGGGCGGTCGAGGCACATCGACTGCGCCCGCCAACACCCAAACTTGTTTGCCGGCGGAGAGGGCGCGCCGGGCGAGCGCGCCGGGACCTTTGCCTTCCAGCGAACTCTCATCGAACCTGCCTTCGCCGGTGATCACGAGGTCGGCCGCGGCGATGCGCCCGCTCAGATCGAGCCAGTCCTCCACCAAGTCGAAACCCGGCACGAGGCGCGCTTGCGCGGCGGTCAACAGCCCGTAAGCGATCCCGCCGGCGGCACCGGCACCAGACGTGGCTTCGAGGCCGGGCCGGGCTACCGCTTGGCCGATGAGTTGGGCGACGCGTGCGGTTTCGCTTTCGAGGCGGTCGCGGTCGCCGGCTTGCAGGCCTTTTTGCGGACCAAAAACCGTGGCGGCGCCGCGCGGGCCAAGCAGGGGATTGGACACATCGCAGGCGATGCGGATCGGCGGCAGCGTGAGCTCGCCGGGGATGAGTTGCGAAAGTTCGGACCAACCCGCGGGACAAACGCGGGTGATGGGCGAGCCGTCCGCGCGCAACGCCTGCCATCCGAGAGCGGTGAGGGCGCCAACGCCGACATCGTGGGTCGCGCTCCCGCCGACCCCCAGCAGGATGGCCTCGGCGCCCGCTTCGATCGCGGCGCGGATAAGCTCTCCCGTGCCGCGCGTGTCGGTCTGCCACGGATCGCGCTCGGCGGGCGCGAGCGATTGCAGGCCGCTGGCGCTGGCCATTTCGATGACCGCGAGGGTGCGGGCGGTGCCAAGCTCGAGCCGGGTCCGGGTCGCGTCGTTCAGTTGGGCAACTTCAACCAAACCAAAACCCGCCGGCGCGCGTTGTCCGCGTGGGCCGGTGGCCTCGACCTCAACCCAGCGACCGCGGGCGGCGGCAGTCAGGATGCCGGCAAAACCCTCTCCGCCATCGGCCAACGGACATGCGTCGGAAACCCAGTCGGGCCGCTCGGTGGCGATCACGTCGTGGGCGATCGCGCAGGCCGCGGGTGCGGTGAGGGCGTCTTTGAATTTATCGAAGGCGATCAACACACGCATGTGGCGGACCCTGCCAGCAGGCCGCCTGCCAGCGCGAGCCACATTTGCTCCAGGGGCCCAAGCCATTTGTCACGTCTGACGTGACAAACAGTCATGTTGGGACCTGGGGAAAGTTCTCGCATGGACTGGGGTGCTGAGCAGGCTGCGCGGGCATGTTGTGCCGTTGCCAACCTGGATTTGAGGAGCTGCTCGCAGGCGAAATCGCTGCGCGGGGCGGTCGCGTGATCGGGCAGGGCGGCGGGTGGCTGCAGGCCGAGGGTGCTTCGCCCGAGGAGCTTTGTTTTGCGCACTCGGTATGGCTGGAGCCGGTGCGGGTGGCAGGGGAGTCGGTCAATCAGTTGGCCGGGGCGGTCCTGGACTTTTTTCTCGGCTCGATGCGTGGCGAGCGGGTGGAGGCGGCGTGGCCGTGTGTGTTCGCGACGGCGGCGGGATTGGACGGGCTCGGGCGTCGCGCCTCCGGCGTGGAAAAGGCCTTTCATCCCTTGCTCAAAAAACGCCTCGGCCGGGTGGCGCGGCTGGCGGAACCGGAGGTGCCGGCGGGCGTGGGGCCGGTGCGCGGGTTGTTTGTGCTGTTCACCGATTTCGGCGAGGCGTGGCTGGCCCGCGACGTTGTGCGGGGCGGGCAACGACGCATGGCCGATGACGCGTTGGCGCCGTCGCGCAGCTATCTGAAGGTGGAAGAGGCGTATGGGGTGATCGGATACGAGCCGGACGGGGGCGAGACGGTGGTCGATCTCGGGGCCGCGCCGGGTGGTTGGAGCTACAGCGCCGCCAAGCGGGGCGCGCGGGTCATCGCGATCGACAACGGACCGATGAAGGGCGGTGCACTGGACCATCCGCTCATCGACCATCGCCGCGAGGACGCGTTTGGATTTAGGCCGGCGGCGGGTGAGGTGATCGACTGGCTGTTCTGCGATCTGGTGGAGGAACCGCATCACGTGGCGCGCAACCTCATCGCTCCGTGGCTGGTAAACGGCTGGTGCCGGCGATTTGTGGTCATCCTCAAGTTTGGCCGCGTCGATCCGGTGGCCCTGCTGCGGGAGATGACGCGACCGGACTCGCCGTTTGTGGCGCACACCCGGAAACTGCGGGTGCGGCACCTGTGGCATGATCGCGAGGAGTTCACTTTGGTGGGTGAGGTGATCGAAAAGTAAGAAGTCGACGGCGCGTAAGGGGCGCGTTTTGGTCGCCCGTTGATGAGTTCCCCTGTCTGTAATCCGCTGAAGTTGGAAGGTCCGGTGCGTGAAGCACCCCGGGCGTTTGAGACACTGCGGATCGCCGTGGTCGGCACGCCCAAGGCCGGCAACACGTGGCTCACGCATCTGCTGAGCGAGCTCTACGATCTGCCGATCGTGCACCTGAATGCCGATTACCGCACGATCGATTGGGCGGGGCTGGGACCGCGTTGGATCGGGCAACAGCATTTCCCGCCGGACCGGGCGCTATTGGCGAAGGCGGAGGAGCAGGGCATCGTGTTTGTGACGCCGCTGCGGCATCCGGGTGATGTGCTGGTGTCGTTTCGCCACTTCGTTGATCGACGTGACGAGCATGACGAGGAGGATGAGAAGGACCCGGAGTCGCGACCGGATTGGATGATGCGCGACGGGCAGGGGGTGTTTGGCGGCGCGACGGCACGTTGGATCGAGCGCGGGTTTTTCCTGAAACTGCACCAGTCGATCTATTGGCTGCGCGGTGGTTGGACGCACGGGGTGCGGTATGAAGATCTGTGGTATCAGCCCGTGCAGACGCTGGCCACGCTGGCCGATCGCATCCTGCCGCGTGAGCGCGATGCGGTGCGACTGGCGATCTGCGCCTGCGAAATTGACCTCATGCGCGCGCGGCACGATCCGGACGGGAAACTCGTCCGCAAAGGCGGCGTGGGGGGGTGGATGACAGAGCTGCCGGAGCGACATCAGGAGTTGTTGCGGAGCCTGCCGCCTTATCCCGATCAGATCGCGGCGCTGGGCTACTCGATGGATCCGGCGGATCCGCGCAATGAGATCGTCGAAAAGCGGCCGACGGAGGACAACCCGTTCCCGGGCGGTCGGTTTGAAAACGGCGTGCCGGTGGCGCCGATGATCGTGCGAGCCTATTTTGACCTGACCAAGAAGGATCCGACGCGTTGGCGCAAAGCGGGCTCCAACGAGATCGACCAACAGGCGTTTCACGACTGGCTGCTGAGTCCGGCGGCGGCCGATCCGCATGCCGGGGCGGTGGCGCCGGTGATCACGGAGTTTGCGATGTATTTCTATTCGATCCGGGAAGATCTGCGGCAGGTGTTTCCCGATGTGTTCGGCGCGGACCGGCGCGAGTTTGGCGACTGGTTCATGTATTGCGCGGTGCGGGAGTTTCGCATCGACCGCAGCTTCGCCATGCCGGTGTTGACCTCGTGGGCGCGGGGCTGACGCACTGACCGGCCTCAGCGAGGCCGGCTACAGCGGGGAGCAGCAAGGTCGGATGGATTTCGCGTCGACGAGGCGGGGGTCGAGCGTTGAAGTGGCCGGCTATGTTGCCTGTGCCCTGCGCTCCGTTGCCGCTGGATGGGCCGGTTCATGAACCGGCCTGTGAGTTTGATAGCCTGAAGATCATCATCGTCGGCACGCCGAAGGCGGGCAACACGTGGCTGCGCTACCTGTTGGCCGAGCTCTACCACCTGCCCATGGTGGCGCTGGACCCGGACTTCCGCGTCATTGATTGGAACGCCTTTGGTCCGCGCTGGGTGGGGCAGCAGCACTATCCGCCGGAGCCCGAGTTGATCGCGCTGGCGAAGGAGCGTGGATTCGTCTTCGTGACGCCGGTGCGTCACCCGGGCGATGTATTTGTTTCGTTGCGACATTACACGGACAACCGCGACGAGCGGGACGACGATCCGGAGCACATCCGCGCGATGCGGCCCGACTCGATGCTGGCGGACGGCGCGGGCAACTATGGCGAACACTCGCTGCACTACGCGAAGCGGGGCTACTACCTGAAGACGCACCTCTCGATCTACTGGCTGCGTTGCGGCGTGACGCACGGCGTGCGCTACGAGGACCTGTGGCTGCGTCCGATCGAAACCTTCAAGGCCCTGACCGACCGCTTGGTGCCGCAGCCCCTCGACAAAGTGCGGCGCGCGCTGTGCGCCTGTGAAATCGGGGTGATGCAGTCGACCAAGGACCGGCGCAAAACCTTCATGCGCAAAGGCGGGCTCAATAGCTGGACGGAGGAGTTGCCGTCGGAGATCCAGACGGTGTTGCGTGAGCAGGAACCCTATCCGGCGCAGTTTGCGGCGCTGGGCTACACGATGGATCCGGCCGATCCGGCGAACGTGCGGGTGACCGATCCGGCGCGCGCGGGAAATCCGTTTCCCGGTGGCACCTTTGCCAACGGCGTGCCGCTCGCGCCGATTTTGCTGCACATCTATTTTGAGGAGACGAAGCACGATCTCGAGCGTTGGCAGGATGGCGGCTCGATCGAGCCGGGCAGTTTCTACGCATGGTTGATGAGCCCGGCGGCGGCCGATCCCACCCACGGGAAGGGCGTGCCGGTGATCACTGAGTTTGCGCATTACCTGTATCGGTTGCGCACCGATTTGCCGGGCGTGTTCCCGGATGTGTTTGGCGAGCACCGGCGCGCGTTTGGCGACTGGTTTCTCTACAGTGCGGCCTTGGACTTTGAGTTCGACTGGTCGTTCACCCTGCCGGTCGTGTCGTCCTGGGCGTTGGGGCCCGCGGAGGAGCGCGGGAAGGGGAGCGCATGAAGGCTTCGACCACGATCAACGTCTGTGGGCTGGCGGCAGTCACAGCGCGGTGGGAGCAGGCGCCGGAGACGATCCTACGCTTGTTTTTCGATTATCCGACCGGCCGAAAGATCGGTGGCATCACCAAGTCGCTGGCTCAGGCGCGCAAAGTTTATCGCTGCGTGGAGCCGGCCGAATTGGAAAAAGTCGCCGGGACGGTGCACCACGGCGGCATCGTGGCGGTGGTCTACGCTCCGCCGCCCAATTCCCCCAAGCGTGGCGACCCGGAGCAGTGGGCGGCTGACGGCGCGCGCGGACTCGTGCTCGATCGCGTGGGCAACGCGCACAATCTCGGCGCGATCGCGCGCACCGCCGCGTTTTACGGGGTCAAGCATATCATCATTACGGATACAGCGGACACCGCGCGGCCGAACGACGCGGCCTATCGCGTGGCGGAAGGCGGGATGGAGGCGGTGCAGGTGTGGCAGCCGCGCAACCTGATCGCCTTGCTGAAAGATTTGAAAGCGGCGGGTTACGCGCTGGTCGGCGCGGCGACGCGCGAAGGCTCCGACCGGGTCGGCGGCCTGGCCGCGAAACAACCGGTGATGCTGGTGCTGGGGAATGAAGAGCACGGCCTGAGCGACGAGGTCGCGGCCCTGTGCACCCACCGCGTGACGCTGGCCGGCACGGGAGCGGTGGAATCGCTCAACGTTTCGGTGGCGGGCGCGATCCTGATGGATCGACTGTGGGGCCGTTGAGCTGAAACGGCGTTGCCGTGCGGGCGCCGCGCAGTCAGATTGCGTTACCCCATGCGACTCGACGGCTGCTCCCTGCTTCTGGTGGAAGACGAACCCCTGCTTCGGCGGCGCTTCACGGCGCAGTTGGAAAAGCACGGCGCGGAGGTTTCGGCCGCGGCCACGCTGGCGGAAGCGCGCCGTTTGTTGGCCGACCTGGCCTTTGATTTCGCGCTGCTCGATGTGAATCTGCCCGATGGCCGCAGCCTCGATCTGCTGCGGGACGGGGCGGTGGGGGGCGACACGGTCGTGGTGGTGATGACCGCGGAAGGAGGTGTGGAGGGCGCGGTTGAGGCCATGCGCCTGGGGGCGGCCGATTATCTGGTGAAACCCTTTGAGGCGGCGGAGGCGGCGGTGCGGTTGGCGCGGGCGCAGCAATCCCGCCGCAAGGCGCGCGGCGAGGCTCATCGGGAAGCCCGGGAGGTGGCGCAGGACGGCGCCTTGGTATTTGGTTCGTCGTTACAGGGAGTGCGTTCCTTGCTCGACAAGATCGTCGCGGCCGACCGACGGGTGGAGGCGGCGCGCGGCGCGCCGGCGCCGGTGTTGATCGAGGGGGAAACGGGCACGGGCAAAACCTCGTTTGCGCGGTGGCTGCACCGCAATGGCCCGCGCGCGAAGGGCCCTTTGATTGAAGTGAATTGCTCGGCGTTGCCGGACGCGCTGGCGGAATCCGAACTCTTTGGCCATGAGCGCGGCGCGTTCACCGACGCGAAGGAGGCGAAGATCGGCCTCATGGAGGCCGCCGATGGCGGCACCTTGTTTTTGGATGAACTCACCAGCCTGTCGGCGGCGGTCCAGGCGAAGCTGCTGACCGCGATCGAAGACCGCGTAGTGCGGAGACTCGGCGGACAACGCACGATCGCGGTCGACGTGCGCATCGTGGCCGCGGCGCAGGGAGACTTGGCGGCGCGGGTCGCGGCCGGTGAGTTTCGCGAAGACCTACGGCAACGGCTCGACCTGTTTCGCGTGCGCATTCCGCCGTTGCGTGAACGCGGCGAGGACGTTGTCGCGCTCGCCGAAGCCCTGGCCGAGCGGATCGCGGCGCGTTATGGCCTGCGGGTCGGGGCGATTCCGGCGATCGGTCGCACGCGGCTGCTGGCGCACACCTGGCCGGGAAACGTGCGTGAGTTGGCGCACGAGATTGAGCGCTCGGTGGTGTTTGACGACGATCAGCTTACGTTTGCCGGACTGGCCGGGGCGGACGAGGCGGAGCCCTCCGGCGCTTGGCTGCGGCGGGGCTTTCGGTTTCCGGAGGAGGGCGGCTTCGAGCTGGAAGCAGCGATCGACCAACTCGTGGATCGAGCCTTGGCGCAGGCGGCCGGCAATGTGTCTGCCGCGGCCCGGCTGCTCGGCGTGCCGCGCGACACCGTGCGCTACCGTTTGAAACGTCGCGACGGCGGCGAATGAACGCCGCCGGCTGGGAAGTATTTCCCACCGCTCGCACCCGGGGTTGGGAAATAGTTCCCAATCCTCGCGAGGGTCCTGATCGCCCGATTATCATGTAAGTAACCTTAAGGCAGCGAGAAACGTCTCTTTTCTATCGTTGGCACGTCCAGTGCAGGGTTCAGGAGCACCAGCACTTTTCCAAATCACTCACCCGGAGAACATCATCATGAAAGCCTCCCTTCTCAAAATCCTCACCCTTACCGCCACTGTTGGCGTGGTCGGTTCATTGGCACAGACCGATGGCACGGCCCAGCCGGTCGATCCCGGTCCCGTCACCGCGGTGCCCGGTCAAGGCCCGCGAGTTCGCGCTCACGTCCCGGACGCCATGCGCCTGCCTGGCTATGAAAACCTGCCGACCGAAGTGCAGGACCTCGTCAACCGCTTTCAACAGCAACGTCAGGACTGGGTCGCCAACCGACGCCAGTTGCTTGCGCGCCTGCAGGATATGACGGCCGAGGAACGCGAAGCGGCCATCGCTGAGTTGCGAGAACTGCAACGCACCCAAGTGCGCGAACAACGCGAGCTTGCCCGCCAAATCCGCGACGAAATGCGCGAGCTGCGCAACGCCCGCCGGCGCGCCGGCGGTGGCGGTGGCTGATCTTTCGACGGCACGATTTCACGCTGGTTCGTGACGTCGTTAACGCCGGATGGGTCACCTCGGTGACCCATCCGGTTTCCCGACCCGATCCGCGCCAACCGTGCCTCCGCTATTCTTCCTCTCTTTCAACCCCCCCTCCATCCTTTCCACCAGCGTGAAGAGAATCCCCGAAATCTCCCGGCCGCGTCGCTTGTGCGGTGTCGCGCTGCTGTTGGTTGCGACCCTCTCGGGGCAGGCCCAGGAGACGGACGATCTAGCCCTCGCCGCCGCGGAAGATGAGCTCACGCCGGAATTGGCGGCGTTGCTCGACGACCTGCGACCAGGGGCGTGGCAGACGTTGGCCGGTGTATCCGCCGCGTGGGGACAGCGAAGCAACCCGGGGCTCAGCACGATTGCGGCAGAGTCGGCGACTTTCGGTCAGCTGGGACTGGAGGGATTCGCACTGCGCGAATCGGAGCGATTCGATGCGTTGGCACTGCTCGATGGCTACGCGCGCTGGTATGACGGCCATCCCGCGGTCGACGACGAGCAGGCATGGTTTGGTCGCGGCGAGGCCCGTTGGCGGCCGTGGGCGTGGGTGCAAGCCAGCGGCAGCCTGCAGGGGTATTGGCAGGATCAAGTGCTGGACATCACCGAGTCCATCGGCGCGCGCACCGTGGTGCCGGTGAAAGTGGCGGGCGGCGATCTCGGCGGCCAACTGCGGCTGCAATTGCCGTGGGGTTTCGCCGTGCAGGGCGGAGCGAAGGCACGGCGGGCGGACTATCAGGAAGTGCCCGAGGACCATGCTGCGCGCGAGTGGCGGGGTGAACTGATTTGGTCGCCGGCTGCTTGGCTGGAGTTTGCCGGCGCGCAGGTGTCCGCTGCGCGGGACTACGATTTCCGCGGCGAGGCGACCACGGGAGGACGCATTCTCGAAGACACGCGGCTCGGCTTCGATCAGACCGGCACGGAGGCGCGGGCGCGGGTGCGTTTCGTGGCGGCGGGGCGTTGGACGCTCGAGGGGCGTTGGGGAACCCTGGAGAACCGTGACGGGACTTCGGGGTTTTATGACTACGACCGTGATCGCTGGTCGCTCGACGTGGAGTGGGCCTGGCGGAACTGGACGGTGCGCGGTCGGACGGAGCGCAGTGAGGTGACCTATCTCGTGCAGACCGTGGGAGCGGGGCTCACGCCGGATCCGCGCACGCAACAGGATACCGTGTGGGAGGCGGAACTGCGCCGCGGTTTGGGCGAGCGTTGGGAGGTGTTTGGCCAGTTCCAACACGACGAAAGTCTGAGCAACGAAACCGATGCCAGCTACACCGATGAGATGGTGTGGTTTGGACTGAACCGCCTCTTCTGACGCTAATTTTCATCGCCGATCACCGATGCCGCGAAGCCTCAGCTCCCGCCAAGTCCAATGGACCGCCCTGCTCGCCGCAGCGTTGTTGCTGCTGGCGCTGGTCGGCATGGTCGCCTGGCCCGTTCGGCGGGAGCTGCAGGGCGGGGTGTTGGACCGCGAGGCGGCGGCGGTCGCGGCGGTCGCGCGGTTGCAGCGCGATCTTGGAGAGACGCGCTTTGCCCAGCTCGGACTCGAGGCGACGATCGATGACGTGTTCGAGGCGTTGCTGGAGTCCTCGCGTCTCGAAGGTGTGGCGGCGATACAAGTTTATGGTGCCGACGGCGCCGCAGCGCGTGAACTCCCCTTGGAGGCTTATGTCGACGAGCTCGCGCCGGCGAAGCGAACGGAAGAGGCGCGGGCGCGGTTTCATCCCGGCGCGCCACCGGCCGACGCCGCCGGCGAAGCGTTGGCCCTGACGCCGGGGCCGTGGGTCGAAGTGATCGTTCCCCTCGCGTTGCCAGGCGAGAACGCGCATCGCGGCTGGGTGCGCTATTGGAAGGACGGACGACCGATGGCGGCGGAATTGGCGGCGGTGGATCGTCAGTTGCTGACCGTGGTTGGTTGGGCCGGCGGCCTGGGCGCGGTGGTGTTGGTCGGCGGGTTGAGCTGGGCCTTTGCCCGGTTGCGGCGACAGGCCGAGGACTTGGCGCACGCGAACCGCGAGTTGCTGCTGCACACCAAGACCGCGGCGATTGGCGCGATCAGCTCACACCTCATCCACGGGTTGAAGAATCCGCTCGCGGGGCTGGCAGGCTTCATGGCCGAAGAGCCGGAATCCCGGGGTAGAAGCCCGGGTGAAGCCTGGCTCGAAGCGGCCGCGACCACCCGACGCGTGCGCGGCATGATCAATGAAGTGCTGGCGGTGCTGCAGGACGAACGCGACGGCACCGACTACACCGTGACGGCCGCGGAGGTGTGCGCGGCGGCGACGGCGCGGGTGGAGAACGCCCTGGCCAAAGCGGAACTCACGTTGCGCGTTTCCGCGGATGGCGCTGTGCCGGCGATGGATGGCCGCACGGCGGCGTTGGTTGGGTTGGTGCTCGGCAACCTGCTCGACAATGCCATCGCGGCGACGCCGCGCGGGGGCAGCATCACGGTGCGTTGCCAAAGCGAGTCGGGAACCATTTGTATTGAAGTGGAGGATACGGGGCCGGGTTTGCCGGCGGCGGTGCGGGCGGCGGCGTTTGCGCCGGTGCAAAGCACCAAGGCCAGCGGGGCGGGACTCGGGCTGGCGCTCAGTCGGCAATTGGCGCGGCACGCCGGCGGCAGCCTGACGGTTGCCCGAAGCGACGCGCGCGGCACTTGCTTTCAGCTCTGCGTGCCGGTCACGGTGGAAAGGACCCTGTCATGAAATTCGTTCAGTGGTGTCGGCTCGGTTGGTTGTTGGGATTGGCGGCGGGCTTGGCCGGTGTTCGCGGGCAAAGCGACGGCACACTGTTGTGGACTTACACCACGCTTTCGTCGGCGGCCGGCGGGGCGATCGTCTCGGCACCGTCGGTTGATGCAGATGGGACGGTTTATTTTGGTTTGGAGATCGGCAGTTCCTCGGCGCTGATCACGGCGGGTCGGGTGTTGGCGCTGCGGCCGGATGGTTCGCTGAAGTGGCAGACTAATCTGCCTGATTGGGTCGACGCCTCGCCGCTGGTGGGGCGCGACGGCGAGACACTTTATGTGGGTTGTTGGGACGGAAAACTGTATGCGCTCGATCGGGGCACCGGGGTGGTGAAGTGGAGCTACGATACGGAGGCCTTCATCAGCGCGAGTGCGGCCCAGGCACCGGACGGCACGCTGTATGTGCCCGGTGGAGACGGCTTATTGCACGCGTTGACCGAGGCAGGCGCGGTGAAGTGGGTTTTTCCGGCGACCGATTGGATTCAGTCGGCGCCGACGGTGGCGGCGGATGGCGTGGTCTATTTTGGATCGTGGGACGATTCGTTCTACGCGGTGAATCCCGATGGCACGCTAGTTTATCGTGCGGAGACGGGTGGCGACGTGGTGGGCGGCGCGGCCATCGCGGCGGACGGCACGGTGGTGTTCGGTTCGCGCGACCGCTATGTGTATGCGCTCAACCTCGACGGAACGGCCAAATGGTCGGTGCTGACGGGCGACGGCGTCGAGGCGTCGCCGGTGATTGGCGAGGACGGGACGATCTACATTGGCTCAACCGACGGCGTATTTCGCGCGATTGCGCCCGACGGCACGATCAAATGGACGCGCGATGTTGGCGCGGAGATCTATGCGACGGCGGCGGTGCGCGCGGACGGATCGATCGTGGTGGGCGCGAGCGATTATCAGGTGCACGCCTGGGCGGCCGACGGCACCCCGCGGTGGACGGTGGAAGCGGGTGACTGGCTCGACAGCTCGCCGGTGGTGGCGACGGACGGACGCATTTACGTCGGGAGTTATGACAAGAAGCTCTACGCGATCCACGGCACGAGCGGACCCGAACTCAGCGGGGACTGGCCGCAGTTTCAACGCACGGCGCAGCGTGGTGGTTGGCAACCGCGCGGCGAAACGGGGGACGCGACCGGGCGGTTGTTGAACCTGTCGGTGCGCACCAATGCGGGCACGGGCGCGGAGACCCTGGTGGCGGGTTTCGTGGTGGCAGGCGACGGGCAGCGCGCGATGTTGTTGCGCGGGGTGGGACCGACTCTGGCGCAGGCCTACGGGTTCACGACGGCGTTGGCCGACACGCAGCTGACGATTTACGCGCCGGGCGGGACGCAGATCGGTTTCAACGACGACTGGGATGCCGACGTCACGGAGGCGGTCGCGATGGCGGACACGATGTCGAGCCTGGGAGCGTTTCCGTTGGTGAGCGGTGCCGGTGATGCGGCGACCTCGACCTCGTTTGGCGCCGGGGTGAATTCGGTGCACGTGACGGGTGTCGGCGGACAGACGGGACTCGCGCTGGTTGAGGCCTATGACGCCGGCGGAGATGCCGATACGCGATTGGTCAATGTGTCGGCGCGGAGTCAGGTGGGGTTGGGAGCGGACGTGTTGATCGCGGGTTTTGTGATCGATGAAACGATGACCCTGCTGGTTCGCGGCGTGGGCCCGGCGTTGACCGGGCACGGTGTCGACGGCGCGATCAGCAATCCCATCGTGCAGCTGCATGGCGCGAGTGGGTTGATCGCGCAGGTCGACGACCTGGCGGTCACGAGTGACGCGGCGATTGTTGCGGAGCGGGCGGCGTTGGTGGGGGCGTTTGCGCTTCCGGCCGGCGGCAAGGACGCGGCGATGATCGTGACCGTGCCGGCAGGACTTTACTCCGCGGTGGTGAAAGGCGCGAACGGCGAGACCGGGGTGGGCCTCGTCGAGGTCTACGTGCTGGCGCCCTGAGCCATAACCATGCAGTTGAGCGGGTCGCTACTCGGCGGATTCCGGGGCGAGCTGGATGTCGACCATGAGGTCGGTGGCGATCTGTTCGAGGTCGTCGCCGAGCGTATCAAGGTCGAAGCTGTCGGGCACGAAGACCGTGGCGCTGGCCTTAAAGAGCGTGCCGCCACCGAGTGGAGCCGCGGCGCGTTCGCTTTCGAGTTCCTCGACATTGAGACCGTGCTTGGCGAAGACGCCGGTGATCTGGCGGAGCAGACCGGGCCGATCCTGCCCGACCAGGTCAACCATGGCGAGGCTGCCCGCGACCGGCGCGGGGGAGGCGTCGTCGGCCTGCACGGTGATGGCGAGGCCGCTGGCGACGAGGCCCTCGATGGCGGTGCGCAGGGCGGCGGCCTGGTCCGCTTCGATTTCGACGCGCATGAGGCCGGCGAACTGGCCACCGAGGTGGCACATGCGGCTCTCGAGCCAATTGCCGCCGTGGTCGGCGACGGTGCGGGCGAGCGAATCGACGAGGCCGGTGCGGTCGGCTCCGATGACGGTCATCACAAAAGACGTGAGCATGCCGCCAAGCTAGCGTCGCCAGCGGGGCGCCGGCAAGACGGCGCTGCCAGAGTTCTACGGTCCCGGTGGTCGACTCTCCCGTCCGCAACTTGCCCTCGGCTCGACCGCGCCATGCTGGGTAAACTGTCACCTAATAGGTGACAAAATTGGGTTCCAGCCGCGAAGCCGCAGGGCACTTTTGCTCGTTAAAGTGTGCCGCAAGGTAGGATTTGGGGCCGAAAGGAAGTGTAACCTATTAGGTTACAATTGATCCGGGTTTTGGATGGAAATGGGTGGGGCCTCTTGGCGGGCAAGGCGCGGGGGGCGGGTTAGACGAGGGCGGCCTGGCTGGCGACGCGGGCGACGAGTTCGAAGAGGCGTTGGATGGGGGCGAGTTCGTTGGGGCCGAAAGGTTGGCGGCGGGCGTTTTCCCAGCCGATGAGCAGGATGCCTTTGAGTTCGCGACGATGAGCGACGGGCAGCGCCAGAAAACTGCGTGGCGCGTTGTCTGACTTGAGCCACGGCGGCAGGAGCGGGTTGATCTTGGGCTCGGCGGTGTCCTTGACGGCGAGGTTGCGCAGGTGCTGATGACAAAGGAGGAAGGCGTTGCGCTCGTTGGCCGAGAACAGGGTGCGATGGCCCAACTCGTCGCTCAAAGGGCCGCGGCCGCGATGGATGGTAAAGGTGCGGCCGCGGGAGTCTGGTTGGGCGTAGATGAGGTCGCGTGGAGCGAGACTTTGCCACACGGTATCGAGCGCGAGTTGGAGCGTTTCGTCGGGACAGCCGGATTCCTCCATACGCTTCAGGATGTCGGCGGAAACCGGCTCCGGCGTCAGGCGTGCGGCGGGAGCACTGTCGGGAGCGGAGCTGGCGGGCGTGGGGGATTCAGCCAGCAGGTCACGTTCGGCGATGGAGGGCGCGGAGCTGGGCGGCGTCGGTCGCACGGTGGCGTCGTCGACGTGTTGTCCGGCGGTCACCGATGCGAATGGGGTCGCGGCGAGTGGTTCCGCATGGTGGGGCGATGCGGGAGGCGGAGTTGAGCTCGAGGTGGCGGCGGGACTGGGTTCCGCCGCGGCCTTGGTGAGGGAGTGCACGCGGTCGCGCAGACGGTTAAGACCCGGGGCGAGGTTGCGCGCGGTGGCAGCGTGGGCAGAGACCAGGCGCGTGAGCCGTTCACTGGCGGTGGCGAGGATGTCGGTCAGCTCGTGGGCGAAGTGGGGGAAATCGGCGGCGGCCTTGGCCATGATCTTGTCCCGGGCGTCTTCGAATTTACGGGCATCGAGGGAAGCGTCGAGGGTCACCTCGCTAATCTCGAGGGCGACGGCGGCCAAGCGCTGCATCTTGCGGTCGGTCCAAGCGGCTTCGTCGTCGGGCAATTCATGCTGGCGCACGGCGTTGAGGATGGGCTTGGGCAGATTGGCGGATTTGAGCAGTTCGTAGCCGAGTTCGAGCGGGGTGAGGCCAAAGGCTTTGCGGTAGGCGATATCACCTGCGCCGGCCTCGGCGGCATCGCGGGCGGAGCGAAAGTCGTCGGTCATGAAGGTGCCGAGCAGGAGTCGACCGAAGTTGCGCAGAGCGGCGCAGACGAACGCGAGTTCCGGCGACATAAGGGGCGAACGTTCGGCGACGACTTGGGCGACCATGCCGCTGCAGAGCGACAAGGTGGACATCTGGCGTTGTTCGGTGGGGCTGGTGCTGCGCTCGGCGTGGTCGAGCAGCATGAGCGACATGGCGAGGGTGCGCACCCGGTTGAAACCGATGGTGTGAATGGCTTCGGTCACGGACGTGATCTCTGCCCCAGAGGGGTTGTAGCCGAAGGTGTTGGCGGCGGCGACGACGCGCAGCAGGATCGACTGATCCTGATTGATCATGTCGGCCATGTCGCTGATCGAGATGCTGCCCTCGTCGCTGCTGAGCGCGCGAATGATGCGCACCAGCTCCGGCATGGAGGTGACCTGCCCCGATTTGAGGGCATGGTCGATTCGCTGCAAAGTTTGGTTGGCGAGCTTCTGGGGCACGGGGGGGAGGTGTTGGCGCGCGCGGGTGCTCAGGCCACCGCGGCGAAGCGATTGGTTGCAGCGCCGCTTTGCTGGGCGACAATTTCAAAGAGGGATTGAATCGGGGTGAGTTCGTCGCTGGCGAACGGGGCGGTGCGCGCCTTGTCCCAACCAATGAAGAGCAGTCCCTGCAGCACGCGTTGGTGGTGAACGGGAATCGCGAGAAAGGAACGAGGGGCATCGGCGCCCTTCAACCAATCGGGCAGGTGACGGAAAACGCGCGGGTCGGTGCTGTCCTGGATCGAGAGGTTGATGAGGCGATCGTGGCAGAGGAACAGGGCGTTGCGATCAGAGCGGCGAAAGAGGGTGCGTTCGCCGAGGCGATCGGCGAGCGGGCCTTTGCCGATCACGATGCGGAAACTGCGGCCGCTGGAATCGAGTCCGCAGAAAAACATGTCGTGAGGGGTGAGCGTTTTCCAGACGGCGTTGAGCGCGAAGGGCAGCGGATTGGCGGCGCCGGTCTTGCCGGACTCGATGGCGGCGAGCGCGTTGTCGATGGCGGTGCGAGTGGTCTCACGGCGACGAGGAGCGGGGGACGGGGAGGTCTCGGGGTCGGCGGCCGGGGTGGTGGCGCGGCGGGGCGTGAGGGTGGGTTGGGCGGCGGGGCGCGACCGGGCGGTGGGTTTGTCGGGATCGCTGGGCAGGGAGGGTTTGAGCGCGGGCGGGGCGTGGGCGTCGCCGGGGGGCAGGTAGCTCGGTGGCTTGGTGTCGGCGAGCTCGGGTTTGCCGTTGATGGGGGTGGCGCGAGCGCGGTGGCGCAGACGATCGCGCACGATGGAGCCAATGGCCGCGCCGCCGGCCGCGGAGGAGAGGAGGGCGAGGCGTTGCTCGGTTTCCTTGAGAATGTTGGGTGTGCGTTCGACCAGGAAGGGGAAATCACGGCCGGCTTTGCGGATCATTTCCTCCTGCGCTTTGGCGAAGCCGCGATCGGCGACGTCGGAGTCGAGCGAGAGTTCGCTGAACTTGAGCGAGAAGGTCGCGAGTTTGTGCATGATGCGCTCGGACCAAGCGACCTCGGCGCCAGCGGGTGGCTCGTGCTGGCGCACGGCGTTGAGAATGGGGCTGGGGAGGTTGGCGGACTTGAGCAGCTCGTAGCCGAGTTGAAAGGGCGAGAGGCCAAAGACGCGGGTGAAGGCGGCGTCGCCCTCGCCGGAGTCGGCGGCGGCAACGGCCTCGCGGAACTCGTCGATCATGAAGGTGCCGAGCAAGAGGCGTCCAAAGTTGCGCAGCGAGGCGCAGACGAAGGCGGTCTCGGGGTTGATCGCGCCGGCGTGCTCGGCCATGACCTGCGCGACGAGGCCGCTGGTGAGCGAGATGGCCGCCATCTGCCGTTGTTCCCAGGCACTGCTGGTGCGGCCGGCGTGGTCGAGCAGCATGAGCGACATGGCGAGCATGCGCACACGGTTGAAGCCGACGGTGTGGATGGCGTCGGAGACCGAGGTGATCTCGATGTTGGTGGGATTGTAGCCGAAGGTGTTGGCGGCGGCGATGACCCGGGTGAGGATGGTGGAGTCCTGGTTGATGAGTTCGGCGAGCTCGCCGATGGACACCGAGCCTTCGTCTTTGCTGAGCGCGCGGATGATTCGCACGAGTTCGGGCATCGAGGCGACTTGCCCGGATTTGAGGGCAGAATCGACGGTATTTAGGGTCTGTTGGGCCAGCACTTCGTCCACTCGTATATCTACGGACGATTGCGGGAGGGCTTGAGGGAACTTCTGGGGTAAATTACCCCGGTTAATCCGTTTCGACGTCGCCGGGGTGGTTCCAGTTGGCGAAAGGGCGTTCGTCGGGGAAGTCCAACAAGTCCAGATGCGCGGCGACGGCGGGCTCGGCGAGGAGGCGGCGCAGGCTGAGCCGGCCCATATTGAGAGCGGCGCGGAAGGGCGTGAGCAATGAACGCGGGTAGAGGGCAACCAGCGGTTGCGTGCCGCCGACCGAGCGGGCTACGACCCCGCGCGTGGGGGAGGTCGTGCGGGCGAGGAGGGCGTGCAGGATCTCGTGGGTCAGGGACGGCGCGTCTACCGGGATGACAAGCACGTGGTCGGTCGTGGCGTGTTGGAGCAGTTGCACCAAGGCACCGAGGGGGCCGGCGGTGCCGTCGTCGTCGAGACGGGTCACATCGGCGGGCACGGTCGGCAGGTGCTGTGCGTCGCGAGCGGCGACGACGCGGGAGATGGGGGGCGGGGTGAGCGCGGCCAGGGTCGCGAGTTGGTGACTGAGTAGCGGGCTGCGTGAGCCGGGCGCGGGCAGGAGCGCTTTGTCGGTGCCCATGCGACGGGAGTGACCGCCGCAAAGCACGGCGGCGGTATAGGTGAACGGGGTCACGGGGCGAGCCGGCCGGCGTAGAGGTTGAAGCGGTCGTCGCGGAGAAAGCCCACGAGCGTCTGGCCGGTGTCGCGGGCGAGGTCGACCGCGAGGCTCGTGGGCGCGGAGATGCCGGCGATGAGCGAGACGCCGGCGGCGAGGGCCTTTTGCCCGATCTCGAAGGCAATGCGACCTGAGACGAGCAGGCCGAGGGCCGGCAGATCGGCGCGGCGGTCGAGCAGGGCGCGACCGAGGACCTTGTCGACGGCGTTGTGTCGGCCAACGTCCTCGCGGGTGACGAGCAGGTCCCCGGTGGTGGGATCGAAGAGGGCGGCGGCGTGAAGTCCGCCGGTGGCCTGGAAGGTGGACTGCGCGGCGTGCAGGCGGGCGGGGAGCGCGCGCAGGATGGCCGGGGTGGTTGCGGGAGGTAAGATGGATGGCTTTCGGCTCGGTCGCACGGCCTCAATGGTGGCTTTGCCACAGAGGCCGCAGGAGGAGGCGGTGAAAACGTGGCGCGAGAGTTTCTCGAGATCGACGCTGGCGGGATCGCGCAGGCGGACGTGGATCACGTTACCCGGGCCGCCGTCGGTCGCGGAGCAGATGTCGAGGTCGAGCAGGTCGTCGACGGAGGAAAGCACGCCTTCGGTGAAGAGAAAGCCGGTGGCGAGTTCCTCATCGTGGCCGGGGGTGCGCATGGTGAGCGCGACCGAGCGGCCCTCGACCCGAATCTCCAGCGGCTCCTCGACGGCGAGCGCGTCGTCGGCCGTCGACGAGGAGTCGGCGGCGAAGCGTTGAATCGTGGTGGTTTGCGAGGGGCGGAGAGGCACGGATCTTCTACAGGAGGAAAGGGAGGGAAACGGAGAAGCCAACGGCGGAGTGGCTCCGTTGTCCTCTGTTTCCTCCTGTGAAAATCACCTCAACGCGTCTCGAGTTCGACCAGAGCGTTGTAGTCGGGGACGCCGCCGCCGGCGTCCTTGCGGGTGCGGTCGATGAGATGGTTGCCTTCGGGCCAGTGGACCTGGAGGTTGCCGGGCGCGATCGGGGCGAGGTGCACCTGCGCTTCGTAGCGGCCGAGGCGGTTGTGCAGGGTGACGCGATCGCCGTGCTTGAGGTGGCGGGCGGCGGCGTCGTCGGCGTTCATGAGCACGGCGTCGCGGGGGGCCCCGTTGAGCGGATCGATCTCGGCGTAGATGAGGGTGTTGAACTGTTTGCCGCGGCGCGTGCTCACGTGGAAGACGCCGGTCGGTCGGTCGCCGACGGGCGGGAGCTCGACGGTGGCGAGGTGGGCGCGACCGTCGTCGGTCGGGCAGACGCCGTTGGGGCAGAGGTGCGGACCGCCGTATTGAAAGGCGTCGCCGGTCTTATTCAGATTTTGGATACCGTCGTAGAACGGCACGACCCGGGCGATCTCCTCGCGCACCGCCTGACCGGTGGCGCAGCCGAAGAGGTTTTGCGGATCGGGGCGGGCGGCGAGGGCGATGTCGCGGAGGATTTTCCACTCAGCGCGGGCTTCGCCGACCTCGCGGGGAATTTGCGGCGTGAACATGACGCGGCGCTCGGTGGAGGTTTCGGTGCCGCCGTCGTCCTGTTCGTAGCGAGTCTGGGCGGGCAGCAGGATGACCTCGTCGGCCGGTTCGATGAGCATCTGGTCGGTGACGATGATGTCCTGGTGGATGCGCAGCGGGATGCGGCCGAGGGCGTCGGCGACGTAGCCGGGATCGGGCAGGGTGCGCAGGAAGTTGCCACCGACGAGGTGGAAGACATCGAGTTCACCGCGGTGCGCGGCTTCCACCATTTCGGTGGCGGCGAGGCCGGGTTCGGCGGGAATGTCGAAGCCGTAGTGGGCGGCGAGGTTGGCCGCGTTCTCGGCGTTGACCGCGAGACCACCGGGGAAGGCGGTGGCGTAGGCGCCCATCTCGGCGCCGCCCTGCACGGAGGAGTGGCCGCGGATGGGCATGACGCCGCACTTGTCGCGGCCGAGCCAACCGCGGGCGAGGGCGGTGTTGAGCACCATGCGCACGCCGTCGGCGCCCCACGGGTGTTGGGTGATGCCCATGGACCAGACGAAGACGCCGGAGCGGGCGTGGCCGATGAGCTCGGCAAAGGCGATCATGCGGCCGGTGGGCAGGCCGGCGGCCTTTTCCAGGACCTCCCACGATAGTTCGCGGGCGCGGGCGACGAGCACCGGCCAGCCGGTGGTGTGGTCGCGGAGGAAGGTTTCGTCGGTGAGGCCGGCGGCGTCGAGGTGTTTGATGACGCCGTAGAGGAAGGCGATGTCGCCGCCTTGGGAGACGGCATACCAATCGTCGATGAGGTCCGAGCCGAACAGTGCGCTGTCGAGGTTGGACGGCACCCAGTAGCGCTGCATGCCGGGCTCGAGGTAGGGGTTGACGATGATGACCTTGGTGCCCTGCTTGCGGGCCAGGTGTAGGTATTTCGTCGATACAGGCTGGTCGTTGGCGGGGTTGGAGCCGAAGAAGACGACGACATCGGTGCCGAACCAGTCGGAGTAGGAACAGGTCGAGGCGGCGACGCCAAGGGTCTGTTTCATGGCGGCGGATGACGGCGAGTGGCAAAGGCGGGCGGCGTTGTCGACGTGGTTGGTGCCGAGCCAGCGGGCGGCTTTTTGGGCGAGGTAGTAGATCTCGTTGGTGACGCCGCGGGACGTGACAAAGAAGGCGAGGCGGTCGGGCGTGGTGGCGCGGATCCTCTGGCCGATGGAGGCAAGGGCCTCGTCCCAGGAAATGCGGGTGAAACCGGGCTGACCCCGACGGCGGCGCAGCGGGTGCGCGAGGCGGCCGAGGTTGCGCAAGGCGCGGTTGTCGCGGGGGAGCGAGGCGACATCGGCCAGGGCGTCAGGGGCCATGGCGGGTTGGGTGTTGAGCCGCAGCAGGTTGAGCCGGGTCATGCACAGGTGCGTGCCCTTGATGGTCCAGTCGTGCAGGCCGGCGACCCCAAGGGCGCAGCCATCACAGACGCCGCGGGTCAGGATCTTCCACGCATAGGGCAGGTTGTCGCGGTTGTCCCAAATCACCTTCAGCATGTCACGGAAGTGTTTGGGTTTGGTGTGGCCGAGACCGAAGGGGGACAGTCGGGCCAGGCGCTGGCGCAGGGTGGGCCGGGGGCAGGACATTCGGGGGGAGGAAAAGCTGAAACGCGGAAAACGGAAATGCTGAAAATGTGAACAGTTGAATGGATGGGGTTTCGGCCCAACAAAAACGCCGCCCGGCGCGAGGCCGGCGGCGTTGGGGGCAAGGTGAGGGGCGGCTGGAAAATCAGGCGGCCGAAACCGGGGTGCGCGCGTGCACGAGGTGGACGATGGTGGTCGCAGCTTCGGGCAGAGGAATGCCAGAGGTGTTGATGACCAAGTCGTAGGCCGCGGGGTCGTCGACCTCTCGGTTGAAGTTCATCTTCACGTAGCGACGCCGGGCGGCATCGGCTTTGGCATTGCGTTCGAGGGCGCGAGGCAGGGCAAGACGATGCAGGCCGGCCATGTGGCGGGCGCGGGTTTGGGGATCGCCGATGAGCCGAAGGTGCAGGCCGTGCGGCACGGCGGCGGTGGCGAAGTTGGCACCTCGACCGATGAGGATGCAGCGGCCTTGGCCCGCGAGTTGGCGGATCAGGCAGTTGGTTTGTTGGACCAATTCCCAAAGGTTGGGGTGGAGACCTACAATCTCGCCGATGGAGGCATCGACTTCGGAGATCGAGTCCTCCGGCAGAAAGCGCGCGAGATGCTCGGGGTAATCGAGGTCGCGCAGCATGGCTTCCACCAGGTTGCCGTCGAAGACGCGCCAGAGGGTTTGGCCAGGTTCGAGGGTGCGGTTCAGTTGATCGGCGATGAGGCGGGCCAAGCTGGAAGCGCCGGCACCGGCTTCACGAGACAGGGTGATGAAGGGCCCGGCGGGGGTGGGGGGCAGGCCGCGGCCCCGGCGGGTGAGCTGCAGGTTGAGGTAACTCTGCGCCCGTTCGAGGTTGGGGGGTAGATTCATGATGCATGGGGGTTGACCCTGAAAGGATATGGCGGTCGCGGAGACTTGGGAAGCGTTCGCTGGTGGCGGGGGCGGATAGCAGCGCCGCTTACAGGCCGGATCATACCCATCGGCGAAAAAAAGTTGACCTCACGTTCAAAAGGTAACCAATAAGTTACAGATGGATTTAAGCGAGTCCTCACAGGATGCGATCTTTCAGGCGCTGGGCCATGCCACCCGGCGGCGCATTTTGGACCTGCTGAAGACGATGCCGGGAGCGACGGTGAACGACGTCGCGAAGTATTTTGAAATCTCGCGCATCGCGGTGATGAAACACCTCGGCGTGCTGGAGGCGGCCGATCTCATCGTCTCACGGAAGGTGGGGCGCATGCGCCACCTCTACTTCAACGCGGTGCCGCTGCAGATGATCCACGATCGCTGGGCAACGGACTACGCCGCCTTTTGGGCGGGGCGCGTCATGGATCTCAAATATCAGCTCGAAAATCTGGCCACTCGCCCAACCCCCGCCTCCAACCCGAAACCCGACCTCCCATGAGCGAACTCAAGACTGCCGTTTTCAAGATCCACATCGCAGCGCCCATAGAGCGCGTATGGGAGGCGATCACCAAGGAAGGGGAGGTCCTGCCATTCTTCTACAACTCGGTCATGCATACGCCGGCCTTGCAGCCGGGATCACCGATCCGGATGCGGTCACCAAATAACAAATACACAGGGGTGGTGGGTGATATCTTGGTGGTCGAGCCCCCGCATCGTTTCGCCCACACGATGATGTTTACCCAGCTCAACGATCCGCCCAGCAAGGTGACCTACGAACTCACGGCACACGGCGCGGGCACCGACCTGGTGCTGCTGATCGAGGATGTGCCGGCGGGCACCAAGTCGGAAGGTTACATGATGGCCGGCGGACCGTTCATCACCGAGACGCTGAAGGGCTGCGTCGAGCAGGGGAAACCACCGTTCAAGCATCGCCTGTTTCTCGGCATGATCGGCCTGTTTGCCTTTATGACCCCCAAGGTTTGTCGGACCGAAAATTGGCCGATGGAGCGAAAGATCGGCACCAGTGACTGAAGGGTCGAAACGGTTCCCCCCCCCGAAAAACGAAAACTAACATGAGCACAACTCCTGAAGATCAGGTTCTCACGATGCAGCGTAACCTCGAAGCCAAGACCGGCGTGGCTTGGTCGGACTGGCTGAAGCGAGCGCGTGCCGCCGGTTCGGAGAAGCACGGCGAGGTCGTGAAACATCTCAAAACGGTTCACGGCATCGGCCATGGTTACGCCAATCTCATCGCGCACTCGCTGAAACAGGCGGACGCGGGCGGCGCGCCGGCGGCGGATGACCTGGTGGCTGCCCAATACGGCGGCAAGAAGGCCGAACTGAAACCGATTCATGATGCGATCATGGCGGCGGTGCACGGTTTTGGGACCGAAGTCGAGCTGGCCCCGAAAAAAACCTACGTAAGTCTGCGCCGCAAAAAGCAGTTTGGCCTCGTGCAACCGTCCACCGCCACGCGAGTGGATGTCGGCCTCAATTTGCAGGGCAAGGCCCCCGCCGGTCGGCTGGAGGCGAGCGGCAGCTTCAATTCGATGGTGAGCCACCGGGTGCGCGTGGGGACGCCGGCGGAGGTCGACGCGGAGCTGATTGGCTGGTTGCGTGAAGCCTTTGATGCGGCCGGTTGAGCGAAACCGGTTGGACCGGTGTATCGAAAAAACTATGACAAAGGGCCGGCCAGGTCTCGACCGAGGCGATTTTGATGAAATAGTCGGGAACAATATGTGCGCGGTTGGTCTCCTTCCTGCAGCTTTCTCCCCCTTCAGCTGATGTCTACTCCCCGCGATTTCGTGATCACCGCTCTGGTGTGCTGTGTTATGGCGCTCGGCGCAGTGGCTTGGCGACAGCACCAGTCGTTGATGCGTTGGGCACAGGGAGAAGCGCGTGTGGCGGTCCTGCCGGAATCGACCTTGGCGCCGGGCGAGGAGATCGCCGAACCCGCTGGCACGAGTCCCGAGAGAGTGCGCGCATGGAACCGGGCACCGCTCACGGTGCGGGCGCGGCTGAGTGAAACGGCCTCGCCAATGAGTCAGCGGCAGTTGGCCGGGGTGGTCGAAATGCTGGAGGATCCGCGATTCCTGCGGGCGGTGGCCTCACATCAGCGATCGATGTTGGATGCGCGCTTTGGTGAGTTGTTTGGCCGACTGGACTTGAGCGAGGAGGAGCTGGAGTCGCTGCGGGCCCTCTTGATCGAGAAGCAGAACGCGGCGATGGACGTGATGATGGTCTCGCGGGGGGAGTTGGCCGGTCAGATGGGCGGGAGTGAAATGAAGACCGCGACCAAGCGGGCGCAGGAGGAGATCGACGGGCTTATCCGCCAGACTTTGGGAGAAGCCCGTTATGCGGTTTACAAGGCCTACGAACAAACGCTCCCGCAGCGGGCGGCCGTGGCGCAGTTGCAGCAGCGTCTGAGCTACACGCCCGAACCTCTGGCCCCGGCGCAGGTTGAGGCCCTCGTGGCAGTGATGGCGGAGTCCGGTGCCGAGGTGCGGCCGGCCCTGCCGGGCGTTTCGGTGGTGGTTGACCCGGAGGAGCGTCAAGCGGTGCCCATCATGCATTCGGCGGCGGAGAGCGTGGAGATCACGCCGGCGGTGATCGAAAGTGCGTCCAAGGTTTTGAATCCCCGGCAATTGGCGGCGTTGCACGAGTTGCAGGAAGAGCAGGAGGCGGCGGCGATGGTGGTCGAATTGGCTCGCAGCAATATGCCGGATCCGGCGATCGATCGCCTTGATATTCTGGACGGCTTGGAAGTGCAGTTGTTGCTGCAGTGAGGGCCGCGCCGAGGGCGCTGAAATTCCTTACTCCTAGGATTCTAAATCCTAAAGCATACCCATCACGGCAGGCGGATGCGCCAGTTGCCGCTGGGTTCGGTGGGGAGCTCGCCGGGGTGCGCCATCACCCATTGCACGATGAGGTCACGCACGCCGACGTTGGAGCGGCTCAGCACTTTGGCGTCCTGGAACATGGTGTAATCCCCGCCGCCGTTGTGGCGGTAGTTGTTGATCGCGACCTTAAGTTTGCGGTCCGGGTCGAGGCGTCGGCCCTGAAAGGTGAGATCAACGATGCGGTCGCCGGGGCCGCGGTTGAGGTCGATGACGTAGTCAACGCCTTCGGCGGTGTCGAAGTTGTAACCCGGGATGGAGGGATCGATGAAGTCGCGGGCCTCGGCGCCGGGTCGACCGGGCAGGAAGTAACGGGCAGCGTGTTCGAGCGCGGCCTTCAGTTGCGCGCCAGTGAGTTCAACCACCACGAGGGTGTTTTCGTAGACGTAGAGGCCGGCAAGGTCGCGGATGGTGATCTCACCCTCGGGGATGCGGGCCGCGGTGTTGAAGCTGGCGGCGAGCGAGACATCGGCATCGCCGGCTTCGAGCTGCACGCGGTGGATGAGGTCGATGATGGCGGTGTCTTCGATGCGGGAGTTTTCGGCGGAGAGGGTGCGCTCGGCGGTGCCGATCGGTTCGTTGAGCCAAGCTTCGGTGGCGTCGTGAGCCGCTTGGGTGATCTCAAGGATGCGCGGGTCGGGCGGAACCTGATCGTTGATCGGGTGGGTGGTGGCGGTCTTGCCGACGACGCGCCACGGCGTGTCGGGCTCGTCGCGTTCGAGCAGGATGGTGGTGCGGGACAGGAATTCGCCCCAGCGGCCGGCTTGGCTGAGCAGCACACCGTTGATGGTGAGGGACGGGACCTCGCGATGGGTGTGCCCCATGAGGATGAGATCAATGCCGGGCACCTCGCGGGCGATGCGGACGGCGGCGTTTTCGTTTTCGATCTGCCCGGGATGCGGTGCGCCGGTGAGGATGTCCTCCTCGAGCCCCATGTGCATGGCGACGACCACGAGGTCGACGCGGGCGCGGCGGCGAAGTTCGTCGACGTAGCGGCGGGCCGCGGCAACCGGATCGGTGAAACGGAGCCCCTCGTAGTTCACCGGCGTTTCCCACGCGGGCACCCCGGGGGTGGTGAGGCCGAGGATGCCGACGCGCACGCCGCGAACCTCTTTGACCAAATAAGGGGCGTAGGCGGGATCGTCGGTGTCGCTCAGGCAGATGTTGCCCGAGATCCAAGGGAAACGGGCGGAGCGGCGCGCGTGGTTGAAGGCGTCGAGGCCGAAGTTGAACTCGTGGTTGCCGATGGCCATGGCGTCGTAGTCGAGCGCGTTCATCGCCAACATCATGGGATTGCGGCGGGGCGGATCGACCACGGCCGAGTGATAGGCGAGGGGCGTGCCTTGGATGGTGTCGCCGGAATCGAGCAGGATGAGCTCGGGATCGAGCGCGCGGGCGCGCTGCACCAGGGTCGCGATCTTGGCCAAGCCGTTCTGCGCCGGTTGATCGGTGTAATAATCGACCGGGTGGACGTGACCGTGCAGGTCGGTCGTGGAAAGCACCGTGACGAAACTGCGCTCGGCGCCATCGCAGAGGCAGGAGACCGCCAAGCAAGCGACGGCCAGGGAACGAAGCCGGGGAACCATGGCGCTAGAGAATGGCGTTAAGCGCGCGGTGGGAAGCGCGAAAACCGCCGAGTGGGCGAAGGCTTTATTGGTTGCGCAGGTAGGCGACGATGTCTGCGACATCCTGCGCCTGGAGCCCAAGTTGGTCGGCGCTGAGCATGAGGGAGCGGCCATACCAGTGGACGCCTTTCACGCGGTCGCGCGGGATCATCTGGGTCACGCCGCCAAGCGAGCGCACCACGACGGGGTCGGATTCGGCGAGCACGATGCCGTGCACTTCGGTGCCGTCCTTGAGCTCGACGTTGCGACCATCGTAACCGTGCGCGATGTCGCGCGACGGGTCGATGATGGCCCACACGGTTTGCTCGGTGCCTTGACGGGAAGCCCAGCCGTTGAGGTCGGGGCCGTAGTCGGGACCGGTGTCGCCGACTTTGTGGCAGAGGCGGCAGGCGGCGACTTTCTCGGCGCCGCGAGCGGCGTCACCGGTGGCGGCGAGCACGTCCTCCAGTTTGAGGCGTTTCTCCGGATCGGCCCGGGGCACGATGCTGCCGGCGACGGTGACGGTATCGGGATCGTAGATACCGGCGGTCTTGACCTTGGCGGCCAGATCCGTGCCGGCCCAGCGCAGGTTCATGTGATTGAGAATCCACCAGAGGGCGGTGTCCTTGATGAGGCCGTCGGGTTCCGATTGGTAAAGCTCGAGCATGGCGTCGGCGCCGAAGGAGGAGGCGTTGAAGCCGAGGGCGGTGATGGCCTGCAGGCGGTCGGCCTGCGGCAGGCTATGGTCGAGGGCGCGGGCCTTGAAGGTCGCGCCGGCGGCTTCATCGCTGAGCGTGAAGAGCAGGTCGGTCTGCTGCGGCAGGTCGTTCTGTTGCAACAAGGCCTCGGTCAGCGCGGTGGCCTTGCCGTCGGCGCCGATGCCCCAGGCGGCGAGGAAGGTGCGGTCTTCCTCGCGGTAGGACGCGGCCATCTGCTCGAGCAGGGGCAGGGCGAATTCGACCGGTGCGTCGCGCAGGGCCACGGCCACGTCGCGACGGACGGCGAGGTCGGAATCGGCGGCGAGCTGTCGCAGCTCGGCGGATACATCGGCGCCGGCGCGGCGAAGGGAGCGCAGGGCGGCAAGGCGGATCTGCGGGTCGTCGTGCGAGGTAAGTTCGCGGGAGGCGCCAAGGCCTTCGGCGCCGAGATGAGGCAGGAGAAAGACGGCGCGGGCGGCCACGTAAGGGTTCGCGTCGTCGAGCAGGCTGAGGACGGCGGGCAGCGCGGCGGCCCCGGCGGCGCGCAGGCGGGAGGCGCCGAGGTCACGGACGTTGACGGCGGGGCTGCGCAGGGCGGCGAGTTGGCCGGCGGTGGTATTGAGATCGAAGGTCGGCACGGCCGGGTTCACGCCCGTGGGGGTGATGCGGTAGATGGTGCCGTAAAGTTGGTCGTCATGGTCGGCGTGGCCGCCAACACGGGGGTCGAACCAATCGGCGACATAGATGGCGCCGTCCGGACCAATCGCGACATCGGAGGGGCGGAAGAGGGAGTAGAGCTCGTTGTTGCGACGGCCGTTGAGGGAGTCGACGCCGGTGAGTTTTTCCTCGGGGTTGGTGGTGAAGAACTTCATCCGGTCGAGCGTCCAGCCAGCGCCGACGGGTTCGGGTTGGTAGCCGAAGACGACATTCCGGGCCGCTTCACAGGAGAGCAGGGTGCCGCGCCAGGCGTCGCCGAAGAGGTCGCCCTCGTAGAAGACGATGCCGGTGGGGGCGCCGGCGCCGTAGACGTCGCCGGAGGGCATTGCGCCGGGATCGTCCTGCCGCCATTGGGCGGTGGGAATGTCCTGACCGGGGCGACGGTCGGCGTTCCAGAAACGTTTGCCGTCCTTGGAGAACCAACCGGCGTTGCCGTATTCGAGCAGGTAGGACGTGCGGGAGGCGGGCGGGTCGTCGTTGTCGTTCTGGAAGACGTCGCCGAAGGAGGTGACGGTCTGTTCGTAGCTGTTGCGGAAGTTGTAGCCGATGATCTCGACGTGGGTGCCATCGGGTTGCATGCGGGCGGCGAAACCGCCGACGTAGACGTGGCCATCGTCGGACTTGGTGCCGGCATAGCTCATGGGTGAGTGGCCGCCGGGCGTGGCGACATCCCAAGTGTAGGCGCTGCCGATGCGGAAGGTGCGACCGGAGCGGTCGGTGAAGAAGCCGCCGGTGTTGCCGCTGTTCCAATACCAGAGGCCGTCCGGGCCGACGGTGACGGAGTGGAGGGAGTGGTCGTGGTTGGCGCCGTTGAACCCGGTGAGGAGGATCTCGCGTTTGTCGACGGCGGGGTCGAAGCGCAGGTCGCGGTCGACGTCGGTGTAGACCATCAGGTGCGGGGCGCAGGACACGACGACCTTGTTGTCGATCACGGCGATGCCGAGCGGAGCAACGAGTTCGGGTTCCTGCACAAAAACGTGCGACGAATCGGCGGTGCCGTCGCCGTCGGTGTCGGTGAGGACAACCACGCGATCACCGGCCGGATCGCGACCGGCGTGGCCGCGGTAGTTGACGCCCTCGGTCACCCAGATGCGACCGGCGTAGTCGATGTCCATGTTGGTCGGGTTGCGCAGTTGCGGGGCTTTGGCCCACACGGTGGCCTCCATGCCGTCGGGCAGAGTGAACATTTCGACGGGCACATGATCGGGGCCGGCGGCGAAAGCGAAGGTGGCGAGGAGCGGAAGCAGCGGGGTTACGCGGGGCATGGGGGAGGGTTTGAACGATGAAGGCCGGGGAATAAACACGTTTTATTTAACGTCTTCTCGGGACAAGGGCGGCGCGGGAGGCTTTGGGATTGAGTGAACTTGGCCAAAACCGATCGTGGGATCATGAAACCCCGAAGCTTCGCTGCCCTGTTCCTCCTCGTTGCCCTGGCCCTGGCGCCCGTCGCCCGCGCCAACCATCATGAGGAGGCGGCGCCACGGGCCTTTGAACTGCGCATCTACCATGCGAATCCGGGCAAGATCGGCGATCTGCTGACCCGCTTCCGCGACCACACTTGTGGCATCTTCGAACGACTCGGCATTGAAAACGTCGGCTACTGGGTCGAGGCGGAGCCGAAGGAAGGTGAAGAGCCGAAGCTTTATTACGTGATCGCGCACCCGAGCCGTGAAGCGGCGAAGGAGGCGTGGGCGACATTCATGCAGGACCCGGAGTGGAAGGCCGCTTATGCCGAGAGCATCAAGAACGGTCGCCTCGTGAACAAAGTGGAGTCGATCTTCCTGACCGCGGCGGATTTCTCCGCGATCAAGTAAGACCTCGTCGCGGCTCGGGGCTGGTCGAGTTTGTCACTTAGTAAGTGACAAACTCAGCGCGGCGACGCGGGAGGCAGGTCGAGGTGGGTGCGGAGGAAGGTGTCGATGCGGGCGAGCTCGGCCGGCGCGGTGAAGGCCGGTCCGCCGTGGGCACTGCCGTGCATCACTGTGAACGATACGGGCAGCCCCAGCGCCTCGTAGGCGCCCTGCAACTCATGGGCTTGGTTGATGGGCATCTGCGGGTCCTGGTCGCCGTGACTGAGGTAGAGCGGCGGGTCCTGCGCATCGACCTGAAACACCGGGCTGGCGAGTCGGGCGATCTCGGGCACGTCTTCGGGTTGACCGCCGAGGAGCAACTCAAGCGCGGGCCGACGAACGTTGAGGCCGTGCGGAGTGGATTGCGGGAGAATCGTGGTCAGGTTGCTGGCGCCGTAGAGGTCGACGATAGCCTGGATGGACGAGTCGGTGGAGAGGGCGGTGCCGACCTTTCCTTCGAGTTCAGGTGAGCCGTTGCTGACGCCTACCAACGCGGCGAGGTGCCCGCCGGCGGAGGATCCGGCGATCACGAACGGCGCGGCGGGCAGTCCGAGTTCGGCGGCATGGGCGCGCAGGTAGCGGATCGCGGCTTTGATGTCGTGCACCTGCGCAGGAAAGGGCGCGACGGTGGAAAGGCGGTAATCCACACTGGCCACGGCCCAGCCGTGGTCGGTCATGCCCTTGAGATCGACGCTGGAACGGTCGCCCGCCCGCCACGCGCCGCCGTGCACCCAGATCAGGACTCCGACCGGACCGGCGTCACCAGAAGGTTGATACAGGTCGAGTTTGAGCTCCTGGTCGTCGAAAGTGGCAAAGGTGAGGCCCGTTCGGGTAGGCGCTTGGTCCGCGGCCGCCAGGGGCAGCAGGATCGCGGCGAGCAAAGTGCCGAGGACGGCGTCGAACCGCGGGAGGCGGCAAACCGGGGGTATCATCCGGGGATTCCAGCACGCCGGCGCCACGACGACAAGGGGTGGTGAATGTGTCCGTTCAGCTTCGGGTTGGGGCCGACAGGTGAAAAGGGTCTTGGCGTAGGTCAACCGGTTCGATTGGGTGGGTCCACACTGGCCAAGTGGAACCTCAATGTCGTTTGCGTATGAACTCCTTGGTCACCTCCGGACAGTGTCTATCGAACCTTAACCAATTTTTAGGTAGAGGGTTACGTCTCACCTGGGCCTTCCTCGCCTTTGCGGCTGGCCTCTTGTCGGCGGCGGAACGCGACGAAAAAGGCTGGTTTCGCTACGGCAACGACGAGTTCGAGATTCTGGGCATCAACCGGGATTCCGACCACGAGGAGTTCGCGATGCGCTACCAGGTGTATCTCGACACGTTTGACAGCTACTTTGCCCGCGATGGGCTGCCGGCGCCGCGGGCCCTGATCCTGTCGATGCCCACCCGCCGCGAGTTCGCCGAGTTGATGGGGACGGCGAGCCAGGAATCCGGGATGACCAGTCTCGGTGGTTTTGTGGAAATCGATGGCGACGGCGGCACCGTGCTCAACTTCAGCCGCATTCATCCCGAGTCGCAATTGGGCGCGACGGTGTATCTGGAGTTGGAATGGCGGATGCGTCGCTATGGTTGGTATTTGCCGCCGTGGATTTCGCAGGGGGTGGGGGCGGTGTTTGCGTTTTCGCAGTTCCAACATCGGGGCGCGCTGGATGTCGGCAGTCTGCCTTTCGACCTGCGGCGCTGGAATGAAACGCACCTCTTGGACTGGGATCGCTTTTTTGCGGCCGGCCGACCGGACCTTGCGAAGATGACGCCGCGCGAGCGCGGGCAATACTGGGCCCAATCCTGGGGGTTGGTGCGTTGGTGGGTGTTTCGGTCGGATGATCCGCGGGCACGGATGGAGGAACTGACGGCTTTGACCGATCGGAGTGCGACGCCGGCGGAGTTGCTGGCTTACTTCGGTCTCAGCGCCGAGGCACTCACCGCGGAAGTGCTGCGGTATGCCGGTGAACGCGATTACGAACGCTTTCGCTTTGATCCGGAAGTGGTTGATCGACGGATGCAGTTCGAAGCGCTGAGCACTGCGGAGTCGGAGGCTCTGCTGGCGGATATCCTGTTGGCGAGTGGGGATCTCGAAGGCGCCGAAGCCCGGCTGAATGCGGCTTTGGCGGCGAGCGATCGTCCGCTGCCGCTGCCGTTGCTGCTGGCCGACGCGCGGCGCTGTTTGATGATGGAACGACGGGCGGAGGCCGTGGCGCGATATCGGGAAGCGATGGAGCGGGGAACCGATAGTCCGTTCGCCTGGCTCGTATCGGCGGAGGAGCGCGTTTTTGCGCTGGAGGCCACCGCGGCGGAGAACGACCGCGAGTCGTGGCGCGCGGAATGGGAGGCGGCGGAGCGAGAGGCGCGGCGAGCGATCGCGTTGGATCCCTCGAATGGTCGCGCTTACAACGTGCTCGGGCGGGTCGCATTGCTGGCGGATGCGGTGGAGCCGGTTTGGATCGATTTGATGCGGCAACGGGTGGGGGCCGATCTCTGGGGCGCACGCGTGCGCGGTTATCTGGGGATCCTGCTGGCCAAGGCCGGCCGGCAGGAGGATGCGGTGGCGGAGCTCACGATCGCAGCCCGCAATCCGGAGCTCAACGATGGGGAGCGCCACGCCACCTTACAGCGCCTGGCCGCGGTGCAAGCGTATTTGTCCGGCGATCGGGGGCAGCTCTTCGCGTCGGTGAGGGATGCGGTCAATGATCTGCTCGGGCAGGGGAACGTTGCGGATGCGCTGGCCTTGCTCGAGCGCACGGTGGCGAAGACGGAGGATGCCGGGCTCCGCGAGCAGTTTGCCGCCTTGGCCGTGGAGATCGAAGCCAACGTCACCCGGCAGATGGTCGCGGGCCTCATCAAACGGCAGCGCTGGGCCGAGGCGCGGGAGACGGCAGAGACGTTTCTGGCCAAGGTGCCGGCGGATTCCGAGTTTCGCGCGGAGATCGAGGGGCTGTTGGCCCAGGTTCAAACGATGTAATGGAACGTAGGATACGATTTATGAAACGACTTCCAAAGTGGGTCGGGGTGTGGGCCGGGTTGGTCCTTGTGGTGTTGCCGGCGATGGCGCGTGACTGGATCAAGTTGGAGACGCCCGGGTTCGTGGTGATGAGCGATGCGCGCGAGAGCGCCGTGCGGGAGTTCGCGTTGGAGTTCGCGGGTTTTCGGGAGGCGACCCGCCAATTGTTCGCCCCGGATGGCGTGCGGGTGCCGCGGTCGGTGATCATCCTGCATTCCAGCCACAAGGACTTCGTGGCGTATGGTGCGCGCACCGACGGCGACTCGCGGTCGAAGCCGTTCAGTTTTTCAACCGAAGTCGACGGTCGGGCGGTGACCGCTCTGGCGCGCGGCTCCGATTGGGCAAAAACCCGGCGCTTGATGGCGGAGTTTGAGACGATGTGGCTGTTGCGCCGCTACGGTTGGTCACTGCCCACTTGGATGGCACAGGGCAGCGGGAGTGTGGTCTCGACCGCCTACGTCGATGACGGTGAAGCGGTTGTGGTGGGGGACACGATGTTTCACGCCAAGGTGTGGCGTAACGACGTCATGTTGCCGTGGTCACGCTTCTTCGAGATCGGTCGCACCTCACCGGAGTATCGCGGTGAGAAAGACTATGGTGTCTATCACGCGCAGGCGTGGGGTTTGATGCACTGGCTGCTGCTGCGGGATGACGCGGGATCGCGGCGCTTCGTGGACTTGGCGCGGCGGGTCACGCAGGAGCCGTTTGCGGATGGGGCGGTCGCCGTCGCCGGGGTTGAGCTTGATGATTTTAATCGCGAGATCCGTTCGCACGTGCGGGGACGTCTGCCTTCGGTGCGCCTGCCGTTTGACGCGAACGCGGTGTCGGCCGCGATGACGATCGAGCCGTTGGCGGAGGCGGAGCTGCTGGCCATGCAGGCGGATGTCGCGGCTGCGGCGGGCAATTCTGCCGAGGCCGACTTGCGCTACCTGAAGGCGGTGTCGCTGGCCCGAGACGCGGCTTACACGCTGGAGTCGGGGGCGCGGTGGTTGGATCGCCGCGGGGACCGGGCGGCTTCGATCGACAAATACCGGGCGGCGATCGCGGCGGGGTCGGAGAATCCGGACGCCTATCTCAACTCGGCGGCTTGGCGTCTGCAACGCAGCGGAGGGGGCGTCGATCGGATTGGCGGCGGTGTTCCCGTGGTGATGGAGGAAGCCGAAGCAGAGGTGCGGCGGGCGCTGGAACTCGATCCGGGGTCGGGCAAAGCCTACCGCTTGCTGGGGCGGATCGCGATTTTGGAGAAGGCGCCGGACGAATCGAAGTTGGACGATCTTGCGCGGGCGATAGGCTCTGATTTTTGGGGCACCGAAGCCCGCTACTATCGGGCCTTGTTGTTGCGACGACTGGACCGAAACGAGGAAGCCAAGGCCGATCTGCAGTGGATCATCTCGCAGGCGGAGACCAGCGAAACGCGGCGGGCGAATGCCGAAAGCCGGTTGGCGGACATGCGGACCGAACCCTTGAACGAGCAGGTGGTCGCTTTGGCCAAGCGCAACGCTTTCGACGAAGCGTTGGCGGCGATCGACGCATGGGAGAAGACCGAAGCGCAGCCCGAGGATGCGGGGTTGCTGCGTTCCCTGCGCGATCAACTTTTGGACGGGAAGGCCAACCATGAGCAACGCGAGCTGGACCGCGAGATGCGCAACTTGAACCGGATGTTGAAGGCGCGTTCGTTTGAGGCCGCCCAGCGGGCGGCGCGGGAACTGGCCGGGCGCGATGTATCCGATTCATTGCGACAGGCGTTTCAACGCGTTGCCCGGCAGGTTGATGAAATCGCCACCCTGCAGCTCATGAAGGCCGCGAACAAGGAAGCACGCTGGGCGGACGCGGTCGCGCTGGCGGAGGAGTATTTGCCGGCCGCTCCCGCCGAGTCCAAGTATCGCAGTCAAATCGAGGCTTTGCTGGCGGAAGCTCAGGCCAAGCAATGAGTGTCGCGGTCGCCTCAGGACGATTCGCGATTCAATCACTGACTCGACCGTTTCGATTGCCTGCATTACGCATCGTTTGCCCATGAAAACCCGCCTCAAGTTTCTGTTTGTCTTCCTGATCCTCATGGTCGGCGCCAGCCGTGCCGCCGCGGCGGAGTCGTGGTGGAAACTCGAGGCGGACGCGGTCACCATCTACACCGACAGTTCAGCCAAAACGGCGGAGCTTTACGCGCAGGATTTTGACGCGATGTCCGGCTTGGTGCAGGCGGTGTTGGGACGGGAAGGTTACCAGCCGCCCCGGCCGATCGTGGTGTTGTTCCGCCGGGAAAAGGATCTGGCGGCCATCTTTGGATCGGTTGCCACGGAGGTCGACGAAGAGATTCTGCAACAAACGCTCACGGTCGACGGCCGTCAGGTGATCGCGATGACGACGTCGATGTCTAAGGAAACGCGGGTGCCGGCAAACCCCGGCCTGCTTGCGGCTTACGGCCGGGCAATGCCGTGGTGGGTGGCGCAGGGATTGCACATGGTGCTCGAACAACGTTTCAGCGGGAGCGACATCGACTACCGGGGGATGGACAAGAAGGACTTTCCGGAGCGTTGGTCCGATGACGAAGTCACCCCGTGGGAGGTCTTTTTCAGTCCTGCCGGTCGGCTCGAAATGATGGCGACGGATGACGAGCGCACGGCTTTGCAGGCCCGCGCCTGGGGCATCATGAGCTGGCTGATGGATGGTCATGAAGGGGCGGAGCGCGTGCAGCGCTTTCTCTCGTTGATGCAGGACCGACCGGTGCCGCAGGCCTTGGAGGCGGTCGCCGGTCTCAGTTTGGAGGAGCTGAAAGTCCCAATTTTGCGCTCGGTGCGGAATCGGAAGGCCCGGGAGGAGTTTCGCGCGTGGTATCTGGAGCGGAAACCGATCGATGCTTACGAGGCGGTGCCGTTGCCCGAGGCGGAGCGGCTCGCGCTGTGGAGTGACGCCGCGTTGGCGAACGGGCGGGAGCGCGATGCGCGCAAGGCGTTTGAGCAAGCGAAGCAGGCGGCGCCGGAATCCTTGGCTGTCATCGAGCTGGAGGCGCGGCGCGCGTATAAGGCTGGTGATCAGGTGCAGGCCTACGCGCACTATCTGCAGGCCGTCGAGCAGGGCACCGAAAACGCTTGGGCGCATGTGTCGGTGGCGTCGTGGCAATTGCAGCAGTTGAGCGCGGGCGAGGCCTATGCGCTGGGCGACATCCGTGATCTGATGCTGCGAGCGGTCGAACTGAGTCCGGGTATGGTGGAGGCTTATCAGGTCCTCGGCACGATCGGATTGGTTTCTCCCAACGCGGAGCCGGCGGTGCTGCAGGCCTTGTCGGATCGGGTGGGGCCGGATGCGGTCGGGGCGCAGGCGCGACTTTACCGTGCGGCTTTGCGTGCGCGTGGCGGTGAAACGGCATCCGCCTTGGCCGATCTGGAGATGATCATGGCCGAGCCCGAAGCGCCGCGGAATTTCAAGTTGAGCGCGTTGCAGCAATGGTCGGCCCTGGCGCTGCCTGAGCTGCAGGCGACGGTCAAGGCTGCCTTGGCCAAGGGTGATGTGGCGGCGGCGCTGGCCGCGGTCGATGAGACGCAGGCCGCGGAAACCCGGTCCCTGGCGATCGATGCCTGCAAGTTGTTGCGGGCGCAGATCGAGCAGATGGCGAAGGGGCGGTAGGGCTGATCCAGGCAGCCACTCGCTCGCCTTCTCAGCCACCCATCAGGCGCTTAGATCGAGGCTTCGTCGGGCGGGTCGCTGGCCCAAACAATCAGCCACCCCGACTCGTCGTCGACATAGACGAAGGGACTGGCGTCCTCGTTGTCGGTCTCGACGTATTCGGCGTGCGCGGTGAAGGCGAAATGCTGATCCATCTCCGGCCACGTGCCGTCGAAGGAGTCGGTTTGCGCGACGGTGGTTGCTGGTTCCACGGGGGTCGGACCGAGCGCTGGGGGGCGGGCCTGCCAAACCACCAATGCGATCGCCGCCACCGCGGTGAGCGGGGCGGCAATGCGGAGTAACCCAGCCCAGGCGGCGGCGGGTGTGGCGGCCCCTTCGCCTTGGCGAATCTTGCGGCGGACCGCATGCCACTCGGTTTGGGGATCGGGGATGGGGACATCACCAACTTCGCGTTGCCAATCGTGGAGTGATTTGGTCAGCCCCTCCTGGAGGCTGCGGCACTCGGGGCAGGAGGCGAGGTGGTCGGCGACCTCCCGGGCTGCTGCGGCCGAGACGGAGGTCTCATCGCGATCGGCGAAGAGATGGTCCTGGATTTGACGGCAGTTCATGGGAGGGCGGAAGGTGGGGGAGCGGGGGGAGCTTACCAGCGGCCCCGGGTGGAAACCCAGACCTTTTCGTTGCGATAGGTCCAGTAGCCACGTTGGACGTGCTTGGTGCGGTTGCCCCAACGGTCGCGGGTGAAGGTGACCTGCTTGGGGATCCAGACCTTCACGGTGCGGTAAGTCCAGTAACCACCGCGGTCGTGGTGGCGGCCACCGCGGTCGTAGTGGCGGTCGCGATCATGGCGGCCGCGATCGCGATCATGACGATCATAGTCACGACGGCGGTCGCGGTCACGGTGGTCGCGATGGTCGCGGTAATCGCGATCGCGATGGGAGTAGGCGACGTCGAAGCTGACGTTGGCGTCGTGGTCGAGCGCGTCGTCGATGACGGCGCCGATGACGAGTCCGCCGAGCACACCGCCGAGGATGGCGGCTTCCTTGTCTCCGATGGCGGCGGCGGGACGAGCGGTGAGGGCGAGAGCCGCGACAGCGGCGGCGAGAATCGTGAGGGTCTTTTTCATGGTGATCTCCTTGGTTGAGTTCACCGGATTGCGACGAAGCCCGGGCGGGGCGTATTCACTTTTTGGGAAAGGAATTTCGATCCGCTGGATTTTTACCGAAGGTAACGAAGGGAAGCAGAAGGTGGGGGTTGGGCTTCGTCTTCTTCATTTCCTTCCGTGAGGATCGTCTTAGTCGGCGATGAGGATGACGGCGTAGACCTCGTGGTCATTGCGCGAGGGGCCGCCAAGCACGGCGGGCACGCCCGGGCGCAGCACGAGGCCGGTGCGCATGAGGCGGCGGCCGTTGCCGTCCCATTCCACCTGCACGCGGATACGGTCGCCCTTGGCGGGCTCAGTGTTGATCTCGAGCCGGTGGCCTTGACCGAGCGACAGGGTGCCGGAGCCCGGGGTGTCGAGCGTCGCGCGGTCGGAGCCCAGTTGCTGGAAGCTCTCGAAGCGGAGAATGCGGCGCAGGGTGTCCTCGTAGCGGGAAAGGCTGCGGTCGGTGGCGCCGGGCTCCTTGGAGGCGGAGACGAGGATGGCGCGCAGGGCCACGCGGTCGTTACCCTGGGCGTGAGCGGCGGGAACGGCCATGGCGGCGAGGAGGGCGGCGAGGCCGCAGAGGGAAAGGATTAGTCGCATGAGGATTCGCGGAGTTTTTGGGCGAGCAGGCGGCGGGCGTGAAAGAGGCGCGACATGACGGTGCCGCGGCGAATGCCGACGGCGGCGGCGATTTCGTCGTAAGATAGACCTTCCACCTCGCGCAAGGCGAGCACGGCGCGGTGTTTTGGCGGCAGGCTGTTGAGCAGGGCGGTGAAGTGTTCGCGGCGCTCCTCGGCCTCGAGTTGGGCAGGGGCGGCGGGTTCGTCGTCGGCGGGTTCAACGAAGGTCCGGGTTTCGCCGTCTTCGTCCTCGCGGGAAAAGGGGAGGAAGCGATCGAACCAGCGGCGCCGTTTGCGCAGGTGGTCGAGGGCGCGACGGGTGGAAATAGGGTGCAGCCAGGTGGTAAATTTGGCGTCGCCGCGATAGCGCGGCAGTTCGCGCCAGACCTTTAGCCAGACTTCCTGCGCGAGATCGCGGGCGTCGTGTTCGTTGCGCACGATGGCGTAGACGGTCCGAAACACGGTTTCGTAGTGGCGCTGCATGAGGTCGCCGAAGGCGGCTTCGTCACCCTCCCGGGCACGGGTGATGAGCTCGGGCTCAGCCGCGGTGGTGGCGTCCGACGGGGGCGAATCCATGCGCGTGGAGAAGGGGGGCGGCGGAGCGACTCAGCGCCCGCAATCACCGCGTTCGCGGGACAGGGCGGGCGGCCTACATGGTGGTCTCAGGGGCGAGGCGGGAGACCGAGATTGCCCGGTGCGCGGAAGCGAGGATCGCGGCGATCGTAATAGTAGTCGCCGTAGTAAGGCGTGCCGCCGCGCATCGTGCTGTAAGTGACCGCCGCGCTGAAGCGGCCCTTCGGGTCGCTGATCACGGTGGTCATCGAACCGCCGTAAAAGCTGTCGCCGCCCGCGCTGCCGACGGTAATGGAAACCTCGCCGTGCACTTCGAGACGGGGACCGTCGCTGGAGACGGCTTCGCCGTCGCCGGTGGTGCGCGCGCGGGTGCGATCGCCGCGGGCGATGTAGGGCACACGCGGGGTATCGGCGAGGAAGCCGGCAATGTGTTGGTCGAGACGTTCCCGTTGTTCGTCGCTGAGGCGGTCCATTCCGGTGGCATCGAGTTCGGCCTCCGAACGGCGGGACGAAAAGGTGCCGGCAAATCCGGTCACGTTGCCGGCGCGGGCGGAGGCGATTTCGTAGGCGACGAGGTTTTCGAGGTTGGCGCGCTCCTGGGCGGACAACTCGTGCATGCCGGTGGCGAGTTTTTCGGTCTCGGAGAGTCGGGCCAGGAAGTCGGCACTCGGCGTCCAGTGTTGAGCCGAGGCGGTGGCGGCGCCCCAGCAGCCCACGAGGAGGGCGAGCAGGCGCAAGAATCGAGAGGAAGCGGGCATGGGGATAAGAGCCGCGAGGGCGGCGAAAGTTCCGAAAGGGGTCGGATCGGAGTGTGCCGAAAGTTGCGGTCCGGGGTCAATCTTCGCCCGTGTTCTCGCTCGGTGGCGGAGTGGCGGACCGGAGTGAGGAACGGGGCGGCGCGAGGTCGCCGACGGAGGCGACGTTCATGGCGCCGAAGAGGGCGGTGAAAGGGATCTCGATCACGACCTGCCAGGTGCGCCCCCGGTGGATGCGGTAGGTCCAGGTGCCCTCGAGTTGTTGGATGCGTTGCCCGATGTTGCGCAGTCCGTTGCCGGAGGTGACGGCGTCGTTGGGGGTGAAGCCATCGTTTTCCCAGCGAATGACGAGGAAGCCGGCTTCGCGGCGCAGGAAGAACGAGGTGTGATCGGGCCGGGCGTGACGCGCGGCGTTGGAGATGAGCTCGCGGGCGATGTAGTAGACGTGGATCTGTGCGTCGCGGGAGAGGCCGTCGAGCACACCTTCCTCGATGGAGAGTTGGGCGGACTGGCGCGAGATCGACTGCATGTAGCGTTCGAAGCGTTGCAGCGACGTCTCGAGGTCCTGATCGCGCAGCTCTTCCGGCTCCAGATCAAGCAGGAGGTTGCGCAGGTCGGCCGAGCACTCGGTGAGGATGCCGCGGATGGAAGCCAGTTGCGCGGTGGAGGGAGAGCGACCGGAGGAGGTGAGGGCTTCGAGCGAACTGATCTTGAGGCCGGCGGCGTAGAGCGATTGCAGCGGACCGTCGTGGAGGTCGGAGGCGAGACGCAGCCGCAGGGCTTCGTTGGTCTCGCGATGATGATCGTCGTCGTCAGGATTGGCGGCGGCGAGGCGGCGCCGAATTTCTTCCTGCAACATGCGACCCTGGCGGAACTGGGAGGAGAGGAGGCGGGCGATCTCGCCGAAGTCGGATTTGGCCACGAGGAGATCGGCCAAGTGGATCGGGTTGCGCGATTCGAGCGACCGGGTGATCCGGCCCAGCGGACGCACAATGGTCAGGCCGATAAAGATCGCGAGCAGGGCCAAGAGGATGGCGATGCTGCTGGCGAAGATGAGGGCCTGCTCGCCGAGCGACTGCCGCACCTGCTCGATTGTGGTGGCGTCGAAGGTTCCAGTGACGGTCGCGATGCGGGTGTTATTGAGGCCGTTGATTGGCGACGTGAAAAAGTAGCCGGAGGTCGGCGCGGCCCGGAGCGGGGCGTTGGTGAAATCGGCGTCGGCAGACGGCTCGATCGTGACGCTAAGTCGAGATTGGCAAAGGTTGCCGAGCTGGCTGAGCCAGGACTCGTCCCAGCGTTTGCCGATCAGCAGGTAGCCGACGACCGGAGTCTCGTGGCGCCAAAAGGTCGGGTCCTGCACGGCCGAGCCGAAGATCTGCCAGATCTCGCCCTCGATCACGGTAAAGTAGCTGAACTCGAAGCCCTCGGCGATGTGCTCGCGCAGGCTGTCGGCAGAGTCGAAGGGCACGCGCGGCCGGCGATAGTCCACGTCGATGGTGTGCACGAGGGACAGATCGGTGCCGAGCACCCACAGCGCGTCGCAGCCACCGGGCATGCCGACGATGTTTTCGATGTTGTTGGAGGCCCAGGTGGGATCCGGGTCCTGCATGAATTGCACCATGTCGTCCCACCACGAATAGCTTGCAACGAGGCTCTTGAGGCCGGCGCTCTGCAACTTCGCCCCGCTGCGGAAGAAGACGGCGTGCTCCTCGGTCCGGTCGGAGATGAGGGTGCCGATTTTTTGCTTTGAGGAGCGGTAGGAAAGACCGACGGCCACGACGACTCCGGTGAAAACCACCGCAAGGATCAGGCTGAGTCGGGTGAGCAAGTTCATGGCGCGAGCCCGGCTGGCGACAGGCGCCGCAACCGGTTTAACAGGGTGACGCAAATGATTCGCCGGCACTGACTAGGGTCAACGTCGCAGCCAGGGGGAAATTGCGTAAAACAAGGCCGGAAAGAAGGGAGTAAGAAGGGCCTATTTAAATAGGCCCATTCTAATCTTTTTCCGGCTCGGGGGCGACTTTGGGTGGTCGGCGCAGGAGGATGAGGCCCATCCACACGGTGATCCAAATCAGCGCATAAAATTCGCGACCATCGACGATCGATTTGTTGGTCATATGCCACTCTTGCGTGAGGTCCGAGAAGGGCGTGTGCCAGGCGCCTAGGCGGATGTAGTGGATTTCCCACCATACGCAGATGACGATGATCAGCGGCGCAAACCAGCCGGTGGCGCGACCGGCGGCGGCGAAACCGGTCACGATGGCCGCGACGGCGTAAAGCACAATCCATGGGGCGGGATCGGGATCGTTGAACTGCAGCGTCGCGGAAAACGCGAACAGCGCGGCCATGATGCCATGAGAGATACGAAGGGCCAGGGGCATGTTATCGAGGGGAGAAATCCGTCGGAGTCGGCGACGGCGGGTCAGCCCGCACCTTGATGAGCTGGCAGCCACAGGCAACGGGAAAGCCGAGCCGCCACGGAGCAACGTTCACGGGGGGCGGGCCGCCGCTTGTGGAGTGTTGGAGAGAACGCCGGTTATTCGGTGCCGGTGAGGCCGCGGCGCTTGAGCAGGGGCTCGACGCGGGGGTCGCGGCCGGTGAAGTCGCGGAAGAGTTGCATGGGGTCGCGCGACTCGCCACGCGAAAGCAGGGTGGCGCGAAAGTGGTCGCCGTTGGCGCGGGTCGGGCCGCCGTGGGCTTTGAACCATTCGACGCTTTCGGCATCAAGCACCTCGCTCCAGATGTAGCCGTAGTAGCCGGCTGGATACCCACCGGAAAAGACATGGGAGAAATAGGTGCTGCGGTAGCGGGGCGGCACGGCGTCGAGCTTGAGGCCGACGCGCGCGAGGGCGGCGTCTTCGAAGGCCAGCACGGCTGCCGGCGTCGGCGGGACCTCGTCGGGTTTGAGTTGATGCCAGGCTTGATCGAGCCAAGTGGCGGCGAGGTATTCGGCGGTGGCGAACCCCTGATTGAACTGCGCGGCGGCTTCGATCTTGGCGAGCAGCGCGGCGGGGATGGGTTCGCCGGTTTCGTGATGCACGGCGTAGTGCGCGAGGATGGTCGGCCAGTCGCGCCACATCTCATTCACCTGTGACGGAAACTCCACGAAGTCACGCGGCACGCTGGTGCCGGCGAAGCTGGGGTAGGTGACGTCGGAGAACATCTCGTGAAGGGCGTGACCGAACTCGTGGAAAAGGGTGTTGGTCTCGCTCCACGTGAGCAGCGTGGGCTGACCGGCGGCGGGTTTGGCGATGTTGAGATGGTTGCCAATGATGGGCTGGGTGCCGAGCAGGTGGGACTGGACCGAATAGCTGTTCTTCCAGGCGCCGCCGCGTTTGGCGGGGCGCGCGTAGAAATCGCCAACGAAGAACGCGAGGGTGGCGCCGTCGGCGTCGAAGATTTCCCAAACGCGCACGTCGGGGTGATAGACCGGCAGATCCGGACGGGCTTGGAAGGTGAGGCCGTAGAGTTGGTTGGCCGCGTAGAACACGCCGTCTTCGAGCACGCGGTTCAACTCGAGGTAGGGGCGGAGTTCGTTTTCGTTGAAGGCGTAGCGCTGGGCCCGGACCTTGGCGGAGTAGAAGGCCCAGTCGTGCGGTGCGAGGGTGAAGTCCTGACCATCGGCGAGAATCGCTTCCTGAAGCGCGGCGGCTTCGCGGCGCACGTTGGCGGCGGCGGCGGGAGCGAGACGGCCGAGCATGGTGTTGACGGCGTCGATGGTCTTGGCGGTGCGTTCCTCCAGTGCGTAGGCGGCGTAGGACTCGTAGCCGAGCAATTGGGCGCGTTCGGCGCGCAGGCGGGCGGTGCGGGCGACGAGCATGCGGTTGTCGAACTCGTTGCCCCGGGTGCCGCGGGCGAGGGAAGCCGCGTGCAGGCGGGCGCGCACGGCACGGTCGGTGAGGTCGGCGAGGGCCGGTTGGCCGGAGGTGTTTTGCAGGGCGAGCAGGAACTTGCCGTCGTGGCCGGCGGCGGTGGCGGCCGTCGCCGCGGCAGCGATCGCGGTGTCCGACAGGCCGTCGAGTTCCTCGCGAGTGTCGACGAGCAGAGCAGAGGCGTTGGTTTCCTGCAGGACGTTTCGGCGGAACTGCGTGCGCAGGGTGGCGAGCTCGGCGTTGATCTCGGCCATGCGTGCCTTGGCGGCGGCGTCGAGTAGCGCGCCCGCGCGCACGAAGCGCGTGTAGGTTTGTTCGGCGAGGCGGCGGGATTCCGGGGCGAGGTCGAGGGAATCAAGCGCGGCGTGCACGGCGGCGACGCGGGTGAAGAGGGCAGGGTTGAGGTGGATCTCGTCGTTGAGCGCAGCTTCGATGGGCGCAAACTTCGCGTCCACGACAGCGAAGACCTCGTTGCCGATGGTGCTGTTGAGATTGGAAAAGAGGCGATCGACGCGGTCGTAGAGTTGGCCGGAGCGTTCCAGAGCGACGATGGTGTTCTCGAACGTGGCGGGCGCGGGGTTGTCGACGATGGCTGCGATCTCGTTCCGCTTGGCTGCGATGGCGGCAGTGAACGCGTCGTCGAAATGTTCGGGCCGAATCAGGTCGAATTGCGGGAAGCCGAAGGGCAGCGGGCTGGCTTGCAGCACCGGATTGACAGCGGTGACCGACAGTTCGGCGGCGGGCGTGGAAAGGCAGCCGAGCATGAGGGCGACGACGGGCCAGATGGCGGTCCGCCGGTGCGACAAAAGAGGACGTTGGAGCATGGGCGTTGTTTGTTTCGGCCCACTGAAATGGGTTCGAACAGACCTGCAACACCTCGGTCTGGTTGGGGATGTTCACTTGGCTTGCAATCGAAGGATGCTCGTGGCAGAAATTCGCCCAAAGCCGTTCGATGAACGAGAGTTACAAACACGCTTCCATAGAGTAACAGCGGGATGAATACACGGTGTGATATGGTTTCGCTGCCGAGAAGGCGCCGCCGCGCTGAAACTCCTCTCGGGTAAACTTCAATCCTGCGCTATTATGATCGATTGGTGGAATGGTCTCTCTCTCGCCCTGCAGGTCTTTTATGGCATCGGGTTCATTTCCCTGCTTTTGTCGGTGCTGCAACTGGGGCTGTCGCTGTTCGGCTTGGGTGGAGACGCGTTTGATCTTGATTTGGAGCTCGGCGATGGTGACCCGGCCGGCGCGAGTGTGGTTTCGGGGCAAACCTTGTCGGCCTTCTTTCTCGGTTTCGGCTGGGTGGGCGCGGCGGTGTTGACCGCTGGTCTGAGCCTCCTGATCGCGATCGTCTTCGCTGCGGTGGTGGGCGTCGTGGTGATGTTTGCCACCTACTTCCTGATTCGTCAGGTGCTGCGGCTCCAATCCAGCGGCAACCTCGACTACCGCAACGCCATCGGTCAGCAGGCGACCGTCTATGTGACCCTGCCGGGAGACGACGAAGACGGCGGCGGGCAGATTCAGTTCATGATTCAGGGCCGCCTGCGCACCGCCAGCGCTCGCAAGGTCACCCCCGGCGTCGCGAAGCCCGGCGAGAAGGTAACGATCACCGGCATGTTTGGCGAAACCTCCTATGTCGTGGACTCCGTGCGTGAGACCACGGCGCAACCGCCGCCCCTTTCCTCCTAATCCCATGTTAAACAGCATCCCCATCCTGCTCGGCATCGTCGCCGGCATCATCTTCCTCATCGGTTTTCTTGTCACGGCGGCCACGCGCTACAAGCGCTGCCCGTCCGACCGCCTCCTCGTTGTCTACGGTAAGATCGCCGGCGGCAAGTCGGCCAACTGTTACCACGGTGGCGCGGCCTTTGTCTGGCCCATCATTCAAGGTTATCAATACCTCGACCTGACGCCGCTGCCGATCGACATCCGGCTCGAGGGCGCGCTCTCCAAGCAGAACATCCGCGTCAACACGCCCTCCACCTTCACGGTCGGTATTTCGACGGAGCCGGGCATCATGGAAAACGCCGCCGAGCGCCTGCTCGGTCTGGGCCTCGCCGAGATCAAGGAACTGGCGAAGGACATCATCTTCGGCCAGATGCGCGTCGTCATCGCCACGATGGACATCGAGGAAATCAACGCCGACCGCGACAAGCTCATCGCCAACATTTCGATGGGCGTTGAAGTTGAGCTCAAGAAGGTCGGTCTGCGCCTCATCAACGTGAACGTGCAGGACATCACCGACGCTTCCGGCTACATTGATGCGCTCGGTCAAGAGGCCGCTTCGAAGGCGATTGCCGAAGCCAAGGTCAAGGTCGCCCAAGCGCAACGAGACGGTGACATCGGCGCCGCCGAAGCGCAGCGCGACCAGCGCGTGCGGGTGGCGGAAGCCGATGCTGTCGCCACCGAGGGCGAGAACGCGGCCAAGGTCACGGTGGCAAACTCCAACGCCAGTCGTCGTGTCCGCGAAGCCGAAGCCGAGCGCCAGGCGATCACCTCCGAAAAGGTCGCGCAGGCGACAGCGCTCAAGGATTCCTACGTCGCGGAAGAGGCGGCGGAAAAGCAACGTGCGATCAAGGAGAAGGCCACCCAGGAGGCCAACGTGATCGTGCCGGCGGAAGTCGACCGCGACAAAGCGATCGTCGACGCCGAGGCGAAGGCCGAGGCCATCCGCCGCGTCCAGAAGGGCGAGGCCGACGCGGTGCGCCTCCAGAAGCAGGCCGAGGCCGATGGTCTCAAGGCGGTCAAGCAGGCCGAGGCCGACGGTCTACGTTTCAAGCTCACGGCCGAGGCCGATGGTCAGCGTCTCAAGATGCTGGCCGAAGCCGAAGGTGTGGAGGCCCTGCTCAAGAACAAGGCCAAGGGTTTTGCCGAGCTCGTCTCGTCGTTCAGCAGCGAGGAGCAGGCGCAGCTCATGCTCGTCATCGAGCAACTGCCGAAGCTGGTCGAGGAGCAGGTCAAAGCGATCTCCAACCTCAAGATCGACAAGGTCACGGTCTGGGACGGCGGCAAGAACGCCGACGGCAAGAGCAGCACCTCGAACTTCCTGTCCGGACTGGTCGGCTCGCTGCCACCGCTGCACGAGATCACCCGCAACGTCGGCGTCGAGTTGCCGGAGTATCTCGGCAAACTCGGCGGCAAGGCGGATCGCGCGGCGCCGGCCGAGCCCGCGGACGACGCGGGCGAATCCAAATCCTGAATACGCAAAAGCGGCACCCGGGCGGGTGCCGCTTTTTTGTCGGCTGCTGACTCGCCGGGTTTACTCCGCCGCCTCGAGATAGACGCGGTTGTAGGGGTGGATGTCGAGCAGGTTGCCGTCCCAGCCCTTGAGCTCCGGCACCTGGAGTTGATTGTTCGTGTAGTAGTAGAGCGGGATGATGGGGGATTCCTCCATGAGGATGGCCTCGGCCTGCCGGTAGAGGGCGAAGCGATCCTCCTTTTTGATCTTGGTGCGGGACTCCTCGATGAGGCGGTCGTATTCGGCATTGCTCCAGTGGGTCTGATTGTTGCCGTTCTCGGTCGTGAGGAGATCCAGGAAGGTGGAGGCGTCGAGGTAGTCACCCACCCACGCGTAGCGCGCGATGTCGTAGTTCATTTCGCGCATGGTGTCGTTCCAGACCTTGGCTTCCTGGTTGTAGAGGCCGATCTCGATGCCGAGCTCCTGCTTCCACATCTGCTGCAGGGCCTCGGCCAAGGCGCGGTGACCCTCGCTGGTGTTGTAGAGCAGGTCCATTTTGGGAAAACCCTCGCCGCCCGGGAAGCCGGCCTCGGCAAGCAGGGCGCGGGCGGCCTCCGGATCGTGCTTGATCACGATGGGCGCCTGGTAGCCGCCAGTGTCGGGCGGGGTCAGGGTGAAGGCCGGGAGTTGGTCGCCGCGGGCGACGGCGTCGATGATTTGCTGTCGATCAACCGCCATGGAGAGGGCCCGACGCACCCGGACGTCGTCGAGCGGCGGACGCTCGACATTGAGACGGTAGAAGTAGGTGGCGAGCTGCGGGTATTGTTTAAGCAGGTGACGGCGTTCCGGGTCGTTCTTGTAGACCGCGATTTTGGACTGGGGCATGGTCACGGTGGCATGCAACTGGCCGGCGCGGAAGGCGGCCTCCTCGGTGGCGGAGTTGTCGATGGGGTAGATGTGGACTTCGTTCAGACGCACGTTGGCGTGGTCCCAGTAGAGCTCGTTGCGCTTGAGGATGATGACCTGATTGGGTGACCACTCGGCGAGCACGAAGGGACCGTTGCCGATGAGGTTGCCGGGGCGGGTCCAGTGGGTGCCGCGCTGGTCGATGGCGCCGTGGGCGAGGATGTTGTCACGATTAACCGGATACCAGACGGCATGCGCGACCATGCCCGGGAGGTAGGGCACGGGATGGTCGAGCGAGAGCAGCAAGGTGTGGTCGTCGATGGCCTTCACGCCCACCTCGGCAAAGTCGGTGATCTCACCGCCGAGGTATTCGCGGGCATTGCGCAGGCAGAACAGCATGGAGGCGTATTCGGAGCCGAGGCCGGGGGAAAGCACCCGTTGGTAGGCCCAGACAAAGTCGTGCGCGGTGACAGGGATACCGTTGGACCACATGGCCTCGGGCCGGAGGTGGAAGGTCCAGAGGGTCGCATCGTCATTGGATTCCCATGACGTGGCGACGCCTGGGATGGGCTCGGCGGTCTGCGGGTGGTAGCTGGTCAGGCCCTCAAAGAGACCGATGACGATCTGGAAGTCCTGCAGGCTACTGATGATCTGCGGGTCGAGATCGGTCGGCTCGGACATGTTGCCGAGGTGGAAGATCTGTTCGCGATTGCCGATCGAGACCGGGGTTTCGCGTTTGCCGCAGCCGCTGAACAGGACGGTGCCCACCACGAGGGCGAGGACGGGGAGGAAACGAATTCGCATGGGGCAAGGGAAGCGGCCCACGCGGAAGCGCAAAGCAAAAACGACGTGGCGAGCAGGCTGGGCCACTCGCTCACGCTCGCGGCTACATGGCGGCGCTCACTCCTCGAGGCCGGGTGGCGCCTTTTCCTGCAGCGCGTCCAGGCGGGTCTGGAATTCCGCGAGTTTCGCGAAGAGTTCCTCTTCCTTTTTTTTGCGCTCGGTGCTGTTCACGAAGCTCGCCTGCGAGGCATCCTTGATGAGCCCGGCGGGCAGCGTGAGGATGCGGGTGAGCACGCCTTTGTCCTCGAAGCTGGAAAGGTAGAGGGCGGCGAGTTCCTGCGAGAGCCCGATTGAATCGCGGGCAATGGCCTGGGATTCGCCGAGGTTGTTGTTGAGGGTCTGGTTCTTGGCCAACTCCGACGTGAGCACGACGGAAAGCTGGTTGGTGATCTCGGCGGAGATGTCCTCGAGGATCTTGCGATTGGCGGCTTGGTCGTCGGACAGCTGGGCGATCAGCGGGCGCAGGCGATCGGTGAGACGGTCGGAAACCCGATCGATCTGGGCGGCCTCCTGTTGCGCGGCTTCGTTTGCGGACTGCGGCACGTCCTGATAGGGTTGCAGGCGGCCGGCGATGGCGTCGGCGAGTTGCTCGACCTTGGCCTGTTGGGCGGAGGCGTATTCCTCATCGCTGAGCAGCAGGTCGGAGCTGCGGCTCTTGATCGCGTCGCGCAGGAACGCGTTCATTTCGTCGATTTGCTGGCGGGTTTCGGCGGCGGCGTCGCGGAGTTCGGCCTGGGTCTGCTCCCGCAGCGCGGTCATTTCCGCCTCCTGGGTGGCGCTCATTTGCCGCACGGTTTCGGTGTGCAGCCAGTAGGCCAGTCCCCCGATTAGCACGATGGTGATCACGACGGCGGGAAGCTGATCTTTGAGTTTTGGCCACATGGTGCCGTCGAGACTGGGGAAGGTCCCGGCAATTTGCAACGTCGCCTCGCGGCGAGGTTTGCGTTTGAAAAGCGCGGTCTGCGACGGGCAGGCTGCGGATTAATGAGCCTGAACCGCAGCGAGCAGATGGTGTGTGACTACGTGGAAGAAAACCCGGAGGAACGCCGGTTCTGGGTGGACAAAGTCACGGCCGTCGCGGCGCGCGAGGCCGACGAGCATCAGGCCGCGGCGACTCTGGCGGAGGAATTGTGGCGTTACTTCGAGGAGCGCGCCGGGGTGGTGGCGGCGTTTCAGGAGGCGGCCAATCGGGCGGGGCTGGGGCCGACGAGTATGCGCAACTTGGCGGAGTATTGGCTGCGCGTTTGGGTGGCGCCGCGCCCCAACAAGCGCTCGGCCGGGCAACCCTACGCGTAGGGTTGCCGGAATCGATTCGGGCCGCTGAACTTTTGCTCAAGTCGGCGCCAAGCCGCGCCGAAAGAGTCCTTGGGTTTCAACCGTTCTCCATTGCGAAGTGGAGAGCTGGGTTCAAAAAGAAAACCACGGGCGGACCGCACTGGGGTAGGCGGTCTGCCCAATCTTTTTGGGTAAGCTCGGCTCATCGGTCCTGCCGGATTGGATACGTGATCGTCACCCAATATTTTGGGGAAAACCCAATTCCCCGATGGACAAGCGCCGGTGAGTTGTTCACAGGTTATTCCCAATAAATGGCGAATCACCCCAGCGGCGAAATTGCTCCATCTCGCTCGCGGACGGACAAGCGGAGGGTCACTCCCAAAACGTTCGTTCTCGACACCAACGTCCTCCTTCACGACCCCCAGTCGTTATTCAAGTTTGAGGACAACACCCTGGCCATCCCGGTCGAGGTGCTGGAAGAGCTGGACCGAATAAAAACCGAACAGTCGACCGAGCGCGGTCGCAACGCCCGCCGGGTGCACCGCATCCTGCAGGAGCTGTTGCCCGACAAACGCTCCATGGAAGAGGGAGTGAAGTTGCCCACCGGTGGCACGCTTCAGGTCGTGATCAACCGCTACCACGAATCCGGCAGCTATGACTCGCCGGCGATGAACCGCCTGCGCGCGGTGCTCGATGATCCGAAGAAAAAGGACAATCGCATCATCGCCTGCGCGCTCTTCGTGCAGGAGAACTACACGCCGCCGACGATCCTCGTCACCAAGGATGTCAATGTGCAGCTCAAGGCGCGCGCGGTGGGGCTTGAGTCGCAGGACTACCTCAACGACAAGGTGCCCGAGGTCGACGAGGAGATGGGCTACCGTGAAGTGCCCGTCACCATTTACGAGCTGCAGCGCTTTTGCTCCGAAGGTCACCTCGACGTGGGCGAGACGATGGAGAGTCAGCCGCCGTTGGAGATCAACGAATATGTCCTGCTGCGCTCCGATGAGGACAAGACCATGCCGGCGCGCCACATCGGCAAGGGCCAGGTGCGTCGCCTGCGCATCCCGGAGTTTGTGAAAGCGCCCGGCGGCATCCCGATCCGCGCGCGCAATTTGGAGCAGCAGTTCTTCATGGACGCGCTGATGGACGATTCGATTTCGCTCATCACCTGCTTCGGCAAGGCCGGCACCGGCAAAACGCTCATCTCCACCGCCTGCGCGATCGCGCAGATCATGGATGAACACGGACGGTATGATGGTGTGTCCATTTCCCGGCCGGTCATCGCCCTGGGCAAGGACATCGGCTTTCTTCCCGGTTCGCTGGAAGAAAAGATGAAGCCCTGGTTGCAACCTTATTACGACGCGCTCGAGGTCCTCATGCCCTCCAAGCCGCCGAAGGATCCGCAGTTTGCCGCGAAGAAGGTGGCCAAGAAGAAGGTTCGCAAACTCGACACCACGCCCAGCGATCCCTCCGCCGGTGTCGCGGCACCACTCAAACCCTACGAAAAACTGATTCACAGCGGGGTGGTCGAAATCGAGGCGCTCTGCTTCATCCGTGGTCGCTCGATTGCGCGCCGCTTCTTCATCCTCGACGAGGCGCAGCAGCTCACGCCGCACGAAGTGAAGACGGTGATCACCCGCATTTCCGAAGGCTCCAAGATCGTGCTCATCGGCGACCCGGCGCAGATCGACAACCCGTATGTCGACTCCCGCAGTAACGGCCTCGTCTACTGCCACAATCGCATGAAGGGCCACTCGATCTCCGCGCACGTGAAGCTGTCGAAGGGCGAACGTTCCAAACTCGCCGAACTCGCGGCCGATCTGCTCTGAGCGCAGCGTTGCTGGTCGGCCCCGGAGGATTGCCAAACCTGCGGCGCCACGTTGGTCTCGCGGCGGGATGAAACTTCGACTCGGGCTGTTTTGCCTCTGGGCTTTTCCGGGATGGGTCTTTGCGGCCGAACCGGCGGAAGCGGGCGCGTCCTTGAGTCGCGACCTTCACATCGTTTATACGCCGCCGCAGCCACCTGCCCCTGCGCTTTTGGCGCATTTTGAGCCAACGCGGCCTGACATGGTGGAGAGGCTGCAGGCGCAGGCGAAAGATCCCGCCTACCAGGCGGCTCATCGCAATGCCTGGGAGCGCTTCATGCTGACCGTGTCGGAAGAAATGATCGCATCACAACCAGGGTTCGAAGTTTACACGGGCTCGGGCCATTCGCACCACAGCGTGCCGGGACCCACGTTGGCGGTCTTCGGGATGGAGGCAGGTCAGGACGAGGCGCAAAGGCTTCTCGGGAAGCTGCGCGGAGCGCCACTCGCGGAGCGCGCACGCTTGGTCGCGGAGCTGCACGCTTTGCAGCGCGAACTAGCGGCAAAAAAGCGCGCGCCGTTGCCGTATTGTGAGTCCCACGATTACGCCACGCGGGCGGACCGGCTGGAGGCGATGCGCGCGGCGGGAACTCGCGAGGAGCAGTGAATCCGGCCTCGCGCCAATTGGCCGAAGGTGCCTGCGGCGTGCGAAGAGCGGCGCGCGCGGGGCTGGGCAGAGGTTCAGGAGGTTCCCCGCTTTCAAGTTGAGTCTGACGGGGCGGTATTCAGCATGCCGGGATGCGCGGTGCTTGGTTTCAGCTCTGGAGTCTGTTGATCGTTTTGGTTCAGCCAGTCTTGTTCGGGCAGCCGACAAACTTGGATCGGCCAGCTTCGGAACGTGAGCGGACATTCCATCTCACTTACAAGGCGCCGGCCTCTGAATACGTGGTCGGCGACGAGGCAGAATTCTTTGCGGCACATCGCAACGCCTGGGAACGGGTAGTCCTTGCGATTCGGCCGGAAGAAATCTCCTCCGGCGTCGCGGGGGACCTGAGTGTCGTTACGCTCCACACCCACTGCGGTGTTACGATCCCAGGGGCGTTCGGCATGGAATGGGGGCAGCGCGACGCGGAAACGCTGCGCCTGCGGTTGCGGGAAATGGTGAGATCGGAACGGGATCGCCTGGTCGCGGAGCTGAAGCTGCTGCAGGCCCAGTTGCGTTCAAAAAAGCGCGCGCCGTTGCCGTATTGTGAGGCCCACGATTACGCCACGCCGGCGGACCGGCTCGAGGCAATGCACGCGGCCGGAATTCGCGAAGACTAGGCGGGCCGTCCCTGTGCGGGACGGATCAACGCACGTGGCGTGATCCAGGGGAAGGGGGGGGCTCCGGACCTTGCCGGGGGAAGTCCGACCTCCGTTGTTGGCCGCGATTTCCGAAGTTCAGCGGCCGGCGAACGGAGGAACCGTCCTTACGTCGTCCGGAGGTTGGCGTCCACCTTTCGTGGGCAGGGTGGACGCGGACGTCCTCGACCGCGTTTTTAGGTGTTCGCGATCCGCACTGCCTTGGCTTGGGCTTCGAGACACAGGCGGGCGGCGGTGAAGATGTGGTCCTGGGTCATCGCCTGCTCGGTGCGATTCAGGCAGTCGAGGATGAGCTCGCCGAAGAAGCGGTAGCCGACCTTGCCCGCGACCGGGATGTGGTGCTCGCCCTTTTGGTCGACGAGGAAAACGTGATCCGGGCCGCTGTCGGGGCGGCCGACGTCGAGGTATTTGCGCAGCTCGATGTAACCCTGCGTGCCCAAAATGATCATACGCCCGTCGCCCCAGCTGCGGAGACCGTCGGGCGTGAACCAGTCGAGGCGCACGTAGTTGGTCGCGCCGTTGTTGCCAACCAGGGTGGCCTCGCCGAAGTCGTCGAGCTCCGGGTGGTTTGGGTTGTTGTAGTTGGCGATGGCGGCGTGGGTGACGGTGGCATCGGTGGCGCCGGAGAAGGTGAGGAATTGTTCGAACTGGTGGCTGCCGATATCGCAGAGGATACCGCCGTATTGTTCCTTTTTGAAGAACCAGTCCGGGCGGGACGGAGCATTGAGCCGATGCGGGCCGAGACCGAGCACTTGAATGACGCGGCCGATGGCGCCGCCGGCGACGAGGTCGGTCGCATACATGGCACTCTCCACGTGCAGGCGCTCGCTGAAATAGACGGCATATTTGCGGCCGGTCTCGGCGACGACCTGCTTGGCCTGCTCGAGTTGGTCGAAGGCGGTGAAGGGCGTCTTGTCGGTGAAGTAGTCCTTGCCGGCGGACATGACGCGGCAACCGAGCGCGCCGCGGGTGTTGGGGATGGCGGCGGCGGCGACGAGTTGCACGGCAGTGTCGTCGAGGACTTCGTCGAGCGAGCGTGCGACTTGGGCCTGCGGATAACGTTGGCAGAAGTCCGCCACCTTGGCCGGATCCGGATCGTAGACCCACTTCAGCTCGGCGCCGGCTTCGAGCAGCCCGTTGGTCTGACCGAAGATGTGGCCGTGATCGAGGTGCGCGACCGCGAAGGTAAACTCACCGGGTTTGACCACTGGAGCGGGTTTGCCCGTGGGGGCGTAGGTCATGCCGTCGGAAGAACTCATCAGTGGGGAAACGCGGAAAAGCTAAAAACTGAAATGCTGAAAAAGGCTGAAGGCGATCATGCCTCCGCGGCGTCTCGGGTGCGTTTGGCGAGGTCCTTGATGTCGCGGTCGATGGATTGGCGGACCTTCTTGCTCATGCGGTCGATGAAGAGCGTGCCGTTGAGGTGATCGGCTTCGTGCTGGATGCAGCGCGAGAAGAGACCGTTGCAAATCAAGGTGTGCGGGGTGCCGGCGGCGTCCTGGTATTTGACCAGGATTTCGTCGGGGCGGATGACGTCGCCGTTGATGCCGGGGAAGGACAGGCAACCTTCTTCATAAATCGTGTCGTCGCCCTCCAGCACCTCGATCTCGGGATTGGCGATCGTCATCGGCATGATGAGGTCGAGCGGCGGCTTGGCGCCATCGAGCTCCCAATCGAAGTCGCGATCGGTCTTGGCCAAGTCGACGACGCAGAACTGCATGGCTTTGCCGATCTGCTGGGCGGCGAGGCCAATGCCGGCGGCGGCATGCATCGTTTCCACCATGTCGCGGGCGAGCACCGCCAGCTCGGCGTCGAAGGTGGTGACCGGCGCGCCCTTGGTGCGCAGCACGGGGTCGTTGTAGTGAACTATGTTGAGAACCATGGGTCTGTGAGGGCGCAAAGGTGGGTTTGCGTCCGGTGCGTCGCAACTCGATAGTCCGAATCCGATGACACAAAGCTCGTCCGCGTCCCGCAGTCGTTGGCTGCCCTTGGCCTGGGTGCTGGGCGGTGTTTTGTTGGCGGGAGCGGCGTGGATGTTGCCGGTCAATCTGTTGGCTTTGCCGACGGCCTTGCTGCGCGAAGCGGGGCGAGGCACGCCGAGTGTCGTGGACATCGGCGATGATCTGTTGGCTCGCGAAAAGCCCGGTCCGGCGGCGCTGGTGCAAGCGGCCGCCCAAGTGGTCGAGGCCCCCGGTGCGGTCGCGTTGGCCGAGCGTTTGGCGCGCGAAGCGACGCGGCAACCGGAGCTCGTGCCGTGGGGCGGTTGGGATCCGTTTCTGGAACCGCTGGTGGATCAGGCGGATGCCGTGGGGCGACCCGACTCCACGCCGGTGCTGGCGTTCTTTGTAACGCGGGAAGCGCGCGGTGCGCTGGCGGGTTTTTTGGCCAATTCGCGGTCGGCCGGGGTGCGGGCGATGTTGGAACTGCGGCGCATCGATCGCGCCCAGCAGTTTGTGCCGGCGACCCGGCCGGGCGGCCAGGCGCTGGATGCCACGATCCTGCTGGCGGCGCTGTTGTATCAGGGGGAACACCTGTCCGATTCCCTGCAGCGTGAGGTGCGCGACCTGGCGGAAAACGCTGCGCTGGCCGACGACCTCACCGAGATCGAACCCTTCTTTCTCGACCTGCTCTCGCTCGGCAAGCGGCTCAACTGGATTCAGCTCACCGAGCTGCTGCGGCTGGTCGAAAGCACGCAGACCGTCGGCGAGTTTGCCCACCTGAGCCGGGTGGCGGCGGACGATCTGGCCAGCGTTTACGCGGCCGCGATGGCGGCGGAGGCGGCCGACCCGGTCGCCACTTATTTGATACGCTACGGCCGGCAGGGTCTGGCGGACCTGCGGCTGGCCTTGGCCAACGGGCAGGGGGCGGTGCGGCAACTCGTCGGTCGACAGGTGCCCGTTTCGCGCGAGGCCGGGCCGACGCTCAGTGCGGTCGCGGCGTTCGGGTTGCTGCATCCGCACTGGCTGCTGGGGGCGAAGTATCTCGGCATGCTGGCGGGAGCCTTCCTGCTCTTTCGTGGACTTGACCGCGGTTTCGCCGCGCGCACGGCCGGCGGCGCGCTGCCGCATCTTTCGAGCGGGGTGCTGGCAGTGTTGACGGCGGGCGTCATCATTGTCGCGACCGAACCTTTTCTCCTGCAGGCGGCTCCGCCGTCGGAATTTCAATTCAAAATAGCCTTGCCGGTGTTGGCTGACATCACGGACACGACTTCGGCTGAACTCACGAAACCCACCACGACCATGGATTCCTCGACTCTGCTTACGATCGGTCTGTTTGCCGCCCTGCAAGTGGCGATGTATCTCATCTGCCTGCTCAAGATCGGCGAGATCAACCGCCGCGAGGTGCCGCCGCTGGTGAAGCTCAAGCTGATGGAGAACGAAGAAAACCTTTTCGATGGCGGTCTTTACGTGGGCATCGGCGGCACGGCCACGGCGCTGGTGTTTCAGGTGCTCGGTCTCATCGAGCCCAACTTGCTGGCGGCCTATTCCTCCAACCTGTTCGGCATCACCTGCGTCGCCCTGGTGAAGATCCGTCACGTGCGCCCCTACAAGTGCCGCCTGATTCTGGAAGGGCAGGAGGCGTTGATGGCGCTCGCCCAAAAGGAAACCCCCGCCGCTCCCGTGAAGGCTTGAGCCGCGACCCCGCGTCATGAACCGCACCCTCCTGCTCATCCTCTGCGACTTCCTGTTGCTGACGTTGCTCGCGCTCACGCGTTGGGAGACGGCGGAGCCGGAGCGGCCGACGGAGACGGCGGCGGCGCAGATCCAGGACGAAGACGGCGCGGTCACGGCGGCGGATGACGTGGTTGAACTGATGAAGCTGTCCTTCGAGGACCAGCAGGCGCAGCAAACCGAGCTCAGCGCCGAGCTGGAGGCGCGGGCCGCCGAACTCGCGGAGCGCGAGCGGGCGCTGCGTGAGTTGGAGGCAGCGCGCGACGATCTCGCGGTCAATCTGGAGCAAACCCAGCAGACGGCGGCGCAGTTGCGCGAACAGGCGGCGGCGCGGGCGAGTGAAGCGGCGGCATCGCAGGCTCGCGTGGCGCAGTTGCAACGTGATCTGGAAGAGCGCGAGAAGCTGGCCGCGCAACAGGCGGAAGAGTTGGCCAAACTCGCCACCGCGCAGGCGGCGGCGCAGGAGCAGATCCAGAATCTCAACGTGGCGGTCAAAGTCGCCGAGCAGGAGAAAACCCTGTTGCGCGAAACGGCCGACACCTTCCGCGAGCAGGCGGCCAAGGAGCGCGAGGAGCGCATCAAGGTGCAGGAGACAACGACCCAGCTCGCGCAGGGCGTGGGCGCCTTGGCGGAGAAGTCGGATGCGATCACGCAGGAGATGCGCGAAAACCGTCCCATCAATGCGAATACACTCTTCAGCGAATTTTTGATCAACCGGGTGCCGGCCAACTTCAATGCGGCGCGGATCAATGGATTTGGCAACGAGCTCACCCGCACCGCTCAGGCGCGGACGATTCTGGTGAGCGACGGCGAAGCAACCTACGCGATCATGCACATCGAGGACACGCCGTTCAACTACGCCGAGCCGGCGTCGCAGTGGGCGCGGGTGTTTGTGACCCTGGCGAAGGACGAGGTGCGAGCGGCGGCGCCACGGTTGGATTTTCTGGCACGGGACCCGCGCATCGTGGCGATTCCGGTGGAGGCCTCGCAGGCGGCCGCGCTCGGGGTGAAGGTGTATCGCACGACGACGGATCCATTCCGTTTTCCGGAGGCCGTGTTGATCAGCAACGGCGGCGAAGGTTATGGCGAAGTGCCCTTCAAGTTGGAGGCCAACCTGCCGGGCTACGTGCGCATGGACAACCGGCTGGTGCGTCGGCTGATGGCGGACTACACGCCGGAGCGCGGCGATCTGGTGCTGTCCAAGACCGGCGAACTGCTGGGCGTGATGGTGACCTCGGACCTGTGTGCGATGGTGGATAATTTTCTCCCGGCCGGCACGATTCGCACCGGCGACACGAGCGGGCAGAACCTTCGTGCGCTGCTGGAGCGCATGCGGCAGATGGCTGAGAGTCGCAGCCGTTGAACCGTGATGGGAGCGCGGCCGAACATCCTGTGGATTGTGACCACGCAGTGGCGGGCGCAGGCGCGGGCGGCGATGGGGGATCCCAACGCGCGCACGCTGCACCTCGACGCGCTGGCCGCGGCGGGTTGCGACTATCGAGAGGCAACCACGCCGCATCCCTTTGGCCCCTTTGCACGAGCGGCGTTGTTGACCGGCGTGCCGTCGCCCGAGAACGGGGTCTGTGACTATTGGGATCCTTTGCCAAGCGACGCGCGAACGATTGCGCATGATATGGCGGAGCGCGGCTACATGACGGCATGGTTTGGCAAGTGGCATCTGGCCGAGCGCGATCGCACGGCGCCCTTGGTCGGCGAAGCGCACGCGCGTATGGTCGTGCCGGATACGGCGCGCGGCGGCTTCGGATTTTGGGAAGGGTTTGAGAGTGGATTCCTGCTCAACGATCCGTGGCTGCACGGCACCCGGTTGCCGGAGCCGGTGCAGGTGCCGGGTTATCAGAGTGACGTGCTGTGCGAGCGCGCCGGTGATTGGTTGCGCGAACAGACCTCACCGTGGTTTGCCGTGGTGAGCGTGGAGGCGCCGCACCCGCCCTATGGCGCGCCGGCGGCGGGGATTGAGCGCGACGCGGCGGAGGTGGTGTTGGCGGAAAACGTGCCGCCGGCGGCGAGGGAACGGGCGCGGCGGGATTTGGCGGGTTATTACGCTCACATCGAGGCGACTGATCGGGCGATGGGTCGACTGGTGGCGAGCCTGCCGGACGACATGATCGTGGTGGTCACCTCGGTGCACGGTGACATGCACGGCGCCCACGGCTTGTTTCGCAAAGGCTGGCCGCACGAAGAGAGTGTGCGGGTGCCGCTGGTGGTGCGCGGCGCGCCGGGTGAGCGTGGGGTGAGCGCGGCGCCGGTGTCATTGTTGGATCTGCCGGCGATGACGCGGGCGTGGGCGGACCGTGATGCGTGGAGTTGCCCGCGCGATCGCGCACCGATCTCGATGCCGAGTGTGGTGGCGCTACCGGATCAATGCGATCGGGTGTGGACCGGGTGGCGCAGCGCGGCGGAAAAGCGCGTGTGCAACGCGGATGGGGCGGTGTGGGCGGCAGAGTGAGCCGGCACTCGCTTGCGATCGCGGCCACGTTGGCCCGCCAAGTACCTAGTCGAAGGCGACGGGGCGGGTGGCTTCGGTTTGGCCGGAGTTGGCGAGGAGGTTGAGGGTGGGGCGCAGGTCTTCGTGTTCGGCGTTGGGCTCCACGGCGGGAGCGGTGGCGCCGTCGATCCAGCGGCCGTCAATGATGGTGGTCTTGGGTTGGTCGGGCAGGCCGCGCTCGTGGCGCAGGAGTTGTCCGGCGACCATGTCGACCGCGGCGGCGCCGATGCTGTGGGCATCCTGGTAGATGCCGGCCATGCTGCCGTCGTCGCTGGCGAGGTCGAGGGAGCAGAAGGCAATATCCCGGGGCACGTCGTAGCCGGCTTCGGTGAGCCACTCCGGGATACGTTTTTCCGTGCTGATGATGGCGTCTGGCTTGGCGCGTTTGACCCAGGTAAGGAAGGCCTTGGCCGTCAGATCGTGGGGCCGGTGCAATAGGGTCGGGGCGCCGATGCCTTCGGTGAAGGTTTCGAGCAGGTAGCCGCCGGTCCAGAGGTCGCCGACGCGGTGGTCGAGTCGCGCGGCCATGGCGAGGCCGATGCGGCTGCGACCGGCGGCGTGCAGGCGCGCCACGCAGACGCGCGCGGAGGCGGTGTGGTTGTCGGTTGCGCGGTGCAGGCGGGGCTCGGTAAGGGTGTAGGCGATGGTGGCGGCGGCGAAGCGATCCCACTGCAGCGCAATGGTGCCGGTGGCGTAGAACGGTGACACGATGAGACCGTTGATGCCGCGGGCGTAGAGGATGTCTGAAAGGCGGTTGGGATTGCCGTTGGCATCGCCGAGCCAGAACTGCTCCAGGCGGTAGCCGGCGCTGTCGGCCCGGGCGTGAGCGCCCTCAAGGCAGCGGACCTGAAACGGGCTTTCTTTCCACTCGTCGCGGCGGCGGTCGCTGCTGACCCACGCGAGGGTGACGCGATCAGAGGAAGGTTGCCCGGCGCGGATTGCGCTCATGGCCTCGGCCAGCAGGGGGTTGGGTCGCCAGCCGAGTTGGTTGGCGATCCGTTGGATCCGCTCGCGGGTGCTCAGGGGGATGCGCGGGTGGTTGCGCAGGGCCATGGAGACGGCGGCGCGGGAGACGCCGGCTTGATCGGCGATTTGTCCGAGGGAAGGGGTTTGGGCGTGGCGGCGCATGGTGGGGCGGGGCGAAACAGGACGAGCGGGCAGCAAGCAAGCGGACGACGCAGACGACCAGTTTAACAGAGAGCGCCCGGAGATGAATGTTAAATTCCGGATGCGGCGAAGGGAGCAAGTCGAAGCGTTGTGGGTGTTTCGTTTGCCCGATCGTTGACCCGCGGCGTGGGGTTCGCTCGACGGGGATAAGGAGAGAGAAGAAAAGCGACGCCTAGGCGCCGGAAGTGGGGAGTTCGCTTTCTTCCGATTGGGCGGCGAACTGGCGGCGGATGACTTCGCTGAGCTCGTGGAGTTTCACGGGCTTGGTGATGTAGTCGTCCATGCCGGCCTCGATGCACACATCGCGGTCGCCTTGCAGGGCGTTGGCGGTCAGGGCAACGATCTTCGGTTGGTGTTCGGCGGGGAAGCGGCGGCGGATTTCGCGGGAGGCTTCGAAGCCGTCCATCTCCGGCATCTGCAGGTCCATCAGCACCAGGTCGAAGCGGCGGTTCTCAACGGCGTGCACGGCTTCGAGACCGTTGCCTACGCAGTCGGCGCGGTAGCCGAGGCGTTCGAGGAAGCGCAGGGCGACCTTTTGGTTCACCATGTTGTCCTCGACGAGCAGCACATCGAGCGGGAACTCCTCCGCGAGGACGCGGCGTTTGGCGGCGGTTTCGCTGGCGGGGGCGGGTTGGTCGGACCCGCGGAAAAGAGTGTGGATGCCGCGCAGCAGGGTGCTGGTCTTGAGTGGCTTGTTGAGGGTGAGGATGTTTGGCTTCGAGCGGGCTTCGTCGGCCAATGGACGGCCGGGGGTGAGCAGCAAGAGGGTGGGCAGCTGGCGTCGGTTGATGGCCTGCAAGAGTTCGATCGAGCCTTCGGTTTCGAGCACATCGTCGTCGAGCAGGACGAGGCCGGGCGGGGTGTCGGTATCGGTCAGGCGCAGGGCTTTGGCGAACTCGGTGGCACCGTCGAAGCCGACCTTCCACTGCTTGAAGAAGGTGGCGAGGCGCTGCTGGCCCACGGGGTTGTCCTCGATGCCGAGCACCCGGCGGTTGGCGAGCGCGGTCGGAGCGCTTGGCAGCGGTTCGATGTTCATCGGGTGCGCCGATTCGGTGCGCAGCGTGAAGATGAAGCGGGAGCCTTCGCCCTGCGTGCTTTCCACGTGGATACCGCCGCCCATGAGCTGGGTGAGGCGATGGCAGATGGCGAGGCCCAGGCCGGTGCCGCCGTATTTGCGGGTGGTCGAGGAGTCGACCTGGCTGAAGGGTTTGAAGAGGCGGTTGATGCGCTCCTGGGGGATGCCGATGCCGGTGTCCTGCACGGCGATCTCGAGCATGACGCGTTCACCGCCCAGCGGGACGGCGACGGCCTTGCGGCGCACGAGGATGGTGATGCTGCCGGAGGCGGTGAACTTGACCGCGTTGTTGACCAGGTTGACGAGGATCTGCCGCAGGCGGGTGATGTCGCCCATGATCCAGGCGGGCACGTCCTCGGCGACATGGTAGGCGAGGTCGAGTTTCTTGGCGGCGGCCTGCATAGCGAAGAGGTCGAGGGCTTCCTCGATGCAGGTGGGCAGGTCGAAGGGCAGGTGCTCCAACTCCATCTTGCCTGACTCGATTTTGGAGAAGTCGAGGATGTCGTTGATGATGGTGAGCAGGGCTTCGCCGGAAGTGCGGATGGTGTTGACGAAGTCGCGCTGCTCCGGGTCGAGCTTGGTGTCCATGAGCAGGCTGGTCATGCCGATGACGCCATTCATGGGGGTGCGGATTTCGTGGGACATCGACGCGAGGAATTCGGACTTCGCGCGCGAGGCGTGATCGGCCTCGGCCTTGGCGCGGCGCAGCGCGTGCTCGGTTTCGACGCGAGTGGTGATGTCGGCGAGGATGGCGATGAAGGTCTCGACCTGACCCTGCTCGTTGCGCACCGGCTGGACCTCGAGGTGGATGTGATATTTGCGGCCGGATTTGGAGTAGTTGACGAGGTCGGTGGTGACGCCGACGCCCTTGGCCATGGCGGCGCGGATGCGCAGGGCGGTGCGCGCCTTGGTGTCGGGGCCGGCCATGAAGGTGTCCGGCGTGCGGCCGCGAATTTCGTCGAGCTCGTATTCCATCACGCGGGTGAAGGATTCGTTGATCCATTCCACCTCCCCGCTGGGCGAGGTGATGAGCACCATGTTGTCGGTGCGGGCGGCGACGAGGGAGAGTTTACGGGTGGCGGCCTGGGATTCACGCAGGGCGGCCTCGGCGGCTTTGCGTTCCGTGATGTCCTGCAGGGTGCCGATGATGCGTTGGGGGGCGCCGCTGGAGGCGCGGGCGACGGTCTTGGAGCGGGCGTAGATCCAGCGCCATTCGCCGTTGCCGGTGCGCAGGCGGTATTCCGGGGCGATGAAGGTTTCGTCGCCGGCGAGCTGGCGTTCGACCGCTTCGCGGTAGCCGGGGAGATCATCCTCGTGGATGAGCGCGGTCCAGGCGCCGGGCGTGTTGGCGATTTCACCCGGAGCGTAGGCGAGCATGGTCCACAGACCCGGGCTGTAGTAGACCTGGTTGGACGGCAGCGACCATTCGAAGATGCCAATCTGGGTCGAGTCGAGGGCGAGGCGCAGTCGCTCATCCGACACCTTCAACATGGCCTCGACGCGACGGCGTTCCTCGTTCTCGGCGACGAGGCGGCGATTGGAGAGTTCGGCCGTGCGCAGCAGGGTGTTGGCGGTGCGGGCGAGGTGAACCGAAACACCGAGGAGGAGGGTCACGATGAAACCAGCGGCGGCGGCGAGCTCGGGCAGGTTGCGCCGTTCGCGGGTAAAGGCGTCCTCGGTGAGCAAGACGGTGAAGCGCATGCGCCGGTCGCGGATGGCCTGGGTGAAGTCGATACCGCCGCGCTGCAGGATGAGGTCGTCGTCGATCGAGGAGCGACCGGCCGTGTTGTAGATGACCAGATCGCCAATCGCGATGCGGATGAGGTAATCGCTGCGGAGGTTTTCCTGTTCGCCGACAATCATGCCGATCACGTGGCTGTAGACAAAATCGGCCGTGAGCAGGCCCCAGATTCTGCCGTCACGTTCGACCGGCGAGTAGATGGCGTAGCCCGGATTATCGGGCAGGATGTCGAGGGTGCCGGAGATCGTGGTGCGGTTGGGCGGAGCCAAGGCGCGTTCGATGGCGGCCGCGCGGGTCTGGTCGTCGTGATGACTGTAGCCGACGAGGTGCTCGTTGCCTTCGGCCGGGTAGATCTCCCGCGTGAGGAATTCATCGTCGGGGCTGACGAGCATGGCCACGAGGCCACTGGGGTTGTCCTTGAGATAACTTTCGGCGTCGATGGCCCGGACGACGGCGGTCTTGGCCGGATCGGACCAATCCTCCGCAAAGCGTTCCAGGGAATCGGCCTGCTCGCTGATTTCATCATCGAGGCCGCGAATGATCGCACCGACATGGCGATCGGTGGTTTCGCGCAGACGAACGATTTCCTGTTCTTCGAGGCCGAGGTAAAGGATGACGGTGAGGGTCGCGGATCCCACGACCACCGGCAGGGGCAGCCAAACCGGCGCACCGGCATCGGTGAGGGTGTGTTCCCGCCAAGCGCGGGCCAGCAGGGCGACGCCGATGAGCGAGATGGTCCACGCGGCGAAAGGGGAAGTGGCGTCGCCGGAGCCCCACTGGTAGACCGAGGACAGGTCGAGCGCGTAGCCGAGAAGCGTTGCTGCGCCGACGGAGAGCACGCCCGAGGCGATCAGGGCGAAGAGCAGAGTCAGGCGCTGGCTGAGGCGGGAAAAGGCCAGCGAGGTGACCAACAGGCTGGCCAGCAGCAGGCTGATCGACACCGGCATGGTCATGTGACCAGACGCGGTGGAGACCCCTTGGGTGAGTGGATCAAACAACAGGTCGTCGATGCCGAAGGAGCTCTTCGTCAGGTCCTGCAGGAGCGTGAGACCGGCGACGAGGGTGGGGATGAGACCGAGCCAAGCGGACCGCCGATAACCCGTTTCGATGGCCACCAGCAGGGAACCGATGAGAAAAGCGACGAGAACCGTGTTGCCCTTGATGGGTTCGGATTCCAGCCCCAGCGCGATCAGGGACGGAATGTGCAGAATCCAACCGAGCAGCGGGAGGAGCATGATTCCGACCACGGAGCCCGCCAAAATGAGGCAAGCTCGTTTCGGCCACACATCGCTGAGGGCTTTAGGTGGTTGGACCATAGGGAATCCACCTCAACAAGGGGAAAAGCGATCGCAGGGGCAACGTTGTTTAAGGCCGTGAAAATACGGGGTGGAGTCGAGCCGAGAATCAGGACTCGGGGGGCGGCTCAGCAGATTCGGGGCCGGACGAGGGGGGCTGGAAGGTGGGTGCGGTCGGCGGTGGAGCGAAGGTCTCGTTGCTGTCGGGCGGGCTGGGGGCGTCCGGCGCGTCGGCTTGGGGACCGGATCCGGTGAGGGCGCGGAGGAAGTTCGTGGGACCGTAAACGAAGGTCCACGCGGGGGTGTTGAGTTTCCCGCCGAGTTTCACTTCCAAGGCACGAGTGAGCGGGGTGAACACGGCGTCGAGCAGGTTGCCGCCGCCGCCGTCGAAGGGACGCACCCGGGTGAGAAAATCAAGGTTGCGGGTATCGAGGTAGTATTTGCCGTTGGCATCGAGCGAGCCGCGAGTCCCGGTGAGCTTGATGTTGTCGAAATCGAGCACGCGACCGTTGAGCTCGAAGTCGCCGTAGGCGTTGTCGAGTTGGAGTTTGGAGAAGTTGAGCAGAGTGCTGCCCAGCAAGGTGGAGAGCGGGCCCAGGAGTTTCAGCTCGCCGAGATTGGCGTCCTGGATGGAGGCGGCGCCCTGGCCTTGAAAGCCATAGGGATCGGCGGCGGGACCGGTGGCGGAGAGCGACAGGTCGAGCACGCCCTCCGCGATGCGTTGTTGAAATTCGCTTTCGGGCGAGGGCTCTTCGCCGCGACGGTGCGCGGTCCAGGTTTCGACTGCCCGGATGGTTTCGCCGAGATGAGCGTGATCGAGATTGAGATCAAAGGCGATGCGGCGATCGGCGGCGTCGCCGGTCATTTCGATGCGACCGGCCAGCGCTCCTCCGGTCGCCCCGGCGCTGAAAGGCGCCACCAACAGGCGTTCGTTGGTCTGGTGCGCTTCGAACTGTGCGCCATGCAGGGGAAAATCAAAAAAGCTCCACTCCTCGCTGGTGTGACCGCTGACCTTAAAATCCACCTCGATCGGCGCGCCCCAATCTTCGCGCTCAGCCCGACCGTCGATTTGCAGTGAGACCGGGCCGGCCATGGCGAAGGGTTCGGCGATGCGCTCGCCGAGGTCACCCAACAGCTTGGGCAGGGGCGACAGGTCCGAATCGCCGGTGGCGTGCACTTCGATGCCAGTCCAGCGCGCGCCCAAAGGCAGGCGCCACGAGCGGGTGAAGCTGCCGCGCACCTCGCCCTGCGGACGCCAGGCGTGGAATTCCAGCACGTCGGCCCAACCGGGACGCACGAACAGGCGGGTGGTCATCCGGTCCAGGGCGATGTCTTTGACGACCGCGTTCTCGGCGCTGGCCTGCACCCAGACCCGCGTGAGCAAGGGCTTTTTCCAGCGGCCGCTGACCTCCACGCTCGCGTCCGGCGGCGCGACGGGGAACTGGAAGTTGGTCCAGAAGTTCGGCCACCAGCGGCGGAACCAGCCGTCGATATCGGAGGGCTCCAAGCGCCCGCCGAGCAGGAAGCGGAAGTCGAGCGACTTGGTATCCATTTCGTAACTACCGGTGGCCCGGCTGGCGCCGCGCAGGAGCAGGATGTCGTCAGCGCGCAGCGTGGTGCCCTGCCACGTTACCCGCGCGGCCGTGGCGTCGAGGTCGACCCGACGGGCGGTGACCGCGCCGGTGCTGAAGACCGCCTCGGCGCGCAGCGGGCGGCCGCCTTCGGCGAGGTTGAGGTCGGCGGTGATGCGGGGGGCTTCGGTCCAGTTGAGCAGGGCCGGCAAGTCGAAACTCAGGTGGCGGCCGGCGAGAGCAATGGCGGCGGCATCCACCGCGGTGGCCAGCCGCACCCGGCCGGCGACGGTGGTCACATCGAGATCGGCCTCGATCGCCAGCGGATGTCCGAGCAAGTCAACCTGCACCATCGCCTGCACCTGGGGCAGGGTGGCGACGCCGGTGCGCACGCTGATCCGGGGCAGGTCGAGCCAGGGGGTGTGCACGGTGTGCGCGGTGAGGTCGAGGAGGCGTGGTTCGAAGCGACCGACGGCCGGTGCGGCCATCAGTTCGAGTTGGCCGCGCAGGTCGTCGATGGCGATGCGGGCCGGGGCCGCGATGCGACCGGCGCTGAAGTCGACGGTTTGCAGGCGGGCCTGCGGCCCGAGGTCGAAGGTCGTGGTGGCCGTGAAGTCCTGCAGGTCGATCTGCTGGTCGGGGTGTTGAGGGAGACTGAGTTCGAGCTCCCGGGCCTGCAGCCGCAGGGCGATGTCGGCCAAGGGGTGCTCGTCGGGAATCAGCTCAAGGCTGACCCGCAACTCGCGGTGGCGGGGCACCTGCGGCAGGTAGGTGGCGGCGAGCCGGCAGGCGCGCAGGTAGTTCCGGGCGAGGGATTCCAGCAACTGGTCGACCGGCAGGCTGTCGCCGCCGCGAGCGGGCAGGCGGAGACTGCCGTGCAGGTCGACGGGAGTGGGCCCAAGGATGGCCGTGAGGTTTTCCAGCACGATGAGGTCCGCCGCTTCGCCCGGGCGCACGGTGGCGTTGAGCTTCCGCACCAGCGGTTCGCGCGTGCCGGTGGGCGACAACATCGACGGGATGTAGAACGCGGCATCGCTGATTTTGATTTGCCGCGGCTCGACCTGTCGGAACCAGAGCGTGATCGGGTTCAGCTCGAAGTAGAGCGCTTCGGCGTGGAACACCGCCTCGTCGACCGCGATGAGGGTGAGGTCGGCATCGCGCAACAGGATGTGGCCGCCGGGATCAAACTGGGCCTCGCCAAAACTGACCCGCAGACCGGCGGCTTCGAGACGGGACTCGATCTCGCGCAGCACGAAACGGGGCACGGCGAGTTCCTGCGCCGACATAATGAAAATCTGGATACCGAGGCAGATCGTGAGGACCAGCCAGAGACTCCAAAGCAGCAAAGAGCACAGTCCGCGCCCACAGTGATGGGTGCCTTTCCAGCAAACCTGCAACCAGCGGGGGGCGGGCATTTTCTAAAAAGCTGAAACGCTAAAACGCGGAAAAGCTGACGTGGAAGATCGTGGTCAGGGACCGTTGCCCTCGGGTTCCTCTGCTTCGTCGTCGGGATTGGCGGCGCTGGCTTCCGGCGGGGGCGTGGTGAACTCGATCGGGCCCGGGTCGCGTTCGGCGTAGGACAGCGTCCAGAGGGCGTCGATGAAGGGTTGGGTGGCGGCGAAGACGACATCGAAGTTGGGGTCGGGGGAGCCGACGAGTTGCACGTCGCCCCCGTCGCGATCGGCGATGAAGAGGGTGGAGTCGACGACCTGATTGCCGGCGTCGCCGGTGAGGGAGAGTTTCACGTCGAGGCGGAAGCGCCAGCCGCGGGACTCGCCGTTCACATTGACGGTTTCGGTGAACTCATCGGCGACGAAGCGACGGGCGCGCAGGGTGCGCACTTCGGCGCGCAGGGTGGCGAGGGCCTGGGCCTGCGTTTGGGGCAGGCCGGTGAAGACCTGGTCCCACGATTCGCCGTCGCGGAGTTCCCTTTGGAACAGGGTGGAGTTGTTGCTCAGGTCGCGCAGGTTCAGCCCGGTGATGCGGGCGCCGGCGGGCAGCTCGCGCAGGAGGCGTTGCCGGTAGTGGAGCGGGTCAACCGGAGTTGCGGCGAGGATGTCGGCCGCAACGGCGTAGACAAAGGTCTGGCGACGCAGTTTGGCGTAGGTGTTGTCGCCGGTTTGGTCGCGGCCGATGAGCAGGGTGATGTTGTCGGGGGCGAGCGAGGCGGGGTTGTCGGCGCGGAAGTTGAGGGCAATGGTGCGCTCCGGGCGACTGAGACCCCAGTCTTCGAGTTCGGCTTCGGTGGGCACGTCGCGCACGAAACTCTGTGCGCGCAGATCGCGGAGGTGGCGCAGGAGCATGTTTTCAACGACAGCCTGGTCGGCCGGTTGGGTGCGCAGGGTGCCGTCGTCGGCGCGTTGCACAACTTGCCATCCGGAGGCGGTGGCGAGGGCGTTGGCGGTGTTGGCACCGTTGGTGCCGCCCTCGAGGCGCAGGTTTTGCAGGGTGACGACCTGGCCGTCGCCGTCGGTGAGGGTGACGGAGTCGACCTGGCGCTCGGCGAGGTCGAGGACGAGCGGATCGCGCAGCTCACGTTGGGCGTTGCGCAAACGGTCGAGGAGTTTGGCGGGCACGGCGACGGTGAAGAGCGCGGCGCGGTTTTCCATGCGCGCGTAGTAAGCGACATCGGGTTGGGTGGCGGGACCGTTGGGCACGGCGGTGTCGCCGAGGGGGTTGCCGAGCAGAAGGGTTTCGCGGCGGGCGTTGCCTTCGAGGGTGATGCGCAGGATGGGTGTGTTGGTGCCGGAGGCGGTGGCGCGATCGGGATGGTCGGCGGGGTCGCCGATGAACTCGAGGGTCTGGAGCGCGTTGAGCGCGTTGAGGGTGTCGCGGGTCACAATGCCGTCGGCGCGGGTGACGATGGGCGATTCGAAGGACCAGCGGTTGCCTTCGCGGCGGATGCGCACGCGGACGTTGGCAGGGCCGGCGGCCTGGAGGTTGAGGGAACGGACCTCGAAGTCGGGGATGGTGAAGCAGGAGTTGGCGCGCAGGTCCTCGAGGTCTACGGCGAGAGCGTTGGCGAGGGTTTGCGGCACCACGTGCACGCGGGTGCCGTCGGGCGAAAGCACGTAGAGGCGGTTGCCGATGGCGGTCTTGTTGCCAATGGCAAGGGCGGTGGCGCTTGGCGTGGTGGCGCCGGCGGCGGCGTCGGCGGCGGGCAGGGCGCCGAAGGTTACGGTGAGGGGCGGCGTCTCGAGATTGTAGTCGGCGAGAGAGAGGCCGGTGGCGCCGAGGTTGGCGACGTCGTAGGAAGTCTCGTGTTCAAGGAACTGGAGTTCCTTGATGATGCGCTCGACGGCAAAGGGATTGGCGGGCCACTCGTAGGGTTCGGTGATGCGCCAGGCGTCGGCCTGTTTTTCCAGGCGAATGGTCGCGGGCAGGGTGGGACCGGTGAGTTCGAGGAATTGGATGTTGGCGGCCTCCGGGCCGAGCACGTGGCGTCGGGCCTCGCGGGCATTTTCCTCGGTGCGCCACTTCCGTTCGAATCCGAAGATAAAGAAGAAAAGGGCGACGTTGAGGAAAACGAGGATGAGCGTGACTTTGGTGCGCATGGCGGGGCCTAGGAGCGTCGGGTCCAGTAGACGATGATGCCGAAGACGGCGGCGATGCCGGGGAGGATAAAGAGCAGGCTGATGCGGAGGTTGCTCAGTTCGGCGAGGCTGAGATCGATCTGGTAGCGTTCGATCGGGCGGGGGAGGGTGTTGAGTTGCACGTCGCGATCGACACACCACTCGACGGCGTTGAGTAAGACCGCGAGGTTGCCGGGCGAGGCGACGCGGGAGTTGGCGGCGAAGTCGGCATTGCCAAAGAGGACGAGGCGACCGCCGCGGACGCTGAAGGGCAGCGATTTTGGAGGCGTGATGCGTTCCGAAGACACGAGCACGGAAAGTCGGTTTTTGGGTTCGAAACCGGCCAGACCCTTGAGATCGATGCCCGGATCGTAGGCGATGTTGTTCTGCCGATAGTCGCGCTCACCCCAAGCGGTCTCGGAGGTGGCGGCGAGCACGGTGGCGCTCAGGGAATTGTCGAGGGGGCGTCCGGGATCGGGGCGCACGACGCGGGAGAGGCCGAGGTAGAGCGCGAATTGGTAGTCGAGGAGCGATTGGGTGATGGGGTGAGCCATGAACGCGGAGATGCGGAGCTCACTGCGTTCAGTGACGTTGGCGGGGTCCGGCTCGACCACGATGACGTCGTCGGCGACGAGGCCCCAGTCGTAAAGCAGATCGTCGAGGCCGTGGCGCACGACCGGTGGCAGCAACACGAGGGCGCGGCCCGCGCGATCGCTGAGGTAGCGGCGGAGGAGCTCGACCTCGAAGGGGTCGTAGCGACCTTGGGGGCCGGCGATCACGACGAGGGCGGCGTCTTCGGGAACCTCCTTGGTCTGGGTGAGATCGATGACGCTCAGCTCGAGGTTGCGCAGGCGCAATTGATCGGCGAGGACGGAGAGGCCGCGGTTGGGGTCGACGTCACCGGGCTGCATTTCACCGTGACCGGCGAGAAAGTAGACATGCGGGCGGTCGGGCGAGGAGACGCTGAGGATGGCGGAGGTGACGACTTGCTCACCTTTGAAGGCGACGGCAACGCGGTCTTCGGTCTCGTAGAAGTCGGTGAGGGTGATGATCTTTCGCTGGTCGTTGCAGATCGCGACGACGACGTTGGACTGGTCGATGCCCAGGGCCTCGGCGGCGCGTTGGTTCCTGTAGATATCGAGTTCTTCAAAGGTGACCCGACCGGCGATGCCATTGGTGGCCGGTTTACCGGCGGTGGCGTTGACGTATTCGCGCAGGAGACCGCGCACATCGCGGTAGAATTGGGCGAGGTGCGGGTTGTCGCGGTTGGGGTCGATCGTGAGGATGAGCCGCACCGGTTGGTCGAGGGTGCGCAGGTAGGCGAGGGTTTCCTCGGAGAGGGTGTGGCGCCGATGATTGGTGAGGTCCCAGCGGAAACCGTGATGGAGCGCGAGGTAGTTGAGCCCGCCAAAGAAGCTGAGGAACAGCGCGGCCTGCAGCACGAGGTTGATGGTGCGCAGCCAGCGGGCTTTGGCGAAGGCGTTGGGCGAGTCGCTCATACCGGTCAGCTATGCAGCAGCTTGGCCTCGAGACCGAGGATGCTGAAGATGAGGGTGAGGGTGGTGCCGCTGGCGTAAAAGAGCAGCTGGCGGGCATCGATGATGCCGCGGGTGAAATCATCGAGGTGGGTGAATACGCGGGCGTATTCGACGCTCTGCTTCAGGGGCGCGAAGATCTCAAGGTTGAGGGCGGAGAGACCGGTAAGGAGCTGCGTGCCGATGATAAGGGCGAAGAGCATGACGACGCCGAGGATGCCGGCGACGGCCTGATTGCGGGAGAGCGAGGAGGCGAAGATGCCGATGGCGACAAAGAACAAACCCGATACCGCGATGAAAACGTAGCCGCCGATGAGCGGTCCGAGGTCGAGCAGGAAGGCGTCGTGCGTGAAGCGATGCAGGATATAGAAGAAGCCGGCAGTCGCACTCCACAGGCTGAGGTAGAGGAAGTAGGCCGCGCCGTATTTACCGAGCACCACCTCGGTGGTGGTGATGGGCGTGGTGAGCAAGGTCTCGAGGGTGCCGAGGCGGCGTTCTTCGGAGATGCTCTTCATGGTGAGCAAGGGCACGATGAAGATGACCGGCACCCAAAAGAGTTCGAAGAAGGCGACGGCCGGCGAGTTTTCCTGCGGCAGGTTCGTATATTCGGCCAGGATGCCGGCGAAGATGAAGCCCATGAACGCAAGGAACATGACCGCCGCGATGTAGGTGCTGGGACTGACCAGCAGCATGCGGATCTCGTGGCCGAGGATGGTGAGAAAGTGGCGCACGTGGATTTAGGATTTCGGTTCGGTTTTATCCGACTTGGCGGGCGTGGGCTGGTCGACCACGTCCCAACTGCGCCGGGTGGCGGCGAGGAAGACGTCCTCCAAAGTGGGCTGGGCGCGACTGAGGGCGCGAAGCCGGAAACGCGGATCGGCGGCAAGCGCCCGGAGCAGGGCTTCGCTGCAATCGGCGTCGTGGTCGACCGACAACTCGAAGGCGCGGAAGCCGTCGGTGTCGGGTGAACCTTCGGAGGTGATTTGCAGCGACGGGTTAACCTCGGCCAACACGGCGGCAAGATCGGCGCTCTCGCCGGCGAGTTCAACCAAGGTGCGCGCCTGACCGATGATCTCACGTTTGAGTGCGGCGGGCTCACCCGCCGCGACGACACGGCCCTGATTGATGATGAGCACGCGGTCGCAGGTCATCTCGATTTCGGGCAGAATGTGCGAGGAGATGATCACCGTCATGCGGCCGCGCAGGCGGGCGATGAGGTCGCGCACGATGAGGATCTGGTGCGGATCGAGCCCGATGGTCGGCTCGTCCATGATGATGACGGGCGGCTCGGCGAGGATGGCTTCGGCAATGCCCACGCGTTGGCGAAAGCCCTTGGAGAGTTTGCCGATGATACGGTGGCGCACGCGTTTGAGATCGCAGAGTTCGAGCAGCTCGTCGATGCGGGGGCCGAGTTTGCCGCGCGGCATCTCTTTCAGGCGGCCGCGGTAGTAGAGGTATTCCACCACCCGCATGTCCTCGGGCAGGGGATTGTTCTCCGGCATGTAGCCGATGAGGCGTTTCACGGCGGCGGTGTCGGAGGCGACGGAGTGGCCGCAGAGCGTGACCGAGCCGGAAGTGGCCGGCAGAAACCCGGTCAGCACCCGCATGGTGGTGGATTTGCCCGCACCGTTGGGGCCGAGGAAGCCGAGGATTTCGCCCTGCGCGACCGAGAAGCTGATGTTGTTGACCGCGGTGACTCCGGCAAAGGACTTCACGAGGTTTTCAACAACAATGGCAGGCGAGGAGTCGGACATGGACGAAGGCAAGAGGAGCGTGGGGAGAGTTCACCACGAAATACATGAAAATTACACGGGATCGGAGGGTTGCTTAGACCCGGTGAAAGAGGATTGGTGTCCGGTGTGACGAATCAAGCCGCCGAATGATTCAATGCCCAGGCGGCGGCGAGGCCGCGGAGGGTGAGGTCGGGGATGTCGATGGTGGGCTCGCGGAGGCGGCCGCTCACGATGGCGTAGGCGCCGCCGCAGGTGAGCACGCGGGCGGGGGCCTCGCCCGCGGCGGTAAGCTCGGCAGTCACGCCATCGAGGCAGGCCTGGAGCAGGCCGGTGAACCCGAGCACGGCGCCGATGCGCATGGCTTCGACGGTGGATTTGCCGATTGCGTGCTCGACCGGCGTGACCACGTCCTCGACCAGCGGCAACTGCGCGGTGTGTTCGTGCAGGTAGCGCGTCATGAGCGCGGGACCGGGGGTGATGATCCCGCCCTCATAGCCGCCGCGGCGGGAAATGATGTCGAAGGTCACGGCCGTGCCCAGGTCGATGACGATGGCGGGCAGGGGGCCGAGCGCGGCGGCGCCGGCGGCGTTGGCGAGCCGATCCTGGCCGATTTCCGCCGGCTTTGGGTAGGTGATGTCGACCCCGAGTTTTTGGGTGTGGGTGAGCTGCCAGACCGGCAGGCCAAGTGGTTGCAGCGCGGCTTGCAGGCGCGGCACCGCAGCGGGCACGACACTGCAGAACGCGACGGCCGTGAGGTCGGGGCGGGCGGAGAGCAGGGGAATCAGTTCCTCAAGCCGATTGGTGCGCAGCTCGCCGGTGTCCACGGCGGCATCGTGTCCGCCGGGGGCGGCGAAGCCGTAGTGGGTGTGTGTATTGCCAATGTCGATACAGGCGATCATGGCGCGAATCAACGCTTGGCAATCGTGACCTCGCCGGCGCGGAAGGATTGTGGTTCGCCGCCGTTGACGCGCAGCAGGAGCGAACCATCGGTGTCGATGCCGGCGGCGACGCCAGTGACTTCGTCGCGGCCATGGATGAGAGTGATCTCGCGGTCGCGCAGTGCGTCGTATTGTGGCCACTGTTGGGCGAGGGCGGCGCTGTGACCGTCTTCCTGAAAGGTGCGGCAGGCGGAGAGCACGCGGCTGATGACGGCGGCGGCGAAGTGGTTGAGGTCGATGGGCGCGGCGGCGACTTCGCTCAGCGCGATCGCGCGGTCGGCGAGTTCGCCCGTCCAGCCGCCGTTTGGTGGCGTAAGATTAAGTCCGCAGCCGATGACGAGGTCGCGGATCCGGTCGGCGTCGATGCGCGCCTCGGTGAGGATGCCGCCGGCCTTGCGGCCGTTGATCAGCACGTCGTTGGGCCATTTGATGCGCGAGTCGACCTTGGCGTAGTGGGCGAAGAGGGAGCAGAGATTGAGTCCAACCCAAGGCGTGATGGTCGCGAGACGATCGGGCGGGACCTCCGGCCGGAGCGCGAAGGTGAGGTAAAGGTTGCCGTTGGCCTCGGACAGCCAGGTGCGACCCATGCGGCCGCGGCCCCGGGTTTGTTCGCGCGCGATGACCACGAGCGGGGTGGTCGCGCCCTGGGCGGCGCGGCGCATGGCTTCGTCATTGGTGCTGTCGACCGACTCGAGTGCGACGATGGTGCAAGGCAGTGAGGCGGGCAGCCGGGCCTCGATGAGCAGGGCGTTGAGGCCGGTGGGCTTGGCCGTGAGGCGGTAACCGCGGGAGCGAATCGCTTCGAACGTGAAGCCCTGTTCCCGGAGCTTTTCCATGTGTTGCCAGATGGCGACGCGGGACATGCCCAGAGTGTCGGCCAAGGCGCTGCCGGAGACGAAGTCGTTGCCGGCGTCGAGCAGGGTGCGGACGATGGTGAGGTCGGTGTGGGCGGACTTCATGCGTTCCAATCCAAACCGATGTCGACCCAGGTGCTCTGATGGACGAGCGCGCCGGTGGAGACGAAGTCGAGCCCGAGTCCGGCGAGGTTGGGCAAGGTCTCCAAGGTGATGCCGCCGGAGGCCTCGGTGAGCGCGCGACCCTTGATGAGGGCGACGGCTTCGCTGAGCTGAGCGGGCGTGAAGTTGTCGAGCAGGATGACATCGGCGCCGGCGGCGAGCACGGGCGGGATCTGGTCGAGGCGATCAACCTCCACTTCCACCGGCAGGTCGGGGGCGTGCTGGCGGGCGCGGGCGACGGCGCCGGCAAGGTCGTCGGTCGAACCGAGCAGGGCGAGATGGTTGTCCTTCAGCATCACGCGGTCGAAGAGACCGAGGCGATGGTTCCAGCCGCCGCCGCAGGCCACGGCGACTTTTTCCAGCATGCGATAACCCGGGGTGGTTTTGCGGGTGTCGAGCAGGCGGGTGCGGCCTTCGCCGAGGGCTTGGGCGTAGCGCGAGGTGAGGGTGGCGATGCCGGAGAGGCGTTGGAGGAAATTGAGCACGATGCGCTCGGCGGAGAGCAGGGTGCGTGGGTCGCCGGTGAGCGTGGCAATGACATCACCGCGGCCGAGTCTGGCGCCGTCGCGGGTGCGCAACTGCACGGTGGCGCGGGCGGCGGCTTGGTCGCCGTAGGTGGCGAGGATGAGCGAGATGAGCGGCAGGCCGCAGATCGTCATGTCCTGCCGGGCAACCAGGTGGGCGGTGCTGGTGCGCGGTGCGGCGGCGATGCTGCCGGTGGAAAAATCCCCCGCCGTGGTCGGACGGCGCAGCAGGCCGAGCCCGCCCAGGTCCTCATCGCGCGCCATCTCCACCAAGCGACGCAGGTAGGCGACATCAAGGTCGTCCCACGTAAGGCGGTGGAGCAGGGAGTCGGAGAGGGCGGACATGGTGGAAAAAGCTAAAACGCTGGAGAACTGAAATGCTGAAATGAGCGATGGCGAGAACGGGTTGGAGAGTGTTTCGCTTGATCCGTTTTTATAGCCACGGGTTTCACGGATTAACACGGATAGGTGGTCAGGTTTCCGCCGCAAGGTCCCGTGGACATTCGTGCCATCCGTGGCCCGTTTGCTCCGTCCAAAGTCATCTGATTAGTCGGTTCGCGCAACGGTGATCGCCCAGTCTTCGTGGGGGAGATCGGGGGCGGTGCCGAGCTCAACGCGAGCGCCGCCGGTGACGGACTCGGCCGGGAAACGATCGCCGGTGCGCGGATCGAACCACTCGACGGAGTAGGTCCCCCTGGCGTCGGTGAGGTCGAGCGTGGCCTCGCCGCCGCGGGGCACGAAGACGACGTAGAGTTTGCCCGGGTAGGCAAGGCACCAGTCGGCGCCGGTGAGGGCGTCGGCCGGCTGGAGCGCGGCGAGGTCGACGGGGAGTGCCCGGAAATATTCGAGCGCAATGCGGGCGTAGTCCCACGAGCGGTCGCGGCTGCGGTAGTCTTCGGCCAGCAGGTCGTTTTGCGGGAGCTGATAACCGAAGTAATATTCCACGCCGGAGCCGCCGGCCATGAGGTTGCCCCAGAGGGTCTGGGCCCGGATGTCACGGAGCGTATAGTGCGTGCCGTCTTCGGCGGTCGCGACGCCGTCGTGGCCTTCGTAACCGGGGTCGGGCGGCACACCCATGGCGGCCGGGTTTTGTTCGTCGTTGGCGACGACCCACTGGCGACCAGCCGCGGCGCTGGCGGCGAGCCAATGCGCGGTGCGGGCGTGCACGGCGTCCCAGGCGTTCTGGAGCGATACTCCGGTGAGCACCGAGCGGTCGCCGAGCAATGGCGTGTAGACCTCGTCCTGCTGTTGTGGATACGTGTGCAGCACGCGGTGGTGCTGGTAGGGATCGATGGCGGCGACGGTGTTCAACATCGCGACCTGCTCCTCGTAGCTCTGGGTGTTCTCTTCGCCGAAGTTCCAGGTGAGGGCAAGGTGGTGGCCGAAGCGAGCGATCAGTTCACGGAAATAGAGGCGACGCTCCGGGCCGGTTTCCCCGCCGTCCATGGCTTCCGGAATCTGGACGGCGGTGCGGGTATGGGTGGCGCGTTGGTCGTCGATTTCGGTCTCCTGCATTTTGAAGTGCAGGTGGATGCCAAGCCGCTGGGCGTGGGCGAAGACGATCTCCCACTGGGCGAGTTTGGAGACGTCGTAGTGCAGCTTGTCGTCGCGGTCGACGAAGGGCCACACATCGTCGCCGTCACCGCCGGCGTTGTAAGTGAGGAAGGAGACGGTGTTGACGCCCTTGCTCGCGAGGTAGTTGAGCGCGCCGATGATGCCGCGGCCGCGGCCGTCGCGCCAGGTGGGGTCGCCGTGTTGCCAATCGCGGATGTGCGCGGTCCAGGACTTCAGCGGCACATGGTCGCGACCGGCGTGGGTGTTGTCGAAACCACTGTAGGCGAGGAAAGTTTCCGGGGCGTCGGGGCCGGCTTTGAGAAACACCGTGTGGTCCTCGGCAAAACGCAGGTAACGCTCGCCGGTGTAAACGAGACGACCGCGGGCGCGCAGATCGGGCGCGGTCTTGTCGGTGGGCGCGACGGTGAAGGTCCCGCTGAGACCGTCATAGGGACGCACGGCGTTGCCGCCGTGATAGGTGGCCGCATGGGGGCCGGTTTCGAAGGACACCCGGTAGACCCACTCGCCCGGTTCATCGGGGGTGAAGCGCACGCGCCAGATGCGACCCGCGGTGGCGGAGGATTCGGCGGCGCGACCATCGGCGGCAAAAAAGCCCGGCACGGTGTAGCGCGCGCCGGAAGCGGAGGTGAAGGTGACGTTGAAGGCGTAGTCGGTGAAGGGATTGGGTGCGACGTCGTCCTCGTGGGCGAAGGGACCGTCGAGATCGAGGGTGAGGGTGTGCCACGCCATGCGGTCGCCGGACAAGGTGACGGCGCCGTCGCCGTCGGGGGCGCGGGCGACCACGTTGCCACTGGCGCCGGAACCGGATTCACGGAGTGAATAGTTGGCGCTGCTGAGGCCGGGGGCCGCGGGCGGGGGCGGGCGCGACGGATCGTAGCCCACCGGGGTCAGCACCAGCCGCGACCACCGGGCCTGCGTCGGCGCGCCGCCGTCGAGTGAACCGGCGGTGGTGCGGAGCTCAATAAATTCGCCGTCGTTGATCTCGACGAACTCCCAGACCTTGTTGAAGGCCGGCCCCTCAGCGAAGGCCTCGCTGGCGACGGGGGCTTCGTAGGCTCCGATCGAGCGGCCACCGACGATGAGTTCGTAGGTGGAGGGACCCTTGGCTTCGCCAACCGTGTGCAGGGTGAGGTGATAACGTCCGCCGGGCACTGGCGAGGCGGCGCGGGCGGTGCCGGTGCGCACGGACGCGTCGGTGAAGGCGGCCCATTGGTCCTCGACCAGCGTTTGGCCAGGGGAGGAAAAACTGAAGCCGGCGGCGGACAGCAGGGTGCCGGCGGCTTCCCTTGTATTGTCCTCGGTGATACGCGCCTCGATCCAGCGGGCGAGTGTGCTGCTGCCCTGGCCGAAGCCGGCGGGCAGCGGGCGCAGGTCGCGGGTCTGCACGGGGGGCGGTTCGCCCCAATGCGCAGGAAAAGGCAGGCTGGTGCCCAGCGAGGTGAGACCGCCGGCGGCGGCGCGGGTGGCGACCGGGAACGGCGGGGGCGGCGTGCCCGCGGCGACCACGGGGGTGGGGCCTTCGCCCTCCGGCTCGTAGACGACGCCGCGGGCAAGCACCCATTTGTCGAGTTCGAAGCCGTCCTCGTGCATGCTGATCTGAATCACGTGATCACCGGCCGCCGGCACCTCGAGGTAGGAGGAAAAGGCTTCGCCGGCCGGCACCTGGGCCGTGCGTTGCTTGCAGTCCCAGTGCCAGGCATTGCGCCGCAAGGATTGCCAGCGGCGACCGCTCTCGGGCCACTCGCCGTTGAGGCCGACGTGCACGCTGTTGTCGGCCGATCCGGTCGCGTGGCTGCGGGCCCAGAAATAGTAGCGCCCGCCGCGGCTGAAGCGCACGCGGTAACTGAGCACGGCGTGCTGACCGGGCGTATTGGAGATATTGATACCCTCGGTGACGGGCTCGTTGTCGTCGACGTGGGTGTCGGGCAGGACCTCGACGTAGGCGCGGCCGCTGGCGGTGGCGGCGTGGGACGGATCGGGGTCGGGTTGCACGCCGGGGTCATTGACGGTGGAGACGATGTGGAAGGCGCGGGTCTGAGTGAGGTCCTGCGCGATGAAGTGCTCGGCTTCGACGGCGACGACGCCGTTGACCTCGGCAAAGATCAAATCCGGCGGGGCGATGGGGGTGGGCGTAGCGGCAAGGGGCAGCGCGACGGCGAGGGGCAGGAAGAAGGCGAGCAAACGGCGGGACATGGCAGGATGGGGCTGGCAAGCAGGAGAAGCGCCTCGGCGCCGCGGAGCAAGGGTTGCGTCGGACAGGGAGGTGGTCGAAGTTGACCGCGATGGACCTCGCGACCTTCAAGACTCTGGAATCGCCTGAAAACCTGGATGCGGCCCTCGCGGCCTTGTGGTGGGACGCGCGGGGCGATTGGGACCGGGCGCACACCGAGGCGCAGCGGGCGGGGAGCGCGGCCGGCGACTGGGTGCACGCCTACCTGCATCGCAAGGAAGGCGATATCGGCAACGCGGGTTATTGGTATGCGCGGGCCGGCAAACCGGCGCAACCGGCCGGGGCTTCGCTGGACGCGGAGTGGGAAGCGATCGCGGCGGTGTTGTTGGGCGGCGATTAGGCCGCGCGGCGATGGCTGGAGGGCCACTCGCTCACGCTCGCGATCACATCGGTGGGTGGCGCCTGGGCCTATTGCCCGCGGGCGTCGCGGTAGGGGGCGTGGGCGGGGCTCAGGAAGAGCGGCTGGTGGGAGAGGGTGTCGTGGAGGAGGTCGCGCAATTCGGCGGCGCGTTCGTCATCGCCGGCGGCGTCGAGCAGGTCGGCTTCCTCGCCGTATTCGCGCAGGAGACGCAGGCGTTCGTCTTGTTCATAGAGCAGGAGAGCGTAGGCCTCTTTGCCCATGCCGAAAAGCGGCAGCGTAAAGCGGTTGAGCGCGAGGCCGGTCTGGGTGGTGAAGTAGCGCTTCACCGCGAGCTCGGCCAAGCCCTTGGCGGTATGGATTTCCTTTTCGCTGAAGACGGGCGGGCGCTCACCTTCGACGACGACGCGGGGGAGGCGGACGATGCCGTTTTTGGGTTTAGGCAGGTCGGCGAAGAGCTCGTCGTCACCGTTTTCATCTGTCGCGTCGAGGGCCGGCGGCGGGTTGAACTTTGGCAACGATTCGGTGAGCGCGGCAGCCAGGTTTTCTGAGAGTGCGTTGGAGCGCGCGGGTGCGCCGTCGTCCTCGGCGAAGACCGTGACGGCGAACAGGGCTGAACCGAGAAGTTGAATGGCGCGGTTCATGAGCCCAAGAGCGGGGTCAGTTGCGGGTTTCGCGGTTGAGCGCGTCGGGTGCCGGCAGGTAGTCGCGGCGGCCGAGGGTGTCGTGGGACAGGGCCTTGAGTTCCTTGGCCTCATCCTCGTCGCCCATCAACAGGGCGTTGTCGGACTGGTCCTGGAGGTCGCCGATGAGGCGAAGGCGCTCGTCCTCCTGCCACATCGCCATGGCGAGCTCCTCCTGCGATTTGGAGAGGAAGGGGATGTTGAATTTGTTGAGCGCCTGACTGACGTCGGAAAAGTAACGTTTGGTGGCGAGCTCAGCCAGGCCCTTGTCGGTGTTGAGCTCCCGCTCGGTGAAAACCGGCGGGCGATTGCCTTCCACGATGACGCGGGGCAGGCGCACGATGCCGTTCTTGGGTTTGAGCATGAGGTCCTCGTCCACGCCGTCGTCTTCCTCTTCCTCGATCTTGGGCGGCGGCGGGTTGAATTTCGGCATGGTATCGGCGAGGGCCGAGGCCAAGTTGTTGGAAATGCCTCGCTTACGGTCGGATGTGTCCTCCTGCGCCAAGGTCGAAGCAGCCGTGGCGAGGGCGAGCAGGGCGATCAAAGTGGAGCGAAGGGCTGGCATGCGGGGTAAGACCGTTGACGGCGAAAAGGGTTCAAAATTGTCAGGCGCGGCGCAAGACTCGGCGCACGATTCCCGGGAGGAAGCGTTGAAGGTGAACCCCGTAGATCTCGGGGCCGCCGATCAGGATCTCGTTCCGGCCGCGGGCCAGCCGGGGTAGGAGCCGGGCGGCGAAGGTGTCAGCGCTCATGGCCTTGGCCTGATTGCGGTCCAGCTTGGCGTGGCGTTGGCCAGACGAATCCAGCGCGTGCAGGCTGATCTCAGTGCGCACATATCCGGGGCAGATGAGCGTGACGCCGACGCCGGTCGGGTGGAGCTCGGCGCGCAAGGCGTTAAAGAAACCGTGCAACGCGTGCTTGGAGGCGGCGTAGGCGGAGCGGTGCGGCGTGGCGACGTAGCCGACGACGCTGCTGACCACCGCGATGCGACCGGCGCCGCGGGCAATGAGGTGCGGCAGGACGGCCTTGGTTAGGCCGATCACCGCGATGCGACCGGCGCCGCGGGCAATGAGGTGCGGCAGGACGGCCTTGGTTAGGCCGATCTGGCCAAAGTAGTTCACCTCCATGATGCGGCGATCGACTTCGAGCGGCGTGACGGCGGCGTCGCCACGTTGGCCGAGTCCGCCGTTGTTGAGGAGCAGGTCGATCCGGCCCATGCCGGAGATGACGGTGTCGACGGCGGCGGAGAAGGTTTCGGCCTGCGTGAGATCAAGCGGCAGGACGAGATGTCGGTCGGGACCGCCAGCGAGCGAAGTGGCAACCGCACGCAGTTCCGCTTCGCGGCGGGCAGAAAGCACCACCCGCGCGCCGGCGGCCGCGAAGGCCCGCGCGCAGGCGGCGCCGATCCCGGAGGATGCGCCGGTGACCCAGATGACCTGATCGGCGAACGGTGCGGTCATCGGGGCGAAGACGGTGGGCTTAGCCGCGCACCTGGCCGGTGCCGGTGACGACGTATTTGTAGGAGCAGAGCTCGGGCAGGCCCATGGGGCCGCGGGCGTGGAGGCGGTCGGTGCTGATGCCGATCTCGGCGCCGAAGCCGAACTCGAAGCCGTCGTTGAAGCGCGTGCTGGCGTTCCAGAACACGGCCGAGCTGTCGATGGCGGCTTGGAAACGGGCGGCCGCGTCGGCATCGGCGGTGATGATCGTCTCGCTGTGGCCGGAGCTGTCGCGGTTGATCTGGCCGATGGCGTCCTCAAGGGAATCAACGATGCGCACAGCCATGATGAGGCTGAGGAACTCGGATTTGAAATCGTCGGCGGTGGCAGCGCGGTGCTCGATGCCGGCGGCACGGAGGATGGCGGCGGCGCGGTCGTCGGCGCGCAGTTCGACTGCGGCGGCGGCGAGGGCGGATGCGACTTGGGGCAGCAAGGTCGGCGCGGCGGCGGCGTGGACGAGCAGCTGCTCGGCAGCGTTGCAGACCCCGGGACGTTGGGTCTTGGCGTTGACCGTGATGGACTCGGCCAGCTCAGGGTCGGCGGCTTCGTCGAGGTAAATGCAGCAGACGCCGGTGTAGTGTTTGATCACGGGGACGGTGCTGTTCTCAGCCACGAAACGGATGAGGCCCTCGCCGCCGCGGGGGATGATGCAGTGGATGAGCTCGTCGAGTTTGAGCAGCGTGTTGAGCGCGGCGCGGTCGGTGGTGGGGATGAGCTGGATGGCGTCGGCGGGCAGATCGGCGTGCGCGAGCGCTTCGGCGAGCAGGGCGGCGAAGGCGGTGTTGGTATTAAAAATTTCCCTACCGCCGCGCAGGATGGCGGCGTTGCCGGACTTGAGGCAGAGGATGGCGCAGTCGATGGTGACGTTGGGCCGGGCCTCGTAGATGATGCCGATGACGCCGATCGGCACGCGGCGTTTTTCGATCACCAAACCGTTGGGGCGGGTGGTGGTTTCGAGCGCGTCGCCGACGGGATCGGGCAGCTCGGCCACTTGGCGCACGGACTCGGCGAGGTGCTCGAGGCGGACGGGCGTCAGGGTGAGGCGATCGATCTGCGCGGGGGTGAGACCATTGGCCGCGGCGGCGTCGAGGTCGAGCTGGTTGGCGGCCATGAGGCGCTCGGCGGCGGCCGGAAGCAGCTCGGCGAGTTTGCTCAGCGCGGCGTTTTTTTGCGCGGTCGGCGCCGTGGCCAGCACGTAGGAAGCGGCGCGGGCTTTTTGGGCGAGGGTGATGACCTGTTGGGCGAGCTCGTCGGACATGGGAGGGGAAACGTGTCGTTAGAGCACACGGTTGACACGGAAAAAAGTGCAAGGCCGGCGCGGGGGCCGCCGGGCGGCGGAGCGTGAATTGTAAGCTATTGGGTTACGGTTTCAGTGGGCGCTGGAGGTAGGGGCGGGGGCGGCGATGGCGGGAGCGGCGGCGGGGTTTCGACCGGGGGGCGGGTGGTGAAGTGGCGGATCAGGGCGAGGCCGAAGGAGAGGGTGATGACGGCGGTGAGGAAGAGGACCCAGAGGGGTGGCTCGTCTTCGGCGGGGAGGGTTTCGTCGAGGTTGAGCACGTAGGCGGTGACCAGCATGGCCAGCGCGTTGTTGAGCATGTGGGCGAAGATGCAGAGGCCGAGGGAGCGGGTGCGGTAGTAGATCCAACCGTAGACGAGCCCGATCATAAAGGTGGTCGGCAGTTGGATGAGGTTGAGGTGCATCCCTGAGAACAGGGTGGCGCTGAGCAGGATGGCTTTGGTCGGTGAGGTCCTGCGCAGGAGGCCGCCGAGGATGAGTCCGCGAAAAATGAACTCCTCGGTGAGCGGGGCGACGACCACGAGGGTGAGGGGGATGGTGACCGGGTGGGCGACCAGATCGAAGAGCTCAGCCAGGTTGTCGTTGGGATCGAAGATCGACGGAAGCAGGAGGCTGAGCGTCTCGAGGATCGTGCCGCCGAGGACCGCGGTGCCCAGGGTGGCGATGATGGTGGGGACCAGCATCCAGGCAAAGGAGGCGCGGGCCGGCGGCGTGAACAGCCACGGCAGCTTCTGGCGGCGCAGCTCAAGCGCCAGGGTCATGTAGGCGGCGGCGGAGTTGGCGACCAGGAGCAGGGTCGGCAGATTGGCCTGAATCGCAGCCATGTCGCCCTCGTGGAGGATGACGAGCACCACGGCGACGGGGATGGAACAACCGATCTGAAAGGCGAGGAACAGACCAGTGATGCCGAAGGCGCGGCCGATGGAGATGGCGAAGGGAGGCGAGGGGCGCACGACGCCTACGGATGGCGCGAACCGACGAAACGGTCAGCCCAAAAAACCGCGCCCCGCGTTTGTCACTTAGCAAGTGACAAACGGTAGGGCGACTACGCGGCTATTCGATGGCGTAGATTTCGACGAGGGCGATGCCGGTGGTGTCGTTGGCGCCGCGCACGAGTGCGCTGTAGCCGCCGGGTTCGAGTTCGACGATGACGGCGGCGTCCTTGGAGCCGGGCAGGAGGGGGAAGGCGCCGAGGGCATCCATGGTGGCGTCGAGCGTCGCAACATCGGTGGCACGGAACCAGTCGTCGTTGCGGGCGAGGCGTTGGAAGTTCTGGTTGGCGTCCAATTGGCCGATTTCGAGCACGGGGTCGGCGAGGGTGCCGTCGACGCCGAAGCTGCCGAGGGTGGGCCCCACGGCGCGGATGAGGAAACGCCGCGGCACGTCCCCGGGCACCACGAAGCCGGCGATGAGCAGATCGGCGCCGGTGCCGACGAAACCGCGACTGGAGAGGTTGACGAGTTTCGGACCCGCGGCGCCGTTGGCCATGTCGTAGAGTTCGACGAGGACGAGTTTGCCATCGTCCGCCGGGTTGGCGATGAGGGCGCTGTAGACGCCGGCGGTCATTTCCTTGCGCAGCACGGAGTCGGCGCTGCCCGGGGTGATGGGGAAGGCGCCGACGGTGGCAAAGGCGTCGCCGACGGCGGCCGCGTCCCAATCGTCGTTGCGCTCGCGGAAGATCGTGGCGCCGTTGACGCGTTCGTAGAGCTCGAGCTCCGGATCGGGGAGGAAGGTGGTGAAGCCGTAGGGAGCGAGGCCCGGGCCCACGCTGCGCAGGAGCAGGGACTTGGTGCCGGAACCGGTTAACACGAAGCCGGTGGAGAGCGCATTCGAACCGGCGCCCGTGCCGGTGCGGGTGGAGAGGTTGCTCAGGCCGGTGAAGGCGGGGGGCGAGGCGTTGACGGCGACGGTGGCGGCGCGGGTGGTGACGGAGCCTTGGGCGTTGGTGACCGTCACACGGTATTGGCCGGCGGTGGCGGTGGAGACGTTGGTGAGCGCCAGCGTCGCGGCGGTGGCGCCGGAAATCGGGGTGCCGTTGCGCGACCATTGGTAGGCGAGCGGGGCGGTTCCGCTGGCGGTCACACTGAGCGTGGTGTTGTCACCCGGGGCGAGGAGGCGGGCATTGGGATGCAATTCGATGGTCGGCGCCGAGACCGTGGGGTCGGCCGTGACGGAGATTTCATACCACAGCGTGTCGCCGTTTTGGCCGAGCTCGATGCGGGCGCCGCTGCCTTGGGAGGACACCGTGAGGGCGTTGGTGCGCGCGCCGGCCACATCGAGCGCCCAGGCGCTGACACGGCTTGCGGGATGCGGAATGTCGAGGGTGAGGGGCACGACTTCGATGAGCGGCGGACCGTTGCCCCAGGAGTTCGCGATGCTGGTTTCGGAGCTGTCGGTCCAGGTCCAACCGGTGCTGGCGCGCTCGCCGGTGAGGATGAGCAGCGCCCGGAAACCGGCGGCGGATTGTAACGAGTCTCCGGATACGGTGGTCACGCCGGCGGTGAGCCAGTCGAGGTTGAGGTCGCCGGGCGTGAAGACCCAACCCTCGAGGTCGACACTGCGACCTTCGGCGAAACCAAAGACAGCTTTGGTGCGGGGCGTGTCGACGGTGACGACCCCGCGGTTGGCAACGGAGTTGTCCCAGCGGAGTTCGCCGGTGTCGGCGGTGAGGATGGTCGCGGTGGGTTCGGGGGGGATGGCCGTGCGCGGGGCGTTGACGTCGAGTTGCACGCGGGTTTCGAACGCGTGGCGGGCGGAGAGGCCGAGGTGGGAGGCGTCGCCGACGCTCCATGCGCTGCCGGCGAGGGTGGCTGCGAGTTGAGCCTCGGCATCGAAGCCGACGGTGACGGAGGAGGAGGCCGGGGAGACGTCGCCGCGGCGGAACAGGTTGGCGGCGAGCAGGACGTTGGCCATCTTGGCCGGATCGGTGTCCATGGCGAAAAAGCTGTCGATCCCGGCCCGATCCCAGCCCTCGGCGCCGCGGCCGTATTCGAAGAACCAAAAACCATCCCAATCCTGGAAGGCTCCGTAGGCGGCGGGAAGGAGCGGAGCCTCGGCGGCGTAGTGGTTGGGGGCCGGGTGCTGGTATTCGGTGTTGAAAAAGGGTTTCCCGGCGACGCGCTGGCGGGCGAAGGCGCCGATGTGGCTGGTGGTCGAGTTGACGGCCGAGGTGTTGGGGATGAACCAGTCGACGGCGTCCCATGGGTTGTTGGGGAAGACGGGGTGTTCCCAGTAGAAATGGGAGTCCACGGCGTCGAGGCGCGCCTGGTTGCCGGCGGGACTGTTGGCGACGATGGTGCCGAAAACGATGCCCGCGAAGCCGAGGTCGTCCTTGATATATGAATACATCGTGTCCCAGTAGGTCTGTTCGCTGGCGATGAGGTAGCGGAACCAATCGGCCTTTTGGGCGGTGGTGGCGTTGCCGCCGTTCTTGAGCAGGACGGGCACGTTGGCGGATTCAAGGGAGGTGCCGGTGGGCAGACCGCCGGCGGCGCCACCGGTGGTGAAGGAAACCGCGGCGATCTCGACGGTGCCGGTGCGGTTGCCGAAGCCGTTGAAATTGAGGCGCACGGTGGGTTCGTCGGCGGTGGCGACGAACGTGACGGTGAACTCCTGCCAGGTGTTGTTGAGGGTGGCGTTGCCGATCGAGTAGAGGGTGGCGTAGTTGCCGGCGGCCCGGCCGATAACTCCGCTGAGCGGCAGGGTATCGGCGGAGCGGGCCCAATAGCTGGCGGTATAGATCTGGCCGGCGGTGAGGGCGAAGCCGGCCTGGTTGAGTTGCACGTGCCAGTTGGCCGCCCCCCCGGTGGTGACGCTGAGGCGGAGGGCCGGAGCGTTGTCGGTGAAGGTGGTCACGCCGGTGGCGGCGGCGACCGCGGTGTCGTGTTGCTCGAGGTTCCAGCCGGAGACGCCGCTGGCGAAATTGGCGTTGGTGAGCAACTGGGGGCCGAGCGGTTCGTCGACGGCCTGCCAACCGGCGAGGAGATCGGCGGTGTCGTCGTAACGGGTGGCAAGCCAGGCGTTCCAGTGGTCGCGTAGTTCGTTGGCGAATACAGTGGGGAGGGTATCGAGGGTGCCGTCGTGCCAGGCCTGCAGGTAGCCGTATTCGTTGAGGATCTCGATGAAGGCGACGGCGGGATCGTCGACGAGGGGGAGGCTGCCGCGGTGGGGGTTGGGGGCGGTGAGGAGTTTTTGGGCATACTCCTTCTGCAGGGTAACCATGTGGTTGCTGAAGAAGCTGAGGGCCTGCTGCTCCTTCCACTCGATCTCGCCGATGGCGGCGGGGAAACCGTCGTTTGCATAGAACTGGCGCGACACGAGCAGGTTCATGTCGGTGTAGATGCCCTCGGCGGCGAGTTCGGCGATGAAGCGGTGCAAGCGGTCGAGATGGGTGACGCTAAGGTTGCGCGAGGTGTCGCCTGTGTAATCGACCAGGACGTTGGGTGCGCCCCACGGTGCCTCAAGGTGATGGAAGCGCACGGCGTTGAAGCCGAACTTGGCCAGGCGGCCGGCGACGGCGGCGGCGTCGCTGGCGTTGGGAAAGGCGCTGTCGACGGTGAGGTTGACGCCCAGCATGCGTTCGCGTTGACCGTTGCGGGTGAGCTGGCCGGCGCTGTTGATGCTGATGCGGGCGGACGAGGTGGTGATCGGGGTGTTGAGGCCGGAGAAGTCCGTCACCGTCGCCGAGTCGTCATTCCACGGCAGGGAAAAGGGGCGAAGCTGGCCGACGAGGGACGTCGAAGAGAGCAGGCACGCGCCGAGGCAAACCACGGCCGTGACCCGCAAGAGGCGCAGGTGGGGTAGGGTCATTTGGGGGTAGTGATCGCATCAGGTCGCCAACGCTGACGCAAGGACGTGATCGAACCCTTTGGGGGCTCTCAGTCGAAGAGGTTGCCGCGGTTGAAGCGCCAGAGGCTGAAGGCGTTCACGACGACGGCGATCCCGGTGAGGACGCCGAGGATGGGCAGGATCTGCAGGATCGATTTTTGCGCCCAGAGCACCGCGAGGAAGCCTTCCATCGACCAGTAGACGATGGTGAGTTTGCTGATCTGTTGGATGAACTCCGGCATGAAGCTGGTGGGGAACCAGGCTCCACCGATCGCGCTCATGGTGAGGATGAGGAAGGTGGCGAGGCCGCTGGCGGCGGCTGGGCTCGAGGAGATCGCGGCGAGCAGCATGCCAAAGGCGGTGCAGGCGATGGAGGCGAAGAGCGCGACGACGATGAGCTGGGGAAAGTGCGCGGTGGCTTCGATGCCGAAGAGGAGCTGGCCGGCGAGGAAGAGCACGCAGAGTTGGGACAGGCCCATGAGCACGTTGAAGAGGTATTTGCTCCAGAGCACGTGGCTGCGTTTCACGGGTGAGGCGAGCAGGCGTTGGAAAATACCGGCCTGCTTTTCTTCGAAAAGCGAAGTCGAGGCGCCGCTGACGGAGAAGAGGAGGAACATGATGGCCCAACCGCCAACGACGCGGGTGGCGGCGGGGCTTTTCACGTCGGCGCCGGCGAGCTGTTCGGATTGCAGGTCGACGAGTTGGCTCATGAAGTCAGCCGCGCCGGTGGAAGGGTTGGCTCCGGCGGTGGTCGCGTCGGCATCGGCGGAGTTGGGCGCGGGACCGAAGTTCATCACCCCGGCGTCCATGTCGGCGCGGATGGCGGCCGGATCCTCGCCGAAGGCATCACCGATGGTTTGGGCGAGGTTGTCGTAAAATTGCTCGGTCGCTGCGGTGCCGATGAATCCTTCGGCGCGTTTGCGGAGTCCGTCCATCAAAGCCTGCGGGGCGGAGGTGAAGATGACCTTTTGCAGCAGGCCGGTGACGGTCTGGGTTTCGATCTCATTGCGCGGGTTGTTGAGGAAGATGAGGCGCAGGCCGAAGCGATCGTCGCTGACCGTGTCGGGTGGGAACACGAGCGCGAAGCGGAGTTGATTGTTGTCGATCATCTCGCGCACGCGAGTTTCGGTGAGTGGCGTCTCGGTGCCGTCATCGGCAACGGATCGGGTGAGCACCTTGAACGCGGATTCGGCTTGCAGGGCGGAGATGATGGAGTCGGCCACCGGCGCGTCGCTTTGATTGACGACCGCGATCGAAATGCCGTTGGGGCCGCCGCCACCGGAGCCATTCACGCCGAAGACGTGGCCGAAGATGTAGACCAGCACGAGCGGCACAATGTAGGTGAGGCCGAAGGCGACCTTGTTGCGCAGAAAGAGGCGGATGTCTTTGCGGAGAAGGGTGAGGACGGTGCGCATGGGAAGAAGGGACGGAATCGGTGAACGTGGAAGTGACGGAGACCACTTGTAACGTATTACGTTACAAGGCGGGGGGCTCTACTCGCGGAAGGCTTTGCCGGTGAGGTGGAGGAAGACGTCCTCGAGGCTGGGGCGGGTGAGGGTGCAGGCGGAGGCGGGCACGCCGTATTTTTCGGTGAGGGCGAAGACGGCGGAGAGTTTGGCGCCGGGGTTGAGGGCGAGCACATGGGCGTCCTCTGCGGTGGTGACCGTGCCGTGAGCGCTCAGTGCGGGCAGAGCGGCGGTGGTGGCGTCGGTGATCGGGAGGGAGAGCGTTTCGCTCGAAGGCAGGTGGCCGAGCAGGTCGCCCAGGCTGCCGTCGGCGAGGATGTGACCGTGGTCGATGATCGCGATGCGTGAGCAGAGGCGGGTGGCCTCCTCCATATAGTGGGTGGAGTAGATGATGGTGAGGCCCTCGGCGGCGCGTTTCTCCAGGAACTCGAAGATGGCGTTGCGGGACTGGGGGTCCACGCCGACGGTGGGCTCGTCGCAGAGCAGGAGTTTCGGCTGGTGAAGGAGGGCGGCGACGAGGTTGAGGCGGCGCTTCATGCCACCGGAGAAGGTTTTTACGCGATGGCGACGGCGGTCGTGGAGGCCGACGGCCTGCAGGCTTTCGTCGATGCGGGCGTTGAGGGTGGCGTGGTCGAGATCGAAGAGCTGGCCGAAGATGCGGAGGTTTTCCTCGGCGCTGAGCTCGTCGTAGAGCGCGAGGTTTTGCGGCACGAGGCCGAGGTCGCGGCGGGTGGCGGTGGCGGCGGGGCCGAAGCCGGCGGGCCGGTCATCGAGGGTGATGGTGCCGGCGTCGGCGGGTTTGAGCCCGGAGATGAGCGACATGAGGGTCGATTTGCCGGCGCCGTTGGGACCGAGCAGGCCGAAGAATTCCCCGGCGGGAATCTCAAGGGAGACGTTATCGAGGGCGGTGAGGCTGCCGTAGCGCTTGGTGAGCGAGTTGATCGCGAGCATGCGATCGAACAAGCGCGGTCACGGTCGGGGCGGCGACGGCATTCGTGCGAACCGTGACCAACGGGCTAGTCGCGGGGTGACGGGGTCACGGTGAGGGGTGTGCACCGGCGGCGGGCGTTCTTTCTCTTTCCTCTTTCTCTTTCTCCCCACGGGTCGGACGGCGGACACGTTCCGCGGGGCGGGGAGAAAGAGAAAGATAGAGACTAGAGAGAAGGAGGGGCCGGTCTCAGGCCAGGCGGGCCTGGAGTTCCGCGAAGGCTTCGTCGGGGATGATGGGGCCGAGGTGTTTGACCGTCTCCGCGCCGACGTGGCTGGCGATGCGGCCGGCCTCGGGGAGGGATTTACCACGGAGGTAGGCACTGAGGAAACCGGCGGCCCAAGAGTCGCCGGCGCCGTTGGTGTCGATGACGGTGTCGACGAGCACGGGTTCAATGCGGTGCAGCTCGTCACCGCGGGCGACCCAAGCGCCGTCCTTGCCGACCTTGACCGCGGCGGTCACGCCGTGGGAAGCGAGGCGACGGGCGAGTTCGTCGTAGGGCGAGGTTTCGTCTTCAAAGAGGGCGCGGATCTCGTCCTCGTTGGCGAAGATGATGTCGAAGCCCTCGGCAAGTTGGCTGAAGATCCAGGGGCGGGTGGCGTTGATGACCTCGAAGGAGGCGAGATCCATCGATACGGTGCAACCGGCGGCGCGGGCGGCGGCGAGCACGGCGTTGATGAGGGCTTCGTTGAAGACCAAGTAGCCCTCAATGTGGGCGTGGCGGCAGCCGGCGAAGTCGGCGGGGCTGATCTCGTCGGGCGAGAGGGTCATGGCGGCGCCGAGGTCGGTGCGCATGGTGCGATCGGCGTCGGGCGTGGTGAGGATGAGCGAACGGGCGTTGGGGACCGCGCCGGTCTTGAAGCGGGTGGTGTCGATGCCGAGGTCGGCGAAACGCTCGCGGTAGGTGGCGGCGACCTCGCAGTTGCCGATTTTGCCGAGGAAGGTGGTGCGCAGGCCGAGGCGGGTGGCGTTGAGGGTTGCGTTCGCCGCGGAACCGCCGGTGGAGGTGGCGGGTGCGGCGGGGAGGTGGGCGAGGATGGCACTCATCTCGGCGTCGTTGACGAGCACCATGCCGCCCTTGTCGCCGGCAACGTGATCGCGGAGGAAGGCCTCCGGCACGGGGGCGAGCAGGTCCATGATGGGGGACCCGACGCCGATGAGATCAAAGGCGGGCGAAGCGGAAGCGTTCTCGGACATGATACGGGGGTGCGGCGACGCGGGCCGGCGGCGGAAGTGGTTAGCCGTTGGCGGTGACCTGGATGTTGGTCACGAGGAGCGGCTCGTCGTCGATCTCGATGAGCAGATCGTATTGGCCGGTGGTGGGGAAAGTGAGGTTGCGCACCTCGTTGATGAGGTTGATGCGCTGGAGGGGGCTCTTGGCCTCGAAGGGGCGCTCAATGAGCGGCTGCATCTGGGAGGGATCCACGCCCATGGAGATGCGGACCTTGTGCTGGCCGGGTTGGACGTCGCTCACGGTCAGAAACCAGACCATGTAGGGGTGCACGAAGGGAAACTGGCGGCCGCAGATGTTGGAGAAGACGCCGAGGATGGTGTGTTTGCCGGTGGCGGGGTCGATATGGACGCCGTCGCAGGTGAGCCAGACGAGGACTTGAGGTTTGGAGTGCACGAGGAGGGAGTGGGCGCAGGGCGGAGGTTGGTGGCAAGCGGGGAATTGCTTGGCGTGGGAGGAATTGGCGGTTTGGTGGAAGGAAGATGATGGAGCAGATCCAGCAAGCCCTCGGCAACTTGAACGCCTACCCCCGATGGTTGGTCGCGAGCTGTGTCATTGTGGTGGCGCTGGCGGTGTTGTGGGTGCTGGGTAAGGTCCTTAAGTGGACGGTCTACGTCATTGTGGCGCTGGCGGCCTTGGCGGTGATCGGGGGCGGTGTCTGGTGGTGGATGGGGTAGCGGGAAACGCGGAAAGGCGGAAAAGCTAAAATGCCGAAACACTACGGGGTGCGGCGGGGGGGGCAGGAACATGCGCAAAGTCGGCCTGGATCGGGGCAGCGAGGGAGCTTTTTCTTGTCAGTGTTCGGGGCGCCCCGTTAACCCGTTTGGATGAAATATATTTTCGTGACGGGTGGGGTGGTTTCGTCCTTGGGCAAGGGCCTGACCGCAGCGGCTCTCGGAGCTTTGCTGGAGGTCCGCGGATTGCGCGTCCGTATTCAGAAATTTGACCCCTACCTGAACGTCGATCCCGGCACGATGAGCCCTTACCAGCACGGCGAGGTTTATGTGTTGGAAGACGGTGCCGAAACCGACCTCGACCTGGGTCACTACGAGCGCTTCACGAGTGGCAAACTCTCCCGGCTCAACAGCCTTTCCTCGGGCCAGGTTTACGAGAGCGTGATCCAAAACGAGCGTCGGGGCATGTATCTGGGCAAGACGGTGCAGGTCATCCCGCACGTCACCAACGAGATCAAGGAACGCATTTACCAAGGCGGCAAAGACGTGGATGTGCTCATCACCGAGATCGGTGGCACGACCGGCGACATCGAGGGCCTGCCCTTCCTGGAGGCCATGCGCCAGTTTGCGCTCGAGGTGGGACCGCGCGACTGCCTCTTCATTCACGTGACCTTGGTGCCCTATCTCGGCGCGGCGGGTGAGTTGAAGACGAAGCCGACCCAGCAGTCGGTCGCGAAGCTGCGCGAAATCGGTATCCAACCGCACATCGTGGTCTGCCGTTGCGAGCACCCGATGGACCAGGGCATGCGCGATAAAATTTCCATGTTCTGCAATGTGCCGGTGCGCGCGGTGGTTGAGTGCCGCGATGTGTCGTCGATCTACGAATTGCCGCATGCGCTGCAACGCGAAGGCATGGACGAGCTCGTGGTCGAGCTCTTCGGGATGAAGCGGCCGATGCCGGAAAAAAACCCGTGGGACAACATCGTGCAGCGCATCAACAACCCGCGTCACGAGGTCACCATCGGCGTGGTGGGGAAATACATCGAACTGCAGGATGCCTACAAATCGGTCTACGAATCGGTGACCCACGCCGGCATCGCCAACCATTGCCGGGTGAACGTGGTGCGCATCGATGCCGAGGACCTGGAGGCCAAGAACGGCCTCGATCTGCTCAAGAATTTGGACGGCATCCTCGTGCCGGGTGGCTTCGGGGACCGCGGCACCGAGGGCAAGATCGCTGCCGCGCGGTATGCTCGCGAGAACGGCGTGCCCTACTACGGCCTGTGTCTCGGCCTGCAGATCGCGGTGATCGAGTTCTGCCGCAATGTGCTCAAGCTTAAGGGCGCCAACTCGCTTGAGTTTGATCCCGAAGCGAAGGAACCCGTCATCACGATGATGGAGGAGCAGAAGAAGATCGTGGACAAGGGCGCGACCATGCGCCTCGGCAGCTACGAGTGTGAGCTGCAGCCCGGCACACTCGCCCGCCGCGCTTACGGATCCGACCGGGTGCGCGAGCGTCACCGCCATCGCTACGAGGTGAACAACGACTATGTCGACCGCATGAAGAAGGCCGGCATGACGATCAGCGGCATCAACCCGCGTCGCAGCTTGGTCGAGATCGTGGAGATCAAGAAGCATCCGTGGTTCCTCGCGGTGCAGTTCCACCCGGAGTTTCAGTCCAAGCCCGGCGAGGCGCATCCTTTGTTTGCGGCCTTCATCAAGGCCGCCATGAAGCGCAAGGCGGGCACTTCGACGCCGGCCAAACCCGCCAAGAAGATTGCGAAGAAGGCGGCCGCGAAGCCGAAGGCCAAGAAAACGAAGTAGGGTCCCTGCGTCGTATGCTTTTTGATTCCAACAAACTCCTGTTACTCGCGGGGCCGTGTTCCTTGGAAAACGCCGAGGTCTGCCGCGTGGTGGCGACGCAATTGGTCGCGTTGCGCGACGCGCAGCCGGACCTGAACATCGTCTTCAAGGGCTCCTTCGACAAAGCCAACCGCACCTCGATTCAAGGCGATCGCGGCACGGGCATGGCGGCCGGTCTCGAATTGCTGGCGATGGTGAAACGCGAATTCGGCCTGCCGGTTGTGACCGACATTCACAACGCCGAGCAATGCGCGCCGGTGGGCGAGGTGGTGGATGTTTTGCAGATCCCGGCCTTCCTTTGTCGCCAGACCGACCTGCTGCTGGCGGCGGCGGCGACGGGCAAGACGGTCAACGTGAAGAAGGGGCAGTTTCTGTCCCCGACCGACATGGTCCACGTGGTGGGCAAGCTGCGCGAAGGCGGCGCGGCCGAGATTTGGCAGACCGATCGCGGCACGACTTTTGGTTATCAGAACCTGGTGGTCGACATGCGCAGCTTCCCGATCATGGCCCAAAACGGTTACCCGACCATCCTCGACGCGACGCACAGCGTGCAGTTGCCGGGCGCGGGCGGGGGCAAGAGCAGCGGCCAGCGCGAGTATGTCGAACCGCTGGCCAAAGCCGCGCTCGCGGCGGGCGCGGACGGGCTTTTCCTGGAAACACACCCGGATCCGGCCAACGCGATCAGCGACGGGCCCAACATGGTGCCGCTCGCCGAGCTGGCTGGCCTGATCGAGCGCTGCCTCGCGATCTGGCGGGTGGTGCGGGCCTGAATCGATTGCGGCCATTTGTGGCGTGGGAGGGGCATTGACCCGTCGGCGAAGGCGGCTCAGCTTGCTGACCTGCACCATGGCCGATTCTCTCGAGCAACTCATTGTGATTGATGTGCCGGTCCCGTCGATGGGCGCGACCGTCAACGAACTCACCGTCATTGATGTGATGGTGAAGGCCGGGGATCGCTTCTCCAAAGGCGATAAGATCGCCGAACTGGAGAGCGATAAATCCGTGTTCGAATACGAGGCGCCGTGTGACGGCGCCTTGGTTTCGTTGGCGGTGCGGCCGGGTGACATCGTGCCCTCGGGCGAGCCGTTCATGCGTATCGAAACGGCGGATATGTCGCTGAAACATTTGGAGGTGAAGGGCGCGGTGGCGGCGGCAAAGCCGCCAGCGGAGAAGCCGGCCGAGATGAAACCGACCGAGGCGAAACCGGGGTCACCGACCCCGGCTACAGTTCCGACTTCGACGGTTTCGTCGGGCCCGCAGTGGACGCCGCGGGCGGTTAAGTTGGTCAAGGAAGCGGGGCTCGATCCGGCGACCCTCACCGACATCGCGGCGACCGGGCCGGGTGGTCGGGTTTCCGGTGACGACGTCGCGGCCTATTTGGCCAAGCAAGAGGCGACCCCAATGGCGGCACCGGCGGTTTCCGAGTCCAGGGTCGATGAGACGGTGTGCATCGCCGGCGTGGGTTTTGCGGTGCCCGACAACGTGCGCTCGACCAAGGACGTGCTGAAAGAGTTTCCCGGTCGCACCGAAGAGGAGATGATCAAGCTCACCGGCATTCGGGAGCGCCGTTATGCCGATGAAGGTCAGTCTGCCACGGACCTCGCCTCGATCGCGGTGCAACACGCGGTGGAGCAGGCCGGAATCGACATCACCACCGTCGATGGCGTGATCATGGCGACGATCATTCCGGATCAGCCGGTGCCGTCGATGGCCAGTGCACTGGCCCGAAAGTTGGGCATCCCGTTTGCCTTGGCGTTTGATTTGAATGCGGCCTGCTCGGGTTGGTTGTATGCGCTGGAGGTGGGGCGTTCACTCATTCGCGGCGGATCGGCGAAGAACGTGATCGTGGTCACGGCCGAGTTGCTGTCGCGCATCACGAATCCGAAGGATCACGAAACCGCCTTTCTTTTCGGCGACGGCGCGGGTGCGGCGGTGCTGACCGACGCGGCGGGCGGCCACCGGCTGCACCGCATGGCTTTGTCCGGCGATGCGACTCATTATGCGGCGATCCAACGTCGGGGGGGTGGGGCGAACAAGCCGTGGCCCAAGCCGGAGGATATCGACATCAAGGATTTCTACCTGCAGATGGACGGCGGCACGGTATTCAAGAATGCCGTCATCGCGTTTGCGAATGAGATTGAGTCGACCCTGCAGCGGCACGACCTGAAGCCGGAGGACATCGCGTGGGTGGTGCCGCACCAGGCCAACGAGCGCATCCTGCGGGCGGTCTCGAAGCGCGTGGGGATCCCCTTTGATCGTTTCGTGGTGACGATCTCCAAATACGGCAACACCTCGGGCGCGAGCGTATCGATGGCGCTGGGTTGGGGCGCCGAGGAAGAGATCTTCCAACCCGGGGATCGCATCATCTTCTGCAGCGTCGGCGCGGGGCTCACCTACGCGGGTGGGCTGCTGGTGTGGTGATCGCCCGAGAGGCGACGTCGCGCCCGCAGACGGGCGGCCTCAGGCGGTTTTCAGCGCGCGGTGGATGGCGTCGGCCAGCGACTGCAGCGTGAAGGGTTTGCTGACGAAGGCCTTGAATCCCACCGCGTGCGCGCGACCGGCGTCCATTTGGCCACCGAAACCGACGATCATGATCATCGGCAGATCGGGTTGGTGGGCCCAGACAGCGTTGGCGAGGTCGGCGCCGGTGAGGCCGGGCATGAAATAGTCGGTGACCACGAGGCTGAACTCGTTGGGGTTCTTCAGCAGTCGGTCGCGGGCGAGACGCGGGTCATTCATCGACTCGACGGCGTAGCCCAGGCGGCCAATGAGGGAGCAGGCGACCTTGGCGACAGCGGGTTCGTCATCGACGACCAGAATACGTTCGCCGGTTCCGGTCGGCACATTGCCGCCGACAAGCGCGCCGCCGGCGGGGGACGGGGAGTGATGGGCGGCCGGCAGGTAGATCGCAAAGGTGGTGCCGACGCCCGGAGTGCTGTCGGCGAAGATGCCACCGTCGTGGCTGGTGACGATGCCGTGCACCACCGACAAGCCGAGGCCGGTGCCCTGACCGGCGGGTTTGGTGGAAAAGAAGGGTTCAAAAATCCGCTGGAGGGTGTCCTCATCCATGCCGCTGCCGTTGTCGATGATCTCGAGCAGCAGGTAGTCGCCGGCGACGAGGGGCGGCCGCCGCCGCGCTTGTTCCTCGTTGAGCGAGGAGGAGGTGAGGCGGACTTTGATTTCGCCGGGTTTGTCGCCGATGGCGTATTTGGCGTTGTTGCAGAGATTGAGGACAATCTGGTGTAACTGCCCGAGGTTGGCGAGGGCGAGGCGATTGGTCTGAAGCTCGGTCGAAACCAGGATGTGGCCCGACACGGTTTTGTTGAACTGGCTGATGGCGTCGCGGATGACGGTCCGAAGATCGATCGGTTCGCGTTTGGAGCGCTCGTTGCGGCTGAAGAGGAGGATCTGGCCCACCAGGTCCTTGGCCCGGGCCGAGGCCTCGCGGATGTCGCCGATGCTTTCGAGCCAGCGGGAGTTGAGTCCGGATTCCTTGGCGTCGATTTCCAGCAATTCGCTCGTGGCGGAAATGACGGCGAGGAAGTTGTTGAAATCGTGCGCGATGCCGCCGGCGAGGTTGCCGATCGCCTCCATCTTCTGTGATTGGCGCAGACGCCGCTCCATGCTGATGCGGGCGGACTCGGCGGTGCGGCGCAAGGTGATGTCGCGCACAACGCCGATGCGGCGATTCTCACCAAACTCGTCCATCGCGGCGAGTTCGGTGCGGGCAAAGAGGTGGATGCGTTCTCCTTTGGCGGACTCGAGGGTGAACTCGACTTCACGCGGGCGGGTGTCGGACGGGTCGGGGGAAAACACGGCGGCGGCGGCGGCGCGTTGCACGACCGGAATGTTGCGGGCGAACTGGTCCCACACGAGCGTCTTGGCGATCGCCGGTTGGCCGAGCAGATCCAACGCTTCGCGCGACCACCAGGAAGTGCCGCGATCGAAGTCGAATCCGAAGCTGCCCATCTGGGCGACGTGGAAACCGAGGCTGAGCTGGTTGGCGACCCGCCGACGTTCCTCCACTTCGGTCTCCAGCTGACGGATGGTTTCGACGAGGCGGTCGTTGAGTTGGCGGATCTCGCTTTCGCTGGCGGCGAGGGCGGCGTTGGAGGCGGACAACTCATCGACCTTGGCCTCGAGTTTGACCGACATGCGGCGGCTGTGGCCTTCGAAAAAGGTCTCGTGCGCGGCGGGACTGCGCGGGGTGCGGGGCGGCGCGGCGCGCACTTCGGCGATCACTTCCTCCAGGCGGGCGACGATCTTCTCGGGATCGAAGGGTTTGATGAGGTAGCAATCGGCGCCGACTTCCTTGGCAAAGCGTTCGTCGCTTTCGTCGGTGAAGGTGGCGGTGTAGATGACAAAGGGGAGGCGGCAGCGCTGCGGGTCGGTGCGCAGGGTGTGACAGAGCTCGAAGCCATCCATCTGGGGCATGAGGGCGTCCGAGACGACGAGGTCCGGGTCGCCTTTGACTTTGAGGATGTCGAGCGCCTCCCGCCCGTTGGCGGCCTTCCACACCTGGTGACCGGCGTCCAGGAGCAGCTGCTCAAGCAGGTAAATGCTGTTCCGATTATCTTCGACGATGAGGATCGTGTGGCTCATGCGGAGAGGAGTTGACGGACGCGGTTGATGAAGTCGTCCGGGTCGAACGGCTTTTCGAGGTAATCCTGCACGCCCAGTTCCATGGCGCGCTGCCGTTCGCCGGGCATGGCATAGGAGGAGGCGACGAGCACGGGAATGTCGCGGGTGCGAGGATCGGCCCGCAGGTGTTCGAGCGTCTCGTAGCCGTCCATTTCCGGCATTTCGATATCGAGGACGATGATGTCGGGCCGTTCCCGCTGCGCCGATGCGAGTCCGATGGCGCCGTCGCCAGCTTGAGTGACAACAAAGCCCGCTTTTTCGAGCAGGAAGGTGGCGAGATGTTGGTTGGAGTCGTTATCCTCGATCAGGAGCGCGGTGGGCATGGCCAGGGGAGTGAGAAGCAGGGGGAGTCGTTGATGGTGGGGTGCTTACCTTAATTTGAACCGCCGGGCGAGGCTGGAGGGAGGGTGACGGTAAAACAGGAGCCGCGGCCGAACTCACTTTCGACGCTGATGTGGCCGCCGAGCTTGGCGGTGAGCTTGCGGACGAGGTTGAGGCCGAGTCCGACCCCGTCGTAGACCCGGCGGGCCGAGCCATCAATTTGGCGAAAGGCTTCGAAGAGTTGCGGCAGGTGTTCGGCTTTGATGCCGATGCCGTTGTCGCTCACGGCGATGATCACCCCGCCGTCGGCGCTGCGGCGGGCGGAGACCTCGACGCGGCCGGCGGGGCCGGGGGTAAACTTGAGGGCGTTGCCGGCGAGGTTGAAGAGGATCTGGTGCAGGCGACGCCGGTCGCTCACAATCACGGGCAGGTCGTCGGCGAGCGTGGTGACGTAGGTCATGCGCTCGGGTTTAACGCGCGGGGTGAGATCCTTTTCAACCTCGGCGAGCAGCGCGGGGATATCGACCTCCTCGCGCAGCATTTCCATACGACCGGAGTCGATGCGCGAGACGTCGAGCAGGTCGTTGATGAGTTCCAGCAGGTTTTTTGCCGACTGGTTGACCATGCCGATCTGCTTGTGCTGTTCGGGCGAGAGCGGGCCGACCATGCCACGCGCGAGGATGGAGGAGAAGCCGATGATGGAGTTGAGCGGCGTGCGCAGCTCGTGGCTCATGGTGCCGAGGAACTCGGTCTTGAGGCGGTCGAGTTCCGTGAGCTTTTCGTTGGCCGACTCGAGGTCGGCGGTGCGAGCGGCGACGCGCAGCTCGAGGGTTTCGTTGAGCTCGCGCAGTTGGGTCTCGGCCTGCTTGCGCTCGGTGATGTCACTGATGAAACCGACGATCTCGTCGATGAGAGTGTGCGGGTTGCGGATGATCTCGCCCTGCTCCCAGAACCAGAGGATGCGCCCGTCGCGGTGTTTGATTTGGTATTCGAGTGAATAGCGGCGTTGGCCGAGCGGCTTTAGCAGGGCCCCCTCGACGATGGTGCGGGCCGATTCACGGTGCGCGGGGAGGATGAGGTCGTTGAAGCTGATGCGGCTTTCGAGGAAGTCTTCAGGCGGATAGCCGGTGAGGTTCATCGCGCCGCGGTTCACCCAGACCATCGTCCAGTTCTCGTCAATCAGGCAGCGGAAGGAGAGACCGGGGAGCTGGGCGACGAGGGTTTCGAGCAATTGCCGGTTCTCGCGCAAGGCCTTCTCGGTGGCGATGCGTTCGGAGACGTCGGTTTCGGAAATCACCACACACTCGCTGTCGCTGAGACGGGCGCGCGCGGCGCTGAACAGGACGGTGCGGTCCTGGCCGGCGTGGTCGCGCATTTGCAGGGTTTGGGGCGGGAAGCTGCCGGTGGAATCCAAGGTGCGCAGTAAACGCTGCCGGTCGGCGGGATCGCTCCACAGGTTCAGCTCCAGACCATTGCGGTTGATGATCTGTTCGCGGTTGTAGCCGAAGGTGGTGAGCCAGGCCTGGTTGACGTCGATGATGCGTCCGTCGGGGTAGCTGGCGATGACCTGCGGAGCGGGCGAGAGGTGAAACACCCGTTGGAAGCGCTCTTCGGAATCGCGGAAGAGGCGCTCGGCCATGAGCCGATCGGACACATCGAGCACGAGCGACGACACGCCGACGATCTTCCCCTCGGGGTCGACGATGGGGGTGTTATACCACTCGCAGTCGATGATACGGCCGTCCTTGGTGAGGTTTTGGTTGAAGTTGCGAGAGCCTTCGGGGGTGGCCAACAGGGTGCGCCAGGTAGCGGTGACCTGGTCCTGATCGGCCGGTGCGACGATCATGCTGCCAAGGCGACCGATGGCCTCTTCGGCCTTCCAGCCAAAGATGGCTTCGGCGGAAGCGTTCCAACTGCGAATGCGGAACTTCTCGTCGAACTCAACCACCCCGAGCGGGGTGTTTTCGAGGTGCCGGCTGATGCGGCGTTGGCTGTCGCGCAACGCGGCTTCGGCGCGGCGCTGTTCGGTGAGATCGATCTTCACGCCGAGCGTGCCGACCACTTCGCCCTCTCGCAGAATCGGTGCCTCCACCACGTGAAAATAGCGGCGGCCACGAGGCGTATCCTCGACGGTGTCGGCGCTCATGATTTCACCCGCGAGCACGCGCCGGGTGCGTTCGATGCGGTCCTGCACGAGGCTGGCCTCATCTTCGATTTCGTCGACGCGTTTACCGATGACGTCACCGTGCAGATCCTGGGCAAGGCGGTTCTGGTAGGTGTAGGTGCCGTTGGCGTCGGTGGTCCAAATGTCGAACGGGGTGTTGTCGAAGATGGCGGTGAGGGTGGCCTCGTGACTCAGGCGTTGGTCGACCTGGCGCTGCAGGTTGGCGTTGATCTCGGCCAACTGCTTTTGGCGATTGAGCAGGTTGCGTCCCTGTTCGCGGAGCCCCAGGCGCAGGTCCTGGATTTCCCGCGGCGCCGGGGTGTCGGTGATGTCGATGACACCGGTGGTGGCGAAGGTTTCGACCGAGGCAGACAGTGACTCGATCGGACGGGAGAGCAGCCGGGCGATCAACCAGGCGAGCAGAATGCTCATGACGCTGCCGCCGACGGCGATGCCAAGGTAGAGTGGAGTCGACGTGATGCCGTTCGTCGCCGCCTCACCGGAGCCTGGGGTTGCGCCGATGATACTCCAACGGTCGTAGGGCGCAGGCAGGTATTGTTGGCGGGCGAACCAGAGTTGTTGACCCATTTGGGCGGAGGTCACCGGGCTCGGGCTGGCCGCGGGGGAGCGCTCGGAGTCGTGCAGGATCGGATTGAGAATCGCGTCGCTGGCCGGCAGATCCGCGAGGGCGCTGATGCTGGGCAGACCGGCGATGGCGGCGCGGTTGTGGTGACCCACCCACAGTGGTGGGTTGCGCTGATGATCGAAGATCGAAATGCGCAGGCCGGTCTCTTCCTGGACCGCCACGGTGAAACGGTGCAGCTGCGTGAGGTCGTATTCAGCCCACCAATACCCGGGGACGATGCCATCGCCATTGAGCGGGGCGGGCAGGACGCAGGTCACGCCGATGGCGGGGGAAATGCCGCGGAGGTGGTGCACGGTGCTCCAGTAGAACGATTCAGCCTCCTCGGCCGGCGCGCCGGAGGAGGGCAGGGGAAAGGACTCGAGCGGGGTGCCGGCCGGCAGGGTTTCGATGAGTTCCAGGGAACCGAATCCCGGCGCGCTGTAACGGCGTTGGCGCAGCGTGCCGTCGGGTTGGCGAGTGGCGAGGTGCAGCAGCAGCCGGCCGGATTCCTCCCGCCAGAGGAACCCGTATTCGCCGGTCGTGGCGCTGGAGTAGCCGAGTCGGGTGAGCTCCGGTCGCTGTTCGAGCACCGGGATGGAGCGTTGCAGGATGTCGCGCCAGACCGCTTCGCTCGGCGTGGCCGAGGCGGGGGTGAACCGGGCGGTGGACCGAATGCTCAATTCGGCGGCTTGCAGCAGCTGTTGGAAGCGAAAGGAGGCGCGATCCAGGCGATCGTTCAAGTTGACCTCGGTCACAGCGGCATCGGACGACGCGGTGACCCGGTTGATCAAGGTGCCGGTCACGGTGACGAGGATAAGCGACCAAATGCCGGTGCCGAGGATCAGCCACGTGCGAAACGACAGGGAGGAGAGTCGCGACGTGAGCATCAGGGATTTAGCGCCGCGCTGATGACGGCGAGGGCGTAGGTCGCGGCGGTGTCGCAGCGCAGCACGAGTGGACCCAAAGAGACGGGCTGCGCGCCGGCGGCGGTAAGGTTCGCCATCTCCGCCGGGGTGAAATCGCCTTCCGGACCGACCCACCACAGCACCCTGCGCGGGGCAGAGGGAGTGGCCGTGCGCCAAGCGCTGACGGTGGAGAACAGGTCCTCGGCCCCCGGGTGCAGGCTCGCGACAAGCGAATGGTCATGCGTCGACACGAGGTCGTTGACGGCGGCGGCGAAATCCATCGGCTCGTCAATGCGGGGAAGCCACGGATTGCCGCATTGCTTGGCGGCCTCCAGTGCGGCGGTCTCCCATTTCTCACGCTTACGGCCCTGTCGCTTTTCGTCCCATTGCACCTGTGTGCGCTCCGTGTGCAGCGGGACGATGCGGCGGACGCCAATTTCCGTCGCGTGACGCACGATGGCATCCATGACCGCGCCCTTCGGCACGGCTTGCGCAAGGGTGATGGCGCAGGGCAGTGGGCGGACGGGCAGGGGGGCCACGATCTTGAGCCGCGCCGCGCGGCGATCGGCCCGCTCGAGTTCGGTGCGCCATTCCTGTCCGGTGCCGTCGAATGCGACCACGGGATCGCCGGTGCGTGCGCGATTCACGGTCACCAAGTGATGGGATTCAGACGCGCTCAGCTCCAGAAATTCCTGCGAAGGGTGGGGTGATGGGCAGAAAACGCGGAAGTCGGGCATCGAGGGGCGAAATGCGCGCCAACCCTGCTCAACTGAGCAAGGGCCGTCCAGATTTTGCTGTTCGGTTGCGAGAAACAGTAAGGGCGTCGGGAAAAACCCGACGCCCTTGCCGACTTATCAAACTACAAACTATGAACTAGGCAAAAAGAACAAAGGACTTACAGGGGGACAGACGGGCTCGGGCGGAAATCGTTCAAAATATATCCAAAAAAATGTGCCTGCTTTTTTCGCACCGCCCGATCTCGCGGTGGGAGCGAGGATGAGCCCGGGGGCTAAAAAGGTGTTTACTCCACGATGCGAGTTTCTCACAACTGCGCTCCCTTTGGGTAAATGGGGCTGTAGCTCAGTTGATAGAGCGCTTCGTTCGCAATGAAGAGGTCAGGGGTTTGATTCCCCTCAGCTCCACCAGCCTTCGCTGAAGCTTCGGCTGGCGAGGCCAGCCCGAAGCGAAGGCGAAGGCTGCCCGCCGTAGCTCGCAGAGCGAAGGAGGGCCGGCGGGACCATCGAGAAATCACCGGGCATGCGTTACGTCTACCTCATTGAGTCAGTTGAAGACGCAAAAGAGCGTTACATTGGACTGACCGATGATCTGAAATCGCGATTGAACGCGCACAACCGGGGGCAATCGCCTCACACCGCCAAACACAAGCCGTGGCGGCTCGTGACCTACGTTGCGTTCGACGATGTCGGAGCAGCCCGTGAATTTGAGCTCTACCTCAAGTCGGGCTCCGGTCGGGCTTTCGCCAACAAGCGGCTGTGGCGTCGCTGAAGCTTCGGCTGGCGAGGCCAGCCCGAAGCGAAGGCGAAGGCTGCCCGCCGTAGCTCGCAGAGCGAAGGAGGGCCGGCGGGACCATCGAGAAATCACCGGGCATGCATTACGTCTGCCTCATTGAGTCAGTGGAAGGCGCAAAAGAGCGTTACATTGGACTGACCGATGATCTGAAATCGCGATTGAACGCGCACAACCGGGGGCAATCGCCTCACACCGCCAAACACAAGCCGTGGCGGCTCGTGACCTACGTTGCGTTCGACGATGTCGGAGCAGCCCGTGAATTTGAGCTCTACCTCAAGTCGGGCTCCGGTCGGGCTTTCGCCAACAAGCGGCTGTGGCGTCGCTGAAGCTTCGGCTGACGAGTCCAGCCCGATGCGAAGGCGAAGGCTGGTCGCAGAGCTGGCGAAATGAGCTACCGCCGCGGGACTCAGGTGACAGCCGGGAAAATAAAAAGCGTCGCGACGCTTGGTCTTCAATTTGCTATTGCTTCTCGCTGACGCGGCAGCGCAAAGGTCGTTTGCCAGTCATTTCACACACATCGTCACGAACCATGAAAAAGAGCACCAAGACCACCTCGCCTGCCGCCCCACAGGCCAAGAAGACCGCCCCCAAAAAGGCAGTGGGAACGCAAAAGGCCGCCACCAAGAAGGCTGCTGCTCCCGCTTCGAAACCGGCCGCCAAGGCGACCCCGGCCCCCGCCCCGGCTCCGGCGGCCAAGAAAACCGTCGCGAAGAAGGCCGCGGTGAAAAAACCGGCCGCCGCCAAGAAGACGACCACGAAAAAAACCGCCGCGGCCAAACCGGCGGAATCGAAAACGGTCATCACCGCGAAGATCGACATCGGCTTCGGCAACACCTTGCACGTGCGCGGCAGCGGCCCGGGTCTTTCCTGGGACGGTGGCGTGCCGATGAACTGCGTGGGCGACGACGAGTGGTCCATCACGCTCACGGGCGCGACCGTGCCAGTCGTGTTCAAGTTCCTGGTCAATGACCTGAGCTGGAGCTCGGGCGAGGACTTCGTGGTCGAGCCCGGCAGCTCGGTCGTGATCGAGCCCGGGTTCTGATCTCGGAGCACCACGCGTATTCTGCACCAGAGACGCTCCGGTTTGCCGGGGCGTCTTTTTGTTTTAGTGGCGCGAGCCGTTGAGGGCGTGCATGCGCGCCGTGAGTTGTTCGATGGCGGCGCTGCGGTCCTTGGGCAGGGTGGTTGGGTCCTGCTCTTCGCAGCGCAGGGTCATTCGGCTGAAGGGCGCGGGGATGATGAAGCGGTCCCAACTGCGCAACTGTTTCAACGGGCCGTCAAAGTCCATGCCCACCAGAATCATCGGCGCTTGCGCGCGGCGGGCAATGATGAGGCCGCCGGGCTTAAATTCGTAGCAGGGGCCACGCGGACCGTCCGGCGTGATGCCAATGTCGTGTCCGGTTCGCGAGGCTTCGATCATGGCGCTGGCCGCCTCGCGCGCGCCCCAGCTGGAGGAACCGCGAATCGCCTTGATGCCGACCATTTCAAAGAAGCCCACCAGCCATGCGCCGTCCTTGCTGGCGCTGACGAGGCCGTGAAAGGGTTGGCCGCCCCGATACCGCCGGACGCACTCGGCGCCCATGAAGAGTCGATTGTGCCAGACCACCAGGGCGATGGGCCGGTCGCGGCGACCGAGGGCTCGGCGCGAGGCGTCATCGATCTCGATCCGGATGGTGCGAGCCCACAGCCGGAGCAGGTTGCCCAACAGCCACAGGGCGAGGCGATTCCAGCCGCGTATTGATTGCGCGGTGTCATCGGAAGTGTCGGGAGGAACGTCGGCGGCGGGCGGCACGGTGCGGACAATGGGAAGCGGGTGCGGTCGAGGGAAGTGCGAAGACAAAGTCCTCGCGGGGACCGGCTCGGGGTGGGGATTGACGCCTTCCGACGCGGCGGTCACCTCCAATGGCATGTTGTTGCCCTCCTGCCCGTATCTACCGACGCCTCGGCCCGAGATGGACTATCGGGTGTATTCGCCGCTGGGCGCCTCGCGCGGCGCGGCGTTTTACGGCACGGCGCTGGAATACGGTCACTACCTGTGGCAGCAGCGATTGCCCGCGCGCGCGATCCTTTGCCTCGATCGGGCGATGGGCGCGGATGTGTCGGCGGACGATGCGGTGATCGGCTCGTGGCCGATGCCCTATGCCGCGATGGCGTGGATCCTCCGGGAGGTGCCACCGGATATATTTTGCGGGAATCCGCGGGTGCATTTTCAGCACTACGCTGACCGCATGAATGAACCGCGTCGCGAGCTGCGCACCTGGCGCGCCTGGGCCTGTTGGGCGCTCACCCGGCGGGTGCGGCCGGAGTTGCCCGGCGACCCGCGGCATGAGGTGCGCGAGCCGTCGGAGAAGGAGATCGCGGCGTCCCTCACCCAACACGGATTGCCGGGCGAGACGCAGTTGTGGCAAAGCGTTTTGCGCGCCGGTTGAGCCTCCTCAGCCGAGGCGGTAGAAGTCCGTCGCGTTGCGGTAGAAAATTTTGTCGCGCCCGTCTTCGTCCAAGGCGGCGGTCAGCTCCCGGGCGGTGGCCAGCCATTGGGCGTGGGAAGAGGCAAGTTTCACGACCGGCCAGTCGCTGCCGAAGATCACGCGATCGGGGCCAAAGGTTGCGAGGTAGTGCTGCACGTAGGGCCGCAGGTCCTCGATGGTCCAGTGATCGAAGTCTGACTCGGTGACGATACCGGAAAGTTTGGCCCAGATATTGGGCTGCGCGGCGAGCGAGGTGAGGTCGCGTTTCCAGTCCTCGATGAGGCCGTCGCGGATGCCGGGTTTACCGAGGTGGTCGAGGATAAATTGGGTGTTCGGGCAGGCGAGGGTGAGCGCCGTGAGATCGGCGAGCTGGGGGTGATAGCAGCAAAGGTCGACCGACAGCCCGCGTTCGCCGGCGGCGCGACAACCGGCGATGTAGGCCCGGGACTTCGCGTAGCCGAGGGCCTCGTCCTGGGTGTTGTGGCGCACCCCGCGCACGAGCGGACGTTCGGCCAATTCGTCGAGGATGCGCACGGTGTTTTCGCCGGCGTCGAGGGGGGCGGTGGCGACGATGCCCGCGATGCGGGGATCATCGAGCGCGAGCCGTTCGATCCACTCAACTTCAGCCCGCCAACTGGCCATCTCACCCACACATTGCAGAAACACGATCTTGGTCGGGGGCGTCTCGCGCGTCTCGGTTTGGTAAGTCGCCGGGATATGCGGCGCGCTGATTTTCGGCAAGGGATCGAGCCAAGGATAAGGCAGGAGATCGCGGTCCCAGAAGTGAACGTGGGTGTCGATGTAGCGGAACGGCATGAGCAGAGAGTCGAGGCTGGCCGGTCTCCCAGACGCTTGCCTGATTTGCAAGATACTTGAACTTGGGTGGACCCGTTGGGGTCTGTTTACCGTTATCTCAACGGAGCTGAACGGACTGGATTGAACTTGGGGCGCAGTCGGCTGGGCCGCGGCTCGAGGCTTGGGATAGGTGCTGCGGGGGCGCAAAAAAACCTCCGACGAAGCGGAGGTATAAAATGGCGGGATGGACGGGACTCGTCTGCGAGCCGCAAGGCGAGTGGTTTGACACCCGCTGGGCCGGCGCATCCGGCTGGGCCGCGGCTCGAGGCTTGGGATAGGTGTTGCGGGGGCGCAAAAAAACCTCCGACGAAGCGGAGGTATAAAATGGCGGGATGGACGGGACTCGTCTGCGAGCCGCAAGGCGAGTGGTTTGACACCCGCGGGGCCGGCGCATCCGGCTGGGCCGCGGCTCGAGGCTTGGGATAGGTGCTGCGGGGGCGCAAAAAAACCTCCGACGAAGCGGAGGTATAAAATGGCGGGATGGACGAGACTCGTCTGCGCCCGGGAGGGCGTGGTTTGACACCCGCGGGGTCGGCGTAGCCGACCGGGCCGCGGCTCGAGTCCGGGGTGTGAGGAACGCGCGCACGAAAAAACCTCCGAGTGACCGGAGGTTTAAAAAATGGCGGGATGGACGGGACTCGAACCCGCGGCCTTCTGCGTGACAGGCAGACGCTCTAACCAACTGAGCTACCACCCCGTGAGGGGAAAGGAGGCGAGACCGTAGAATCCACTTGAGGCAAGTCAAGCGCTCTTCCGGAACTTTTTTTCATGATCCGTCGATCAATCCACTTTGGTCATCGTGATATCTTGGAGCCTACCCGTATGCGTGTCGTAGATCCATTGAAACGATCCCTGCCGGGCCGCGTTTCCGCGCACGAACAGCACTCGGGAATCGTCGGACCAAGTGGCACTCCACGACCGACCGGAACTCGGGTCGCTATCCATCAGGCGGGCGATGCGAACGATGTGCCCGGCGTCGAGATTCCAGAGGAACAGATCTCGCATGGCGTCGCCTCTCAGTGATCGATAGGTTGGTTCCGTAGGGTGCGCGGTGAACGCAAGGTGGTTTCGGTCCGGACTCAGTCCCAGAACCTGGCCCGCGCAAAGCTGTTTCGAGGTGTTGTGCCGAAAGTCGATTTCGACCAAATGACCAGGGAAGCCTCCGCCCGTCAGGATGAGACGACCGGACCGACTGGGCACAGGGGTGGGAATCCCCGAGACTCGCGATGATCCCGGTGCCGTGACAGGGCGCCATTCGGCCAATGCATTTTCCCTCCAACCGAAAAAATACGCTGCGGGCCCGGGGGCAGACCGACGCAAGAGCGCGATTTCCAAACCGCTGGTCGGGTCGTGATGGTAGAAGTTGGTGTGGGCACCGGGCAGCAACGAGATGACGTGAGACGGGGTTCTGTTCTCCCAAGGTGCAGCCTGTCCCTCATGGTTCTGCATTTCTTCGCGATAAGGGGACAAATCCTCCGGCAGATCGGAGGTCAGCAGGGGCAGCACCCCTTGGTTGGCGAGCGGAACCGGCAGGTCGGCCAACCACGAGCGCTCCACACGAAGATGCCGATAGACCACGGCGCCGACGATACCTGCGGCCAGCAGAGTCAAAATCGTGGTGCGAACGACGTTGTTCATGATCGTGGGCGAAACTTCGCGCTACACCACCGCGGTCATGCCGCCGTCGACGGTGAGGATTTGGCCATTCACGTAGTCGGACGCGGGGGACGCGAGAAAGACCGCTGGTCCGACCAAGTCGTCGGGTTGCCCCCAGCGTCGGGCCGGGGTGCGGCCGGTGACCCAGGCGTTAAATTTCGGGTCGCCGACCAAGGGGGCGTTGAGCGGGGTGTCGATGTAGCCGGGCGCGAGTCCGTTGATTTGCAGACCGTGGGGCGCCCATTCGGCGGCCATCGCTTTGGTGAGCATGGCGAGGCCGCCCTTGGACGCGGCGTAGTTGCCGGTGGTGGGGCGGGCGAGCTGGCTCATGATGGAGCAAACGTTGATGATCTTGCCGCTCCCCCGCGTGATCATGGCGGGAGCAAAGGCGCGGGCGACGCGGAAGGCGGCCGTGAGATTGGTGTCCAACACCGCCTGCCAATCCTCCACCGACAGGTCGGTGAGCGGACCGCGCCGATGAATGCCGGCGTTGTTGATCAGGATGTGCACGTCGCCGAGTGCGGTCGCCGCCGCTTCGACTGCGGCGGAGTCCGTCACGTCGAAGGCGGCCACAGTCACGTCGAGGCCCTGGGGGATGAGCTGGTCCCGAGCGGCCTTGAGTTTGTTCTCGTCGCGTCCGTTCAGCACAACCTGAGCGCCGGCGATGGCCAGACCGCGTGCGAGGGCCAGGCCGATGCCTTGGGACGAGCCGGTGATCAGCGCGCGACGGCCAGTCAAATCGAAGGTGGGGTGGGGCATGTCCACATCTGGTCGGAACCATTGATCAGCCACGAGTTTAAAGCGGACCATGGCTCGGCGGCAGGTTGCGTTGCAGCGAATTGCGGGTAATTCCCCTTGTCGTTGAAGTTGGGGAGTTCTAACGGTTTGCATCACCGTTTGATGCGCCCGTAGCTCAGGTGGATAGAGCACTTGCCTTCTAAGCTAGTGGTCGGGGGTTCGAATCCCTCCGGGCGCGCCAGCCTCTGTATTTCTTATGATTACCTTCCGTGCCTTTTGGGATGATCCCGCACCATGTTCCCGGCGCTTTGCCGAGCGCGGGGTGTGTCGGCTGTTGGCGGGCTTGAGCGGAACGGGGTGGCAAGGTGCAGGGGAGGGCGCGGGGAAATGAAGAGTGACGCGCCTTTTCCGGGTCCGACCATTGCACCGGGGGTGGAGTTGCCGCCGGAGTTGGCGGCCTTGACTGAGGAGGTGTGGCATTTGAGCGCCGCCGGCCTGTGTCTCGTCGATGAAGAGGGCCGAGTGCTGGGGGGCAACCGCGCCTTTGCCCAGGCCTTGGGCTACGATACGTCGGAGCTCCCGGGCTTGAGCCTGAGCCAACTGCATCCGCCGGATGCCGTGATCGAGATGAAGGCCCTGCATCGGGCTTTGGTGGAAAATGCTCCGGCGACGGTCTGGTTGGGGCGCGACATGCGTTTTCAACATCGCCGCGGTCGGCCGGTTTCCGGCTATGTCCGCAACGCGCGGTTCAAGGCGGGCGACGGGCGGGTGCTGCGGTTGATCACCTTGGTGGACCTGGGGGATATGGTGCGGTCCGACCAACAGTTGGAGTCGCTGCATCGGGCGGAGAACTTCAACGCGCTGGCTTCGGCGATCAGCAACGATCTCAACAACCTGCTTTCCATCATTCTTGGTTACACGGCACTGCTGCAGGAAGGCGTGGTCGATGGCCGTCGGGTGCGGGTGGTGAGCGATGGCGTCGAAGGCGCGGTGCAACGCGCCTCCACTTTGGTGCGTCAGTCGCTTTACTTGGCCCGGCGACCGGACCCGGTGCTGCGCCCGGTGTCCTTCAACGAGTTTATCGAGCAGCGCATGGAGCACCTGCGGGGCCACATCGGCGAGCGGGCGATCGAGTTGGATCTTTCACTGCATCGGTCGCTGCAAAATGTGCCCGTGGATCAAACCCAGTTGAGTGACGCGTTTGACGAACTTCTCCAGCGGGTGCACGCGATCGATCCGGAGGGCCTGCGGCCGGTGCGGATCCGCTCGCTCAGTCTGACCGGCGAGGAGGTTGCGCGCGATTATTCACACGCGACGGATGAACGTTACGCCGTCATCGAAATCAGCCACCCGGGCCGCCCGCGCACGGCGAGTCGGCAACCCTTCACCGGGTCCGACTTGGGCGATGCGCGCCCCGTCCACGATCTGGGTATCACGATGGTGGAGCGCATCGTCGGTGCGCATCGCGGTTTCCTGGCGCAGCGCACCTTGTCCAACGGTGGTCTTTCGTTCACGGTAACCCTGCCCATCGGGTCGATTGAAGCGGAAGCGTTTGCTGGCCCGCAGGTGCGCCAACCTGCCGGGGCCGCTCCCGCAGTTCAGGGCCGCCGGGTGATGGTCATCGACGATGAAGCCGGCTTGCTCGATACGATCGTGGAAACGCTCAAACGCAGTGGTTACCACGCCGTCGGTTTCAAGGACGGCGGTTCGGCGTTGCAGGCGTTTCGGGATGCTTGTGGTGGATTTGATCTGGTGATCTGCGATCTGGTTTTGCCGAAGATGAATGGCTGGGAGGTCTTCACCGGCATGCGTGAGATCCGGGCCGATGCCGCGGTGGTGATCATGAGCGGTCACCTGGAGCCGAAGCTAAAGGACGCCGTGCAGCGCTCCGGCGCGACGGGCTTCCTGCAAAAGCCCTTTTCCATGGGCGCTTTCATGCGCTTTGTGCGGCAACACGTGCCCACGGAGTCCGCTTAAAGATCCCCGCAGCGGGCAGCGGGCCGGGGACTCAACCGCTCAGCGTTTCGTCCCCGGTGAACCGATACGTGGTGTTGAAGATGAGTTCGATGTTCTTGGAGACCCACACCCGCACCTTGATTTTACCCGAACGGGCATCGGCCGGATCGGCCTGGCCCTCGACCCGACGGGGCTCACCTTCCTTGTTGAAGGCCTCGCCTTTAAAATAGACCCGTTCCCCGGCGGCCAGTTGGCGGAGCTCCTCGTCGCTGAGGGTGATCGAGAGCGTGCCGGCCTCGTTGTAGAAGAAAAACGGGAAGACTTTGGCCGAGTAGGTGGAGGAATAGATTGCGCCTTCGCGTTCGAAGGGCGGCATGCGCAGGGTCACCGCGCCGATGTAGATCGAAGTGCGAGCGGTATCCACGGTCGCTTCCCGGTAATAGTCCGGCAGGGGCTCGGTCGGCTCCGTCGGAACAACGACGTCCTCTCCGCGAACAGAGAGGCCGATCAACAGACCGAGCACGCACACACAACGACGCCACATGATTTGCAGCGTGCGAGCTGGTGCGGCAGCCGCAATCGAATCTTCTCATTTGTGGGGTCACATCTTTCGCGTTGCGCGCCCCCGGCGCCGCGCGTGTGCTCGCGCGACCATGGCCCGTAAAAATCAAGCGACCTGGGGTGGGCGTTTCTCCGCCGGCCCCGCCGAACTCATGCTCTCGTTCAGCGAGTCCGTCTCGTTTGACGCGCGTCTGGCGCCGTTTGACATCGCGGGCAGCAAAGCGCACTCGGCCATGCTCGCGCATGTCGGCCTTATCACCGCCAAGGAGCGCAACGCCATTCACCGGGGACTCGACGAAATCGGCGCTGAGATCGCCGCCGGCAAGTTCAAGTGGCAGGCCGCCCTTGAGGACGTGCACATGAACATCGAACAGGCCCTCACCAAGCGCGTGCCGGCCGCCGCCAAGCTGCACACCGCGCGCAGCCGCAACGATCAGGTCGCGACCGACATGCGTCTCTTCTTCAAGTGGGCCTGCGGCGAGATCGACGCCCGGTTGGCCGAAGCGCAGCACGCGTTGCTCGCGCTGGCCGAACGTGACGGCGAGGTGATGATTCCCGGTTACACCCATCTCCAACGCGCCCAGCCCGTGCAGGTCGCCCATCACCTCGCGGCCTATTTGGAAATGTTTGAGCGCGACCGCGCGCGTTTTGCCGGGGTGGCCAAACATGCCAACTGGTGCCCGCTCGGTTCCGGCGCGCTCGCCGGCACGACGCTGCCGATCGACCGCGAGTTCACCGCCAAGGCGCTCGGCTTCGTCGACGAAAAAGGCCGTCCGCGCGTGACCCAGAACTCGATGGATACGGTCGCCGATCGCGACGTGTTCGTGGAATTCGCCACCGCCTGCGCGCTGGTCGGCACCCACTTTTCGCGGCTCGCCGAGGATCTCATCCTGTGGTCGAGCAGCGAGTTCGGTTATATCAGTTTACCGGATACGTTCTGCACCGGCTCGTCGCTCATGCCGCAGAAGAAGAATCCCGATTCCTGCGAACTCCTGCGGGGCAAGGCGGCGCGCCTGCACGGCAACCTCACGACCCTGCTCACCATGGTCAAAGGGCTGCCGCTCACCTACAATCGCGACCTGCAGGAGGACAAGCCGCCGGTCTTCGACAGCTTTGACCAGACCATGACCTGCCTCGCGGTCGTCGCCGGCACGGTGGCCGGGGCCAAGATCCGGCGCGACAAGTGCGCGGCGGCGGTGGCCGATCCGGCGCTGCTCGCCACCGATCTGGCCGACTACCTGGTCGAGCACGGCGTGCCTTTCCGCGAGGCGCATCACGTCGTCGGCGCGGTGGTCAAACTGGCCGAAACCACCGGCTTGCCGCTCAACGAACTGCCGACGGCCGAGGTGCAGAAAATTCACCCGGCGCTCGGTGACGACTGGGCTTCGGTCTTTGATCTCAAGCGCGCGGCCGACCGTCGTCGCGGCACTGGCATGCCGGGACCGAAACAGGTGAAGAAGCAGCTCGCGCGCTGGCGCAAGCGTCTTGGCTGATGAACCCGGCCGCGCGATGATCCCGCGGCTCCTGCCCACCGAAAAGAGCGATCCGGAGCTGGTGCCGTTCCGGCCCGGGCTGCTTTTCGGCGCGTTCAACGCGATGACCTGGCAGATCGGCATCGGCACGCCGATGGTGCTGTTCTGCGAAGCGCTCGGGGCGTCGTCCCTGCAGGTGGGGCTGGCCTACTCGTTTGTGTTCGTGCTGACCCCGTTGCAGATCGTGGCGACGACGCTGTTACCACGTTTTGGATACAAGCGGGTGATGCTGGGCGGCTGGGCCTCCCGCAGCCTTTTTCTCGTCGTGCCGGTGTGGCTCGCAATCGTGGCGCCGCGCTGGGGGGTGCAGCCGTGGATGGCCCCGGCGCTGGTGGGGAGTGTGTTTTGGTTCTGCTTTTTTCGCACCATCGGCGCGGCGTCGATCATGCCGTGGCTGTATGCGATTCTGCCCCCGAAGGCCCGGGGACGTTATTTTGGCAGCGATCAGTTCATCTCCGGCGTGGCGGGGGTGGCGACGCTCATCGCCAGCGTTTCGCTGTTTGCCCGTCTGCCGATTTTCACCGCGCTGTTGATCCAATACGGCATCGCCTTGGTGGGGTCCTACCTGAGCTTCATGTCACTGCGGCGGCTGCCGGAGGCGCCGAAACCGGATCCGATCGGCCTGGGGCAACTGTGGCGGGACACGCCGCGGCACATGTTTCGGCCTTCGGTCTTTCGCCGCTACCTGTGGTTGGCGGTCAGCTACGGGGTGGTGACGACGCCGATTCCTCCGTTTCTGGCTTACTTTCTGAAAGTGGGGCCGCAATTGGGCGCGGGGCAGATCATGTCGTTTGAGGTGCTGCGGTATTGCGGGGTGATCGTGGCGGCGGGACTCATTCGCCGGCGCATCGATGACAAAGGGGCGCGGCCGTTTTTCCTGCTGTCGATGATGCTCTACCTCGTGGTGGGAGCGGCCTGGACCGCGTATCTGCTCGGTGGCTGGCAGGCCATCGGCGGAATTTACACCGCCTACTTCGTGCTGGGGCTGGCCGCGGCGTGCTGGACGATTGCCGGGCTGAAATACCTGGCGCAGGTCGTGGAGGAGCGGGAACGCACCGTGATGGTGAGCGTCCATGGCGCGGTGACGGCGTGCCTGGGCGGACTGTCCCCGATTCTTTGGGGACTGGTGTTGAAGGGGCAGGGGCCGGCGGGGGAAGCGACGCTCAACCCGCAGGTCTTGATGGCGTTTTTTATCCTCCTGATGGTTGGCGTGATGGTGTTGTCGTCGCTGTTGGTCCGCTTGCCGGAGGATGAAAAGGAAGCGCCGGCCTCGCTGGTGATCGGGCACGCCGTGCTGCGACCGTTTCGCGCTGCGACCTATCTGGTGGGTCTGCTCAGCTTGGATCCGCCGAAACGGGAGGAACCTGCGGCCGAAAACCGCTGACCAAGGGCCTGCCATGAAACGTGCTTCGGTTCACCCCCACCGCAGAGCCGGTCTCGGTCTGGTGCTCGGGGCGTGCCTGTGGCTCGGCGGTTGCATCGCCCCGAAGAGCACCCGCTTCGTCGACGTGGCATCGCCGGCCTACGGCACCAAGGTTTCGGTGATCTCCGCCGACGAAGAAATCGTGCGCCTGCGCTTGTCGGCCCCGAACGAGCCGGTGTTCCTCGCCATGGTGGAACCGAAGGTCATCGACGACGGGCTCTACCTGTTCCCCAGCTACATCCCGCAGCCCACCATGAGCGAGCGCGTGGACGTGCCGGTGGTGGAGCTCGAACTCCCGGCGGAGTGGCGCGACCGGATCTTTTGGGTCGAGGGCGAAGACCTGCCGCGCTGGTATCAGGTTTTCCGCGAACGCATCCGCACGATCGAACGGCGGCACCTTGAGTTGCCCGAACCAACTCAATCCTGAGGCATTCCGCGGTTCGCGTGTGACAGGTCTTCAGCCGCGGAAGCAGCTCGCCACGGCTTGGTCGGCGATACGTTGCAGGTCGGCTTTGGCGGTGCCGTCGCGCGCGAGTTGGGACAGACCGCGCATCATCCCCACGAGGTATTTGGCCAGGATGGCGGGGTCGTTGGACAGGTGGCGCGCCGGGTGTTTCTGCAAATAGGCGCGCAGGGTTTTTTCCAGACTCTGCCGATAGCGGCGGGCGATGATACCACCTTCAGACTGAGGGGATGCGTCGACGCCCCCGCCTTCCATCATGGCGCAACCGCGCGGAGTGTTTTTGCTCGTGTAAAGCGCCACGGCCGCGTGCAGCAGACGACGCAGGGTGGGTTCGGGATCAGTGTCGTTGGCGCCGAGCAGCTCGTCGACAAAGGTCGTGTGGGTGGCGACGTAGTGCTCGAGCGTTTTTTCGAAGAGCGCAGCCTTGCTGCCAAACGCGTTGTAGAGGCTCGACGGCCCCATCTCGACAGCTTGTCCGAGATCGTTGATCGAGGCCCGGTCGTAGCCCTTTTCCCAGAACACCCGCAGGGCGCGGGCGATCGCGTCAGTTTCGGCAATCTTACGTGGTCTTCCCATCGGTGATTTATTTTGAAGGGAAGACTCCAAAAAACTTGCGCAAAGGCAAGTCGTTAGTTTTGTAGCGAACGCTTCAAATAAATCAGGCTTTCGCCGGGGGCGGTTCAAACGGGCCGACCCGCCTTCACCCAAACCGATAAACCAGAAAATAGAACAGGAGTCAGTTATGCCGCTCACCCTCACCCTCACGGACGGAGTCATTCCGGCCGAAAGTATCCCGACCGCCATTCAGCGCCTTACCCAGGCGTTTTTGGATCGGCACGGGTTGACCGAAAACCGGGTTATGAAACCCAACGTCACCGCCAACGTGCAGGTCGTGGCCCAGGGCCACAGTTTTTCCGGCGGCGAAGCGTTTCGCGGCGCTTGGATCGAATGGAAAGTGCCGTCCTTCGCCATGGCTTCACGCGAGGTGCAAAAAGGATTCGGCCAGGATGCGGTGGACATCATCCATGAGCTTTCCGGCGGTCGACAACCCAAGGACAACATCTACTTCAACGTCGTGCACACGGTCGACGGCGCCTGGAACCTCAACGGCGAGGCGATGAGCAATCAGGCGTTGCAGCACGCGCTCGCCCAGGGCTGATCCCGCCCCCCATCCGAGAGCGAGGGGGACGCCCCTGCTTTCGTGATGGGTGTTCGTCGCTCCCCCAAAGTGGGGTCGGGAACCGGATGGGGATAAGCGTTGCGTGAGCGAGAACCGGGCGGTGGGCTTGAGTGAACCTTCGCATGCCCGATATCCGCATCCTGCCTGACCGAGTTGCCAATCAGATCGCCGCCGGCGAGGTGATTGAGCGTCCGGCGGCGGTGGTGAAGGAGCTGGTGGAGAACGCGCTCGATGCCGGCGCGACGCGCATCGAGGTCGAGTTTCGGCACGGGGGGCGTTCGCTCATGCGGGTGGAGGACAACGGCCACGGCATGAACCGGGACAACGCGCTGCTCTCGCTCGAGCGCCACGCCACCAGTAAGATCAACGAGGCGGCCGATCTCGACGTGCTCGGCAGCTTTGGCTTTCGCGGCGAGGCGGTGCCGTCGATCGCGTCGGTTTCGAAGTTTACCCTGCAGACCCGGGCGGAAGGCGAGGAGCTCGGCACCGAGGTGCTCGTCAACGGCGGCAAGATCGTGCACGTGCGTGACTGCGGCCGGCCGGTGGGCACCCGCATTGAGGTGGCCCATCTGTTCAACTCGGTGCCGGCGCGCCGCAAGTTCCTCAAGCGCGACCAGACTGAGGCCGCGCACATTGTCGCCGGGGTGCGGCTCTACGCGCTGGCGAGCCCGGGGGTGGCGTTCACGCTCATCGAGGACGGGCGGGTGATTTTTCGTTCCCCGGAATGCCCGGCCTTGGTCGATCGCGTGGCCGAGATTTTTGGCCGGCAACTCGCCGAGCAACTCGTGCCGATCGAAGCGAAGGAGAGCACCATGAGCCTGGAGGGTTTGATCGGGAAACCCGGGGTGGGGCGCTCCACGCGGCATGAAATGATCATCTTCGTCAATGGCCGACCGGTCGACAACCGCACGCTCAATTACGCGCTGATCGAAAGTTACCACGAGTCGTTGCCCAAGGGCCGCTACCCGCCGGCCTTCGTGTTCTTTCGGCTGCCGCCCAACGAGGTCGACGTGAACGTGCATCCGGCGAAACGCGAGGTGCGCTTTCGCAGTGAGCCGGCCGTGCGCAGCTTTGTGATTCGCGCGGTGTTGGACCGGCTGCGCGCGTTGCGCGGCGAATCGGGCCACAGCGCGCCGGCATCCGGCCGCGATGCCGATCTCGAACCGCTTCCGCCGGCGGAGCTGCGCCCGATCAATCCACCGCCGGCCGCGCCGTCGAATCCGGCGCCAGGCATCGCGGCGCGCGCCCCCACGCCGCCGCCGTCGCAGACGGGCGCTCCATCGCTCGGGCCGCTGCGCCAGTCGCCCGCCAGCGGTCCGCCCGTTGAGGGCGTGCGTTCCACTCCGACCGAAGAACGCAATGGTGGCGCCCGCGGTTGGCGTTTTCTGGGCCTCGCGCATGGCGTGTATGGTTTGTTCGAAACCTCCGCGGGGGTGGTGTTGCTGCATCGCCGCGCGGCGCACGAGCGCGTGTGGTTTGAGCGCTTGCAGGCCGAGTTCCGGCAGGGCGAGACGGCGAGTCAGCGGTTGTTGCTGCCGGTGCCGGTGGAACTCGATCCCATCGCGGCGGCGCTGCTGCTTGATCGGCTGGCTTTTCTGGAGGGCCACGGCTTCGAGGTGGCCGAGTTTGGGCGCAATTTTTTCCGGATTGAGGCCGTGCCGACCTGGATGGAGCCGTCCGACGCCGAGTCCTTCCTGCGTGACTTGCTGGGCGCGTTGCGCGACGGTCGTTTTCCGGAGGACAACCCGGATCTCGCGCACGACGAACTCGCCCGTTTGGCCGCGGCCAAGGCGGTCCGCCTGCCCGAGCAGACCGGGGAGGAACATTGGCGATCGCTGGTGAGTCAGCTTTTTGCCTGCCGCACGCCGCTCACGAGTCCGTCCGGACGTCCCACCTTCATCGAAATGTCGCACGGCGAACTGGCCCGACGTTTCCAGAAGTGACGGACCGGTAACATTCTGCGGACTTCTCGGAAATGTCCGCCGCATTGGGGAATCGGTCTTAAAATAGGGAGTGACCGTTGGCGGTGCGCTTGGCACCTTTTCCGCTCTAATCGAGGTTCACACTTCACCCATTTTCCCATGCCACCACGCAAGTCCGTTAAGAAGACGACCAAGACCGCCGCCAAGGCCGCCACGCCGGTCAAGGCCAAGACTCGTCCGGCCGCCTCCGCCGAGCCCACCGCGCTCGAGACGCAGGCGCCTTTTGAGGTTTCCATGAAGGAGGCCATCCTGCGGCACCTCAACTACACCCAGGCCCGCGACGTCGGCACGGCCACGCCGCGCGATTGGCAGCTCGCCACCTCGCTGGCGGTGCGCGACCGGGTGCTCAATCGCCTCATCAAAACCCAGTCGGTGCACAACGACCAGAACGCGCGCCGCCTCTATTACCTTTCGCTCGAATACCTCATGGGCCGCCTGCTCATCAGCACCCTGCACAACGCCGGGGTGTATGAGGAAACCCGCGCCGCGCTCGGCGAACTCGGCGTCGAATGGGAACAGGTGCGCCGCGCCGAGGACGACATGGGTTTGGGCAATGGGGGTCTCGGCCGCCTCGCCGCCTGTTTCCTCGATTCGCTCGCGACGCTCGACCTGCCCGCCATCGGCTACGGCATCAATTACGAGTTCGGTCTCTTCCGCCAGGCTTTCGACGCCAACGGCAACCAGATCGAGCACCCCGACAGCTGGATGATCTACGGCACGCCGTGGGAGTTCATGCACCCGGAGTATCAGCAGGAGGTGAAGATCTACGGCCACGTCGAAAACGTCTTCGACGACCAGGGTGACTACCGCCCGACCTGGCAGGGCGGACACACGCTCATCGGCGTGCCGCACGACATTCCGGTGCCCGGCTACGGCACGGAGACGGTGAACATCCTGCGCCTCTGGACCTCTCGCGCCACCAAGCCGCTCGATCTCAACGCCTTCAACGACGGCGGTTATGTCGAGGCCGTGCGGGCCAAGGCCACCAGCGAGACCATCTCCAAGGTGCTTTATCCGAACGACAAGACCGAGAACGGCAAGGAGCTGCGTCTCGTGCAGCAATACTTCTTCGTCGCCTGCTCGTTGAAGGATCTCATCCGCCGCCACATGCGCGTCGAGGGCAACAGCTGGGACAACTTCGCCGCCAAGGTCGCGATCCAGCTCAACGACACCCATCCGGCCATCGCCGTGGCCGAACTGCTGCGCATCCTCGTCGACGAGGAAGACCTGGAGTGGGACGCCGCCTGGAAAATCGTCACCGCCACCTTTGCCTACACCAACCACACCCTCCTGCCCGAGGCGCTGGAGAAGTGGGGCGTGGCGCTCTTTGAGCGGGTATTGCCGCGGCACCTGCAACTCATCTACGAGGTCAATCGTCGCCACCTTGAGGAGGTCGCCGCCAAGTGGCCGGGCGACACGGATAAGCTGCGCATCTGCTCGCTGATCGAAGAGAACGGCGGCAAACAGATCCGCATGGCGCACCTCTCGGTCGTCGGTTCGCACGCGGTCAACGGCGTCGCGGCGCTGCACACCGAGCTGCTGAAGAAGGACCTCTTCCCCGAGTTCAACGAACTCTTCCCGGGCAAGTTCCGCAACAAGACCAACGGCATCACGCCGCGCCGCTGGCTCAACGACTGCAACCCGCGCCTCTCCGCCCTCATCACCAAGACGCTCGGCCACGAAAAGTGGGTGCGCGACCTCGACTTGTTGCAGGACCTCGGCAAGCACGCCGACAAAGCCGCCTTCCAGAAGGAGTTCATGGCGATCAAGCGCCAGAACAAGCAGGACCTCGCCGACCTCATCCAGGAGCTCTGCGATGTCGAGGTCTCGCCCGACGCGCTCTTCGACGTGCAGATCAAGCGCCTGCACGAATACAAGCGCCAGCACCTCAACCTGCTGCATATCGTCGCGCTCTATCGCCGCCTCTTGCATAACCCGGACCTCGATGTCACGCCGCGTGTCTTCGTCTTCGCCGCCAAGGCCGCGCCGGGATATGACCTCGCGAAGAACATCATCCGGGCGATCAACGTCATTGGTGACCGGATCAACAACGACGCCCGGATTCAGAACAAACTGAAGGTCGTTTTCCTGCCCAATTACCGCGTGTCGCTCGCCGAACGCATCATCCCGGCCGCCGATCTCTCCGAGCAGATTTCGACCGCCGGCAAAGAAGCCTCCGGCACCGGCAACATGAAGCTCGCCCTCAACGGCGCGCTCACCATCGGCACGCTGGATGGCGCCAACGTCGAAATCAAAGAGGAAGTCGGTGACGACAACATCTTCATCTTCGGCATGACCGTCGACGAGGTGGAGGCGCGCCGGGCCGCGGGTTACCACCCCTACGACTTCTACCATGCCGACGATGAACTGCGCGCGGTGCTGGAATGGATCGATTCGGATTATTTCACGCCCGGTGAACGCCACGCCTTTGGGCCGCTCTACCACAGCCTGCTCAATGGCGGTGATCCGTTCATGGTGCTGGCCGACTTCCGTTCCTACAGCGACGCGCAGGCCGAGGTCGACCTGGCCTACCGCGACCCCAAGCGTTGGGCGAAGATGGCGATCCTGAACACCGCCCGCGTGGGCAAGTTCTCCAGCGATCGCACCATTCGCGAATACGCCGAGGACATCTGGAAACTGCCGCCGCTGCCGCTCGCGTAAGCAATACGTTTTCCCCTCGCAACCGACAGGCGCGCTCGCGGTCAATAGTCCGCATGTCGCGCCTGTTTTGTTGTCTGCTCCTGAGCTGCCTCCTGGCGGGCGGCGCGACGGCGCAGGTCAACGCCGCGCTTCGAATCAACGGCGCATGGCGCGGTGAGGTGCGGGTGGATCCACGCCTGCCCGTCCTGCCGTGGCGACTCAAGGTGACGGCGGTGATGGGCGGCGCCGCCGACCTCACCGGCGTGGCAGAAACGCCGGCCGGTGAGCTCAAGGTGCGCGTGCGACAATCTTCGGACGGGGCGGTCGAGTGGGACGTCGAAAGGCAAACGTTCACGGCCGGGGCACTGAGCGATTGGTTGCAGCCATTGCTGGCGTTGCCCGCCGGTCTGACGCCGACCGGAGAAGTGATGCTGAGCGGATCCGGTCAGTGGGACGCTGAAACCGGCGCGGCGGGAACCTTCACTCTCTCGTGGCCGATGGACGCGCTGCCATGGACCGAACACGATCTCCACCTCACGCAACCCGCGGCGAAGATCTCGGTGGAGGTGGTGAGCTCCGCCATCGCCGCGGTGGAACTCGAATGTGATTGGGCCGCGTTACGGGTGACCACGCTGGAGCTGGGGCCGGGTCGGCTGCAGGCGAGTTGGGACGGGCAGGGGCCTTGGCGCATTGAGACCGCCACGATCGCGGCGTGGCGCGGGCGGGTGAGTTTGGCGCCCTTTGCCTTCGACCCAGCCGCGCCCGCCCTGGATACGACCATTGCATTGGAGAACGTGGCGCTGACCGATCTGGCGGCGTTTTTCCCAGCGGCGGTGCGGGCGGCGGACGGTCGCTTGAGCGGTGACTTTGGCCTGCGTTGGGATCCGACCGACGGACTGCGTCCGGGCCGAGGTGCGTTGCAGATTCTGGCCTCGGAAGTCGCTCGCGTGCGCTTGGCGGCGTCGCCGGGTCTGCTGTCGGGACGTGTGCCGGCGAAGATCGCGGTGCTGCCGGATTGGCTGGGCCCGCTGGCCAAATGGACGGCGGTGGAAAACCCGGCGCACGATGAGCTGGAGCACATCGAATTGGGCGATCGCTTCATTCGGGTTGATCGCCTCGAAGTCACCCTGCACCCGGATGGTCTGAATGGCGCGGTCTCGGCGCGGGTGCGTTTGATCGGGCGACCGGAGGCCTCGGAGCTCGTGGAGAAGATCGATTTCACCGTCAACGTGACGGGCCCGCTGCAGGAGTTGATTGAGCTCGGTTTGGACAAACGATCGCGCGTGACAACGGGTAAAAACTAAGTGCCGCGGAACCACGTCGTTGCGCGAGGGGTCGGAGCCCGCTACCGCTCTTATCATGCACCGCCTGCTTCCCTCCGCGCTCTTTTGCAGCCTCGTTTTGACCGGCTGCGTTCACGTCAAGATGGACCCGATCCAAGTGCATGCCGTGGTCGATGTGAACGTGAAGGTGGACCGCGCGCTCGACGATTTCTTCGGCGACCTCGACCGCCAGTCCTCGACCATCAATCCGGCGGGTTAAGTGAAAGCCTCTCCCATGAATCCACGCCTTTTCCGTCCTTTCGTTTGGTTCATCGCTTTGCTCTGCCTCGCCGCCGGGGCGTGGGCGCAGGACATGGGCGCCTTGCGCGCCCGGATGCAGGAGCGCTTGCCGCAGCTCGACGCGCTCAAGGCGCAGGGGGTCATTGGTGAAACCAACGACGGCTACGTGGCCACGCGAGTCGCCAACAACAAGGCGGCTGAGACTCTGGTCGCCGCGGAGAACGTCGACCGGAAAGCGGTCTACGAGGCGATCGCACGGCGGACCGAATCTGATCATGAAACCGTCGGTAAGATCCGTGCCCGTCAGATTGCTGAAAACAGCGCAGTTGGAGTTTGGATTCAGAGTTCGACTGGTAAGTGGGAAATGAAGAAACCGATAGAACCCGAGGCCAAGTAGTGCCGGACGCTCAACGGTTCACGATCGGTCCGATCATTGCCGATTGGACAAGGGCGATGCCGGGCGACAGCTTGCTTGTCCTATGTCCAATCCCTACGTCGCCGCCCCTGACCGCTACTCCAAGGTGCCCTATGAACGCTGTGGTCGCAGCGGGCTGAAACTGCCCCGGCTGTCGCTGGGCCTCTGGCACAATTTTGGTGGCGTCGACGTGTTCGAAAACGGCCGCGCCATGTGCCGGGCCGCCTTCGACATGGGCATCACGCACTTCGACTTGGCCAACAACTATGGACCGCCTCCCGGCTCGGCGGAGGAGAACTTTGGCAAGATCCTCGACCTCGATCTGGGTCAATACCGCGACGAACTGATCATCTCGACCAAGGCCGGCTACCACATGTGGGAAGGGCCCTACGGCGAGTGGGGTTCCCGCAAATACCTGTTGTCTTCGCTCGACCAAAGTTTGGCGCGCATGGGGCTCGAATACGTCGACATTTTTTACTCCCACCGGCCTGATCCCGATACGCCCTTGGAGGAAACCATGGGCGCGCTGGCGGCCGCCGTGCATGGGGGCAAGGCCCTCTACGCCGGCATCTCCAATTACCCGGCGGACATGACCCGCGAAGCCCATGCCATTCTCGACGACCTCGGCGTGCCGCTGCTCATCCACCAGCCGAAATACAACCTGCTCGAACGTTGGGTGGAGCCGGAGCTTTTGCCCGCCCTCACCGAGCTCGGCATCGGCTGCATCCCGTTTTCACCGCTCGCCCAAGGCCAGCTCACCTCGCGCTACCTCGACAAGATCCCGGCCGATTCCCGCGCCGCGCGCGACTCCGGTTTCCTGCAACTGTCCGAGGTGGAGCAGAACCAAAAGCGCATCGTCGCGCTGGCCAAGATCGCGGAAGCCCGCGGCCAGACGCTCGCGCAAATGGCGCTCACCTGGGTGCTGCGTCAGCCGGCCGTGACGACCGTGCTCATCGGCGCCAGCAGTGTGAAGCAAATCGAAGAAAACGTCGCCTGCGCGTCCGCCGCGGGTTTCAGCGACGAAGAGCTCAAGGCCATCGACGCCGCCTGCGCGTAAAGCGCGGGTTTGCTTTCACAGGAGGCAACGGAGGACAACTGAGGCCGTCAGCCTGGGTTGTTTCACAGAAGGTAACGAAGAGAACGAAGGTTACGCGGCAGGCCGTCTGGTTTGCTCCGTTACTTTCGTTTTTCTCCTTCGTTGCCTCCGTGTAAGACAGCGGTGGAGTGGTGGTTCTACAGGAGGCAACGGAGGACAACTGAGGCCGTCAGCCTGCGTTTTTTCACAGAAGGTAACGAAGAGAACGAAGGTCTGGCGGTCGACTGTCTGGCTCCGCTCCGTTACCTTCGTTTTTCTCCTTCGTTTCCTCCGTGTAGATCTGCGTCGGAGTGGCGCAGCTAGCCCGCGCTACAGTTCCACCGTCTGACCGGGCTTGAGGGCGCGGGCGGGGTGGCCGCGTTCGGTCGCGGCGCGGGCCCAAGCGTCGCCGTCCTGGGCGATGGGCGGCCAGGTGTCGTAGTGCATGGGCAGCGCGAGTTTGGGGTTCAGGAAGTCGAGGGCATCGAGGGCATCCGTCGGGCCCATGGTGAAGTTGTCCCCGATGGGCACGATGGCGAGGTCGAGACCGTGTCGACCGATGAGCTTCATGTCACTGAAGAGCGCGGTGTCGCCCGCATGGTAGAGGCGTTGGCCGTCGGCCTCGATCACGATCCCGCAAGGCACACCGCCATAGAGCGTGGGGGATTCGGCGTCGAAGCTGGACGTGTGGAAGGCGACGGTGAGCGCGACGCGTCCAAAGGGAAACTTGAAGCCGCCACCCGGGTTCATGCCGTGCGTGGTCAGGCCCTTGGCGGCGTAGTATTCGGCGATCTCAAAGTTGGCGATGATGGTCGCGTTGTTGGCGGCGGCGATGGCTTCAGCATCGCAGCTATGATCGCTGTGGGCGTGCGACAGCAGGATGAAGTCACACTTCACCTCGTCGGCGGTGACAGGCGCGGCGGGGTTGCCGGTCAGGAAGGGATCGATGAGCAGGCGGTGGTGCGCGGTCTCCACGAGGAACGTGGAATGACCGTAGTAGGTGACTTTCATGATGGGGCGGGGCGACTAATTGGAACTCAAGAACTCGGTCGCGGCTTCGAGATCGGCCGGAATCAGATTGTGGCTCGCGGCGCTGACGTGGCGATGCACTTGTGCGCCGCCGGCTTCGAGGATCGCAGCGAGGCGGTCCGGATGATCGGCGGGGATGAGCGGATCAAATGAGCCGTTGGCGAGCAGCACGCGTTTGCCGGCGAGGGAGTTGGTGGCCGCGGGTTCATCGATCACGACCATGGGACGCAACAGGATGCCGCCGGCGAGGGTGTCGGCGTGGAGTTGCAGGAGCGTCGCGCCGATGTTGGCACCGTTGGAGAAACCGAGGGCGATGAGCCGAGTGCGGTCGATGCCGAGTTCGTCGCAGGCGGAGCTGAGGAAGGTCGCGAGTTCGCCGGTGCGGGTGCGCACGTCGTCGAGATCGAACACGCCCTCGGCGAACCGACGGAAAAAGCGATTGGCGCCGCGTTCGGAAACGTTGCCCCGCGGACTCAGCAGGGTGGAGCCAGGCGAGAGGCGCTGGGCGAGGGAAACGAGATCCTGTTCATTGCCGCCGGTGCCGTGCAGCAACAGCAGCGGAGGCGCCCCGGGATCGGATCCCGGGAGGTGGAGGTAGTGGTGTCCGGCGAGCCGGGCGGTCGTCGTTTTCATGCAACAGCTTAATAAGCGTTGCCGGTTGCGCAAGGGGGCCAGCGCGGTGACGCCGCCGGGGCAGGCCAGCGCACCTCAAGCGTCTATCTTTTCGATGCGCTTGGTGTGGCGGCCGCCTTCAAATTCGGTGGCGAGCCAGACCTTCACGATGTGCAGCGCCTCTTCGATCGTGACGGTGCGTTCACCGAGGGAGAGCACGTTGCCGTCATTGTGGGAGCGATTCCAAATGGCGACCTGCTCGTTCCAGCAGAGGCCGCAGCGCACACCTTTGACGCGGTTGGCGACGATGGCTTCGCCGTTGCCGGAGCCGCCCAGCACGATGCCTCGTTGGTATTCCCCGCGGGCGACGGCTTCGGCGACGGGGCGGATCCAGTCGGGATAATCGCAGGAGTCGGCGGAGTAGGTGCCCATGTCCTTCACCGTGTGGCCCTCGGCGAGGAGCATTTCGATGATCTTGCCCTTGTAGGCAAAACCGGCGTGGTCGGATCCAATGGCGATGGTGAAGGTTTGGGACATGGCGGAGGAGAGGAGAAACCACGAAAATCGCTAAAGACACGAAAAAACATGCTGCGGGGGGAGGGCTGGACCCAGGAGTTGGGCGCGGTCTGGACAAGTAGGGTGGTTTGGGATCGCGCGATGGACGCGATGGGTCAGCATGGCGCGATGTCGGCATAATTGGTTCCGGAAGCGGGGCCTATGGCGGCAGTTTTCTTCCTTCCTCAACATGTTGGCCGTCCCCCTGCGGCGCTTCGTATCCCACCCCGTTGCCATGAAATACTTCCGCTCGAACCTCCGTGCAGCGAGCCTTGTCGCTTGTTTGCTCGTATCGCTCCCTGCCCGCGCCGCGACGGGTGACGACATTCTGGCCCGGGAGGATCTCACGGCCTACCACGGCTGGATCAAATACCTGCAGTTTGAAGCGGGCGTGGCGGCGGAACGCTTCGGCGCCGATAGCCCGAAGATCGCGGAACGTCAGGCGCGGCTGGAGGAGTGGACCCAACGCATCCTGGCCAACCCGCGGGTGCTCAGTGAGCTGCGGGGAGTGCAGGAGTGGGCCTATCTTTCGCCGGCAGATGGCTCGGGGCAGCCTTTTCAGATCAACATCCCGACCGACTACGACCCGGCGCAGCCGGCTCCGGTGTCGATCTACCTGCACGGTTTTGCGGGCAACCACCTGGAGCATGCGTCCGGCTGGCCTGAGCAGACCGAGTGGTTCAACCTGTCCGTGTTGGGCCGGGCGCGCGGCGGGCGCTACCTCGGCCTTTCGGAAGCCGATGTGCGCGGCGTGCTCGACTATGTCGAAGCCCACTGGGCAATCGATCCGGATCGCGTTCACCTCAATGGCGGCAGCATGGGCGGCGGCGGCACGTTCTGGCTGGGGGCACGGTATCCGCATCGCTTTGCCACGGGCCGGCCGACCTGCGGCTACGCGCTGGATCGTCCGCTCGGCAACCTGCTGACGCTGCCGCTGTATGCGACCCACAGCCAGGACGATCCGGTCGTGCCGGTGCTGGCCTCGCGCGGCCCGCTGGCCTGGTTGCGCGAGCGCGGCGGTCTGGTGGTGGCGGATGAGACCAACGGTCTCGGACACGCGGCCTGGGATTATGCCGCGGGCAATGCTCGCAGCGACGCGTGGTTCCGCGGCAAGCTGCGGCCGGATTCCCGCACGGTGCGACACATCGACTACACCGCGATCGACGGCATCGCCATGCGGGGCTGGTGGGGTGAGGTCGTCGAATGGGGACCGTCGGCGCGCCCGGCGCGCTTCGTCTTGCGAGCAGGAACGGCCAACGACGTGCACGCAGAACTCTTCAACGTAAGCCGGCTGGCTTTGCGCATCGACGAGTCGCCGATCGATCCGACGAAACCGCTGACGCTGTCGGTCAACGGAGGCATTCCCTTCGAGGTGCGGGCTCCAGTGCCGGCGCGGCTGGTGCTGGCCGAGGGCGAAGCTGGGTGGCAGGTGCAGACCTCCGCCCCCGTGTTGCCCTACCGGTTGCACACCCCGGGCGGCATCAACCAACTCTTCAGCGGCGAGCCTCTGCTCATCGTGTATGGAACCGGTGGAGACGAAGCCACCAATGCCGCGATGAAGGCGGCGGCCGAGGTGGCGCGCGGCAACGCCTCTGGCGCGTGGACAAGCCCCAGCGGTGGCGAGGGTGTTGATGGCATCTCCCATACCCAATTGCTTTATGGTCTGCTGCGCACCAAGGCCGACACGGAGATCACGGCGGCGGACCTCGTGGGCAATCACCTCATTTTGATCGGGACGGCGGCGCAAAACGCGGTGGTCGAGGCGCTGGCGGATCGCTTCCCGGTCACCGTTGGCAGCGACGCGATCACCTTCAGCGATGGGCTGAAGGTGCCGGCCGCCGGCGCGGTCACGGGCCTGCTGCACTACCATCCGGATGCGACGGATCGCCTGGTCTTCTGGGTCGCGGCGGCGACGGCCGACGGGTATGCGACCGACTCGCCCCTGACCGCCATCATGGCCGGGCAGGGGGGCTTTCCCCGCAACATCGGTTCCGGGGTGGATTGCCTGGTGCTGAACCAGGCGCAGACCCAGGTCGTCGTGGCGCGCAGCTTCGACAGCCGCTGGCAGTGGTCGTCGGAGCGGGCGACCTCGCCGCTGTTGCCGGTCGGCGGGCTGAGTGGCACCGAGCTGGCCGATGCCAAGGCCGACGCGCTGCGCCGGGCGGTCGGGGCGGATTTCGGCGTCGCGAGCCGCAGCCAGGACGAAGTGGCCCAGCCCTATGCGCCCGGCCTTACCCGGGTGAGCGATCTGGCGGCGATCGATTATGCCGAGCCGATTGGCGTGATCACCGTCACCGGTGAGCGGATACGCGAGATGCAAGCCCGCCTGCGGGGTGCGCCGGTGTCGCTGCGCCCAGTGGAAGCCTGGCGCGATGTCGAGGACGGCCGGACCTACCGGATTGCGGTCGGCAGCGAGGAGCTGTGGGCCGTCATGGGCGCCACGATGGCCGAGGTGCTCGATTTTCAGTGCACCGACCTGACCACCAGTGATGCGTTGGAACGCTTCCTGGTCACGAACTGAGCCGGTTGCACCACCCGTTGACCCGAGCGCGCCGACCGTCTGATTTGATCGCATGAACCGCCGCCGTCTCCTCCGCCTGACCGTCTTCTTTGCGCTTCTTGTCGTGGGCTTGCAGGCCCAGGAAGCTTGGACGGCGGAGGGGGTCCTGGCAGCGCGGGCGGAGAAGGATGCATGGATGCGGGATGATCCGCAGTCGCCGTTCAACAACGAGAAGCATGTGGTGGCGTTTACGCCGCTGCTGTATTTCGCGCCCGACGCGTCTTGGGTCTTCCAAAGCAGGTTGCACCTCTATGCCGAACCGGAGCCAATCGTGATCTTCGACACCAAGGGCCGGGAGCGGAAGGGCGAGTTGTTCGGTTTTCTGATCTTCGAGCGTGAGGGGCGGAGTCACAAGGTGCGGGTCTATCGCATGCCCTTCGGCGAAGCGTTTTACTACGGCATCTGGTTTACCGATCGCACCACCGGCGATACGACCTACGAAGTCGGGCGTTACCTCGACTTCGAGCTCTCCGCGGACCCGGGGCACGTTTACACGGTGGACTTCAACGCCGCCTACAACCCCTACTGCGCCTACACGCCGGTCTACGGCTGCGCGATCCCGCGCGAAGAAGACTTCCTCGATCTGGCGATCGAAGCGGGCGAGAAGCGCTGGCACGACTGAAATGAATCGAAACGTCCACAATTTCCTCCGCCTCGTATGTTTGTGCGCGGCGATGGGAAGTATCGTCTGGGCGGGAGACTGGCGGCCGTTGCCATTGGGCACACTGCGGGCACAGGCAGACGTCGTGGTGGTGGGGACTTGTGAAATGGAGGAGGATCGCGGCGTCGTTCGCGTCGCCCGATGGTTGAAAGGAACCGGTGAGGACACCTTGGTGGTCGAGTCCTCCGATGCCGGCAGTTCGGCCAATCTCACACCGCTTTCCGGCGTCGGGGTATTTTTCCTGAACCAACGTCCATCCGGACGCTTTGTGATGTTTCATCCCGATTGTATCCAGACCATGGATGCCGAGAGAGCGCTGCGGGAGGTGGAGATGATGGAGCGCGATCTGACACCGTGGCTGGCCGTCCGGCCGGCGGATCCGGAGGTGATCGGCATCATCATGCGGGCGTTCTCCAGCCTGCGCATCGAGTGTGATGCTTCACCTGCATTGGCCAGTTGGCTGCAACGTCGCCCGCGATTCCTGGAGGCCGTAACTCCGTGGTCGGCGCGTCGCGCGTCATCGCTGACCTTTGTGCGGGTGCGACCGCACGACTACCAGTGTCTCGAAGCTTTGAACCTGGGGCCGATCGAGGGCCAAATTCGCGACGCGGTTTCAGGTTACACCCGGTCATATGGCCACACCCTGGCGGACCGCTTCACGATCTCCATTGACTTCGTGACGGTGGAACGGGCGGCGGAAATCGAGCGGGAGGAGGCAATCGACTACCTGCGTCAATGCGTTGCACGGGGCGACAGCGAGTGCTTGGAGCTGGCGCTTGAAGCGGCTTCGATCGTCGGAGATCGGGAATTCGCGGATTGGCTGGAGGAGGTCGACTCACGCCGTGCGGCCGGTGCCGAGGATCACCGGTTCTGGATCGAACGGTTCCGTTTCTGGACGGAGCGGGAATCGCCGTAGCGGCGGACCGCGTCAACCCAGCGTCCGCCAGAACGAGACGGCGTCGGCCAGGTCCTCCAGCACCGCGTCGGGCTGGTGAACGGCAAGCTCGTCACGCGAGTGGTGGCCCGTGCAGACGGCGAGGGTGCGGGCGCCGATGACTTTGCCGCAGGCGATGTCGTGCGGGGTGTCGCCGATGATCCAGACGTTCTCCGGCGCGAAACTGATGCCGGTGTGGGCGGTGGCGCGGTGCAGGGCGTGGGGACCTAGGTCGTTGCGCAGGGCGCTGTCGTCGGCGAAGGCGCCGAAGGGAAAGAAACGCCAGAGATCGAAGTGGCCGAGTTTGGTCGCGGCGCCGCGTTCCAGGTTCCCGGTGAGCAGGCCCTGATGCACGTCGTCCCGCTGCGCGACCGCGGTCAGGATTTCGATGATCCCCGGCAGCACGCGGGTCGTGCGGGCGAGTTCCTCCGGCAGGCGGATGATGTAGGCATCGAGCAGGCGCGAGACGTGCGCAGGGGTGTGCTCGATGCTGTATTTCTCGAAAATCTTCTGCGCGATCCAGCGATCGGTGCGACCGGCCCAATCGATGGTGGAAAGGTCGGCGGGCGCGTCGTGTAGGAATTCGGCGGATACGGCGCGTTCGAGCGCGCGCATGCCCGCGCCACCGGAGGCGAGCAGGGTGCCGTCGATGTCCCAGAGGAGCAGCTTGGGCGGGCTCAAAGGGCGTGAATCGCGCTTTTGCTGACAGCCAGCGCCGCCTCTTTCACGGCCTCACTCATGGTCGGGTGGGCGTGGATGGTGCGGGCGAGGTCCTCCGCGCTGCCGCCGTATTCCATGTGGGTGACTACTTCGCTGATGAGTTCGCCGGCGTTTTTGCCGAGGATCTGCGCGCCGAGTATTTTGTCGGTCTCGGCGTCGGCGATGATCTTCACGAAACCGTCCGCGCCGTCGTTGGCGTGGGCGCGGGCATTGGCGGCGAAGTTGAACTTGCCGACGTTGACCTTGCGGCCCGCGGCCTTGGCGGCGTCCTCGCCGAGACCGACGGTGGCGATCTCGGGATCGGTGTAGATGATGGCCGGCATGAGGTCCCAATTGATGTGACCCGCTTTGCCGGCGATCCACTCGGCGACGGCGGCGCCGTCTTCCTCGGCCTTGTGGGCCAGCATGGGCCCGTCGATCACGTCGCCGATGGCGTAGATGTTGGCGGCGGTGGTCTTCAGTTTCGCGTCGACCTTGATGCGTTTCTTGTCGGTGAGCTCGACGCCGGCTTTATCGAGGCCGAGCCCGTCGGCGTAGGGGCGGCGGCCGACGGAAACGAGGACCTTGTCGGCGGGAAACTCAAGGGTCTTGCCGTCACGCTCGGCGGTGAGGATGCCGTCCTTGAAGCCGGTGACTTTGGCGTTCACCTCGATCTTGAGGCCCTGCTTTTGCAGGATGCGGGTGAAGTTGCGCACGACGTCCTTGTCGGCGGCACCGGCGATCTGCGGGAGAAACTCGACCACGGTGACCTCGGAACCGAGGCGCGCCCAGACGGATCCCAGTTCAAGGCCGATGGCGCCGCCGCCGACCACGACGAGCTTTTTGGGCACCTCGGTGAAGGCGATGGCGTGATCGGAGGAGACCACGGTTTCGCCGTCGAATTTGAGGAAGGGCAGTTCGACCGGGGCGGAGCCGGTGGCGATGACGATATGCTTGGCGGTGAGTTTGGTGACGGAACCGGGGTCATCGACCCCGGCTACAGCGACGGTGGTGGCGTTCTCGAAGGTGGCGGTGCCATTGATGACGGTGACCTTACGCGCCTTGGCGAGGCCGGCGAGACCACCGGTCATCTTGGCGACAATGTCTTCCTTCTTTTTCAGCATCGCGCCGACATCCATCGACATGCCGTCGATCTTGATGCCGTGCTCGGCGGCGTGGTGCAGATTGAAGGCGAAGTGCTCGGAGGAGGCGAGCAGCGCCTTGCTGGGAATGCAGCCGACGTTGAGGCAGGTGCCGCCGAGGGTCTGACGTTTTTCAACGAGGCCGACCTTGAGGCCGAGTTGGGCTGCGCGGAAGGCGCAGACGTAACCACCGGGACCGGCGCCGATGACGAGGAGATCGAAGGACTGGGAAGACATGTTTTTAAACCGCGAAGATCGCGAAGAAGCGCGAAGGGTTGGCGCAGCAGGATCACTCTTCGCGAGCCTTCGCGCCCTTCGCGGTTGATGATTAGAGATCCAGCAGGAGGCGGGCGGGGTCTTCGATGATTTGTTTCACCTTCACGAGGAAGGTGACGGCTTCTTTGCCGTCGACGAGGCGGTGGTCGTAGCTGAGGGCCAGATACATCATCGGGCGGATGACGACCTGACCGTCGACTGCAACCGGGCGGTCGTTGATGGCGTGGAGGCCGAGGATGGCGCTCTGCGGCGCGTTCAGGATCGGCGTCGAGAGCATGCTGCCGAAGATGCCGCCGTTGGTGATGGTGAAGACGCCGCCTTCGAGATCGGCCAGGGTGATCTTGCCGTCGCGGGCGCGCTTGGCGACGTCGGCGATGCCGGACTCGATGCCGGCGAGCGAAAGGCTGTCGCAGTCGCGGATGACCGGAACCATGAGGCCCTTGTCGGTGGAGACGGCCACGCCGATGTCGTAGTAGTGGTTCTGAACGATCTCGTTGCCCTGAATGATGGCATTGACGCCGGGGACTTCCTTCAGCGCGTGCACGACGGCTTTGGTGAAGAACGACATGAAGCCGAGCTTGAAGCCGTTCTTCTTCACGAAGACGTCCTGATACTTTTTGCGCAGTTCCATCACCGCGCTCATGTCGACCTCGTTGAAGGTCGTGAGCATGGCGGCCTGGTGCTGGGCCTGGACGAGGCGCTCGGCAATCTTGGCCCGCAGGGGGGACATCTTCTTGCGCGTCTGGCGTTCGCTGCTGGAGCTGGCGGACGGGATCGAGGGCTTGCTCGGTTCCTTGGCGGGCGCGGGGGCAGGCTTCTTCTCGGTCGACTCGGATTTTTTGGGCGAGGAGTCCGCGGCCTTGGCGGCGGCGAGCATGTCGCCCTTGGTCACGCGGCCACCTTTGCCGGTGCCGGCCACGTCGGCCGGGTCGATGCCGGTTTCTTCCGCCACGCGGCGAACGGCTGGGGAAATGGCGTCGGACTTTTCGGCATCGCTGCCGGCGGTCGCCGTTTCCTCGGCGCCGGAGTCCTGTGCCTGCGGCGCGTCGGCCTTGGGAGGCGCGTCGCCGGCTTCGATCACGGCCACGACATCGCCGATGGCGACCTCGTCACCTTCAGCGACTTTGAGGCTGATGACGCCATCGGCCTCGGCCGTGCCTTCCTGGGTGATCTTGTCGGTTTCCAGTTCGAACAGGGCTTGGCCGGATTTGACCGTGTCGCCGTCGGCGACGTGCCACTTGGCGAGCACGCCGGAACTGATGGATTCGCCGAGGGACGGTATTTTGACTTCGGTGCTCATGTGGAGAAGAGAGGGAGTTAGAGGCTGAAAGCTTCCATGAGAAGCTGGGCGAGTTCGGCTTTGTGCTGGGCGATGGTGCCCACGGCCGGAGAGGCGGCGGCGTCGCGACCGGCGAACACGGCCTGACGGCCGAAGACGTCCTGCAGTTGCGGCGCGATGAAGGACCAGGCGCCCATGTTGGCGGGTTCTTCCTGGCACCAGACGAGCTTGGCGTCGGCGTGTTTGGCCGCGAGCTCACCGAGCACGTCGGTGTGCAAGGGATACAACTGCTCGACGCGCACAATGGTGGTGTTGGTGATCTCTTTCTCGCGGCGGTAGGCGTCGAGGTCGTAGTAGACTTTGCCCGAGCAGAGGATGAGCCGCTCCGTCTTCTCGGCCGGGGTTGGGTCGAACATGATCTCCTGGAAGGCGGTGCCTTCGAGGAAGTCCTCGACTTTGGAGACCGCCGCCGGGTGGCGCAGGAGCGACTTGGGCGACATCACCACGAGGGGCTTGCGGAAGTCGCGGTGCATCTGGCGGCGCAGCACGTGGAAGAAGTTCGCCGGGGTGGTGATATTGGCGACCTGGATGTTGTCCTCGGCGCAGAGCTGGAGGAAACGCTCGAGGCGGGCGGAGGAGTGCTCCGGGCCCTGGCCTTCGTAGCCGTGGGGCAGCAGTAACACGATTCCGGATACGCGTTGCCACTTCGATTCGGAGGAGGCGATGAACTGGTCGATCACGACCTGGGCGCCGTTGGCGAAATCGCCGAACTGGGCCTCCCATTGGCAGAGCATGTCCGGGTAGTCCAAGGAGTAACCGTAGTCGAAACCGAGCACGGCCGCCTCGGAGAGCAGGGAGTTGTAGACGCAGAGTTTGGCCTGGCCTTCGCAGACGTGGTCGAGGGGCGCGTAGCGTTCGCGGGTCTCGGCGTCGTAGAGATAGGCGTGGCGCTGGCTGAAGGTGCCGCGGCGGCAGTCCTGCCCGGAGAGGCGCACGGGGGTGCCCTCGGCGAGCAGGGTGCCCCAGGCGAGGGATTCGGCGTAGGACCACTCGATCGGGCCGCCTTCGCTGAAGGCCTTGGCCCGGTTGTCGAGCAGGCGCCGGATCTTGTTGTTCACATGAAAGTCCGGCGGGGTGGTGGTGAGGGCGTCGGACACGCGTTGGAGCGCGTCGGCATTGACGCCGGTCGGCACGATGGCGTGGCTGTAGCCGGGCTGGAAAATGGCGGTGGAGCCACGGAACTGGTCCTGTTCCTCCTTGCGCGCAACGCGGGCGGCGTCGCTTTCCTTGGCCTTCTCGAACGCGGCCTCCATCGCGTCGGTGTATTCCTGCACGATGGCGTCGGCCTTCTCCTGGGTGATGGTGCCTTCCTCGATGAGTTTGCGGGTGTAGATCTTGGAGACGAACTCGTGCGCGCGAATCGTCTTATACATCAGCGGCTGGGTGAAGGCCGGCTCGTCGGACTCGTTGTGGCCGTGGCGGCGGTAGCAGACCATGTCGATGACGACGTCGCGCTGGAACTTCACCCGGAACTCGAGGGCGAGTTGCGTCACGTAGCAGACGGCCTCGGGGTCGTCGCCGTTCACGTGGAAGACGGGCGCCTCGATGAGCTTGGCGACGTCGGTGCAGTAGCGGGTCGAACGGGCGTCGGCCGGATTGGTGGTGAAGCCGATCTGGTTGTTGATGACGAAGTGCACGGTGCCACCGGTGCGGTAGCCGGGCAGTTGCGAGAAGTTGAGCGTCTCGGCCACCACGCCCTGGCCGGCGAAGGCGGCGTCGCCGTGAATGAGCAACGGGCACACGCGGCGACGTTCGAGGTCCTGGCGGATGCGCTGGCGGGCGCGGGCCTTGCCCTCGACGATCGGGTTGACGATTTCGAGGTGGGACGGGTTGGCGGCGAGGCGCACCTCGACGTCGCCCCCGGTCTTGGTGGGTAAAACGGCCTCGTAACCGAGGTGGTATTTCACGTCGCCGTCGCCCGCCACGGTGTCGGGGATGTAGTTCTCCGAGAATTGGTCGAAGAGGACGTCGAAGGGCTTGCGCAGGATGTTGGCGAGGACGTTCAGGCGGCCGCGGTGAGCCATGCCCATGACGACTTCCTGCACGCCGAGCTCGGGGCATTTTTCGAGGAAGGAATCGAGCGCTGCGATCAGGGTTTCGCCGCCTTCGAGGGCGAAGCGTTTTTGGCCGACGAATTTGCGGTGCAGGAACTGTTCGAAGATCTCGGCCTTGTGGACGCGGCGCAGAATCTGGGTCTTGCGGAAGGTGTCGAAGGACGGCTGGTTGTTGCAGGCCTCCATCTGGGCTTGGAGCCAGTCGCGCGCCTCCATGTCGCCCACGTGCATGTATTCGACGCCAATGGTGCCGCTGAAGGTCTGGTGCAACGACGATACGATGTCGCGCAGCTTCATCTGACCGCCGCCCTTGTAGCGGGTGAGGGTGTAGGACTCGTCGAGGTCGGCCTCGGTGAACTCAAAGGCCTCGAGGGCGAGCTTCGGGTGAGGAGCCGGTGGCGGATTGAGCGGATCGAGGTGCGCCTGGAGGTGACCGTGGGACCGGTGCGCATTGATCATGCGGATGGCCATGACCTGCTTGCGGCTGTCGACCACGTGCACGCCGGCGGACGTCGCGGCGGCGGTGGTGAGCGGACCGCCGGTGTGGCCCAGCGAGAAACCTTGGAAGAAGGCGCGCCAGGTGGCGTCGACCGAATCGGGATTCTCCAGCCATTGCGCGTAGAGGGTCTCAAAGACCTCGGCATTGGCGCCGGTGGAAAGGGAAGAGGGATTCATGATGCGTTGCGCAGAAAAGGAAACCGCGAGACGTCGGAGGACGCTGGTCGCGGTTCGGCGTTTGAAAGATGCTCGAATATAAGGATTTGGTGCCGAGGGCAAAGGATCGGCCCGCTTTTCTCAAGCGTGATCCCGATTCGCAGCCGGGGGTTGCGTGCAAGTTTGAGAAGAGCTTACTCGGAGCAGGAACGGCATTAATATCCCTATTCGACCCATGCAGAACGAAATAAAGACCTCCCTGACGACCCTGATGGGCGCCATTCAGCGTAGCGACGGCGCGGTGATTGCCGCCGAAACGATCCGCTTGGACGACCTTCTGGCGCAGGGGCGGGAGACGCTGCCGCCGCGCTTGGTGCACTTTTTGCAGAACCGCAGTTACGCCAAGGCGGTGATGTTCCTCGACGGCGAGGGCGACATCCCGGCGGGGGTGTGCGGCGGCAAACACTGAGACCTTGGCCATGGCGAAGGATAAACGCATTTCGACCGACGGTGGATCCGACCTCGGGCAAAACCCGTTTGGCGCTCTCGGGGGCCTCGGTGATCTGCCGACCGGCCCGAGCGCTGCGGCGCCAAGTCCGGCACCAGTGGCGAAGACTTCCCAACGGGGTCAACCCAACAGGAATCGCGGTCGGGTTGAGATTCGTCGTCTAACCGGCGGCAAGGGCGGCAAGACCGTCACGGCGGTGTCTGGTTTCGTTGGCATCGGCGAGCCCGAGAAACAGCAGCTCGCGAAACGCATGCAGAAGGTCTGCGGCTGTGGCGGCACGGTGAAGGCCGGTGTCATCGAAATCCAAGGCGACAAGCGTGAACAGGTCGGCGAGATCCTGCGCGAAGCCGGTTTCCGACCAGTGATGGCAGGGGGCTGAAGCAGCCTTCTACCGACGGGGCGCCGCGGCCCGACGGGCGACGCGGTGGAAGTGCCAGCGCAGAATGGGGGCGATCAGGCTGTGGCCCCAGGCGAGGGCGGAGAGGGGAAAGCCGGGCGTGATGCTGAAGCGGCCGGCCGCCACTTGGCGCAGGATGTGTTCGGCGACGGCATCGGCTGACCAAAGACCGGCACCGGCGGTGATGGCTTTGGTTTCGGGCGGCTTGGTGGCGTTTTCGGCGGCGAGCTGCGGCGTGTCGGTGTCCGGTGGATACGCGATGTGGATGCCAACCCCAGTGCCGCGGTATTCCGCCTCCAATGATTCGGCCAGGCCGCGCAGGGCGAACTTGGACGCACCGTAGGCGCTGTAGCCGAAGAGGCCGAACAGGCCGGTGCCGGAGGAGATCAGCACCACCTTGCCCCGGCCGCGGGCCCGCATGGCGGGCAACACGGTTTTAGCCGCATAGAGCGAACCGAAATAATTCACCGCCATCAGTTGCTCGAACTGGTCCACCGGAGTCGCCTCAAAGGTTTGGGCGACGGCTTGGCCGGCCGAGGTGATGAGAAGGTCGACGGGACCGTGCGCGGCCATGGCGTCGACCAGTGCGGTTTCGACCTCGGCCTGTTGAGTCACGTCGGTCGAGCGCACGAACACCGACGGCAGCGCAGGGAGCTCGTCCTGAAGGTCGGCCGCGACGGCTCGCAGTTTGGCGTCGTCGCGGGCCAGCAGCGTCAGGCGCGCGCCCTGCCGGGCGAGACGCCGGGCCAGGGCCAGCCCAATGCCACTCGAACCGCCGGTGATGACGGCGTGTTGGCTTCGAGGCGTCGAGGGGGGGGCTGCGGCGGCGGGGTCGATGACGCCACGCAAACCGAAAACCGGCGCGGAGGGAAGACCGGGTTCAAGCCGCGAGGCCGGCGGCGAGGGCGAGGGCGGGACGGGCGCGGTTGAGGATGTAGAGGTGGTAACCCGGTGCGCCTTGGGCCACGAGATCGCGGATCTGATCCAACGCCCAGTCGATGCCGATAACCTCGACCACATCCGGATCGGCGGAGGCGACTTCAAGGCGACGGTTAAGCGCGGTGGCCAAGCTGGTGCCGGAGAGTTCGACGATGCGCTTGATTTGTTTGATCGAGAGCACGGGCATGATTCCGGGCACGATCGGGACGGTGATGCCGTGCGCGCGGCACTTTTCGACGAAGCGGAAGTAGATGGCGTTGTCGAAAAAGAGTTGGGTCGTCACGAAGTCGGCGCCGGCGTCGACCTTGCGCTTCAAGTTGTCGAGGTCGGCGTCGAGGGACGTTGCCTCGGGGTGCTTTTCGGGATAGCCGCCGACACCCAGGCAGAAGTCGGGGTGGCGATCCTTGAGCAGGGTCACGAGTTCGTTGGCGTAGCGCAGGCCGTCTGCCGCGGGCGTGAAGGTGGTCTCCCCTTTGGGCGGATCGCCGCGCAGGGTCATGATGTTGCGAAAACCGTCGGCATGGAGGCGATCGGCGTGCGCCTCCAGCTCGGCGCGGCTGTGGCCGACGCAGGTGAGGTGCGGCATGACGGTGAAGCCGAGGTCGTCCTTGAGCATGGCCGACACTTGGGCGGTCCGATCCCGGGTGCTGCCGCCCGCGCCGTAGGTCACGGAGACAAAATCCCAGTCGATCGTCCGCAGTGCTTCGGCGGTGGCGCGCAGGGCGGAGACCCCATCGTCACTCTTGGGCGGGAAAAATTCGAGCGAACGAAGGGGGCGATCGGCCGAAAAGAGGGAGGAGATTGCTCGGTCCTGGGTCATTACGGATCATCATATCGGCATGTAATGATACGAACTCAAGCGGTAACTTCACCCGAATCTGTTTAGGTAATTTGTAACCCAATAGGTGACAAATCCGAGCGCGCGTGGGCCGTGTTGCCATCGTAAAGTGGGGTCGTGGCGTGGGTTAAAAGTGTAACCTATTAGGTTACAATCGGGCGAAAAAGCGAAGGGGCTGGCGACGGCGAAACCCGAGGGAGAGAGGGCTAGGGGGCGTTTGGCGCGGGTGCAGCGGGGGGCGGCGCGGTGTCTTCGAAGAGGGCCTCGCGGTTCGCGGGGAGGCTGGTGTAGCTGTAGTCGGAGATCTTGAAGGAGAGGGTGTCGTTGAAGGTTGCGAGCGGCGCGAGGCTGGCGGGGCCAGTGACTTGGGCGTAGGTCGGACCGGCGGGGACGGTTTCGGTCAGGTCTTCGAGGACTTCGTCGGCGGATTCCGGCGTGGTGGCGCTTGCGGCTTCTGCCACCATTTCGGCGGCGGCGGCGGCGGGGTTGGCGGGCTCGGGAGCTTTGACGACGGTCTGCTCCGGGCGTCGGCCGATGGTGATGGTGAACTCCTCGCCGGCGAAGGTCTTGAAACTGAGGGTGCGGCTGTGGGCGGCGGCGTCGGTGGCGTCGGCCGAGCCGGCGGGTTCGGCTTCGGTGAAACGAAGGCTCGAGGCGGTGGAGAGCAGAGTGGAGATGGCGCCGGCCTTGACCTGTTTACCGGCCGGGAGATCGGCGGCAACCCAATCGGCGGTGGCGGATTCCCGGGTGAGGGTGAGCGGTGCTTCCGATGCGTCGGCGAACGTGAGGGTCATTGCCGCAATGTCGTCGCGGCCGGCGGCGACGAGTTTGGACTCGGTCCAGTTCTTCGGTGTGGTGTCGACGTAGCCGTTGAAGTCGGCGAGGTAGGCGGGGGCGTCGTCGGCATCCCCAAACCGCAGGTAACGGCCACCACGATCGGCGTTTTTGCCGAGGTCGAGCGACCACGTTTCGCCGCTGGTCGTGGTGAGATCGATCTCGACCGTGCCGAGTTCGAGGCGGGCGGCACGGGTCGGGTCGCGGGTGACGACGCGCTGGATTTTGGCCTCGGTCAGGCTCTGCACGAAGGTGCGAAGCTTGGTCACATTGGCGGGCAGGTCGTGGTAGTTGCTGACGCGCCACGTGTCGGCGTCGGCGGAGCGAGTAATGGTGACGCTGTTGCCATTCTGGGCGAGCGTGAGCGACTTAATGGCGTTGGCCAGGTCGGTGGTGAGCAGCGGCTGGTCGACGCGAGGGTCGGCGTCGGGCGGTGGCGTCGGACGATTGAGGAAGGCGGCGACGCCGGCGAGGGCGGCAAGGACGATGACGGCGAGGGTGAGGTTTTTGAGATTCATGTCCGAACGTGGAGACTCGGGTTGAAGGTCAAAGCGAGGGCCGGACTCAGTGGCGGCGGCGGCGGACTTGGTTGAACCAGATGCCGAAGCCGGCGAGCAGGAGCGGGGCGGTGAAGAGGTTGATGAAGATCAGCGAGTGTTTGAGCGAATCGATGTCCTCACGCAGGGCGCGGCGGATGTCGCGGCGCTCGCGGCGCATTTCGGCCTCCTGGGCTTGGTATTCGGCGATGCTGGCGGCGACCTCGGGCGAGGCGACGAGCATGCCGTTGTCGCCGACCTGCGACTGCAGTTGGGAGAGCTGGGCTTGCACTTCGCTGAGTCGGCCTTCGAGCGCGTCGAGTTGTTCCTGGTAGCGCTTTTGGGCAGCAGCTTCCATCTCACGCACGACGGTGAAGGGATGTTGCGAACTGCCCTTGGTGCGGATGGAGATGAGGTCCTGCGAGCCGGCGAGGAACTCAACCATGTTGGAGGCGAAGGCGAGGTTGTCGTTGATGGGCTCGGCAGCCTGCATGCCGAAGAGGTTGATGCGGCGCACGGAGTAGTCGTCCATGAGCCAGTCGGCGTCGGCGATGACGACGAGGGTGCCGGAACCGGAGGTCAATGGCGTCGCGGTGGCGACGGGCGGAGCCGGATTTTCATCGTCGCCTTCTGATGCCGGTGGGCCGTCGGGGAACGCGGTCTGGAAGGTGCCCGTGACCATGGCGGCGAGGGTTTGCCGTCCGGAGATCGAGACTTCGCCGGCGATGTTGGCGCCGCCGCCGAACTGGAGGGCGGAGGGCGGAATGTCGCCGGCTTCCTCGGAGGTCTGGATGAGCGGGGTGAACTCCAAGTCGCTGCCCGTGGCGAGGGCGAGGTGGCCGCTCTCGATGAGCACCATGCTGTTGAGCTGGGCGGTGGGCATGACCTCGGCGTTGAAGGCCTCGTGCGGCAACTGCATCCAGTGGGGGAAGGTGGAGATCTGGCCCATGCCGGTCTGGACCTGGGCGGCGTATTGGAGGTCGCCGGTGATGCTGCCGCTTACGTAGGTGATGCCGTAGGCGTCGAGCAGGGTGGGGAGATCGGAGCTGACGTTGGGGGCGCCGCCGCCCATCATCATCATCTGTGGGTTGGCCTGGCGCTTGAAGTGTTCGTTGGACGGGTCGAGGGCGAGGAAGACGGGCGTGCCGCCGAGCAGGGCCTGGTCGATGGCGTATTGAAGTTGTGGTGACAGGCCTTGCGGGTGGGCGATGACGAGCACGTCGAGGTTGGCGGGCAGCGCGGCGGCGGTGGCCTCGACGGGCACGATTTCAAAGGTGCGTTCCCACTCGCCGATGATGAACTGGTCGGGCGGCGGCCGCTGACCCATCTGCTGCATCATCGGGTTGAAGGGCGGGGACTGCAGTGGCAGCGAGCTGATGAGACCGAGGCGGCGTTTGTCGAAAACCTGCACGCTGTAGATGAGCTGCGAGAGATCGTATTCGAGGAACTGTTCACGACGTGGGTTGAAGGCGGGCATCGCCTCGGTTAGATCGGCCTGGGTCGCGGCGAGGCCGAAGTAGATCTGGGTGCCGCTGCCGGGGAAAACCTGCGGCTGCAGGCCGGCGCGGGCGGCGGCCTCCTCTTCGGGCGTATCCGGCTCGGGGTTGATGATGTTGAGGACGAGTTTGCCGCGGGCGGCGCGCTCATATTGACGCAACATCTCCTCGACGCGGGCGGCGTAGTTCTTGTAGTCGATGCGGACGCCCTCGGCGTTGCGGGTGTAGTAGAAGTCGAGGGTGACCGGCTCCTCAATTTTGGAGAGCAAGGACTTGGTGCCGGGGGAGAGGGTGTAGATGTTTTCGGCCGTGGCGTCGGCGCGGAAGGGCAGCTGCGACGCGAGGTAGTTGACGAGCACGAGGCCGACGAAGAGCAGGCCGATGGCGGTGACTTTGGCGCTGGGTTTCATGGCGGTGGGGCGATGCGGTTCAGCGTTCGAGGGCGACCACGTTGAGGAACAACGTGAAGCCGGAGAGGGAGAGGAAAAAGATCACGTCGGACGGATCGACGATGCCCTTGGTGAAGGGGTCGAAGTGGGTGATGAAGGAGAAGTTCGCGATCACGTCGGCGATGGCGACGGGCAGAAAGCTCTCCATCAAATCGCTGAAGATGCTCCAACCGAGCAGCAGCAGCACGAAGCAAACCGCGACGCTGAGCACGAAGGAGATGACTTGGTTTTTGGTGAGCGCTGAAGTGAGCGAGCAGACGCCGAGGTAGGCGCCCGCCATGAGCATGCTGCCCAGGTAACTCACCAGGATGACGCCCCAGTCGGGATCACCGAGGTAACCAACGGTGAGGGCCATCGGGAAGGACAGCGCGATGGCGGCGCAGAGGAAGGCCCAGGCGGCGAGGTATTTGCCGAGCACGGCCTCGAAGGTGGTGATGGGGAGCGTGAACAGCAGCTCGACGGTGCCGGTGCGTTTTTCCTCGGACCACAGGCGCATGCCGGCGGCGGGCACGAGGAAGAGGAAGAGCCACGGATGGAAGGTGAAGAAGCGTTCCAAGCTGGCCTCGCCGGCGTCGAAGATTTGGCCGACGAAAAACGCCAGACCAACGGAGGCGAGGAGGAACACGATGAGGAACACGTAGGCCACCGGGGAGCGGAAGTAGCCGAGGAACTCGCGTTTGAAGATGGGAATGACCTGCTGCATGGCGGGGGAAATCCTAAAGGGTTGGCGGGTCTCAGACGTCGGACTTGGTGAGGCTGGCGAAGATTTCGTCGAGACGGGCGCCGGGTTGGCGGGCCTGGAACTCGGCGGGGGTTTCGTCGACCACCACGCGGCCCTCGGAGATGAGGATGATGCGATTACAGATGGCGCCGACCTCCTCGAGGATGTGGGTCGAGAGCACGACGGCCTTTTCGGTGGCGAGCTCCTTGATGAGGGCGCGGACCTCGTTCTTTTGGTTGGGGTCGAGGCCGTCGGTCGGCTCGTCGAGAATGAGCACGGCGGGGTCGTGCAGGAGCGCTTGAGCGAAGCCGACTCGCTGCTTGTAGCCTTTGGACAGGGTTTCGATGGTCTGGTGACGCACCGACTCGAGGTGGGTGAGGCGGATGGACCGTTCCACCGGCGCGCTGCGTTGGGGACCGCGGAAGCCGCGGGCCTCGGCAATGAAGGTGAGGAACTCCTGCACGGTCATTTCGCCGTAGCTGGGGGCGCTCTCCGGCAGGTAGCCGACTTGGCGCTTCACGGCGACGGGGTCCTTCGTCACGTCGTGGCCGCCAACGATGGCGGTGCCGGCGGTGGGGCGCAGGAACCCCGTGATCATCTTCATGGTCGTCGACTTGCCGGCGCCGTTGGGGCCGAGGAAGCCGAGGATGTCACCGCGTTCGACGCGAAAACTCACGTCCACGACGGCGGGCTTGTTGCCATAGGTTTTGCTGAGACCTTTGACGTCAATCATGGGGATTTGAAAAGGGAACGAGGATGGGGAACAAACGCCGGCCGGGCGCGACTTCAAGAATCTACCCGCAACCTTTCGAAAATGTAATGGTTTCGCCGGTCGCCGATGGCGGACTCGGTGGATCGGCCTGTCGTGGAATTTGCGTTGCCCCCACCGGCACGTTCCCGAGCCTGCTGCACCAGAAATGTCTCACTTCGCTTTCGCATGTATTGAATGGGCTGCGACGCCACGCACGGTTGCGGCGAAAGTGCGAAACGGAGGAGGCGCGTGAAAGGTCCGGCGAATAATCCGCGATGGCCGGGCAACCTCGGCCTCGGGCTGTGGGTGGTGGCGGCGGTGTTGGTGGGCGTGACGACCTGGCCCCGCCAGGACTGGTTGTTGCTGCGCAATCGATTCATCAACTCGCAGGCGGTGGAGCGCCTGGGCTATGGCGGGTATTTTCTCTACGACCTCGTCGACACGAGCACACGGCTGTGGCGCCGGTCGCGTTTGGACCATGTGGATCCGGCGCCCTACCGCGCCTATCTGGCGGAGCGGGCGGCGACGCGGCCGGAGCCGGACCCGACGTGCCCGCGCAAGCACGTCATTTACCTGCAACTCGAATCGATGGATGGTCTGATGATCGGTGGACGCAAAGCGGGGCAACCGGTGATGCCTTTCCTGGAAAGTCTGGCGCATGACAACGTCTGGTTTGCCAACGCGATCGACAACACTGCCAGCGGTCGCACGACGGACGGCGAATTTCTGGTGCTCACCTCGACGGTCCCCTTGCCGCGTCCGCCGGTCTACGTGACGCAACACCTCGACCGGATCGCCTCGTTGCCGCGCGTCCTGGGCGCGGCGGGTTACCACACGATGTCGTTGCATGGTTTCAATCGCGTCTTCTGGCATCGAGGCGAAGCGCACGCGGCGCTCGGCTACGACGAGATGGTGTTCGAGGACGACCTGGACCTGGGCGACGAGATTGGCTGGGGTTGGTCCGACAAGGCCATCCTTGGGGAGGCGGCGCGACGGGTGATCGCGGCGGATGCGGCGGGCACGCCGCTGTTCCTGCACGTCATCACGCTGACCAATCATCATCCCTACACCTACGTGGCGAAGTCGCAGGGGGTGCAGCCAGGGCGGATCGAAGCCGAGTTTCTGCGCTCGGCGCGTTATGTGGATGATGCGTTGAAACAGTTTTTTGGTGAGCTGAGCGCCGCCGGGGTTCTGGACGACTGCCTCATCGCGATCTATGGCGACCATGACAGCGCGATCGACGACGAGTTGATGGTCTACCTCGACCACTACGAGCCGCGGGCGCTCGACGATACGGTGCCGCTGGTGATGGTCGGATTCGATCGGCCGGCGCAACGGGTCAACGGCATGGCGGGGTTGCAGGATGTGCCGGTGATGATGCTGGAGGAGCTGGGGCTGCCGGTGCCCTTCACCTTTACGGGCAATGGCTGGGGACAATGGGGGCGGACGGTCGGCGCCCAGCATGGCGCGGTCGAGAATGCCGCCGACGGAACCTGGCAGGCATGGGAGTCGGGCGTGAATCAGGACACGCTGACGCGCCTCGTGATCAACCACTCGGAGAAGCTGCACGAATGAGGACCCGGCGAATGCTCTCGTGGTGGTGGCTGCTCCTCGTGGGGCTGGGCGGGATGGCCGCGGGCGGGTGGGCGCAAAGCGATGCGCCGATGCGGGCGGCGGACCTGCGGTTTGATTTTTCCCGTGGTCCGGTGGACTCGCCGCGCTCGGCGGCGATCAATGGCGCGCATTACGCGGTGGAGGCGGAGGCGAGCTATGACCCGACGATCCAGCGCCTCACCGTCACCGGCGCCTATGAAGTGAACGAACCTTTGGTGGAGGGGGCGCTGCTGTCGTATCAGGTTTATGACGACAAGGGGGAGCTGCTGCGCTTGGACGGCGCCCGCCTGCAGTGGGACGAATCGCGCCTGCGGGCCGAGTTTGAGCTCATCCTCATAATGCTGGACGAACAGCCGGCCCGCCGGGCGCTGCGGGTGCAGTTCAACGCCGTGGTGGAGGGGGAGTATTGGTATGGCGATCGATTCCCGGAGGTGCCGTTTGCGGCGATCGAACTGGTCAACCTGCCCATGCGGGATCACTACCGGCCGGGCTGGACATGGATCCCGGGCATCCTGCCGGCGCAGAGTCGTGGCCGGATTCCGGTGTCGTGGGAGATCGGATACCGTGACGAGGAGCACAGCGGCTACGTCGCCTCGATGGATTTGGTCAACCCGGCACGGACGGATCGGGTCGACTCGCGGCGCGTGCCTTTTGGCGAGCTGAGCCAGGGCAGGGGCAGGGTCATGGTGTGGCTCCCGCTCGAACCACTCGAGGTCGGCGTGGTTGAGATGCGGCCGGGATTGGTGTGGGAGAACGTGCGTTGGTATGACGCGGAGGATTGGTTCAACTACCAAACGGTGCGGGTCGTGCCCCCTTTGTATTACTTGAGTGGGGTGATGGGCTTGGCCCTGGGTTTGGGACTGGGCTGGGCCTGGTTGGCGCGGCGGCGCGGGGCACTGGTGCGGGGAAGCGGGCGGGTCTTGGTGGTCGGCGCGTTGATCTGGCTGGTGGCCAATCTGGTCGTGTCGGGCTACGTGATGGTCCTGGTTCTTTTGGCGGCGGTGGCGGCGGTGCGAATGGTGGAGTGGCGGCGCGCGGGCATGGCCACCTACGCCGTCGTTTGGCTCATGCTGGCCTTCCTGGAATATTACTGGGGCTGGATGAACAGTGTGCTCAACGTGCGAGCGGGGGCCACGGTGTTCGCGATGGCCGTTTGGGCGATCGCGCTGCTGCCGCTGGTGTTCATGCGCCGCAAGTGGCTGCGTCGCAGTTTGGGGTTTGCGGTGGTGGCGAGCTGGACCCTGGCGTCGACTGGCTCCGTGATCTACTACCAGTTTTTTCAGGATTTCCCGTCGGTGGAGAATCTGCTCTATGCTGGCCAAGTCGGAGAGCTGGGCGATTCGATCACCAGTCTCGTGGAGCAGCGGCACCTCATTCCGCTCTTGGTGATGAGTTTCGCGATGCTGGTGTGGTGGCTGCCAGGATTGGGTCCGCTCCCTCAGCGAAAAACCCAGATCGAGAACGCGAAGTATTTGGCGAAGTAGACCGCTGCCGACACCACGGCGATGGCGACGAGGTAGTGGATGCCGAGCGGCCCGATGGCCCACGAGTAGAGCGCGAGTTCGATGATCCGGAACGAGATGGCGGCAATCAGAAAACGCATGGCTTGGCGGGCGGGTTCGCCGGTGCGGCCGGCCGGGAAGACCAAGCGGCGGTTGGCGATGAAGTTACCGGCCATGACGAGCATGATCATGACGCCGTAGGCGAGGCGTTCATCGAACTGCGCCCATTCGTGGAGCGCGAAAACGCCGAAGGTGAGCGCCACGTAACCGGCGAGACCGACGGCGAGGAAGATCCACCAGCCGCGCCAGGATCGGTTGGTCGCGGGCGCCTCCTGCGGCGGCTCAGTCGGCGTCGGCGTCATCGTCGGGGATGAAGCGCAGTGACGTGGCGTTGATGCAGTAGCGCTGGTCGGTCGGGGTGGGAAAGCCTTCGCCTTCGAAGAGATGGCCGAGGTGGCCGTGGCAGCGCGCGCAAACGACCTCGACGCGCTCCATGCCGAGCGACGAATCGCGGTGCAAGGTGACGGCATCGGAATCGGCCGGATCAAAGAAGGCCGGCCAGCCGCAGCGGGCGTCGAACTTGGTTTCGGAGGTGAAGAGCGTGGCGCCGCAGCCGGTGCAAACGTAGGTGCCGGAGCCCTCGTGTTTGAAGCGTTCGTAGGCAGCGCCGAACGGGCGATCGGTGCCGGCCTCACGCAGGACGTGAAACTGGGTCGGCGTAAGACGTTCGCGCCATTCGGCGTCGGAGAGCTGGGTGAAATCGGTCATGGCGGGTGGGGAGACGGTATCGTTCGCGGCGCGTGCGGTGCAGGCGAGGACAAGGAGCAGGAGGACGGAAACGCGGCGGCTCATGACGAGGCGAGTTCGCGTTCCTTTTCGGTCTTGAGGCGGAGCTGGCCGCAGGCGGCCTCGATGTCGTGGCCCTTTTCGCGTCGCAGCGTGACGGATACACGGACCGCCCGGAGGATGTTGGCAAAGGCCTCCTGGCGGGCGATCGAGGGGCGTTTCCACGGCAGGCCCTCAACGGTGTTGTAAGGGATGAGGTTTACGTGCGCGTGCAGGTCGATGGCGATGTCGCGCAGCTTCTCGGCCTGTTCGAGGGCGTCGTTGATGTCCTCGATGAGGATGAACTCCAGCGTGACCATGCGGCCGTGTTTTTCGCTGAAGGTCTTCACCGCGGGCAGAAGCTTGGCCAGCGGGTAGGCTTTGTTGATCGGCATGATCTGGCTGCGCACCTCATCGGTGGCGCCGTGCAGCGAGATGGCGAGGCGCAGGCCGAGCGGGGAGTCGGCGAGTTTCAGGATGTTGGGCACCAGTCCGCTGGTGGAGAGGGTGATGCGGCGGGCGCCGAAACCGAGGCCCCACTCGGCGTTGACGATGGTGAGGGCGGTGTGGATGGCCTCAAAATTGGCCAGCGGCTCGCCCATGCCCATGACCACGATGTTGTCGAAGGACGCCAGTTCCTGGCGGGCCCGAGGCGTGCGGGCGTCCTCACGGTAGCACACGTGGAGCAACTGGGCGACGATCTCCCCGGCGTCGAGGTCGCGCTTGAGGCCCATCAGACCGGAAGCGCAGAATTTGCAGCCCATGGCACAACCGACCTGGGTGGAGATGCAGATGGTCTTGCGCGAATGTTCGAGGCCGACGCCCTCCTGCGGCGCGCGGATGATTACGGTCTCGATGAGGGAGCGGTCGCCGAGTTCGAGCAGGAGTTTGTCCGTGACGTCCAGCGACTGCTTGCCGTGGATCAGGGCGAGCGGTAGGAGTTCAAACGTTTCCGCCAACCACGCGCGCAGGGACTTGGAGAGGTTGGTCATCTCGTCCCAAGAGCGGGCGCGCTTCTTGTAGAGCCAGTCGAGGATCTGCTTGGCGCGGTAGGCCGGTTCGCCGTGTTCGCGCAGCCGCGCGGTGAGGGACTCGAGGGTCTCTCCGGTGAGCGGCGGTTTGGCGGGCGTGTATTTCATACGGACAACGGGCGGTCTGATTCCGTCCGACGTCCGACCCGGTGGCAAGAGCGCTCCTAGTTCGGCGCGGCAGCCGGCCGCAGGGAGCGGCGGTGGCGGTGGTCGAGCAGGAGATTGTAGGAGGCGATGAACGACGGCATGAGGTTGGAAAGGATGCCGACCGAGTCATTCTTGCCCCAAATAAAATAGGTAAGCAGGCAGACGCTGCCGAAGAGGCTCATATACCAGAACAGGCGCGGAAAGGTCGGCTTGCCCTCGAGGGTGGAGCCGACCAATTGCACGATCCATCGACCGGCAAACAGACCGACGCCGAGGTAGCCGACGAGTTTCCAGGGCGTGACCACCCAGCTGTTAATGGTGAACAACACTTCGTGCATGGGAAACAACGGGAGGGCGCAGGGCGAGTTGGCGGCGCAGTAGCCAGGATACGCCGACGAGATCGTGGATGCCGACGAGTCCGCGCTGCCAATTGGTGTATTTGGAAACCCCGGCGCTGCGCGGACGATGATTGACGGGCACTTCCTCCAGCGTGAGGCCGGCCTGGCGGAAGAAAGCCGGCAGGTAGCGGTGCAGGCCTTGGAAGGGCGGCAGCAGGTTGGTGGCGTCGCGGTGGAAGAGCTTCAGGGAGCAACCCGTATCGCGCACCCCATCGTGGAGGAAGAGTCGACGGACCCGATTGGCGAAGCGCGAGGCGGCCCGCCGGCTCCACGTGTCGCGCCGGTTGGCGCGGAATCCGCAAATGACGTCGGCCGTGCCTTTCCGCCATGCCTCGAGCAGGCCGGGGATGTCGGCGGGATCGTTCTGCCCGTCGCCGTCCATCAACACACAAAACTCGCCGTGGGCGTGACGCAGGCCAGTGAGGATGGCCGCGCTCTGACCCTCGTTGAGGGGATGGCAGAGGCCGACTACGGCGGGGTGGGTGCGGATGCGTTCCCAAGTTCCGTCGCGGCTGCCGTCGTCGACCGCGACGATCTCCGCGTCGGGGAGTGCGGAACGGATCTCCGCCAGCACTTCCTCGACGTTGGACTCCTCGTTGTAGAATGGAACGATGACGGAGATGAGGGGCCGCCGGGAGTTTTCGCGGTCGCGGAGGTAGACCGTCCGGTCGATGCAATTGACCCGGCCATGCAGGTAGGCGGCGGAGATTGGCTTGGCCGTGGTGATGTTCGACAGCGAATCGGAAGCGGCGGCGAATCGCGCGGTCAGCGACCAGGTCAGGTGGGCTGTAATCCACACGATGAGCCCGGACGCGATCACGTCACTGAGGAAGTGTCCGCCCTGCATGATGCGAACGACGCCGATGGCCAGTCCCGCCGTCGTGCCAACCCAAAGCGCGGCGATGGCCAGGCGGCGATGGCGCTGCCGTAGGAAAAAATACGGTGCGGCGAGAAAGAAGCCCATCGAGGCATGGCCCGAGGGAAACGATCGGCCGCGATCACCCGCGCCCGCCTGGCCCGGGGGCTGGTAAGCCACGGAGCCGTCGAATTCGACGATATCGCGAGGCCGCGGTCGATCGAAGTTCTGCTTGAATACGCTGTTCACCAACACCCCCGGGCCGAGGGCCATGGTGGCAAACAGGAACCATCCGATGCGGCGGTAGCGGCGGAGGCGGGCCCACACCGTGGCAAAGATCGCAACGAACAACCCCGCGATAGCCAGCGTGAGCGCAGGTAGCGGACCGCAGTGATAGGCCAGTTGAACCCAAAAGTTGGCGTCCCAATGCCATCCCGTGACGGGGTCGAAGAACTGGCGCGAAACCGCGAGTTCCCAGTCGGGAAACAGGCGGATCAGCACAATCGCGAGTAACGCGGTCGCCAGCCCGATATCGATATATCGAGAGAGGCGGTCAGTCGTCATGGGACGCGAAGGAGAAGTGGCGGCCGAGGTGGAGCTCATAAACGCGTTCGCGGCCCGCCCCCAAAGGGACGCGCACAGTCTGCAAGGGCTCGACGGCGGCAAAGGCCGCGCGGAGTTCGGTCGGGAGTGCCGGGGCGCGTGCGTCGACCTGATGCACGATCAGAGCGTTCGTCCCGGCATGCTCCTCCAGCCCGCCCCAGACTTCATATTGCGAGTCGATCCGCCCGGGAGCACTGGGCCAGCGCATCACCGACGGATTACCGGCCAAGTGAAATGCCAGTTGGCTGGTCACGTAGCGATGGCCCACGGTCAAAACGAACACGGGCTGAGCGGAACCTGCGCGCTGCAGGCTCAGGTTCGAATCGACTTCCGCGGCGAGGGACTCCCAGCCGCGCAGCCGGGCGGTGAGATCAAGCTTGGTGCCGGCAAGGCCCAGGGGTTGGACGGCGAGCGGATACGCGCTGGCGATCACCGTCAGCGTGGCCGAGACGCCCACGCCCGCTTTGAGCCAGCGGCCGATCCGGAGTCGGCGGTGCCCGTGCGATCCGGGCAGTGACCAATGCACGGCCAGCAGGATGAGCGGGGGCAGAAAAACCAGCGGCCAGTTGAGGTTCACGCGCTGGCGCAACGCCATGCCGGCCATCGCGAGGATCGCGGGGACGCTGAACCAGAAAAGGAGACGCTCGGCGGCCGTGAGTTCGCGGCGCAGCATCCGTCGCACGGCCGCCGTGGCGGCGAAAACGGCGATGAGCCCGATCAGGAAACCGGTGAGCGCGACTTCACCGACGACGAAGGCCGCGACCCGTCCCACCGCTTCGATCCAGGAAAACGGCGCGCCCTCAAAATGGTGCGCGGTGTGATGGATCATGATCCATCCATGGTGGGCGTTCCATACCAGCAACGGCACGAGGCTGACGGCGCCGAGGCCGACGATGCCCCAGAAACCGGGTTGCCGCAGGCGGTGGCGATGTTCCGGGCTGGTCGCCAGATGGAGGGCGGCCAGCAGGGGAAACACGGCCATCATCTGTTTGGTGAGGAGGCCGAGGCCCAGGCAGACGGCGAGGGCGAGGCCCCATCGCCGGCGGGATGATTTTTCCCCGGCGCCGAGCCACCGCGAAAAACACCACAAGCCGGCGCTCCAACAGAACAGGAGCGGCGCATCGATCGTGAAAATGAGGTTTTGGGCCAAGGCCGCTGGCGCGAGCGCCACGGCAGCCACAAACCAGGCGCCGGTGTGCGCGCCAAACAGGTCTCGCGCCAGCCGGTAGCCGAAGAACAGCGAGCCGGTGTTGAGCACCACGGCGAGCGTGCGAATCGTTTCGGGGTGGTGCCCGCCGAGCGCGGTGGCGGCGGCGATGAGCCACGCCACCATGGGCGGTTTGCTGTAGTAGCCCCAGGCGGGTTCACGGCTCCAATCCCAGTAATAGGCCTCGTCGCCCACCAGGCCAAGGGGCACCCACCACAGGTAGGCGAGGCGGAAGGCGGCGACCAGTAGCAAGAATGTGAATACAACACGGTCCGTGCGGTTGTCCGGTCCGGTTGCCGGTGACACGGTCATGGCCGGCGCGTGCGCGACAGCCCCGGCGCGAGCACCTGCGATCGGGCCAGTCTCGTGCGGCCGCGAAGCCGACGGTTCAGATATCAATGCCGCGTCCCTTGGTTAAACCACACCGGCCCAGCCTACGCCGGCAGGCGTGAACGGATCGTGAGCCGAACGTTAAAGAAACGCCAAATCACGCCAGCGTCCGCATTGCGACTTTCCTGCAACGCGCTGGTTGAAATGGCGGCGGGTTTCGTGCAGCAAGGTCGGACGCTGCGCGGACGATGGCGTGGTTCCGCCCCGTGCGCTTCTTCGGATGATCGACGCTCCCCACACTCCCGTTCTCCTGGTGGAGGACAATTTCGACTTGGCCAGTAACATTCAGGACTACCTCGAACAACGAGGATGGACGGTGGACTATGTGCCCAACGGAGCCCTCGCGCTGCACCGCGTGAACGAGCGCACCCATTCGGCGGTGATTCTGGATCTTCGTCTCCCGATCATCGACGGGCTGGAGGTTTGCCGTCGTTTGCGGGACAGCATCGCTCCGCGGATTCCGGTGCTGATGCTGACGGCCGCCGACTTGCTCGATGATCGACTGACCGGATTCGCGGCCGGAGCGGACGACTACATGGTCAAGCCGTTTGCGCTACCGGAACTGCTCGCGCGGTTGCGTGCGCTCGTGCGTCGGAGTTCAGCGTTGGCTCAGTCCTCGGTGCTCCGGCTGAGCGATCTCGAATTGAATCCCTCGACCCGCGAGGTCCGCCGGGGCGAGCGGCGGTTGGTGCTCACCCGCATGGGCTATTCCATCCTCGAATGTCTGTTGGCGCGATCCCCGTCCGTGGTCTCTCGCCGGGATTTGGAACGTCATCTCTGGGCGGATGACCCGCCCGGCAGCGACGCGCTGCGCACGCATATCGCGACCTTGCGGGCCGAGGTGGATCGAGCGGAGCGCATTCCGCTGCTGCACACTCACCGCGGAGTCGGTTATCAGATGGCCGTGATCGAGCCCGCGCCCCGCCATGACTGAACCAACGAAACGCCCGCCCGGTCGCCTGGCCTCGCGGATTCGCTGGCTGCTCGTGGGTCTGGCGGTTTTGCAGGCCGCGGTCTTCGCGCTGGTCGGCTGGTTGCTGCTGCTCACCGCTGAAGAGCGCGTCCAGAACCAGCATTATGCGCACCTCCTCGAACGGGCGGCTCAGGCCGGACCGATGGCGCCGCTGCCTCCTGGGGTGATCCGTTATACATCCAAGGAATCAATCAGCGCGGCGCTGGGGCTGGCGACGCCGCCTCGGGAAAGCGGTCTGTATTCGGCATTTGGTGACAGCGCGCAGCATCGGGCCGAAGTGATGCACGGGTTCCTCGACTACCTCTATTGGACCGACTGGATGGGCTGGGATGAGGAATATGTGATCTGGGTCGATGCCCCGGGGGCGGGGCAAGCCGTGACTTGGCTCGTCAGCCCGGTCGACGATTACACCGACGAGATTGGCGGGTCGCTGCACGTCGCGCTGATGGTCGTGGCGCTTCTCGTCATGGTCGTGGCGTTTTCCGTCGGTTCGCTCATCGCCAAGTGGGCCTTGAAGCCGGTCGTCGCTCTCGCCGAGCGGGTGCAGCAACGGCATCCTGACATCAAGGCTGAGGCACTTTCGCCGGAGCGGACGGCGCGCGTTGATCACGACGAGGTCGGTTTTCTCGAGGGCGCGATGGAAGCTTACGAAGTGCGTCTGCGCGAGTCGCTCGCCCGGGAGCGGGACTTCCTGGCGGACTGCAGTCATGAGTTGCGCACGCCGGTGGCCACTTTGAAAGGGGCGGTTGCCTTGCTCCAGACGAGCACGGAGGAGGTCGAGCGAGCCCGTTATTTCGGGCGAATCGAACGCTCCGTGCATCGCATGGAACGACTGATAGAGATCTTTTTGATGGTGGCGCGGGAAGGCCGCAACCGGACGCCGACGCAACCGGTCGCCGCCGCCGTCGTCCTCGCCGAGGTGGCGGACGAAATTCGCGCGCTCTATCCCACGCACCCGCTGCGGATTCAACTGTTCGCCGACCAAGACGTGAAGATCGTCTGCCACGAAGAAGTGCTGGCCGTGTTGTGCCACAACCTGATCGGCAACGCATTCACCCATCTGCCCGGTGGCGAGCTGGGCGTGCGACTGGATTTGGTCGATGGCGAGGCGCGTCTGCGGGTTGAGGACAACGGTCCGGGACTACCCGAGTTCAGGGATTTCGCCGCGGCGCCGGCCCCAGGGCATGGGTATGGCCTGTCGCTCGTTGAACGGCTCTGTCGCTCCCATCGCTGGCGGCTGAACATCACGCCTCGAGAACAGGGTGGCACGTGCATAGAAGTGAGTTTTCCCCGGTCGCGAAGCGGAGGCGCTGATCAGTTCGATTTGATGGAGTGAACGCTGCCTCAGGACCGCGAGGCGGCACCCCGGAGCAGCCGGTCGGCATGGTCGGGGCGACCGGCGGAACCCCGGAGCGAATCCGGGCGTGGTCGTGAGTGATTCTTTGCGTGTGTTTCGGGGGTTTCGTGGTTTCTACTGCGACGTCGAATGAACTTATTACAGCGCCATTTGTTTTGGAGCGTCGCCGCGACGTGCTTTGCCGCGGTGGGGCTTTTTGCGGCGGTGCTGATTCTCGGCAACGTGCTGAAGGACATGATGGCCTACGTGCTGGCGGGGCAGATCGAGCCGGGGACGTTCTTGTTCCTGGTCGGCTTGCTGATCCCTTACGTGGCCGCTTACGCGCTGCCGATGGGCATCCTGACGGGGGTGCTGTTGGTGCTCGGGCGCATGTCGGCGCAAAATGAAATCACCGCGATGCGGGCGGCGGGGATGAGCATGGGCACGATCATGCGGCCGATTGTGATCCTCGGATTTCTGAGTGCCGGATTAGCGGCGGTGGTGAACTTCGAGTTCATGCCGCGATCACGGGCCGCGTATAAACAGATCCTCGCCGACGCGGTGCAGGCGAATCCGATGAGTTTCATCGTGCCGAAAACGTTCGTGCGCGATTTCCCGGGGGTGGTGTTTTACGTCGATGAGAAGAACGGCATGGAGCTGCGCGACATCTGGTTCTGGCGTTTGGATGACGAGGAAAAGGTGCGCGAGTTTGGTCGGGCGGCGGCGGGCGAGGTCACCTTTGACGAAGAGGAGGGGGCGCTCAACGTGGTGTTGCGCGATGTGTCGGGCGAGGTGCGTGGGTTAAAGGACCCGGAGAACTACGCCAAAGTGCTCGGTAACACGACGGTGGGCGAGATGCCCTTCACCTTTCGGGTCGACGATCTGTTTTCCAAGCGCAAGGCGCGCACGAAATACGCGTGGATGACCTACGACCAACTCAAGGCGGAGCAGGCGCGGCTGGTGGCGGCGGGCGACCAGGAGGCACAACTCAAGTTGTCGATCGCGATGAACGAGAAAGGCTCCTCGGCGATCGCGGTGCTGGCCTTCGCCCTGCTCGCCGTGCCGCTGGGGATCAAGGTGTCCCGCAAGGAAACCTCGGCCAACCTCGGCGTCGCGCTCCTGCTGGTGATGGGCTACTACTTTTTGCAGGTGGTGGTCTCCTGGTTGGAGAACTCCCCGCAATTGCGGCCCGACCTGTTGATGTGGGTGCCGGCGGTTATTTTTCTCGGGTTGGGTGGCTGGTTGTTCCGGCGGGTCGACGCGGTGCGCTGAGGCGCGAAGGGGCGAGTGCTCAGCGCGCGGGCGCCCACATTTTAAGGAAAGCGAGCACCTTGGCGGGATCGTGGGCGGGGCCTTCCTCCAGCGCGCCGGTTTCCTGCGTGTGGAGGCGGCGGCCGGAAGCATCGAGCACGACGAGCACGGGCAGACCGTGCTGAGTGGGATTGCCGTAATATTCATTCACGCCGGCGTTGCGGTCGACGCCATTGCGCTTGTTCACGTCGATCATGACCGTGATGAAGCTGCGCTTGAGCTCGGTGCGCACGCGGGGGTCGGTGGTGAACAGCTGGTGCAGGCGATGGCACCACACACACCAGTTGGCACCAAAATCGAGCAGCACATGTTTGTTCTGCTTCTTCGCCAACTCGAGGGCCTGCGCGATGGTCGGCGCGGCGTCGGCGGTGGTGTTGTAGATGTCCGGGCCCATCTGCGGATACTCCTGCGGCGAGGCGATGACAGCGGCACAGGCGAAGAGGAGGACGGAGAACAGGCGCTTCATGTGGAGAAGTTTTTACAGGAGAAAACGGAGGGCAACAGAGCCAATCCGATGAAACGATTTTTTACAGAAGGGAACGAAGGAAACCCAAGCCTTCAGCCTGATCACCTTCGTTCTCTTTGTTACCTTCTGCAGAACTGCATCCTGGCGGCTCTGTTTCCCTCTGTTTCCTCCTGTGAAAAAGCACTTTAGGCATGGGCGACCCAGAAGCGGCATTCGTCGGAGAAATCGCGGACAGCGCGGGACTCCTTGGCGATGTCGCGACGCATGGCATCCCAGGTGTGGATCCAGCCGGTGGCCTTGAGGTCGGCGAGAATCTCCTCGCGGTCGGGCAGGTGCATGAAGGTGCGGCCGAGGTCGTCCTCGAAGTAGCGGTCGCCGAATTCGACGAGGATGGGGTCCTGTTTGCCGGCGGCCCACTGTTTGGCCTCATACCACCAGGCTTTGCGCTCGTGCGGTGAGTGGTCGCGGTCGTGGGTGGTGAAGATGAAGGGCGCGCCGGGGCGGGCGAGAGCACGCAGCGACCGCATGGCTGCGCGGCGGTTGCGGCGGCGCGGGATCTGCATGAGTCCGTTGAACATGAACAGCACCGCATCGAAGCGTTTGTCACGTAGGACGTGACAAGAGGCGGCGCGGCGGGCGTCGGCGTGGAAGAGGGTGATGGCGTCGCCGGTTTCGCGTTCGAGGAAGAGCGACTGGGCCATGGCGCAGAGTTCCTCGGCGAAGTCGAAGGCGTGGAGGTTGCGATAGCCGGCTTCGAACAGGCCCATGGTGACCCGGCCGGCCCCACAGCCGGCCTCCAGGATCGGCGCGGTGGGGGCGGTGGGTAGGAACTTTTCGAATACAGCTCGCTCCGAAGCCCAGAGCCCCAGCTTGTGCGCGGCCCGGGTGTAGTGAACCACGGCGCGCAGGTCGTTGAAGTCGGCGCGAACCTGGCGGAACGAAATCTTGGCGGAGTGAGTAGGCAAAGTGGTGGGTATTTTTACAGGAGGAAACAAAGGGAAACAGAGCCACTCCGCCGTCGCCCATAGTATTGTTACCTCCGGTTAAAAGATGTTTGGGCTGACGGCTCTGTTCCTCTCTGTTTCCTCCTGTAAGAAATCAGCGGTTGAATGCACGTTTCCAGCCGGCGAGGAACATGCCGTTGGCATTCCATTCGGACAGGCCGATGGTGGCTTGCGGGCCCTGGTCGAGGAGGGGGAGGGGTTGGAGCTCGGGATGGGCGGTGGTGAAGGCGTCGGCGATGGCGGTGGTTTCGCTGCGGGTGAGGGTGCAGACGGCGTAGATCAACTTGCCGCCAGGTTTGAGCGCGGGCAGGGCGTGCTCGAGGAGCTGGCGCTGAATGACCGCGAGCTCGGCGACGTCGGTCGCGCTGGTGGTCCAGCGGGCGTGAGGATTGCGGCGCCAGGTGCCGAGGCCACTGCAGGGGGCGTCGATGAGGATGCCGTCGAATTTGGTTTTGGTCGGCAGCTTGGCGCCGCCCTCCCAGGTCGCGATGCGGAGGTTGAAGACCTCGGCCCGGGCCGCGCGTTGTTTGAGTTTCTGCAGGCGGCCGGTGTGGCGGTCGGTCGCCCAGATGAGGCCCTTGCCCTCGAGGAGCTCGGAGAGGTGCAGGGTCTTGCCGCCTTCGCCGGCGCAGGTGTCCCACCAGGTTTCGCCGGGTTGGGGCGCGCAGGCGTGGCCGACGAGCTGGGAGCCGAGGTCCTGGATTTCGAGGTGGCCCTGCTGAAAGGGTTCGGTGCGGAAGATGTCCTGATTCCCTGAATACAGCAGGCCGGTGCGGTCGGCCGGGGCGGGGGCGGGGGTGACCTGTTTCAGGAAGCGCGCGATACGTTGGGTGTAGGCAGGGCGGGTGCGCAGCCAGAGTGGCGGCGGCGTTTGCAGGGCGCGGAGATCCTCGGGCGAGAGATCGACCTCGGCCTGAGCCCAGTCGGGCAGGGCGAGGGCGGCGAGAGCCTGGGGTTTGATGTTGGCGGGGTTTTGTTCGAAGCGCGCCTGCAGTTGCATGGCGGCGGCAATGCGAACGGGCAGGGCGGCCTTGGGATCAAGCCAGCGGTGCCAGCGGGCGGAGGCGAAGACGGCCTGGACGATGGCGCTCTTTTCGTCGGGCGACAGGCGGCGCTGCCGGGCGAAGGCTTCGCGCAGGACGGCGTCGGCCGGCTGGCCGGGTTTGCCGCCGGAGAGCAGATGGGCGGCACGCTGGGCGGTGGCGTCGAAGGTGGAGGGACGAGGCATGGTGACGGAGAGCGGCGATTCGGCGCCGCATCCGGTCACTTTGCCAAGTTTTTCTCCAGGAAGGCGAGCAAGGCCTCCGTGTAGGCTTTTTGATCGGGAAGTGCGAAGGACCCAGAGGAATTGGTTTCACCGAGGAACACTTCCACCGGAGTTTGGTTGTGCTCCAATATCTGCCGAAGTTTGGAGATCTCTTCGTTGCTGTGGGAGCGGGTGCGCTTTTGGTCGGCGAGGAAGACGCTGCCGGTGATCCGGTCGGCAAAGTCCAAGGGCTTGAGGGCCGGCACGGCAGTGGCCTCATCGAAGCCGGCTTGGTCCAACCGCGACCGGTAGTAGCGGTAGAGGCGGGGGTGGAAGACGCGGAAGCGTCGCACGGCACGGTCGAAATCGAAAATCGCAAAGGAGCTGTGGGTGCAGCGAAAGAGCTCGGGGGCGGTGACCGAGGCGCCCATGGCGAGAAAGCCGCCGGTCTTTTCGCCCAGCACGGCGATGCGCTGGGGGTCGATGATGCCGGTCCGGGCGATGCCGCGGGTGGCGGCGATGATATCGGCGACGCTTTGATCGAAGTTCCATCTTTCGGTGATGCGGTCGGGGATGAGGTAGGCGCTGACCGCCCGATGATTCGGTTGCAACACGGCGTAGCCGCGCGAGGCCAGCAATTGGACGAACGGGCCGTAGCGCCAGGTGGCGTGCGAATCGTCGGCGATGACGATGAGGGGCGGCGGGTTTTCGCGGGAGCTGCCCAGCGGCAGGGTGAGATAGCCTTCCAGCGTGAGCCCATCGGCGGCGGGAAAGCGGACGGGCTGGGTTTGAGCGCCGGGGAAGTCGGCGAGGTGCGGGGCGCGTTGGGCCACGACTTCAACGGAACGTTTGTCGAGGTCGACCAACATGAACTCACCGGGCTCGGTTGCGCTTTCACTGCGGAAGAGGAAGCGGCGTTCGGCCTCGTCGGTTTCCAGGAGCAGGTTTACGCGCTGGGGGCGTTGTTGATGGACGGCAGTGTGGGCCAGGGCGTAGTCATCGTCGAACCAGCGTTGGGTGGGGCGGTCGCGGTGGTAGCTCACGCCAACGACGCGCGCGGCGCGGCGGGAGTAGAACAGGTGGGCATGATCGAGGCTGTAGGTGTCGTCGGTGAGGAGCGGTTCCTCCCAGGAGGCGGTTTCGACGTCGTAGCGACTGAGTTGGGCCACGCCGTCAATCGTTTGCGCCGCCCAGATTTTGCGGGCGCCGTTTTCCACCAAACGGATGCGAGTGAAGTCGGGATCGAGGTGCACGCGGGTGGAGGCCTCAGTGGCGGGATCGTAGTGGTAGACGACGTTTTCGCCGCGCAGGAGTCCGATCAACAAGGTGGGTTCGCCGGACGGGTCGCTCCAGTAGGACCAAATGTTCGCTTCATCCGGCAGGGCAAAGGATCGCGCCGGGAAGAATTCTCGCGCTTGGCCGAGTGGGTGGGTTTCGCGCAATGGGTTGCCGGAATCGACCTCGAAGAGTCGTTCGATGCGGCTGTCGGTGACGGCGCGATGGCTGACCACGAGGTGGCCGGGGCGAGCCCGCGGGTGACCGACGAATGACACCTCGCGGCCGGATACCAAGGGTTGGGGATCGCGCAGCGGATCACGGTCGACGACGAAGAGCGCTTCGACGCCGTTGTCGGTGTAGGAGCCGAAGAGGGCGAGGTGTTCGTCGTCGAACCATTCGACGCGGTCGAAACCGAAGGAGCGTTTGGCGCGCAGGGCGGTGAGTTTGCCCGTTTCGAGGTCGGAAACGACGAGGTTGCGGCGGCCGTCCGCGTCGCGATTGATCGCGGCCAGGTAGCGGCCGTTGGGCGACAAGCTGGGCGCGTTGATGGTCCAGGGCCGCAAGTAGTCGGCCACCGGAATGGGCTGGGGTTTGTCGGCCGCAGGCAGAACTGCGGGGATCAGCATGAGGGCGAGGAAGCCGGCCAGCTGGCCTCGCGAGCGCCATCTCTGCAAAAGGATGGATGCCATGGATCTCCCCATGACGGAATCCTCCGCGATGGCGAAACCTAAGTGGCGGGCGGGCCGATTTGTAACGTCGACCGACGGAGGATCAGACCTCGTCGGTGGGCTTCAGGAGCTGGCGCATGCGGCGGAGCAGTTTGCCGATGTCGTAGGGCTTGAGCAGGAGGGTGCAGCGCTCGAGCAGTTCCTTGGGCGCGGCTTCCTGCACGAGGGCTTCGGAGTAACCGGTGGCGAGCACGATGGGCAGGTCGGGGCGCAGCTCCAGCAATTCGGTGGCGAGCTCGGTGCCGCTCATGCCTTTGGGCATCACCATGTCGGAGAAAACAAGGTCAAAGCCGCCGGCTTCGTGCCATTTCTGCAGAGCGGCGGGGCCGTTTTCGGCGGTGGTGGTGTCGTAGCCGTGGCGACGCAGCACGCAGCTGATGAGTTGGGAAACCACGGCGTCGTCCTCGACGACGAGGATGCGTTCAGTGCCGCGGAGTTGATTGGAGTCGGCAGGGATGCCGGTGACGGGAAAATCGGTCGGCGGCGGCTCTTCCTGGACCTCGGTGACGGGGAGCAGCAGCGAGAAGGTGGAGCCGTGGCCGACGCGGGTCTGCACGTCGATCCAGCCGCGGTGTTGGCGGGCGATGCCATAGCTGGTGGCGAGGCCGAGGCCGGTGCCTTCGCCGACGGCTTTGGTGGTGAAAAACGGATCGAAGATGCGCGGCAGGATGTCGGACGGGATGCCCGGACCGTTGTCTGACACGCTGACCTTCACGTAGGTGCCGGCGCTGGCGTTGGGGTGGGCGGCGGCGGTGGAATCGTCGATCTCCACGACGTCACCCGACAGCTCGATGCGGCCGCCGCGCCCGAGGGCATCGCGGGCGTTGCTGACGAGGTTGAGGATGACCTGCTCGACGTTGGCTTGGTCGGCGCGCACGGCGGGCAACTTGGCGGGGCAGTTGAAGACGAGTTCGTAGGCGCTGCCCACGAGTTTGGTGAGCAGGGGCTGCAGGTCGCCGACGACGGCGCACAGGTGCAGCAGTGATTCCTGCACGACCTGTTTGCGGCTGAAGAGGAGCAACTGGCGGGTGAGGGCGGAGGCGCGCTTGCCGGCGGCCAGCACCTGTTCGAGATCGGCGCGCAGGTCGGGGGCGAGGTCTTCGCGTTCGAGGGAGATCTGGGTGAAGCCCTGCACCGCGGTCATGACGTTGTTGAAGTCGTGCGCGACGCCGGCGGCGAGTTGGCCGATGGCCTCCATCTTCTGCGACTGGCGCAGTTGGCGCTCGAGTTCCACCTTGGCGGTCTCTTCCTGGAAGATCCAGATGCAGTGCGGTTCGTCGTTGATGATGATGCGACGGGCGAAGTAGCGGAAAAAGCGGGTGGGCAGCGAATCGGTCGCGGCCACCTCGGCCGAGTCTTCGATGGATTCGCCTTTGGCGAGCCGCGCGAGGCCTTGGCGCCAGGTTTGTTTGTCGCCGATGCCCGGAAAGGTTTCCACATCGAGACCAATGGCTTGCTCGCGGCTAAGGCCGAACAAGGTGACGTAGGCTTCGTTGACGTCGACGATGCGACCGGCGGGGAGGGTTTGGATACACTGGGCGAGGGGGCTGGCGCTGAACGCTTCGGAGAAGCGTTCTTCGGCGACTTTCAGTTGGTCGGTGCGTTGGCGCACGGTCGCGCCGAGATCGGCGACACGGGCCTCGGACTCGCGCGAGAGGTCCCACTTGCGAATGAGCGCGTGAGCGAGCTGAACCACCTCGATGTTGTCGAAGGGTTTTTTAAGAATGATCAGGCTGTCGGAGGTGCCGAGGGAGCGCGTGAGTTCCTTCCACGAGTAGTCGGAGTAGGCGGTGCAGATGACGACCTGCAGGCGGGGATCGACTTCCCACAGGCGGCGGATGGTTTCCACGCCGTCCCAGCCGGGCGGCATTCGCATGTCGACAAAGGCGACCTGAAAGGGCGTATCGGTGACGATACTCTGTTTCACCTCCTGCAGGGCTTCCTGGCCCTGGTAGGCATGGCTGAGTTGAAATTCGGGCAGGGTGTGTTGCTCGTCCTTGGCGTCGCCAAACATGGCGGCCTCAAGGTCGTCGATGGCGGCCTGATTCGAGCCGGCTCCCGGAATGAGAATTTTCCGGAAGTCGTCGTGAATATTAGGCGTGTCATCCACGATGAGCACACGCCTGGGGCCAGTGTGGGCGGAGGCGCTCATGTGTCTTGGACCGAGAATGCGGTAGGACGAAGGGACAAATGTCGATGCAGGAAGGTGACCAAGGCGTCGGGATTCACCGGTTTGGCAATAAAATCATCCATGCCGGCTTCGAGGCAGTCGTTGCGTTCGGCGAGCGTGGCTCCGGCGGTGAGGGCGAGAATGGGGGTGCGGGGGGCACCTCTCTCCGTTTCGTAGCGACGGATTTCCCGGGTGGCGGCGAAACCGTCGAGCACGGGCATCTGGCAATCCATCAGCACCAGGTCGAATTCGCCGTCCTTGAAGCGATCGACGGCGGCCTGGCCGTTGGCGACCACCTCGGCGCTGAGATGAAGTTTTTTGAGCAGGCCGCGGGTGACCTTTTGGTTCACGAGGTTGTCCTCGGCCACGAGCACGCGGGCGAGGGGGGCGACGTGGGCTGCGGGTGGGGCCGAGGGCACGATGCGGGCGGCGTTCTGGTCGCGCCAGTGGGCACGCAGCAAGCGGTCGAGGAGGACCTGCCGGCGCAGGGGCTTGGAGAGGCAACCGATGAGACCGAGCTCGCGTTGTTTGGCTTCGTCGGGGTGGAAGCCGACGGAGGTGAGGAGCAGGGTGGGCGGAGGTTGGGCCAACTCCTTCCGGATACGGCGGGCGCACTCGAGGCCGTCCATATCGGGCATCTGGAAGTCGAGCAGGACGAGGTCGTATTGGTTGCCGGCGGCGCTGGCGCGGTGGAGTTCGGCGAGGGCTTTGTCGCCGCTGGTGACGTCGTGGTGTTCGATCTGCCACGTGGCGAGCAGACGGGTGAGCAGCTTGCGGTTGGTGGCGTTGTCGTCGACGACGAGCATGCGGCGACCGGCGAGCGGCGAGGGGTCGGCGGCGGAGTGGGTCTGGACGGCGGGGTCCTCGGAATCGGGCAGGGGCAGGGTGAAGCGGAAGGTCGAGCCGCTGCCGGGGGTGCTGGTGGCGTCGAGCTGCCCGCCCATGAGCTCGACCAGGCGGTGGGAGATGGAGAGGCCGAGTCCGGTGCCGCCGAAACGGCGCGTGGTGGAGGCGTCGACCTGGGTGAAGGGCTGGAAGAGGCGGGCGAGGTCGGCCGCGGAGATGCCGATGCCGGTGTCGGAAACGCGGAAGTGGAGTCCGCCACCGTCGGCGCGGTGCACGTGCAGGGTGACCTCGCCTCGGGCGGTAAATTTGATGGCGTTGCCGACGAGGTTGAAGAGGACCTGGCGCAGGCGGGTCGCGTCGCCGGTGACGGAAGTGGGCAGGTCTTCGGCGAGATCGGCGACGAGCTCGATCTGTTTTTCGGCGGCCTTGGGGGCGAAGAGGTTGATGACGCTGGCGATGGCCTCGTCGATGAGGAAGGGCTGGTTTTCGAGCTCCAGTTTGTCGGCCTCGATCTTGGAGAAATCGAGGATGTCGTTGAGAAGGGCGAGCAGGGTCTCGCCGCTGCTGGCAATGGTTTCGGTGTAGTCGCGCTGGGTCTCGTCGAGCGGGGTTTCCATGAGCAAGGCGCACATGCCGATGACGCCGTTCATGGGCGTGCGGATTTCATGGCTCATGTTGGCGAGGAAGGCGCTCTTGGCGTGGTTGGCTTGCTCGGCGGCTTCGGCCGTGCGGGCGAGTTCGGCGGTGCGCGAGGCGACGATGTCTTCGAGGTGCTCGAGTTTCAGGCCGGCGGCGCGGGCGAGGCGCCACTTTTCGGAGAGGGCGCAGGCGAGCTGCAGGACTTCGATGTTCTCAAAGGGTTTCTTGAGGATGATGAGTTTGTCGCTGCGCCCGAGCTCGGCGGTGATGGTGGCCCAGGAGTGGTCGGAGAAGGCGGTGCAGATGACAATCTGGAGGTCGGGGTCGAAGGCCCAGACGCGTTTGATGGTCTCGAGTCCGTCCCAGCCCGGGGGCATGCGCATGTCGACGAACGCGACGGAGAACGGGCGTTTGTCGGCCACGCTGCGCGCCACGAGATCGGCGGCTTCCTGGCCCTGCATGGCATGAATGAGCTCAAAAGTCTCGCACTTGAGGGGCTGGGGCGTGGGCGCGGGTTCGTCGTCGAAGAAGGCCTGTTCAAGTTCGTCGAGCGAGCGGCTGGCCGTATCGTCGGCGGGGCCGAGGATTTTGCGGAAGTCTTCATGGATCGACGGCATATCGTCGACCACGAGAATGCGGGCGGTGGGCGCGGAGTCGCTCATAGCTGAGAGGAGTCGATGGACGCGGAGGGGCGGTGGGGCCGGGACGCAGGAGCTTTGGCCAGGGTGGCACGAGGGCTCTTCGGCAAGGTGAGGGTGAAGAGGGCGCCGGTGCCGAGGCCGTCGCTGTGCACAGTGAGGGAGCCGCCCATGCGTTTGGCGGCGAGCGCACCGCTGTGCAGGCCGAAGCCATGGCCGTCCTCGCGGGTGGTGAAACCGTGTTGGAAGACGCGGTTGAGGTTCTCGGGAGAAATACCGACGCCGTAGTCGCGCACGGTGAAGGAGATGGAGCCGTTGACGAGGTTGCTGCCCAGCACGATGCGGCGGCGGGCGGCTGCTTGGATTTTGACGGCGTGAACGGCGTTGCTCACAAGGTTGACGAGGATCTGCAGGGTGTTGTGGCGATCGGCCACAAAGCGCAGGTCGGGGGTGTAGTCGGTCTCGAGTTGGACCTCGTGGCGTTTGATCGAGGCGACGTGGATGCGGATGGCGTCGTCGAGCAGGTCGGAGGCGACGAGGTTTTCCTCCACGCCGGCGCTGCGGGCGAGGCTCTGCTGCGCGGCGACGACCTCTTTGATGTGCTCGATGTTGGTGTTGAGGGTGAGCATCTCCTCGCGCAGGTGGCGGTTTTCCTCGACGAGGTTTTGGTTCAACTCACAGACGAGTTTGGGCAGGAGTTTGGCCTTGGGGTTGGTTTGGTAGAACGCGGTGGGATCGTCGCGGTGGGGGGCGAGGAGTTCGGCGGTGCGCTGGAGGGTGGCGAGGCGGGAGCCCTCGAGGCGTTCGCGGATGAGTTGGGCGGAGACATTGACGCTGTTGAGCACGTTGCCGACGTTGTGCAGCACGCCGGTGGCGACCTCGGCCATGCCGGCGAAGCGGGAGGATTCGACGAGGGCTTTTTCGAGGCGGGCGCGTTCGGCGATCTCGTTGTTGAGTGCGGTGTTGGTGGTGCGCAGGTCGCGGTCGGCGAGCTCGAGCTTGTCGAGCATCGCGTTGAAGGTGCGGGTGAGCTGGCCGACCTCGTCCTGGCCGGCGTCTTCGGCGCGCACGCGGTAGTCACCGGTCTCGGCGATGTGGGCGGCGCTGGCGGCAAGGCGTTTGAGCCCGGTGAGGAGGAAGCCGGCGAGGAACCAGATGAGGGGCACGATCACGAGCATCGTGATGGCCAACAGGGTGAGCAGCGCGGGCAGGAAGTTGCGCAGGGTGTCGTAGAAGACCGGTCGATAGTCCGCGACCATGACCATCTGGCCAAAGTTCTCACCGCGGTAGCGCAGGGGCTGGCGGATGACAAGTTGCCAGCCCACGAAGAGGGAACGTTCGTCGGTGTCGAGGTTGTGCGTCTCGTCGAGGTCGCTTTCGCCGAAGCGGTGCAACACCTGACCGTCGAGGTTGATGAGCTCGGCTTCGGTGACCTCGGGGCGGGATTGCAGGACGGCGAGGGCGTCGCGCATGCCGTTGTCGTCGCCAAAAGAGATGGGCGCGACGGCGTAGTCGGCGACGATGCGCGAGAGGGCCTCCATGTCTTTGCGGAACTGCGAGCGCTGGTGGAATCCCTGATGGGCAAAGAGCGCGAGGGAGGCGACAAGGATGGCCAGCAGGCTGGTGCCGGCGACCGTGAGCAGGATCTTCCCGCGCAGGGAGGCGTGATGCGGGGTGGTGGCGATGCCGTGTTCGGGCGGGGCGCTCATGGTTGATCCTTTACGACCTCGGCCAGGCGGGCGAGCTGGCCACTGAGGTTGAGGCGGGCGCGGTGGGCGGCGGCCAGGTTGATTTGGAAACGAAGGGTGTCGCCGCGGGGCACGAGTCCGATGGTGCCGTAGCGGCTGGCGAATTCGGGTGATTCGCCGACCAGCAGCACGCTGTGGCGGGAGAGGTGCTCAAGGAGTTCGGCGGCGAGGGGCTCGGCGCCGCTGTGGACGAAAAGGACATGGGGCGGGGCACTGGCGGGATCGTAGGGAAACACCGCGATCGGATGGCCTGCAACCTCCTTGCCCGCCAGCGCGTCGGCGATGGCGCCAAAGGCGTGCTCCGGGGCCCAAACGGCGATGCGCAGCGGCACTTGATCGGGGAGGACTTCCGGCGGCCATTCGACGAATTTGGCGAAATTGAAAATGAACGCCGCCTTCACGCGATATTCGAGACCTTGGGCCTGAGTGCCGAAGGGAAGGCAACCGAGTGCGATGGCGGTGCACAGCATCCGCAGCCAGCGGGGGAATCGCTGGCGGATGCGGAAGGTGGCTGCAATGGGCCGAGGCATGGCGGCTTAGCGGGAGAAGGTGACCCGCAGAAAGAGGCTGCGGCTCAAGTTGGCCTCGGTGTCGCGAGTGATCGGGTCGGGGTATTCGCGGTGGATGGATTCGAGGAGGTCGCGACCGATAAGCTCGACCTGCCAGTCGGGTCGGGGACGCCAGGCCAACCGGGCGTGCAGGCCGGTGTAGGCGGGGATGCGGCCGGCTTCGAGGGAGTCAGCGTGTTGTATCGCGAGGTCAATCGCGAGGTCGTCGTGGGGTTTCCAGTTGAGCTCGCCCCGGGTGATGCGGGCGGGGCTGCTGATCGTATAGAGATCGAGCGAGAACTGCGTGGCCTCGGTGGTGGTGGCGGCGTTGTCCCTGAGGTCGTGGTCGATCCAGGAATGGGAGGCGCCCAAATGGAGTGTGGGTGAAGCGTGCCAACTGACGTTGAACTCCCCGCCGGTGGTGTGGCCGGAGACGGTATTCACGGTGAGCACGTCGATGTCGAAATACGGGATGGGCGCATTCAGGACCGGCGTGACGGCGCTGTTGGTGAAACCGCGGACGTCGGAGTATTCGTTGAAGAACACCGTGGCCTCCACTTGGAGACGAGGTTCCGGCGCGAAACGGTAGCCCAATTCGAAGGCTTCGAGATGCTCGGATGAAAAGTCTTCGGAACCCCGAACGTTGACCGCGATGGGCAGCGGGATGGCGGGGGGATTGGCCGGCTCGACGAAACCGAAATAATCCACGCCGTTCTCCGCTCGGCTCGGGGTGCGGGCCGCTTTGGAATAGGCCGCCCACACGCGGTGTTGGGCATGCGGCGCCCAGATCGCGCGCAGCGACGGTTGAAACTCCCAGCCCGAGTAGGAATTGCGCTCGATCTTGGTTCCCGCGCTGACGCGCAGTCGGTCGCGGATGAGTTCGAATTCGTCCTGCAGGAACCCGCCGAAGAAGACCACCGCCGCCTGAGGCTGTTGGAAGCTGAAGATGCCGTTGGACGAGAGCTCGTCCTCCGTGCGTCGGTAGGTGAGACCGGTGAGGACCTCGTGTCCGGGCAGCGGTTTCAGTTTGGCTTGCAGGTCGATGAGAGCGGTGTCGCGCGTTTCGCGCAGGGAGTCGCGGTTGTCCCGCACGTGGTCCACACTGGCGAAGGCCTCGAGTTTTCCCTCCCAGATTGGCAGCGGTTGCTGCCAGCGCGCAGATAGGTTGGTGGACAGGGCGGCGCGGGACTCGGTGAAAGCGCGGCGATAGGGCGGGGTAAATTGCGGCAGGGAGGCGAGCCCGGTGGTGTCCAGGTCGCGCCATTCGGCGATCACGGTGAGGCGACGCTTGTCGTCGACGCGGTGGTCCAATCGGGAGCCGATCAAGCGGGTGTCCCAGCGATGGGTGCCGATGAACGGGCGAGTGCCGGGGGCGGATTCCTGGTGCTGGGCTTTTGCATACCAACGGATGGCGGTTTGGTCGCCCAACTTGGCGCCGTAGCGCAGTTCGGCCAACTCGAGCTGGTTTTTGCCGACGGCGACCGCGGCGTGGCTGCCGAGGGTGTCGAAGGCCGACTTCGAAACGATGTTGATGAAGCCGTTCATCGCGTTGGCCCCCCACAGGGACGCGCCCGGGCCGCGCAGCACTTCGATCCGCTCAAGGTCGCCGAGGATCAGGTCGTGCATGCCCCAATTGGTGCCGGAGAACGTTCCGTCGAGCAGGGAGCGTCCGTCGGATACCACGAGGAGCTTGTTGGCGCTGTTGTCGTTAAACCCGCGCACGCTGATGGCGTAGTTGAAGGTGTCGGCTCGTCCGATCTGCATGCCAGGCACACCGCGCAGGGTTTCGGGCAGGGTGGTGGCACCGCTGCGCACAATGTCTTCGGTGGAAAGGACGGTGGCGGCGGCCGGGTAGTCGACCAAGGTGTTCTCGGTGCGGCCAAGGGTCGTGGTGCTCACCAGCGAAAGCTCCTCCAAGCCGAGCGTCGTAAAGTCAGTGAATTGGGCACGCAGCACCGTTGTGATGGCCCCGAGCGCCAGCACCAAACACCACGCGCGAATCGGTCGAACGTGGGAAACCGTCGACCGGTCAGGTCGGCGGCCTCGAATGTGGAGGAATTGCATCTTAGAGTGACTCAACGGCGCAGGGGAAAGGGACTTTAGGGAAGTTGCTCGGGTCGAGGCGGCGCAAAGGGTGAATACGAGTTAAGTGTGTTCATTTTTAACCTGATACAAACGCGGCGCAATTGGGGAAAACACGAACCCGAGCATCCGGACATCTGCGCCCTCCGGGGCGATGAAACGAAGACACCCGCCCGGTGCAAACCGGAGCGGGTGTCAATCAAACTGTCCTGATCTCAGGACCTCATTCGAAGCCGACCAACTCGGTGGCGGGAACCTTGCCCGATCGAGCCCGGGCGGCTGGTGCCCGATGGGTTGACGCCGGAGCCGGTGCGGCCGTGCGGTCGCGATCGCCAATCAGCGTGCGGAGGCGGTCGACGGCTTCGTTGAGCGCGGTGGACTGCTGGTTGAGGTCGCCGGCGGCGGCGGCGGTTTCCTCGGCGTTGGCGGCGTTGGACTGGGTGACGCGGTCCATCTGCGAGACGGTTGTATTCAGCTGGTCGATACCCTGGGTCTGCTCGGCGGCGCTGGTGGCCTGGCCGGCCACCAGGTCGGCGAGCGTGCGGATCTGGCCGGAGATGTCGTCGAAGTTCTTGGCGACCTCGTTGCTGAGGTTCACCCCTTCGCGGCTCTTGCTGACGGAGACCTCGATCTTCTCGGCGGTTTCGCGGGCGGCTTTGGCGGAGCGTTGGGCGAGGTTGCGGACCTCGTCGGCGACGACGGCGAAGCCGGCGCCGGCTTCGCCGGCGCGGGCGGCTTCGACGGCGGCGTTGAGCGCGAGGATGTTGGTCTGGAAGGCAATCTCGTCGATGGTCTTGAGGATGGCGGTGACGTCCTCGCAGGCCGACATGATGGCGCCCATGGCGCCGTGCATGGCCTGCATGCGGGCGGCACCGGAGTCGGCGGCGTGGCGGGTCTTCCGCGCGACCTCCTCCGCCTGTTTGGCGGAGTCGGCGTTGTTGCGGGTCATGCCGGCCATCTCTTCGAGGGAAGCGCTGGACTCCTCGAGAGAAGCGGCCTGTTCGCTGGAACCTTCGGCGAGGGCTTGGCTGGCGTCGACGAGCACGGCGGCGCGCTGGCTGACGATGCCGGCCGATGAGGTGAGCTGGTCGCTGGTGCTGCGCACCAAACGGGAAACGGCGCGGAGGCTGAAGACCGCGATGACGAGTCCGGCCAAAGTGCAGATGGCCAGGCCCACTCCGGTGGTGAAGTTCATGCGCGCGGACGTGGTGATCGAATCGGCCGTTGCGTGGCTGGCGGCGGTTGCGGCCGTGAGCATGCTGCCGGACATGTCCCGCTGCTCCGCGGCGACCTTGGCGAGGGCGGCGGTCACATCGCGGTCGAGGGTGGCCATGGCCGTCTCGAACTCTCCGGCCCGCAGGGCGGCGTGGAAACGACCGGCGGCGGCACCGTAGGCGGCAACGGATTTACGGAACTCGCCCATGTGGCCGAGGGTGGTTTCGTTTTTGACCAAGGTTTCGAGCTGCTGGAGGTTTTGCTCGACCAGCTCCAGGTCCTGGGTGAAGTCCGCCTGGAGGCTGTTCATCTTGGCCTCGTCGCCGGCCATGGCGAATTTGAACAGGGCGGCCTCGCTGTGGAGGGTGGCCCGCTCGATCGCGCTGACGGCGATGAGGTTGGGCAGGTGCTGCTCGGTGAGCTCGATGGTCGTGGCGGTGCCTTGAGCGGAATAATGACGGGCGATGCCGACGACGGCGATCGCTCCGAGAAAGACCACGGCGAACGAGCCTGTGACCAGGCTGATCGTGCGCCGCAGGGTGATGCGTCGAGTCGGTTTGTTCATCGGAATCGGGAGCGAAGGAGCGTTAGGATTGGCTGAGCACCGGCAGGCTGCCGGCAGCGGCGGAATCGACGATGCAGATGGCACCGGGAGTTTCGGCGGCGAGGGCGATGGCCTCGGCTTCATCGGCGACGACCTTGGGGGCGGAGCCGCCGCCGGTCATGAAGAGGCGGCGCCAGTGGTTCTGAAACTGGCCGGAGTTCATGCCGACGACCTGTTTAAGGAAGTCGTCTTGAGCGGCGCTGTCTTTGGCGACGATGATGACGACGCGTTCGGCGCCGAGTTTGACGTTCTTGCCGAGCAACACGGCCTTGGCGGCGTCGGCGTCCAGGGCGTTGCCGGCAAGACCAGCGTGGCCCACGATGGCGGGCGCGGCCTGCGAGGAGACCGCCAGCGCGCAGAGAAGCGTAATAAGAGCGAAGAATGATTTCATGATCGCAGGAGCGCTGGAGGTTTTAGAACGAGTAGGTGGTCTTGAAGGCGAAGAGGACCCAGCTCTTGTCCCGATCATCGTAGGGCTGCGGTTTGGTCGGGGTGGTGAAGATCTTGCCGGCGCCGTCGAGGTAGTGGACCTCGGCCTTCACCAGCCAATTGTAGTTGAAGGCGTATTTGGCGCTGACGGCGTAGTCATGCTGGGTCAGCACCGGGAGATAGAAGTCGAAGCCGATGGGCGTCTGCGTTTCCTCCGAGTAGCTGTAGTAACCACCGAACTCCCATTTTTCGCCCCAACGGCGGGAAGCCGCGATGTAGCCGAAATCGAGCGTGGTATCGATGGATTGGGTGGAGGGAAACCCGACGGTGCCGATCGCGTAGTCGGCGGTGTCGTTGCCGGCTTCGACGGCGAAGGTCCAGTCGCCGGTCATGTATTCGGCCGACAGCATGTGACGGTCGTATTGATCGGTGTCGCGGTAGAGGACGGCGGTGAAACCGGGCACGGCAATGAGGCGATCCGCGCCAAAGTCCTTGAACGAAGAGTAGGAGTAGCCGACGCGCAGGCCCGCGATGGGAGTGTTCCAGAACAGCGTCCCGCCGATGGCCGATTCCATGCCGATGGCGACGTTCGGGAACGGGGCGTCGTTGTTGAAGTAGTCGTTGGCGCCGGAGCGAACCTTCATGGGCACGTCACCGTAGAAAACCTTGTAGTCCAAGCTGCCGCTATCGCCGAGACCCACGTTGCCAAAGACCATGGCGCCGTCGAAGGAGGCGTTGAAGTCGCGCAGGCGGGCGTCGTAAACGCTCTGAGGCAACAGCACGTAGGGACGAATGGCGTCCACATCCAAGGCTTCGTTGTAGAGACCCCGCGGGGACTTCACCCGACCGGCGCGGATGCCGAACCACTGTTGGGGCTGCCAATCGATCGTGGCCCAGTCGAGGATGATACGGTCATCGCCGTAGTCGCCCAGCTTCTGGCCGAAGGCCTGCGCGCCCACGCGGAAGCTGCCGGTGGCATAGGAGGCGTTCACGGCGTATTCGCGGAAGTCGAAAGTGCCTTCGCTGGATTCGCCAAAGTAGTCGTTGTCACCGGTGTTGACCAGGTAGCCCTGGCTGACAAAGCCGCCGACCTGGATGTCCTGCCAGGAAACGGCGCCGTGGGTTAAGGTGGTGGCGGCGGCGGCAATCAGGCCAGTGAGAGTGCCGCGGAACGAAGTGAGTCGAGTAGTCATAATAGCGATGCGTGTCAGGTTTGTTTGCAGAGATTGAGGTGTGGGTGCCATCGTCTCGCGGCGGGGAAAGTTAAGGGCTTCCCGGCCAACTACGTAATTCTCCGGACGACGTGTTTGCCGGAGAGGGCACAACTGATTTGGGCGATGCAGACATGAAAAAGAATCGGCCCGGCGACGGCGGTTGGAGGCGGTTGGCGCGCCGACCGTTGACGGTGAGGAAAGGAGCGGCTGGCGCTCCGTGTTTGGAGGATGGTGCGGTCCGGCGAGCGGGATTCGGGCGGGCGTCGGACCCGCAGCAATCAGGAACTGCTCAGCACGGCGAGGTCGCCGGCGGCGGCGGCATCGACGATGCAGATGGCGCCGGGGGTGGAGGCGGCCAGAGCGACGGCCTCGGCTTCATCGGCGACAACTTTGGGGGCGGAACCGCCGCCGGTCATGAAGAGACGACGCCAGTGATTCTGAAACTGGCCGGAGCTCATGCCGACGGTCGCCTTGAGGAAGTCCTCCTGGGCGGCGCTGTCCTTGACGACGATGATGACGACGCGTTCGTCGCCGATTTTGACGTTCTTACCCAGGAGCACGGCCTTGGCGGCGGACGCGTCGAGCGTTTGGCCGGACAGGCCGGGGTGTCCCGCGAGGGCGGGAGCGGCGTGGACACCGACGGTGCCCAACGCGATGAAGGCGATCGCGAGCAGGGAGGACTTGAGCAGCGTTTTCATGCTGGGTGGATGATGTGGTTATGGGCAGGCTGCGGCGCTGGCTCAGAACACGAAGGTGGTCTTGAGCACGAGGGCGGTCGAGGTGTCGTCCATCGACGGATTCGGCGTCCGGGCGGTATTGAAGACGTTGTAGAGCCCCTTGCCGAAGTGACCTTCAACCTTGGCGAGCCAACGGTCGGAGATGTCGTAGCGGGCGCTGGCGACCCACTCGCGGTAGTAGGTCATGAGGTTCGGCGTGCCGGGGGCGGCGTTGTCGTTCTCCTGAACACTGTAATAGGCGCCCAGCTCCAACCGGTCATTGATGCGACGCGCGGCGGAAACATACCAGTTGATGGTCTCGGCGTCGGACGCGACGGTGCCGAACGGGGAAGAGACCTCGAACAGGCCGCCAACCACGGACACTTCAGCCGCGAAGGTCCAATCGTGGTAGAAGTATTCGGCCGAGAGGATGTGGGTGTCGTAGGCCTTGCCGAGAAGCGAGGCATCGACGATCGGGTAACCGTTCAGAGGGCCGGTGCCGTAGAGGTCGTTGATCTGATTGAAGGAGTAGGCCAAGCGCAGACCGAGCACGGGGGTGTTCCAGTTGAGTTGGCCGCCCCAGATCGCGTTCATGCCCAGGTCGTTGATGTCGCTGGCGAAAATCGACGTGGTGTTGAAGTAGTCGGCGACGCCCTGGTCGCCGTCCATGCGGATGTCCCCGTAGAAAACCTTGTAGTCCAACGAACCGGCGGTGCCGAGTTCGAGGTTGCCGTAGACCATGCCGCCGTCGAAGGACGAGCTGAAGTCACGCAGCACCGAACTGTAGAGGCTGGAAGGCAGGGAGGCAAAGGGGCGGATGGCGTCGACGTCGAGGGCTTCGCCGTAGAGGCCTTTTGGCATCTTGACGCGGCCGGCGCGCACACCGATGGAACGGTTGAAGCTGTAGTCGACGATGGCCCAGTCGAGGATGGGCTTGTCTTCCCCGTAGTTGCCGAGGCGCTGGGCGTAGGCCTGGGCGCCGATGCGGACGTTGCCGGTCGCATAGGAGGCGTTGATGGCCATCTCGCGATAGTCGAAGGTGCCGCCCTTGGCTTCAAAGGGGACGTTGTTGCCCCAGTTCTCAACGTAGCCTTGGCTAATGAAGCCGTGGACCTGGATGTCCGCAGGCGTGAAGGCGGCGGCGATGCCCGCGGAGCCAATGGCGATCGTGAAGGCGCTGAAGGAGCGAAGTTTGCGAACGAAGGAGAGGTTCATAGTTTTTCGAAGTGGCCCGGGAGAGGGCGCAGTTAGCCAAGTGTTCGCCTCCTGACTTCGGTGCTTCGGTCCGGGGACTTAAGCCATGAACCTGCGTTTTCGTAATAATACGAACGGGTGATGTATTGGGGGAATGTCCCCCATCTCTAGGACTAATGGTCGCGCGGTTGCGCGAATTCAGCGCCGCGTGCGGACTGACGCAGGTCTAGCGCCGTTTGCCCCAACGCGCATTCTGTTTCAGCTCCAGCGGCGAGGTTTCAATCTGCACACCGACCACGGCGGGGTGGTTGCGCAGCACCTGAAACACTTCGCCGGAGAGCTTCCAATCCAGGGCGGTCGACACGTCGGCGACAGCGATGGCGCGGTCGGGGCCGACGAAGCCGAGGCTGGTCGAGGTGGGGCCGGACTGGCCGTCGAGGATGGGGCGCAGGCTGCGCAGGAAGGAGCTGTTGTCGGGGTTGGCCGGGTCGAGCAGCCAGGTGACCTGCTTGACGTTCGATGCAACGTAGTTGGGCAGGGGATACGCCTCGCGCACGTTGAGGCGGGCGCCCTCCTCGTTGACCATGACGGTGCCGCAGATGACGACCGGGGCGTTCTCGCTCAGCACCTCGCCGTATTCCTCGTAGGCGTTGGCGAACATGTTGAGCTGGAGCGTGGCCTGCTTGGTCGCGAGGGAGAAGGCGACCCAGGGGCGATTGTCCTTCTTGGAAAGCTTCTTCTGCAGGCCGCCGGCGATGCCGCAGATACGGAAGGGCGTGCGGTCCTCCTGCTGAAGCAATTCGTCGAGGTCGAAGGTGTCGAGCGCGTCGGCCAGACCGATGTAGGTGTTCATCGGGTGACCGGAAACGTAGAAGCCCAGCAGCTCCTTTTCGAAGGCGAGTTTTTCGGCCGAAGTGAAATCGAGGACGTCGTCGGATCTTGGATGTTTGATTTCGGATTTTCGATGGCTGGAAGGTTTCGGCGGCTCCGGTTCGGCCAGCATGTCGAGGAAGTTGTTCTGGCCGGCGGCGCGGTCACGGGCCTGCTCGGCGGCGGCGGACATCGCGGCGTCGATGCGCTCGAAGATGGCTTTGCGCGGTTCGCCGGAAAAGTCGAAGGCGCCGGTTTTGATCAGATGTTCGAGCACGCGCTTGTTGGCGGCCTTGCCATCCACGCGGGCGACGAAGTCGTCGAAGTCTTCGAAGGGACCGTTGGCCTCGCGCTCTTCGATGATCTTCAGCGACGCGGCTTCACCCACGCCCTTGATGCCGGCGAGTCCGAAGCGGATCTTGCCGCCGGCGACGGGGGCGAAGTTCTCGCGCGACTCGTTCACGTCGGGGCCCTGCACCTCGATGCCCATGGCGAGGGCTTCGTCGATGAAGTGGGACACCTTTTCAGCGTTGCCGAGCTCGGCGGTGAGCACGGCGGCCATGAACTCGACCGGGTAGTTGGCTTTCAAATACGCCGTTTGGTAGGCGACGACGGCGTAGGCGGCGGAGTGCGACTTGTTGAAACCGTATTGGGCGAACTTGTTGAGGAGGTCGAAGATCTCGTTGGCCTTCGCTTCGGCGATGTTGTGCTTCTCCTTGGCACCCTTGATGAAGATGAGGCGCTGCTGGTCCATGGCGGCCTGGTCCTTCTTGCCCATGGCGCGGCGGAGCATGTCGGCGCCGCCGAGGGAGTAACCGGCGATGACCTTGGCGCACTCCATCACCTGCTCCTGGTAGACGATGATGCCGAAGGTTTCCTGCAGGACGGGTTCGAGCAGCGGATGCGGATACTGCACCGAGGCGGGGTTGTGTTTGCCGCGGGCGTAGTCGGGGATGAACTGCATCGGGCCCGGCCGGTAGAGAGCCGAGATGGCGTTGATGTCGTCGATGTTGGAAATGCCGACCTGGCGGGCGGCGTTCTGCATACCGGGGGATTCCAGCTGGAACACCCCGACGGTTTTGCCGGCGTTGAGCAGTTCGTAGGTGACGGGGTCCTCGAGCGAAACGTCGTCGATGTTGAACTTCGGGTCCCGGGTGCGGCGCACGTTCTCCACCGCGTCGGAGATGACGGTGAGCGTCTTGAGGCCGAGGAAGTCCATCTTCAGCAGGCCGAGTTTGTCGACGGCCTTCATCGAGAACTGCACGGTGACGTCGCCTTCCTGCAGGGTGAGGGGGACGAAGTTCTCCAGCGGCTGGTCGGTGATGATGATGCCGGCGGCGTGTTTGCCGGTGTTGCGCACCATGCCTTCAAGCACGAGGCCGGCGGTCACGATCTTCTTGGCCATCGGGTTGCGGTCGATCTCGGTGCGCAGTTCGGCGGACTTCTCGATGGAGTCGGTGAGCGAGATGTTGAGCTCGTCGGGAATCATCTTCGCCAGGCGGTCGGCGTCGGCGAAGGCGAGGTCGTGCACGCGGGAGACGTCGCGGATGACCATCTTGGCGCCGAGGGTGCCGTAGGTGATGATATTGGCCACGCAGTCGCGGCCGTATTTCTCGCGCACGTAGTCGATCACCTCGACGCGGCGGCGCATGCAGAAATCGATATCGAAGTCGGGCGGGCTGATGCGTTCCGGATTGAGGAAACGTTCGAAAAGCAGGCCGAACCGCATCGGGTCGATGTTGGTGATGCCAAGCAGGTAGGCGACGAGGCAGCCGGCGCCGGAACCGCGGCCCGGGCCGACGGGGATGTCGTGTTCCTTGGCCCAGTTGATGAAGTCCCACACCACGAGGAAGTAATCGACGAAGCCGGTGACGTTGATGATGGCCTGCTCGTAACCGAGGCGCACGGCGAGCTCCTGCGGCTGGTCGAGGCCGGCGTAGTCGGGTGGCTTGGGCTTCTCGCCCTCGGGGCGGTTGTTGAGCAGGTCGAGGCGCGCGGCGACCTCGGGGTGGGCGGCCACCGTATCGTAGTCGACGCCGTAGCGGCGCTGCAGGCCCTCGACACAAAGCTGGTGCAGGTATTCGGACGGTGAATACTTCGAGACTATCTCGGGTGGCAACGGATACTTGGGATAGCGCTCGGAGCCTTTGGGGAAGGGAATGGCGAGGTCGCACATCTCGGCGACCAACTGGGTGTTGAGGATGGAGTCGGGGAACTCCGGGAAAACCTGCTCCATCTCGGCGCGCGACTTGAGGTAGAACTGATCGCCGCTGAAGCGCATGCGGTTCTCCTCGGCGAGCTTGGCGCCGGTCTGGATGCAGAGCAGGGCGTCGTGCGGCTGGGCGTCGTCGGCGTTGACGTAGTGCACGTCGTTGGTGGCGATCAGTTTCAGGTCGAATTCCTCGCCGAGTTTGATGAGGCCCGGGATGATCTTCTTCTGCTCCGGGATGCCGTGGTCCTGGATTTCGACGAAGTAGTTTTCCTTGCCGAAGATATCGACGAACTTGGCGCAGGCCTCGCGGGCCTCCTCCTCGCGGTCGTGGAGGAGGAGCTGGGGAACGAGGGAGGCGAGGCAGCCGGTGAAGCCGATGAGGCCTTCGGAATATTGGGCGAGTGTCTCGAGATCGGTGCGCGGCTTGTAGTAAAAACCGCGCAGGTGGGAATCGGAGACCAGTTTGAGCAGGTTCTGGTAGCCAGTGAGGTTTTTGGCGAGCAGGCCCAGATGGTAGTAACTCTTCCCGTCCTCGGCCCGGCCCTTCTTTTCGAGGCGCGAACCGGTGGTCATGTAGAGCTCGCAGCCGATGAGGGGCTTGATGCCGGCGGCCTTGGCGGCGTTGTAGAAAGCAATGGCACCAAAGAGGTTACCGTGGTCGGTAAGGGCCAGGGCGGTCATGCCCAGCTCCGTGGCCCGACCCATCAGGCGGTCGATCCGGCAGGCGCCGTCGAGCAGAGAGTAGTCGGTGTGAACGTGGAGATGGGCGAAACTCGGATCAGCGGGCACAAGGTTGAGTCAAAGTAAGAAGTGCGAAGTAAGAAGTCAGAAGTGGGGGGAGGAGGCGCCTTTTTGGCGCAGTGGGGGCGGGGCAAAATTGCCGTTGACGCGGGGGCAGGGGTTTGGCGCTATGACCCTTTTTCCCTTTCAGAAACACGTCCAACGACATGCCCATCGAAATCAAAATCCGCAAAAGCGAGCCGGTCGACCGCGCCCTGCGTCGCCTGAAGAAGAAGCTCGAACGCGAGAACATCATCAAGGGTGTTCGCGCCAAGCGCTACTTCGAGAAGCCCTGCGCGAAGCGTCGCCGCAAGGAGAAGGTCATGGCCTTCACCCAGATGCTGCGCCGCCGCCACGAGGGCTGATTCCCGTGCTCGTTTCCGTCCCGCTCAACGGGACGCTTGAATAAGCCTTTCCAACCGCGCCGGCCGAACCATGTTCGGGGCGCGGTTTTTCGTGCCTGTTTGCTTGTTTACTGCAAGCGAGTGACGATTTGATTCGATCACCTTCTCCCTCCCTCCCGCCCCCATTTTAAAGACTTCGTGAAGCCGACCCTGGCGCTATCAACCTGCTGGAACTCATTCCGTCATACCGACGGATACGCGATGCTCACCGAGATCCGGGACATGGGGTTTGAATACGCGGAGTTAAGCCACGGCACGCGCATCGTGTTGGTCCCGGGGATCCTGAAAGCGGTGGAGGAGGGCGTCATCAAGATCAGCTCGACGCACAACTTCTGTCCGCTGCCGACGGGCATTAACCACTCGGCGCCGAATCTCTTTGAACCCTCGGACAGCTCCAGCAAGGAGCATGATCAATGGCTGCGGCATACCCTGCGCTCGATCGACTTCACCGCGCAGGTGGGCTGCGGCGCGATGGTGACGCACTTGGGCAGCGTGCACTTCTTCTGGAGCAATCCCTACCGCAAGGTGAAGGCCTACCGGCGGGCGAATCCCGACATCGATCCGGCGACGGACGCCGGTTACCGCAAAGTGCTTGAGAAGGCCTGCACGAAGCTGCGCACTCGCATGACGCCGTATTGGGAGCAGGTGCTCTCGAGCTTGGAGGAGATCCGCGAAAAGTGCCTCGAGCGCAAAGTCGTCATCGGCTGCGAGAATCGGGAAAAGTTTCAGGAGCTGCCGCTCGACGACGATTTCCCTGCCTTCTTCGAAGGACTGCCGACCGAGACGCACTGTGGTTACTGGCACGACACCGGCCACGCGGAGCTCAAGCAGAACATGGGGCTGCTCAATCACCGCGAGCACCTGGAGAAGGTGGCCGATCGTTTGGTCGGGTTTCACCTCCACGATGTGGCCGACGATGATGACCACCAGCCGGTGGGTTACGGTCAGATCGATTTCGAAATGGTGAGCTCTTTCTGGAAACCACACCACCGGCTCACCCTGGAGCTCAGTCCGCGCACGACGCCGCATCACGTCGAGCAGTCGCGCGACCGGGTGAAGGCGCTGCTCGAAAAGCGCTTCGGGTGAAGCAACGGCCTTGGAGCGGCGACGGACGCCGAACGGCGTAGCGGCAACGCAGCGCCCGCAAGCGGACTGCCTACGGTGCGGGTTCGAACCCGGAATGTAGGCGGGGCGCTGGCGCCCGCTTGCAGTGGGGAGGGCTTCTCCTGCTCAGCTGGATGGCCACCAACGGTAGAGGAAGAAATACACCAGGACGCCGGTAACGCTCACGTAATACCAAATCGGGAAGGTCCACTTGGCCCAGGCCTTGTGCCGCTCGTAGTTACCCTTGATCGCGAAAAGGAAGGTGCGCGGCACGAGGTAGGCGATCGAGATGGCCAGCAGGATGTGCGAGATCAGCATCGTGTAATACACGCTGCGGATGAAGCCCTCGCCACCGAAGGGCGTGTGCACCCCACGCACGAGCGCTTTGTGGGTGACGTAGCCGATGAGAAAGATCGCGGACACCACGCCGGCCGAGAGCATGGCTTTGCGGTGAGCTTCCCGGTAGCCGGCTTTGATGAAGATGAACCCGGCGGTCATAAGCAGGGTCGCGAGTCCGTTGAGCGCCGCGTTGAGCGCGGGAATGTCTTGAATCGTCATACCAGGAAGAGGCGGTCGATCACCAGTGCACCCAATTGCAACGGAAGCCAGCCGATGGAGGCAAAAAACAATCTCCGGGCGGCTTGGTCACGGCCGTCCTTGCGCAGGAACGCGCCCGCCCGCAGCAGGAACCACAGCCCGAGGACCACGGTCACCCCGAAGTAGATCCAACTCGCGTCGCCCATGAAGGAGGGCAGGGCGCTCACCCCGACGAGGGCCACGGTGTTCACGAGCGACCATTGCGCCACGACTTTGCCGTCGCGATCCCGCACGGGCAGCATGGGAAAATCAACCGCGCTGTAATCCTCCCGGTAGGTCCAGGCGATGGCCATGAAGTGCGGGATCTGCCAGAAGGCCAGGATGCCAAACAACACCCAGCCCAGGGGCTCCATGCCGCCATGCGCCGCGGCGTAGCCGATGAGTGGCGGAAACGCGCCGGCGATGGCACCGATTTCCGTGCTCCACTTCGAGCGGCGCTTGGCCGGCGTATACCACGCGAGGTAGGTGACGATCGTCGCCAAGGCGAAGACCGCCGCCAAGGCGCTGGCCGTCGCGAAAAGCAGGAAGCAGCCGCCGAAACACAGGCCCCAGCCCAGCACGAACGCCGCACCGTCGGGCACCTTGCCCGAAGGAATTGGCCGGTCGGCCGTCCGTCGCATCTTCGCGTCGGTGTCGCGCTCCATCCACTGATTGAGCGCCGCCACGCCGCCGGCGCAGGCCGAGGTGCCGATCATGGTGGCGAGGAAATGTGACCAGTCCCACGGTGCTTTCACCACGAGGTAGCCCACCATCGCGGTGATGACGGAAAGCATGCTCAGCCGCGGTTTGGTGAGCTCAAGGTAGTCGCCGAACTTTCCGCCGCTGGCGGTGGTTGAGGGCGCGTTACTGGACGATGCCTCGCTCATGCGCTGACTGTGCCTTCCCGGCGCATCGTCCACAACGTGGTGCCGTAGGTGGTCGCCAGCAGCAAGGCGCCGACCAGCACGTGGCCGGTGGTGACGTAGGGATCGCGCGTCATCCAAATCACCGAGGCGCCGAGCGCGACTTGGGCGAGCAGGAGCGTGGTGATCGCGGCGCCGGCCTTGCCGAGTTCGGCCTTCACGAGTTTCACGGCAAAAGCGATCAGCACGACGGTGAGCACCAAGGCCATGACGCGGTGGGCAAAGTGAATGCCGACGCGGAAATTCCATAGTGGCGGCAACAGGTCACCTTCGTGGGAGCTGAGCGGAAAGGTCGGGATGGCCATACCGGCGTAGCTGTGCCGCATGACCGCGGCGATCGCCAGTTGCAGCAGCAGCAGCCCGCAGCACCAGCGTCCGAATCGCGACAGCGCGGCGAGACCGTCCGCGCGTTTGGCGGCTTCGATCCAGCGCTTCGAAAGGGCCAGGCCGATCGTGAGCAGCGTGCACACGTAGATTTGTGCGAGCACCGCGTGCAGCATGGCGAAGAGCCGGCCCACGCTCACCGAATCGAGGAAAATGTGATCGAGCAGCACGCGCAGGCCGCCGACCAGCGCCTGCACCAAAACCAGCACGACCGCGAAGATCGCCACGTGGCGCACCCAGGCCCGGGCCTCATTTTTCCAGACGGCCAGCGCGATGGCGATCGTGATGATCGACATCATGCCCGCGCTCAAGCGGTGCGAATGCTCGGCGAACATCATGATGTCGTTCAGCCAGCCCTCGGGGTTGAGCGAGCCGTTGGAGAGCGGCCAATCGAGAAAAATCATCCCTGCGCCGATGCTCGTGGTGAACGCGCCGAGCATCACCAGCACAAAGACCCAGACACCGCCGATCGCGGCAAACCAAGCCAGCCCAGGTTGATAGGCGGAGGAACGGGATTCGGTGGACAGGAGCGGCATCGCGAAAAAGTCGGATTGGCGGTGAAGAACCGGCCACCCTACAACCCGCATTCCCTTTGACAAATCCTTACGCCGGGGAATCCGTGGCAGGATGAACTCTTTGTCTGCCCGGTTTTGCCGCGGCCGCGGTCCGTTGCTGCAGCTCCTTTGCGCGGCCGCTCTGCTTTTGTGCTCCGCCTGCAATCGCTCCGATCAGGCGGCCGAGGCCGACCATTTGCCGGTTCCGGGCCGCCCGCTCAAGGGCCAGATCATCAAGGTCGACCGCGAACGCGGCACCCTGCTGGTCGATCACGAGGAGATCCCCGACTACATGCCGCAAATGGTGATGGAGTTTCAGGTCGGCGAAGGCGACCTGGCCAATGCAGTCGAGGGGCAGTTCATCCGCGCCCGCCTCATCGAGGAAGCCAACGGGGTCTTCCGCCTCGCGCACATCTGGGCCGAGGACAAGCTCGCCGAGTCGCAGGTCGCCACCGCCGCCGCCGCGTTGCGCGAGGACACGGTCATTCGTGGCAGCAAGGCCTACCGCGCCGTCGGCGAAGACCTGCCCGACTTCAAACTCTACGACCAGACTGGCGCCGTCGTCGACGTCAGCCGTTTCCGGGGCAAAAAGGTCATGATCAACTTCATCTACACCCGCTGCCCGATCGCAACCATGTGCCCGGCCGCGGTGACCAACTTCATGGCCGTGCAGGAGGCGGTGGCCAAGGCCGGCAAGAGCGACCAACTCGAGCTCATCTCGGTGACCTTCGACCCCGAATACGATACGCCGGGCGTGTTGCGCGACTATGCCGAGGCCCGCGGGGTCGACACCTCCAACTACAGTTTTCTCACCGGTCCGGAGTCGGCCATCAAAGACCTGCTGCGGCAGATGGGCGTGCTCGCACAGGTGGAAGGCCCGCTCATCCAGCACACCCTCGCCACGCTGCTCGTCGACGAGCGGGGGCGCATCATCGATCGCGCCGATGGCAGTGTGTGGGACATCAACCAATTCGTCCGCAAGATCGTGCGATGAGCAGCACCGCCGCGACGTCTCCCGCCCCGCGTCTCACCGCCGCTCAGCGCCGGCAAGTGGTCATGCTCACCCTCGGCGCCCTCGGCGTTTTCGCGTTGTTTAGGTGGATGCCCACCGGCACCAACCTGAGCCACGGCGACTTCCGGCTGGAGGGCGGCAACGTGCTCGAGTTTTGCGATCCGGCCGCGCCGCAGTTTTTGCCGGTGACCACCGCGCGCTCGCCCGTCGCGCTGACCGCCACGCCCGCCACCACGGGCGTGGGTGAGCCCACCAAGCTCACCCTGCGCCTTAGCACCTCAACGGGCAAACCGATCAGCCCGGTCGACCTGCTCGTCGCGCACGAGCACAAGCTGCATATCATGATCGTTGATCCGACCCTGCAGGACTACCACCACGTGCATCCGGTCGCCTCGGAGACGCCCGGCGAGTGGACCGCGGTCTTCACGCCGCGCCTGCCGGGCACCTATCGGGTGTTTGCGGATTTCACGCCGGCGGTCACCGCTCGCGGACTTTATGCCAGCACCGACATCACGGTGCCGGGAGCGGTGACGATGCCCGAGATCACGCTTAACCGCAGCGCGGAGCGTAACGGCTTCGCTTTTTCGCTGAGCGCCAAGAATCCGGTGATCCGCGCCCGTGAACCGGCCGATCTCACCCTGAGCATTCGCGCGAGTGACGGCGGCGACGTGCAACTCGGTGAAGTGATGGGGGCCTTCGCCCACCTCGTGGCCTTTGATCGCGAGCGCAGTGGGTTTGCCCACCTGCATCCGCGGGAAACCGATCTCAGCGTGGCGCTCGATGCGCAGGCGCCGGAGTTGCATTTTCAAGTCACGATTCCCGAGCCGGGCGATTACGTGATCTGGGCGCAAATGGTCCTCAACGAGGCCGAAACCTTCGTGCCGTTCTGGTTCGAGGTGGAGCCGTGAGGGCGAGGGGGGCTGTCGCTGAACCGGGTCTGCAGGCCGACGCTCAGTTGGTCGCGAGGGGATGGTTGCGCATCGGCATCGGCTTGGCGGTGGCGGGGCAGGCGATGGTGTTTGGGCTGGCGATCAATGTGACGCCAGCGGAGGGCGCGGGGTATTGGGTGGTGCACGGCGGACTCCTGCTGTCGGCCCTGCTGGTGCTCGTGTTTCTCGGTCGGGATCTGGTCGGCTCGGCCTGGCGTTCGCTGCGCGAACAACGCATCAGCATCGATCTGCTGTTTCTGGTCACACTGACCGGCGCGGTGGGCGGCTCGCTGGTCAGCACCTTCACCCGCACCGGCGCGGTGTATTATGAAGTCGTGGCGGTATTGGTGGCGGTGCACACGCTCGGCAAGCTCATCGGCGCGCGCAGTCGTTTGGCGGCCTTGTCGGCCGTGGACAAAACGCGGCAGGAATTCGGCGAGGCGCGGGTGATCGCGGCCGACGGCGGCTCGGTGCGCAAGGCGGTGGACACCTTGATGGAAACCGACCGCGTGCTGGTGGGGCCGGGCGAAGCGATTGTCGTCGATGGCACGATCGAGCGGGGGCGCAGTTACGTGACGGAGACGAGCATGACCGGCGAATGGCGACCGGTGTCGCGTGGTCCGGGCGAGGCGGTGATGGCGGGCACACATGTTGTGGATGGCGACCTCGTGATTGCGCCGCAGCTGGGGCCGCGTCGTTTGGATCACATTTTGAGGGAAGTGGAACGAGCCCGGCTTGCCCCAAGTGCCTTGCAGGCCCAGGCCGACCGCTGGATGCGAATCTTCCTGCCGGTGGTGGTGACGGTGAGTGTGGTGACCTTTGTCTTCTGGTGGTCACGGGCGCCGTGGACCGATGCATTGTTCAATGCCATGGCGGTGCTGCTGGTGGCCTGTCCCTGTGCCATGGGTCTGGCCACGCCGATCGCGGTGTGGAGCGGGTTGGCGCGACTGGTGAAGCTTGGCCTGGTGGCGCGCACGGGCGACCTGCTCGACGTCCTCGGGCGCTGCGACCTGCTCTGTATCGACAAAACGGGCACACTCTCGGAGGACCGCATGGAAGTCCTCGCGTGGCGCACCGAGTCGGCATGGGCTGCTCAGAAACCTTGGCTGTATGCCGCCGTGGTCACCCTGGAATCGGATTTACAACACCCGATTGCGGAGGCACTTGTGAGCCATTGTAACCTATTGGGTGACAAATTATCCGGGGTGCCGAATGGCTCCGGATTGGCTGTAGCCGGGGGCGGTGACCCCGGTGCGGTGGGTGGGGCGGAGGGCGCACCAGGGTCAACGACCCCGGCTACAGCGGGGATGGGTGCACCGGGGTCAACGACCCCGGCTACAGCTGTAGGGCGCGAAATCGTGGCGGGGGGCGGTGTGCGCGGGGTGATCGATGGTCGGAAGGTGGCGGTAGGGGAGTGGGCCCTGCACGGGTTTGCGGGGGAGGCGCCAGTGGGAGGGGCCAAAGCCGTTTGGGTTTCAGTGGACGGGGTGTTGGCGGCGACGGTGACGCTCGGCGAGCGCTGGCGGGTGGGGCTGCGCGAGACGCTGAGCGATCTGCAGGCCTTGGGCGTCGAGGTGGAGGTGCTCACGGGTGACCGGCACCCACCGGACGATTTGGGGGTGGCGGTGCGTGGCGGGTTGTCGCCGGAGGACAAGGTGGCGCGGGTGCGCGAGCACATCGGCTTGGGGCGGCGCGTGGTCTTCGTCGGCGACGGGGTGAATGATGCGGCGGCGATGGGCGCTGCGTCGGGTTCAATCGCGGTGGGGGGCGGCGCGGAGCTGGTGCGGGCCTCCGCGATGGGCACGATGGCAGGCGATGATCTGCGGGTGCTGCCGCGGGCGATCCGCCTGGGGGGATTGGTGCGACGGGGGATTCGGGGCAATCTGCGCTTTGCGGCGAGTTACAATGCGATCGGCATGGCGCTGGCGGCGGCGGGTTGGCTGCACCCGGTGGTCGCCGCGTTGCTGATGGTCGGTTCCAGTTTGGCGGTCGGTGTGCGCGCACTGCGCACAGCGGAGAAGGCGGTGGTGGAGTAGTTTGTTTTTACAGGAGGGAACGGAGAACAACGGAGCCGAGCTGCCGGGTTCATTTCACAGAAGGAAACGAAGAGAACGAGGGATCGAGACGCCCTGCCTTGCTGCGTTCCCTTTGTTGCCTTCTGTAAAACAGCTCCAGTGGAGTGGCTCTGTTTTCCTCTGCTTTCTCCTGTAATAAAAACTCTCCTACAGCAGGACGAGGTCGTTGCGGTGCACGACTTCAAACCGGCGCCGGCTGGGATAGAGGGCTTTGAGGGCGTCGGTATTCAGTCCGGCAATACGCGGGACTTCCTCGTTGCTGAAACGGGCCTGGCCGCGGGCGACGACGGTGCCTTCGGGGCCGGCGATGTCGACGATGTCGCCGACGCTGAAGGGGCCGCGGCTGCCGGTCACGCCCACGGCGAGCAGGCTGCGGCCTTTGTCGCGAAGCGCGGCGACGGCTTTGGCATCGATCTCGATGCGGCCTTCGGGGCGTTGGAAGTAGGCGAGCCAGCGTTTGCGGGCTTCGAGGGGCAGTCCCGAGGGCACGAAATAGGTGCCGGGGTTGTGGCCGGAGAAGATGCGGGGCAGCACCTCATCCTCGGCGCCGCTGGCGATGAAGACGCCGCAGCCGGCCTTCACCGCGAGTTTGGCGGCGGAGATTTTGGAAATCATGCCGCCGACGGCGGTGGCGGAGGTGGTGCCGCCGGCCATGGCCTCGATGTCCGGGGTGATTTTTTGCACCGTGGGCACGATCTCGCCGGTGCCCTGCAGATCGATGAGGCCGGGGGCGGTCGAGAGGATGACGAGGTAGTCGGCGTGGATGAGGCTGGCGACCATCGCCGAGAGGGTGTCGTTGTCGCCAAATTGAATTTCGGCGCCGCTGACGGTGTCGTTCTCGTTGATGATTGGGATGGTGCCGTAGCCAATGAGGGCCTCGATGGAAGCTTTGACCGCAAGGTGGCGGGCGCGGGCACGCACGTCTTCGTGCGTGAGCAGCACCTGGGCGACGGTGGCGTGGTGCGGCTCAAAACCGCGCTGCCAGGTTTGCATGAGCAGGCTTTGGCCAATGGCGGCGCAGGCCTGTTTCTGCGCGAGCAGGGCGGGGCGGCGGCTGAGGCCGAGGCGGCCCATGCCGAGTCCGACTGCGCCGGAGGAGACCACGATCACTTCCGTGCCGGCGGCGCGCAGCGCGGCGATCTGGGCGCAGACGCTGGCGATGCGGCCGATGTCGAGCTGACCGATGCCCGAGGTGAGCACGCCGGTGCCCAGCTTTACGACCACGCGCTTGGGCGGCTGGGTGCTGAAGGTGGTGTCGGCGTTGGGCATGGGGGGGGAGGGCGAGAGAGGGGTGATCTTTCTCTTTATACTTTATCTTTCTCTTTATCCCCACCGGCCGGAACCCATCCGCTCAACGGGGAGAAAGAGAAAGATACAGAGGAAAGAGAAAGAATCTTCGGCGGGCATAAGGAAGGCGGGCTCGGTGAGCCCGCCCTAGCTTTGGGTCACCGGGTCGAGGGGGCTCAAGTGACTTCGAGCAGTTCCTTTTCCTTGGCGTTGAGGTGCTCGGTGATGTTGGCGACGTGTTTGTCGGTGAGAGCCTGAATTTCCTTTTCGAGGCGCTTGGCTTCGTCCTCCGGGAGTTTGGCCTTCTTGATGGCATCGAGGCCGTCGTGGCGGGCTTTGCGCACGGAAACTTTGCCTTCTTCGGCGTAGCGGTGGGCGACCTTCACAAACTCCTGGCGGCGTTCGCGGCTCATTTCGGGCAGGGGCACGCGGACGATGCCGCCGTCGATGTTGGGGTTGAGGCCGATATTGGCGACTTGGATGCCCTTGGCGATGGCTTGGATGACGCCTTTGTCCCAGGGCTGAATGACGATCATGCGCGAGTCGGGGGTGGAGATGGCGGCGCAGTCCTTGATGCGCATGGACGAGCCGTAGGCCTCGACCGGAATGCTCTCCACCATGGCCGGCGTGGCCTTGCCGGTGTGAATGTTGGCAAACTCATGGATCGTGTGATCCACGGCTTTGGTCATCTTGGCTTCGGTGTCGTTGACGATTTCGTGAGACATGGCGGAAGAACTTAGGAGAGGTTGCGGGCGAGGGACAAGGCCTGTCGGGGAACCGGCTTAGCTGTGCACGAGGGTGCCGATCTTTTCGCCGAGGACGGCCTGGCGAATGGCGTGCGGATCGCTGAGGTCGAAGACAAGGATGGGCAGGTTGTTGTCGAGGCAGAGGGAGAAGGCGGTCGCGTCCATCACGTTGAGGCGCTGGCGGAGCGCGTCGATGAAGGTGATGTCGTCGTATTTGACGGCGTCGGCGTGCTTCTTCGGATCCTTGTCGTAAATGCCGTCGACCTTGGTGGCCTTGAAAATGATGTCGGCGCCGACCTCGTTGGCGCGCAGGGCGGCAGTGGTGTCGGTCGAGAAGTAGGGGTTGCCGGTGCCGGCCACGAAGATGACGACGCGTTTGCGTTCGAGGTGGCGGCGGGCGCGGCGGAGGATGAAGGGCTCGGCCACCTGATCCATCGGGATGGCGGTTTGCACGCGAGTCAGCACGCCCATCTTTTCGAGGCAGTCCATGATCGCGAGGCCGTTGATGACGGTGGCGAGCATGCCCATGTAGTCACCGGTGGTGCGGTCGACGCCGCGTGACTCCCCCTGGAGGCCGCGGAAGATGTTGCCGCCGCCGATGACGACGCAGACCTCGACGCCCATGTCGTGGATCTCTTTCACCTGACCGCAGATGCGGCTGAGCACGGCGGGGTCGATGGGATCGGTCCCGGAGCCACGGAGGACTTCGCCGCTCAGTTTGAGGACGATGCGTTTGTATTTGGGGGCGGGACAGTCCGAATCGGATTCGCTCATTTGAGGAGCGAGTGAAGGAAGCGCGTTTTCCGGCGTCAATGCGGGAGAGCGCCGGCCGGGCGGGCCGGGGGAAGTCAGCTCGCGGCCAAGACCTCGTCGAGCACGCGCTTGAGGGTGGAGATTTCGTAGGGCTTGGAGATGGTGCCAACGAAGCCATGAGCGGCGTATTCGGTGGTGACGTTGCCCACGGAGTGTCCAGTGGAGACGATGCTCTTCACCTTGGGATCGAGGGCGCGCAGGCGCTGCTGCGTTTCGGAGCCGTCCATGCCGCCGTGAATGGTGAGGTCGAGAATGGTGGCGGCGAAGGGATCCCCCGTTTGCATGGCCTCCTCGTAGGCTGTGAGGGCGGCCTGGCCCTCGGCCACGGTGGTGGCGCGGTAACCAAGGTAGGTGAGCACGCGCTCGCCGATTTTGCGGATATCGGATTCATCATCCATGAACAGGATGCGCGGGGCGTTGGCGGCGGGAGCGGGCATGTGACCAGGTCCAGGTTAGGGTCGGGCGGCGCGGAGGCGACGCCGAAGTCGCAGGATGACAAGAATGGCAAAGATGTTGCCAATTGCCAGCAGCACGGTGGCTTTCAGCACCCAATCGAGCCTGAACGTGGCAGGTTCGCTCAACACGGTGACGGAGTCGGGATGATCGACCTTGAGATGAAACTCGGCGGGATCGCCGAGATCGTTGGTTTGGATGGCGTAGATCCCGGTGACCAGCAGGCGGGAACCGACTTGGAAGTTGGGGGTTTCGCTCAGGTCGCCCGCGGTTTCGATTTGGGCTTCGAAGACCTGACCCTCGTTCTCCAAGGTGAGGTGGATCTGACCGGCGAACTGGCCGACCTGCAGCAGCTCGCCGTCGATCGTCACCCGACGGTCGACATAATCGAGTTCGAGCACGCGCGGCGACTTGAGTCGTTCGGCCGCGGGCGGCGCGCCGCTGCCCACGACTCGGATCTGGGCTTCGCGCAGCGCGAAATACTCTTCGATGCGGGTGGGCAGGCCGACGGCCTCGATGCGGTCGCCGGCTTGGAGGGCGGTGTTGTCGCGCCGGAGCAGACGCAGGGTGGAGTGTCCCTCTTGCACCAGCACGATGCGGTCGGTTGTGGCGCTCAGAACCGTGGCGGCGATGCGCACATGACGCTGGAAATAGTCGGACGTGCCGAAGCGGCCGAAGTCGGTCAGTGGCACCAGCGGCAGGCTGAACGGATCGGTGGGCACCGGCTGGCGGATATCGACTTGGTTTTCCGAGGGCACCCAGACGCGCACATTGGTCACGCGACCCCGATCATCGGTCACCGCTGTGCAGACCCCCCGCAGGCGCACCACGGCACCGACCTGATTGTCAAACGCGGCGGTCCGGGGCAGCACGGCGCGGAAATCGCCATCGTGGGTCGAGATGTGCAAGTGGGTCCAGTTGGCGGCGGACAGGGTGCGGAAGAGATAACCGGTGAGCTCGACCCACTGGGCCTCGTAGACGCCGGTGCGGGCGGCATCGAGCGTGATGTTGGCGGGCACGGGAAACTCGATGGCCCCACCCGCCTGGTTGCTAAACTCCTCCGCGACGACGACGGGCGCGAACTCGCCCAAGCCGGTCACCCCGGTGAGGCGTGCGCGGGCGCCGACCTCCGGCACCGGCGATTCACTTTTCCCGAGATAGACGCCGACGCCGCCGCTCGAGTCCTGAAAATACAAATACCGGGAGTCCGCATGGGACCACGTGATCATGCCATCAAGCTCCACGCGGTGGCGGTCATTGGCTTCATCAGGTGAGAGGCCGAGCACGCGCGCGGCGAGGGTGTAGACCTGTTCGGGGCCTTCGCGGGCCGGGGGCGGCGCGGTGAGCGTGTGCCGGAAAAACGCGTCGTGCAGAGCCAACTGCAGGCCGTTTACGCGCGGGTGGCCGATGATCTCGATCGCGGTCCCTTTCGCCAAGGGCTCGATCTGACCGGTCAGCACGGTGGCCTGGGCCGTGTGGTCGCGGACGGTGACCGAACGGCCGGGCACCTGATCCACGACCTCGCCGGCGACCAGCACGAGCTGGTCGGAATCGGCCTGGGCGATGCGGTTGAGCGACACAGGCGTGCCATCGAAACGTGGGTCGTCGTCGAGACGGGAGATGTAGTGCACGAAGTCGGGGCTGGCCACCATGACTTCGAGGCTCACGAACTCGCCGGAGGGGGAAACCTTGGGGTTGTAAACGCCACTCACCGTAACGAACGAACCGACCCATCTCACCGCAGCGCCGTCATCCTGTTCGATCACCAAGGCGTGGAAACTCTTACCCTGAGCGGCGACGGTCAGTTGCGTGTGCATCGGGTCGGTCCGACTCTGGTTGATGACGAGACCGCTGATGGTGAGGATTTGCTCGGAAACCTGGCGGTGATCGGTGAAGTCCGCCGGCTCCACGGTCGGCATGGGCGCGTCGGGTAGCGGGGTGAAGGTCGCGTTGCGCAGGGAAAGCTCGGCGGCGGGGAGCTGGATGGTGCCGGTGATGCGGTAGCGCCCGCCCGGCTCGAGGTCGAGGTCGAGGTCGTGCCAGTCGTCGAGGATGTAGCCCACGCGTTGGCCATCGTGAATCCACATCAATGTCCAGGCGGGGTCGAAATATGCGACATGCGCAATCATATCGAGCCGGGCCTGACCGGGGGCGTTCCGATCGGGCAGGTTCCAATATTCGTCCCACGACGTGACGACAGATTCCGGCTGATTCGGGGCCGTGTCCTGGGCGGTCAAGATGCCGGCGGAAGCGAGCCACCCGAGCAGCACCAAGCCCACCCGGCGCGGAAGCGCAGGGCATCGGCGGAACGGCGAAGGCGTGGGGCGGAGGGGATGCACTGGGAGAACTCCTATACCATCAATGCGGACAACCCAGCGGAAGATTTACGTAATTCTTCGTTCTGCCGACACTTTGCAAAATCAGCACAGAGGGCGAAACGGTTGCGACTTGAGTTGGAGCGGTCCTGCCGCGATCGCCGCCAAACGAGTGAACGAAGCCGTGACAGGACGTGCGGCGAACCCATACTTTCCTCGCTTCATGTCGTTGGTCACCACGCTCAATTTTTGTGGTCGAACGGAGGAGGCGGTGGCCTTTTACCGCGAGGCCTTGGATGCGGAGGTCGATTTCCTGATGCGGTTTTCCGAGAGCCCGATGCCGGCGTCGGCGTGGGAGGGGGGAGGGGACTTGATCTTTCACGCGACGTTTCGGATTGCCGATACGGTGTTGATGGCGAGCGACGTGGGGCACGTGCCAGGCGCGGCGGTGGTGCCGTTTTCCGGGTTCGCCTTGGCACTCCGTCTGTCGTCGGTCGAGCAGGCGCAGCGGTGGTTTGCCAACCTGAGCGTCGGCGGCGAGGTGGTGATCCCCTTGGCGAGGTCTGAGTTCACCTCCTGGTATGGCATCGTGATTGATCGCTTCGGGGTTTCCTGGAAGCTCAACGTGGACGAAGCATCGGAGTGATGTTGAATCCGCGGAGCTGGGCCATGGGCAGGACCGGTGGTGCGTAAAAACAACCCGGAACCCGGTCTTGACGCGTCCGTCAATCGGACCACGCTGCCCGATCCCGTTTCACTGCCCGATGGTGTAATGGTAGCACAGGCGACTTTGACTCGCCTAGTCATGGTTCGAACCCATGTCGGGCAGCCACGGAGTGCAGCGGAGGGGAAGCCCGATTTGGGTGAGAACCCTATGGTTCGACGAAGGGGCGCGCAGCGACCCGGAGATGGGGCAACCGTAGGTTGATCCCGCGTGAGCGGGACGAGCTGAAAGCGAGCCAACCCATGTCGGGCAGCCACGGAGCGCAGCGGAGGGGAAGCCGATTTGGGTGAGAACCCTATGGTTCGACGAAGGGGCGCGCAGCGACCCGGAGATGGGGCAACCGGCAGGTTGATCCCGCGTGAGCGGGACGAGCGAAAGCGAGCCAACCCATGTCGGGCAGCCACGCTGGATGAATTTGACCGCAGATGACGCTGATGGGCGCAGATGACTGTGAGGCAACGACGGTTTAACCACAGATTTCACAGATGGGCACAGATGCGGGGAGGCAACGAAGAGGAACGCTAATCTGCGCTGATCTTCACTGATCAAGATGAGCGAAGATTAGCGTATATCAGCGTTCCGTTTCACTCGGATGGATCTGTGCGAATCTGTGAAATCTGTGGTTAAACCGTCGTTGCCTCTCGGTATTTGCGTCAGCCGTGGTGGGGCAGGTAATTGGTGGAACACTGATCGACGCTCATCCTCGCTCATTTGGTTTGCGCAGATCAGCGCAGATCAGCGTTCCCCTTCACTCGGATGGATCTGTGCCCATCTGTGCAATCTGTGGTTAAAGCCATCCGTGCCTCTCGGTATCTGCGGGCATCTGCGCCATCTGCGGTTCAATCCCACGCCTCAATAGCCGTAGTAGCGGTAGACGGTGTCGGTGACTTTGCCGAGCGCGGCCTGCATGGTGCCGCCGCCGCTGACAAGGACGACGAGGTCGATGCCGGTTTCCGGGTCGAGGCTCATCTTGGTGCGGTAGCCGTCCCAACTGCCTTCGTGGCCGTAGCGGTCGCCTTCCAACATGAGGCCGTAGCCGTAGCCACGGCCGAAGAGCATCGTCTGGTGCGGGTTGCTGCGCATGAGCGAGAGGGTGTCGGCGTCCACCAGCTGATGGTTGCGCATGGCGGTGAAAAACCGGCCGAAATCCTCGACCGAGCTCACCTGCGCCATGGCGCCGTGGATATACGTCTTGGTGCCGTAGAAGTTGTCCCGGGTCCCGTAGGCGAGGGCGTCGGTCGGGCCGAGCGCCTGCTGTTCGTCGTTGATGAAACTGTCGGTCATGCCGGCGGGTTCGAAGATGTTCTGGCGGAGGTAAGTGGCAAAGCGCTGACCGCTGGCGCGGGCGACGACCTCGGCAAGCAGGATGTAGCCGGTGTTGCTGTATTCGGCGATCGTGTTGGGCGGGTATTCAAGATCTGGATGCGCGATGAGGTAGGCGATGATGTCGGCGTTGGTTTTGCCCTCCAGCCAGGTGCTGGGCAGGATGTCGTTGACGACGTCGATGATGCCGGAGCGGTGGGAGAGCATGAGTTCCAAGGTGATGGAGCCCCAGGAGCCGGGAAGTTCGGGCAGGTGGGTGAGGATCGAGTCGTTGAGGCGCAGCGTGCCTTCCTCGACCAGTTGCAGGACGGCGAGGGCCGTGAAGGTCTTGCTGATCGAGGCGATGCGGAAACCGGTGTCGGCGGTGATGGGCGTCGCGGGGGTGTTGCGGGCGAGTCCGACTGCACCGCGATAGACGACTTCGCCGTCTTTCATGACCAGGACCGCGGCGCCGCCGGAGCGATCGGCGTAGGCGGCGAGCACGGCGTCGAGTTGGCCGGGCAGACTTTGGTCGACCACGGGCGGTGGCTCGGGCGGCGGTGGTGGTGGAGCGGGCGGCGGCGGCGGTGGGGCCGGATTCGGCGTGGCCGCGTTGCTTGATTTGGCGCCCCCGCCGCAGCCGGTGAGAGAGACGAGAGATGCGAGCAATACGCCGCAGGCGGCGAGGAGGCGGAGTCGGGGCATGCACGGGAAAACCCGGAGGGCGGGCAACTACGTCGGCGAAGTTTGCGACTCGCGGTGTAGGCTTGTCGTGCGCGGCGCGGCTGGCTCTGCTGGCGGGGTGTCTGGCCGATGCCCAAGCTTTTCGCGTGTTTTCCTATGTTGCGTGGGGTGGTGGGGCGGAATGCACGCGCTGGCGCAGGAAACACCGTTGCGGTATCTGTCCGACTTCTGGGCGGCGGCGGAAGAGGATCGGGCCGCCGGCTTGGACTACCGGTTTGAGGTGGACGTGCTGTATTACGACGCGGCGTGGGACATTGTGCAGGTCCAGGATGAAACCCTGGCCGAATATTTGATGCCCTTGGGACCCTTGCCGATGGCTTCGGGGCAGCGGGTGAGGCTGGAAGGCACGACGGTGCCGCCGGGGGCGACGTTTGGCATCAAGGACGCGCGGGTGACGGTGCTGGGGGAGGCCGAGGTGACCTGGCAGCCCATCAATGTGGCGACAGCCAACCACCGGCTCCTGGTGAACACGCCGGTCGAAATTGCGGGGGTGGTGGAGAGCCAGGGTTTTGATGGGGCGGACCATCTGCGGCTCTCGATGATTTGCGACGGCTTGAAGGCGACGGTATGGGTGATGCTCGATCCCTTGGAGCCGGTGCCGAGTTTTGAGGGGCAACTGGTGACGGTGCGCGGAGTGAATGCCTCCCGTTTTGATGGGAAGGGGCGGGTGAATGCGTTCGATATGTTTTGTCCGGGCCTGCGGCACGTGACCTCACACGGCCCGTTGGCGGAAACCGCGCGTTTCAACGGCACGGTGTCCACGGTCCGGACGGTGTTGGGCGCGGGCGGAGGCAGCCCGGTGTTGGTGCGAGGACGGATCGTGCGGATCACCGATGACAACCAAGTGATCCTGCGGGATGAGACCGGGCAGGCCGTGCTGGAGACGGAGCAACGCGCGGGACAGTGGCTGGGCGAGACGGTGTTGGCGGCCGGTGTGCCGGAGGTCGACGGGGTGGCCCTGCGCTTGAAGGAGGTTTTGATGACGCCGGTGGAATCGGCGGAGAACCGTTCGACGGAGCCAGCGCGTTTTCAGCAACGGTCGCTGCACCGGATCGCCGCAACGGCGCTGGAGCTCTCGCCGGAGCAGGCGGCGAAGAACCACCCGGTCGAGTTCAACGGGGTGGTGACCTGGTCGCATCCGCGATCGATGCTGTTTTACCTGCAGGATTCATCGGCCGGCATCGGAGTCTATCGGGCCAGTGCGATTGAGCCCCCGCCGGCGCCCGGGCGGCACATTGAAGTGTCCGGCGTCACCGTGATGGGCGACTACGCGCCGACGGTGCAGGCCGCGCGCATTCAGGACCTCGGTGAAATCGGCGTGCCGCGCCCGCGGCGGGTGACCCTTGAGCAGGCGTTGACCGGTGTGGAGGAGGGGCAATGGGTGGAGATGACCGGCTTCGTGCACCGGGCGAAACGGGACGGACCCTGGGCGCGATTGGAAATGACCTCGACCGCCGGGGCCATGGTCGTGCGGCTGCCCGGGGATGAGGAAGTGGCGGACCTGGTGGGCTCGGTGGTGGCCGTGCGCGGGGTGTGTTCCGCGCTGACCAATGAACAGCGAAGGCTGACGGGCATCGAGATTTGGGCCAACAATCTGGGCGCGATTTCCGTGCTCGAAACCGGTGATGTGGATCTGGCGACGATGCCAACCCGCAACCTGAACGAAGTGGGCCGCTTTCGCACGACGGCGGACCAGCGCCGCCGGATCAAGGTCGCGGGCACGGTCTTGCATTGGGATCCGGAAGGGTGGGTTTATTTGGAGGACGGCGACCAACGATTGATCGTGCAGACGCGGCAGAGCGGCACGTTTCCGCGCGGCAGTCGGGTGGAGGCGGCGGGGTTCCAGGGGCGCGAGGGCGGGCGCACCGTGTTGCGCGAAAGTGTGGTGCGGTTCGTGGAACGCGGTGAGCTGCCGTCGCCGGCGGTGGTAGGAGACATCAGTGAGGTCGATCCGGCGCTGGACGGTCGCCTGGTGGCCCTGACCGGTGAGGTGGTGGAGCGTTTTCGCGCGGGAGGGCGCGTGCTCTTGGCGGTGCAGGATGGTCGCACGGTTTTTGAGTGCGAGTTGTTGGCGGCGAGCGCCGATCGGGGGCTGGCGGAAGCGGGCGCCAGGGTGCGGGTGGAAGGCGTGTATGATGTTGCTTATGACGATCGCACGCGGCCGGTTGGTTTCCGTCTGTTGGTCGACGAGGCCGGGCAGATCGAGGTGTTGCAGCCGCCGGCGTGGTGGACCCGGGACCGGGTGATGGTGATGGCCGGCGTGATGGTGGGCGGGGTGTTTTTGGCCTTGGGCTGGGTGTGGACCCTGCAACGCCGCGTGGGCAAACAGGCCTACGAGATCAACGAGCAGATGCGGCGCGCGGGCCAGTTGGAGGCCGAGCTGCAGCAGGCGATGCGACTGGAGTCGCTGGGCACGCTCGCGGGCGGAGTGGCGCATGATTTTAACCGGCAACTGTCCATGATCATGGACAACCTGGCGGGCTTGCTGAAGGACGAGACCCTGTCGCGGGAGGCACTGACCCGGGTCGACAACTCGCGCGAAGCGGCGATCCGTTCCCGCGACCTGGCGCATCGACTGATGACCTTTGCCAAGGGCGGCGAGCCGAAGTGTCAGCCTACGGATCTGGTGCGGCTGGTCACCGAAACGGTCGGGGCCTTCGGGTTGCCCAAGATCATCGAGTTGCACACCCGCTACGCCAACCGCTGTGAGCCGGTGAAGGCGGACCCGTGGCAGATGAAACAGCTGTTGCAGAACCTGCTGCTCAACGCCGTGCAGGCCATGCCTCACGGCGGCGCGCTCACGGTGGAGGTGGAGGAGGAACTGCGCGAGGAGTCGAAGGCCTCGATCTTGGCGCCGGGGCGCTACGGCGTGATCGTGGTGCGGGACAACGGCGAGGGCATCGCCGACCGCAACCTGCCGCAGGTCTTCGACCCCTATTTCACCACCCGCGACGATGCACAGGGCCTCGGCTTGGCGGTGGTCTACACCATCGCGCGCCGGCACGGCGGCTTGGTGACGCTGAGCTCCAAGGCGATGCTTGGCACCGAAGTGAAGGTGTGGATTCCGGTGGCGTGAGGGTTGGAATGGAAACCGCAGATCAGGCAGATGAGCGCAGATATGGCGAGGCAGGGAGTTGGAGGGAACGCTGATAAACGCTAATCTTCGCTCAATGGAATCAGTGAGGATCAGCGTTCCAAGAAACTCGTCCAGTCAGTTGCGCCGATCTGCGAGATCTGCGGTCAGTCTTTTCCCTGTTTGTCGGCCTCGGGGTCTTCGAGTTTGGCCTGCTGCACGATGGGCAGGGTGCCGCTGCGGATGTGCAGGTCGCGTTGGGGGAAGGGGATCTCGATGTTGTTTTCGCGCAAGACCCGCTCGATGGCGAAGTTCAGCTCGCTCCGGAAGCGCTTGGGGTTCTTCAACATTTCGGCCGTCCAGACGCCGATCTCAAAGTCGAGCGAGCTGTCGCCGAAGCCGATGAAGAAGACGTTGGGAGCCGGGTCGTTGAGCACCTCGGGTCGGGCCTTCACCAGCTCTAGCATGACGCGACGAAACTTCTCCACGTCCGAGCCGTAGGCGATGCCGACCGGAACGTTGATGCGCACTTTCGGGTCGCCGTGGCTCCAATTGACGACCACGTCGCTGATGAAACTGGAATTGGGCACGATGACCGAGATGTTGTCGTTGGTGACGACCACGGTGCTGCGCAGGCTGATGCGGGTGACCTGACCGGCGACACCGTTGACCTCGACGCGGTCGCCGATGGCGATGGGTCGTTCGGCGAGAATGATGATGCCGGAGATGAAGTTGTTGACGATGTTCTGCAGGCCGAAGCCGAGACCCACACCGATGGCGCCGGCCAACACCGCGAGTGAGCTGAGGTCGATGCCGACGAAGGTGAGCGCGAGGTAGAGTCCCAGGGTGAGCACGACGTAGCCGAAGATCCGGGCCACCGCGAAGCGCATCCCCTCGTCCAGTTGGGTGCGGCTCAGCACGCGGAGCAGCACAATCTTCCGCAGGGTCGATTCGCCGATCACCACCAGGGCCGCGAGGAAGATGAACTTAAAGATCGTGGCCAGGGTGATGGCACTTTGGCCGAGGTGAAACAGCTCAAAGGTGAGCACGTTTCGCACGGAGTCGTAGATCGGGACCAGCGTTTCAATCATGCGCGCGAGGGGACCATGCGGGCACAGTGACAGGTTGCGGCTAACTTACAACAAAGGGCGCGAAATAACCGTGCTGGGCCGGTGGATACCGGCCGATGAGGCGAACGCCCTCGTCGAGCGTCTCCTCCTCCTGCACGTGGCCGACCTGGTGCAGGCGCGCGACGACGTCGTAGCGATCGTGCGGCACGAGCAGCTCGGCGCTGCCGAAGGTGTCGCGGATGAGATCGACGCAATGGGTGGCGAGGCCGGGCAGGCCGTCGCCGGAAAGGGCCGAGACGAAGAGCGCGTCGGGGATGAGCAGCTTGGCGCGGTGAATCTGCTCGGGGGTGGCGGAGTCGATCTTGTTGAAGACGGTGAGCCGCGGACGGTCCTCGGCGCCGAGTTCGGCGAGCACCTCGACGGTGGTCTTGTGGTGCTCGGCCACGCTGGGCGCGGTGACGTCGAGCACGTGAATCAGGAAATCGGATACGATGGCTTCCTCGAGCGTCGCCTTGAAGGCCTCGACCAGGCCGTGCGGCAGGCGGCGCACGAAACCGACCGTGTCGGTCACGAGCAGCTTCTGGTTGCCGGGCAGAAGGAGCTGGCGGGTGGTGGGGTCGAGGGTGGCGAAGAGCTTGTCCTCGGCCAGGACGGTGGCGCCGGTGATGGCGTTGAGCAGGGAGGATTTGCCGGCGTTGGTGTAGCCGACGATGGCGGCGGTGGGGACGGGCACGCGGCGGCGTTTGGCGCGCTGCACGCCACGGTGTTGCTGCACCTCGTGGAGTTCGCGCTTCAGGCGGGTGATGCGGTCGCGCACGATGCGGCGGTCCTGCTCGAGCTGGGTTTCACCCTCGCCGCCCATGGCACCCTTGCCGCGCTGGCGGGACAAGTGGGTCCAGGCGCGGGTGAGGCGGGGCAGGGAATATTCCATGCGGGCGAGGGCGACCTGGAGCACGGCCTCGCGGGTCTGGGCGCGATCGGCGAAGATATCGAGGATGACCTCCTGGCGATCGATGACAGTGATCTTGGACTGCTTTTCCCAGTTGCGCTGTTGGGCGGGCGAGAGGCCCTCGTCGAACACGATGACGTCGCAGTCGTGCAGGCGGGCGGCACCGACGATCTCCTCAACCTTGCCCGAGCCGACGAGGGTGGCGGGGCTGGGCGAGCGGAGTTTGACGACGGTGTGCGCGACGACGGAGATGCCGAGGTTCTCGACCAGTTCGGTGAGCTCGTCGACGAGTTCCTCCGCCTCGGTGGCGGTCATGTCGGGATTCTGCACCCCCACAAGGAAGGCGCGCTCCACCCGGAGCGGATCCTCTTTTTGTTGGTCGGTGTTATCGAGAAAGTCGGCCATGCAGACGAAACCCGGTAACAACGGACGTTCCGGCGGAAATGTCCAGAAACGCTCTTTAGTCTTTCGCTTTATCTTTCTCCCCGCGGGCCGAAACCCGTCCGCACCGTGGGGAGAAAGATAAAGAGAAAGAGGAAAGAGAAAGATGGGGACCTCAGTTCACCCGGAAGAAGGTGGCGCGACCGCAGGTGACGGGGGTGAAGGCATCGTCGATCTGCACGGTGGTCTCGGCACCGCCGAGGGAGAGGTAACCGCCGGGGCGGAGGAGCTGGCGGGCTTGGCGCAGGATCTGGCGACGGGTGTCGACGTCGAAATAGATGAGCACGTTGCGCATCATGATGAGGTCGCACTGCGGCAGCCCGACCCACCGGCCGATGAGGTTGAGGTGGCGGTAGTCGACCTTTTTGCGGATGTCCTCGCTGATGGTCCAGGCGCCGGCCTGCTGGCGGAAATATTTGATAAGCAGTTTTGCGGGCAGGCCGCGGTTGACCTCGTGCTGGAGGTAGGCCCCGGAGTTGGCCTTTTCGAGGACCTTGTGGGAAATATCGGTGCCCACGATGCGGTAGGAGATGCTGGGAAAGTGCTCGGCGAAGAGCATGGCGAGGCTGTAGGGCTCCTGTCCGGTGGAGCAGGCGGCCGACCAGATCGAGATGGGGGCGCCGTGGCCGCGGGCGTGGAGTTCCGGGATGATCTGGTCGCGCAGGGCGTCGAAGGGCGCGAGGTCGCGGAAGAAGAGGGTCTCGTTGGTGGTGAGGGCGTCCAGGACTTCGAAGCGCGGGCTACCCGGGCCGGAGACACTGCTGGTGCGCAAGTGGGCCACCAGGTCGTTGACGCTGCCGAAGCCGTGACGCGTGGCGATGGTGGCGAGGCGGGTCTCGACGAGGTATTCCTTGCCGTCGGCGAGCACGATGGCGGTCTCGCGTTTGAGCAGATCGCGCATGAAGACAAAGTTCTCGCGCGTGAGGGGCTGGAGATTGGCGGCGAGCGAACTCATGCGACGAGAGCCGGTGTGGCGTGGAGTTGGCGTTCGATCTGCCGGGCGAGCTGGTCGAGCGGGTATTCGGTGTAGGGCAAACCGGAGGCGGCGATCGCGCCGGGCATGCCCCAGATGGTGGAGGTGGCGCGGTTCTGAATGAGGAGGGTGCCACCGGCTTCGTGCACGTGGGTGCAGCCGCGCGTGCCGTCGGAGCCCATGCCGGTCATGACGACGCTGAGGATGCGGGCGCCGGTGAGGGCGGCGGTGCGGAGCATGACATCGGCCGCGGGGCGACAGGAGTTTTCCGGCGGGTCGTCCGTGAGGCGGACGATAAAATCGCCGCCGACGTTGCGCTCGATGGCGAGGTGGCGACCGCCGGGGGCGAGCACCGCGGTGCCGGTCACGAGGGGCTGGCGGTCGGAGGCTTCCACGCAATGCATGGCGCCGGGACCGCGATCGAGGCGTTCGGCGAGCAAGGTGGTGAACATGGGCGGCATGTGCTGCACGACCGCGACGGGCACCGGAAGGGGCGCGGTGAAACCGGCGAAGAGTTCGGCGAGGGCGTTGGGACCGCCAGTCGAGGCGGAGATGCACACGAGGTCGTAACGACCGCGGACGTTGCGCGCGGGTCGGGCGGCGGGAGGACGGCGCAGGAGTGGCGGGGCGGCGACGGGAGCCGGAGCGGCTTCGAGCAGGCGGCGTTGCAACTCGTGCTCGCAGAGCTGGCGGATGCGCGGGACCAGATCGCGGGCGAGTTTGCTGAGCGCGCCGTTGAGGTCGCCGACGTCGGTGGGTTTGGTGATGTAGTCGTTGGCGCCGGCGGCGAGGGCGTCGAGGGTGGCCACGGCCCCCTGGCGGGTGGTGGCGGAAAACATGATGACGGGCAGGCGCGGGTGGGCGCGACGCAACTCGCGCAGCGTTTCGAGTCCGTTCATCTCGGGCATCTCGACATCGAGGGTCACGATGTCGGGATTCACCTGCGTGATCTTTTGCAGGGCGATGCGGCCGTTGGGCGCGCTGCCCACGACCTCGATATCGGGCTCCTTTTCCAAGGCGACGTGCAACAGGCGTCGCATGACCACGGCATCATCTACAACCAGGACGCGGTGTTTGGGCATGAAAGGAGAGCGGGAAAAGGTGGGCAGGCGAGGCGGGCGCGCGGGGAAGGCGCAGGGATCAGGCGACGAGACCGAGGAGGCGGAGCTTGTCGACAAACATGTCCTCGTTGAGGGGTTTCATGAGGTAGTCGTCGGCGCCGGCCATGATGGCTTCGGTCACGCAGTCGTAGTTGGATTGGGCGGTGACCATCATCGCCTTGATGTGGTGCAGCGACGGGTTGGCCCGCATGATTTTGAGCAGCTCGATGCCGGTCATGCGGGGCATGTCCCAGTCGATGAGGATGGCTTCAAAGTTACCGTCCTTCTCGAGCACTTCGCAGGCGGCGATGCCGTCCTCGGCCTCCACGGTTTCGCAGCCATGTTTGTGGGCAAAGGAGGCCAGGATCGACCGCATGGTCTTGGAGTCGTCGACGATGAGAAAGCGCATAGCGGGTGGAGATGGGTTTACCTCTCTGTTATCGGCCATCGTGGCGCCGACTTGGGGGCTTTTTTGGAGAATCGGACGAGCGGAGTCGCCCGAGGGCGGGCAGACCCTAACGTCCGGCCGGGACCGGCGCGCGGCGGGCGTCCGGCCGGGCCGCCGATGGAAGCGGGTTGGTCGGAGACGACGGGGCGACCTGCTGCTGGGTGGCAAAAAAGAGCCGTTCAAGGGCCTCGACCGAATCGCGCAGTTGGTCGGTCTGGGCGTTGAGCTCGTGACCGGCGGCCGAGGTCTGCTCGGCGGCGGCGGCGTTGGATTGAGTGACGTGGTCGATTTGGCTGACGGAGGTGTTGAGCTGGGAAATGCCTTGGCGTTGCTCGCTGGAGGCGGTGGCGATGTGGCTGACCATGCTGCCGAGTTCGTTGATGCAGGTGGCGACCTCAGTGAGTGTCGCGCCGAGTTCGGCGCCCAGCTTGCCGCCGACTTCGCCACGTTGGTTGGACTCGGCGATCTTTTCGGCGGTGTCGCGGGCGGCGGCGGCGGAGCGAGTGGCGAGGGCCCGCACCTCGTCGGCCACGACGGCGAATCCCGCGCCGGCCTCACCGGCGCGAGCGGCCTCGACGGCGGCGTTGAGCGCGAGGATGTTGGTTTGGAAGGCGATCTCGTCGATCGTCTTCAGGATGCGGGAGATGTCCTGTCCGGCGGTCTGGATGTTGGCGATCGCCTCGTTCATGGCCTGCATGCGTTCCAGCCCGCGATCGATGGTGCGACGGGTGGTCTCGGCGGTGGCGAGCGCGGCCTTGGTGTGATCGTCGTTTTGGCCGACCATGCTGGTGAGTTCCTCCAGCGATGCGCTGGTCTCTTCGATGCAAGCGGCCTGGGTGCTGGCGCCGTCGGAGAGCGTTTCACTGGTGCGGGCCAGTTCCGAGGAGGAGCGCCGCGATTCGTTGGCCATGGCGGATAGATCGACGAGGGCCGCCTGCACGGGGCGGCGGACGGCGCGGCGGTAGAAGACGTTGAAACCGAACACCACGGCAAGGAGGATGGGGATCAACCAGAGGAACTCGGCCTTCATGCCGTCGGCCACCACGGCGTCGATACGGCTGAGATCGGCCTCGAGCACGAAGGCGCCGTGGACTTCACCGACCTTCCAATTCTCCATGGCGAAACCGAGGATGTCCTTGCCGTCCTTGGTCGGGCTGGTGGCGGGGTCGCCGTGGCAGGCGAGGCAATCCTGGGTGAGTTTGATCGGTCGCGCGTAGGTGATGACATTACGCGCGCTGTCGACTTCGAAAAATTCCAGGACGTTTTGATTTTCGAACCGATCGAGGATCGCGAGTTCGGCCGGCGTCGGTTGATTGGCGGGGTTGCGCGGCTGTTTTTTCGGCACGCGAAATTGGTAGTCCTGTTCGGCCGCGACCTTCTCGATCGCCTGCCAGGCCGCCACAACGGGTATGGTGCGATAGAGGGTGGAGCCGCGCAGGTCGCCGGAAGCTTCATATTCGGCGAGGAGTTGCGGGCGGTTGAAGGCGCCGGCGGTGCCGAGGGCGGAGATGGTGTCGCGCACATTCTCGGCTTCGAGGACCGCGGCGCGCATGGTGTCGCGGGTCAGCTCAATCCCTTGGCGGCGAACGATGGAGCGCTGGACCAGCAGCAGAGTGGTGGTGGTGACCGCAACTGCCGCGAGGCTGCCGAGGATGATTTTGTGGCCGAGGTTCATGCTGGAAGAGTAGAAATTTCATTCGTCGCATTGGGCCGCCGGCTTGAGGTCGGCGCTTGGGGATAAACTACCCATTTCCGGGCAGGGGTTTGCCTAGGGTCGTTTGGGATCGCGGGGTCGATCCAAACAGTTCATGCGCGGCCGCCACGCTGCGGCCTTCTCCGGCCGCACCGAGGAGGATTAAACGCAAACGGCCGCCAGCGGGTGCTGGCGGCCGTTGTTGTAAGGGGATTGTTGATACGATCAGGCCGCCTTGCGGAAGGCGGTGACCTTCTCTTCACCGCCGGTGTTGTTGTCGACGATGGCCTTGAGCTCGGCGGAGAGGCGGGCCAGTTCCGACGCCGCGGTGAGGGTGCTGGCGGCGCCTTCGGAGGTGCTCTGGGCGGCCGAGGAGACACTCGCGATATTGCGGGTGATCTCGGTGGCGCCACGGGCGGCCTCGCTGGCGTTGCGGGCGATCTCGTTGGTCGTGGCCGACTGTTCCTCCACCGCGCTGGCGATGGTGTTCTGGATGTCGTTGATCTGGGCGATGATCTTGGAGATGTCGCCGATGGCGCCGACGGCGCCCTCGGTGTCACCCTGGATCGCTTCGATCTTGGCGGAGATGTCCTCGGTGGCGGCGGCGGTCTGCTTGGCCAGTTCCTTGACCTCGTTGGCGACGACCGCGAAGCCCTTGCCGGCTTCCCCGGCACGGGCGGCCTCGATGGTGGCGTTGAGGGCGAGCAGGTTGGTCTGCTGCGCGATGGAGGTGATGACCTTGATGACTTCGCCGATCTCGATCGAGGAGGTGCCGAGTTTGGTGACGGTGGCGTTGGTGTCGGAGGCGACCTTGACGGCGGCGGTGCCGACCCGGGCGGCCTCGGCCGCGCTCTTGGCGATCTCCTTGACGGTGGAGCTCATCTGCTCGGCGGCGGTGGCGACCATGGTGACGTTGTTGGACACCTGCTCGGCGGCGGAGGAGGCGACCCCGGCCTGGGTGGCGGTTTCCTCGGAGTTGGAGCTCATGGTCTGCGCGGTGGCGGAAAGCTCCTCGGCGGAGGCGGCGAGGGTCTGCGAGTTGTTGCCGACGAGGTCCATGGTCTCCTTGAGCTTGGCCTCGGTGTTCTTGCGGGCGGTGATGTCGTTGGCGAGTTTGATCACGCGGTTGACCTTGCCGGTGACATCGAAGCGCGGGTTGTAGGTGGCTTGAATCCAGACGATCTTGCCGCCCTTGCCGACGCGCTTGTATTCGGCGGTCTGGAATTTGCCGGCGCGCAGATCGTCCCAGAATTGTTTGTATTCCGGGGACGAGGCGTCGAGCGGATCCACGAACATGGAGTGGTGTTTGCCCACGATCTCATTGAGCGAGTAGCCCATGGTGGAGAGGAAGTTTTCGTTGGCCTTCTCGATGGTGCCGTCGGCGGTGAACTCGATGACAGCCTGGTTGCGGTTGGCCTGCTCGAGTTGGCGGTCGTTGTTGATCTGGCGGACCTTGTCGGCGGTGATATCGGTGGCGATCTTGACGACCTTGGCGACGCGGCCGACCTCGTCCTTCACGGGGGCGTAGACGGCCTGGATATAGACCTCGCGGCCATCCTTGGTGATGCGTTTGAAGACCCCGGAGACGCTTTCGCCGTTCTGCAGCTTCTTCCACATGGCGGCGTATTCGGCGCTGTTGGCGTAGGCCGAGTCGACGAAGGTGCGGTGATGTTTGCCGAGGACCTCGTCGGCGGCGTAACCGAGGGTGGCGAGGAAGTTCTGGTTGGCGGCGAGAACTTCGCCCTGCGGGGTGAACTCGATGAAGGCGTAGGCGCCGTCGATGGCGTTGATGATGCCCTTGGCGTTCTGGCGTTCGATCTCCGCTTCGGTGATCTCGTAGCGGACCCCGACGTATTTCTCGGGTTTGCCGTTCTCGCCGAGGACCGGCGCGATGACGGCGTCGACGTAGTAGGGGGTGCCGTCTTTTTTGCGGTTCTTGACGATGCCGCGGAAGGTTTTGCCCTTGCCGATGGTGGCCCACATCTCCTTGAAGACTTCCTTGGGCATGTCGGGATGGCGGAAGATGCTGTGCGGCTGGCCAATGAGTTCCTCGCGGCTGTATTGAGAAACTTCACACAGCTTGTCGTTGACGGCGAGGATGTTCCCCTTGAGGTCGGCTTCCGACACAATGGAGGTGACGTCGGCGATTTCGGCACGGACCTTCATGCCGGCCAGCTCCATCCAGTCGAGTTTATCGACCTTGAAGGTCTTCTTCAGGTCATTGCAGGTCTGGTTGAAGGCGCGGGCGAGGTCGCCGACCTCGTCTTTGGCACTGATGTCCAGCTCGGTGTCCAAGCGACCCTTGGCAAGCGCTTCGACGCCGTCGACGGCGGCCTGGATGCTCTTGGCCACGGGGCGGGCGATGAAGTAGATCGCGACGGCGCCGGCGATGATGGCGAGCAGGGCGACGATACCGATCGTGCGTTTGAGCAGGTTGATGGAGGCATAGAGCTCGGCCGGTTCGGCGCGCACGAAGGTGGTGAAGCCGGTGCCGGCGTAGCCGAGGACGGGCACGCTCTTGGCGAAGCCGCCGGGTTGGAGGACACCCATGCGCGCGCTCATGGCCTCGTCGATGCCGTCGCTGTCGGGGCTGGTGGCGGCGTCGGTGGCGAGGCCGTCGTTCAACTTGACGAGGTTCACCTTCATGACGTCGTCATGGCGGGCGGTGAGGCTGCCGGTTTCGGCGGGATCGACGTCCACGAGGAGGGTGCCATCGCGGCCGACCACGTTGAGCTCCGTGGAACCGAGGCCGCGGGCGTTGAACTGATTCCACTCGGCCAGGACGATGCCCTCGACGGTGGCGGAATCAAAAACGTTGTGCCAGTAGCCACGAAGGTTGCCCTCGGCGTCCTTGATGGGCGCGGAGTAGGAGATGTTCCAGGCGGGGGCCTGGTCGCGGTAGATCTCCTGCACGAGCGGGTCCTTGCCGGCCGGGGAGACGGTGGTGCCGGTGAGGGAGTCGGCGCCGTTGTAGGTGAGGTAGCGGCCGGCGGAGACGTCGCGGAACCATGCGTCGTTGGCGAGACTGCGGCCGATGAGGCCGCTGGTGGGGAGCGGGTTGCCGAGGTAGTCGGTGGTGCTGGTGGCGACGACATTACCCTGCGGATCGGTGATGACCATGAGGGAGTAGCAGCCGTAGGTGACGACGTAGTCGTTGAGTTTTTTGTTCAGGCGGGTGCGTTCCGTTTCGGAGACGGCGCCGAGGTCCTGGTGAAAGAGCTCGTTGAGCGCGAAGGCCTGCACGTCGCCGTAGCGCTCGAAGAGGTTGCGATCGATCTTGTCTTGGATCGCGCGGGCGCCGGAGGCGAGGGTGAGCAGTTGGTTCTCGCGGAGGAGTTTGGCCTCGCGGGTAACGGTGAGGTAGACTGCCGCCATGCTCAGCGCGATCAGCACGCAGGCCGGGAGGATGAGTTTGGTTTTGATGCGCATGGTGATGCGTGGGTTGGGCGTTGGGACGGTTGTTGTTGAGAGGGAGGACGGGTAACTAGGCGGCCTGGGCCATGGCAGCCTGGGAGGAGCCGGTGGCCTCGGCGTCGAGGACGTGGAGGAGCGTGCCGTCAAGTTTGTGCACGCCTCGGATGAGGCTGAGCACGGCGGCCGGCACGGTGTCGGGCGGGGCTTCGAAGGTCTCCTCGCTCACTTCCATGACGTCGCCGACGGAATCGACCACGAGGGCGATCGAACCGTTGGTGGTGCGCAGGATCATGAGCATGGGAGAAGCGATCTTTTGTGCAGGTTCGCGCAGCTTGAGCAGGCGACGCAGGTCGATGGCGGTGAGGATCTGGCCGCGGAGGTTGAGCAAGCCCTGAATGGTCGGCGGGGCGAGGGGAACGAGGGCGAGCTCGGGGCTGCGGATGACTTCCTGGACCGAGAGCACATCGAGGCCGAGGAACAGGCCGCCGACGTGAAAGGTGCAAAGTTGACGAGGCGTCTTCATGGCGGTCAGGCGGCGCGGCGGCTGGTCATGCCGGTGGCGGAGAGAATGGCAGGCACGTCGATGAGGTCGGTGATCTTGCCCTGGATGATGGCGGAGCCGGCGAGGCCGTTGCCACCGGTGCCGGGTTGCAGCTCGACGTGTTCCTCGACGATGTCGCGGATCTCGCCAACGACCAGGCCGACGGTGCGGTCCTCGTGGGAGAAGACGATGACCTGCTCGGCGGCGCGTTTTTCGGCCGCGCCATTGCCGGTGCCTAGGATGCGATCGAGGCGCAGGAGCGGCATGATGCCGCCACGGTATTGCACGGACTCGCGGCCGGCGGAGCTTTCGATCTCGCTGCGGTTGAACTCTTCGAGACGGGCGGCGGCGGAGAGCGGGAGGGCGACGCGTTCGCGGCCCGGGACGGAAAACAGCAGGAGGGAGGTGGTGTCGCCGCCGTGGTGTTGCTCGGCGACCTCGGTCGCGGTCTTGAGCTCACGGTGGTTGTTGCCGAGGGCGCCGGCATGCTGGGCGAGGCCGAGCGCGTCGAGAATGAGCGCGACCTTGCCGTCCCCCATGATGGTGGCGCCGGCGAACATGGGCAGGCCCTTGAGGTGCTGGCCGAGCGGCTTGACCACGATCTCCTCAGAGTCGCAAACCTCGTCGACCACGAGGCCGAAGAGTTGCTGGTCGGAGCGGAGCACGATGATGTTGAGCGAACCGCGGTCGGTGTTTTCCGGGTCGCGGAGTTTGAGCTGCTCGTCGAGGAAAACGAGGGGCAACAAATCGCCACGCAGCCGGAAGACGGGGGATTCGTAGACGTGCTCGATGGCGGTGGCGGCGTCGTCGCCGTCGATGTGCACGAGTTCGACGAGGCTCACCTGCGGGATGGCAAATTGCTCCGAGGCGGTGCGCACGACGAGTGCGGGGACGATGGCGAGGGTGAGTGGAATCTTGATCTTGAGGGTGGTGCCCTGGCCCGCGACGGAGGTGACGTCGACCGAGCCACCGGTCTTTTCGATGTTGGTCTTCACCACATCCATGCCGACGCCGCGGCCGGAAACATTGGTCACCTGCTCGGCGGTGGAGAAACCGGGGAGGAAGATGAGGTTGACCATCTCGCGCTCGGAGAGGCGGGCGGCGTCGTCCTCGGAGATGAGGCCCTTGTCGAGGGCCTTGCGGCGGACCTTCTCCCCGTTGATGCCGGCGCCGTCGTCGATGACCTCGATGTTGACCTGACCCCCCTCGTGGAAGGCGCGCATGATCACGTGGGCCTCGGCGGACTTGCCGGCGGCTTCGCGGACGGCGGGCAGCTCAACGCCGTGGTCGACGGAGTTGCGGATGATGTGGGTGAGCGGGTCCTTGATCGCCTCGATGATGGTGCGATCGAGCTCGGTGTCGGCGCCGATGGTTTCGAGGCGAACCTTCTTGCCGAGGTCGGCGGCGATGTCGCGCACGATGCGCGGGAACTTGCCCCACACGTTGCCGATGGGCTGCATGCGGGTCTTCATGACGCCCTCCTGCAGCTCGGTGGTGACCTGGTTCAGGCGTTGGGAGACGGCGGTGATCTCCTGTTGGGAAATGGTGCGGTGCTGGCTAAGCTGAAGCAGTTGGTTGCGCGAGAGCACGAGCTCGCCGACCATGTTCATCAGCTTGTCGAGCAGGCTTACGTCAACGCGCACAGAGGCGGTGGTGGCGACAGGCGCAGTGTTCTTGGGCGCGTTGGTTTTCGCAGCAGGTTCTTTGCTCGGCGACGAACCGGGGTCCGCGACCCCGGCTACAGGGGCCTCGGGTGCATCGGTGAACAGGCCCCAGCCTTGGGCGGCTTCGGCGGTGTCCCTGGCGGAACCGGGGTCATCGACCCCGGCTACAGCGGAATCATCGGTGGCGGGCTCGTCGTCGAAGAGGCCCCAGCCCTGATTGGTGGTGTCGTCGCTGCTGGCGGCGGCGTTGACGGCATCGAGGGCGTCGGCGGGCTCGTCTTCGAAAAGGCCCCAGCCTTGGGCGGTGGTGTCGGGGGTGGGGGGAGCGGGGGCAACGACCCCGGCTACAGAGGAGTCCGCTGTATCCGGATCTTTGAGACGGGTGAGCAGGTCCTGCAGCGGGGTGTAGTCCTCGCCGGAGTCGTCGCTGCCGGTGGACTCGATGGCGCCGAGCATGGCGCGCAGGGCATCGGAAAGTTTGAGCAAACCGTCGGCGATGGCCGGGCTGCTGTCGAGGGTGCCTTCGCGCAGGAGGGAAAGCAGGTTTTCGCCGGTGTGGGACAGTTTCTCAATGTGGTGGAAACCGAGGCAACCGGCGGTGCCTTTGAGGGTGTGAACGACGCGGAAGATGTCGTTGAGCGTCTCGCCATCGGCCTCGCCTTGTTCAATGGCGAGGATGGCCTGGTCGTAGCGATCCAGTCCCTCGTAGCTCTCCGTGAGCATGTCACGGACGAACTGCTCATGGAGGTCGTTGCTCATGCCGCGTGGGCGTTGACGGCTCCGGGGAGGACGCGGGAGACGACGGAGAGAAGCTGTTCCTGCTGGAAGGGTTTGACGATCCAGCCGGTGGCGCCGGCGGCGCGGCCCTCGTTCTTTTTGGCGATCTCGGACTCGGTGGTGAGGATGAGGATGGGCACGCTGCGGCCGTTGGCGGTGGCGCGGGCCTGGCGGGTGAAGGTGATGCCGTCCATGCGCGGCATGTTCACGTCGGTGATAATGAGATCGAACGATTGGCGCTGGAGGGCGGCGAGCGCATCGACGCCGTCGGCCGCTTCGACCACTTCGAGGCCGGCACCGCGCAGGGTGAACGCGACCAGTTTTCGCATAGTGAGAGCATCGTCGACGGTGAGGACCTTACGTTTCATGGCGGGGACAGAGGTTGGTTTGATCTGCTATCGGTTGGCGGAAGGGCGCGCTTTAGCGGGAATATTACGAATGGGAGCCTCAGAAGAGTTCCACATTGTCGGCCAAGGCGGCGGGAGCCGCGGCCTGGGGAGTCTTGCCGGGTTGGGCTGGGGTGCTTGCCGCAGGTGCGGGTTCGGCGATGGCGACCGCGGCGGGAGGCGGATCGACAAAGAGTTCGGTGCTGGCGTCGTGTTCGCCGAGGTCGTGTTTGTCGCCGGTGATCTCGGCGTGGACGCGGCGCTCCGAGGCCATGGTGTAGCTCTTGACGTGATCGGCGAGAGCCTGGCGTTGGGCGGGGGTGACCGGTGCGTCGGTGCTGTGGCGGGCGAACCAATCGGCGCAGCGATCGAGGCAGGCTTCGGCGACGTCGAGCTCCTTGAGGCGCTGGGGCTTGGGGTTGGTTTTGGTGCGGACGTTTTCCATCTCTTCGCAGACGTCCTGAAGCACGGTGAGGGTGCGGTCGCGCATATGGTGGAGGCGTTCGACCACCTCGGCTCCGCGGGTGCGCAGCGCGCCGAGATGTTGGCGGCCGACCTGCTCCATCTCCTCGAGTTGGGCGAGCACGGCGTGGGTGACGTCGCGCAGTTCCACGATCTCGGCGGCGGTGCGGTCGCCGAGTTCGCCGAGTTCGGCGGAGATCTCGGCGGTGCGGGCGGCGAGGACTTCGAGGCCGGATCCGTCGCCGAGTTGGACGGAGCGCACTTGGGCGTTGAGGGCGATGAGTTGGATGTTGAGGGAGACCTCGATGACGACGGAGGAGAGGTTTTCGGTGACGTCGCGCACGGGGTTGAGGGCGCGGCGTGATTCCTCGGCGAGGCGCACGTTGTCGGAGGAAATTTCGGTGATCTCCTGAAAGGCTTCGAGGAGGAGCTGCACCATGCCGTCGACGGAGGCGGTCGAGGTGTCGAGGTTGCGCAGCATGATGGCGGCTTCGCCAAGTTCGTTGGCGTGCTTGACGATGAGGTCGATACCTTCGTCGAGGTCGTTCCGGGCCTCGCGCAGGCTGCCGGTAATCTCCGTGACCTGGCGGTGCATGAGCTGCATCCAGGCGTTGCGCGCCTGAGCCGGCGGGCCGGCGCGCATGGTCTTGAGGCCGTGGTCGATGCGCTGGGTGAGGATGTCCTCATACTGGAGCGCGGAGACCAGGCGGCTGATGACCTGATTGAGCACGGCGGTGGTTTCGCGCGCCTGGGTGTCGCGCTGGGTGCCTTGGCCGAGCTGGCCGCTGAGCGCCTCGATGGCGTGCTCGATTTCGCCTCGTTTTTGGCTGATGCGCGCGGAGTAATCGGCGTAGTCCTTCTTCACCTTTTCACGCACGTGGCTGACGGTGTCGCGGGCCTCGCGCAGGCGGGCGACGTTCTCATCGAAGGTTTCGTCAATGAGCTCGCGCAGACGGTGGATCTCGTCGGCGACGGTGAGGAAGGTGGTCTGGTGTTCCGGCTCGAGCTGGGCGGCCTCGATACGGAAAAACACGATCATGTGGCGCAAGGGGGCGAGGACTTCACCCATCGCGAGCTGGCATTTGAGCAACTCGTTGGAGTGGTGATCGCAGCGCGTGATCTGCTCCAGCATGGGGGGGAGATTCTGGAGCGATTGGTCGGCGTGAGCGAGGGGTTGGTCGAGGATCTGCAGGGAGTCCTGGAAGAGGTTGATGCCTTCCGAGTTGCCAGCCGCGAGGGAGATCAGCTCCTCGCAGCGGGACAGCAGGCTGCGGGTCTGCTGGTCGAGCTCGTCGAGGTCGTTGCCGAAGGCGGCGAAGGTGCGGTGGAGGTTGCTGCGGCCGTCCATGAGGGCGCGAGCGGCGGGTTCGACGGCGGGCCCGGTGTCGGTGCGGTGACGGCGCCAACCGCGCATGATGCGCCGCAGCCCGCGGCCGAGTTGATGGAGGGAGGCAGGAACGCGCCGCTTCATGATTCGTCGGGTCCGGTGACCTGGGCGTGAGTGTCGATGCGGGTGAAGGATAGGATGCGCCGCACGCTGGGGTGGGCGACGCGCAGGAGCACCTCGCCGTCGCGGGCCTTGGCGGCCTTGATGATCGTGACCAGGGCGTTGAGGCCGACCGAGTCGACCAGGCGGGCGGCGCGCAGGTCGATGGTGAACGTGGCGCCGCGGGCGAGCTGCGCGCAATGCGCGGTGGCTTGTTGGCGAAACTCGCCGATGTTGGTGCTCAGCAAATCGCCAGGCACCGTGATCGACGGTCCGGTTCTGTTGGGTAATCCGTAGCTGGTGGTCGAGAGCATCAGTGGGGCGCGGGTGCGATCGAGAAGTCCATGGTCATGCAGGCGCCGCGACTGAAGGCGGCGGTGCGGGAGGGAAGGTGTTTCATCATCACGAGACCGCGGTGCTCGGTGAGCAGGTCGGCGGCGGCGGTGGGCTCATGGGTGTCGAGGTCGAAGTCGTGGCCCTGGCCGCTGTCGGTGACTCGCAGGTGGAGTTGGGTGCGGTCGGCCGAGACGGAAACCTGCACGTCGGCGAGGCGGTCGGCGCGACCTTCGCAGCCGTGGGAGAGGGCGTTGATCATGGCCTCGCGGGCGCAGATGGTCACGTCGGCGAGTTTGTCGTCGGGGGTGTCGGGCAGAGCGACACGCAAAGAGCGTTCGAGCCAGGCTTGGTGGCGGTCGATCTCGTCAACGGTGTCACCGGCGAAACGACGGCTGACGAGGGGGATGGCCGGCGAGCCGCCGATGCGGGAGTAGCGCGCGAGGTCGATGCGGACGACGGCGATGTCGTCGGCCACGTTGGCGAGGTAATATTCGCGGGCGCCGTCGGTCTGTAGCAGGCGGTGGGTGAGCGCCAGTGGGTCGAGGTCGTGCTTGTCGGCGAGGTCCGGCAGACCGTCGGTCCACACGACGACATAGCCGGTGGGCATGGGCGTGTAAACGGAGGCGGGGCGCTCGGGGAACCAGCCGAGCGGACCGGTGCCGTGAGAGGAGTGCAGGGGGTAGGCGAAGCCGTCGATGTCGGAGGCGAGGGGGAAGGGGAAGCCGCAGTTGAGCGAGTGAAGCGAGAGGGAACCGCGATCGAGGACGAGGCCGCAGGCGGCGAGCGAGAGGTTGATGTCGCCGTCGGTGTTCCACTCTTCGATGAGCATCTCGTTGAAGCGGTGGAAGACCTCGTCGATGCTGGCCCCCCGGGCGGTCATGCCGCGGGCAATGCCGTGAAAGTAGTTGGACTGGAAGGCGGCGCGCAGGTCGTGGCCGGAGGCGTCGGAGACGAGGATGATGTGGCGGTGTTCGTGCTTGGGGAGCACGCTGACGAAGTCGCCCGAGGCCTCGGCGAGGGAGTGGAAGAACAGCTCGATGGAATCGTCGAGTTGGCCGAGGTGGTGCTGGAGGAGAAAACGCTGGCTGTCGCCCAGCGCGTTGGCGTTGGCGGCGGTGGTGCGCAGGCTGCGTTGTTCGCGGGTGCTTTGGGAAGCGCCGACGACGGCGTCGCGCAGGGCGGTGCCGGAGACGGGCTTGTCGAGGTAGCCGTAGCCGCCGTTACGGAGCACTTCGGTGACGATCTCCTTTTCGCCCTCGGCGGTGACGAGCATGATGGCGAGGGTGGGGTCGAGGGCGTGAATCTGTTTGAGCAGATCGAGGCCGTTGCCGCCGGGCATCCAGTAGTCGCTGATCACGCAGTCGAACCATTCGGGGCCGATGCTGCGCAAGACCTCGAGGGCTTGCGCGGCGGATTCGGCGGCGTCCACTCGATGCCCTTCGCGTTTGAGCATGGAGCTGAGCACAAAGCGCGCGTTGGCGTCGTCGTCGACGACGAGAACGTGGAGGGATTCGTGAGGGGACGGCATGCGACTACGATGGAACCCTCTCGTTATCGGCTGGTTCAGGCGCGACTTGAGCACGCGCGGGAAATCCGCCGTCCCCGGAGGGGAGGGTGTCCGTCCCCGGGGGGCGGTGCCGGGGCGGGATCGGGACGCGTGGGCGCGCCTGCCGCGATCAGCGACCGAGCCGGGTGATGGTCGCGGGTTCGGCGTCGCCGCTCATGTGGGCGATGAGGCGGTCGTTGAACTCCTTGGCGGGATCGTGGCCCATGTTCTTGAGGGCCTGCACGAGGGCGGCGACTTCGACGAGGCGGGCGATGTCACGGCCGGGGCGAACGTAGAGGTCCACCTCCGGCACCTTGAGACCGAGGATGTTGTAGTGGTTTTCCTCGAGTCCGGTGCGTTCCTCGACCACGTCGGGGGTCCACTCGTGGAGGGAGACGACGAGGTCGACGCGTTTGTCGGGCCGCACGTTTTTGATGCCGAACATCTCGGCGACGTTGATGATGCCGATGCCGCGCACCTCCATGTAGCCGCGGTTGAGGGCGGGGCCGGTGGCGATGAGTTCACGTTCATCGACGAGGCGGATGAGCGTCATGTCGTCGGCGACGAGCGAGTAGCCGCGCTCAATGAGGGCGAGGGCGCACTCGCTTTTGCCGACGCCGCTGTCACCGCGGAGCAGGACGCCGATGCCCTTCACGTCGAGCATGGTGGCGTGCTCGGTGGTGGAGGGCGCGAACTCGTTGTCGACGCAAAGCGTGGCGATGTTGACCCAGTGACGGGTGATCATCGGGGTGCGGAAGATGGGGAGTTTCATCTCGTTGCACACCGCCAGCATGGCGCTGGTCGCGTTGTAGTTGCGGGTGAGGACGAAACAGGGGACGTGGCGGCGGGCCATGGCGCGAAACACCTCTTCCTGTTTCTCGCGCGGCAGAGTGCGCAGGTAGGTCATCTCGGCGGCGCCGAGCACCTGAATGCGTTTGTTGGCGAAATACTTGAAGAAGCCGGTGAGCGCGAGGGCCGGGCGATTGATCGCGCCCTCCTTGATGAGGCGGTGCAGGCCGGTGTCGCCGGTGACGAGCTCCAGTTTCAGCTTCTCGCGATAAGTGGTGAAGAAGTGTTCGACGGTGATGCCGTTGATGGTGCGGGGCATGGCGGGGTGGGGTGGAAGGTGGGTTGAGGGCGCGCGCGGGGGCAAGCTCAGCGCGGGGGGCCGGAACCATCGAACTTTTTTTCGGAAAATCGGGGGCGTTTACCAGACGCACACACGACCTTAACAATCGGCGGGTAAGCTGGTCCGCGATGATGAACCACCAGGTGACACCGGTGCGGAATCAACGCTTCGCCGCACTCTGACTAGGGCGTCGGTGAGACGATTCGTCGCGTGGGCGGCTGGCGGCCGGGAGTCCGTCGAGCCGCCCGCGCGGCCCCTCGGGGGGGGGCCGCCCTCACATGTTGAAGTCGCGGCCGAGGTAGATCTCGCGAGCCTGCTCGTCCTGGATGAGGAAGTCGCCGGGGCCACTGGTGAGCACGCGGCCCTGATGAATGAGGTAGGCACGGTCGACGATGCGCAGGGTTTCGCGCACGTTGTGGTCGGTGATAATGACACCGATGCCGCGCTCCTTGAGCGACAGCACGATGCGCTGCACCTCGGTCACCGACTTCGGGTCGATGGCGGCGAAGGGCTCGTCGAGCAGGAGAAACTTTGGGTTGGTGACCAGCGCGCGGGCGATCTCGAGGCGACGGCGTTCGCCGCCGGAGAGGGTGTAGGCCTTTTGGTTGGCGACATGGCTGAGATGGAGTTCGTCGAGGTGACGGGCGACGAGCTCGGCGCGTTGGCTGCGCGGCACCGCCAGGGTCTCGACGATGGCGAGAAGGTTTTGCGCGACGGTGAGTTTGCGAAAGGTCGAGGGCTCCTGCGGCAGGTAACCAAGGCCGAGGCGGGCGCGCTCGTGCATCTTCAGGCGGGTGGCGTCCTTGCCGTTGATCAGCACTTGGCCGGAAGTCGCGGCGACCAGCCCGACGATCATGTAGAAGGTGGTGGTCTTGCCCGCGCCATTGGGGCCGAGCAGGCCGACCACCTCACCGGCCGCCACGTCGATGTCGACGCCGTCGACCACGGTGCGCTGCCCAAAAGTCTTCACGAGCCCCTTGGTCTCAATGCGATGCGCGGTGGGGGAGGCGGTGTCGGTCATGCGGGATCTATTTTACAAAATGAAGCGAAGGGAACGAAGGCGGAGAGGCAGGGTGTTTTTTGACACAGAGGCCACAGAGGGAGCACAGAGATCACGGGTTCGGAGGCAAGGCCCTCTGTTGCTCTCCGTTTCCTCCTGTAAAAGTAAATCCGGTGGAGCGGCTTTGTTGCCCTTCGCTGCCTTCTGTGAAGTCAATTTAGTTCGTTTCAGGCGTCGGAGGCGCGGGCGCAGGCGTGGTTGGGACGTCGGCGCCGAGGTCTCGGATGGGCGGGCCGCTGAAGCGGGGTTTTTGGATCTCCATTTCCTGCTGGCCGCGGCGCAGGGTGATGACTTCACCGCGGCCGATGATGTCGGTCGCCCGGTCGAGCACGACCGGATTCTCGCTGAGCACGACCGTGCCGTCACTGGGCAAGACTTCGGCGCGGCCGCAGGTGGCTTCGCGCTGACCTTGCACGATGCGCACGTTGCCGGTGGCGAGCAGGTATTTGAAGCCCTTCAATTCCCCCAGCGTGGCGGTCGGGTCGTAATCGCGATCGGCGATGATCTCGAGTCGATCGCAGACGATGCGCAGGTTGGTGCCGGTGAGCTGCACATTGCCCACGCACACGACGCGCGACTCGCGGTCGGTGCTGGTCATGACGAGATCGTCGGCGGTGAGTTCGGTGCGCTGCGGGGCGACGGGCTGGGCGACGAGGGTGGCCCCGCTGAGGAGGGCGAGAAGGAGAAGGACGGAGCGGATCATTTGAGCAGGTCGGCGAGAGGGGCGTTGAAGACGATGCGCGCGTTGCGGCGGATGTGCACCCGACGCTCGCGGTGTTCGTAGGACCAGTCCTCACCCGTGAGGTTGAGGTCGCTGCGTTCGAGGCGCACCGTGTCGGGTCCGCTGACAACTTCGGGTTCGGGTTCGACGATGGCGGTCGGTGCGATGAGCACGGTCTCAATCTCGCGATCGGCCTGGCCGGTGAAGACCGTGAGAATCATGTCGCCAAGTTTCACGTGGGCGGGATCACGCAGGTCGGCGCTGGCACCCTGCACCCGCACGTGCGGGTAACCCTCCTCGCTGAAGAAAGAGACGGTGTAGTCCTTCACCGGCGCCGGCGTTTGCACGCGTCCACCCGATTGCGCGATGGCGCCGACGGCGAGGGAGCTGGCGAGCAGGGCGATGGGACGGAAGCGAAGCACGGCGGGAATCCTCAGTCCTGACCGCGATGGGCGAGGATTTGTTCACACACTTCACGCACGGCGCCGTGGCCGGCGAGGCGGGTGGTCACGCAATCGGCGGCGTTGAGCGCGGCCGGCATGGCGTGCGGCACGCTGATGCCGATGCCGGCCCACTCCAGGGCGCCGGCGTCGATGTCGTCGTCGCCGATGTAGGCGCACTGCGCGGCGGTGAAACCGAGTTCGGTGGCGAGTTCGGCGAGGGCGATGTGTTTGTCGACGCGGCCTTGGATGATGTAGGGGATGCGCAATTCCTCGGCGCGGACGGTGGTGGCGCCGGATGCGCGGCCGGAGATCCAGGCCACGGCGACGTCGTCGCGCAGCAGGCGCACCATGCCGAGGCCATCGAGCACGTTGAAGGTCTTGGTTTCGACGCCGTCGGAGGAAACTTGGATGGAGCCGTCGGTCAGCACGCCATCGACGTCGGTCGCGAGCAGTTTGATGGCCGCCCAACGGGCGGCGGGAATGTCGGCGGGAGTAGGCACGGGAAATTGGTTTTACAGGAGAGAACGGAGGGCAACGGAGTCGAGCAGGAGGCGGGATCTGTTCTTACAGAAGGGAACGAAGATAACGAAGGTGCATCGTGACGCGGGCGTAAGAGCGGCTCTGTTTACCTCTGTTTCCTCCTGTAAAACAACCCCGTTGGATCTGCTTTGTTCTCTTCGTTGCCTTCTGTGAAAGAAAAGAAACTTAGCCGATCCAGTCGGCGATGGCGGTGGTGACTTTGTCGAGGGTGGGACGGAAGGCTTCCTCGAGTTCGGGGGCGAAGGGCACCGGGAGGTCGAGGGCGCCGATCCGCAGCGGCGGGGCTTCGAGGTCGAAGAAGTGTTCCTCGGTGAGTTGCGCGACGAGTTCGGCGCCGAAGCCGTGTTTACGGCGGCCTTCGTGCAGCACGATCAGGCGGTGGGTGCGGGCGAGCGAGGCCTTGATGGCGTCGAGTTTGAGCGGGTTGAGCGCGCGCAGGTCCCAGAGGTCAAAGGTGAGCTCGTATTCGTCGCGGAAATACGCGGCGGCCTTCTCGGCGAGGCCGACCATCTGGCCGTAGGTGACGACGGTGGCGAAATCGCCGGCGGCGACGTGGCGGGGGGCCCAGACCGAGCGGTAGTCGGCGTCGAAAGCGACGGCGGCCTTGGCGCCGCGGTAGAGGGCTTTGTGCTCGAAGAGCAGGACCGGATTGTCGTCCTCGTAGGCGGCGAGCAGCGCGTTGAAGGCATCCTGCGGCGTGCTGGGGTAGAGCGCCTTGAGGCCGGGCATGGCGAGCAGGAAGGAGTCGAGTTCCTGTGAGTGGAAGGAGCCGAAGGTGAGGCCGCCGCCGGTGGGCAGGCGCAGCACGAGCGGAACCTTGGCGCCGGAACGAAAGTGATAGGTCGCGGCGTTGAGGGTGATCTGGGTGGCGGCCTCGGTGCAGAAGTCGGCGAACTGAAACTCCTCGATCGGGCGGTGACCGCCCAGGGCGAGGCCGACGGCGTAGCCGGTGCAGGCGCTCTCGGCCAGCGGGGTATTAAAAACACGACTACGCCCGAAGTCGGCCAGCAGGCCGTCGGTCACCTTGAAGGCGCCGCCGTAGGTGGCGATGTCCTGGCCGAGCACGAGGGACTCGGGGCGCTCGGTGAGGATCTTGCGCAGGGCGGTGTTGAGGGCCTGGGCGAAATTGAGCGGCGCGGCCTCGGCGGGCGTGGCTTGCCAAGCGATGGGGGCGGCGGCGGGCGCAAAGACGTCGGCTTTGAGCGCGGCAAGGTCGGCGGTCGGACGCGGGACGGCGAGGCTCTCTTTGATGCAGGCCTCGACGAAGGCATCGAGTTCGGTCTCGAGGGCGGTGATGGCGTCGGCCTGGCCGGCGGCGACGAGTTGGGCGCGGAGTTTGGGCAGCGGATCGGCGGCGAAAAAGGCGTCGGATTCGCCGGGTTTGAGGTAGTCGCAGGTATCGTAGGCGGCGTGGCCACGCAGGCGCAGGGTGGAGGCCTCGACGAGCAGGGGGCGGCCGGTGTCGCGCACGGTGGCGACAGCGTCGGCAAAGGCGGTGGCGGCGGCGAGGGGATCGGTGGCGTCGATGTGACGGCCCTCGATGCCGTAGCCAGAGGCGCGTTTCCAGAGCTCGGTGCCGGGCGCGAACTGCTCCGCCGTGGGGGTCGAGTAGGCGTAGTGGTTGTTCTCGATGACGAAGAGAACGGAGAGGGAGAGCAGGGCGGCCAGGTTGAGGGACTCGTGAATGTCGCCGGTGGAGGAGCCACCGTCACCGAAGAGGGCGACGCCGATGGCGGGGCGACCGGCGCGGCGCTGGGCGTCGGTGGCGCCGAGGACGTTGGAGAGCATGGCGCCGAGATGGGAGATCATCGGCAGCGAGCGGTTGGCCGGGTCGCCGTGGTGGATGTTGCCCTCGCGGGCCTGGGTGGGGGAGGCGGCGTTGGCGAAATATTGGTTGAGGTGCTCGCAGAGGTGTCCGCTCCAGACGAGGTGGCCGCCAAAGTCGCGGTGGGTGAAGGAGATGACGTCGCTGGCTTTGTCGAGCAGGAGGGCGAGTGGCACGATGAGGCCCTCGTTGCCCTGGCCGCCGGTAACGGTGCCTTTGATGAGGCCTTGGCGAAAGAGCTCGAGGATGCGGTTGTCGGCGCGGCGGGCGAGGTGCATCCACGCGAAGACGCGCAGGTTCGCCGCCGAGGCGTCGGCACCGGAGAGTTCGTCGGCGCTGAGGTTGCGTTGTTCGAGGATCGCGGGAAGTGACGGAAGGGTCATGTCCAAGCCGCGACGTTGGACCGGCTTGCCGGAAGATTGAAGAGCGAAATGGCTCCACCGATGGGCCGGCGGTGAAACGTCACTTGTCACGTCAGCCGTGACAAGTGGCGGGAGGGTTTGGCTGGTGGCGCGGACGGGCGGGGGATCAGCCGATGGCGATTTTGAGGCGCTCGAATTTGCGGGCGGCGCGCTCGCGGGCGATGCGGTAGCGGTGGGTGTCGACCCCCGCCTTGGCGAGGGTGTTGAAACCGGGATCCCAGTAGGGGGCCTCGCCGGGGATCGCGCCGAAGCGGTCGGCGGCGGCGGTGGCGGCGAGCATGAGCAGGTGGATAACGGGGTTGTGGCGGCGGCCGGGCTCGCAGTGGTGGCGGATGGCCTGGACGGTTTCGTGAGGGAAGTTCCAGTGCAGGAGAATCTTCTCGGTGACCTCGACGTGGGTGAGGCCCCAGTTTTCGCGTTCCCAGTCGAGGACCTTGCGGTGGCCCGAATCGGGGAAGGCGGGGATGCCGTGGCCCGGGGGCGCGAGGTGTTCGAGCGCCATCATGCCGAGGGTGCGCAGCATGCCGACGGTGTAGCAGCGGCGTGGATTTTCTTCGGCGGCGTCGGCGAGTTCCTCCATCAGCACGGCGACGTAGAGGGTATTGAGGCGCAGCTGATCGGCGGCCACGGCGTGGAGCCTCATCTGCTGTTCGGCGATCTGGCGACTGGCGATGGCGCCGAGCAGACGGTGCACCTCCGCGAAACCGATCATGGAGAGGGCTTGGTCAAGGTGGCCGATCTTTTCGGCGGGGCTGTAGGCCGGGCTGTTGGCCATGCGCAGGATCTGCGCGATGAGCGCGGGGTCTTGGTTGAGCAGGCCGGCAATGTCGCCGACGTCGCAGCGGGGGCGTTCCAGCAATTGCTCCAATTGGACCAGGAGGCGCGGGGCGGAGGGGAGCTTTTCAGCAATGTGGATGATTTGTTCGTCGGAGATGGCCTCTGCTAGCATCAAGACGCGATCGGCACGGCGGCGACCAACTTAAGGCAGGGCGAACGGAACGAGGTGAAAATCTGATACTGTCGGCGCTCGCCAGAGAAGCGCTTGCGCTGCTGGAGCGGTGCGTTTGCTTGGGAGTGAATTCGCCGCGTTGAAGTCGATATGGTCAGGTCGGAAAGTTGGTTTAAACCCTGTGTGTTCGTGGTCTTGAGCTGGGCCCTGTGGTCTGGTTGCGGCCGGCCAACTGAGACCGCGGCGGGGCGGGAACAAGCTGCGCCAATTTCGGCGACCGTGCCGGTGCCACCGGTGCCGGGGGAGGGGACGGCCCGACCGGAGATGGATCCGGCGCTGCAGTTTGAGCCGCAAGCGATCGGCGAGCCTGCGGAGGGGCGCCCTTGGATCGCGCACGTGGCGATCGTCGACCTCGATGGCGACGGTGCACTCGATGTGTTGGCGTGTGACGCGGTGAGCGATTCGGTGCGGTGGTTGCGCCAGGTGGCGCCGCTGCATTTTGAGGAGCGGCAGGTGGGCGGCACGATCAAGGCGCCGGCGCATGTGGCGGCCTGCGATTACGACCGGGACGGGGATCTCGATCTGTTGGTGGCCAGCATGGGGCAGATCCTGCCCAACAACGACGCGATCGGCGCGGTGGTGGTGTTGGAAAACGACGGCACGCAGCACTTCACCACGCGGATCATTCGTGAGAACGTAGCGCGGGTGACGGACGTGCGGGGCACCGACTTCGATGGGGACGGCGACATCGATCTCGTGGTCGGTCAGTTTGGGTATGCGACCGGTGAGGCCAACCTGCTGCGGCGCATGGCGGATGGCAGCTATCGTGCGGAGCGGCTGCTGTCGCTGGCCGGCACGATCCACACGCCGGTGGCGGACTTTGACGGCGACCGCGCGCCCGACATCGCGTTGCTGCTTTCACAGGAATGGGAGGAGGTGCGCGTGTTTGACAACGTGGGCGGCAACCCGCGCGAGCGGGCGGTCTGGGGCTCGACCAACGAAGACTTTGGTTCGAGCGGTCTCGCGGTGGCCGACCTCGACCGCGACGGCGATCCGGACCTGTTGCTGACCAACGGTGACGCTTTCGATTATGCGCGCCCGGGCAGCCGCCCGTGGCATGGCCTGCAATGGCTGGAAAATGTGCGCGGCAACTTCACCTACCATCGTATTGGCGCCTTCGCCGGTGCCTTCAGTCCGGTGGCGGTTGATCTCGATGGTGACCGCGATCTGGATGTGGTGACCGCGTCGGGGTTTAATGACTGGGATGACCCGCGGGCGGTGTCGCTGATGGCATGGATCAACGACGGCGCGCAGCACTTTAGCCCGGTCGTCCTCGCGCACACGCCGACGCATCTCATCAGCGTCGCGGCGGCCGATCTCGACGGTGATGGCATACCGGAGCTGGTGACCGGCGCGCTGCACGCGTATCCGCCGTGGGGCGGTGAAAGCCGCCTGCTGTTGTGGACGAAAAAATGAGCGTGGTCAGCCCCCGGATCCTTGCCGGCGTCATGTTGAGTGGCGCCCTTCTGCTGCTCCCCGGTTGCGGTCCGGCCGCGCCATCGCCGGCGATCACGCCGGCGGCGTGGGTCGCCGAGGTTCCGCCGGCGCCGAGTGGCGGCGGTTTGCCGGCGGCTTTCTACGCGGAGGCCGAGCGGACCCGTGAGCAGGCGGTGGCTGGAACAGGCGATCCCGCGGCCCTGCGCAAATATGCCGGGCTGTTGCACGCCAGTGGATTTTTTGCGGAAGCGGCGGTGGGCTGGCGGCTGGTCGCGGCCCAGGACGCCAGCGACCCGCAGGCGCGTTACTTTTTGGCAGACGCGTATCGAAACATGGGATACGAAGAGGAGGCGCAGGCCGTCCTGCTGCAGGCGCTGGCGTTGGACCCGGGTTACGTGAAGGGCTGGTTGCGGGCGGGCGAGTTTCAGTTGAAGCGCGGTCAGGTCGCGGCGGCGCATGCGAGTTTCACGGCCGCGCTGGCGATGGTGCCGGACTCCCTGCCGGGGAGACTGGGCTTGGCCCAGGCGGAGGCGCGCGCAGGGCAGGTGGAGGCGGCGATCGAGCGGCTACGCGGGGTGTATGCGGACGCGCCGGGTTTTGGGTCGGCGGCGACGGTCCTGGCCGGATTGCTGGAGCAGCAGGGCGCGGCCGCGGAGGCCGAGCGGGTGCGGCGCCAGGCGGCGGGCGCGTCACAATCCTACGAGGCGGCGGATCCCTGGCTGAGCGCTTTGTATGCGGAAAGTTATGACGCGGATCGATTGGTGCTGTGGGGCAACTACGCGGAGCATGCGCGGCGTCCGGCCGAGGCGGCGCGGTTTTTTGAGCGGGCGATGGCGCGAGCTCCGGCCGCCTCGGCGGCATACCAGTTCATGGGGCAACTCCTGGCCGAAAACGGATCGCATGCCGAGGCGGTGGCGGTGCTGCAGGAGGGGGTGAAACTCGATGACGCTTCGGAGGGGATGTTTGTGCGCCTGATCGAGTCCCTGATGATTCTGCAGCGCCAAGCTGCGGCGCAGGCGGCGGCCGAGGCGGGGCTGGCGCGGTTTGGTGAGTCGGCGCTGGTGGAGAACGCGCGGGGGCGGGTGCTGGTTTTGCAGGGGCGTCGGGACGAGGCGATGGCGGCCTTCGATCGCGCGCTGTCGTGGTTGCCCAACTACGCCGATCCCGCGCTCAATCAGGCGCTGGTGCATCTGCAGACCGGCGATCGTGCGGCGGCGGAAGCGGCGATTGATGAAGCGTTGCGCCGCCAGCCGGCGTTCCCGCGCGCGCGGATTCTCCGTGCGCAGATTGCGATGGGTGATGGCGACCTGATGGCGGCGCTCGATCAGTTGCAGGCGGCGTATCAACAGTCGCCCGGTGTGCCGGATGTGCGCACGGCGTTGGCGCGGTGGTTTGAGACCGCGATCGAGGATCGCTTGGCCGCCGGCGATCGGGTGATGGCCGAGCGTTTGGCGCGGCAGGGAGGGGTGCTGTTGCCGGAGGTGGCGGAGGCGCTGTCAGCTCGGCTGCGTTAGCGCCAGGGTCATAAACACGCTGTTGGGGTCTTCGCGGTAGTCGGCGAAGGGGCCGCAACGCACAAAACCGTGGCGTTCGTAGAGGCGGTGAGCGGGCTCGAAGGGAGGTTGGGCACCGGTTTCCAGACTCAGGCGGTGCAGGCCGCGCGCGCGGGCGGTGGCGATGATGTGGCGGAGGATGAAGGCGGCCACGCCTTGGCGCAGGTGGTCGCGGGCGGTGCGCATCGACTTCACCTCACCGTGGGTGGCGTTGAGGGTCTTGAGCGCGCCGCAACCGAGCAGGGCGCCGTCGCGGCGGGCGCACCAGAAGGTGATTTCCGGTCGACGCAGGCCCGAGAGGTCAAGTGCGTGAATGCTTTCGGGCGGCGAGATGCGGTGCATGTCATCGAGGTGCTCCTGCAGGAGCGCGATGACATCGGAGCCGGTGAGATCGTCGACGAGGATTTGCATGGTGGGCGCGGTTGCCGAGACAGCATGAATCATGCTGAGACGGCGGACTGGCGCGGCGCCGGTCGGGCGCGCGCGGCGCGCATGCCGTGCCACCAACCGTTGAAGGCCATGGTCGGGCCACACAGCGCGTAGAGGGCGCCGGGTTGCCAGTCGAAACGCTGGGTGCTGGCGAGCAGGATCGAGCTGATGCAGATGACGATATTAATGAGGTTGGCGCGCAGGGAGCCGAGGGTGAGCACCACCTCGGACGCGGTCAGGCGCAGGCGCTCACGCATCCGGTAGGCGTGCCAGTGCAGCAGCGCGAAAAAGAGCCAAATGAGTCCCAAACCACCGCCGTAGATGATGTAAATGTTGGCCAGCTGTTCGAGCGAGTCGATGCCCACGACCCCATCGCCGATGCCGAGCAGGGCGCCGAAGGCGCTGGCGAACATGAACTTCAAGGGGTAGGCGAGAAACACCACAAAGAGGAGCACCAGGATATTGAGAAAGCGGGTGAGGGTGTCCTCCAGACCGTAGCGGCGAAAGAAGAGGTAGTGGACCGACCAGAACCACATGAGGATGGCGAAGGTCGCCGCGAAGGCCGGGAAACCGGCGAAGACGCGAAACAGGCCCTCGTAGTCGCGCGGCACTTCGAGCGCGACCACGAGCAGGGTCACGGTGAAGGCAAACACGGCGTCGGCGAGACCCTCGACCCGGGAGACGCCGGTGCCGCGCCAACGGAAGAGTTCCTCCGGTTTGGGCGCGCCGGGCAAGTGGGCCCGGAGGGGCCGACGACTGGAGCGGCGAGGCATGGGCAAGTTAGTTGAACGGTTGGATCTCTTCCTTGATCCGCAGGGTGTGACCGAGGTCCTCCATCTCGAAGAAACGGGCCCGCTCAACCTTGCGATTGGGCTGGTGGATGACCATGGCCAGGCGACCGTCGAAGGTGCGGAACAGCATCGGGTGGCCGCCGTCGTCGACCCAGATGGGTTCCTCCTGTTGCACCCACGGCCCGCGGACCTTGCCGCTCTCGGAGCGGGCGATGCCGACGGCGTAGCGTTCCGGGCCGTAGCTGGACCAGAGCATGAGGAGTTCGCCGGTCTCGGAGCGGTGGAACCAGTTGCCGTCGCTCACGTAGGCGTGGTATCGCTTTCCTTGATACAGTTCACCGATGTCACCGCGGCAACGCACCCAGGGCGCGGCGGAGGCGTGGAACAGCAGCTCGGGTTCGCCCACGGGAGCGGACAGGTCGTCGGTCAGGCGCACGAGGTCGAAGGAGCCGTCGACGATCTGCGCCCACTCATGGCAGAACACCATGTAGGGCACGCCATCCTCGACGAAGAGGCCGCCGTCGAGCGCCATCCAATCGTGCGGCGTCTGCGGACCGTCCCCGATCGGTTGAAACGGGCCCATCGGCGAATCAGCCACGAGGACCTCGGTGCCGCGTTTCACGTTTTGCGGGCGACCTTCGGGCGTGGGCAGGGTGTCTTTGCTGGTGAGCGTAACAAAGAGGTAGTAGCGGCCGTTGTAGACGTGCACCTCGGGGGCCCAGGCGGTTTCGCGTCCCCAGTGGTTCTCCGGCACCTCAAAGACGGGCACCGGGGCCTCCCAGTGGTCGAGGTCCTTGGTGCGGTAGACCATGATGGCTTTGCGCTCCACGCCGGCGTCGAAAATACCGGAGGTGGTCGTGCCGTAGATGTAATAAACGCCGGCCTCGGGGTCGGGCAGGACGAACGGATCGCGGATGCGAACGTCCGAGCGGTGCAGGGTTTCAGCGGCGGCGGTGGCGGCGAGCGTCATGAGCAGAACGCCGAGGGCAATCAAGGGGCGGGGCATGGCGGGGAGCTTTCAGCGATCGGCCGGCCGCTGAAAGCATTTTCCGGCTCAGATCAGCATGCCGGCGATCGAAGCCGGAATGAAGCAGGCGAGCGAACCGCCGAGCAGGGCGCGCCAACCGAGTTGGGCGAGATCCTGGCGGCGTTCGGGGGCGAGGGCGCCGATGCCACCGATTTGGATGCCGATGGAAACGAGATTGGAGAACCCGCAGAGCGCATAGGTGAGGATGATGCGCGTGCGTTCATCGGTCAGGTCACCGCTGGCGTAGAGCGTGTTCATCGAGAAGTAGGCGACGAACTCGTTGAGCACGGTCTTCTGGCCCAGCAGGTTGCCGGCGACCAGCAGGTGGCCGCTGTCGATGCCCATGAGCCAGGCGAGGGGCGCGCCGATGAGGCCGAGCACGAACTCCATCGAGAAGGTCTGGAATTCGCCGCCGGTCATCGAGGCAACGAGGCCGTTGAGTCCGGTCCATTCGCCAATCATGTCGCCGAGCACGTAATTGCACATGGCGACGAGGGCGGTGAAGACGATGAGCATGGCACCGACGTTGACGGCGAGTTTCACGCCATCGGTGGTGCCCGCGCAGATGGCGTCGAGGATGTTGGCGCCAAACTTGTCGCGCGGGATCTGGATGTTGGAATCCACTTCCTCTTCCTGCGGCAGCAGGATCTTGGCGATGACCAGCGCGCAGGGCGCGGAGATCACGGACTTGGTCAGCAGGTGGGTGGCAAAGGCGATCCGGGCCGCCGGGTCATCGCCGCCGAGCAGGGCGATGTAGACTGCCATGACACCGCCCGCGATCGTGGCCATGCCACCAATCATGATGGCCATGAGCTCGGACCGCGTCATGCGGTCGAGGTAGGGTTTGATGAGCAGGGGGGCCTCGGTCTGGCCAACGAAGATGTTGGCCGAGGCCGACATGCTCTCGGCCCCGCCGAGCTTCATGGTCTTCGACATGAGCCAGGCGAAGACGTAGACGACCCGCTGCAGCACGCCCAGGTAGTAGAGCATGGCGGTGAGCGCGGCGAAGAAGATGATGGTGGGCAGGATCGTGATGGCGAACACCGGACCACCTTGGGTGAAGGTCAGCCCCTCGACGTTGCCCCCGGCGATGTTGGTCATCCACCCGAAGACCAGGCTCGTGCCGGCGTTGGTGAAGTCGATGACCTTCACGAAGAAGGCGCTGGCGATTTCGAAAAGCGAGCGCACGAAACCGACCTTCAGCACGATCACCGCGACGACGACCTGCAGCAGCATGCCGGTGCCCACGAGTTTCCAATCAATGGCGCGACGGTTGGTGCTGAAGGCATACGCAATGCCGGTAAACGCAGCCATACCAAGCAAGCCGCGCAGAATAGGAACCAAGGTGTCCATAAGGTGGATGGGTTTTACAGGAGGAAAGGGAGGGAAACAGAGGCGACTAGCGATTGGCCCCCGGCAGGATGAGGCGGGATACGCCGAGCGTTAGCTTGGTGACGTTGAAATTGATCAACAGCCCGATGGGAACGTCCAAAAGTTTCATGTAGGTCAGGAGTTGTGCCTTGTGGATGGGAAGGACGTGTTCGACGGACTTGGCCTCGATGAGCAGGGCATCGGCCAACAACACGTCAAATCGCAACGGTTCCTCTTTGATGAATCCCTTGTATTCCACTTGGACCAGTTTCTGGTTGGTCGCAGGAAGGTCGCGAAGTTCGAGTTCCTTGAGCAGGCACCATTCGTAGATGCTTTCGTTCAACCCGGGGCCCTTGTTCCGGTGCACTTCGATGGCAGCAGCGATCGCGACTTCCGTAAGCGAACTGGCTTTTTCGAATAAGGGGTGCAAGACGGCGAGCTCTGTTTGCCTCTGTTCCCTCCTGTAAAAGAAAGGATTTGGAGTCGGCGGTGAGCTTGCGGTTTGGGCGGGGGGGGGCGAGAACCATTCTTGGTATGACCGTTGAAGAACGTTTGCAGCTACACCTCGCCAAGACGCCCGATGTCGCCGCCGCCAATTGGGTGGCGCCCAATGCCTCCGTGATGGGTGACGTGGTCCTCGGGCCGCGCTCCAGCGTGTTTTACGGCGCGGTGCTGCGCGGTGACATCGCGCGCATTCGGGTGGGCGAGGGCAGTAACATTCAGGACAACGCCATCGTGCATCTGGCCGACGATCTCGATGCCATCATCGGCGACTGGGTGACGGTCGGCCACGCCGCCATCATTCACGCCTGCACGATCGAGGACGAATGCCTCATCGGTATGAATGCGACCATCCTCGACGGCGCGGTCATCGGCGCGCGTAGCCTCGTCGCGGCCGGTGCGGTGGTGACGCCACGCACCGTCATTCCCCCCGGTTCGATGGTGGTGGGCACGCCGGGCAAGGTTCTGCGGACCCTTTCGGAAGCTGAGCAGGCGGGCCTCAAGGGCTGGGCGGAGAAATACCTCGCGGTGTCCGCCGCCCACGCGCGGCTCGAACGCGGCGAAAAAATCTAGCGTTTGGCTGTAAGGCATTGCGGCCGGGCGGCCACTCATGGGGTGAACCGATGCATTCCACCGATCCCCAAGAACAACGCTTTGCCGCCTGGCTCGAGGAGCATGGCGCGATTCTGCACCAGCTGAGTCGCGCCTACGCCCCCGAGCCCGTCGACGAAGACGAGCTGCGCCAGGAAATGATGGTGCAACTGTGGCGCTCGGTGCCGCGGTTTCGCGAGCAGGCCAAAGTCTCCACGTGGATTTACCGCGTGTGCCTTAACACCGCGCTCACCTGGCGCCGCACCACCCGTCGCCGTGAGGCCCGGGTGGTGGCCCAGCCCGAGCCAGTCGAGGCGGCGGCCAGCGATGACCGCAGTCCCGATTCGTCGCATGCGCGTCGCGATCTGATGGCGGCGCTCATGCGGGCGGTGCGGCAACTGCCGTCGACCGACCGCTCGCTCGTCGTGCTCGCGCTCGACGACCTGAGCTACCGCGAAATCGCCGACGTCACCGGCATGAGTGAAAACCACGTGGGCGTGGCCCTGACGCGCGCCCGCAAAAAACTGAGCAAATTAATGGAGGAGATTAGTCATGAACTTTGAAGAACTGCAGAACGCGTGGCAGGCCGATGCCGCCGCGTCCCGCCCCATCGTGGATGCCCGTCTGCTTGCCGCCGTGCGGCAAGGCAGTCGCAGCTTTTCGCGGCAAATCTTTTGGCGCGACGTGCGCGAGATTGGCGCGAGTTTTCTCGTCGCCGCGGTGTTTGGTAAAGTGGCGCTCGATGCCCAAGCCGAGGGCGCGACGGCCTGGCCGGCCTGGACGGCGGCGATCCTGCCGTTGGGCGTGGCCGCCTACTTTCTGCTCGATCGCTTCTTTATGCACCGCCGCGCCACGCCGCAGGGCGAGACCGTGGCGGCTGAGATCGAGCGCGCCGCCGCCGCCGTGCGGCACCAGATCTGGCTGCTGCGCAATGTGCTGTGGTGGTATATCCTGCCGCTCGCGCTGTGCTCGTTCATGCTCGGGCTGCAGATCATCCTTTATGGCCCGGAGAATTTTCCGAACTGGGCGCGCTGGATCATCGGCGCCTTGGTGCTGTTGCCAACCGGTCTCTTCGACTGGTGGGTGTGGAAGCTTAACCAGAACGCCGTGCGCAACGATCTCGAGCCGCGGCTGGCCGAGTTGGAGCAGCAGCGCGATGCCTTGCAGTCGGTCGGTGCCTAAGGGAGGCGCGAATGTGATGACCGTTGGCGCGGCGGGCTTGAGTCCGCCGTGCCGAGGAGCATGCTGCGCGCATGAAAATTGGCGTTCCGAAGGAAATCAAAATCGGTGAAACGCGGGTCGCGATGACCCCCAATCTTTGCCGCCGGGTCATCGGCCTGGGCGCGGAGGTTTACGTGGAGAAGGGGGCCGGCGGGCGCGCCGGTTTCACCGACGAGCATTACCGCAAGGCCGGGGCCCGTGTGGTCACCACCGCGGCCAAGGTTTGGCACACGGTCGACCTCATCGTGAAGGTGAAGGAACCGCTGGCGGCCGAGTTCAAATACTTCCGCCCGGACCTCACGTTGTTCACCTACCTGCACCTCGCGGCCTGTCCCGATCTGGCGGCGGCCTTGGTGAAGAAAAAGGTCCTCGGCATCGCCTACGAATCGGTCGAGGCGCCGAGCGGATTCCTGCCGTTGCTCAAGCCGATGTCGCACATCGCGGGCCGGCTTTCGATTCAGACCGGCGCCTATTTGCTGCAGTCGCAGAATGGCGGCTCGGGTGTATTGCTGGGAGGGATACCCGGCACCATGCCGGGCCGCGTGGCGGTGATCGGCGCGGGCAACTCCGGCGCGCACGCCGTGCGCATGGCGATGGGCATGGGCGCACGGACCGCCGTGCTTGATTTGGACCTGCGCAAGCTGGAAACGCTCGATGAGGAATACCGCGGCGGACTCGTGACCCTCGTGGCCAATCCGGCCAACATCGAGCTGGCGGTGGCGGATTGCGATTTGTTGATCGGCGCCGTGCTGGTGCCCAATGCCAAGGCGCCGACGGTCGTGACCAAGGAGATGGTCAAAAAGATGCGCCCGGGCAGTGTGATCGTGGACATCGCGATCGACCAGGGCGGTTGCATTGAGACGATCCGCCCGACCTCGCACACCGAGCCGACTTACCAGAAGCATGGGGTGGTCCACTATGCGGTGCCCAACATGCCGGCGCTGGTTGGGCGCACCTCGACGGTGGCGCTCACGCAGGCGACGGAGCCCTATCTCGTGCAAATGGTGGCGGAAGGCATCGAGGCGGCGCTGGCCAACCACCCGGGTTTGGCGAAGGGCGTGAACACCCGGGGCGGCGAGATCGTGAATGATGCGGTCGCGCAAGCGCTGGGCTATGCGTGATTTGCAGTGAGATTCCGGCGGGGCGGGCCCGGGGGCTCGTCTTGCCGGTCGGGAAAATTCGCCTTCGAACCGGTTCTTGCGCGAACCGGGATTGCACATGGCGAGCCGTCGGATTCACTCAGCGTCCCATGAAGACGGTGACTCGACGGCTCGGTCTTACGGTGGCAGCGCTTGGCCTGATGGCGGCGGAGGGAAGGGCGGCCCCGCGATGGTATCAGGCCGAGACCCCGCACTTTGAGGTCTACTCGTCGGCCAACAAAGCCGAGACGCGCGCGATCATCTCGGACCTCGAACTGTTTCACCAAACGATCACGGCGATGTTCTCGATCCAGCAGCAGTCGGATCGCAAAACGCGCATCGTGATCTTCGGCCGGGAGCGCGACCTCGAGCCCTACAAGCCGGACGGCTCGGCGCCACCCGATGATTCCCTGGCCTACGACGTGTCGCGACGGCGCTTCATTCCGGTGGGTGCCCAAATGATGGATACGCCGGAGATCCCGCGGTTCGATCGCATCAACGCGCTGCCGTTGCGCGTGCAGCAAGCCAAGCGATTTGAAGCCATGCGCGCCGGCTTGACCGGCAACGACGGCAAGATGGTCGCGGCGGCGCCCGATGCCGTCGATGAACAACACGCCTACTCCGTCACCCATCCGGATGAGACGCTCATTGTGATGTCGGGCGAGGACGATTGGGAGAACAGCAAGGCGACGCTTTACGGCCGGCACATGGTCACGCTGTTGCAGAATGCCGGCGTGGAGGGGCCGCGGTGGTTTTTGGAGGGCATGGCGGAGTTGATGGCCACCTTCGACATTCGGCGGGAGACCTGCGTGGTCGGGCGCACGAGCGGCGAGCTGTTGGGGTTCATCCGGCAGATCAGCTACCTGATGCCGTGGCAGGACTTTTTTGCGGTGGCAGCGGACTCGCGCGAATACCAGTCGGTGAGCAGTCGCGATCTTTTCAGCGGGCAGGCCTGGCTGTTGATGCACTACTGCTACTTCAGCGAGGAACGCTCGGCCGAGTGGCGTGCCGGGTTGCTGCGTTGGATGGAAGATGTGCAGCGGGGCGAAGGGGACATGGTGGAGCTCCTGCAACGGCACCTCGGGGTGACGCCGGAGCAGCTTACCGCCGAGCTGTTGGCCTACGCGCAGGGGGACAATTTCCCGGGGCTCATGACGGAGCGGCCGGATTCGTGGGCTGGCGAAAAGGTGAAGCTCGACCGGGTGGCCAAGGATGAGACGGAGAACGTGTTGCTCGATGTGCGGGTGCGGGTGACCCGCGATCCCGAGGCGGTGCAGGAACTGCAGGCGCGGGCGGAGCGGGATCCAAGTGATGTCGACGCGCTGCGCTTGCTCGGCGTCGATGCGATGCTCCGCGGCGACGAGGCGGCGCAAACCGCCTATTGGAACCAGGCCAAAGCGGCGGGTTCGACCGAAGCGGCGGTGGTGCGGCAGGGTGCGATCGCGGGATTGCGGGCCCGGTTGGAGCACGTGGATCCGGCGGACCTCATTCCGGACGAGCAAGTGATCGTCTGGCGGGCGGAGCTGGAGGAGGCGCTGCGGCTGGATCCGAGCGACGAGATTTCCCTGCAATGGCTGGCGTGGCTGGAGGCGCTGGCGGAGACCCCGTCGGTGCCCAACATGAATCGGGTGCAGCGTGCGGTGATGGCGGGCCTGGCGCAGCCGGACTTTGCGCTCATGGCGGTGGCGATCATGCGCGCTCGGATTGGCGATCTGGATACGGCGCGGGAGATCACGACCCGCTTTGCGGACTGGGACCGGTGGGAATGGCGCCAGGTGGTCGACCGGGTGAGCGCGGTGCTCAAAGACGACAACGAGGCCGCTGCCAAACCTGCCACCCGCACCGAAGGCTGAGCGGCGCGGCGCGGCGGGGCGCCGATGCGTTTCGTGGGATTGCCAAGGCTCAGCCGCGCGCCTTGGGTGAGCAACCATGCACGATTTGATCAAGCGTCGGCGTCGGTTTGGAACGTTGGTGGCAGTCCTGTTTTTGACGGTCGTCGCCAGTGGGCGGGCGGAGTGGCTCTATGGCGAAACTGAGCACTTCGAAGTATTCACTTCGGCGGGCAAGGCGGAGACGCTGGAGGTCCTGGGTGACCTGGAAGTGTATCACGACGTGATCATGCAGGTCTTCGGCGGGCGGCGGATGGTCAACCAGCGCACCCGGATTGTGTTGTTCGATCGGCAGAGGGACATGGAGCCCTACGTCGGCGAGGACGAGATGGCGGAGTATAATATGTTCACCAATGTCCGCGGCGTGAGCCAAGCGGACGGCGCGCTGATCGCGATGTCGGGCGAGAGCCGTTGGAAACACTCACGGCGCAGCGTGCAGAAGGTCTATGCCTACACGCTGCTGAGCTCGATCGGTATGAGCCAGCCGCCTTGGTTCGGGGCCGGCCTGTCGAAGGTGTTTGCATCCTTTGAAATTGGGCGGAACGAGATGATGTTGGGCCGGGCGAGTGCCGATGAAGTTTATGTGCTGCAACGGCGCGAACAGATGCCGTGGAGCGAACTCCTCCATATGCAGCCGTCGCTGTGGCAAAGATTGTCGGCCATCGGGGCGCCTGTTCACGACGCCCAGGCGTGGGCGCTGTTGCACTACTGTTTCCTCAGTCCGGAGCGCGCGCAAACCTGGCGGGCCGGCATCCTGCAGATGGCGCTGGATGCCCAGATGGGTGAGAGGGATTATGCGGCGCTCGTGCAGCGACACCTCGGGGTGAGCATGGAGGAATTGACGGAGGAGATGAAGGCCTACACCCGAAAGACCGATTTCCCGGCCGCCGATCTGCCGCTGCCGGAGGGAGGCGTGAAGTCAAAGCTGCGGCTGAAGAAGGCGGATCCGGTCGGGGTGGAGGATGCGCTGTGGGAAGTGAAGGCGCGGTTCAAGAAAGACGACGCGACGGTGGCGGAACTGGCGGTGGCGCGGGCGGAGACCTCGCGGTTGCGACTGCGGGAACTGCAGGGCTCGCTCGCGCTCGTCCTGGGTGATGTGGAATCGGCGGAGGCGCATTGGGATCAGGCGCGCGAAGCCGGGTCGCAGAATGCCTTTGTGGTGCGTTTTCGCGCGGAGCGGGAGATTCGCCGCCGACTGGCGCAGGGCGCGATCGAGCAGCAGTTTTCACCGGCGGAAGCCGAGCCCTTGCGGGCCGAGTTGGAGCGCGCGCTGGAGCTTGATCCGGGAGATTATTTTTCCGTGCAATGGTTGGCTTGGTTGGAGGCGTTGGCGGAGAAGCCGTCCATCGCCAACGTCAACCGGGTGCAGCGAGCCGTTGGTGAAATGGCGCGGCCACATTTGACCTACCTCGCCATCGCCCGTCTGCAGTCGCGCTTGGGTGATGCCGCGACCGCGCGGAATCTGGTGAACTCGTTGCAGGCCTGGCCAAACTGGGAGTGGGCGCCGGCCGTGCGGGCGGTGGCCGCGGCTCTTCCGGCCGAAGCGGAATAGTCGCGCGCCAGAGAGTGGCGCATGATGGCGGCGACGACGTGACCGATGGTTGACCGCGCCGCCGAAACCGCCCTGCATGCGCCCATGTTGCATCGGACCAGGAGCGTGAATGGACTGAAGCTTTGGGCGGGTTGGTGGTTGTTGTTGGGTTTGCCATTCGTGGCGCTCGCCTCCCCCAAGGACGAGTGGAAGGAAATCGAATCGCTGTCAGCTCGGCTGGACGAATTGAACGCCAAGGGGCCGCCGAAGGTGCGCGAGCGGACGGTCTCCAACGATCCCATTCTCTCCACGGCGGTGCTGCTGAATCTGCGATTGGAGGCGTTCATCAGCGCGCACGAAGGCGACAAACGCTGGGCCGATGCGCGCGCGCTGCATGCCCTGATCATGCCCGAGGCGAACAAGGCACTCGGCCGGGAGCTGGCGATCGATGATTGGCTTGAACATCTCAACAAGGTGAGGCGTTTGCCCGGGGTGACCGACCGATTGGCGGCGAACGCGACCTACAAGTGGATCGCGGTGGGCTTCAATCGCGGGAAGCGCGATGGCTTTGCCCCGGGGGCGCTGGAAGAGCTGTTGGAAGCCACGGAGGCCTTTGTGAAGGCCAACCGTCGTCATGCGGGGGCGGCGCCCCTGGCCTTGGAGGCGGGACGACTGTTGGTGCGGTCAGACGCCGAGCGGGCGCGATCGCTGCTGAAGCAGGCGAAGAAGTTGGCCGACCGCTACAACATCAGGCTGGCCAACGAAGCGGAGCAGGAGCTGGCGGTGCTCGACTATCGCCTCGCGCCGATGGACCTGAAATTTGAAGCGGCCGATGGCAGTGCGGTCGATTTTGCCGCGTTGCGCGGCAAGGTGGTGATCGTGGATTTCTGGGCCTCCTGGTGTCCGCCCTGCCGCAAGGAGGCGCCGGAGCTGGCCGCCCTGTATCAGAAATACCAAGACAAGGGCTTGGCGGTGGTCGGGGTGTCGCTGGATCAGGATCGGCGCAAGATGGAGGCCTTCGCCGCCCAGTCCGGCATGACCTGGCCGCACTACTTCGACGGCCGCGGCTGGGACACCAAACTGAGCCGGGAGCACGCAATCGCCTCGATCCCGACCGTGTGGGTGATCGGTCAAGACGGTCGTCTGATCGACAACAACGCCCGGGGAAAACTCGAGACGATGATCCCGCACCTGTTGGCACCTGGTTCGGCGGGGAAGTGACGGTTGAGGCGGAAACCAATGCGGATGCTCCGGGCAGTTTTGACAGAGGTGGGGCGCACGATCCGGCGACGCGGATGCCTGGTATTGTTGGCAGGGGCGATCGTGGCGGTCTCGCTGGTCCGGGGGGACGAGGCGTCCTGGTTGCGGATTCGAACCCCCCATTTTGAACTGTTAACATCCGCCGGGAAATCCGAGGCGGTGGAAATATTGGAAGGGTTGGAGTCCTACTGCACCGTATTGGAGGAACGTCTTGGCCACACGCCGGCGACGCGCCGACCGATCCGTATCGTCCTGTTCGACCGGGAGTGGGATCTGGATCCCTACAAACCGGTGTCGGAGCCGGAGGAATCGTCCCAATCTACCGGGGAGAACCTTTGGCAAAAATACGAACGGGAGCTGGAGTGGATGGGAGCGAAGCAGCGGGAGTATGGGCGGGTGATGAGAGCGTTGCCGACTTCGAGTGGCCCCACCCGTTTGCACCGTCAGATCGTCTGGAATCCACTCTATTCCGGCGGTCCGGGTCGGGACTTGGATTACTTTACCTTCATCGATGAGGACTCCGCCACGGTGGTGTTGTCGGGAGATCGACGATGGGAGCGAACCGAACGGTTGTTGCGGTGGCCTTGTGCTCGTATCCATTTGGCGCGACTGCGTCGGCCGTTGCCTTTGTGGTATCAGGACGGGCTGGTCGCTTTGTTGGCGCAGGTCCGGGTTCTCAAGGATGAGTATGCCTTTGGCGCTTGGGACGGTTCTCGCGGTGACTTTCTGGAGGCATTGGACGCACTTGCGCCGTGGGAGGATTTTCTGCGTCGAACCGAGGAGGATGAGATATTTGCGGTGCCCGGCGTGCGGTATGCGCACACTGCGCAAGCTTGGTTGTTCCTGCAGTATGCGCATTACGATCAGGGGCGAAAATTCGGTGGCGCCGATGCGATTGAAGCCATCCTCCGGTCTTGGGGGAGGGGCAACGATGACGTGGCGGAGGTATTCGTGCGGGAGACCGGTCAGTCGTTGGCGGGGATCGACGATGCAATGCAACGCATGCTGCGGCGAAAACGCTCGCGAGAGGAATTCCATCCACTCGCGAAGCGGGGCAAGGTGGAGGCAGCGAACATGGTGACGGTTCCGGCCAGCGAACTCGAAACCTTGTTCATGGAACTGCGCGTGCGCCTCACTCGCGATCCGGAGATGCGTGATGTGTTGAAGGCGCGTTTGGCCGACAATGAACAGGATGTCGCGGCTTTGACCCTGTTGGGCTGGCAGGCGCGACAAGACGGTGAAGTTCAGCAGGCCGCCGCGTGGTGGCAACGGGCGGTTGAGGCCGGTTCGACCGTGTCGGCACAGTTGCGCGCGCAGCCTCAGGCTGTCATTGAGGAGAAATGGTCGAGTGGTGATTTTGCAACGTGGACGGGCGGCGAAAAAGCTCGGGTTGATCGATGGCGAGCGCAGTTAATCAAGATTCTTGAACTCGACCCGAGCGATGAATCGGCGGTCGAAGTGCTGGCTTGGGTGGAGGCTTTCGCCGAGTCGCCAAACGAAGTGAACCTGCACCGGATTCGGGCGCGATTACCGCAGTTGGCATGGCCGGATCGCACCCAGCTCGCGTTGGCCCACCTCCGCTTGAGAGCGGACGCTTTGGATGCGGAAGCGCGGGAAACCGTGACCCATCTGCGAACGGGGCGTGGTGACTATGTGTCGGGCGTGGCCCTCGCGCTCATGCAGTTGCACGAACTACTTTAAGCGCAACCCGCCGGAAACAAAAACGCCCGGGCGGTAAAGCCGGGGCGTCTGCAAATTTGGCGACCGGGATCGAGGCTCAGGCGGCGACGATCTTGATCGACTTCACTTCGACGCGGTCGATGGGGGTGCTCTTTTCGCCGCCGCCGCCGTGTTTGGTCGGGACGGTGGCGATCTGCTCGAGCACCGAGTCGCCGGCGGTGAGTTGGCCGAAGGCGGTGTATTGGCGGTCGAGGAAACCGGCCTCGCCGTGGCAGATGAAGAACTGACAGCCGGCGCTGTCCGGGTGGGCGGCGCGGGCCATGGAAATCACGCCGCGCGCGTGATGCTTGTCATTGAATTCGGCCTTCACCTTGTAGCCGGGGTCGCCGGTGCCGGGCATGCCGGAGGCGCCTTCCTTGGTGTTGGGGCAGCCACCTTGGATCATGAAACCCTTGATGATGCGGTGGAAGGCGGTGCCGTCATAAAAGCCCTCGCGGGCGAGTTTCTTGAAGTTCTCGACGGTCTTCGGCGCGACTTCGGGCCAGAAGGAAAGGGTCATGTCGCCGTAGCTGGTGGTGATGACGGCGACTTCGTTGGCGGTGTTTTCAGTGCTCATGTTGCTTTGGGAAAAGGGTAAGCATCGCGACCCGGCCGAGTCCCGGTCAAGCCTCAGCACCCCCGCGCCGCCAATAAAGACCCGATTTGGTGGCTCCAATTGTCACCTAATAGGTGACAATTTGGGAGGAGAGAGTTGAGGTCGGTAGATCTACAAAACGCTAGATGAGCGCTTGAAACGCGATCGTTGCCGGGGCGGCGCCAGCGAAATTGTCACCTAATAGGTTACAAATTCTCCGGGTTGATGGGGCTGGGGGTGCTTTGGGTTTTGACGGGGGCATGGGGCCTGCTTCGGATGCGGGATGCGTTCCCTTTATGTGTTGGGTTTTTCTCTGATGGTGGCGGCGGGGTCGGTTTGGGCAGCGGACCCGATTCCGGTGAAGGTGGTGGTGGTGGCCATGTTTGAGGCGGGGGAGGACACGGGGGATCGGCCGGGCGAGTTTCAGTATTGGGTGGAGCGCGAGGGGCTGACCGAGACCTATGCTTTTCCACAGGGGTATCGGGATCTGCGGGGCACGGCGGACGGCAGTGTGCTGGGCGTGGTGACCGGGGTCGGCACGGCCAAAAGCGCGGCGACGATCATGGCGCTGGGGCTGGATCCGCGTTTTGACCTGAGCAAGGCCTATTGGATCGTGGCGGGCATTGCGGGCGTGGACCCGAACGACATGTCGATCGGCTCGGCGGCGTGGGCGGAGTGGCTGGTGGATGGCGACCTCGGGCATGAGATTGATATTCGCGAGGCGCCGGCGGACTGGACGACGGGTTACATTCCGCTGCGCAAGGCGTATCCATTCCAGCAGCCGGTGGATGGCAGCGAGGGCCAGGTGTTTCGGCTGGTGCCGTCGTTGGTGGAGTGGGCGTATCAGCTCACCAAGGACACGGAACTGCAGGATTCCGAGGGAATGGCGGAGAAGCGGGCGCTGTATGAGGGTTACCCGATGGCGCAGCGGAAGCCGTTTGTGCTGAAGGGCGACCAGCTCGCGGCGATGACCTATTGGCATGGCGAGATCCTGAACGAGTGGGCGAACCAATGGGTCGATTATTACACGGAGGGGCAGGGCAATTTTGTGACCAGCGCGATGGAGGACACCGGCACCTACAATTCGCTCTTCTGGCTGACGCGGGCGGGCAAAGTCGATGTGAAGCGCCTGCTGGTGCTGCGCACGGCGAGCAACTATTCGATGCAATGGCCGGGCGGAGACGCGGCCGAGAGCTTGAGTGGGGAAAAACTGGGTCCGGGTTATTCGGCGTATTTTCAGTCTTTGGATGCCGCGCATCGGGTGGGCAGCCAGGTGATGCATGCACTGATCGACGGGTGGGAGACGTATCAGGACGAGTTGCCGATGCCGTGAGACGCGGTCGGGAGGTCCGCGTCCACCTTGGAGTGTTGGGTGCGGGCTTGATCGGGGCGGGGGAGGTGCGCACGGTGGTCGGCTGTGCCCTATTTTGATCACAACGCGACCAGTCCCTTGAGCTCCGCTGCGCGGGAAGCGTGGCTGAAGGCGCAGGATGAGGCGTGGCAAAATCCGTCGAGCCTGCACCGGGCGGGGACGCGGGTGGGGCTGCGCCTGCAGGCGGCGCGGGAGAAGCTGGCGATGGTCTTTGGTGCCAGGGCTGAGCGAGTGGTGTTCACCAGCAGCGCGACCGAGGGGATCGATGCGATCATGCAGCACCTGTCGGAGCGAGTGGCGCCCGATGCGGCCATCGCGATCAGTGTGACGGAGCACCCGGCAACGTGGGGCGCGGCGGCGAGCTACTTTGACAAGAGTCAGTTGCTCGGATTGCCGTCCAATCAAGGCGGGCAGGTCGTGATCGAGCGGGTGGACGAAGCGCTGGCGGCCGGGGCCCGGGCGGTGGTGTTGATGGCGGCGAACAACGAGACCGGCGTGATTCAACCCTGGCGCGAGGTGGCCGCAAAATGTCGCGCCGCGGGTGTGCCCCTGGTGTGCGATGCCACGCAGTGGTTGGGCAAGTTACCGGCCGATGGATTGAGCGCGGCGGATTGGGTGCTTGGCTCGGCGCACAAGTTCGGCGGGCCGAAGGGCGTGGGTTTTCTGCTGCGGCCGGAGGCGGAGAACGGCTTCGTGATGCGGCGTGGCGGCGGGCAGGAGGGCGGTCAGCGTGGTGGAACCGAAGACTTTCCGGGCATCGCGGCCATGGTCGCGGCCTTGCTGGAGGCCGAGCAATCCAAGGTGCTGTTCGAGGATGAACGCTTGCGAACGCGTGCGGCCTTCGAAGCGGAGATCACGCGGCGGCTGGAGGGCGCGCGGGTTTTGGCGCCGGTGGTGGATCGCCTGTGGAACACGGTCGCGCTGGTGCTGCCGCACGGTGAGGCGACGCGCTGGGTGGCTAAGCTGGACAAGCGGAGCTTTGAGGTTTCGACCGGCTCGGCCTGTGCCAGCGGCAAGGACAAACCCTCGCACGTGCTGGCGGCGATGGGGGTGCCGGGCGAAGAGGCGCGGCGCACGATTCGGATCAGTGCGGGTTGGGACACGACTCCGGCTGAGTGGCGGGCCCTGGCCGACGCCTTGGTCGGGGTCGCCGACGAAACGAAGCCGCCGGCCAACGTGGTGTCGATGTAGTGCTTTTTTAACCACAGATGAACACAGATAGACACAGATGTGGATTAGCCTTACCAGTGGCTCCGTCGGATCGGATCCGTGCCCATCTGTGTCCATCCGTGGTTAAACTCCGTTCCCTTCCGCTCTGATGCAGATTCGTCGGATTGCGTTGCAGCAGTTTCGGAACATCTCCGCCGCGCGGTTGGAGTTGGTCGGGCGCTTGCATTTTTTGGTGGGGCGCAATGGGCAGGGGAAAACGAATTTGTTGGAGGCGGCGGGATTGATCACCGCGCTGCGGTCATTTCGATCGGCGGATGCGAAGACTTTGATTGGTCATGGCGGGGCGGAAGCGGCGATTGCGGTGGAGCTGGATCATGAGTTGGAGGGCGAGACGCAGCTCACGATCAAACTGCGTCCCGGGGCGAAGGAGGCGTGGTTGGAATCCACCAAAGTCACGCGCTTGGCCGAGGTGATCGGACGTTTTCCGACGGTGGTGTTTTCCTCGCAGGACCAGCAACTCGTGCGCGGTTCGCCGGGGGGACGGCGACGGTGGCTGGACCTCACGCTGTCGGCGACGGATGGAGGATACTTCAAAGCATTGCAGGCTTATCATCGGGCGCTGGCCGAGCGGAATGCCTTGCTTAAACGCGAGGCGGGCGCGGCGCAGTTGGATGCCTTTGAACATGTGATGGCGGAGCACGGCGCGGTCCTCGTGCGGGCCCGGCGCGAGTCGCTGGCGGCCTTGGCCAGCGATCTTACCGAGGCCTATGCGCACATCGCGGATCGGGCGGAGCCCGCGGCCTTTGCCTACGCGGCGGATGTGGAGGAGGATACGGTCGAAGGATTGCGGTCGAAGTTCGCGGCGGGACGGCGGCGTGACCTGGCGATGCGTTCGACGGGGAACGGTCCGCATCGGGACGATTTTGATTTTCTGCTGCACGACAAGGAGGCGAAGAACTTTGCGTCCGAAGGTCAGCAGCGGGCCTTGGTCTTGTCGCTGCGCTTGGCGCAGGCGGCGTGGTTTCTGGCGAAACGACAGGTGTTGCCGGTGCTGTTGGCCGATGATGTTTTGGGCGAACTGGATCCGGTGCGCCGCGAGCGGTTTTGGAGCGCGGTGCCGGCGGAGGCACAGGTGATCGCAACAGGCACGACGGCGCCGGATTCAACGTTGGGCAGTTGGCAGGTGTTCGAAGTGAGCGGAGGTGGATTTAGTCCGCTCAGCGTATGACTTTGGAACCCTGGCAGTGGATCTTGGCGTTGACGGCGGCGATGTTCATCGGCGTGTCGAAGACCGCGATCGGTGGGCTCGGCATGGTGTCGGTGACGCTGTTCGCGAACTTTGTGCTGCCGGCGAAGGAGGCGAGTGGCTTTGTGCTGCCGCTCTTGATCTGCGGCGATCTGGTGGCGGTGAAGGCCTACCGGGCGCACACGCAGTGGAAGCATCTGGGGCGCTTGTTTCCCTGGACGGCGGGGGGCGTGTTGCTCGGCTGGTTGGCGATGGGGCGGATCGATGACCGACAGGCGAGTTTGTTGATCGGCGGCATCGTGATCGTGATGGTGGCGATTCACCTGTGGCGGCGGCGCAAAGGGCAGGAGGCGGCGGGGCTGGGGTTTGCGTTTGCGGCGTTTATTGGCGTGATGGCGGGATTCACGACCTTGGTGGCGAATGCGGCGGGGCCGCTGATGGCGATCTACCTGCTGGCGATGCGGCTGCCGAAGATGGAGTTCATGGGCACGGGCGCGGTGTTCTTCTTCCTGATCAACCTCTTCAAGGTGCCGTTCATGGTGAACCTCGACCTGATCTCATGGGAGAGCGCGCGAGGGAATCTGATGCTGGCGCCGGCGGTGTTCCTGGGGGCCTTCATCGGGCGGTGGCTGTTGCCCAAGATCGATCAGCGACTGTTCGAAAACCTCGCGCTGTGGGCCAGTGCGCTGGCCGGACTGAAGCTGTTGTTCTGAGTCTCCGCGGGGCAGGATTCTTTTTTACCACGGATGAGCACGGATCAACACGGACGGGGGGAGATAAAATATCCGTGTCTATCCGGGTTCATCCGTGGTTAAACCTTGCCCGAGTATGGCGAAGATGTCGGTCAGAGCGATGTGGGCGGCGAAGTTGGCGGGCAAAGACGTGCCGGCGGCCTCCTCGCGGCCGCAGCGCGCCGGAGCGACCCCACGCGCCTTGCCCAATATGCAGCGCACGGCGTTTCGGGGGCAGGTGCTGGGCATCGACCCTTCGCTGCGGGGAACAGGTTTGGCGCTGATCGATTTTCAGCCCGGTAAGCAGCCGGTGATGTTGCGTTGCCAGACGGTCAAGGTGCACGCAAAGCGGCCGATGCCGGAGGCGCTGGCGGAGATCCACCGGGCGATCACGCGGTTTCTGGAGGATTTCCAGGTCGTGCACGTGGCCCTGGAGCAGACGATCTACGTGCAGAATTTTCAGACCGCCCAGATTTTGGGCGCGGCGCGCGGCGCGGCGATCACGGCGGCGGCGTTGCGGGAGTTGCCGGTCTTTGAATACCCGCCACTGCGGGTGAAGCAGGCGGTGGTCGGCGTGGGCCGGGCGAGCAAGGAGCAGATGGCGCGCACGGTGATGGGTTTGCTGGGGCATGGCCGGGCGCTGGCACCGGACGAGGCCGACGCGGCGGGCGTGGCGCTGTGTCATGCCTTCACCTGGCGAGCATGATTTTTCGGTAAATCGCTCAAGGACGACCGGGATTGTGCCGATGTTGGTGACACAAAGCCGGCCGCTCCGCTCGCATCTTCACCACAAACGATATACACCACCCAGTGTGAAGGATTTCGAGGGACGCGGCCGGCTCTATTTTTGCCCGGTCGCCGACGATCGAGCGAGGTGAGGCGCGGGGAGTGGATCGGGTTTGCGGCCGGACGGCGGTGAAGCTTGGATGGAGCGATGCGTCCCCAAGTCCTGCTGGTTTTCAGGATGATCTATGAAGAATGCCCGTCCATGCTGCGGGGCATCGCGCACTACGAGCGGTCGCACCGACCTTGGCAGGCCTATCTCGATGACGAGGCCAAGGCCGTGGACGACCCGCGATGGATTCGCGGCAAACCTTGGTCCGGCGTGATCAGCCGAAACACGACCGCCGACATGGTGGCGGAGTGTCGGGCTGCGGGTATTCCGTTGGTGGACCTGAGTGACTGCGATCCCTTTGACGGTGTGCCCAAAGTGCGACCCGACAATCATGCGCTCGGGCATTTGGGGGCGGAGCATTTCTTGGAACGCGGGTTTCGGCAGGTCGCGTTTTGTGGGTTCTCCAATCACGCTTGGGCGGTCGAGCGCCGCGATGGATTCGTCGAAGCGGCCCGGCTGGGCGGGCTGGAAAGCCAGGGGTTTGACGTGAGTTACCCGGGCGATCTCACCCCGCAGTGGGACGAGGAGCAGACCGCGGTGCTGGCCAGGTGGTTGCATGGACTGCCGAAGCCGATCGGCATCATGGCCTGCAACGATATGCGGGCGCTGCAGGTGATGGCGGCCTGTCAGGCGGCGGGCATTCTCGTGCCGGAGGAGGTGGCGGTCTTGGGCAGCAACAATGACGCGATTCGCTGTGACCTGTGCTTCCCGCCGCTTTCCAGCGTGGCGACGGATCCGTTTCAATCGGGCTACCGGGCGGCCGAGATGTTGGATCGCTTGATGATGGGGGAGGAGCTGCCGGACAGCTACGTGCGCATTGATCCGCGCGGGGTCGTGGCGCGGCAATCGAGTGATGTGCTGGCGGTGGATGATCGCAACGTGGCGGCGGCGCTGAGCTACATCCGCGAGCACGCGTGTTCGGGCATCACGGTCGATCAGGTCCTGCGTCAGGCGGCGGCGTCGCGCAGCCAGTTGGAAAAGAAGTTTCGCAAGTTTTTCGGCCGTTCGCCCCAGGCGGAGATCCGGCGGGTGCAGGTGGATCGCATCAAGCAGCTCTTGATCGAAACGGACTTTCCGTTGAAGAAGATCGCCGAGTTGGCGGGCTTTGAGCACGTGGAATACATGAGCGTGGTCTTCAAGCGGCTGGCCCAGATCACCCCGGGGGAATTCCGGCGGCGGCACTCGGAAGGCGGGCGGAAGAGTTAAGGAGGTTTGTAGTATGGATCCAGGGTGCGCCTCCCGAAGTGACGGCCGGAACCGAGAGGCAGATGGAACACGCCGTCGGGGACGTCGGCGTCCACCTTGGGGAAGTGAAAGGTGGAAGTCGGCCTCCGGACGACGTGGGGACGGTTGGGTTGAACGGCCCGACTACACGACTCTCGCCGTCGCATCGATATTCCCGGTCGCGCCGTAGCTTACCGGTGCCGATTTGAATTCCGTGCTTTCGCTGGCGCGCGATTGCGGCACGATGCCGGGTTTCTTGTTCTAGCACCTGTCCATGTCCAAGCACGATGATGATTCCGCGGCCCTGATCGGGTCGGATGACGAAGAGACCGTCTCGGCGCGCGAGAAGCCCATGGCGTTCTTCGACCACTTGGAGGAGTTGCGCTGGACCTTGGTGAAGAGCGCGATCGCGTTCACGGTGTGCGCGGTGCTGGTGGGTGTCTTCCTGAAGGAGTTCAATCACATCCTCATGTTGCCGCTGGAGTGGGTGCAGTCGGAGAAGACCGACTTCGCGCTCGATCTGGGCACGGTGAGCGTGATGGAGAGCTTCACGGTCGTGATTCAGATGTGCTTCATTGGCGGCCTGGTGCTGGGGGCGCCGTTCATCCTGTTCTTCATTGGCCAGTTTGTGGCGCCGGCCTTGCATGAGCGGGAGCTCAAGCTGGTGGCGCCGGGCTGCGCGGCGGCGCTGTTGTTTTTCCTGCTCGGGGTGTGCTTCAGTTTCTTCCTGCTGGTGCCCGGCACCATGCGGGTGTCGATCGGGCTCAACGAGTTGTTCGGCTTCACCATGCGTTGGACCCCGGGTTCCTACTACGGACTCCTGATCTGGCTGTGCATGGGGGTGGGGGCGGCCTTCGAGTTTCCCCTCGTGATCGTCCTGCTGGTGCACCTCGGCCTGGTGACCAGCGTGAAATTGCGCGGTTGGTGGCGCCACGCGCTGGTGCTGTGTTTCGTGGTGGCGGCGATCGTCACACCGACTCCGGACCCGATCAATCAGTCGGTCCTGGCGATGTCGCTGTATGGCCTCTACTGGATCGCGATCGCCGCGGCGACGCGGGTCGAGAAGAAGCAGGCCGAAGCGGAAAGCGAAGACGGGCTCTGATCTTGGTTTTCTTTTCACAGGAGGGAAGGGAGGGGAACAGAGACCGGAGGCCCGTCAGCCTCGGGCTTTCTTCACAGAAGGTAACGAAGGTAAGGAAGCCGTCAGCCTGAGGCGGGAACGCTAATCTTCGCTGACGTTCGCTGATACCGATGAGTGATGATCAGCGGCTATCGGCGTTCCTCTGGTTGTGTTCACGGCTTTGGCCTGATCGCCAACGCGCATGGTCTGCCCGGATTTACGGACAGGAGGCTGAAGCAGTAGAGGGCGGGATCGGGGATCGCGTTCTAGGCGACTTTGGCGTGTGGTTCTGAATCGTGATACGGTTTTGCGTCCTTGTCGGGTTGGTTTGTTTGTTCTCGCCTGCTAGCATCGCGGAGGACTCGGCGGATGATTTAGCCGGGAAAGCTGCCAGGGCGCTGGAGAGCGGAGACCTTTCGACGGCGAAGGACTTGTTCCTCCGCGCGACGGTCGAGAAACCGGACTTTGCCGAGGCGTGGGTTGGTTTGGGGCTGTCGCTGTGGCGGCAGGGCGAGGAGGAGTTGGCCCAGCAATCGTTTGAGATGGCGCTCAAATGGCATGAGTTTCGGTTCCGGAAGCACCCGTCCGACTGGAACCAGTTGTTTCAACAAGTCGCGGTTTTGCTCCTGCTCAATCGGGAAGACGAAGCGCTGCATCGACTCCGAGAAGGCCAAACGAGGTTTCCTGACGTTGAGGCCTTCCAGGTCGACGAGGCGACGGTGCGCGGAATGAAGGCCATGCTCGACGGTGAGTGAGCATCCCGTTGGCGCGCTTGTGCTTCAGGGGGCAACGAAGGTGGGGGAGCAGTCAGCTTGCGGGTGGTTTCACCGCAGATGGAATAGATGAGCACAGATCCGTCAGGCCGAGGTGGGAACGCCAATCTTCGCTGATGGCCGCTGATACGGATTGGTGAAGCTCAGCGTCTGTGAGCGTTCTTTACCTCTTGGGCCCTTCGTTCTCTTCGTTGCCTTCTGTAGAGCTCTGCGGGCTGCTGGGGCTCCACGCTCTGTTGCCCTCCGTTTCCTCCTGTAAAATCAGCGCCTAGTCCGGCTGGCGGAGTTTGGCGGCGAGGTCGGGGTGGGTTTCCAGGTGTTTGGTGAGGCGACCGAGGGCGGCGAAGGTTTCGGGGCTCACGTGGTGCTCCATGCCTTCGACGTCGCGGGCGATGACCTCGTCCTCCAGGCCGAGCAGGCCGAGGAACTGGGTGAGCAACTCGTGGCGGTGGGCGATGTGGGCGGCCACGGCCTGACCGGTTTCGGTGAGGACCATGCCGCGGTATTTTTCGTATTTAACGAGGCCCTCGGCATCCAGGCGCTGCACCATGGTGGTGACGCTGGCTTGGGAAATTTTCAGCTCCGCCGCGATGTCGACCACACGGGCGTAACCCTTGGTCTGGATGAGTTCGCTGATCCGCTCGAGGTAGTCTTCGACGGCGGAGGTGGTGCGGGGGAGCGAAGGGCGGGAGGATGCGGCCACGGCAAGACTCAAAGCCGCGGCGCGGCGCGGTCAAAGGCTAATACGCAAAACAAAAAACCCGGCGCGCGGCCGGGTCGGGGGAGAGGTCAGTTGCGGGTGTTGAGCACCTTTTGGTAGCGGGCAACCATACGCAGCATCCAAAGGGCGAGCCAGAAGGTGCCACTCATGCAGGCGGCGGTGCCCATGGACCACAGGGTCACCATGGTCGGGTCGTTCGACGGCACGTGGCTGGGGAGCCAACGGAAGGCGAACAAGCAGAAGAACGCGCCAACGGCGACGATATCGACGAGGAAGTCGGATTTGCGGACGAGTTTGACTTCGGACTGGGCCATGGTGGTGGAAAAGGAGGCGCGGAGGTGCGGGCTTGTCGAATGCTTTTTTTGGGGATGCGGGATGCGGGGACCGGGCTCACCGAGTCCGGCTACAGCGGGGGGGCGCATCCCTGATCCCCCGATCGCCTCAGGCCCCGTAGGCGCGGGCGGCGGTGGCGACGGGCGGGGCGGCCACGGCGGTGGCGGTGGCCGGGCGCTGGAGGCTGCCGCGGAGCAGGAGTTGCTCGTTTTCGCGGCTGAGGTGCAGGGTCTGCAAAATGCGTTCGCGCAGGCGGGCCACCTCGGCCCGGGCGTCGGAGGTCAGGTGGTTGGGCCGGTAGTCGTGCAGCGCGGGCAACACGGTGTTGAGGCGCTCAAGCAGGGTTTCACGACGTTCGCGCAGTTGCGGGTCATTGAAGTGGTTGCCGGCCTTGAGGGCGCGGTTTTCGGCCAGGTGAAGGGAGTAGGCTTCGTCGCAGGTGGCGGCGAATTCGGACAGGTTTGGGTTCATGGGTTCGATGCGGTGTGGGTTTGGCCTTCTGGGGGAAGGGAATTGATGAGGAGACTGATGTCGGCGCGTTCGCGTTCGAGGTCCTCGAGGTGGGTGATGCGCCAGGAGGCCATCTCGCCGATTTCCTGCAGGCCAATGGACTCGGCCTCGGTGATGCTGGCGACGATGTCACGATACATGGCGATGGCCTCCTCGGTCATGCCGAGACGTTCGCGGCAGAGGGCGGCTTGGTAGGAGGCGGGCAGACGCCACTCGGCATCGCCGTCGAGCGAGGCGAGGGTGTCGTAGATCTGGCGGGCGTTGGCGAACTCGCCGCGTTGGAAAAAGGTGTTGGCGAGCTCGTTGCCGGTGCGGCGTTGCCAGTAGGCCCAAGCGGAGGGATCGCCGGACTGTTCTTCGCGGCTGGCTTGCAGGAGGTGCAGGGTGTGGGCGAGGGCGTCGTCGGCCCGACCGAGTTCACGCAGCGCGGTGGTGGCGTGGTGGAGGGCGGCGGGCACGTGGCGGTCGCGCGGGTATTGGTCGATGAACTCGTTCACGCCGCTCACCACGGCTTCGTGGCGACCGGCGGCGGAGCGGGCTTCGATGACCTTGAACGCACCGAGGGCGCGGTCGGTGGGGGCGAGCTCGAGCAGGGCGAAGCGGTTGAAGTAGCGCTCGGCCTCTTCGTAGCGACCGGCGCGCAGGTGCGTCTCGGCGATCTCGTATTGGGCGGTGCGGGCGAGTTGGCGGTAGCGGTCGACCCAGGTTTGGTCGGGAATGCGCAGGGTGGCCTGTAGCACGGAATAAAAACGGGACAGCGCCAGGCGATCCGCGCCGAGCGAGCGGTGCAGGCGACCGGCGTCGAGCAGGGCCTTGGCGGCGTAGGGGGACCCCGGGTGGTCTTTGACGAGGCGCTCAAGAATGGCGACGGCGCGCGTGCGCTCGTTCAAGTCCTGGTAGGCTTTGGCCAGACCGATGAGGGCCTCGACCTCCATCTCCGGCGGGGCGTGATTTTCCAGCACCTGGTAGAACGCGGTGATGGCGCCTTCGTGGTCACCGGTGGCGGCCTGACTTTCGCCGAGACGCATGAGGCTCTCGAGCGGGGCTCCGGTCAACTCGGTGGGGTTGTCCGGCGCGGTGGCGATGTCGTGGCTGTTGGGATGACCTTGACGGAGGCCGTGGTCGTTTTCGCCGCTGTGGGAGGAGGCCGCGGGGGCAGCGGCGTGATGATCGTTCGCCGCAGTGGGCGACGGTGCGTGGTCGTCGTCGGCGTGATCGTGCTCGGCCGCCTGGGTGCCCTCATGCAGCACGGCCGGAGCATCGTGGTGCTCCGGAGCCGGGCTGGCGTCGTGGTGTGCCGCGGCCGGGACCGGCTCATGATGCTCGTGGCTCGGGCTCGGCTCCGCGGTGTTGGCGCGGCCCAGGAAGGGGACGGCGAACAGAAGCAGGAGCGCGAGTCGGGAGCGGAGCGTCATTTTTGGCGGAAGGTCGCGGAGGAGGGAACGGAGGGCAGACGGAAGAAGGGCATGATGTCCTCGGTGCGGTCACCTAACATCGAGTCCTCGTTGAGAATGATGGGCGGTGGGCCTTTGGGTTGGTCTTCTTCGGTGGGATTGTTTTCGGCGGTTGAGTCGTTGGCGGGATCGAGTCCGGCGAGGGAGCTGTCGAGGGTGCTGGTGGACGGGAGGGCGAAGTTAAAATCGCCAAAGTCGCCGAAGAAGCCGCCGGGCAGTCCAGTGGCGGAGGTTTCGGTCGTGGCGGTTTCGTCGGTCGCGGCTTCCTCGATGATCTCCTCGGGGAGCGGTTCGATTTTGAGCACGGCGGGCGGCCGCTCGGGAGCGGCAAAGCGCAATGGTGTGGGCACCAGCATCGCCAGGTAGGGATGGGTGTTGGGCGTGGGCGAGAGGACGGGACGGCGGTGGCCGCTCGGGTGTCCGAGGGCTGCCGGGGTGGTCAACGCACAGGCCGAGACCATCAGCGCACGCAAGGCCGCGCGCAGAGGCGCGGGCGACTTCCGGATAGGGGAAGGCTTGAGTATCATGTGCGGCGGTTTGGGTCGTGAGCTTCACGTGGTTGATCCGGTTTCCAAACGGTGCAATCGGCCCGGGAGGCCGGACCTCGAGCACAAGTTTTCCGCGAGGGTCCGAGGCAGCTGGACGACTGCGTTCGGGCGGGTGACTTGAGCCAAAGACCCGCACTCCGTGGTTTGAGGACGGAATGCGGGGCTCGCAGGGTGGTGAGTGACCGAGTTCCAGGCCGGAGCCAGGGTCGGCGTCACCAAAGGGAAGGGGAGGAGGCTTAGGCCGTGACCGGCTCGGCCTTCTCGATCGCGGCTTTGGCTTCTTCGAGCGAGTCGTAGAATTTCCAGCTGCGGGTGTCCTCGAAGCCCTTGCATTCCTGCACGATCGGGCCGGAGCCCACCATGGAGTAGTGCAGACCGAGCTCGCGGCAGGTGTTCATCGCGCCGACGAGCAGCTTGATGACGTTCATGTCGAGGCGCTTGAGCTCGGAAAGGTCGATGAGGGCCTTGCCGATGCCGGCGTCGACGGCGTCGGAGATCTTGGGCTTGAGGTAGGTGTTGACCTCGTGGATGGCGGACTGGCCGGTTTGTTCCGGCAGGCGCATGACGAAGAAATCACCGTCTTGGGAAAAGTAGCGCTGCGAGGTGTCGAGGTTCATGGCCTTGGCGACCTTGGTCTCGAGTTCGGAGACATCGAGGGGCTTGGTCACAAGGGCGGAGAAGCCGACCTGTTGGGCCTGGTTTTGCGCGGCGATGTCGGTCTTCACCACGAGGGCGAAGATGGGCGTGTATTTGGTTTTCACCTGGGTGCGCAGGAGGCGGAACAGGGTGTAGGCGGATTCCTCAGGCAGCGAGAGCGAGATCATGATGAGGTCCGGCACGGTGCGGCCGCAGAAGTCGATCGCCTCACCCGTGGTGTGGGTGCCGGTGATCTGCCAGGGCGTGTGCTTGAGGCCTTCGGTGATCTGCTGGATGATCGCGGGCTTGTCCTCGACGACGAGGATGTTGGCCGGATCGAAAATGGACTTGGCCTTGGTGGGCTGGTCGGAGAGTGGCTTGAGATCGATGATGCGACCGATCTTCTCGATGAGCACGTCTTCCTTGAACGGTTTCACGATGTAGTCGCGGATGCCGATCTTGGCGATCTTGAGCACGTTGTCGCGACCACCTTCCGCCGTGAGCATGACGACGGGGATGCCCTTGGTTTGCGGGTCCGCCTTGAGCTTGGTGAGCATCTCCACGCCGTCCATGACGGGCATGGTGATGTCGAGGAGGATGACGTCGGGCATCTCCTTGGAGGCGGCGGCCAGACCCTCGACGCCGTTGGCGGCCTCAAGGATTTCGCAGTCATAGGACTTGAAGGCCTTCTTGACGATGATGCGGACGGTTTTGGAGTCGTCCACGGTGAGGACTTTATAACGCATGGTGGGCAGGGAGCAGAGGGTTGGGAGGAATTATTCGCCTTGTTTCATCAACAGGTCGGCCACGAGCGTGTGACCGGCGATATCGAAGTGGTAGATGCGACGGGCGGCGGAGCGGACGGGCTCGATGGTGAAGTTGCTGCCGCGCAGGATGGACGGGATGGTGAGCTTGCAGGGGTAGCCCACGTCGCAGAGTTGGTTTTTGAAGGCGCCCACCGTCATGTTGGTGAGTTCACCGATGGCGTCGTTGACGACCTCGTCCTCGCACTCGGCGAGTTCGGCCGGCTCCATGTCGAGGAGACCGCAGGCGACTTCTTCGGCGAAGGGAATTTCGAGATAAAGGTAGATGAGGCCGGTGATCTCGCCGATGAACCCGACGGTGCCGACGATTTGAGCGCCTTTCAGCTCGAGCGCGTCGACCTGGTTGGCGTGGATGAGCTCATGCTGGCTCTCCTGTAGAACAGCAGATTTGCCGAGCATGGTGCTGAAGACATCTTGCACCGCGCGGGACAGGGTGTCCTGGAAGACGGCGTCACTGATTGTTTCGACGAGTGGCATAAGGCGGCTTGAGTGAGGTTGAATGTAAGCCTAGTTGTTATCGGCCACCTGACGGGGAATTTAGGGAAAAAGCGGTGCACAGGGCTTTTTCTCCGAGAAAAGTGGCGGTGCAGGATCCGGGATGTGCGATCCGGGATGCATGATGCGCGACGCAGGATGCGGGATGCGGTGGAAACTGTAGCCGGGGTCGGTGACCCCGGGGGAACGGCGGAGCGGCATGGAACCGGGGTCACCGACCCCGGCTACAGCGGAGGAACTCGGATCGTGTATCCCGAATCCCGCATCCCGGATCTCGGATCCCGCGTCCTGTATCTTGCATCCCGTATCCCGCGCCGCGACTCAGTCGTCGCCAGGGATGTCGTCGCCTTGTTTCCGGTATTCCGCGATTTTGTTGCGGAGGGTGCGGATGGAAATGCCGAGCTGATCGGCCGCCTTGGTGCGGTTCCCGCCCGTGGAACGCAGGGTGTCGAGGATGGCGCGCTTTTCCATTTCGGCGAGCGACATGGGTTCGGACGGGGCGAGGCCGGTGGTGGGATCGGCGCCGGCACGCGGCTCCTCGGCCCGAGGCGGATCCTCGTCCGGCTCGGGCGAGGGATTGATGTCGATCGCGGGAGGCGGAATGATGGGGTCCACGGCCGTCGTGTAGGGCGGTGCGGCAGGTGGCGTGGTGCCGATGCCCAGGGTCGGCGGCTCGGGGCGCGGAGCGCCCGCCGGGCCGGCGCTCAGGGGCGCGGGGGTTGGAGAACGAGCACCGGTGTCCGGAGTTGCCGCGCCGAAGATGGAAGGGGGCAGCGAGGGCAGGTTGAGCTGCGCGCTGGAAATGGGGCGGCCTTCCTCGCCGAGGATGACGGCGCGCTCGATGGTGTTCTGCAGCTCGCGCACGTTGCCGGGCCAGGGGTAGGTCTCGAGGGCCCGGGAGGCCTGGTCGGTGAAACCGGGCAGGGCGAGACGGTGGCGCCTGGCGAAGCGCTTGAGGAACTCGTTGGCAATCGCCTCGATGTCCTCGGGGCGTTCGCGCAGGGGCGGGACGTGGACCGGGAAGACGTTGAGACGGTAATAAAGGTCGGAGCGAAACTCGCCGCGTTCGACGGAGCGTTCGAGGTGGCGGTTGGAGGTGGCGAGGATACGGACGTTGACCTTGATGGTCTTGGTGCCGCCGACGCGCTCGAACTCGCGCTCTTGGAGGACGCGCAGGAGCTTGGCCTGGAGGGACGGCGGAATCTCGCTGACCTCGTCGAGCAGCAGGGTGCCTTTGTGGGCGAGTTCGAAGCGTCCCTCGCGGCGGGTGGTCGCGCCGGTGAAGGCGCCGCGTTCGTGGCCGAAGAGTTCGCTCTCGATGAGGGTCTCGGAGAGGGCGGCGCAGTTGACCTTGATGTAGGGTTCGTTGCGGCGGCTGGACTGACGGTAGAGCTCGCGCGCGATCATCTCCTTACCGGTGCCGTTTTCGCCGGTGACCAGCACGGTGACATCGGAGGGGGCGACGCGGCCGATGAGCTGTTTCAGCCGCGCCATGGCGGGGCTGCGACCGAAAACGAGACCGTCGCCGCCGGTTTGCTCCTGCTCGTTGAGGTAGCGGTTGACGCGCAGGAGTTGGATGAACGACTCGCTCTTATTGAGCACGACGTCGATCTGCGAGGCGGAGAAGGGTTTGATGAGGTAGTCGAACGCGCCGATGCGCATGCAGGTCACGGCGTGTTCGATCGTGCCGTGGCCGGTGATCATCACGACCAGCGGGCGGTCGGGCATGGCGACGATGCGCTCGAGGAAGTGTTGGCCGTCGCCGTCGGGCAGCCGCACGTCGAGGATGACGAGGTCGAAGACTTCCTTGGCCAACTGCTCCTCGCCCTCGCGGATCGAGCCCGCGATGGTGACGTGATATTTACGTCGTCGCAGGAGCTCGCCGAGGGAGCGTTGGATAAGCGGTTCGTCGTCAACGACCAGTATTCTCTCGAGGGGCATGCCGGTAGGATGGTCAAACTAGTGATGCGCGAGGTAGGGTGGAAAGGGGAAAGCGGTGCAATTTTTTCCTTAAGCCGGGGCCTGCCCGGCCGATTGCAGGGTTATCCCGCTATGCGCCCGCTCTCTTTTCTCTCCCAAGTCGAAGATACGATCCGCCAACTTAAACCCGACGCCATCACCGGGCAAACGTCGCGCGCGATCGACTTCCGCCAGGGACTGGCCCGTCTGCAACTGACGCCGGAGGGGGATGTCGTGGCGGTGCAGTGCTTCGAACTGGCCGATGGCCGGGACTGCCTCAAGGCGGTCGTGCATTGGGCCGGCAGCGAGGAAACCCGCGAGGTCGCGGTCTATCCGAACGAGGTCAATCGCCTCACGATTTGGAAAGAGTCAGCCTCCCGTCTGGCCGAGCTGTGGCTCGCCGGGGCGCCGAGTGCGGCGACCACCACGCCGATCGGTCACACCGATGCGGGCATGGCAGATGTGCCGCTGCAGGCGAGTGCCTGAGTGTCGGTCGGCACCGTTCGGTCCACTTGGTGGTAAAGGCGTGACCCATACGCGCTACCTCTACTTGGCGGGATCGTATTGTCGCCACGGATATCACGGATTTACGCGGATGGAGTGGCTGTGCCTAACGGCCCCTATCCGGGCAATTTGTTCCGCCTGACAAAGCAGATCCTCGTGGTCATGCGGTGGATGAGGCTGACGCGGCGTTACGCCGTCGGAGACGCCGGCGTCCACTGGCAGGCACCTTGTCCTTGCCGGAAAAGCCTCAGGCGCTGGTGTCGATGCGCGGGCGGCCGGTTTGGCCGGCGGCGGACTGCGTGTAGGCGTTGCGGGTGGGGCGCAGGCGGGATTGCGCCTGGCGCAGGCGATCGAGTTCCTCGCGGGTGGCCGCCGTGGCTTGGCCGAAGCGGCTGTGCAGGTCGCCCAAGAGTTGGGCGCAGCGGCCGAGAGCGGCGGGCTGATGATCGTTGCGGGTGGCCACCAGCGGGAGAATCTTGGAGGCGCGCTCGATGGCTTCGAGGGCGGCAGACCAGGCGCCGGTGCCGGAGCGGCTCAGTGCCCGCTGGAGCAGCTGCTCGAGGTCGAGCGTGAGCTGGGCGGTGGTGGCCGGCATGGTGAGGAGGAAGGTCGAGGCGCGGGGCCCCGCAAAAAATCAGGCGACCTGTGCGGTGGGTGCTTCCTGTTGGCGGAGCATCTCGGCCCAGCCGTCGCGCAGTTCGGTGACGAGGTTGAGCACCTCTTGGATGGCCTCGACGTCCTTCTTGATGTTGGCTTCGTGGAGGCGGCGTTGGTAGTAGTCGTAGAGCCGGTCGAGGTTGGCGGCGTAGTCGCCACCGACGTCGTGGTTCAGGTTCGACTGAAGTTCGGCGAGGATGGCGCCGGCCTTGCCCAAGGCGGTATGCACCACCGCGATACGCTGGATCTCGTCATGCTGCGGGGAGAACCCGTCGATCGCTTGGCGGAGAAACTTGAGCGTCCCGTCGTAGAGCATGAGCACGAGCTGGCCGGGCGAGGCGCTGAGGACAGCTTGGTTCTGATACTGACGGGCGTAGGCGGCGGGCATCATAGGGCGGTAGGGAGGACTCAGGCCTCGGCGGAAACTTTGGTGAGGAGCTCGCGGGCGATCGAGTCGATCACCTCGCGCGGCGGGTAGGCCGGATCTTCGACAAAGTGTCGAGCGCGCTCGACGACTTCGCTGCGGATCTCGGGATGGCGGGCGAGTTCGGCCTTAATGTGGGCCGAAGCGCCGGAATAGATCTGGTCCGAGCCCGGTTCAACGGAGCTCGTGACCCGCTTTTCGCGGTTCACGTCGGCGTTGATGGGCGCGGACGGTCGATTGGATGGTGACGTGGAGTGAATCATTTGTTTGGTCCTTGATTCGTTGGTGGGCGCCTGTTCCGGAGAGCAGACTATGTAAGTGTGTTGAGAGAACTATCGGCGCGGGTCGGCGCGGCTTTAGGTGAAAAACACGTAAGCAAAGCTACGAAGATCAACGGGAGGGTAATGTCCCTACCAGCGTGTCGGCCGCATAGGCGGCGAAACGGGCCGGACTTTGCAGGACGGTGGGGCTGAGATCGGCCGGTTGGGGGGCGCCTTGCAGGTGGTGGCGGCGGGCGCCGGCGGCGGCGGTGGCGCGGGAGGCGTCAAAAAGTTCGTCGGTTGCCCACAGGGTGGCGCCGGTGTCGAGGCGCACGAGACGGGTGCGCAGGCCGAGGGCGAGCGGCGGGTAGGCGGAGTGCGTGGTGACGTCGATGAACAGCACGGCGTCGGCGCCGGTTTGCGCGCGCAGTTCGGTGAAGAGGTTGGCGGGCAGGGCGGAGGTGGAGCCGACGGCGGGCTGCTTTACCCAGCTGCGCAGGTCGTCGCGGGAGACGGGCACGGTTTCAAAACGGGCCGCGCGCGTGAGGGCGTTGACAAAGGCTTGATCGACGTTGTCGAGAGAGCGGCCGTCGAGCGGCTGGGTCGACCAGGCGGGGAGGATGGCGACGCGGCGCACCTCGATCGGCAGGTAGTCGGGGCCGGCGACGTTGGTCGGTTTGTAGGAAGGGGTGAGGGGATCGACCGCGAGGCGATCGGGCACGGATTCGCAACCGGTCAGGCCAAGCAGGAGCAGCGCCGCGCCGACGGCGGCGGTCGGGAGGCGGCGGGAGGCGGGGCGGAGCGCGCGGGCGACGAGGGGGTAGGTGCGGTTCATGCGGCGCGGGTCACTTCTTGGACGAGGTGGTGGGGGCGATGCTCGGGATCGAGGCGATCTGTTGCGACATGTTTTGAATCTGTTGCTGGGCCTGTTCCATGGCAATGAATCCGGCTTCGAGCACGGCGCGCCGTTGGGTGAGGCGGCGCTCGGCGTCCTCGATCTGTTGATCGATGGACTTGTTGGTCTCGGTGAGCGCGGTTTGCTGATCGTCGAGGTAGCCGCCGTTACCGTCGTCGCCGATGAAGTTGGTCATGAGGCTGTCGAAACGGGCGAAGAAACCCGTGTCGGCGGTGGTGAAGAACGCGGCGACATCCTCGGCGTTGTTGGTCAGGGCGTCGTCGAGCTTGGCGGCATCGGTGATGGAAAGGGTCGAGGTGGCCGATGAGAAATCGATGCCCATGTTTTCCAGACGGGCGATCGAACCACTGAGACCCGACACTTCGGCAAAGGCGGAGGCCCGCAGTTGGCGGGCCCAGTCCTGGATCTCGCGATTGGAGGAGAGGGTGGACGTGGAGACACCGCGGGAGCTGGTGGTAATCTTGGTGGCGTCTTCGATGTAGCTTTGGACGGCGTTGAACTTCTCGATGAAGGTGTTGATCGAGTCCTTCATGTCGTCGGTGTTGGCCTTCACCGTGATGTCCTGTGAGCCGGTGCTGTCGACAGTCAGGTCGAGGCCGGTGACGCCGTGCACGTCGGAGGTCAGCGTGTTGCTCGTGCTCGTGATGGTGCTGCCACCGTCGATGGTGAACTGGGCGTTCACACCCCGCTGGAGAGAGGCGCCGGCGCCGCTGGTCAGACCGAGCGCGTCGAGCAGGCCACCGGCGGCTTCGCTGACCCCCAGACCGATGTCGCCGGTGCGGTCGTTGGTAAGGGTCACGCGGTCGGCGGCGGAGTCGTAGGCGGCGGTGACGCCGGCATCGGCCGCGTTGATGCGGGCGATGATGTCGTTGATGGAGTCGTCGTTGACGTTGTAGGCGATGTCGACGCCGTTGATCGCGAAGGTGCCGTTGCCGGAGCCGTCGACGGCGGTGATGGCGGACTTGAGGCGGGCGTCGGTCAGGGCGGCGTCGGTATCGACGGTGCCGAGTCCGTTGCTGGAGGTGACGCTGCCGGTGCCGTTGTTGGCCAGCTTGGCGACGGTGAGAAAGTTGGAAGTGTCGTTGGCGGCACCCAGCACGATCTCCGAGGCGGAGGAGAGGGTGATGGTGTCGGTCACATTGTCGTAGGCCGCGGTGACGTCGCCGCCGGTGGCGGTGGAGATGGCGTCGAAGACATCCTGGAGGGAGTCGGCGGTGTCGACGGTGACCTTGGCGCCGTTGACGGAAAAGGTGCCGGCGGTCACCGCGGTGGCGGTGGGCATGGCGGCGAGGGTGACGCCGGAAACGTCGGTGGTGGTCGCGATGCCCTCGGCGATGTCGGCCGCGCCGCGCTGGGAGGCGGAGGTGGCGAGGCGGGTGACATTGAAGGTGTGCGTGCCCGTGGTCGCGCCCGCGATGACGCCGGCGTTCCAGGTGGAGCCGGTCGTGGAGGAGGAGGCGCTGCGGGCGTTGAAGAGGTCGGTGTCGTTGAGCGCGTCGTTGGCGGTCTGCAGGGCCTTGAGGCGCGTGCCCAGTTCGGTGAGGGCGTTGTTCTTGCGGATGTTGACGACCTGTTCGCTTTCGAGTCGTTGGATCGGGACGCGCTCAAGCGACATGAGGCTGTCGACGAGAGATTTCCAGTCGAAGCCTGAAGCGAGTCCTGCGAGTTGTAGTCCGGCCATAGGTTTAAAGAGAAGTTAGGTGCGTGATCGTCGCAGGCGGGCAAAACTTGAGCCCTTTCGGCCGGGCGGAGGACTCGACGAAAAAAACACGATTTTGCTCAAAAGGCCGCTAAAGGCCGCGACCAAACGACCCGTAAATCAGGGGCAAGCCCAGCAATCGCTGAGCCCGAAGTGACCGGACTTCACCTCCCTCCGGTCCGTCGCCCTACGGACAGGGCAACTTATCAAGGAAGATAACCATGTCAGTCGTCATTAACACCAACTCCGCGGCTTCGATTGCGTCCAACAATCTCGCCGCTTCGAACAACATGCTGCAAAAGAGCCTCAACCGGCTCTCTAGTGGTTCCAAGATCGTCTCTCCGGCCGATGACGCCGGTGGCCTCGCCGTGTCCATGAAACTCACGGCTGCCGCCCGTCGTTCCGGTGCAGCTTCGGTCAATATCAGCAACACGGTCTCGTTCCTGCAGACGCAGGACGGCGTGCTCAAGGTTGCCGGCAAGGTCCTCGAGCGTATGGGCGAACTCAAAACGCTCTACTCCGATCCGACCAAGAACAGTTCCGACCTGGCCAACTACGACAAGGAGTTCACCGCTCTGCAGTCGCAGCTCACGGCTCTCACCACGGAGAAGTTCAACGGCAACGCCCTCTTCGGCACCACGGCTCTGTCCGTCGCTGTCTCGGAAGACGGCACCAACACCACTTCGATCGCGGCCCGCGACCTGTCGAGCACCTCGACTGGCGTCGGCGTCCTCGTCGCCTCCGCGGTGACCGATCTCGGTGATGTGACCTTGGCCAACATCACGACCGCCCTGCAAAACGTGTCGACCTTCCGCGCCGAAAACGGTGCGGAGCAAAGCCGACTCGGATTTGCGCAGGAACTGCTGACCGTCAACAAGGCCAACCTCGAGGCCGCCTCCTCCCGCATCGTCGACGTGGACGTCGCGGAAGAGTCGACCCAATTGGCACGATGGAACACCCTCGTGCAGGCCGGCACGGCCATGCTCACCCAGGCCAACCAAAGCGCGCAGACCGCGCTGAAGTTGCTCAACGGGTAAGGCGTAAGCCGTCCCTGATCCTGCTTGGGAGCGGTTCTCCAAAACCGTTCCCCGCCACGCGGGCCATCGTCGATTGGTCCCGACCCGGCCCGCGTGGCAGGCACCTCCCATCGTTCCTTGGCTTTCCACTAGCAGCCAGCAACCCACTCGCAGGGTGATACTTTGATGCAAATGCATTAAACGGCGCGGCCCGCGCTGTTCTCCAACGGGCCCGTGGCGACGACGGACGTCGCAACATATCAAGGAAAGATAAATACCATGGCAGTGGTAATTAACACCAATAGCGCGGCGGCTCAGGCCTCCAACAACCTCGCCGCTTCAACCTCCATGCTGCAGAAGAGCCTCAACCGGCTCTCGAGCGGCTCGAAGATCGTCAACCCTTCTGATGACGCCGGTGGTCTCGCCGTGTCGATGAAGCTCTCCGCCGCCGCGAAACGTTCCGGCGCCGTGCAGACCAACATCGGTAACGCCGTTTCCTTCCTGCAGACTCAGGATGGCGCCCTCAAGGTCGCTGGTAAGGTCCTCGATCGTATGTCTGAGCTCAAGACGCTCTACTCCGATCCGACCAAGAACAGCTCCGACCTGGCCAACTACGACAAGGAGTTCACCGCTCTGCAGACGCAGTTGACCGCCGTCGCCGGAGAGAAGTTCAACAGCGTTTCCCTGTTCGGCTCCACTTCTTTGACCGTCAATACGACTGAAGACCAGACCTCCGCCTCGGTGTCGCTGGCCGGTCGCGATCTCACCAGCACCTCCACGGGTGTCGGCGCGCTCACCTCCTCCTCGGTGACCGACCTCGGTGACATCACGCTCGCCAACATCACCACCGCGATCCAGAACGTCGCCACCTTCCGTGCGGCCAATGGTGCTGAGCAAAGCCGTCTCGGCTTCGCCAACGAGCTCGTCTCGGTCAACAAGGCCAACCTCGAAGCCGCCACTTCCCGCATCACCGATGTGGACGTGGCCCAGGAATCGACGCAACTCGCGCGATACAACACCCTGGTGCAGGCCGGCACGGCGATGCTCTCGCAGGCGAACAGCTCTGCGCAGACCGCCCTCCGCCTCCTCGGTTAATCGAGTTAGGTTCCTTCGTTAATGACACATTAGATTCGGTTTCTTCCAAAGCTACCCCCACGCGGTCTGGACGCCGCGTGGGGGGATGCTTGGTAAGCCCAAGCCGATCGCAAAGAAGCCCCGTTGCGCTGATCTTTCGAGCCGCTCGTCGCCCCTCCGGACGAAGAGCATCGAGAAACATCAAAACGCGCGTTCGCCGTTCACCCGGCGGGCGCGCGTTTTGGCGTTTAGGGGCGGCGGGTATTCGGCAAGCGGAACGCGCGAGCACGAGCTCGCGCGCGCGGCTACCTGACGGCTCCGAGCTGTAGCCGGGGTCGGCGACCCCGGTCCGTGGGGTGGACCGCGACCTCCGGACGCGGTCTTGCCTTGGATGGGGTAGGCGGACGCAACACAGCGCGCCCGACGCCGTCGGGACGTCGGCGTCCACCTTTGTCGGTCTCCCCCGGCAAACTCTGCCGCCACCAGGTTCGCTACCTGGGATCGCCGCCTTGTTGAAACGGTGGTTTCATCTCTATTTCTTTTTACATCAGATGCTTGCGTCGCCCGGTCGCCAGTTGGCACACGGCATGCAAAACCCATTTCCGTGACGTGATTCACCACCCATCCAGCGCTGCGCGATCGCCGATTGGTCCCGGAGATCGCCCCCGCCGCGAGGTTCTCGCGACGGGAGCTGGGGGCGAATCTCCGCCTGCCTTTTCCCTCTCACCTTCACTTTCACTTCTCCCTCTCAAATGAACCTTTTTGTTACCGGCGGCTGCGGCTACCTCGGCGCCCCCCTCACCCAAACCCTCCTCGCCCTCGGCCATGAGGTCACCGTCATCGATGCCGGCTTCCACGGCTGCAATCTCCCGCCGCATCCGAACCTCACGCTGCGCCTCGCCGATCTCCGCGATCTCACCACGCTCGATCTCGCCGAGTTCGACGCCGTCATTCACCTCGCCAGTATCGCCGATCCGGATACCGCCGCGCTCAATCCCGATCTGGTCTGGGAAACCAATGTCGGCGCCACCACCTTCCTGGTGGAACACGCCATCAATGCCGGCGTGCCGCACTTCATTCACTGCAGCGCCGCCGCCGTCTACGGCAACACCCTCGACCGCCCGCGCACCGAGGCCGATCCGGTCGTGATCGACGGCCCGCTCACCCAGTCGCTCGTCCACGCCGAGCGCCTCCTGCAAAGCTACCACCGCGACCTCCGCGTCGACATCGTCCGTCCCGGTTTCGTCTGCGGCGTCTCACCCCGCATGCGTCTCGACCTGCCGGTCAACCTTTACGCCATGCAGGCCCTTACCCGCGGCCGCATCACCGTGAATGGCGCCACCGAGACGGCCACCCACACCCACCTGCGCGACCTCATCCGCCTCTTCACCACCTTGCTCGACCGCCACCTGCCGGCCGGCCTCTTCAACGCCGGTTTCGAAACCTGCACCCATCTCGATCTTGCCCTGCGCGTCGCGGCCCAGATTCCCGCCGACCTCGAGGTCGTGCAGAGCGAGAACCCGCAGGCGGCGCAGCTCGACAGCAGTCGCCTGACCCATTTCGGCTTTAAGCCGACCTACAATCTCGACGACGCCATCTGGGAGATCGCCGCCGAATACCGCATGGGCCGCCTCCGCGAACAGGAGAACCACTACAATCTCCCGGTCCCCGCGACGCCGCACTTGGTGGTCGCCTGAGCGCATCCCGCGCCCACGCGCCCCCAGCCCGGACGCAAGCCAACCAAATCCCAAACCGACTCATGCCCAATGTTCGTATTACGAACATTGGGCATCGCTACGTTCGGGGAGCGGGATCGCGAGGAAGGATCGTGATGCCTCGGTAGTTACGGCGCGCACCTCTGCTGCGCCATCCCGTTACCGAGCCGCAGAACCTCCTGCCGTGCACACCCCGCGCCGTGCTCGCACTTCCGGCCGTCGGGAGCACGCAATGTTCGTAATACGAACATTCGGTTTATGGGCGCGCCACGTGGGAAGGGGGGGCTGGTGCATCCGGCATAATTTTCCCGGCCGGGGGCCGTTCCGTTCCGTGCGAATCTCGGATTCTGTTTCGGGAAATTTCATGGAAATTTAAAACGTTGGTAGACAGATAATAGCATCACACTTCATCCAACTGGCACATGGACTGCAACCTTCGGGCGCGAACCCAGAAACCACGGCACACTCCATGTCCAAACCACTCAACTTACTCGTCACCGGCGGCTGCGGCTATGTCGGCACCCCGCTCACCCAATCGCTCCTTGCCGCTGGCCACAAGGTCACCGTCGTCGACATCCAGTGGTTCGGCAATTACCTGACGCCGCACCCCGAGCTCACCGTTGTTCGCGCCGACATCCGCGACATCGACGCGGTGCCGATGGAGGGCATCGACGTCATCCTGCACCTGGCCAACGTCGCCAACGATCCCTGCGCCGACCTCGACTCCAAGCTCAACTGGGAGGTCAACGCCCTCGCCACCATGCGGCTGGTCGAGAAGGCCATCGCCCACGGTGTCGGCCAGTTCATCTACGCCAGCTCCGGCAGCGTCTACGGCGTGAAGGAAGAGGAGCGCGTCACCGAGGACCTTTCGCTCGTCCCCATTTCCGATTACAACAAGACCAAAATGGTCAGTGAGCGCGTGCTGCTCAGCTACGCCGACCAAATCTGCGTGAACATCGTGCGCCCCGCCACCGTCTGCGGCGTGTCCGCCCGCCAGCGCCTCGATCTCTCGGTCAACATCCTGACCATGTCCGCCCTCACCAAGGGCGTCATCACCGTCTTCGGTGGCGACCAGACCCGCCCCAACATTCACCTGCGCGACATGATCCGCGTTTACCACCACTTCCTGGAGTGCGGTCGCGATCATCCGGGCATCTACAATGCCGGCTTCGAGAACATCTCCATTCGCCAAATCGCCGAGATGGTCACGAAGCACGTGCCGGCCGAGATCGTCTGCACGCCGTCCAACGATCCGCGCTCGTATCGACTTTGTTCCGACAAGCTCCTCGCCACGGGTTTCACCCCGTCGTTCTGCGTGGAGGACGCCATCCTCGAGGTGAAGGCCGCCTTCGAGTCCGGCCTGCTCCGTGACGAGGAGAACAGCTACAACATCAAGACGATGAAGCGCCTCGCCGTCGCCGCCTGAGCCGCCACCGGAACCGCCGCTCTACCAAGACCACCGCCATGACGTCGATGACCCCCAGCATCCCGTCGGCCGACCTCGAATTGGCCACCCGCCTGCTCCGCTCGATGGAGCGCATTCGCCTCGTCGAGGAAGCCATCGCCGACCGCTACCCGCAGCAGCAGATGCGCTGCCCGGTGCACCTCTCCATCGGCCAGGAAGCCGCCGCCGCCGGGGTGTGCGCCGCCCTGCAGGCCGACGACCTCGCCATGAGCGGTCACCGTTCGCACGCCCACTACCTTGCCAAGGGCGGCAATCTCGACGCCATGATCGCCGAGATGCACGGCCGCGTCACCGGTTGCTGCGGCGGCCGCGGCGGCTCGATGCACCTGATCGATCGCGCCGCCGGTTTCCTCGGCGCCGTGCCGATCGTCGGCAGCACCATCCCGATCGCGACCGGTCTCGCCTTTGCCGACAAGCAACGCGGCATCCACCGCGTGACGGTCGCCTTCCTCGGCGATGCCGCGACCGAAGAGGGGGTCTTCCACGAGAGCCTCAACTTCGCCCAGCTGCACCAGTTGCCCATCGTCTACGCCTGCGAGAACAACCTCTACTCGGTCTACTCGCCCATGCGTGTCCGCCAACCGGATAAACGCGCCATCCACCAGATCGCCGCCGGCCACGGCCTGCGCACGCTTCACGGTGACGGCAACGACGCCCTCGCGGTGCACGCCCTCGCCAGCAGCGCCGCCGAATCCGCGCGGGCAGGGGAGGGCCCCGTCTTCCTCGAGCTCGCCACCTACCGCTGGCGCGAGCACTGCGGGCCGGGTTGGGACAACCACATCGGCTACCGCACCGAGGCCGAATACCTCGAGTGGCGCGAACGCGATCCCATTGCCCGACTGCAAAAGCTCCTCACCGAACTCGGCGCTTTCGATGCTTCCGCGCACGCCACCGAGATCCGTGCCATCCAAGCCGAGATCGACCGCGCTTTCGCCGCCGCCGAGCACGCGCCTTTCCCGGCCAACGCTTCGCTGGCCGACCACGTTTACGCCGCCGCCTGAACCCACCGCCCGATTCACGATGAGCCGCGAACCCCGCACCCTTTCCTACGCCGCCGCCATCCGCGAAGCCTTCGCGGTCTGCCTCGCGCGTGACCCGTCCGTCTCGCTCATGGGCCTCGGCGTCACCGATCCCAAGGGCTTCTTCGGCACCACCCTCAACCTGCACCTTGAGTTCGGCGAAGACCGCGTGATGGACATGCCTTGCGCCGAAGCCGGCATGACCGGCGTCGCGCTCGGCGCCGCCCTCAACGGCCTGCGCCCCGTCATCAACCACCAGCGACTCGACTTTGCGCTGCTGTCGATGGACCAGCTCTGCACCCAGGCGGCGAAGTGGCGCTACATGTTCGGCGGCCAGGAAAAAGTCCCCCTCGTGATGCGGGCCATCATTGGCCGCGGTTGGGGGCAGGGGCCGCAACATTCACAATCGTTGCAGTCCTGGTTTGCCCACATTCCCGGTCTCAAGGTCGCCATGCCGGCCACGCCTTACGACGCCAAGGGCATGCTCATCGCCGCGATTGAGGACGACGATCCCGTTGTGTTCCTCGAGCACCGCTGGTTGCATCACCTTACCGGCCCCGTGCCCGAGGGCCACTACACCGTGCCGCTTGGTCCGACCCGCACCGCCCGCGAAGGCGAACACGTCACCATTGCGGCGATGTCCTACATGGTCATCGAAGCGCTCGAAGCCGCCGACCGCCTCGCCGCCGAAGGCATCGAGGCCGAGGTCGTGGACGTGCGTTGCCTGCGTCCGCTCGATCGCGAGAGTCTCATCCAATCCATCTGGCGCACCGGCCGGTTGGTCGTTGCCGACGGCGCCTGGGCTTCCGCCGGCATGAGTGCCGAACTCATCGCCTCGATCAGCGAATCCGCCTTCGGCGCGCTCAAGGCCGCGCCCAAGCGCGTGTGCATTCCCGACTGCCCGACGCCGACCAGCCCCTCGCTCGCCGCCGACTATTATCCGCGCGCCGGCCACATCATGGCCGCCGTCCGCGAGTGCCTCGACCTCGCGCCCCGCGACGAAGACCTCGTCGTGCCCGCCGGCGTCGAACTCGACAAACCCAACCCCGCCTTCACCGGCCCCTTTTAAGCCAAGCCACTTTCAACATGAGCGACACCGCCACGCTACCGCCCCCTGTCCGCATCGGCCGCGAGATCAACCTGCTCGATCGGCTGCCGCAGACCAAACGCAACCTGAAGGCTCGCGCCGAGGAAAAGACCGCCGCCGACCGTGCCATCGCGAAGCGCTTCGACTTCGACTTCTTCGACGGCGAGCGCCGCCACGGCTACGGCGGTTACCGCTATGATGGCCGCTGGCTGCCGGTGGCCGAGCGCATGGTGGAGTTCTACAACCTGCCGGCCGACGCCCGCATCCTCGATGTCGGCGCCGCCAAGGGTTTCCTCATGCACGACTTCAAGCAGGTGCTGCCCAACTGCACCGTGCGCGGCATCGATGTCTCGACCTACGCCAAGCTCAACGCCCACGGCGGCATGGGCGAATTTATCGACATCGGTTCGGGCGAGAAACTGCCCTACGCCGACGACAGCTTCGATTTCGTTGTATCCATTAACTCGATTCACAACCTCGCCCCCGCCGCCTGCGGCCGCGCCCTGGCCGAGATCGAGCGCGTGAGCCGCGGCGCGTCCTACATCACCGTCGACGCCTGGCACACCGAAGAAGAGCACCAACGTCTCCTCTCCTGGATCCTCACCGCCGAGTCCTACTTCCACGTCGACGACTGGAAGAGCCTCTTCGAGCAAGTCGGCTACACCGGCGACTTCTACTGGTTCATCCCCTGATCAACCACGACCCGTCCAACCGAATTTTTCCACCACGGATGAACACAGATGCACACAGATATCAGGCACCCTATCCGGGTCTATCTGTGTCCATCCGTGGTTAAAAAACTGCCTTAGATGAAAACCCAGGCCGCCATTTTAGTGCAGCAGCGCGCACCGCTCGAGATCGACGAGATCGAGCTGCCGGTGCTCGGCTACGGGCACGTGTTGGTCGAAATCCGGGCGACGCGCATCTGTGGTTCGCAGCTTGGTGAGATCGACGGCGCCAAGGGCCCCGATCGTTACCTGCCACATCTGCTCGGTCATGAGGCGGGCGGCGTCGTGCGCGAGGTCGGCCCCGAGGTCACGCAGGTCAAACCCGGCGACCACGTCGTCGTGCACTGGCGCCCGGGCAAGGGCATCAACGCCAAGCCCGTGCAATACCGCCGCGGTTCGCAGGTCATCAACGCCGGCAACATCACCACCTTCCAGCAGTTCACGGTCGTCTCGGAGAACCGCCTCACCGTCATCCCGGCCGACGTCGACTTCGAGGTGGCCGCGCTCCTGGCGGACACGCTCACCACCGGCTTCGGCACCGTCACGCGTGAGGCCAAGGTTGAGATCGGCGAGTCCGTGCTCGTCATCGGCGCGGGCGGCATCGGCCTCGGCGCCATTCAGGCCGCCAGCCTCGCCGGCGCCTACCCGGTGATCGCGGCCGACCTGTTGCCCAACAAGCTTGAAAAGGCGGCCCAGTTCGGTGCCACCCACACGGTTAACACCTCGAAATACGATCTCGTTGAACGTGTGCGCACGCTGCTCGACGGCGAGTCCGTCGACGTCGTGATTGACGGCACCGGTCAACCCGCCGTGCTCGATCAAGCCTGGCAACTCCTCGGCCGCACCGGCCGCCTCGTGCTCATCGGCGTGATGCGCCACGACCGTCAGTTTTCACTCAATACACTGCCATTGCATTTCGGCAAGGTGCTCACCGGCACCGAAGGCGGGTCCAGCCGCCCGGCCGAAGACATCCCGCGTTACCTCCGCGCCATGCGCGGCGGACGCTTCGACCCGCGAGGCATGGTCACGCACCGCACCTCGCTCACCGACATCAACCAAGCCATCACCGCCATGCGCCAGGGAGAGGCCGTGCACACGATGGTGACCTTCCCCGCCGCCGCCTGATGTCCCGTCCTACATCCAACGCGCAATCCACCGCCACCGCCGCGGCGATCAGCTGGGATCTCACCCAGCGCACGCCGTCGCTGGCCGATGCTCTGCTGCTGCGCATGCGGGCGGAGCTGAACGCTTGGGTCCAAAGTAATGACGGCGGCGATGTCGCCACCGCCCTGCGGGTAAACCTCTGCGGCACGTCGCCACGGTGGCCGCAGGGAGAAATGCTGCTGCGCCGTGTTTTTGCGGCCTCCGGCTTCGCATTCCAAATTGAGACCACCGCCGCGGAAAATCATCGGACCGTCGCCTTGCCGCGGCCTGCGCAAACCGCCGACGAAGCCGCCATTGATATTTCTCCGCTCATCGAGTTCAGCGCCGCCCGTGGGGTGACTCCGCGGCTGCACTGGTCCGATGCCCTCCGCCGCGCCGCTCGGACCCTCCGCCGCCACTTCGCCGCGCGACTCTATGCCGTGCATGTGCCGCGGTCGGTGTTCGCGCAGGCCGATGATCCCTTTGCGCTGGTCTCCCAGTGGATGGAGTTCTTCGCCCGTCATGCCCGGCCCGGGGAGTGCGAATTTATCGTGCTGGGGGACGAGCCGGTGGAGTTCTGCTGGCGCCTCGGCGCTGGCGCTTACCGCGCAGCCGATCTGGGCATCGAAACCATGACGCAGCTTGCGCTGCTCGAGACCGTGCAAGGTTACCTCGGTTACACCTCGGGCGTATCCTGCGCCGCTCACTTCAGCGCGGTGCCACAAGTCGTTTTTGATGCCAACGCCGCGCCGACGACTTTGCCCTTTGCCGCGACCGATCAGATCCGCCGGCCCTACCCGGGCTCTGTGGCCGACCTCGCGGACGCGTTCCAATTCCTGCCCGACGCCCCTGCCACCGTAGCTTCGCTTCCCGCGCTCAGCGCCGCCGCCTGAGTCGTCACCCTTTTTACACTACACCCGATCCTCAACCTTCACCGCCGCACCTCCGATGCCCTCCACGCTTGAAAAACCTCGTGCTGAAAAAGTCGCCACCCACCAACGCTCCTGCTGCTCCGCCTGCGGCTGCAACGCACTGGAGGAGGTGCTCGATCTGCCGCGCCTGCCGCTGACCGGCATTTTTGTTACTCCCCAGACCCGGGCCGACTACCCCGAGTTCGACCAGGCGCTGCTGCGTTGCACCGCCTGCGGTCACGGCCAGCTCCGGGACTCGGTCGACCCAACCTACCTTTATCAGGACACCTACACGCACCGGTCTTCGCTCAGTCCCATTTCCACCCGGGGCAATGACTTCTTCCATCGTTTCATCGAGGATGTGGCCGGCGACCGGCATTTCGAATCGGTCGCCGAGATCGGCTGCAACGACCTCTACCTGCTCAAGAAGCTGCAAGCCCGCGCCACGCACCTGACCGGGTTCGATCCGATCTGGAAGGACCATCAACCGGCTGAGGCCGGTGAGATCAAGGTGTTCGGGAAATACATCGAGGAGATCGGCTCCGCGGATCTACCGCAAGCGCCCGACCTGGTGGTGTCGGTCCACACCCTGGAGCATGTCGACAACCCCTTGGCCTCCCTCGGTCCGATCTTCGAGCACGCCCGTCCGGGGGCCTTGTTCATGATCGAGATTCCGAGTCTGGATACCTTGCTCGCGATCAATCGCTTCGACCAAATTTTCCACCAACACCTCAACTACTTCTCGTTGGCTTCGGTGCAGCGCATGATCGCCCGTTTGGGCGGCGAGTATATCGATCATCGCTACAACTACGGTTATTGGCTGGGCACGATGATGGTGGCGTTTCGCAAGCCGGACCACGCCGGCTTTTTCGAAACCGAAGTCCGTCCGGCGGCGCACGCTACCGCGGGCATTCGGGAGCAGTTCACTCGCTACCGGCGCCAACTGGCCGACCTCAAGGCCCAACTGGATTCGCACCTGGATCGCGGCGTGCCGGCGGTGGGGTTTGGCGCCGCCCAAATGGTGCCGACGCTCGCTTATCACATGGGCACCGATTTCAGCGAACTCCTGGCCATTGTGGACGACAACCCGGACAAGACCGGTCGAACCTGGCCGAGCATCGCCACCACGATCGCGAGCGGCGCCGAGTTCGATGACCTCTCCGACCACGCGGTGCTGCTCACGGCCTTGGACAGCGCCCGCACCTTGGTCCCACGTTTGATCGAAAAACGCGCGCGGTATCTCCTCCTGCCGAACAACCCCTTCTGACCCTTGCGTATGGAGCCCAAACTCAAAGTCGCCATTCTCGGCAGCGGCCGAATCGGCTTCGACCTGTTGGTCAAAGTCCTGCGGTCTCCTTTGCTCGAATGTGGCCTGTTCGTGGGGCGCAATCCTATGAGCCCGCAGTTGGCTCGGGCGCGCGAACTCGGGGTGAGGGTTTCAGCCGACGGCATCGATGCGATCACCCGTGAACCGTCGGTTTGCGATGTGGTTTTCGATGCCACTTCGGCGGCCGATCATCTACGGCACTGGCCCTTGCTGCGCCAGCTCGGCAAACGGGTCATCGACATGACGCCGTCCAACCTTGGGACGATGTTCGTGCCCGCGGTCGATCCGCACGGCGCCGAACTAGCCCAGAACATCAACATGGTGAGCTGCGGCGGCCAGGCTGCCATCCCCATGGCGCACGCGCTCGCCGCGGTATTGCCGGATATCGAATACATCGAGGCGGTGTCCTCCATCGCGTCCCTCAGTGCCGGCCCCGCCACCCGCGCCAATCTCGACGAATACATCGAAACCACCGAGCGCGGCCTGGAGCGCTTTTCCGGCTGCGCCCGCACCAAGGCCATTCTCATTCTCAACCCGGCCAATCCGCCGATTCACATGCAAACGACCGTGAGCGCCAAAGTGGCCTCGGCCGACCTCGACCGGGTGCGGGCCAGCGTCGACGCCATGATCACCCGCATCCGCGCTTACGTGCCGGGTTACGAACTCATCGTGCCGCCGGTCTATGAACAAAACCGTGTGGTCGTCATGGTCCGGGTCGCCGGTCGCGGGGACTCGCTGCCGACCTACGCCGGCAATCTCGACATCATCAACTGCGCCGCCATCGCCGCCGCCGAACGCATCCCGGCCGGCGAGGTGCCTATCCCGGAGCTCGTCGCCGCATGACCTCGATTCTCGTCAGTGATCCCACCCTCCGCGACGGCAACCACGCGGTCGCGCACCAACTCAGCGAAGCCCAGATCGGGGCCTACTGTCGCGCCGCCGATGTCGCCGGCATTCCGGTGGTGGAGGTCGGCCACGGCAACGGTCTGGCTGCGTCCTCTCTGCAACTCGGTCTCGCCCGGGTGTCCGATGCCGACATGATTCGGGTCGCCCGCGCCAACCTGCAGCGCTCCCGTCTCGGCGTGTTTGTGATCGCTGGTTTCGGCACCATCAAACGCGACCTGGGCCCGGCTATCGATCTCGGTGCCGAGGTCGTGCGCGTGGGTTCGCATTGCACCGAGGCCGACACCACGCTCCGTCATCTGACCTACGCCCGCGAACGCGGCTGCGCGGCCTACGGCAACCTCATGATGAGTCACATGGCCGAGCCGGAAACGCTGCGCGAGGAGGCTCGCAAGATGGCCGATGCTGGTGCCCAAGGCGTCGTGCTCATGGACTCCGCCGGCGCGCTGCTGCCCGATGAGGTGCGGCGCCGCGTTGACGTCATGGTTCAGGGCCTCGACATCGCGGTCGGTTTTCACGCGCACAACAACCTCGGCATGGCGGTGGCCAATTCCGTCGCCGCCCTCGAAGTCGGTGCGACCATCGTCGACGGCACGGCCCGCGGTTTTGGCGCCGGCGCCGGCAACACCCAACTCGAGGTGCTCGTGGGTGTGTTGCATAAGCTCGGTTATGAAACCGGGATCGATCTCTACAAGGTGCTCGAGTTGTCCGATCTCGCCGAGGAGCAGATCCTGGAGACCGTGCCTGTCGTGCGTTCGGGCAGCATCGTGAGTGGCATGGCCGGCGTGGTCTCGACCTTTGCCCAACCCGCCGCCCGCATCTCCCGCCAATTCGGCGTCGATGCGCGCGATCTCTATTTCGAACTGGGCCGCCGCAAAGTCGTGGCGGGTCAGGAAGACATCATCATCGAAGTCGCCAAGGAACTGGCGGCCAAAGCGGCCGAGGAGGTCGCTGCTTAACCACGGAACCCCAGCCATGGATCTTGGAATCAAAGGAAAGAAAGCCGTCGTCACCGGCGGAGCCACCGGCATCGGCGCCGCCATCTGCGCCGAGCTCGCCCGTGAGGGCGTGAGTGTCGCCTTCACCACCCGCAAACCCGATGACGCCGCTGCCGCACTCGAACGCCTGGGCGGCAAGGATGCCGGCCACTACGCTATCGTCATCGACATTGCCGAAGAGGGCGGCCCGCAACGCATGGCCGACGAATTGCGCGCCAACTGGGGCGTGCCCGACATCGTCGTCAACAACGTGGGCGACACGCTGGGCGTGACCGATCCGCTGTGTCCGATCACCGACTGGCGCCGGATTTTCCGCCTCAACCTCGAGGTGCACATCGAAACCAACAACTGCTTCATCCCGTCGATGAAGGAGAAGGGCTGGGGCCGGATCGTGAACATCTCCGCCGGGGCTTCGATGGAGAACAGTGGGCCCGTGCCGTATTGCTCGGTCAAGGCGGCCTACACCGCCTACACCCGCTCCATGGGCCGCGTGCTTGCCACCGACGGCATTGTCATGTCGGCCGTGTTACCCGGCGTCGTGTTCACCGAGCGCGGCCACTGGGCCACCGTGATGGAGGAACGTCCCGAGCACGCCGAAAAATACCTGGAAGAGCGCACCGTGCTGAAGCGTTTCGGTCGCACCGATGAGATCAGCCCCATGGTGGCGCTGCTCTGCTCGCAGCAGGCCTCGTTCTGCGTGGGCTCCATCGTCCCGGTCGAGGGCGGTCAGGCCCGGCACTATTTCCACTTCAACGGCGTGGGCTGAAACCCTCCGGCGCAACCCTCCGCTGCTTCGTCATGAAACTCACCGACTACCTCGCCGAGACCCTCGCCGACCACGGCGTGAAGCACGTCTTTGGCCTCACCGGTGGCGCCGTCGTGCACCTGTTCGATTCGGCCGCGCAGACCGGTCGCATCGAGCCGATCTTTCATCACCACGAACAGGCGGCGGCCTTCGCCGCGCAGGCCAATGCGCGCATCACCGAAAATCTCGGGGTGTGTTTCGTGACGACGGGTCCGGGCGTGACCAATGCCATCACCGGGCTCGCGGCCGCGTGGCTGGATTCGGTGCCCTGTCTTTTTGTGTCGGGCCAGACCCGGGTGGCGCACACCACCCGGCACAAGCGTATCCGCCAACTGGGCACGCAGGAACTGGATGTGATTCCGCTGGTAGAGAGCCTGACCAAGTCGGCCGTCATGGTCGAAAAGGCCGAAGACTTTCCCTACGAACTCGGCCGTGCGCTCCATCTCGCCACCAGCGGTCGCCCCGGGCCGGTGTGGATCGACCTGCCGCTCGACCTGCAGTGGACCGAAATCGATCCGCTCACCTGCCGGCACTACGATCCGGCCGAAGACGCCACCACGGCCGAGCTCGTGCTGGAGCCGGCCACGGAGTCGATCGACACCCTCACCACTTGGATCGCGCAGGCGGAGCGTCCCTTGTTGCTGGCCGGCTACGGCGTCGTGCGCAGCGGGGCCCGCGACAAGTTCGCGCGCTTGGTTGAAGAAACCCAACTTCCTTTTGTCACCACCTGGGGCGCCATCGACGTGATGCCCAGCGGGCATCCGCTCAACCTTGGTCGGCCGGGTGTCGCCGGCCAGCGTGGCGCCAACCTCGCGGTGCAGAACTGTGACCTGCTCATCGCGGTGGGCTCCCACCTGAACATTCCGGTGACCGGGACCATGTTCGACGCCTTTGCCCGCACAGCGAAGGTCGTGGTCGTTGACATCGACCCCGATGAACTCGCCGAACGCACCGTGCCGGTGCACCTGCCCGTGCAGGCGGATGCGGGGCGCTTCCTTGATCGGCTGATCACCCGGGCGCCCTTCGCGGCGCCGGCCTCGCGGGGCGCTTGGATGGCGGCGTGCGAACGTTACCGCGACTACCTGCAGCCGCCGGCACCGACTGAGGGTGAGATCAGCCCCTACGACTACGTGCGCACCTTGTCGAATCTGAGCGCAGAGGACGATCTCATCGTCGTCGATGGCGGTGGCACCAACGTCTACACCTCCTTCCAGACCTTTGAGCTGAAGGGCCGGCAACGCATGTATCTCTCGACCGCCCTGTGTTCGATGGGGTCCGGCTTTCCGGAGAGCATTGGCATCTGCATCGGTGGGGAACGTCGTCGCACCATCTGCCTGTGCGGGGACGGAAGCGCGCAACTCAATATCCAGGAGTTGCAAACGATCCTGCATCATCAACTGCCGGTCAAAATCTTCATCTCCGACAACCGCGGCTACATGTCGATCCGCCACACGCAGAGTGAGTTTCTCGGCGCACGCTACACCGGTTCGCAGGCGTCGGGCGGCGTGAGTCTGCCCGACTACACCAAGGTGGCCGCCGCTTATGGGTTGCCAGTCTTTGAGATTACCGAGCGCGGGCAGTTGACCGACGGTTTGGCCGCCGCTCTGGCGGCTCCGGGTCCAAGCCTGTGCGTGGTGCACACCGCGCCGAATCAGGAAATCACGCCCCGCCAGGGATTCCGCCAGCGCGAAGATGGCACCTTTGCCGCCCGACCGTTGGAAGACATGGCGCCGCTGCTTGAACGCCGTGAATTTGCCGAGGCGATGATGATCCCAACGTGGGATGACAGCCCGGCTCCCGTCCCCGCGCCGGTGGCTTCCACCAACGCTTAAAGCTGACCCTTTCGATTCCCCTTCAGATGTCCTCCCGTCCGCCGCTCCTTTCCGTCTGCTTCGCCAGCTATAACTACGGCCGCTACCTGCGGCAGTGCCTCAACGGCATGCTCATGCAGACGTTTCGGGACTTTGAAATCGTGGTCACCGAAGACGGTTCGACGGATGAGAGCCGCGACATCCTGCGCGAATACGAAAAGAAGGACTCGCGCCTCAAGGTGAACTACTTCCCGGAAAACCGCGGCGTGATGCCGGCCGCGCAGGACATGTTGTCGCGGGTGCGCGGCAAGTATCTTTACTGCACCGCGGCCGATGACTTCGTGGCCAACAAGGAGTTCTTCCAACGCGCCGTAACGGCACTGGAGCGCGACGAACGCCCGGCCGGGTTTTACGGCATCTGCGGCATCTTCACCGATGAGTTGAACAAGATCACTGGTGGCATGGGCACGGCCGAAACCGTTGGCTACAACACCCCGCGCCAATGCTGCGAAGGTTTCCTCAAGTGCCGTTCCGTCGTCACCTCGCCGAGTGCGATCTTCCGCACCGACTGGTGGTTGGGGCAGGGCGGGCGCAGCATCGACGACCTCATGGTCAACCTCGGCCCGCAGGTGGATTATTACCTGAACCACTCCCTGGCGTTCCGCCACGGCATGTTCTTCGATCAGACCTTCTTTGCCTGTCAGCGCGTGTATCAGGCCAAGACGAACTACTCGTCCAACCTGCACCTGTGGGAAACCGCCGCGCGCTATGCGGAGATGGAGCGCTTGCTGCGCGAGGACGGTTGCGCGGATTACCCCGACATCGAACGCGACTGGCTCCACTGGCGTTCGTATTGGATGATGGATACGGTCAACAAGGCCGGCCACATTTACCAAGCCGGTGGACAAGCGGCTGCTTGAGTCCGCGCGCACCAAGCGCGATAAGGGCGCCGCATGAAACGCGGCGCTTTGTTTTTTGATCGGGATGGCACGCTCATCGAGCACGTGCATTACCTGCGCGATCCCGCGCAGGTCCGCTTGTTGCCGGGCGTGTCGGAGCTGCTCGCAGCAGCGCGCGATGCGGGTTACCTGCTGTTTGTGCTCACCAACCAAAGTGGGGTGGGGCGCGGTTACTTCACGCTCGCCGAGGCGGAGGCCTGCAACGTGCGCATGGTCGAGTTGATTGGGCTCGGACCCGATGTCTTCACCGAGATCTGCATCGCGCCGGAACGACCCGACGAGCCGAGTCGTTACCGGAAACCGAAGCCGGATTTTTTGCTGGAGAAGATCCGCGAGCACGAGCTCGACCCGGAACACTGCGTCATGCTCGGCGACATGCCGACGGATTGGGAAACCGCGGCCAATGCCGGCATCGCCGCGGTCGCGGTGCGCTCCGCGACGTCGAAACCGAAAGTCATCGCGCAACAGGAAGCGCTCGGACTGCCGTTCGTGAGCGACCTGCGGGATCTGGTGCTGCCGTAAGGTGGGTGGTGGACGCGGACGTCTCCGACCGCGTTGTGTTGCCCCAAGGGGGGAGTTGGTCGAGAGGCAGAGCGGGACGCCGTCCGGAGGTCGGCGTCCACCTTTAATGATTGCTCACGCCGCGCGCCTTGCGAGCACCTGCAGTTTGTTGCGCAGGGCGCTTACTTCGCGGTTTTGGGGCTCCAGGCGTTGCGCTTGCGTGAGCGCTTCGATCGCGGGGGCGAGCAGGCCTTGGCCGGCGAGAGCCACGCCGAGTTGATGGTGAAACGGCGCGTGTTGCGGGAAGCGTTGCAGCGCGAAGCGGAAGACCTGCTCGGCTTCGACGGGGGCGTTGCGGCGCAGTCGCAGCAGGCCGAGGTAGTGCAGGAAGGGCGGCAGCTCGGGGAACTTCGCGACGGCTTCGAGGAGGATGCGTTCGGCTTCGGCGATTTGACCGAGATCGGCTTCCTGGCGGGCGCGTTCGAGCCAGAGCTGCGGCGGCTCGGCGATCGCGATGTCCTCCCAGGCGGCGTAAGCGTGCACATAGGTGTCGAGATCGAGGAGGCGGGAGCGATAGCGCCAACGGCGTGCGGGCGTCGTCCATTGCAGGCCGTAGTGGGCAATGATCTGCGGGTGCAGCGGCACTTCCTCGGCGCCGAGCACGTCGTTGGCGTTGGCCGGCGCGGCGGGCAACTCGACCGCGCCGTCGAGCAGGTGCTGGGCGACGCCGGTGCCGATCGCGTGGAGCGTGCGGAAGGTCGGGTGATTGACCGTGCCGAAAAGTTTGTGGCTCGCGAGATCGCGCTCGATCAGCGGCGTGATGGCGACGTCGGACTGGCGGTCGTTGTGGCGCAGCTCAGCGAGACACATGCGGCCGAAGCGCTCGAGGTTCACGATCTGATTGAGGTCGGTCTCGCGATAGCGCGCCGGGATGTCGGTCGGCGCGACGCCTTGCTCCAGGAGACGCACCACGATGCGATCGCCGTAGGGGTAGCGGCCCCACGGATGGTTGGGCTCGGGCTGATTGCGGGGGTCGACCACATAGGTCGGCCAGAGCATCTTGAGCCACAGGGTGGGAAAACGAATCTGCCGCGCGGTTGCGGGGATGGCATCGAGAAAGGCCGGGTTGCCACGCGTGGCGGCGGTTTGCCAAACGCACACTTCGACGCCTTCGAAGAAGCCCGGCGCCTGCGTCGGATGATCCGCCGGGATGTGCTCGTAGTCGGTCAGGTAGGTGAGCTCGTAGCGGGCGGCGACCTCGGGCAAGGCACCGAGAAAACGGGTGAGCCAACCGGCCTGACAATTGCCGTAAACCAGCAGGCGCTGTTTGCGGTCGGCGCTCATCGTCAGGCTTTGGTGGCGACGAGGGTTTCGTCGACGAGGTCGACCAGTTCACCGACGTCGGCGAGACCGAAGATGCGTTCCTCGGGCAGGGTGAGGCCGAAGGCGTCCTCCACCGCCATGAGCACCATGGTGTGGGAGAGCGAATCCCAGCCGCGCACATCGACGGCGCGGGTGGAACGTTGGATATCGACGGGGCCGCAATGCAGGGTTTCGCGGATAACGTCGGCGACGCGTTCGAGGGTGGAGGCGTTCATGGTGAGGACAGGTAAAGGGAGCTCAGGCCGCGCGCGGCAGCGGGCGTGGCGCGGGCTGGTGGCGGGCGGCTTCGTATTTTTCGAGATTCGCGCCGCGGGCGATTTTGCCGCTGGTGGTTTTGACCAGCCAGCCGGGCGGCACGATCAAGACGTCGAAGGGCACGAGACCGGAGCCGTTGACCAACTCGTGGCGAATGTCGGCGGCGAGCTCCTCGGGTGAGCGGGTGGGCGAGAGGAGTTGGTCGAACTCCGCGATGACCACGACTTCGTGGCTGCCGACTTCCCGGCGGAACCAGCCCAGCGCGACGTTGCGGCCGGGGTGCACGCCGGGGACTTGGTTGATGAGAAACTCCAGCTCGTGGGCCGTGTAGTTGCGACCGTGCACGATGATGAGGTCGTCCTCGCGGCCGACGACGTAGAGTTCGCCGTCGTGCAGGAAACCGAGGTCGCCGGTGAGGTAGCGACCATCGCGAAACTTCTGGGCGGTGACTTCCGGCAGGCGGTGGTATCCATCAAACAAGCACGCGCCCGTGATCGCAATCGTGCCAACGTGGTCGGGCGGCAACGCCTGGCCTTGGGCGTCCACGATCGTGACCGCGAGGGCATCGATCACCGATCCGGCGGAAAGGAAGGATTGCGCGTCCGGGTCGGTCGGCTCGGCGAGGGCGACGCGGTGTTGCTCACGCAGCAGTTGTGGTTGCACCCGCAGATCGGTGGCGCGGGTGTGGGGGCGGGTTTGCGTGACGGCGAACACCGTCTCGGCCATGGCGTAACAGACCTGCAGACTCGTGGGCTCGAGGCCCATGCCGGCAAAGCGGCGCGCAAAGGTTTCGAAAGTTTCGGCACGGCAGGGCTCCGAGCAGTTGATCCACGCGCGCACGCTGGACAGGTCGTAGTCACCCGATGGCCGCACGGTCCGGCACAGGTGATGGAAGGCGAAGTTGGGTTGCCACAAGAGCGTGGGCCGATGCCGGGTGATGGCTTGCAGCAGCCGCTTGGGGCTGGCCACCCACTCGAAGGGATCGAGCATCACGACCGGCACGCCATGCACAAACGGCAGGAGGAAGCAGGCGATCAGGCCCATGTCGTGATAAAGCGGCAGCCAGGACACGATGCGGTCGGTGGCTTGCAGCTCCAGCCGCGTGCCGTAGGACGCGAGCTGCGTGAAGATCGCGTCGTGGCTGAGGGCGACGCCTTTCTTCAGTCCGGTGGTGCCGGAGCTGTGTTGCAACAAGGCGATGTCCTGCGGAGCCGCGTCGTGCTTGGGCGCCTGGTCGGGGGAAAATGCGGCGGCCTGCGCGAGATCGATGACCATTTGCGGAGCTTCGGGCAGGTGCTGCCGCAGCGCCGCGGCGCGGTCGGCATCGGTGAGGATCGCGCCCCGGCCGATGCGTGCGAACAGCGCTTCGTGCGAGGCCCAGTAGCGCACGGGGTCCTGCTTGGCGCTGGGACCGGGCATGAAGGACGGCACGGCCCCGGCACGCAGGGCGCCGAAGAAGCTGAACCACAGCTCCGGTCCCGACGGCAGGACGATCAGGACAATGTCACCGGCGGTGATGCCCTGCGCGGCGAGCAAGGCGGCAATGCGACCGGACTCGCGGTGAAGGTCCGCGTAGGTGACACCGATCTCCTGCGCCCCGAGCCACCAGCGACCAAACTCCGCGTCGGGGTGTGCGGCGCAGTGTTGTTCGAGTCGGTGGTTGAGGGTGCGGGCGGACATGGCGGGCAGGTCACGCGGCCGCGGCGGGGGCGTGGATTTCGATCAGCTCGATCACTTCGCGCAACATGCGCGCGGTGCGGAAATGTTTGTCGGCCCGGGCGCGGGCGGCATCGCCGAGTTGGGTGCGGGCTTCGCGCGTGCGACAGAGATCGGTCCACGCACCGATCACGTCGCGCACGACGCCGGCGGCATCCTGATGCGGGTCGGCGGTGAGCTTGCCGGTCTCGGCCAGTTCCTCGGGGATGCCACTGACCGGTGTTGCCACGACGGGTAGACGGCGGGCCATGGCCTCCATGATCGCGATGGGCATGCCTTCGCTCAGGGAGGTGAGGGTGAACACGTCGGCGGCGTCGAGCCAACCGAGGATGTCGCTTTGCAGACCGATGAAGCGGATGCGGCCCTGGAGGCGGCGGTTGCGCACTTCGGTTTCGAGGGAGGCGCGGGCGTCGCCGTCGCCGGCCCAGACGAGCAGGAGTTTGGAGCGCGGGTTCTGCTTGAGCAGGTGCTCCATCGCGTGGATCTGGAAAATGTGGCCCTTGATCGGATCGAGGCGGGCGGAGGTGAAGCTCACGATGGCGTCGGCCGGGATCTGGTGACGGGCCCGCAGCGCCTGGCGCTTCGCGGGATCGGCGGGCGTATCGAAGAAGACGTCCTTGGCGCTGGGGAAGACCACGTGGCCGCGGTCGGGCGCGAGGCCGAAGAGCTGGCGCAGCCCTTGTAGGTTCTCGCTGGATACCGCGATGACCGCGCGCGCGGCGGCGAATTGTTTGCCCACGATCGGCAGGCACTGGGCGAAGCGCTCGGCGAGGTAGGGCGCGACGAAGTGGACCATCGTCACAAAGGGCAACCCACGATGCAGGGTGACGTGTTTGGCGGCGATGTTCGAAACGGGGCAACAGTCGGAGTAGAACACGAGGTCGACCTCCCCCAGGGCGTCGAGCGCCTGCTCGGCGCTGGCGGTGTCGGTGATGGTGCGCGCGAAGTCGACGCCGGTGTCGTAGTCGATCCACACGAAGTTCACACCGCGCGCGGCGAGGGCCGAAAGGGCGTCGGATTCGTGGCGGGTTTGCACCAGCGACACGCGGTGACCGGCGTCCAGCAGGCCGTGCGCGATCTGATAGGTATAGTTGGCGACGCCGCCTTTACCGGGATCGTCGGTGTAGAGAGCGATGTGCAGCGCGGTGGACATCAGGCGACCTCATATTGCGCGGCAACCGGGGCGCTCGGACGGGGTGCGCCGACCGCGGCGCAGCGTTCAAAGAGTTCTCGGCCCGAGGCGTCGAGGGTGAGGGTGCCGGCGCGCGGTTTGGGATCGAGCACGGCGAGGCCGAGTCCGCCCCACATTTGCCCGTTGGCTGGGTTACCAGGCTGATTGACCACGCAGCCGGTGGTGTAGTCGACCTCGACGAAGTGGGCGTAGGGGCATTGCTCCCAACCGGCGGTTTCAATGCCGCGGCGGCAGCCGGGGTTGAAGCTGTCGTGCATGAGCACGTAGGTGCGTTTGAGGGGCTGGCGGCGGAGCACGCTCTGGATGTCACCGCGCACCCCGGCCTCACTGTGGTCGGCGTCGATGAGAATGAAGTCCGGCCAGAGGTTCTTGGTGCGCAGGCTGTCGAGCAGCATGGGCAACGACTGGGCGGAGGGGCCGATGAGGAACTGGGTGTTCTTGAACTGCTTCAGGCGCTCCGGGATCGATTGGTCGATGTCGAGGGCGAAGACGTTCTGCGAATAGGCGCTGATGATGGAGAGGCTGCCCCCGCGGAAAGTGCCCACTTCGACCGCGAGGCGGGGGCGCAGGCGGTCCATCAGGCCGCGCAGGAGGTGGCGCTCGGCGTGGCTCATTTCCCACTGGCTGTCGCGATGCAGGCAGTCGGGGTAGAGGAAAGCGGCGAGATCGGCCGGATCGGCGGGCTGCGGGTGACGAGCAAGGGGACTGATAGGCTGTGGCATGGCGAGCGAGTCGACGGGAGATTAGGCGAGAGGGAGAGAGGATGGGCGGGCGGCTAAATTGGTGGGGGATTGGGTCGATAGCATGGTGGCGCAGTATCGCGCCGCGCTTAACCCAACCTCGCCGCCATGTCTGAACACCTCTACCCGCTGCAGCTTGATCCCATGGACCTCACGGACTGTTTTGGTCCGATCGGGGCGCATACGAAGTCCGCGGATTCGTCGCCGGATGTCGCCGCCGGCGCGACGGTCGAAGCGATCGGGCTTGAGGCGGGCGAAGGACATGAAGAGGCGGCTTGAGGGGCGGCGGGTCAGACGGTGAGCATCGATTGCCCGGCTTTGAGGAAGCGGCCCTTGTTGATGGGCTCGGTGTTGCCCACGACCTTGACGGCCTGGGCGCCGGCGAGCTGACCCATGAAGGTGGCGACGGGTAGGGGCACGCCGGATACGGCGGCGAGGGAGGCGACGGCGCAGAAGGCGTCACCGGCGCCGACGGTGTCGACGGGCGAGCGCTCAAAGGGCACGCAGCGGGTGAGCTCCTGGCGGCAGTTGCGACCGAGGGTTTCGGTGGCGCCGCGGGTGAGCCACGCGTAGCGGCTCTGGAATGTTTTCGCGAGGTCGGTGAGGGCCTCGCCGTAGTCGAGGTTGCGGCTGCCGGCGGCGAGGTGGATTTCGGTCTGGTCGAGCGTGAACGCGTCGGCCCGACGGTAGCGGCGGTTGATGACGTTGAAGCCGTGGTTGGCGCTGTTGGTCTGGCAGTTGACCACGAGAAAATTGGCGCGGCGCTGCACGAGCTCGCGGACCTTGTCCTCCATGAGGCCGTGGCCGAAATCCATCACGATCACGAGGTCGGCCTCGTCGATCTCGCTGGTGATGCGGGCGAGCAGGGCCTTCTGCACGTCGGGGGCCGGGGCCTCCTTGTTGAGGTAGTTGATCGAGAAGAGCTTGTTCACGCCCTTGCCCTCACCCTTCGACTCGACGAAGCGCTGCTTCACCACGGAGGTGAAGGACTTCGCCCGCACGATGGCGTCTTCGCCGGGTTGCAGGTATTGAGCGAGCGTGTCGTTGAGCCAGGACTCGGTGCCGGTGAGGCCGATGAGTTTCACTTGCGAAGTGAACTCGCGCAGGTGGCGCAGCACGGCGAGCGCGCCGCCGGCCTGCAGGCTCTCGTCGACGTAGCGACCGGAGAGGATGCGGTCCTTGGCGGTCAGGCCCTGGACTTCGACGGTGGTGTATTTGTCAAAAATGATGTCGCCGATGACGAGGACCTTGAGCTTGGCAAAGCTCTCGACGGTGCGACGAAAGGCCGCCGGCGGACACTCCGCCGCGACGAGCTGACAGAATTCCTGCACCTCCGGCGCGTAGGGCGAGAAGTGGCGGTTGAGCAGCTTGGTCGAGCTGTGCACGACGGAGCCGACGTAGCGCATTTCGCCGCCGCAGCGGCGCACGGTGGCGACGTCGTCGGCGATGTTGCCGGTCACGTCGTTCGACTGGTCGGCGTATTCGGTGCCCTTGCAGTAGAAGTGCGGGCGCACGGCTTCGATGGCCTCGACGGCGGCCGCGAACGGGATGATGACCACGTAATCGACACAGGCCAGCGCGGCCAACCAACGGGTGCGCATGGTGTCGTCGAAGAAGGGGCGACCGGGGCCCTTGTTGACGAATTTCTCCGCGGTGAGGGTGACGACCAACACATCGCCGAGCGCGCGGGCTTCCTCGAAGTGCACGATGTGACCCGGATGCACGAGGTCGAAGGTGCCGTGGCACTGCACGATGCGCTGGCCGGCGTGGCGCAGCTTGGCGAAGTGGCCGGCGGCGTCATCGAAGGCGATGATCTTGGAATCGGCGGAAGTGAGGACCTTCATGGCAAACAGATCGGCTGGGAGAGGCGTTTGTCACTTACTAAGTGACAAGTGGTGAATTGCGGCGGAGAGGGAGTGGGAGTTTGTCACTTGCTAAGTGACAAAGGGGATTGGGCTGGGCGGTCGGTTGGTGCGGGAGCGTGGCTCAGGCTTTGTGGATGTAGTTGAATTCTTGGGACGAGATTTCGTCGAACTGGTCGTTGATCCAGGCGATGGTCTGGCGGACGCCTTCCTCGAGGCTCACGCGGTCGGTCCAGCCGAGCGTGGTGCGCACCTTGGTCGAATCGAGCAGGTAGGCGGCGTCCTTGCCGGGGCGGTCGTCGGTCACGTTGACGACGTCGTCAAAGTTCGCGCCCATTTCGCGGCACACGAGTTCAACGAGTTCGCGGATCGAGACAAAGCGGTCGGTGGAAAGGTGGTAGCACTCGCCGGCGGGCGCGCGTATCGCGATGGCGAGGGTGGCGGCGGCGACGTCGTCGATGTGAATGAAGGAGCGCACGCTGTGGCCGCCGCCGTGCAGCTGCAGCTTGTTGCCCAATTTGATGAACAGGGCGGTGCGGGGCAGGATGCGGTAGAGTTGCTGACCGGGGCCGTAGACGTTGGCGGCGCGGGTCCAGACCACCGGAAACTTGTGCTGGGCGAGGAAGGTGCGCAGGTGGAGGTCGCAGGCGGCGCGGGAGGCGGCGTAGGGGGTCGAGGGGTTGAAGGGCGCGCTCTCGTCGATCGTGCCGGAGGTGCTGCCGTAGACTTCGGGCGTGCCGATGTGCACGTATTTTTCCAACCAATCGGCGTGGCGCAGGCGGTCATGCAGGGCGACTTGGCCCATGACGTTGGTGCGATACCAATCGAGCGGCTGCTCCCAGCTCTGGGCGACCATGCCCTGGGCGGCGAAGTTGACCACGGCGGCGGGTTTGAAGCCGTCGAGCGCGGCCATCGCGGTGTCGAGGTCGTGGTTGAGATCGGCTTGGGCGAATTGCCAGCGCGCCTGCGCGTCGGCGTCGAGCCAGCGATAAGGCAGGAAGCAACGGGCGGGCTCGGCGGAGCGGCTGAGGCCGAGCACCTCGTGGCCCTCGCGCAGACAATGGGCGGCGAAGCTGGCGCCGGAGAATGAGTTGCTGCCGATGATCGCGATCTTGGACATGGGGCGGGTGGCGAAATCTTGCGCGGGTGGCGGGTTGTAGCCGGCCTCGGTGAGGCCGGACCGGGGTCACCCTCCTTCGCCGAGGCTTCGGCGGGCGAGGACGCCCCGGCTACAGCGGAGTGATTACTGACTGGCGACTTGGTTGAGGCGTTGGGCGACCATGTGACCGACGACGGTCTGGAGGTCTTCGGCGATCTGCATGTCGTTGACCGGAAAGTGAAGAGCGTGGTCGGCGAGTTCGCGCACGGCGCCGCCGTCGAATCCGAGCACGGCCCACGTCTCGAGTCCGCGCTGTTTGGCGGTGGTCACGGCCTTGACGATGTTGGGCGAGTTGCCAGAGCCAGAGAACACGATGAGCACGTCGCCGGGTTGCGACAGGGTGGAGAGCTGGTGGGCGAAGATGTTGTCGTAGCCGACGTCGTTGCCGAGGCAGGTCATGACGGCCGGGTTGGCCGAGAGGGCGTGGGCGCGGATGCCACCGCGCTTGGTCGAGGTGAGGCCGAGCATGAGGTCATTGGCCATGTGGGCGGCGTTGGTGGCGCTGCCGCCGTTGCCGGCGAGGAACACCTGGCGTTGGCTCAACCAGCACTGCATCAGCGTGTCGACGAGCGGCTCCACGAGGTGCCACGCCGGCGCATCGAAGGACTGGCGCATGACCTCGTGATAACGCGTGACGAAGAACGGCAGCGGTCCGGTGGACGGGGCGGTCTCGTGGGTGTCGGTGAGCTTTTGCGGAGGCATGATTCGATGTGAGATGTTGGAGGTTTGATGTCTGATGTGATGAGGTGAGGTGGCTTATAAACCTCCTACATCGAACATCTTACATCAGACATGTTTCAGGCGACGAGGCGGGGGTCTTCGGGGGCGAGTTGGCGGGCGACGTTGCGGGCTTCTTCGGCGATGTCGGTCGAGCCAACGGCGTCGGCGAGATCGGCCATCATGATCCAGCCTTCGAGGTTGCCGGCGTCGATGCGCAGGCTGGCTTCGAGGGCGGCGAGGGCTTGGGCGGTGTCGCCGCTGGCGTGGAGCGCGCGGGCGACGTCGAACCAGAGCGTGGCGTCTTCTTCGGCGCCTTGGAGGCTGGAGAGGAAGTAGGTGACGGCGCGGGCGGCGTTGCCGGTTTCGAGCAAGGCGCGGGCGTGGGCGCGGCGGGCGGCGGCGTGGCCGGGCTGCACGGCGAGCACGTCGCGGGAGGCCGCGAGCGCGGAGGCGAAGTCGTAGGTCTCGGCGGCGGCGGTGGCTTCGGCGAGCTTCGCGTCGACGTCGATGTCGCGGTCGAGTTGGATCACGCGGTCGGCCTGTTTCGTGAACGTGCGGAAGCCGTCCTGAGCGAGCGAGTCGTAGGCGTGCTCCATCAGGGCACCGAAAGCCTCGGAGGCCGCCAGCGGATCGAGGAAGAGCGGCGCGCCGTGCATGGCTTGTTGGATGCGCTCGGAAACGGCGGCGCGTTGCTCGGCGTCGGTGGCGAGCGACCAGACGAGTTGCAGGTAGCTGTCCTCGTCGGTGGCGATGAGGTCGATGAGGCCGAGCTGGCGGAGGAGTCCGCCGGCCATGCGCGAGCGGAAGGTCTGGCCGTCCCAGGCGACAACCGGCAGGCCGAGCTCAAGCGGGTCGACGAGCGAGTTGACGCCGGAGAAGGGGAAGGTGTCGAGGTAGAGGTCGCCGAGCGCGAGAAGTTGTTTCACGTCGTTGCGGGACGGGAAGAACGTATCCGAAATCGTGAGACGGTCGGCGTTCACGCCATGGGCGGCGAGCACGGCGTCGAACTCGGCGCGGAAACGCTCCATCGGGTAGGAGGACGACCAGTTCGGATTGAAGGGGTGGACCAGCAGGTGGGCGGTCGGGTGGGCGGCGAGGAGTTTGGCCCAGGTGTGCTGGATCTCGGGGACGAGCTTGTAGTAGTTGGCCGCGGAGACGAAGAGCAGCGCGTCGTCGGCGATGCCGTAGTCGGCGCGGGTCGGGTTCGTCGTGGGCTCGCTGGCGTCGGCCTCGTAGTTGAAGGCGTGGGCCGGACCGGGCAGGAGGGCGAGGCGTTCGGAGAACTGGCTGGCGGCCGTGGCGATCTCGGTGAGGTCGCCGGAAACGTAGACATCCACCTCGGGCAGGCCGGAGGTGATGCAGGAGGAGTTGTTGACGACCTGCAGCGGCGCCATGCGGTGGGTGGCGAGGCGGGTGACCTCGTTGATCACGGCGGTCACGTTGGTGCCGAAGACGAGCACATCGAGGCCGGCCATGCGGATGGACTCGACCTGCGCGGCGACGTCGTCGGTCGGCAACACGTGAAACTCGGCGGCGCGGGAGCGGCAGTATTGCTCGAGCGGCGAGTCGTTTTGGTGGAGGCTGAAGAGGACGAGTTCGAAGCGCTCGGGATCGAGGTGCTCGAAGGTGGGGAGGGTGGTGTAGGTCTCCGTCTGCGAGCCGAAGTGGCGGTTCACGAAACCGATGCGCAGCGGGCGGCCGTAGCGTTCGAAGGCCTCCGGGCGCACGACGCCGGCGGGGTCGGTGTTGAAGGCGCGCTGGAGGATGCGGCCGCGGGCCTCGGCATGGCGGCGGAGGTCACCGGCGCTGAAGTAAAGCGGGATGGAGTTGGCGGTCCTGAGGTAAACCAGGGCGGCGTTGCGCACGGCGGCGGAGCCCCAGTTGCGCTCGACCCATTTGGCGAGATTTTCCAACCGCGGGAGTTGAGCGTCAGCGAAACGCTGGGCGTCCCCGAGTTGGGTAAAGCTTTGCACGGGGCACAGCGCCCAGCGGGCGTAGGTGTCCCAGAGGGCGTTGGGCACCTCGTCGAAATTGGGGGCGGCGTCCCAGCGCCAGGCGGCGGTGAGGAGCATGCCGGCAACGAGGTCGGTCCATTGGCGAGGGTTGGCCTCGGCGAGGAAGGCGGTCTCGGCGGCTTCGGGGGCGAGGTCGAGCAGGCCGGAGTTGCACAGCGCCTCGATGGCCTCGAGAGCGGAGCGAGTGAGCGGCGACTCGGTGGCGGTGGGGGCCTGTTCGCTCACGGCGCGGGCCAGCTCAAGGCGGGCGGCGCGGAAGGCGGCGAGGGCGGAGGCATCGGTGGGCGCGGCGGTCGCGGCGGCGAGGGCCGATTCAAACCGGGCGGAGACGGAGGCGGGAGGCGTGGCGTTGGGCGCGCGGACGACCTGGGGAGCAGCTGCGGCGACGGGCAAAGTCATGGTGCGGCCCATAATGCAGGCCGAGTGCCATGGATTTCAGATATTACGGAAGATGCTGATAATGAGAGAAAAGAAAATTCGACGAGCTTGTTTCAGGTCGTTCTCAGCGACCCTGGAGGCTATTTCCGTGGCCCTCACGGCAGCTTTTGCCTGTCCCAATAGGGCGAGGAGCGATTGTCACCTAATAGGTGACAAAAATTGTAGGCCAACGGGTCTTCGCGAACTTTGGTAAACAGCGATAAGATAGTAACTAAAAGCCACATTCCTTGCCTTCAAGGAGGGGAATTTGTCACCTAATAGGTTACAAATTATCGGGGAGCGCTGAGGGGGGGGGCGGTGGGCGTTCCGGAAGGGGATCTCAGGCGGCGGAGATGTCCGGGATCGCGGCGGCGGCGGGCGCGGTCGCTTGGGTCCAGAGGTCGCGGAGCGCGGTGGCGAAGCGGGTGGCTTGGCCGGGGTGGTCCATCAGGGAACTGGTCTGGAGTTCGGCGCGCAGGCTCGCGCTGGTTTGCGCAAGGCGGGTGCGGTCGGTGACGAGTTGGGTTGCGATCGCGAGATAGTCTTCGGCGTCGGTGGCGATCCATTCGGGGTGACCGACGGCGGTGAGGAGCGAGACCCCGACGCGGTTGGCATGACGGTCGCCGGCCAGGGTCACCACGGGGCGGCCCATCCACAGGGCTTCGCAGGTGGTGGTGGTGCCGTGGTAAGGCAAGGGGTCGAGCGCCACGTCGATCTGGCGATAGAGGTCGAGGTGGCTGGTGGAGTCGGCGGTGCGGCCAAGCAGGCGGAGGCGGTCCTCGGCGATGCCGTGAACAGCGAAGCGGGCCAGCGTGGCGCGGGCGAGGTCGGGTTGTTCGAGGCCGGCACTTTTGAGCACGAGGCGGCTGCCGGGGACTTGGTCGAGCAGGCGGGCCCAGAGCGCAACGGTGGCATCGCTGACTTTGGTGAGGGCGTTGAAGGAGCCAAAAGTGGGGGTGCGGTCCGGGGCCACCGTGCAGGGAGGAGGCGCGACGGCGGGACTGGCCGGGGGTGGGGCGTAGCTCCAGAGGGTAGCGGCGAAACGGATCAGTTGCTCGCTGGCGAGGGCGTCGGTGGCGGGGTCGAGCGGATCGGTGTGAGGGTCGACAAAGCGGTAGTCCATCGCGGGCAGGCCGGTGGTGTCGGGGTAGCCGAGGTAGGTGACCTGCAGGGGCGCGATGCGGCGGGCGAAGACGGCGAGGCGGTGGAGGCCGGTGTGGCCGGCGAGGTCGATCGCAATGTGTGGGCGGGCGGCGCGCAGGTGGTGGGTCACCACGGGGTCGGGCTGGCCGTGCACGTTGGTCCAATGGTCGGCGAGGTCGCGCAGTTGCGCGGTGATGTCGTCCTCGATGGCGTGGTCATGCACGAGGTGGATCTCGAACTGCTCGCGGTCGAGGTGTTGCAGGAGAGGCAACATGAACCAGGCGACGGAGTGACGGCGGAAATCCTGGGAAAGGAAAGCGACGCGGAGTTTGGTGGGGCGGGGTGCGTCGGGTTGCGGGTGGAGTGCGGGGGTGGTGCGGTCCTCGAGGGGGGCGAGGGCTTCGCCAAAGGCACGGTGTTCGGCGGCGAGTTGCGCGGGCGAAATGTCGTCGAGGTAGTGCAGGGTGAGCAGGCGACCGCTACGGGCTTCGAGGTCGTGCGGGTTGAGTGCGAGCGCGGCGGCGAAAGCGGCGGTGGCCTCCGGCAGGCGGTAGCTTTGTTGGAGGAGCAGGCCGCGCGCGGTGTGCGCTTTGGGCAAAGCGGGATCGAGCGCAATGGCGCGGTCGAGGGCGGTCTCGGCGGCGGCCAGATCGCCGGTGTAGGTGAGGGCGATGCCGAGGTTGCACCACGCCTGCGGCCAGTCGGGTTTGGCCTCGGTGGCGGCGCGGTAGTGGGGGATGGCGGCGGCGTGGCCCTGCGTTGCAAGCACGAGCGAACCGAGACGGTCATGGGCCTCCGCGTTGCGTGGGTCGGCCTGGGTGGCGGCGTGGTAGGCGGCGACGGCTTCGGCGGTGCGACCGAGGGCCTGCAAAGCGATGCCGTGGCGCGTGGCGCAGGTGGAGTCGGAGGACTTCAGAGCGCGGGCGCGGGCGAGCAGATCGGCGGCGAGGCGCGCGTTGTCGCGCTGCAGTTCAAGGGTGCCGGCCAGGTGCCACGCGTCGAAGGCCCGGGGGGCGATTCGTCTCAGTTGCGCGTAGTCGCGGGCGGCGGCGTCGAGCTGACCGGCGCGGTGGGCGTTGAATGCGCGCTGGAGCAGTTGGGCGGGGGACATGGGGATGTCTGATGTCGGATGTTCGATGTCAGATGTCTGACCGGCACCGACTTGGCTGCTCGTTCAGGCGGCGGCTTGGGCGGAATTGGGCGGCGTGATTTCGCCGTGCCAGCAGGCTTCGAGGGCGGTGGCGAAGTGGCGGGCCTGGCCGGCGTGGTCGAGCAAGGGTGAGGTGGCCATGGCAGCGCGCAAGGTGGTGGTGTGCAGCTCGCGCAGGGCGGTGGCATCGGCGGCGAGCGTGCGGGCGTGGGCGATGTAGTCGTCGGCGTTGGCGGCAATCCATTCGGTATGGCCGATGGCGGAGAGCAGGGAGGCGCCGACGCGGTTGGCGTGACGATGGCCGGCGAGCGTGACAACGGGGCGGCCCATCCAGAGTGCTTCGCAGGTGGTGGTGGTGCCGTGGTAGGGCAGCGGGTCGAGCGCGATGTCGATGCGGGCGTAATCGGCGAGGTGTTCGGCGGTGCCGTCGCGCATGGGCAAAACGTCGACGCGGGCCGGATCGATGCCGGCGGCGGTGACGGCTGCGTGGGCGGCCTCGGTGGTGAGTCCGGGGCTCTTGAGCACCAGGCGGGAGGCGGGCACGGCGTCGAGCACGCGAGCCCAGAGTTGGAGCGTCGCGGGTGAGACTTTGGCGAAGTTGTTGAAGGAGCCGAAAGTCACCGGGCCACCGTTGGCGCCGGGGCCGGGTTGCGGGTCACCGGCTTCGGGCGGCGGTTGATAGGCCCAAGCGGTGGAGGCGAAGCGCACGCGGGTCTCGGTGGTGTGCGGGCACTCGTGCTCGGTCGGGTCGGTGATGGCATCGACGAGACGGTAGTCGATCGCGGGCACGCCGGTGGTGTCCGGATAACCGAGATAGGTGAGTTGCACGGGCGCGATGCGCTGGGCGAAGGCGGGGAGGCGGTTGCCGCCGGTGTGCCCGCCGAGCTCGATGGCGACGTCGAGGGCGTCGGCGCGGGCGACCTTCACAAAGTCGTTGGCGGAGAGCGAAACGGTTTCGCGCCAGACGTCGGCGAGTTCGCGGAACTCGGCCGAGATCTCGTCGCTGATGCCGTGGTCGTGGTAGAGGGTGATGAGGAAGCGGCTGCGGTCGAGGTTGCGGAGCAGCGGCAGCATGAACCAACCGACCGAGTGCCGGCGGAAATCGGCCGAGACAAACCCGATGCGCAGGCGGCGCCCGATGGCGGAGCGGGCGGTGAGGCGGTGGGCCTTGGGCAGGGCGGAGCGCCAGGCGGCGAGGGCGGCGGTGTGGGCCGACTCGTCAAAGGTATCGAGATATTGGCGACAGAGGAAGCGGGCGCTGTGGGCGGCGAGGTGGCCGTGTTCGCGGCGCAGGTGTTGGTCGTAATCGGCGATGGCCTCGGGCAGGCGGTGCAGTTGTTGCAAGGCGATGGCGCGGCCGTAGCGGGCCCGCGGATACGAGCGGGCGGTGCGCAGGGCGGTGTCCTGGGCGCCGAGGCCCTTGTCGGGAGCACCGAGCAGGCAATGGGTTTGCCCGAGGTTATACCAGTATTGGCCGGTGCCGGGATCGATCTCGGCGGCCTTTTGGTGGCAGTCGAGGGCTTCGCCGATGGCGCCGCGCGATTTGAGGACCATGCCGAGGTTGTCCCAGGCCTCGGCCATGGGCGGCTCGGAGGCGGTCAGGTCGCGGAGGCGTTTTTCGGCAATCTCAATGCGACCGGCGGCGCGCTCGGCGAGAGCGAGGCGGAGGAGGCAGGTGCGGTCGCGGGGGCTCACGCGGTTGGCGGCGCCGAGCAGGCGCAGGGCTTGGTCGGAGTTGCCCTGCTGGAGGGCGACGAGTCCGCCAAGGTGCAGGGCGTCGAAGTTGCGCTGGTCCATGCGGAGCACTGCGGCGTAGCGGGCGCCGGCGTCGGCGAGGCGTCCGGCGCGATGGAGGCGCAGGGCATCCTGCAGCAGCGATTTCACGTTGTTGGGAGTAGGCACAGTCACCCGTGAGATCGGCACGACGACGGCGGCCTTTAGCTGAAGTTATTCCACCAAGAAAGTGGCGGATTCCATTCAATCATGGCGCCAGCGGACCGATAGGTCAGGTAGCACCCAGCCCGACCGGGCTTTTGTATCCCATGGTTTCCACTGAATTTTCCACCATCCCGCCAGCGACGGGACCGTATCCGGAGGACGAAATCCGGAAGCGGCTGGAGGCGTGCCCCAAACTCGCCTCCCTGCAAAGTGTGAACCGCGCCCTGGCGGGTTTGGTTAATTCTGAACAAAGCTACAACGCCCAGATCGCGGAGATCATCCGTCGCGACCCTTCTCTGACCACCCGCCTGCTGCGCATGGTGAACAGTGTGTTCTTCGGTCTCACCGCCAAGGTGAGCAACATCGAGGAAGCGGTGTTCTACCTCGGGGTGCGACAGATCCGCGAGTTGTCGATGGCGACGCCCGTCTTGGAGGAGCTCGAGCGCATCAGTCCCACGGGGGTGCATTTGCCGTGGCGCGAGTTGTGGAAACACTCGATTGGTTGCGCGATCATGAGCCGCGAGGTGCTCGGCTCGACGACGTTGATGCTCGATGACGACACCGACTACATCATCGGCCTGTTGCATCACATCGGCAAGGTGGGCATGGCCCTGGCCTTTCCGGCGGAGACGGCGATGATCACGGCGGGGGTTTATGAAACGCCCGAAGAGGTGGTGGCCAAGGAGCAGGAGCTCATCGGCTGGGATCATGCCCAGATCGGCGCGGCCTACCTCGAGCGGCACCGGTTGGCCGAGGAGATCGTGGCGGCGGTGCGCTGGCACCATGACCCGGCGCAGGCGGGCGAGCACAGCGCGTTTGCCGCGGCGGTGCAGTTGGCCGACCAGATGGTGCGCTCAGTCGAAATCGAAAATGGCTTTGAAAAGCTGGCTCCGGTGGAGCCGGGTTCATGGCGGGACACACCGGCCTGGAACATTCTGTTCCAAGGGGAAACTCGTGAGGAGGAAATGGCCGATGCGGCGATCAGCAACGCGCTGCGTCGCCTGCCCGGCATGATCAACGGACTGGTTTAAGCGGCATGAGCACCGATGTCACAACGTGTGCCGCGAGCGCGCCGGTGGATGCCGAGGCGCTGGTCGCCGCCTGGTCCGAAAGCATGGAATTGGCGGTCGTCTGCGATCGCGAGGGCACCATTCTGAGCTGCAACCTTGCCTTTGTGCGCAAGTTCGGCGGGCGCGAGGAATGGGTGGGCCGTCGTATCGACGAACGGGTGCACCCCGATGATTCGCTGGAGTGGCGCAACGCGGCCGTGCGCATCGACATGCGCCCGTGGCACGTGTCGCGTGAGCACCGTTGGCAAACCGTGCAGGGCTGGCGTTGGATCGCGTGGGAAGAGTCCGGCCTGCGCAACGAGGAGGGCGAGGTCTGGGCCGTGCGCATGATCGGTCGCGACGTGACCAAACGCCGACTGGGCGAAGAACATTTTTCCAAACTGGCCAAGGCCATTGACCAGAGCCCGACCGCAGTCGTGCTGTCCACCCCCCAGGGGCAGGTGCAGTATGTGAATCCTCGATACACGGAGATCACCGGCCTCACGTTGGAGGAGATCTTCGAACAGGAAATCGAGGTGCTGGGCCGAGGTTTTGACGATCCGGGCAAATACCGTGAGGTGCTCGAACAGGTGCGGCGCGGCGGTTCCTGGAGCGGCGAAGTCTGCTCTTGGGGCCGGGACGAGAAGGAATTGTGGGAGTTCGTGCAGATCACCCCGATCCGCAACCATGCCGACGAGGTGGTGCAGTTCCTTTGCCTGCGCGAGGACATCACGCAGCGCAAAACGCTCGAGCTCCAGCTGCGCCAGGCGCAGAAGATGGACAGCCTCGGCACGCTCGCCGGCGGCATTGCGCACGATTTCAACAACATCATCGCGATCGTTAAGGGTTACACCGAGTTTTGCCTGAGCCGCACCGAGGATGCCTCGTTGCAGCGTTACCTGAGCGAGATCCACAAGGCCTCCCAGCGCGCGGTGGGTCTGGTGCGCCAGATCCTCACCTTCTCGCGTAAAGCCGAGGTGAGCACGCGCCCGGTCGATATCAACGCCCTGCTCAACGAGCTCGGCCGCCTGTTTTCCGAAACCTTCCCGCGGACCATCGAGTTTCAGTTCAACCTGGACAAGGACCTGCCGTCCCTGATCGCCGATCCGAACCAGTTGCAGCAGGTCATCATGAACCTCTGCGTGAACGCCCGCGACGCCATGCCCGAAGGCGGCCGCCTGCGCCTGGCGAGTTCGCGGGTGCGCGGCAACACGATCGCCGATCAGCCGAACATCAACGCCAAGCGCGACTACGTGTGCATCACCATTGCCGACAATGGTCAGGGCATGCCGCCGGATGTTCGCTCGCGCATCTTTGAGCCGTTCTTCACCACCAAGATGAAGAAGGGCGGCACCGGTCTGGGCCTCTCGGTGGTCTACGGCATCGTGGTGAATCACCAGGGGGCGCTCACGGTCGACAGTGCGCCGGGCAAGGGCACGACCTTCAAAGCTTATTTCCCGATCGTGGAATCTCAGGAAGCGCACGGCGCGACCGCCGATAACGAAACCCGCACCGTGCCGCGCGGCAGTGAACACCTGCTCATCGTCGAAGACGAAGAGAGCCTGCGTGAGTTGCTGAGCACCGCGATGAACGAGCTGGGATATTCCATCGAGACGGCCGAACACGGCTTGGCCGCGGCGGAACGCTTGCTCAACGGCGGCGGCGCCGACCTCGATGCCATCCTGTTGGATCTTAATCTGCCGGGCATGAACGGCATCGAAGTGCTGCGCTCCGTGCGCCGCATCCGCCCGGGCATGCCGGTGATCATCATCTCCGGCAACGTGGGCCGCGAACAACGCGAGCAGCTTGATCAACTCGGCGTGGGCGACGTGATCGTGAAGCCCTACAGCCTGGCCGATATCGGACAACGCCTGCGGGCGGTGTTGGATCGGGCGAAGAACTGAGTTCGCTGGACCGCTCGCTCACGCTCGCCGCTACATCGGAAGGGAGTGCGTCGCGGTAGCCGGGGGCATTGACCCTGGTGCGGTGGATGGGGCGATCAGGCGAGACCGGGGTCGACGACCCCGGCTACAGTGGGAGGCGTGAGCCGGGTGATTTGATCGGGAATCCACTCGCTTACGCTCGCGGCTACGGAATGGCGTTTCACCAGCCACCAGCCACCAGCCACCAGCCACCAGCCACTACGCGGCAGCGTCTTCGGTATCCTCGTTGCCGAGGTAGCGTTTGAGGGCCGCGGCGACGGCGCCTTGGTGGATCGGTTTGGGAATGTAGTCGTTCATGCCGGCCTCGAGGCAGCGCTCGCGGTCGCCTTGCATGGCGTTGGCGGTCATGGCCACGATCGGGATGTCGTGGTTGCGCACGGCCGACTCGGGCGAGCGGATGAGTTCGGTCGCTTCGAAGCCGTCCATCTCCGGCATCTGGCAGTCCATGAACACCAGATCGTAGTCGATTTCTTCCAATACCTTTACGGCTTCGCGGCCGTTCGCGACGGTGTCCACGTGAGCGCCGAATTTTTTCACCATGGCGCGCGCGACCTTTTGGTTCACGGCATTGTCCTCGACCAGCAGGATGCGGAAGTCGTCGTAGCGCGGGCCGCGGTTGACCGGGATGGGCGGGCGCGTGGTGGTGGTGCCGCTGGAGGTGTCGAGCATGCGCAGCAGTGTCATGAGCGGCTCGCGGCGCACGGGTTTGGCGAGGCGTTCTTTATAGACGCCGAGCAGGGAGGGTTCGACGGGCTGGGTCATCGGGTGCATCCACACGAGGCGGATGCCGGGTTGCTCGCTTTCGACCGGGAGTTTGCAGGCAAAGCGCAGGAGTTGGTCGGCCGGGAGTTCCGTCGAGGCCAGGACAAGGTCGTAAGGTTGGGCGGTGAGGGCGGCGCGGCGCAGTTCTGCGCTCGCGGCCGGGAGGTTCTCCACCTCGTGATGCCAGAGCACGCATTGGCCCAGGGCCTCGCCGAGTTGGCGGCGGGTGGCGCCGCGCGGTTCGATGACGAGCGTGCGGGTGTCGACCTTGGGCGGACGGGGCTGGGCCTTGGTGGCGAGCGGGAGATCGGCGGTGAACCAGAAGGTGGAGCCGTCGCCGTGTTCGCTTTCGACGCCGATGTCACCGCCCATGAGGATGGCGAGTTGGCGGCAGATCGCGAGGCCCAGACCGGTGCCGCCGTATTTGCGGGTGGTCGAGCTGTCGATCTGACTGAAGGGGAGGAAAAGTTGCGATTGGCGGTCCTTGGGGATGCCGATGCCGGAGTCGCGCACGGCGAAGCGCACCTTGGGCACGGAGCCGGCGGGGGCGGGCAGGACGAGGGAAGCGGACACCGTGATGTTGCCGGCGGCCGTGAACTTGACCGCGTTGCCGAGCAGGTTGACCAGAATTTGACGCAGGCGGCCGGGGTCGCCTTTGACCCGCACCGGCACCGAGGCGTCGACGTGACCGACGATCTCGAGTTGCTTTTCGAGCGCGCGCACGGCGAGCACATCGACGGCTTCCTCGACGGTGTCGCGCACGTCGAACTCGATGTGTTCGAGGTCGAGGCGGCCGGCCTCAATCTTGGAGAAGTCGAGGATGTCGTTGATGACCTGCAGGAGATTTTCGCCGGAGGTGCGCACGATCTCGAGGTAGCTGCGCTGTTCGGCGGTGAGTTGGGTTTGCAGGAGCAGGCCGGTCATGCCGATCACGCCGTTCATGGGCGTGCGGATTTCGTGCGACATGTTGGCGAGGAAGGCGCTCTTCGCGAGGTTGGCGGCCTCGGCCTGGGCGGCGAGTTCCTTGGAGTGGGCGAAGGCTTCCTGCAGTTGGAGGTTGGTCGACTCGAGGTCCTCTTTGGAGCGGTGCAGGACTTCCTCGGTGTCCTTGAGCTCGGTGATGTCGGCGATGTGACCATGCCAAAGGGTGGAGCCGTCGGACTCGCGGGAAGGGTTGGCGTGCACGAGCAGCCAGCGCATCTGGCCGTTGGTGGGCAGGACGCGGTATTCCTGGCGCCACGGTTGCAGGGTGCGGGCCGAGGCGTAGATCGCGTCGACCACCATGGCGAAGTCCTCGGGGTGCAGGGCGGAGAAAATGGCGGAGGCATCGTCGACGACCTGCTCGGGTGTGCGGCCGTAGATGTCGCGGATACCGTCGCTGGCGTAGGGCAGGCAGGAGGTGCCATCGGGGCGCAGCTTGAACTGGAAGACCATGCCGGGCACGAGGGAGGCGATCTTGTGCAGGCGTTGGCTGGCTTCCGTGCGGGCGGCGTCGACGTGACGACGCTCCGTGACGTCGTGGGCCATGATGATGTGCCCGTTGAACTCACCGGCGCTGTCGTGCACCGGATCGATGCGCAGACGCACCCAGTAGGCACGGCCCTCGCGGTGGTAGTTGAGCACCTCCTCCTCGATGCTGGCGCCCTCGCGGATGCATTTTTCGATGCGTTGGCTGGCGGCGTGATCGGTGGCGGGGCCCCGCAGGAGTTCGATGATGGGGCGGCCGCGAGCCTCTTCAGGCAGGTAGCCGGTGAGGCGACTGAAGCCGTCGTTGACCCACTCGATCCGACCGGCGGCGGTGGACATGATGACGGCGTTGGTGGTTTTGCTGGCCACGAGCGAAAGGCGGCTCAACTCGGTCTGGGCCGCGCGGCGGTCGGTGATGTCCTCGAGGAGGTAAAAGTAGTGGGTGATGGCGCCGTGTTCGTCGCGCAGACAGGAGATCTGGGTGTGGGCCCAGAAACTCTCGTCGTCGCGCGTGCGGTGCACCACATCGCCGCTCCAAGCTTCGCCGAGGCGCAGGGCGGAATCGCGCAGGCGGAGGGTGTCGGCCGGCGTGCCGCTGGCTTCCAAGGTGGCGATGGGCTGCCCGATGGCTTCCTCGGCCGAATAGCCGGTGAGGATGGTGAAGGCGGGGTTTACCTGGGTGATGGCGCCGTCGTGGTCGGTCACCACCACCGCGAGCGGGAGTTGGGCCAGGAGGCGGGAAACCAGCGTTTCGGAGGGCGGCGGCTCGCCGATGGGCCGGGCCGCTTGGAGGGAGGGGGACGCGGTCGCGGGCGACGGGACGATCTGGAGGAGCGCACCGCGGCGACCGCCGATGGCGCAGGCCTTGAGGACCAGGTCGTCGGTGGTGTCGACGGTGTCGCCGGGAGAGGGGGGAATGGGATGTCGGGCCTGGGCCACGGCGCCGCCGAGCACGCGCGCGACGTCATCGGCGAGTTCGGAGGCGGCGGGCCACAACTCGGTCACGGTGGCGCCGAGGGCGAGGCGGCGGGGGTTGTATTCACCCAGTTGTGACGCCGGCAGCTCGCCCCAGGCGGCGTTGGTGTGGTGCAGGACACCGCGTTCGTCGCACCAGGCGGCGGGATGGAGAAACGCCTCGAACACTTGCTGCAAGTCGGTCCCCGACGTCATGGGCGCGTCGGCCGGTGAGGACGTCTCAGCGCCGGTCACGGGTGTCGGGGATGCGAGGGCGGGTGCGGGCATGGTAAGGGTGATGGCGGACAAACGCCCCGTGACTCCGGCCATGGCGGTGTCTCGAGGCGTGGTCAGCAAGGGGCGCGCCGTGGAGGCGGTGCGCGGCGGGTGATGAAGAGAGGCGGGGTGGTGAGGGCGGTGGGCGAGGGAGGCGGGAATCAGAACATGTTCTGAATCTGGCCCATCTCGTCGCCGCTCACGACGCGGTCGATGTCGAGCAGGGTCTTGACCACGCCCTTCACCTTGGCGAGGCCGAGGAGGCAGGAGGTGTCGAGACGGGTGCCGAACTCGGGGGTCGGCTCGATGTCGGAATCGGCGAGGGTCACGACCTCTTCGACGTTGTCGACGATGAGTCCCATCTGGTTGGAACCGGAGGCCATCTGGACCTGCACGACGACGATGCAGGTGCGCTCGGAGACCTCGGCGTTGAGGCCGAACTTCAGGCGGAGGTCGATGACGGGGATGACGCGGCCGCGCAGGTTGATGACGCCCTTCACATAGTGCGGCACCTGCGGGACAGGAGTGACCTTCTGCAAGCGGATGATTTCCCGGACCTTCAGCACGGCGATGCCGTAGGACTCCTGATCGAGGAAGACGGTGAGGTATTTGCCAGAGAGCTGGGAGGTTTCGGTGGATTCGATGACGTTGGACATGGGCACAAAGGTGATGGGGGCCAAATCGACACGTTCGGCGGAGAACTTCAGGGGAAATTCAGCACGAAATCGAAGTCCGTCGGCGAGGTGGGGGGACGGTGACGAATTCGGGTAAAGTTCTTGGTTCCTGCGCCGAATGCATACTCCACCCATAACCCGTTATTTTCGCGGCCATGCCCATCTCCCAGGAACACCTCACCGCCATCGACGAACTCAGCAACCGCCTCGCTTCGGAGAGCATTCTCATCCAGAGCGGTCGCGATGATGGCCTCATTCCCATCTATTCCCTGCTGGGCGAGCTGATCGAGCTGGCCGAGGACGACAGTGATTTCCTCGCTCCGGTGGTTGAGGTCCGCAATGCCCTCGACCAACTGCTCGACAACGCTTCGCCGTTTGACGACGCCAACGTGAAGCTCGTGCAACGACTCATCGATTGGCTGCCGATGGCCGTGCTCACCCGGCGCGCCGAGGACGACCTGCCGACTTGGGACGAAGACGTGTTGGAGGAGGACCCCGCGGTCATTGCCGCCGAAGAAGCCGCCGCCGCCGTCCCGGAGACTGCCGCGCCGGTCGCCGCGGCACCGGTTGTCGATACCTCGGTCGACACCTTGCTCGATCTGAACATGGAGGAAAACGCCGAGCTCCTCGCCGAGTTTCACGCCGAGGCCGTAGATCATCTCCAGCAAATCGAGGCCGCGTTGCTCGTGCTCGATGAGCACCCGAAGGACGCCGACGCCATGGCGTCGATGTTCCGCTCCTTTCACACCATCAAGGGCGTGTCGGGCTTCCTCAAGCTCACCCCCATGCACACGCTCACGCACGAGGTGGAGTCCTTGCTCGACCTCGCCCGCAACGACGAGCTCGACCTGACGCCGGCGATCATCACCGAGATCCTGCGCAGCCGCGACGCGGTGCAGGCGATGGTGCAGCAGATCACGATCGCACTCGAGCAGGGTGAATTGCCCGACGAGGTCATTCCCGTTTCCCACCTGATCGCGGCGGTCAAACGAGTCGCCGTGCCACGCGGGACGGCCCTCGCCGCGGCGCCGGCTGCGGTGGCCGCGACTCCGGCTGCGACGGGCGACACGCCCGATCCCATTTCCTTCGTGGAGGCGGCCGCCGAGGTCGCCGCCGGAGAGGGCGCCGAAAAGGAAAAAGAGGCGAAAAGCGCGGCGCGCAAAACCAAGGCCGTGCGTCCGGTTGCCGCCACCGCCACGGTGCGCGTCAACACCGAGAAACTCGACACCCTCATGAACGTGGTGGGCGAGCTCGTGATCGTGCAGAGCCAGCTCATGGAGTCGTCCCGCGACACGGCGAGCGACAGCACCGACGACGGTTCGACGCTCACCCGCAACCTCACGCAGCTCGGACGCATCACCAAGGAGCTGCAGCACACGGCGATGTCCCTGCGCATGGTGCCGGTGAAACCCACCTTCCAGAAAATGGAGCGCATCGCCCGCGACCTCTCGCGCGAGTGTGGTAAAAAGGTCTCCTTCAGCGTTTCCGGTGAAGACACCGAAATCGATCGCAGTGTGGTCGAGGAGATCGCCGACCCGCTTGTGCACATGGTGCGCAATGCGATGGACCACGGTCTCGAGGACCCGGAGGGCCGCGTGGCCGCCGGCAAGGACGAGGTCGGCAACGTCGCCCTGCACGCCTACCACCAGGGCAGCAACATGGTCATCGAACTCACCGACGACGGCCGCGGCATCGACGCCAACAAGGTTCTCGCCAAGGCGAAGAAGCAGGGCCTCGTGGGCGAAAATCACGGCCTCGAAGAAGGCGAGATCTACCAACTCATTTTCCATCCCGGCTTCTCCACCGCCGAAAAGGTCACGGCCGTCTCCGGTCGCGGCGTCGGCATGGACGTGGTGAAGCGGAACATCGAAAAGTTGCGCGGCAAGATCGAGATCGAGTCGACCCTGGGCAAGGGCTCGACCTTCCGCATCATGCTCCCGCTCACCATGGCCATCATCGACGGCCTCGTGGTGAAGGTGGGCGACGATCGCTTCATCCTGCCGAGCACCTCGGTGCAAATGGCGCTGCGACCGAGCAAGGAGATCCTTTCCAAGGTGCAGGGTTCGGGCGAGGTGCTCGACCATCGCGGCAAGATCCTGCCCATCACCCGACTGCACCAACAGTTTGGCATCCCGGGCGCGATCGAACAACCGACCGAAGGCATCATGGTCATCGTCGAGGCCGCCGGGCGCAGTCACGCGCTCTTGGTCGACGAGATGGTCAACAAGCAGGAAGTCGTCATCAAGAGCCTCGGCTCCTACCTGCAGGGGCTGAAGGGCGTGGCCGGTGGCGCCATTCTCGGCGACGGCAACATCGCGCTCATCCTCGACCCGGGCGAGCTGTTCCACGAAGCGGCCTGAAGCCATGTGCGATGTGGGATGTCCGATGTAAGAAGTGAATCCAGTGCTTTCGCCTCCCCATCAAAATCCCGACCTCTGACCCCAAACATCTTTCCGCAAACATGAGTCTGCCCTCCCTGGATCAAGTCTGCGAGCGCGCCCTCAAGCTGCCGTGCTCGCCCTCTCTCATGCCGCGACTCATCGCGGCGTTGGATGACCCGGAGACGGGCATCGAGGAGATCGGCGCCATCATCCAGATGGACGCGGCGCTCGCGTCGTCGACGCTGCGGCTGGCCAACTCCGCCTACTTCAGCAGCGGAGGACAGGTCGACACACTCAACGGCGCCTTGATGCGTCTCGGCGTGCGCGAGATCTACCGCCTCAGCGCGCTGGCGCTGGTCGGTCGTTGGTTCAACCAGGAGATCGACGGTTACGGCTGGCAGCAGGGCGATTTTTGCCGCCTCTCGCTGGTCACCGCGGTGGCCGCCGAATACGTGGCCGAGTCGACCCGACTGGTCGAGCCCGGCACGGCCTATGCGGCCGGCCTCGTGCACGAAATCGGCAAGATGGCCGTGGCGTATTCATGCGCCGAATACTTTGGCGACATTCGCACGCACCAACGTGAAAACGGCGTGCCGTGGGCGGACTCGGAATCGGCCATCCTGGGCTACAACCACATCGCCGCGGGCGCGGAACTGCTGCGCCGCTGGAACTTCCCGGCCAACCTCATCGCCCCGGTGGAGCACAACCCGCCGACGCGTGACGTGGCGGAGGCTGACATGCCGCTGGTCATCGTGGTGCACGCCGGCAAATACATCGCGACCTCGATCGGCGCGGGTGTGGCCGAGGACGGCTTCCTCTTCGAACTCAAGGCCGACCTGCTCGACGAGTGGAACCTCGGCGCCGAGGTGTTGGAGAAAGCCTTCCCGATCGTGGTCGAGCGTTCCGAGCGCATGCTCAAGGACCGCATGACGACCGGCGAGATCGAGCTCTAGGCTCCGGCGAGGCACGGTGGTTTTTCTTACAGAAGGCAACGAAGGGAAACGAAGCCGGTAGGCTGGCGGAGAGGCACGGTGGTTTTGGACCACAGATGACACAGATGGGCACAGATGGATTGATCCGGTGCCAAGGTGGGCGCCGACGTCTTCGGCGGCGTTGGTCGTCGGAGTGGTGAATCGCCTTAACCGCAAAGGACGCATAGGGCGCAGTAGTTCGGCCGCGTGATGTAGCAACAAGGGCCAGACCTTGTGTCCGACCGCCGTTGGACGGAGTAGCGGTTGCCGCGCCGCGTTTCGACGCAAGGTCGAACCCTACGAGGGGCTGAAGTCACTGACGGATACAACGCGGGGAGCTGTGCACTGGGTTTGACCGGGAGGGTGCCCGCGTTCATCCACCAGCGAAGATGATTCACGTTTTGCCAGGTATGGGTGCCGACCATCGGATGTATGCCGGGCCTTGGTTGGACTTGCCGGATGCGCGGTTCCTCGACTGGTCGATTGATTCCGAGTGCACATCGATTGCCGGTTTGGCGCGTGAAATCATCGCGATGGCTGAGATTGGGAAAAGGGACGCGTTGATCGGTTCGTCCTTGGGCGGGATGGTGGCCTGTGAGATCGCCAAACAAGTGGCAGTGGACCGGTTGTTTCTGATCGGCAGCGCGGTGAGTCCGAACGAGATCAGCGGCTTTTTGCGTATGCTGCACCCCTTGGTCGATCTGACTCCGTTGGCGTTTGTGCAGGGTCTGAGCGGCAAGCTGCCTTCGGAAATTGGTAACATGTTCAGCGAGGCGGACCCTACTTTCGTGCGCGGGATGTGTCGCGCAGTCTTCACGTGGGACGGCTATGAAGCGAGCGCGACGCCGCTTCATCGCATTCATGGTCGGCACGATCGCGTGATCCCGCCGCCAGCATCAGGCGCGACCTTGTTGGATGGTGGTCACCTCATCGCCATGAGCCACGCAAAGGCCTGTGTGGAATGGGTGAGCGATATCCTTGAATCCGTGAACCGAAAATAGACCCAGATGCCGGACGAGACGTTGCGACCGGTGAGTGGAAAAGGAGAAGGGCTGAGCGCTTGGCCTTTCCTGTTGAGTGGTGGTTTGATGTTGCTCGCCGGGTTGGCTCTCGTGCCGGTCGCGATCATGGCGTTGGCGGCACCGGACCAAACGGACGAGTATCGCCGGGCAGTGCTTTGGTGGATTGCTTCGTGTTCCGCAGTTCCTGTGACCTGGCTCTGGTCTTTCGTCCGTAGTCAGGACGAGCGCAAACGCACGCCTAGTCGCCGTTCGCGGATAGTGGTTTTCGGCGTGCTCCCGTTCGTCGCCTATCTCGTTCCGTTTCTGTTCGGAATAGTGCTGTCCTACCTCGGATGCTGAATAATCGCGGCGGTGCGCTCACCGGCACTCGAAGCACCACTGGTGCGGTGGCTTTAAAGGCTCGAAGGGGAAGATCGGCGCGTTCTCCAGGTCTCGGGTCTGTAGATCGGCTTCCTTTGCAAGACGTTCGATTCGGCTGACTAACCATGCTCGTTCACTCTCGAAGTTGGATGGGCGGGCTGGATTGGCTTCGAGCGCTTGCAACGTGTCGAACGCTTGTTGCCGCAGTAGTTGCAATTCCGCCAAACGCCGCGGGCCACGTTTGATGTAGTAGTATTCGAACCACTCGTGGTAAGCGGCGAATATGGCATCGAAGAGGCGTTCACCGCTGCTTTGGATCAGCACCTCGATTGCTCCGCGTTTTTCGCCGCGGTGCGAAATGTCGGTGAGACTGAACCTCACTCCCCGATGCTGGTTCGAGACCAGATGCCGAAGGTCTTGGTCCAAACTTGGCAGAAGGATGCGGTCCCAGAACGCCTTTGATTCCATTTCCCTTCTAAAAACGTCGGCGCTGGGAAACGAGGTCCGGATGGTAGACTGGGATGGATCAATCAGTATTCGCGCCCAGTCGGGCTTCTTGATGAGAAAGTAACCCCGGTATCCGGTTGATGGGAGCGTCCAAATGAGCGCCATAAGCGCGACGGCGCAGATCCAATTCAGTAGGATGGGTCTCATCCGTGTGTTCTGGGACGCATTTCGAAGGGGTGCAGTTCACACCCGTTCCACCGGCTTGGCGCGGGCGAGGCGGGATTCTTCGTCGACGACTTCGGTTTGATCCTGGGGCGGCTGCGGAGGGCGTGGCGGAGCCGAGGGGCCGCGGCGGCGGAAAGGCGCGGTGAGGATGAAGAGGCCCGTGGCGATGAGCACAAAGAGGAGGATCGGCAGGATCAGCGCGGCGCCGAGCGCGACGACGGCAATGCCGACGACGAGTGTGAGCAGGATGGCGGCAGCGCGGATGAAGGGGTTGCGCGCGCGCGGTCCGTGAAAGGTGAACTTCAAACCCATGCGTGCACCTTAGCGGATCACACGGATTCGGCCACTACGGAATCGGCGGGGGATTGGAATGCGGGCGAGCGGCGGACACGGATTTCTCACCCTAAGATCGCGAAGGTCGGAAACGCGGAGGACTTTGCGACCTTCGGGCAGAACCCCATATTCGCAGCGGACGGCCCGGCGGTCCGTCCCTACCTGTCAGTCGGTGGCGACCCTCAACCCAGACGGTGCTGGATGTCGCGGCCGGGGAGTTTGAGGCTTACGACGCCGGTGGCGATGTTGAGGTGGACCGTGCGGTTCACGTTGCCGCCGAGCTCCTCGTAGGAGGCGCGCAGGCCGTAGAGGGAGAGGAGCTTGCGAGTGGTGGCGATGTTGCGTTCGCCGATCTTGAACTGGTCGGGGCCGTTCAAGACACAGGCGCCGCCGGCGAGCAGGATGTTGACGCGCTGGCGTTCGGCGCGAATGCCGCGTAGCGAGTTGAAGAGCATGGGGATGCCGGTATCAGCGAACATGGCCGGCTTCTTCTGGGCGCGGTCGGGTGACAGGGTGGAGTCGGGCAGCATCAGGTGCAGCAGGCCGCCGGCGCGGGCGACGGGATCGAACACCACCACGCCGACGCAGGAGCCGAGCGCGAAGGTCGAGAGGGTGACGTGCTCCACGTTGGACACGGCCATATCACCAACGCCGACCACCACGCGCTGCGCGAAGGATTGGCTGCGCGAGGTGCTGGGCGACCCAAAGCTGCCCATGCTGGGCGCCGGGACTTTGGGTTTGGGCGCGGCGAAGGCGCCGAAGACGTCGTTGATGCTAGCTGAGCCGGCCATGAATAACTCAGTTGTAAACCAGCAGACGCTGGCTGATGGGGTTCACGTTGTGGTGGTTCCGCAGCTTGGTGATCATGGCTTCGCTGAGCGCCTGGCCTTCGCTCACGAGGAGCATGCCGTGGGGGCTGTAGAGTCCGCTGGCGAGCACCATGCCGGGTTGGAGTTCGGAAAGCAGGACCTCGCGCACGACGCGCGGGAGTTGGAAGCTCTCGGTGACCTTGAGCACGAGGCGCACGGCCTCGGGGTCGAGGGCGCGGCCGCTCTCGGCGAGGATGGCCTCGGCGGCCTTGGCCTTGGGCAGGCCGGTCTCGACGAACCATACGGCGGCGGCGAGGCAGCGGGCCACCCAGGGGATGTGTTCGCCGGCGATGCCGTCGGGGAAACCCTTGCCGTCAAAGCGTTCGTGGTGGGCGCGGATGATCTCGCCAACCATTGGCCGGGCGTCGACGAAGGAGGCCAGGGTCTGGCTGTAGACCGGGTGGTGGGAGATGATGTCGCGTTCGCGTTCGGAGAGTCGTTCGGGGTGCTGGCGGAAGGCGCGTATCACCTCACGGGATACGCCGATGAGGCCGAGGTCGCAGAGCCAGGCGGAGGTGCGCAGCACGTCCTTTTCCTCATCCTCGAAGTGCTCGGTCTGCACCATGAGTTGCACGAGGTCGACGAGGGCGCGGGTGCGGCTGCCGAGGAAGGGGTCGTAGGTCGCGAGGATGCGGCTGCAGAGCTCGAGGGAGTGCTCGTAGCGTTCGGCGAGATCCTTGTTGGCGTCGTCGAGACTGCGGTTGGCGGTGTCGAGAGCCTTGACGCGGTCGGCGAGGCGCTCGTTGGCGACGGAGAGCTCGGTGTTGAGGCGTTGGGATTCCTCCAGCAGGCGCGTGTTCTGCTCGATGAGTTCGAAGCGCTGGCGGGCGTTGTCGACCGTGGCGATGAGTTCCTCGCGCAGCCAGGGTTTGGCGATGAAGCGGAAGATCTCACCGCGGTTGATGGCGGCGACGACGGTGGGTAGCGAGAGGACCGCGGTGATGAGGACCCGGGAGGCGTTGGGCTGCATCTCCTTGCAGGCGACGAGGAACTCGAGGCCCGTCATGTCGGGCATGCGGTGGTCGGAGATGATGATGCCGAACTGCTGGTCGCGCACGAGCTCAAGGGCGCGCAGGGGGTGCTGGGCGGTGGCCACGTGGTAGCCCTCGCGCTCCAGCGTCTCGCGCAGCGCGATCAACGCGGCGGCCTCGTCGTCGACGGCGAGCACGCAGCGACTGAGGTCGGCGGGAGACTTGACGGTGGCGGGTTCGGGCATGGCGGTGAGCGTGGCGGGCACGAAAAAGAGGGCGGCGGGCGAGCGGTCAGACCGTGGCGGCGGTCAGGTGGCGCTGCACCGGTTGGTCGAGGAGATTGAGGAGGTGGCGGGGGATCTGGCCGAGGCTGACCTGGGCTTCGGAACCGCCCATTTCCCAGGCCGCGCGGGGCATGCCGTAGACGACGCAGGAGGCCTCGTCCTGGGAGAAGGTGCGGGCGCCGTGTTGGCGGAGAATGTGCAGGCCTTCGGCGCCGTCCTTGCCCATGCCGGTGAGGATGCCGCCCACGGCGTAGGGACCGACGGTGTCGGCGATGGATTTGAACAGCACGTCGACAGCCGGGCGTTGGTGCCAGACCATGGGGCCGGAGACGATGCGGGCGACGTAGCGCGCGCCGTTCCAGCGGAGGGTGAGGTGGTAGTTGCCGGGCGCGACGAGGGCGAGGCCAGGCGTGAGCACGTCGCCGTCGCGGGCCTCGCGCACCTCGAACTTGCAGGTGGCGTTGAGGCGATCGGCGAAAGCTTTGGAAAAGGTGGGCGGGATGTGTTGCACGATCGCCATCGGCGGGATGTCGGCGGGCAACTGGGTGAGCACGTCGCGCAGCGCTTCGGTGCCGCCGGTGGACGCGCCGAGGAGGACGAGGCGCTTGGGGTGGTGTTTGCGCAGAGCGGGCACCACCTGGAGCGGCGGGGCGACGACGGTGCGAGGCGGCTTGGGCGTGGGCGCAACCGCGGCGGGCGCGGGAGCCGGCCGGGGGATGGGGGGCGTGCTGTGGGTGGCACCGGCGGGAGCGGGCGTGTCGTGAATGTCGGCGGCGGGACGCGGGCGCGAGGCGGCGGCGGCGCGGATTTTTTGCACGAGTTGCGGGCCGAGATCGCCGATCGAGTAGGAACCGTTGGGTTTGCCGAGAACCTCGACGGCGCCCAGGCGCAGGGCTTCGAGGGCGTGATGCGAACCGGTCTGGGTGAGGGAACTCATGATCACCACCGGCAGCGGGCGCTGCTGCATGATGATGCGCAGAAAGGTGAGGCCGTCCATGCGCGGCATTTCGAGGTCAAGGGTGATGACGTCGGGCTTGGTCTCGAGGATCTTGTCGCGGGCGAAGTAGGGATCGACGGCGGTGCCGACGACCTCGATGTCGGCTTCCTTGGACAGGACATCCTGGACCACGCGGCGCACGACGGCGGAGTCATCGACAATGAGGACGCGAATGGGACGATCAGACATGAGAAACAGAGGAGGGGGCGGAGTGGGCGCGCGGGGAGGGACGGAGCGGGGCGATCAATCGGGTTTGCGATAAGTCGCGGGCGCGACGGCCTTCAGTTTGTGGTTGATGGCGGTGAGGCTCTCGGAGTGTCCGACCATGAGATAGCCGCCGGGCACGAGCAGGTTGGTGAGCCGGTTGATGAGTTCCTCCTGAGTGGGGCGGTCGAAATAGATCATCACATTGCGGCAAAAGATGACGTGGAAGGGCTCCGCGTAGGGCACCTTGCTGTCGAGGAGGTTGAGTTGCCGGAAGGTGATGCGTTTCTGCAGGGTGGACTTGATGCAGTATTTGCCGTCCTGGGGGCCGAAGCCGCGGAGGAAGTAGCGGGCCACGAGCGGGCGCTCGATGCGGTCCACGACGTTGGCGTCGTAGATGCCCTGTCGGGCCCGCGCGAGAATGCGGTGGGAAATATCGGTCGCCTCCATGCGCCAGCCCCATTTGTCGCGGGCCTCGAGTTCGGCGAGGGTGATGGCGAGAGAGTAGGGCTCCTCGCCGGAGGAACTGGCGGCGCTCCAGATGGAGAGGTGTGGCCAGTTGGCCTGGCGGGCGCGTTCCCGCAGCTCGGGCCAGGCGCGGTCGCGCAGGAAGTCGAAATGGGCCGGTTCGCGGAAGAAGAAGGTGTGGTTGGTCGAGATGACGTCGATGAGATGCGACAACTCATCGTTGTCCGACTGGCCCTGCAGAAAGCGGCAGTAGTCGGTGATGGTGGCGATTTTGGTCGCCCGCAGGCGCTTGCCCAGGCGCGCGGAAACGAGGGCCTTCTTGTCGGGTCCCAGGTTGATGCGGCTGTGGCGATACACCAAATCGCGGATGAATTCGTAATCAGTATCGAGCATACTTGATCAGAGGCTAATTCGGCGCGTGCGGGGCGGACTGAAGGGGGAAACGAGACATGGCCCAAAATAGCTAGAAAGTGGGGGCCTGGCGGCGGGGGCGAAGCGGGCGCAGGCGGACTCGGTAACGTCGCCTCCTGGGTGAGCCTCTCCGGGTCTGGTGGGGGCCGCGGCGACCTGCAGTTGGAACCGGTGGCGGGGAGGGGCGCTCAGAAATTGTCACCCATTGGGTGACAATTTGGTGTTGGTGCTGCTGGCGACGGAGGTCTTGGCGGTTCGTGCAGGGAGAGACGGGAAAATCTTGCCGCCGGGCAGCGGAGGAGGGAGGCGGCGAGGGTGCAGTTGAGGGCTTGGGATATTTGAGAATTTTTTAAGTAAATGGTAATGGGCAACTAACGTCGCACATCTTTGCGTTGGCATCAGGCATGCAATCTCGGGCGACGCCATGATCAGTCCCGTATCGCAATCCACCAATTTCGCCCTGGCCGCCAAGCTTCTCGACGCGTCCGTCATGCGACAGGAAGCGATCGCCACCAACATCGCCAATGCGGAAACCCCGGGCTTCAAACGGATCGACCTGAATCCTGACTTCGCCCGCGAACTCGAGAGTCGCCTCTCTCAAGGTGCCAGTCCGAGCGCGCTGCGCAACATCCGCATGAGTCTCGAGGTCGACGAGAACGCCCGCACGATGCGTTCCGACGGCAACACGGTCGAGGTCGAGAAGGAGGTCCTGGAGATGAACCGCAACACCGTGGCCTACGAATTCCTCACCGACTACGTGAGCGGCAATTTTAAGGCCCTCAAATTCGCCATCACCGGCCGCGGCTGATCACGCGCCCCACCGCAGCCCTTTAAGCCCTCAGCACCATGAACCTGATCTCCGGAGTCGACGTTTCCGCCAGCGCCCTCAACGCCCAACGCACCCGCCTCGACATCGTCGCGCAGAACATCGCCAACGCCCACACCACCCGCGGTCCCGACGGCCGCGCCTACCAGCGCCAGGTGGTTTCCTTTGAGACTGAGATGATGAAGAGCTCCCTCGGCGGCTCTCTTGCCGGGATCAAGATCGCGGGCATCAACCGTGACCCGACCCCGGGCCAGCAGGTCAACGACCCGCAGCACCCGGACGCCGACGCCGACGGCATGGTCACCATGCCCAACGTCAACCTCGCCTACGAAATGGTCGACCTCATCACCGCCTCCCGCGCCTACGAGGCCAACCTCTCCGTCGTCCGCAACGCCAAGCAAATGGCAATGAAGGCCCTGCAGATCGGCCGCTAACCGCCACCGCCTTAAGTCCTTTCCACCATGTCGCTCATCAGCTCACTCGGATCCATCGCCGGCGGTTTCCAAACCCGCCAGCCGACCCTCACCCGCATCGACACGCCGCCGGCCCCCGGGCTGCGGCCGTCGGCTCCGGCGAGCATCCCCGGCGACGATACCGCCGCCTCCTTCGGCAAGCTCATCGACGCGGTCGAGTCCAAGCAGCTCGAATCCGCCGCCGTCGCCCGCGACGTGATGCTCGGTCGCTCCGACCAGATTCACCAGAGCGTCATCGCGATGCAGGAAGCCTCCGTGTCCCTCTCCCTCATGGTCGAAACCCGCAACAAACTCGTCGAGGGCTACCAGGAACTCATGCGCATGCCGGTCTGATGCCCGCCACGCCCACTCCCTTCACCGCTCGACTCACTTTGCCTGATTTCACTCCCCATCGCTCCAATCGATGAAGTCCTTTCTCAACTCACTCCTCGGCCTTTGGAAAGAACTCGGCGTCAACCAACGCGTCTCGATTGTGGTCGCCGCGGTCGCGGTGATCGGCGGGCTTACCGCGCTCACCGTCTGGTCCAACCGCCCCGATTACCAACTGCTCTTCGGCCGCCTCAGTGAAAAGGACGCGGCTTCCATTGTATCCAGTCTGCAAGGACAGGGCATTCCCTACGAGGTGTCCAACGGCGGTTCCGCCGTCTACGTGCCCTCCGAGCATGTGCACCGCCTGCGCATGGACCTCGCTTCGCGCGGCCTGCCTTCCGGCGAGGGCGTCGGCTTCGAGATCTTCGACAAGAACCAGTTCGGCCTCTCCGACTTCATTCAGCGCACCAATTACCTGCGGGCCCTGCAGGGCGAACTCGCCCGCACCATCGCCCAGCTCGACGGCGTGCGGTCCGCCCGCGTCATGATCGTGCAGCCGGAAAACCGCCTGCTGCTCACCGAGCAAGGCATCCGACCCAGCGCCTCGGTCTTCCTGGAGGTTTCGACCAACCGCCTCGACACCGAAGCCGTCAATTCCGTCCGCCACCTCGTCGCCAACTCCGTCCAGGGCCTGGAGCCGGACGAGGTGGCCGTCATCGACCAAAAGGGCCGCGTGCTTTCCTCCGAACTCGAGGAGGATCCCATGCTCGCCAACGCCTCCTCGCAGATCCGCTATCGCCAGCAGGTCGAGGACTACTTCGCCAAGAAGGTCGAAAGCATGCTCAAGCCGGTCGTAGGCGAGGGCAACGTGGTCGTGCGCGTTTCGGCCGACATCGACACCGAGGCCGCGACCCTCACCGAGGAACGCTACGATCCCGAGGCCCAGGTCGTGCGCTCCCAGACCGTCACCGAGGACACCAACAATTCCCAGGAGGCCCGCGCCGGCGGCAACGTCGTCGGCATCACCGCCAACACCCCCGACGCCGGGGGCGCCCAAAACAACGGCGGCGGCCCCACCTCCGTCAACGAGCAGTCGCGCACCACCCGCACCACGGCCTACGAAATCAACCGCGTGCTCACCAACATCACCCGCACGCCGGGCACGGTGAAGCGCCTCACCGCCGCCGTGTTTGTCGCGCCGCTCGCACCCGACGCCGACGGCGCCCCGGTCACCCGCACCGAGGAACAGATCAACGAACTGCGCCGCATCGTGGTCAACGCCCTCGGCCTGCGCGCCGAGGAGGGCCAGAACCTCGACGAGCTCGTGACCCTCACCGAAATGCCTTTCGCCGCCTCGCCCATCGTCGAGGAGGTCAGCCGCATGGAGCAGGTCACCCGCCTCCAGCCGCTCATCGATCTCGGCATGCGCATCGGCGGCTTCGCCCTCGCGTTCTTCCTCATGATGATCTTCTGGCGCCAGCTCAAGAAGGCCCGCCCCGAGCCCGTGCCGCTCGAAGTCCTGCGCTTCGCCGAGGAGGCCAAGGCCAACGCCAGCAAACCCGGCGTGCTCACCCCCGAGATCCTCACCGAACTCATCCGCCAAAAGCCCGCCAACGTCTCGACCGCCCTCCGTGACTGGGCCGGTTCCTCCTCGAAGAACTGACCCCTGACTTTTGTCCCCCATGGCCGACATCGATTACAGCAAACTCAACAAACAGCAGAAGCTCGCGCTCTTCCTCATCGTCATTGGACCGGAAGCCGCCGCCGAGGTCCTGCGCGAGTTCGACGAGGTGGAGATCGAGGCGCTCTGCCGCGAGATGAACCAGTTCACCATGGTCTCCGACGAGGTGCGCGCCCAGGTCTCCGAAGAGTTTTCCACCGTTGTCAGCAAGAGCGTCATCGCCACCCGCGGTGGCCTCGAATACGCCCGCGAAACGCTCACCCGCTCGCATGGCGACTACAAGGCCAACGCCATCCTCGGCCGGGTCGGTCTCGCGCCCACCGGCACCACCGTCGACATGGTCAACGACCTCGGCGAGATGGACGCCCGCCAGATCTTCAACCTCATCAAGAGCGAGCAGCCGCAGACCGTTTCCTTCATCCTCTCCTACCTGCCCGGCAGCAAGTCCTCCGAGGTCTTCAGTCTTTTCGGGCCCGAGCAACGCGAAGAAGTCCTCGAGCGTCTCGGCATCATCGAGAGCACCTCCGTCGAGCTCGTCACCAAGATTGTCCGCAACATCGGCAAGCACTTCGACAAGAAGACCCAGCCCAGTTACCACAACAGCGGTGGCGTGCGCGCCGTCGCCGACCTCCTCAACGGCCTCGAAAAGGAAACCTCGAAAAACCTTCTGGGCCGCCTCGAGGAGCGCAACCCGGCCCTCGGCTCGGCGATCCGCCGCAAGCTCTTCAGCTTCGACGACCTCAGCCGCCTCACGCCGTCCGACCTGCAGCGCGTCCTGCGCGAGGTCGAGTCGTCCAGCCTCGCGGTGGCGATGAAATCCGCCCCCGAGTCCCTCCGCGAAAAGATCTACGGCGCCATCTCCAAGCGCGCCGCCGAGTCCCTCAAGGACGAGATCGATATGCTCGGCCCGGTCCGCGTCAAAGACGTCGAGACCGCCCAGGACGGCATCATCCAGATCGTCCGCCGCCTCGAGGAAGAAGGCGCCATCGCCACCGACGGCGCCGACGCCGCCGTCGTCGCCTAACCCGCCTGCGGCAGCAAATCCCAATCACCAAATCCTAAATCCCAGCTCCCAGCGACCAGCCCCCAGCTCCCACCATGTCCACCTCCACCCTCATCCGCTTCGACCGACCGCTGCGCGGCGCCCGCATCAAAGGGCAGCTGCCGCCGGTATCGCATGAGGACATGGAGAAGGCGCGCACCGAGGCGTATCAGGCCGGCCAGGACGCCGCCCGCCGCTTCGCTGACTCGCAAATGGTCGAGATGCGCTCCGATCTGCAGGAGCTGCAGGACGGTCTCTTCAATGCCGTGCGCGACCTCGAACCCGCGCTCGTGCAACAGGTGCGCGAGGCGCTGCCCGAGCTCGTGCTCGAGGCCACCCGCCGCCTGCTCAACAATTTCGAACCCGACGCCGAGCAGGTGAGCGCCATCTGCCTCGACACGCTCGAGCAACTCTATCCCGAGACCAACGGCCTCGAGCTGCGCCTCAGCTCGCACGACGCCGACCAGCTCGACCAACTCAACCCCGACTGGATGCGCCGCTACCCGGACCTGCGCCTCACCCGCGACAGCCACCTGCGCCCCGGCGACTGCGTGGTGCACAGCCGCTTCGGTGTCACCGACGCCCGTCTCGACGCCAAACTCGATAACCTCGCCCACGAACTCACCAGCGCCAACGGCTGAGTTTCTTTTTCTTTCCGCCTCCCATGTCCGCCACGCTCAACAAGACCGCCGATCTCCGTGTGTTCGTCGACGCGCTGCGCACGCAAGTGAAGCACGCGCCCGTATCACGCCGCGTCGGCCGGGTCACGGGCGTCACGGGCCTGGTGATTGAGTCCGACGGTCCCAACGTCGGCCTCGGCGAACTTTGCCGCCTCTCCTCCGATCGCGGCGACTTCAGTGTGACGGCCGAGGTCGTCGGGTTCCGCGGCGAGCGCGTGCTGCTCATGCCGCTCGGCGAGACCAGCGGACTCCACGCCGGCTGTGAAGTCACCGCCTGCGATCGTCCGCCGTTGCCCAAGCCCGGTCCCGGTCTGCTCGGCCGCGTGGTCGATGCGCTCGGCAAACCATTCGATGGCCTCGGTGCCATTCCCACCATGCGCGGTGACGCCGCCGCGGCCAACGTGCCGCACCCGCTGCGCCGCCAGCGCATCAAGTCGCCGTTCGTCACCGGTGTCCGTGCTTTGGATACGTTCACGCCCATGGGCAAAGGTCAGCGCGTGGGCATCTTCGCCGGTTCCGGCGTCGGCAAGTCGACCCTGCTCGGCATGATCGCCCGCAATTGCGAGGCCGATGCCGTGGTCATCGCGCTCGTCGGTGAACGTGGTCGTGAAGTGCGCGAGTTCATCGAAAAGGATCTCGGCGAAGCCGGCCTGGCCCGTTCCGTCGTCGTGGTCGCCACCTCCGACACCCCGGCGCCGCTGCGTCTGCGCGCCGCGTTCACCGCCACCGCCATCGCCGAGCAATTGCGCGACGAGGGTAAGAATGTTTTGCTGCTCATGGACTCCGTCACCCGCTTCGCCATGGCGCAGCGCGAGATCGGCCTGGCCATCGGCGAGCCGCCGGCCACCCGCGGTTACACACCCTCCGTTTTCGCCATGTTGCCGCGCCTGCTGGAGCGCAGCGGGGCAGGGGAGCGTGGTGCCATCACCGCGCTCTACACCGTGCTCGTCGAAGGTGACGACATGAACGAGCCCGTGGCCGACGCCGTGCGCGGCATCCTCGACGGTCACGTCGTGCTCTCGCGGGCGCTCGCCCACGCCAACCATTTCCCCGCCATTGATGTGCTGGAAAGCGTCAGCCGCCTCGTCGGCGACGTCTGTGCACCGGAGGATCGCGACGCCGTTTCCAAGGCCCGCGAGCACCTCGCGGTTTATCGCAAGAACGAAGATCTGATCACGGTTGGCGCCTATCAGAAAGGTGCCAATCCCGGCCTCGACGCGGCCGTGCAACGTCAACCCGGCATCGTGAAATTCCTGCGCCAAGGCGTTCACGAGCACACCGAGCGCGACGCGTCCTTCACTCAACTCAAGGAGATCCTGTGATGAAGCGTTTCAGCTTTCCCCTCAAAGCCGTGTCCACCGTCCGCGTGTGGAAAGAAGCCAAAGCCCGCGAAGCCCTCGCGGTTGCCGTGCAAGCCTACGTCGATGCCGAGGAGCACCTCGCCGAACTTCGCCGCGAAGCCGATGAGCTCGAAGGCATCGTGCGCCGTGCCCGCGAGAACCATTTCAAGCCGGCCGACCAGGCCGCCTTCCTCCACGCCTACGGCATCGCCGCCAACGCCATCATCGAAGGTGAGCGCGGCGTGGCCGAAGCCAACGAAGCCCTCGAATCCGCCCGCGCCGATTGGCGCGACGCGCGCGCCTCGCTCAAGGCCGTCGAATCCCTCGAAAAACGCGCCCGCGAGCGCCACCGCCTCGAAAACGTGCGCGAAGAACAGGCCGCCCTCGATGAGCGCGCCTCCGCCCTGCACGCCCGCGCCGGCGGGTTCTATTCCTGACCCAGCTGTAGCCGGGGTCGCCGACCCCGGTTCTCCCCCGATTCCTCCCCCCGTTCCAAATGAAAAAACTCTTCCCCGCTCTCACGATCCTGATCGGCGCCGGCATTGGACCGAGCGTCGGCCTCTTCGTGTTTGTGAAGGGGGCCGCGCCCTACATCCGTGAGGCGGCGGCCGCCCAGCACGACAAGGTGGAGGCCGTGATCATTCCCAAGAAACCGTGGGACTTTTGGACGGTCGAGATCGACAAGCTCTCCGATGAACTCGAGGCGAAGCTCAAGAACCTCGCCGATCGCGAAGCCGATCTCGTCGCTCGGGAAGCCCGTATGACCGCGGCCATGGAAGAGCTTAAGCAGGCGCGCGCCGAGATCGACGCGCTGCGCGACCAACTCACCAAACACGTCGGTCAGCTCAAGGAGTCGGAGATGAAGAACATCCGCTCCCTCGCCGCGACTTACGCCGACATGAAACCGAAGGCCGCGATTCCGCTCATTCGCGAGCTCTCCGACGACACGATCATCAAGATTCTGGCCGTCTGGAAGCCCGACAACGTGCGCCCGCTGCTCGACGAGATTTCCAAGAACGCCGCCGCCGATCCCGAAATGGTGCAACGCGCCGGCCTCTGGTCCGAACGCCTGCGCCTCCTGCCGCGCGACCCCGTCAAAGGCTAGACTCCCTTTCCCTCCACAACCTTTCCCCCTGGGAGCCACGGACGGCACCCGCGATTTGCCCAAGATGGGCCAAGCCATGAATGAATTCGTCGTCCACTCCCTCCTTGCTGCCGTTCGGTCCCATGCCGACGGCCGATGCCAGCGCCGCCGCCAACGGTAAGGTCCTCTTCAACGGAACGCGCGGCGACGCGGCGATGCTCGCCGGTTTCGGCCCGGTGCCCGCAGGCCTGGTCTTCGAAGGCCTGGTGCCGTTGCAGACCACGCCGGTTTCGGCGGACACTCAGGCGGTCGTCGCCGCCATCCTGAACGGCTCGCCCGCCGCGGGCACCGCTGGCGAAGGCGACGTCATGGCGGCGCCTCAGCTCGAGCAATCGGCCCCCTGGTCGCCGCGTCCGCCCAAGGCGACCGACACCCGGCCGCTGCCGCTGGTGTCGGGCGAGTTGCCCCTGCCGGTCGAGAGCGAGACCCCGGTGCTCGTCACCGAGCTCACCGTGCCGGCTGAATCGGACGAGCCGACGGAGATGCCGAGCACCAAGGGCGAGGAGCCCGCCCAGATGGTGTCCCGTCCGCAGCAAACGACCGTCGCTTTACCCGCTGCTCCGGTTCCGACGGTGGTCGCGAACGCCAACGCTGGTGACGTTGCACCGTTGACCACCGCTGAACCCGATGAAACCGGGGACGCTGCCTCTGGACGCGTTGTCACTGCGTCGCCGTCCACTTCCATCGCCAAGCCGGCCTCCGTGAGGCCGGCCCCAGTCAAGCAACCTGCTGGTGCCGGGGTCGTTGACCCCGGTCGCGATGCCTCGCCATCGACCACCGCAAGCGCAGTCTCACCGAGGCCGGCGACCATCCAGCACTCCGCTGGTGTGGAGGTCGTTGAAACCGGTCACGTTGCCTCGCCGTCGACCACCACGACCACCGCGGCCTCTCCGAGGCCGGCACCAGCCCGGCACCCCGTGCTGCCCACGGCTACCGAGGGATCTGTTGCTGCCGACCTCGTTGACTCCGGTCCCGCCACGACGACTTCAACCGTAACCACCACGCCGGTCTCAGCACCGCCGCCAACAGCCCAACAGTCCGCGCCGTTCACTCCACTTCAGCAGTCTGCTGTAGCCGGGGTCGTTGACCCCGGTTCCGACGCCACGCCATCCCCGTCCACCGCGGTGCGAACCTCCCTGCCGGTTCAGCAGGCTGCCAACAGGGCCGCAGCCACCCCGTCTACCACCGCCCCGGCGCAAAGCCCGGCGGCGCCGCAGCCGGTGGTCGCTCAGCAGACCGCGGTCTCCGCGACGTCGAGCTCCGCCTCCGTCGCCGCACCGGCCACCCCGGTCCCGACTTCCGCCGCTCCGATCAACGCGACCGGCGCCGTCTCCGCTCAGGCCGTTTCGGCTCCGACCGGGGCGGGCCTCAATGCGGACCGTGATGCCGATGCCGAGGCTGACTCCGACTCCGCCATGCCGCGCACGGCAGATGTTGCCGGGCTGGTCGACGATGCCCCCGCCGTGGCCTTGCCCCAGCAGCAGGCCGGATGGAAAAAAATATTATTAAATGCTTATAAGCAACGGGTTAAACCTGAGTCGGAATCAGTTGGCATCAAAGATGCAAAACCCGACGGCATCATGCCTACTCTGCTGACCACACCGTTCGCCACCGTCGAAACCACGGCGGCTGCTGCCCCCGCCACGACGGCGTCGTCCAGCATTCCGGCAGAGTGGGCGGAGAAGCTCGCGCAACTCACCGCCCGCGCCGATCGCCTCGCTCCGGCCCGCCTCGAAGTGAGCCTGCCGATGGACGGTGCCGCCGACCTCCGCGTCCGGGTCTCCTGCCGTGGCGGTCGCGTCTCCTGTGAGTTTCAAAACGTCTCGACCGAGATGCAGAACGTCTTCCTGCGCGACTGGCCGGGCCTCGCCCAGCTCTTCGGTCGTGACAACGCGCAGCTCCGCATCGAGCAGCCGACTTTCGTCAACCTCAACGATCCGCAGGACCGTCCGGGGGGTGACCAGTCCAACCGCCGTCAACGCGACGAGCACGCCGCCCGCGATGAGGACGAGGCCATCGCCGCGTTCTTCGCCGCCCAACGCCAGACCAAGCCCCGCGCCGCCTAAACCCTCAACTTCCGTCGCCATGCCCTCCGTCAATTCCACCACCTACCTGCCGGCCGCCGGGATGAGCCCTGCGGATACCGGACCGACCCGCGCGCCGAAGCAGGTGCTCGGCCAGGAAGACTTTCTCAAGCTGCTCACCGTGCAGATGACCAAGCAGGACCCCATGAAGCCGATGGAGGACACCGCCTTCATCGCGCAGATGGCGCAGTTCAGCTCCCTCGAGCAGATGAACTCGCTCACCAATGACTTCGCCATGCTGCGGGCCGACCAGCAGATGACCACCGCCGGCAACCTCATCGGCCGCGAGGTCACCATCGATGACGGCGAGTCCTTCATCACCGGCACGGTCGAAGCCGTCGATTCCTCCACCGAGGACGGCGCCACCATCGTCGTGAACGGCCAGAGCTACGACCTCTCCATGGTGCGCCGCATCACCACCCCCGGTGCCCCTGGCGCCAATGACACTCTCTAAAACCACCACCACTCAACTCATCCTTCCCACCGCTTAACCACCACCGACCATGTCTCTTATCGGCACTCTCACCTCCGGCGTTTCCGCCATGCGCAGCTTCACCAAGGGCCTCGAGGTCATTGGCAACAACATCGCCAACGTGAACACCACCGGCTACAAGGCCTCGACCGCCTCCTTCGCCGACAGCTTTTCCAACACCCTGCAGGGCTCCTCGCCCTCGTCGGGCACGTCCTCCAACACCGCGGCCGTTCAAGTGGGCACGGGTGTGAAGGTCGCGTCGATCAGCTCCCGCTTCACCCAGGGCGCGCTCACCACCACCGGCAGCGGCACTGACCTCGGCATTTCCGGCGCCGGTTTCTTCATCGTCGAGAATCCGGTCAATGGCGACCAGTTCGCCACCCGCGCCGGCAATTTCCGCACCGATGACCAGGGCTACCTCGTGACCGCGCAGGGCTTCCGGGTGCAGGGCCTCACCGGCGGCACCTCGCTGGCGGCTCCCGGCACGCTCGGCGACGTCCTCATCGGCGCCAACCCGCCCGCCGGTGAGACCCTCAAGTCCTTCGCCATCGATAAGCTCGGCAACATCCAGGAGTTCTATTCCGACGGCACTTCGGTGATCACCAACCGCGTGTTGCTCCAGAACTACAACGACCCGAGCGCCCTGCAGAAGGAGGGCGACAATCTCTTCTCCGGCTTCGACGCCGCCGGCATCGTCGGCAACGACCCGATGGACGGCACCACCAACGGCCCGGGCGAGGGCGGTCTCGGTTCCATCCAGGCCGGCACCCTCGAGCTCTCCAACGTGGATCTCACCGAGGAGTTCGCCAACATGATCACGGCGCAACGCTCCTTCCAGGCTTCTTCCCGCCTCGTCACCGTTTCCGACACCGTGCTCGAGGACATCGTCAATCTGAAGCGGTAATCCCTGATCCGCCTCCAACCCCCGCTGTATTCCCATGGCCGATACACCCGAAGCAGCCGCCCCCGCCGCCGCGGCGAAGGGCGACAAGATGCCGTTCATCTCGCTGGTGCTGGCGCTCGTGCTCGCGCCCGCCATCACCTTTGGCGTCGCCAAGTTTGTGCTCATCCCGGCCCTCAAGGCCGAGCTCAACCCCGACGCGGCGCACGGCGAGGAACACGTCGCGGAAGCCGAGGAAGGCCACGGTGAAGAAGGCGGCGGCCACGGCGGCGGTCACGACGAGGAAGGCGAAGCCAAGGGCGACGCCAAGTCCTACGCCTTTGAGAACATGGTCGTGAACCTCGCCGGCACCATGGGCACCCGCTACCTCAAGTGCTCGTTTGTGGTCACCGGCCGCGACAATGGCCTGCGCTCCGCCTTCGACGCCCGCAAGGTCCAGCTCACCGATGTCACGCTCAGCGTGCTGTCCTCGCTCTCCCTCGTCGAACTCGAGGAAGCCGGCGCCAAGAACCTCCTGCGCGAACGCCTGGTGAACTCCTACAACCAGGCGCTCGGCAAGGCGCTCGCCGAGCAGGTCTATTTCTCGGACTTCGTGATCCAGTAAGGCCGTCTTCGCGTCCTTTCACCCGCAACCCCTCAACTTCGCAGCATCTCCATGGCAGACGACGAAGAGAACATCCTGGCCGGCGATGGCGGAGAGGCCGACAACCCCTTCGACATCCTCGACCAGAGTGAGATCGACAAGCTGCTCAACTCCTCCGAGGTCGTTGAGGAGCAGATCATGCTGCGGGCCGATGGCACCCGGATCAAAGGGACGTCTCTGCCGAAGGTGGAGGACTACGACTTCCGCAACCCGGTCTTTCTCACCGAGGTCGAGCTGCGTCGTCTGCGCCTCATCCACGAGGAGTTCATCCGCTACCTACAGGCCCGACTCTCGCTGGTGCTGCGCATGGAGTTTTCGCTCAAGATGGCGAAGCTCACGACGCTCACCTACACCAAGTTCTGCGAGTCGCTGCCCAACCCGACCCACCTCTGTCTCTTCAAGGTCGACCCGCTCACCGGTGTCGGCGTGCTGGATTTCAATACCCGTCTGGCCCTCACCGTGGTCGACCGGCTGCTCGGCGGCCGCGGTCACTCGGTGAAGGCCGAACGCTACCTCACCGAGATCGAAATCTCCCTGCTTGAGGACGTCATCAAGGAGATCCTGGACCAATGGTGCCACCAGTGGAAGTGGGACAAGGAGATGCACCCGCACCTCATCGGTCACGAGACCAACGGCCGCTTCCTGCAGACCTCACCGCGCGACGCGATCGTGCTGCTCCTCACCATGGAGGCGGCCTTCGGCGACTGCTCCGAGCAGATCACCATCGGCGTCCCCTACTACATGATCGAGCCGATGGTGAAGTCCATCCAGGCGCGCCGCGCCAAGGATACCGCCCCGGTCACCGTCCACATTCCCGACGCCATGTCGCCGCTGTGCGAGCACATCACCATGCCGGTGCAGGCGGAGTGGCCGGCCTTCGAGACCTCATTGCGCGAACTCATGGCCCTGCGCCCGGGCGACCTGCTGCAACTCCCCACCGCCATCACCGAGGAGACCCGGGTTTCCCTCAACGGCACCAACAAGTTTATCGGTCAGGTCGGCCTCGAAAACGACCGCGTGGCCGTGACCATTACCAAAAACCTACCTTCTGAGGAGCCCTGATCCCATGCCTGGAACAATGGATGACAAGACGTTCGATCTCGTGTTGGACGTGAAAGTGAAAGTCACGGTGCAGCTCGGCCACTGCCAGCTGCCCATGCGGGAGGTGCTCGACCTCGCGCCGGGCGCCGTGATTCAGCTCAACCAGCACGCGACCGACCCGGTCGGCCTCTACGTGAACGACAAACTCATCGCCTACGGCGAGGTCGTCGTCGTCGAGGAAAGCTTCGGCATCAAGATCACCGAGCTCGTCGGTTCCAAGCCCTCCGCTTCCTGAGCGTGCGCGTTCTTTCTCCAGTTTTTCGTCGCTTTACCAGCGTCACCCGCTGGCTGCTAGTGGTAGCCGGCTGCACTGGATTGGAGCTGGTGCAGCCGGCCTTGGCCGCTGATCCGGAGACCGCCCCCGCGACCGCGGAGGAGGCGGCATCCGACCAAACTTTCGGGGAGCCTGCCAGTTCCCCTGCTGCCGAGCGCGGCGGCGACACCGTCCTGTATCCGATTGATGGAGACTCTCGGGTTCTGGGCGGTGCCGCCGCGCCGGCGGACCAAATTTCAACCGGCTGGCTCCTGGCCGGCGTCGTGCTGGTGGGAGCCGGAGTGTGGGTGTGGTTGCAACGCAACCGTCTCGGCAAACTTTCGGGCGGCAAGAAACTCATCGACATCGAGGAGTCCAGGTCGCTCGGCAACCGCCAGTTTCTCGTCGTCGCTTCGTGCGACGGCCGTCGCTTTCTGCTCGGGGTCTCACCCGGCCAGATCAACACGCTCGCCGACCTCGACGACCTGCCCACCAGCGCGGCCATCGTGCCGCCCCCGGAGGGCTCGGCATGAGCACGCAAGGTAGGGCGCGACCGCTGGGCGCGCCGCACGTTGCCTCTCCGGCGCGCCCGGCGGTCGCGCCCTACCTGCTCCTGGTGCTGTTGTTGGCCTGGTTGCCTTGCGGTGTCTTTGCCCAGCAGGCCCAACCCGCGGCCAACGAACCGCCGACGGTGACCTTTGAGGAACCGACCGCCGGTCAGCGCGCCGCCGCCGATGCCCCCGATGCGGCGGCCAGCGGCGGCAATCAGGGCATGTCGCTCAACATCGGCTTGGAAGGCGAGGGTGGGGCGGGCAACGTGAGTGTCACCGTGCAGCTCGTGCTGCTCATGACGGTGCTCACGCTGGCGCCGTCCCTCATCATGTTGATGACCAGTTTCACCCGCATGGTGATCGTGCTGGGTTTCGTGCGCACGGCCATCGGGGTGCCGAGCGCGCCGTCGAACCAGATCGTCATCGGCCTGGCCCTCTTTCTGACCTTTTTCATCATGGGCCCGGTGCTCGAACGCACCTACGACACGGCGCTGGAGCCCTACTTGAACCGCGAGATTTCCTCCAGTGAAGCGATCGAGCGCGCGTCGATCCCGATGCGCGAGTTCATGCTCAAGCAAACGCGCACCCGCGACCTGGAGTTTTTCCTCCAGCTGGGGCGCTTCCCGCCGACGCGGGTCGATGAACTGCCCATGCGGGTGGTGATTCCGGCCTTCATCGTGAGCGAGCTGCAGACCGCCTTTCAGATGGGGTTCCTCGTGTTCCTGCCCTTCCTCATAATCGACGTGCTGGTGTCGTCGGTGCTCATGTCGCTCGGCATGATGATGATGCCGCCGGCCATCGTTTCGCTGCCCTTCAAACTCCTGCTCTTCGTCCTCGTCGACGGCTGGCACCTCGTCGTGCAAAGCCTCGTCCAAAGTTTCGCGACCTAGGCGCGCTCCGCGCGCCATCCGTTTCCCAGCCACCAGTCCCCAGCATCCTAGCATCATGACTCCCGAAGCCGCCATCGACCTGCTCAAAGAGGTGATCACCTTTGCCGTGTATCTTTGCGCGCCGTTTCTCCTCATCCTGCTCACGGTGGGTCTCATCATCAGCGTGCTGCAGTCGGTCACGAGTATTCAGGAACAGACGCTGTCCTTCGTGCCGAAGCTGCTCGTCTTCGCCGGCGCCGCCATTGCGATGGCGCCGTGGGCCATCCGCAGCGTGACCGAGTTTGCCACCGAGATGATCACCCGCATGGGCGGCGTCACGACGTAGCTTGCGCTACTTGCGATTGTCATGACCGTCGCGTCGGCATTGGCATGGGTGATGATCGGGCTGCGGGCGGGCGGGCTGCTCGCGATGATTCCGACCGTGGGCAACAAGCCCTTGCCGCCGACCGTGAAGGTCGCCTTTGCCCTGTGCCTCGCGACGCTCCTGTCACCGCTGGTGCCGGTGGATGCCTCGGCCGTGGCGGGTTGGGGGCCGCTCATTCTGGCGTGCGCCGGGGAGATTTTTCTGGGTATCGCGCTCGGCTGGGTGGGGCGCTTCGTCTTCGCCGCGGTGGAGATGGCCGGACGCGTGATCACGACCGAAATCGGCCTGGGCGGCCAACCGGGATTCGAAGCACCGCGACCCGACCAGGAACCGCTGGCGGCGGCATTGATGTTTTTGGCGGGGCTCTTGTTTTTCGGCTTCGACGCGCACCATCAGGTGATGGCGGCGTTCGCCCGCACCTTTGACCTCATGCCGGCGGGCGCAGGCATGCTCGGCCCGATGTCACCGGAGACCATGTTGGAAGGCACGGCCCACGTGATTGAACTCGGCCTGCGCATGGCGGCGCCGTTCATCGCGTTCAACTTTTTGGTCACCTTGGCCTTTTCCATTCTCAGCAAGGCGGTGCCGAAGATGAACGTCTTCATCCTCAGTTTTCCGATGAAGATCATGGGCGGGCTTCTGCTCTTCGCCGGCTTCGGCATGCTGCTCGGTCGCTACCTCTACGTGGAGTTCGATCGCATCCCGAACCTGCTCTTGGAGCTGGCGGCGCGGTAAGCGCGAAAATGGAGATCACGGCGTGACCGGCAGGTCGTTTCGGCCGAGTCTCGTTTCTTTGGTGGAGCAATGGCGCCACGGATGGCACGGATGCCCACGGGTTGGTGCTGCTGAGACCTTCCAACCAATCTGGGTGAATCCGTGAGTTTCGTGGTGGGAGAGCCCTCCGACTAAGTGGAACCAGGGCGTCGTCGTCCCGGCGGAGGTGCCGCCACCCACCTGTTGCTTTCCCGGCCGCGGTGTCCAATTTCCGATTCCGGAATGCTGCCCGTCCCTGACCCCACCAGTTCGTTCTGGGCTTGGTTACTGATCCTGCCGGTGTGCGTGGTGGGTCTGTTTCTACCCGGTCACCTCTTGGCGTTGCGACTACGGTCGCCCTTGCCGTGGGTGACGGCGTTCATCGGATCGTGCCTGTTGTTGTTTGCGGCCGCGCTGCTGATTGATGTCACGGGCCTGCCGGTGCAGACACTGTTCTTGGTGGGGGGCGTCGGGTTGGCGGGGGCGCTGGTGTGGGTGCGGAGGGAAACGCCGGCGGGATGGCGGATTGACCTGCGCTGGCAGACCGTCCTCCGCGAGGCGTGGTGGATGCTGCCGGTGATCGCGGCCGTCGTGTCGACCTTGTTGCATGCGGTCGTCGAACCCTTGTCGGGCTTCGACACGATTTTTCGGTGGAATCACCCGGCGCTGTTGTGGTTGGAGCAAGGACCGCTGGCGCACTACCCGCCGACGAGTGCGATGGATTTCCGGTTCTATCCGTGGGCGGACGGAATTCCACCGTTGGTGCCGTTGGTGAACCTGTGGATCTACTGGGGAACGGGATCGACCAACGGTGCCCTGATCGCCGCGCGCTTGTTGGTGGAGCTGCTCCTCACGCTCGGATTGGTGTGGCATCTCGCGTGCCGACTGTGGGGAGACCATGGCGGGCGGATGGCTGTGGCGGTGCTGGCGACCTCGACCCTGTTCTGGTGGTCAATCGGGATGCAGCAGGAGACGGGGTTCAGCGGCATCGCGTGGCTGAGTGCGGCGGCGCTGTTCATCGAATACCGTGCCAAGCCCGACCGGGCGACGGCGATCTGGCTGGGGCTCGCGGTGGGCTTCGGCGCCCTGGGCCGAGATTACAATCTGGTGCTGCTGCCGGTGCTCGCGGTCGGAATGGTTTGGGGACGGGTTCCCCGGGGGCACTTCGTCGGAGCGTTGGGCGCGGCGATGGTCGTCGTGCTGCCGTGGCTGGCGCGCAATGCCTGGCTCACCGGCAACCCGCTCTTCCCGCACGATTTGGGCGGCTGGTTGGCGACCAATCCGGTGCATGGCATCTACCTGGAGGCGGTGCGGGAGACCTTCACGTATGCCAATCCCTTGTTGCGGGAGACCCTCCTGCGCGGCGCGGCGATCGGGGCGGGGGTGTTGCTCCTGCTTGGCTTGCCCGGGCTGATGCTGCGGCGGATTGAAGCGCGCGTCCTGCTGGTGCTGGTGTTGGTGGCGACGGGGTTGTTTTTGGCGGCGGTGCCCAGCACGGCGGGCGGCGCGATTTATGCGCTGCGCGTGCTGGGGCCGGCGTTGCCTTTGTTGGCGGTGGCGTCCGGTTGGTGGGTTACCCGGCTGTCGGGCCGGGCGTGTTGCGTGATGGGGGTTGCCCTGCTGCCGCTGAGCGTCGATGCGGCTCGCCGCTCATGGAATTTTGCTTGGACCCCGGATGAGGCGCCGTGGCCTTACACCTGGACCACTTGGAGCACGATCCGATCAGTGGTGGGTCAGACGGCAGGTAGTCCGATCTGGGGGGAGTTGGCGCGGGTGGCGGAGCCGGAGGCCACGGTGGTGGTCAACCCCGATCATTTCGTTCGGCTTGGGCAGCGGGGCGGGAACCCGGTCTCGATCTTCAGCCCGGAAGTCAGCGCGCTGACCGACCCGGCGGAGATCGGGTTGGAGGAGGCGGTGCGCGCCTTGCGGAAACGGGGGATTCGTTTCGTGGTGCTCGTGGACGACCACCTGCACACCAGCCGGTTTCTGCGAGCGATGCCGGTGACACGGGAGCTGTTGCTGCTGCCGCCAACCGTCGAGGTGCACGGCATGCGCATCTATGACCTGGCGCTGATCGAGGAGACGCGCGCGGACGGCGATTGAGCTTCGTTTTCGCCGTCGTATCAAAAAAACAGTTACGATTTAGCTGAGTCGCGAGTCACAGCGCGGAGCGCTGTCAACCGTTGGCTCGGGCGGTTGGATGGACTTATTCATCGAAATTCAGTGGTGGGTAAGTGAAGAAACTATCATCAACTTCAATAACGCTAAACTCATCCGTATCGGATGAATATGAATAGTGGATGTCGAACTTTCCGCTGTCCTTGGAACCCATGATCCAAAGTCCGGCGATACCGATAACCTGCCCGTCAATCGTCTCTCGCTGCCAAGTCTCCGGAATCTCATATCTCCATCTTCTCATCGTCCGGACTATCTTCCCATTTTCGCGATCCTTCCCGAAGCTGACACTTTCCACGGAACCGACTCTGCGGATGATCTCAGGATGAGAATATGCTGTGTGAATAAGCTGGGTCCACTCGACGTCTTGTTCTGGTGATCGTCCGTCTGCGCGAGCCCACCACCAGACTGAAACAATTGCCGCCATTACTCCAATGATGTGAGGCCACCAAGATTCCCGCTTTCGAGCGGTGTCTGGGGTTTCATACTCTTGAGCAATGCCCATCGTTTAAGCTCAGCCGCTCAGGTCAGCGGAGCTGACCTGAGTTGGCTGCGGCGGATGGATGGGCTCTATTCTCATGCGAACTCGGGCAGAAGGAGTAGCACGGAAACTCCCAGCAGTGGTGCAATGAATACTCCGATCACCGCAGGGTGTCGAAACCGAAACTTCGAACGAACAGGACCTCTCCTCCACACCAAAGCGACCGTAGCAACCACTGCCCAAATGCGAGAGGCCCAGGGAACGACACCGCTATCAAACAAATCGATCGTCCCGATAGTCATGGCCGGAAGCCGTCTCTGGCTCGTGTATGCGCTCTCGGCGTGCACAGGAATTCGATACACTAGAACGAAATTCCAGAACGCGATGGCCAGCAAGAGCGATGCCCAGATCGCTACGAGGCTCAGGATGGTCGATTTGCCTAGTTTGCCCACGTTTGAACTCAGCCGCGAGGCGCGCCAGCGCCTCGTTGGCTGCGGTGGTTGGTTCGGCTTTCCTTGGTTCTGGACTCGTTGTGGTAACCCGTCCGCAACCAAAACAAACCGATCAAGAGAAACAGAGCGCCGCCCACATACGCTCCAGGTCCATCAATCGGGATCGCCGGATACTTCTGACCAAAACTTCCGAAGGTCAGAGAAAGAATCCCTGCAAGGGTGAATACGAACCCTGCGCAGAACGTGACGGGGCTCCCTGCTCGAACATACCTCGCAAGAAGGTAGGCGCTCCCAACAAGGAGTCCCATAACGATGGTTGCGGGTAACGAATTCATCTTCTGCGCCGAACGTCGGAGCTCAGCCGCGCTCGGCAGCGGAGCTGCCGGGCGTGGGCTGCGGTGAATGGTTCGGACTTAAGGGACTAGGCGAAAGAAAGATAATGCAGCTTCTTCCCTGTTCGTCCGTGACTGTTAAGAACTCTGGTGCCGGGACCATCCAAAAAAACAAGCGACCTTGCTTATCGCTGAAGGCACCATCGCAGGTCGTAATAGTCATTACCTCTAAACCGTCCTTTGTTCGGGTGAGACCTAGCTTCGTGGCATTCAATCGGTCACTAAGTTCTTGTGGCATGGGGTCACGAAGTTCTCCCGGCATGGAATCTTGGTAGACCACGCCATTGTCCAAGAATTGGCATAATTGGGACTTTTCGAGGTAGACGCGCTCGGCAAATCCTTCGGGAGAATTCCCAAACGCCACAACCTCGTCACCTTTTGGCGGAGGATGGGGAAGAGGAGGTGAATATCGCGTGTTTGCCGCAAGCACTACGCTGATGAGAAAAAGAGGAACGAGGTGCTTCGTTTTCATAATTTGCCGAACGTTTGAGGTCAGACAGGCCGACTTGTCGGCCTTGTCTCCGGCGGTTGGTCGGGCTCTTCTTTCTCTTCGGTAAACGTGTCGCAGGCAATGCCCGATAAACGTGCCGCCTCGACAACGTGGGACGGCGCGTGAATCAGAAAGGCCTGCACACCGTCTCGAATCTCTTCATCCGTGAAACGCTCGGGATATAACGACAGCGCCACGATAAACGCAGCGTCTGCCTGCCAGTCGACCAGATGGAAACCGATCTGATCATCACGCAGAATCTCTTCTTCTTTTTCGCCGGCGAGTGCCGCCGTAATACGTGAATTGACGTCGGCAAGGTAGCGCGAGGCATCGAGTCGATCGCACTTCTCTCCGACAAGCTCCCGGAAGATCGCAGTGACTTTATCGCGTGCGCTCATTGTATGCCCCAACGTTTGAACTCAGCCGCGAGGCGCGCCAGCGCCTCGTTGGCTGCGGTGGGTGGTTCGCCTCTTTGGTTTTAACACGGAGCGAATGTGTCGCTCCACTGACCTAAGTCTCCGTTTCGACCAGTGTGCCTCCTCAGTCTTTCGCCACCACACATAGCCTCCCTCAATTAGTATTATGCACCCGTCTTCGGCTATCCATGCGTCATCTCTTTGACTCAGAAACAGCAAGTATCGTCCCGGCTTTAAATTCTGAAAATTGGTATTCGGACCGCACCATTCAATTTCAGTGCCTAGAACACGAAACGAATCAGAAATACGACCTTTGATTTCGTGATCCAGGTGGAACTGGCCGAAGTGAAATGCTGAATCAGGTCCATCTTCGACAGAAGTTCGCTCAAAATACGCAACGACCACAACGTCAGCATCGAATACCAGCTCATCCAACGAACGAGGCACCCAAAAAGCCGAGACCGATGTGAACGAGACCATCGACAGAAGACTCAATCCGAGTAGTTTCACATTCGGCGAACGATTTAGCTGAGCCGCGAGCGCCGACGCGGAGCGGCGGTGCTCGTTGGCTCGGGCGACTTCCATGAGAAGGCGTCAAGTTTAAGAGGTATCAAATGGTTCACCATTTGGGTGGAAGGGGTCGGTGGCGTGGTTGAGATCGGAGTCCGTTTGTCAGGCTTCCATACGCACTCTGGGGGCGGCTTCTAAGTGCCACTGGTGCAGGTGGGAGTCCAGTCTCAAGCCCTGCCTACTGGTTAGCGCATTGTGGTGTCATGCGGCCGTCTTGATCGCAGTGGCTTGGACGGGACAAACGGTCCGGGAAAGGGTTCATGCAGCGAGGGGTTGGGGTTCGTAGTCGTGGCCGCTCTTCCATAGAGCGAGCATGGTGACGGCCAGTTTGCGGGCCACCGCGATCACCGCGCGTTTCTTTGCGGCCGCGCCGCCGCGTTCGCACAGACGCAGGCCGGTCTGGCGCAACGCGGTGTCCGGCCCGAAGGGGCCGAGGATGTAATGGGCGCAGTTGACCAACAGGCATCGCAACGCGGTGTTGCCCGCTTTGGTGATCCGCAGCTGCTTGTCGGTCTCGCCCGACTGGTCTCTTCGTGGCACCAGCCCGAGGTAGGCACCCACCGTGCGTGTGTCGCCGAAGCGTTGCGGCGTTTCGATGGCCAACACGAAGTAGAGCGCAGTCAGCGGGCCGACTCCGGGGATCTGTCGCAGTTGCAAGGTCACTGGATACTCCTCGCGTCCCATCCGCTCCAACTCCTGATCGAGTGTCTTGATCTGCTCGCTGAGGTGCTCCAGCGAACACAGCAACGGTTCGACCAGTGCCTGGGTCGACTCGTCCAACGCGGCCCTGGCCTTGGCCACAAAACGGCAGGCCTTGGTCGCGGCGGGCAGCTGGATGCCCAGGCTCTTGAGCAGGAAGCGCACGGTGTTGGTTTGGGCGACCCGGCTGCGCACCAGCGCGTCACGCACCTTGATCTTGAGCAACGCCCGCTGGCAGCGCTCGCTGCGATGGGTGACCGGACTGAGCAACTGCGGGTCCGCGCGGCACAACCGGGCGAGCATCCGGGCGTCGTGTCGATCGCTCTTGGTGTCGGACTTGGAGATCGCGCGCAGTTTGCGAGCGTTGGCCACGTAGACCCGGTGGCCACGCTCGGTGAAGAACCGGCTGATCCACGGCGAGTGCGTGCCGGTCTCCATGGCGAGGGTAGCCCCGGGATACTGGGCGCTCAAGCGGGCGAGCCCCTCGCGGTCGTTGGTCACAGTGTGCTCGTCGATGATCTTACCCGGGCAGTTGAGAACGCAGGCCGCGTGGCGGCGGTCTCCTAGGTCGAGGCCAATCGTGCAGGCGGAACTATCGGTCGATGTTGTGGCGGGCTTCATAAGGCGGAGTCTGTATCCACCGGCCGCTTACCGCGATCCGGTAGACTCACGCCTTCTCATTCCTACTGGATAGGCCATTCTTTATCGGGTAGTAGACGTGAAAGCGGGGTGTGACAATGAGGACACTGATCGCGCCAGCGTGGTGCACAGATCCGAAATGGAATATCTGGGTGATTTCTCAACTGAGGTGCGCGTCCGCAATTCGGGCATTTGATCCGCATCCCCAAGAATCCGAAAACTAGCGTCAATGCTAGAGCAGCCATCGCCAGCCGCGGATACGGCTCGAATAGCAGAACAAATGTCGGAAAGATCATCACGATTGGAGCGAGCTGAACAAACAACAGCAGACGATACGGATTCATTGTTGTTCGCCTACTCGTTTGAACTCAGCCGCGGCGGCTTGCCGCCGTTGGCTGCGGTAGCTGGATAGGCCTTTTTGTATTTGGAATGGTCATACGCCTTTTTCGCTCCTCTTCTCCTTCTTGATCCAATAGCCGCCACTCAATAGGACGACCAAACAAATGATCGGTGATAGGATCACGAGGTTCTCTGAACTAGTGAGCGAACCTCCCAAACCGCTATGAACTCGCCAAGCAACGAACGCGACCGGTGTCGAGACGAGCAGGCCAACCAACCCTCCGCCAACCATGATCGTCTGCAACAGCGCTTTCATTTCTGCCTACGTTAGAAGTGAGCCGCGCCGGAAGCGCGAAGCGCTGTAGGCGTTGGTTCAACTGGTTGGTTAGCTCCTTCTATCTTTTGGATTTCCAAATAGACAACCGAAAGACCGCCGTTCCCGTAGCGATCACTGTGAACAACATGACCTTCGGCGACGATTCGCTTCCCGTCATAGAGCGCTTTAAGTCGCTCCCGACCTACGGACGGCGGACTATCTTTCATGATGATCGGATCTACGGATACACCTAACACGGAATCGCTACCTACTCCGACGCTGTCAGTCATGGCCTCGTCCTCTGCGGTAAACCACAAGAATCCGGAAACACGCACCTCTTGGCCGATGCGATCATAACACGATGCGGCCAGCTCATCCACGGTGAGCAGAGGTGCAGGATCACGCGAACATCCTGAAAGCGCGACCCCTGCTAAAATCAGAAATACCGCCTTCATAGGTAGCTAACGTCTAAGCTGAGACAGGCCGACTTGTCGGCCTTGTCTGCACCGGTTGGTTCGACTCTTTCCCGTGTTGGTGGGGTAGAAACTTGGACATCCGTGATCCTAGAAAAAGTAGTAGAACAACGACCGGAAACTCGAGGGCGAACATGACCAGATTTTCGCTTCTGAGTAGAGCGTAGCGACCAGCTTCCAGAAGGTAGGCGCATGCACTCGCGGTGACCAACAACGATGCCTGAGTCGAAAGAACAACAAAGAGGCGAGTTGGCGCATTCCTACGAACAATGTGTCCGAGAGTGAATCCGGAAAGCAGTAGGTATGCTGCGGACGCTGTAACGCGGAATCCGAAGGAATAGTAGAGGAGGAGCCCAAAACCCACACCGATGAACAGGACGGTGACAGCGATGATCGTCTTATTCATCGTCGAACAGTGTTATTAACCTACCGAGAACGCCGCATAACGTTGGAGTGCGTTAAAGGTCTTTTTCGGTTTTATGATTGGTATCCTGTTGCCATTCAGGAAGTAGGCGGTTTTCGCGCCAGCTAAACGGTAGTTCAAGCTCCTCAAAAAGCGGCGTTTTGGCGAGACGCAAATTACAGTGGCCCTACGAACGCGCCGGGACGCCGCACGAACACAAACCGCCGCCGACGAAAAATGATTAAACGTGTTTCGTAAGTTGCGGTATTTCAATATGATAACGCTACAACCCAAGAATCCTGAATTGCAGTTCAAATGAGGAGAAACCGGCGTCCTGGTCGCTTAACACCCCCAAAAGCGGCGTGAATGCCGGACGAACAGAGAGGCCGCGCGGGGGGCGCGGGCTGGATTCGGTTTCATATCCATATCGATACCATGAAATTATATATCATATGAAAGATTGGGTGGTTTAGGCACGTTTCTGTTCGTGCGGCGTAAAGGCGCCGATTTCACGAAATATCACCTTTAGACACTCGCTCATGTTCGCGGCGACGGACTGGGCGATCGGCGATGCGGCAAAGTTTTCCGCGGGGGAGGTGGCGCGGGTCGGCGGGACGAGGAATGGGAGCATTGGTGAGAAACATAATTTCGTAAGATATTCGAAAAGAGGATCTAACGGAGGCCGTGGTTTTCCGGGCACGTGTCCTGCAACTCGCGGGGGCACCAAGATGGCCGAAGATCAGGACAAAGACTCAAAGACAGAGGCGCCGACCGCGAAGCGTTTGGAAGACGCGGTCGCGAAGGGCCAGTTTGCGAAGTCGCAGGACCTGCAGGCCGTCGTGCTGCTGATGGCGGCGCTGGGGGCGCTGGGGCTCACCTTGACCCAATCGGTCCAGACGGTGGTGGGCATGGCGATCCGCACGTTCAGCAGTCTGGCCGTGGCCGAGGTGACGGTGAAGTCGGCCTCGACGCACCTCATGACGATCCCGAACACCTCGCTCCCGGTGCTGCTCCCGGTGATGATCTCGGCGGTCGTGGCGTCCTTGTTGGTGGGGGGATTTCAGAGTGGGTTTAACCTCACGCCGAAGGTCTTCGAATTTGATCCGCAGAAGTTCAATCCGGTGAAGGGCTTTCAGCGCATCTTCTCCAAGTCGGCCGCGGTGCGCGGGGGGCTCGATATTCTCAAGGTTCTGGCCATCGCCTTCGTGCTGCTGGTCGCGGCGAAGGGATTGGTGGCCGACCCAATGTTCAACGCGCCGATCGAGGCGGGTTATCTGGCGGAGTTCATGCACCGCTCCACGCTGGCCTTTCTGGCCCGGCTCATCATCGCCATGGGCATCATCGCCGCGCTGTCGTATGCGTGGGAGAAATACAAGAACGCCGAGGACATGAAGATGTCGCGTCAGGACATCAAGGATGAGAGCAAGCAGCAGGAGGGCAGTCCCGAGGCCAAGCAGGCGATGCGCCGCATGGCTCGGCGCCTGATGCAAAAGCAGATGGTCGAGGCGGTGCCCACGGCCGACGTGGTGATCACCAACCCGACCCACTTTGCGATCGCGCTCAAATACGAGCGCGGCGTCGATGCGGCGCCCATTGTGCTGGCGAAAGGCGAGAACCGTTTTGCGCAACGCCTCAAGGCCATCGCCAAGGAGAATGGCGTGCCGATGGTCGAAAACAAGCCGGTCGCGCGCTTCCTCTTCAAGGTGGGGCAGGTGGGCAAACCCATCCCGTCGGAGCTGTTCCAGGCGGTCGCGCAGATCCTCGCCTACGTCTACCGCACGCACCGCTACTACTTCCACGAGCTCAAGAGCCGGCGGCTGCTGCTGCAGCAGCAAACCACGAAGAGGGCATCCCTTTAGAACGATTGATGTATGAAGTCTGACGTTGATTCATCCGCCGCGCCCCAGCGCTCCTTTGCCGAGGCTCTGTTGCATCGGGCCGATCTGCTCTTCGCCGGTGTGCTGTTTGCCACGGTGTTGATGCTCATCCTGCCGATGCCGGCGATCATGCTCGATACGCTGCTGGCGATGAACATCGGCGCGGCGATGCTGGTGCTGTTGGTGGTGATCTACGTGAAGGACCCGCCCGAGTTCAGTGGTTTCCCGACCATCCTGCTGGCGCTCACGCTTTTCCGGCTCGCGCTCAACGTGCTCTCGACGCGCCTCATCCTCACCAAGGGCGAAGCGGGCAACGTGATCGATTCGTTCGGCAACTTTGTCATCCAGGGCAACTACATCGTCGGTTTTGTCGTCTTCCTCATCCTGATCGTGATCAACTTCATGGTGATCACCAAGGGTGCCGGCCGCATCGCGGAAGTGAGCGCGCGTTTCACCTTGGATGCCTTGCCCGGCAAACAGATGGCGATCGATGCCGAGTTGAACGCCGGCATCATCGACGAGACCACCGCCACCAATCGCCGCGTGAAGGTGCAGAAGGAAGCCGACTTTTACGGTGCGATGGACGGTGCCTCGAAGTTTGTGCGCGGTGATGCGATCGCCGGTATTCTCATCACGCTGGTCAACATCATCGGCGGCTTCGCCATCGGCGCGCTGCAGATGGACCTGTCACTGGCGGAGAGCGCGCAGAAGTTCACCCTGTTATCGATCGGTGACGGCTTGGTCTCACAGATCCCGGCCCTGGTGATTTCGGTCGCCGCCGGTATTCTGGTGACCCGCGCCTCGGCCAAGTCGGGCAACCTGGGCAGTCAGATCGGCGCGCAGTTTGTGCGCTACCCGCGGGCGCTGAAGATCGCCGGGGCGATGCTCGGTTCATTCGGTCTCATGCCAGGCATGCCGCTCATCCCGTTTGCCGTGCTGGGCGGTTTGGCCTACTACACGGGTGTGATGCTGCGGCGCGATCCGGCGACGGAGGACGACGAGGACGAGGCGGACGGCAAAAAGAAGGCGGCCAAGGACGGCGCCGCGGCGGAGGCGGGCGACGGCGGTGCGGCGGGCGCCAGTATTGCCGGCAAGACCGAGAAGACCCCGGCCGAGGAGCTCAAGAGCTGCCTCACCCAGGACGTGTTTGCGATCGAGATCGGCTACGGCCTGCTGCCGCTGGTCGAGACCTCGAAGGGCGGTGAGCTGTTGGGCCGCATCACCGGCGTGCGCAAGACGATCGCACGCGAGCGCGGCCTGCTGGTGCCGCCGATCAGTGTGCGCGACAACATCGAGCTCGAGGCCAATGAATACCGCTTCCTCCTGCGCGGTCGTTCGGTGGCGAAGGGCAGTGTGATGCCGGGGCGCTGGCTGGCCATGAACGTTTCGGGCAGTTCCGTTTCGCTGCGCGGCGTGCCGACCAAGGAACCCGTTTTTGGCATCGACGCGGTCTGGGTCGACGAACCCGAGAAGCGCAACGCCGAGCTCGGCAACTTCACCATCGTCGAACCGGCGGCGGTGATGATCACGCATCTCTCCGAAACGCTGCGCAACGTCGGCCACCTGCTGCTGGGCCGACAGGATGTGCAGCAGCTCATCGATCACGTGAAGGCGACGCATCCGGCGCTGGTGTCGGAGCTGCTGCCGGACCTGGTGAACCTGGGCATCATCCAGCGCGTGCTGCAGAACCTGCTGCGCGAGAACATTTCGATCACCAACCTGCCGCTCATCCTCGAAGGCATCGGCGACTACGCGCCGCTGACGAAAAATCCCGACGATCTGAGCGAGCGCGTGCGCCGGGCATTGGGTTTGTATTTTGTGCCCGGATACGAAACCACGCCGGGCATCCTCAAGGCCTCCACGCTCGATCCGCGCCTGGAGCAGATCCTCGCCTCCAAGGTGCATCGCGGCGGCGGCGAAACCCTGCTGCTGCTCGACCCGAGCACCGCGCACCACATCGTCAACAAGGTTGCCGAGCGCGTGGCCGCCGCCACCCAGGTGGGCGAGCCGCCGGTCCTGGTGGTGGGGGCGGAGGTGCGCATGCCCTTGCAGCGTTTCCTGGAGCCGAGTTTCCCGCGACTGGCGGTGATCGCCTTCCAGGAAATCCCGGCCGCAACGGAGATCGAGAATGCCGGACTCATCCCGGCCCCGGCGGGCGCGGGCATCCCGACGCCCATGCCCATGCCGGCGCAGCAGTCGCAGGCGGCGTAGAGGCCCACGTGTGCCGCCGACCTTCGTCGTCGAGGATCGCCTGCGGGGGTGGGACCGGACGCCGGCGTCCACCTTGACCGGTATCAGGTGGCGCGCTCCCGGCGGAATGCTTTCGCCTCGGCAAATCTGTTGCCAGCCGGTCGGGGCTCGCCCGAGATAACGGGTCTCTATCGCTGGCCGGCTCGAAAAGATTTCATTCATGAATTCAACTTCTCCCCATTCGAACTTGGCCGTTGCCGATGAGCGGGCGCGAGGGCTGGCGCGCGGGATCTTCCGCCACGGCCCGTGGCCCGTCTTGGTGGCGCTGGTCATGATCGCCGCGTCGGCGATTGTTTTTGCCGTGTTGTGGCACGGGGCGGAGCGGGCGGACGAGGTGCGGTTTGACCGGCTGACGGATCAGATTTCCGCCGGTTTCAACACCCGACTGACCGCCACGGCCCAGGCCCTGCGCACGGCGAGCGTGGCGGCGGCTTCGGTCGAGACGATGTCGCGGGCAACGTGGATTGATTTTCAGGCCAAGGCGGAGATCGGCGCAGAGCAGGGCACGGTGGGTTTGGGCTACATCGCGCGGGTAACGCGCGGAGAGGTGGCGGCGCACGAAGCCTGGGTGCGCGAGCGCGGCCTGCCGGATTATACGGCGCAACTGGGCGGGGAGCATGATCCGCTGTATCTGGTCACCTTTTTTGAACCCCTCGAAACCAATGCCGGGGCAATCGGCATCGATGTGGCCGACGGCACCAACCGGCGCGCCGCGGCCGAAACGGCGATGCAGCGCCATGAGGTCGCGATGTCGCGTCGCATTCGGGTGATCGTGGGGGAGCGGAACACGCCGGGTTTCCTGTTGTTTTTCCCGGTCTATGCGCGCGGGGCCGCGATCGACACAGTGGAACAACGCGAACAGGCCCTGGTGGGCTGGGTGTATGCCGCGGTGCGGGTGGACACGCTGGTGGCGCCCCTGCACGCCGGCTTGGAGGATGAGATCGGTTTCAGCATTTACGAGGGCGACACCCTCGCGAGCGGACGTCTGCTGTGGGCGGCCAGCGAGCGCCGGCTGGGGGATCCGCCGCCGCGCTTCGAGCGCACGACGCGGGTGAGTGTGTTTGGGCAACCGTGGATTCTGGTGACGCAGTCGCGGCCCCGGCTGTGGGACAATGCCTCGCACGGCCTCGCCTGGCTGGCGCTGGGCAGCGGTCTGCTGCTGAGCGCGATGGCGTCCCTGCTGGCGGTGCGGATGAGCGGGAGTCGTCGCGAAGCCGAAAAGCAGGCGGCGCGGGCCGAGGCCGACCTGGCCTTGGCCAACGAACAAACCCGGCGCCTGGCGATGATCGCGCGCAACATTCACAACGCGGTCGTCATCACCAACGCCGACGGCGGTATCGATTGGTGCAACGAAGGTTTCACCCGGCTCACCGGTTGGCGGCTGGAGGAGGTGGCGGGGCGCAAACCGGGGTCGTTCCTGCAGGGGGCGGACACCGATCCCGCGACGGTTCAGGTCATGCGCGACGCCCAGCGGCAGCGACAGCCGTTCGCGGTGGAGGTGTTGAACTACCATCGGGAGGGACGGCCCTATTGGGTGGCGAGCGAGGCGCAGCCGCTCTTCGACCGCGCCGGCAACCACCAGGGCTACATGGCCATCCAGAGCGACATCACGGAGCGCAAGAGCACCGCCCTGCAACTGGCGCGGCAGGAGGCGCAGTTACGCTTTGTTTTCGAATCCTCGCCGGTGGGCATGTCGTGGATGCAGGATGACCGACCGGACCAGCGTTTGGTCAATCCGGCCTATTTGCGCATCACGGGATTGAGCGCCGAGGGCGCGCGCCAGAGCGGCGCCTTGCGCCACCTGACACATCCCGACGACCAGGAACGGCTGACGGAGTTGGACGCAAAGATGGAGCGCGACCTCATCGATTGCTACGAGGTCGAGGCGCGATTCCTGCACCCCAGCGGCCGGGTGGTTTGGGCGGAGTATTCCCGGCGTCGTTACGTGGATTCGGCGACCGGTCATCGCCGGGATGTCGCGACCCTCGTCGACATCACCGCGCTCAAGGAACAGGCGGCGGATCTGCTCGCGGCCAAGGAACAGGCGGAGGAGGCGAACCGGGCCAAGAGTCAGTTCCTGGCGATGATGAGTCACGAGATCCGCACGCCGATGAACGGCGTGATCGGCATGGCCTCCATTCTGCTCGAAAGCGACCTCGATCCCGACCAGCGCGAGTTTGCCAGCACCATCGCAAGCAGTGGCAGCGATCTGTTGGCGATCATCAATGACATCCTCGACTTCTCAAAAATCGAATCCGGTCACCTCGAGGTGGAGCGCGAACCCTTTGATCTGATCACCTGTGTGGAGGATGCCGTCGAGATGCTGGCCCTGCGCGCCTCGGAGAAGAAGTTGGAACTGTTGCTGGAGCTCGGGCCCAACCTGCCGGTGCGGGCGGTCGGCGACGGGCTGCGGCTGCGGCAGATCCTGGTCAACCTGGTGGGCAACGCCGTGAAGTTCACCGAACGAGGTGAGGTGCGGGTCAGTGTGCAGGTGCGGCCGGTGACGGACAGCCGGCAGGAGTTGCGTTTTGAGGTGCACGACACCGGCATTGGCATCGCGCGGGAGCGGATCCCGCGGCTGTTTGAAGCGTTCACCCAGGACGATGCCTCGACCACGCGGCGCTACGGCGGCACGGGGCTGGGGTTGCCGATCTGCAAGCGCCTGATCGAGCTGATGGGCGGGGTGATGTGGTGGAACAGCGAGCCGGGCGAGGGTTCGACGTTTGGCTTTTCGTTGCGCACGCCGATGGAGCCGGGCGGGCGGATGGAGGATCAACCGAAGAACATCGAATTGGCCACCGAGCTCAGCGGTCGATCGATCCTCATCGTCGACGACAACGCCACCAGTCGCCGCATCATCACGGATTTGGCGGAACGTTGTCAGATGCAGGCCATGGCCGTGCCCGACGCCACCGCGGCGCTTGAGCTGATCGCGGCCGCACAAACCTACGACCTGGTGGTGGTGGATCACGACCTGGCCGGTGCACCCGGTCTGCAGACAGCCCGCCAGTTGCAACAGGCCTGGGCGAACGACGCGCCGCCGATCGCGTTGATGGCACCCCCGATGTATCAAATCGGCGCGGAGCACCGGGGGGTGGTCAAACGTGTCATTAAAAAACCCCTACGGCCCTGTCCGACCGCAACGGTTTGGGTCGAGATGCTGCGCGGGCCGGATGGGGCGGCGTTGCCGCCGTGTCGCCCTGGCACGGAAGCGGTGACGGCCGCGCCGCCGGCGAAGCCGGAGCCCGTTGAGCCGCGGGTGCTCGCGGTGGAGGACAACGCGGTGAATCTCGAGCTCATCACGATGATGCTCAACACGCTCGGCTACACCTTCGAGCATGTGAACGACGGGGGCACGGTGGTGGAGCATTTGCAGAAGCAACCCTGCGACATCGTGCTCATGGATGTGCAGATGCCGGGCGTGGACGGTTACGAAGCGACGCGCCGGGTGCGCGACCAGATCGCACCGGAGCAGCAACCCTGGATCATCGCCGTGACCGCGAACGCGATGCACGGCGACCGGGATCGCTGCCTGCGCGCCGGCATGGATGACTACGTGAGCAAACCGCTCAAGCTGGCCGACATTTCCGGTGCAATGGAGCGGGCGCGAGCAGGTTTGGCCAAACGCCGGGCCTGAGCGCTGTGGCCGCGAGCGTGAGACTGGTGGGGTAAACCGGACCGGGGTCAGCGACCCCGGCTACAGCGAGGTGCAGAGGGGGAAGGTCCGCCACACGCTCACGCTCGCGGCCACGGGGTTGCGGTGCTTTTGCTGTAGCCGGCCGCGGTGAGGCCGGGGCGTTTGGCGAGAGCGGGCGCAAGCGCCTCGCCTACAGGGGTGGTTGGCCCGTGCTCGTGCCGCCGGGCACCTGCGGTTGGATGGCGTGCCAGAGGTGCTTGGTCTTTTCCGCGATGATGGCCTCGGCTTTGTCGACCTCGGCGACGCGGGCGAGGCGGTTTTCTTCCGCGATCTTGGCGAGGTCGTCGAGGTTGTAGAGATAAACGCCCTCGAGGTCGGCCGCGGTTGGTTCGATGTCGCGCGGCAGGGCAAGATCGATGAGGAAGAGGGGCTGGGCGCGGCGCTGGCGCATGGCGGCGCGGATGGCGGAGGTGGCGAGGATGGCGCCGGGCGCGGCGGTGGCGCAGCAGACGATGTCGAAGTCGGCGAGGTTGGCCTCGATCTGCTCGTAGGGCAGGGCGGCGGCGCCGAGGCGGGTGGCGAGCGCCATGGCGCGTTCCAGGGTGCGGCTGGCGACGGTGACGTGACGGGCGCCGCGGCTTTGGAAGGCCTTGGTGGTTTGTTCGCCAATCTCGCCGGCGCCGATGGAGAGGACGCGGGCGTCGTGCAGTTCGCCGAAGATCGTGCGGGCGAGTTCGACGGCGACGTTGGCCGTGCTCACCTGACCCTCGTTGATGGCGGTGTGGGTGCGCACGTATTTGGCGGCCTGGAAGGCTTTTTGGAAAACGCGGTTGAGGACCGGGCCGGTGGCGTGGGTCGTCTGGGCGGCGGCGTAGGCGTCCTTCACCTGGCCGAAGATCTCGTTTTCGCCGATGAGCTGGGAGTCGAGCCCGGCGGAGACTTTGACGAGGTGGCGAATGGCCTCGGGGCCGGTGGCGAGGGCGCGCACCTTGGCGAAGTCGCTCGGGTTGATGCCCTGCACTTCACAAAAGCGGGCGGCGAGGGATTCGATGGTCGTGCCGGTTTCGGCGACGCCGTAGAACTCGATGCGGTTGCAGGTGTTGAGGATGGCGAATTCGGGCAGGCCGGGCAGGGCGGAGAGTTCCGAGGCGAAGGCGGGCAGCTTCTCCGGACCGAGCGCCAGTTTCTCGCGCCACTCCAGCGGCGTCGTGTGGTGATTGGCCCCCACGACGAACAAGGTTGATCCAGTCGTGCTCACGGGGCGGGGGGGGCTGAAACATCGGCCGGCGAGGCTTCGCGGTGCCGGCTGGAATTCACCGGGGCAAGAGACAGGAGGGCGGCCACGAAGAGGCCGATGCACCACCAGGCGAGGGTCTTGCCGTAGAGGCGATTGGTCCGGCGCAGCACCCAGATGACGGTGTAGGCGAGCCAGACCCCGAGCGTGGTGAAGAGTTTGCCGAGGTTGACGGTGTCGGTGTTGGGCAGCCAATGGACCGCGCCGAGCGCCAGCGACGTGGCGAGCAGCAGCGCGCCAAAGCTGAGCAGCCGCGAGCCGATCGAGTCGAGGTCGCGGATGGCGGGCAGGAAGGAAAAGAAGCCGCTGAGGTTTTTGTTCTTCAGGCTGTAGTTGCGCAGAAGATACATCACGGAGGTGAGCGCGAGCAGGGCGAAGACGCCGTAGCTGAAGAGGGCGAGAGCGGCGTGAAACTCGATCCACGGGTTGTCGCCGAAGATGTTGGTGCGGCGAGTGGCATCCCAAGGAGCGATGCCAAGCGACAGCACGGTGAGCACGGCCGCCATCACCGAGGTGAAGTAGCCGAGCAGGCTGAGCCGGAAGGCGGCGCCGACGACGAGGTAGAGGGCGGTGGCCGACCAGGCGGTGAACTGGAAGAGCTCGAAGGTGTTGCCGAGGGGGCAGCCCTTGACCTCCATGCCGCGCAGGTAGAGGCCGAAGGTCTGGAGGGTGAAGCCGGCCGAAACGATGAAATACATCAGTGCCCGCGACTGCTTGCGGTCGCGCAGCAAGGCCACGGTGCCCAGCAGGAAACCCGCGAGGTAGCAGGCGGCGGCAATCCAGAGCCAAGTGCGGTCGTCGAAAGTCATGGCGTGATGCTTACAGGTAAGCCGCGCAATGCAGCCGTGAAGTCAATTTTCACAGGAGGTAACAGAGGGCAACAGAGCCGAGCAGACGTGGTTCGTTTTACAGAAGGAAACAAAGGCAAGGAAGCTGGAGGGGCAGGGCTCTTGGTGTAGGGGGTCAGCGGAGGAATGGCTCTGTTTCCCTCTGTTTCCTCCGGTTAAAAGCAGCTGCGATCGAGTGGCTTCGTTTTCCTTTGTTACCTTCTGTAAAGAACAGGCCCTCAGCCGGCGAGGGCGCGGTTGATGGCGCTGGCGACGGCCTTGATCGACGCCATGTCGATGCTGCTGTCGATGCCGGCGCCGAAGAGGGGGGCGCGGTTCTCGGGCTGGATCTGGATGTAGGACACGGCCTGGGCGCGGGCGCCGGAACCGAGCGAGTGCTCGCTGTAGTTGAGGAACTCGAACTGGAACACGCCGGCGTCGCGGATGGCGGTGACAAAGGCCGCGATGGGACCGTTGCCGGTGCCGGTGAGCGTGCGCGTCTCGCCGTTGATCTTGAGGTCGGCTTCGCAGGTGACGTTGCGGTCCTTCTCGGTGGTGCGGAAGTCCACCACTTCGATGGGCGCGGTGCGGTCGAGGTATTCGCCCTGGAAGGCGGCGAGGATGTCGGCCGAGGTGAGCTCGGTGCCGCGCTCGTCGGCCAGGCGGTTGACGATGGGGCCGAACTCGCGGTGCATCGCCTTGGGCAGGGTGAAACCGTATTCCTGCTCGAGGATGTAAGCCACGCCGCCTTTGCCCGACTGGGAGTTGATGCGGATGATGGCCTTGTAGTTGCGACCGATGTCGGCCGGATCGATCGGGATGTAGAGCACGTCCCAGGGCTGGCCGGGGACCTGTTTGTCCCACGACTTCTTGATGGCGTCCTGATGCGAGCCGGAGAAGGCGGTGAAGACCAAGTCGCCGCCGTAGGGCGAGCGGGCGGGCACCTCCATGCGGGTGGTGCGTTCATAGACCTCGCGGATGTCGTTGAGGTTGGAGAAGTCCAGCCGCGGGTCGATGCCGTGGGTCAGCATGTTCAACGCGACGGTCACGATGTCCAGGTTGCCGGTGCGTTCGCCATTGCCGAAGAGGGTGCCTTCGACGCGGTCGGCGCCGGCCAGCAAGGCCAACTCGGTCGCGGCGACGCCGGTGCCGCGGTCGTTGTGGGTGTGGAGCGACACGATGGTCGCGTCGCGGCGGCTGAGGTGACGGCACATCCACTCGATTTGGTCGGCGTGGACGTTGGGCGTGGCGTATTCGACGGTGGCCGGCAGGTTGAGGATGATCTTCTTTTCCGGGGTGGGGGCCCAGACGTCGGACACGGCTTCACAGATCTCGAGGGCGAAGTCCAACTCGGTGCTGGTGAAGCTCTCGGGCGAATACTCCAACTGCAGGTTCATGCCCTCGGCGATCAACGGCGCGCCGTGCGCTTTGAGCAGGTGGATGGCGTTGGTCGCGATCTTGACGATGTCGGCGCGCTCGGCGCCGAAGACGTAGTTGCGCTGGGCCGGCGAGGTGGAGTTGTAGAGGTGGAAGATGACGTTCCGCGCGCCGCGAATCGCTGCACAGGAGCGCGTGATCAGGTCCTCGCGGCATTGGCAGAGGATCTGGATGGAAACATCGGCCGGGATGCGGTCCTCCTCGATGAGGCGGCGGCAAAAATCGAACTCGATCTGGGAGGCGGACGGAAAGCCGACCTCGATCTGCTTGAAGCCGATGCGGACCAGCATGTCGAAATACTCGAGCTTCTCCGACACGCTCATGGGCTGGGCGAGGGCTTGGTTGCCGTCGCGCAGATCGACGCTGCACCAGATCGGTGCGGCGGTCATGGTGCGGTTGGGCCACTGGCGGTCGGGCAGGTCGACCACGGGCAGCGGACGGTATTTCGCAGGATTAAAAGCGGACATGGAAAGGGAGGGAAAAAGGGAGGAGTGAGCGTGAAAGGTGAATGCAGTGGGGAAAAGCCCGCATTTCAGCCCTCGCGACGGAGGGAGGGGGCTGCTCGGACAGGAGGGATGGACGCACAATCAGTCCCGCACGGGGACCCTCTCGGATCGTGCGTCTAGCTAAGTCGAAGACGGAGCAGCGTGGTGGCGACGAATCGCATTACGTGGGGGTTATCGGCACAGCGGGGAATTGAGTCAAGGGGCGTAACCGAATTGCCACGGGCGCGTCTTGATTCCCGTGTATGCACTGTTTTGCCTTCGCCTATGTCCGCCGACGCCGAGCTTTTTGATTACAAAGCTTGTCTCGAGCAGGTGCGGGTGGGTGACCAAGCGGCCGCCCGGGAATTGGTGGAGGCGCTGTATCCGCAGGTCATCAAAATCGTGCGCCGCCGTCTCCCCCGCTGGGTGGGCGAGGAGGATCTCGCGCAGGAAGTGTTTTTAAAAATGTTCTCCCGACTCGATCAATACCGGGGCGACGTGCCCCTGCCGCATTGGGTCTCGCGCATCGCGATGACCACGGCGATCGACCACCTGCGCAAACAGCAGCGGCGGCCGGAGCTGCGCTGGGCGGACCTGTCGGAGGACGAGGCCACCGTGCTCGATGCGGTCACGGCCGACGACCGGGCCGAGGACGCCGGCGAAGCACTGGCGGCACGGGAGCTCTTGGCCAAGCTGATGGCCCAGCTTAAACCGGCCGATCAACTGGTTCTCCAACTGCTCGACCTCGAGCAAAAGAGCCTCGTCGAAGTGAGCGAGGAGACCGGCTGGAACACCACCCTGGTCAAAGTGCGGGCTTTCCGGGCCCGTCGGAAGTTGCAAACCCTACTGAAAAAACTCGAAGCTGAGGAACGAACATGAAGCGCAAAGCAACAGAGCTGGAGCGATTGCTCGCCCGGGCGCGGGCCGCCCGGCCCGACGACGGTGCAGACGAAGTCGTGCTGGCGCCGCCGGGATTTGCCACGCGGGTCGTGGCGTTGGCCTGGGCTGATCAGCGCGACGATGTCGCCGGTTCATTGGTTCAGATGCTCGTCACCCATGGCCGCCGCGCCCTGGTGGGCTCGGCCCTGCTGGCCGTGCTCAGCGTGGCCTTCAACCTGCCGGCGGTGGCTGATGCCATCGAAAGCGATATGCTGGCGGCCGACGATCCCATCACCGTCGTGCTCGACCTCTCCTCATGAGCCGACCGAACAAAGCTGTCGTTTGGCTGGTGCTGGTCGGCGTGTTTCTCGCCGGGGGCGTGGCGGGTGGTTTCCTCTCGTTGCGGGTGGCGAAGACCCTCATCGAACGCGGCCGCGGGCCGGAACAGTTTTCCATGCGCATGATGAAGCGGCTCACTGACGGCCTGGAGCTCAGTGATGCGCAGCGCGACCAAATCAAGCCGATCATTGACGCCACGTGGAAGTCCCTCCGCGAGTATCGCCACCAGAGCATCGACGCCATGCGCAGCATGGAGAGCGAAATCATGGCGGTTCTGACGCCCGCGCAAAAGGCCCACTACGCCGAGATGCAGGAGCAGCAACGCGAACGCTGGCGCCGCCTTTCCGAGCAACGGCGTGGGGGGGGCGGTCCCGGTGGGCACGACGGGGAAGGGCGCGGCCCGCCACCGCCGGGACCGGACGGCGAACCGCCGCAAGGCATGCCCCCGCCACCGGAGCCACCATCCGACTAATCGCTTGCCGCGCCGCAGTTTGCTGACTTGTGCCCGACGCCGCCGGCCTTTTAGTTGCGTCAATGGCCTCGCCGCTTTCCGGCAAAAAAATCATTCTCGGTGTTTCTGGATCCATCGCTGCCTACAAGGCGGCCGACTTGGTGAGCCAGCTGCGTAAACTCGACGCCGAGGTCTATCCGGTGCTCACGCGGGGCGGGGCGGAATTCATCACGCCGCTGACCCTGCAGACCCTGGCCCGGCAGCCGGTCGCCGCCGATCTCTGGTCGGAGGGCAATGGCTGGCAACCCGGTCACGTCGAGTTGGCGGACAAGGCCGACCTCTTGGTGGTGGCTCCGGCCACGGCCGATGTGATCGCCCAGTTTGCGCAGGGCCTCGCCCCCGATTTTCTCAGCTCCCTGCACCTGGTCGCGCGGTGCCCCATCCTGATTGCTCCGGCCATGAACGGCAAGATGTGGACCCACCCGGCGACGGTCGCGAACGTCGAAACCCTGCGTGGTCGTGGGGTGCATTTCATCGGACCCGAAGATGGCATGTTGGCCTGCGGTTACGAAGGCGTGGGGCGGCTCTGGCCGGTGGAGGGCATCGTGCAAGAAATCCTTTCCCTGCTCTGTGGCGGGGCTTCCCCATCATGAGTAGACGCGCTTCCAGCATCCTTTTGTTCACCTACGACGCCCACATGGACGATGCGGTCATGGGCGGTATCGATGAATCCTGTGAACAGATGGGCCTGGCCCGCGCCGATGGCCAACGCCTGTGCTTCACAGCGGACGGCCATGCCAACGTGAAACCCGAGGATGGCGGCGTGGTCTGGGGCGTGTTGTGGGTCGTGCCGGCGACGGCGATGGTGTTGCTCGACGCCTGGGCGCGTGCTCGTGGGCTGGAGCGGGGCGTGATGTTCATCATCAGCCCGGCTGGCCCCCGCGTGCCGGCGACCACTTATTTTGCGTCCAATGCGAATGAGGGCGATCCGAAGGCCGAAGAAGTCGAGGCCATCGTCGAGGCGGCGCGCCGCGCGAAGCTCGATTTGCGCTACCTCGCCAACTTGGAAGCATTTCGCAAAGTTTCTCGTTGAATCCGGTGGAAGCGCTGGCCCATGGTCCGCGTCGGCCAGGCGCCATGCATGGGCAGGCGCGCGAACTCCGCCAGGACCGGAAGGTAGCAACGGTAGCGACGTTCTCCCAGTGCCGTGGAGTGCCTGGCCACCTCTTTTTCTTTTCGGATTTGGTTTTCGAACCTTCGATTCCGGTGCTTAGCTAACCCCCTATTTTGGCCGCAAAAGCTTACCAGGTCATTGCCCGCAAGTGGCGCCCACAGACGTTTGCCGACGTCGTGGGGCAGGACCATGTGGTGCGCACGCTGCGCAACGCCATCGCCCGCGACCGCATCGCCCACGCCTACCTCTTCGTGGGCCCGCGCGGCACCGGCAAGACCTCCACCGCCCGCATCTTCGCCAAGGCGCTCAACTGCACCGACGGGCCCAAGGCCGACTTCGATCCCGCCGACCCCTCCTGCGTGTCCATCGCCGAAGGCACCCATCTCGATGTGATCGAGATCGACGGCGCCTCCAACAACGGCGTCGACCAGGTGCGCGACCTGCGCGAGACGGTGCAATACGCCCCGGCGCAGGGTAAGTTCAAAGTCTACATCATCGACGAGGTGCACATGCTCTCGGCCGCGGCTTTCAATGCCCTGCTGAAGACGCTCGAGGAGCCGCCGGAGCACGTGAAGTTTGTCTTCGCCACGACCGACCCGCAAAAGGTCCTCGCGACCATCGTGTCGCGTTGCCAGCGCTTCGACCTCAAGCCCATCCCGGCCCCGTTGATCGTGGAACGACTGCGCCAGATCGCCGACACCGAACAGGTCAAGGTCACCGACGAGGCGCTGCAGTGCATCGCCCGCATGGCCGACGGCGGCATGCGCGACGCCCAGTCGATCTTCGACCAGATGATCTCGTTCTGCGGCGACGACATTGGCGAGCCGGACGTGCTGGATGTCTACGGGCTCATCTCCGCCGAGAAACTCACCGAGCTGGCCGGCGCCATCGCCGCCGGGGACCACAAGCAGATCATCGCCATCGTCGACGAGTGCGACGAATCCGGCCGCGACCTTGTGCGCCTGCTCTCCGATCTGCAGGCCATCGTGCGGGAAGGCCTGCTCGACGCCATCGCCCAAGGGGGCAAGACCACGAAACTCGGCCCCGAACTTACGACCGAACAGGTCACGCGTCTGCTCGACGCCCTGCGCGAGGGCGAAGGTGGCGTAAAGCTGGGACTCGCCGAGAAGATCAACCTCGAGGTGACGCTGCTCAAAGCCGTCGAGGCCAGCCGCGCCCGCGCCATCGACAGCCTCATCAAAGAGATTGCGGCCTTGGCCGACGCGTCGCCGGCCATCGAGGCGGGCGACGAAAAAAAAAAGCCCTGATTGATCGGCTGGAAGCCCGCCTCGCCGCGGTGCTCAAGCTGGAAACGGAAACGGCCGACGCGCGCTCCGCGGCCCTGGCCGGTGCGCCGATCGAAGTGCGCAGCGCCTTGCAGCGCACCAGCAGCACGACGGTGACGCCGACGTTGGGCGGTCGGACCATTGAGGTGCCGGAGCGCCCGCCGGCGGCGGACGATCGTGAAGAGGATCGCCCGGATTGGCCGCCGCCCGAAGTCGAAGCGGCGATGAGTGCCGAAGCGGCGGACCGCGACGGGGGCAACCGCGCGGCGCCGACCTCGCGCCGGGCGCGCGAAGCGGCGGAGACGCTCGATGGTGGGCCTTTGCCCAGTCTCGACCAGATGGTGGCGATGGTGCCGCCGGAGTTGCGTGAACAGCTCGACGAGCTGTTTCGGGCCAAGTTCACCGCCGTGCGCCGCGTGCCGGCGGCGGTGTTCAAAGCGCATCAGGATGACAAGGCGAAGCCGGGCGAGGGGAGCGACACAGCAGGCGATCCCGAAGTCGATTTGCCGGACGACGACAGCGACGACGATTGAGTCAAAGGGAAGAACGCTGGAGCCGGCCTCGGTGAGGCCGGTGCCGGGGGGCACCCGCCTTCGCCAAGGCTATGACGCGGGGGCACCGACCCCGGCTACCATCACGGCATTGCCGCTCACACCGCCGTGGCGGTCGGCGCGTTGCTCGGCGAGACGATGGCGATGAGCGCTTCGCGCAAGGTGTGGAGGCGGTTGGGGTCGCTCACCGGTTCCTCGCTCACATCGACGATGTAGAAGGTGTCGATGGCGACGTGGCGCTCCGTGCCGACGCGGGCAAAGGTGATGTCGAAGCGATGTTCGCTGATCGTCTTGGCGACGCGGAAAAGCAGGCCGATTTGGTCGGGTGCCTGAATCTCCACGATGGTGCGTTCCATCGAAAGTTCGTGGTAAATGTCGACGCGCGGCGGGAAGGTGGCCTGCACGATCTCAGCGCGGCCGGAGTCGCGGGAGTAGCGTTTGGCGGAAGCCTGTTTCTGCGCTTGGTCGACGATGGCGGGCAGCAGGTCCTTGTTGTGCATGAGCGCTTTCTCGAGCGCGTCATTGAACAGTTTCTGGGCCTTGGTGCTCTCGACGACGCCGCCGCCGGGTTCGGTGACGAAGAAGGTGTCGATCGCGATATGGTCACTGCGGGAAACCACCTTGGAGGAGAGGATGGACAGACCCGCCACACTGAAGGCACCGGCGAGTTTGTAGAAAAGGCCGGCGCGGTCCCACGTCACCACATGGACGACGGTGAGGGAGCGGTTGAGGTCGTCGCGCCACTCGACCACGGGGCGCAGCGAGCCAATTGAGTCGGTGCTGGCGATGGTGTTGAGCAGGCGGTTCACCATGTCCAGGTGGAGGATGATGTCCGGCTGGGTGGTGTTGAGAAAGTAGCGGTCGGGCAGCAGGTTGAAGTGCGCGGAGATTTCCTCCTCGCGCACATTGGGCAACTGCTTGGCGATGAGTTCTTGGCGGATCATCGTGAGGCGGGCGGAATGGCGTTCGGGCAGGGCTTCGCCGTGAATGAAACGCTCCATGGTGGTGCGATAGAGCTGGGTGTGGAGCGTGTCCTTGTAGCTGTTCCACAATCCGGCCGCCGTGCCGCGCGCATCACAGTAAGTGTGCACGTAGAGATAACGGAGCAAATCCGACTCGGAAACCTGTTGGGCGAAAGCATCGGCGGTGGCGGGATCATCCACATCCCGCTTCTGCCAAAAGCGTGCCATGATCAGGTGGTTTCGGATAATAAATGCCACAATTTCGCGATTGGCTTTGCCGATGCCGAGCCGGCGCAGGAGCGGGTCGGCGATCTCGACCCCACTTTCGGCGTGGCCGCGGATACCCTTGGCCTTGCCGATATCATGCAGCAGCAGAATGAGATACAACAGCATCGGCTCGCTCGTTTCGTGCAGGGCCTTGCGGTATTTTTGGGAACGCTCGTCGTCCTCGGAAAGCACCGCGTCGAGTTCGCGGATCGTATTCAAAGTATGAATATCGGCCGTGTAGCGGTGATAATATTCGTGCTGCACCAGGCAGGTGAGTTTGTCGAATTCCGGGATGAACCGTCCAAGAATGCCCAACTCGTGCATCAAACTGAGCGTCGGGTAAACGGAGCCGGGTTCTTGCAGGATGGCCTTGAAACTGGTGTTGGCGTCCTCCGAGTGGATGACCGATTCGTCGATGAGGTGACCCTGCTCACGGATGAGCGACTGGAGATCGAAGTGGATCTTGGCGCTGTGGCGTTGGCTGTGCCGGAACACCCGGACGAGGCGGGCCGGGTTTTCGAGGAACACGTCCGGTGAGCCGGCGGAAAGTTCGGCGCCACGGAGATTAAAACCGTCGAGGCGGCGCACCTTCTCATAGCGGCGCGAACGAATGACCTCGCGGAAGGAGAACTTGGTGTCGGGGGGAGCCTCGAGGGTGAGGGCGAGCCGGTTCTCCACCAGTTTGGAGGTGCGGTAGATTTCCTGGGCGGCGCGGTAGTAGTCGCGCATGAAGAGCTCCACCCGACGCAGCATGTCGGGCGTGGTGTAACCCAGGCCGAGGGCGATGCGCGGCTGCGCCTCGAGGTCGAGCACATCGGTCGGGCGCTTGCTCTGGAAGTGCAGTTCGTTGCGCACCCGCAGCAGGAAGTCGTAGGCGCGCTGGAAGGCCTTGAGCTCGTTGGACCGGAGGTAGTTCTGGTTCACCACCTCCTCAATGTCGTCGATGTCGAGTTTCACCCGCGCCATCCAGATGGTGTTCTGGTAGTCGCGCAGGCCGCCGACGCCGTTTTTGATGTCGGGTTCCTGAAGGAAAACGGAACGGCCGTATTTCTCGCGGCGCGAGATCTGATCCTCGAGGCGGGCGGCGATGTAGGCGGTGGGGTGCTCCTGCGTGTAATATTTCCGGTAAGCGTCGGCGAAGGTTGTATAGAGGGTCTTTGATCCGGCGAGGCGCCGCGACTCGAGCAGGGCGGTCTTGGATTGGATCTCGGTGCGCGCCTCGTTGAACACTTCGTCGACGGTGCGGGTGGAGTGGCCGACCTTGAGGCCGCAATCCCAGAGCGGATAGAGGATCTCCTGGGTGAGGTGTTCCTGCAAAGGCGTGACGAGGGAGGTGCGCGCTTTGGACGGGAAGAGGAACATCAGGTCGATGTCGCTGTGCGGGCAGAGTTCGGCGCGGCCGTAACCGCCGAGCGCGACCAGGCTGGCCGGATAGGGGAGTTTGCCGTGCGCACTTTCCCAGGTTTCCAGCGCGACGGTGAAGAGTCGCACCAGCATGGCGTCGACCGTGGCGGCGAGGGCGGCGGTGGTTTCGCTGCCGGTGGCGCCGGCGTCGTGCCGCATTTTGATCATGCTGGTCTCGAGCTGGAGGTAGCTCTTACACGCTTGGGTGCGCTCGGTCACCGAGGTGGTGGCCGTGAAGCTGAGGCGTTCGGAAGAGGCGGAAGATCCAAGCATGGTGGCGAGAGCGGATCAACGTGGGCGGAAGCCGGGGTGGAGCAAAGCGCGAAATGTGCGGCGGGCGCCCGTGGCGTCTGAGCGCTTGCCAGCGCCGGAGGTGGCGGGTGAGCTCTTCGGTTCCGTTTATTCCGCTATGCCCGAGATCACCAAGAGCTACGAAGCCACCGACGTTGAAGCCAAATGGTATGCCGCCTGGCAGGAGGCCGGCTGCTTTGCCGGCAAACCCGCCGAGGGACAGGAGACGTATTCCATCGTCATCCCGCCGCCCAATGTGACCGGCATCCTGCACATGGGCCACGTGCTCAACAACACCCTGCAGGACGTGCTCATCCGCCGCGCCCGCCTCGAGGGCAAGGCCGCCTGCTGGATTCCCGGCACCGACCACGCGGGCATCGCCACGCAGACCATGGTCGAGAAGCACCTCAAGAAGACCGAGGGCAAGAGCCGCTACGATCTCGGCCGTGAGAAGTTCCTCGAACGTGTCTGGGACTGGCGCCACGAAAAGGGCGACAAGATCCTGCAGCAGCTCCGCGAGCTCGGCTGTTCCTGTGATTGGGACCGCACCCATTTCACCATGGACCCCGACTACAGTCGCGGCGTCCTCACGGCCTTCGTGAAGCTTTTCGAGGGCGGTCACATTTACCGTGGCAAGCGCATGGTCAACTGGTGTCCGGCTTCGCTCACCGCGCTGTCCGACGAGGAGGTCGAAATGCGGCCGACCAAGGGCCACATCTGGCGCATTCGCTACGAGCTGGTCGAGCCGGTCGGCGAACACACCCACCTTATCCTCGAGACCACCCGTCCCGAAACCATCGCGGCCGACGTCGCCGTCGCGGTGCACCCCAAAGACGAGCGGTTCAAAGACCTCGTGGGCAAAGCGGTCTGGCGACCCTTGGGTGACCGTGTCGCCATCCCGATCATCGCCGACGAAGCCGTCGAAATGGAATTCGGCGGCGGCGCGCTCAAGGTCACGCCGGCGCACGACAAGGTCGACTTCGAGATCGGTCAGCGTCACGGCCTGCCGGTCATCGATTGCCTCAATCCGGACGGGACCCTCAACGAGTTCGCCGGCAGCGAGCTGGCGGGCATGGAGCGCTTCGCCGGACGCAAGCGCGCGGCCGAGCTGCTCGAGGAGCGCGGCAACCTCATCGAGGCCAAGCCCTACGAAAACAACGTCGGGTTCTCGCAACGCGCCGGCGTGCCGATCGAACCGCGCCTCATGCAGCAATGGTGGCTGCGTTACCCGCGCGTGGAGGAGGCCAAGCAGGTCGTGCGCGAAGGCCTCGTGCAGATGCACCCGGCCCGCTGGTCCAAGGTCTACCTCAACTGGCTCGACAACATTCAGGACTGGTGCATCAGCCGCCAGCTCTGGTGGGGCCACCGCATCCCGGTCTGGTATGCCAAAGGCGTCGATCGTGAGAAGCTGACCGAGGCCGACCTGCGCGATCCGACCAAGATTCACGTTTCGCTCGACGGTCCGGCCGATCCGGAAAACTGGGAACAGGAGGGCGACGTGCTCGACACCTGGGCTTCGTCCTGGCTCTGGCCCATCGGCACGCTCGGCTGGCCCGATGCCGAGAAGCAACAGCAGAGCGCCTTCGAACAGTTCTACCCGACGACCACCTTGGCGACGGGCGCGGACATCATTTTCTTCTGGGTTGCCCGCATGATCATGGCCGGCCTCGAATTCGCCCGCCCGGGCGCGCCGATCGAGGACCGTATTCCGTTCAAGCACGTCTACTTCAATGGCATCGTGCGCGACAAGCAGGGCCGTAAAATGTCGAAGACGCTCGGCAACTCGCCCGATCCGCTCGATCTCATCAAGTCCTACGGCGCCGACGGCACGCGCTTCGGCCTGCTGCAAATCGCGCCGCTCGGTCAGGACGTGAAGTTCGACGAGACGCGCATCGAGGGCGGCAAGAACTTCTGCAACAAGCTCTGGAACGCCTGCCGTTTCCGCACCATGAGCGGCGAGATGAGCGACAACCGCTCGCTCGATGCCATCCTCGCACGCCTCGATCCGGCGCAGATGGATGAGGACGACCACGCCATCCTCGGCGCCCTGCTCGACACCATGCGCACGCTGGAGAAGAGCTTCGCCGAGTTCGAATTCGCGACCGCCACGCAGAAGCTGTATTCCTTCTTCTGGGCCGACTTCTGCGACTGGTATGTCGAGGTCGCCAAGACCCGCGTGCAGGATCCGGCCGCCAAGGGCCATGCGCTCGCGGTGCAGGATCTGGTCATTCGCCAGTTCCTGCTGCTCTTCGAACCCTTCGCGCCGTTCATCTCCGAAGAGCTCTGGCACCAACTCGGCTATGGGGCCGAGGGCAGCTTCGTGCAGGACAACCGCCTGGAAACCGCCGAGCAGCTCGCCGCTGCGCTGGCCGGGAAGGGCGCGGCGATCGATGCCGGCGCTGCGGTGCGCGTCGATCAGCTCAAGCAGTTCACCACGCAGGCGCGCCAGCTGAAGGCCGATCAAGCCGTCGCCCAAAAGCGCGATGTCTTGTTCCACTTGCTCGCCGATGCCGCGGGCTGGACCGCGATCGAGCCGCACCTCGCCAAGCTCGCCCGCTTGGTCGGCGCCGATTCGATCGCCCGCACGGCCGAGGAGCCGACGCTGCCCGCGGTCGTTTCGCCCTTTGGCACGCTCTACCTCGACACCGGCATTCAAGTGGATCCGGACGCCGAACGCGCGCGCCTGACCAAGGAGCTCGATCAAGTGCAGAAGCACATCAAGGGCACCGAGGCGCGGCTCGCCAACGAAGCCTTTGTGGCCAAGGCCCCGCCGGCCGTGATTGACGGTGCGCGCAAGCAACTGGCCGACCTCCAAGCCAAAGCCGTCGAGGTCGAACGCCTGCTTAACGCGTTGTAATTCAATCAACTAGGGTAAATAAGGTAACAAACTCATAAAGTAGGCTTTACTCTGCGCCGATTCGGAGCAGGGTATCGCCGACCATGAGTTCCCTTGCCGCCCGCCAGACCGATGCCGAGTCGTCCCTTGAGACGGCCGATGCGCCGTCGCGGGTGCAATGGGCGGCGGACACCTTCGGCGACGGGCTGATCCTCACGACCAGCTTTGGGGTGCAGTCGGCGGTGATGTTGCACCTCGTCACCCAGGTCGTGCCCGACATTCCGGTGGTGTTTATCGATACCGGTTACCTGTTCCCCGAGACCTATCGCTTTGCCGACGAGCTGCAGCAGCGCCTCAAGCTGAACCTGCAGGTCTACAACCCAAAGATGACGGCGGCGCGGCAGGAGGCCTTGTTTGGCAAACGCTGGGAGCTGGGCGCCGAAGAGCTGAAGCACTACAACCTGGTCAACAAGGTCGAGCCAATGGACCGCGCCGTGCGCGAACTTGGGGCCACGGCGTGGTTGGCGGGTCTGCGTCGCGTGCAGGCCAGCACCCGTGAGGCCTTGCCGGTGGTGCAGCAGCAGAACAAGGTCACCAAGATTCACCCGATCATCGATTGGGACAACCGCACGGTGCACCGTTACCTGACGGAGCACGGCCTGCCTTACCACCCGCTGTGGGAGCAGGGCTATGTGTCGATTGGCGACTGGCACAGCACGACGCCACTCACCGCGGGTATGAGCGAAGAGGATACCCGCTTTGGCGGCGTGAAGCGCGAGTGCGGCCTGCACGAAATCAGCGGGCAACCCGACTTCCAGATCTGAGCTCCGAGCCTGCGTGGCTGGTGCTCCAAGCCGTGAAGGGCTGGATTGGTTTTTTAACCGCAGATTTCACAGATGAGCACAGATGGCTGACGCACTGAGGTCATGGGTTTCCGGGAGGTGAGTTCTTCGGAGCGGATCTGTGATTTTCTGTGAAATCTGTGGTCAGAACTTCAGGCTGACGGTGCGGCGGTTTCCTCTTCCGGCAGGTCGCCGGCCTTTTTGGCTTCGTAGACCTTTTTCACCGTGAGCACCAAGGCGGTGCCGGGGGCCCAGATGCCGAAGAAGAAGGTGCCGATTTTGATGCCATTCATCGCGAGCTGTCCCGGCGTGTAGCCGGTATCAAAAAGCAGACCGGCGAGCGGAAAGGTGATCGCGCCCAGAACCGTGCCGGTGAGCGTGATGCCCACGGTCCACTTGATGAAATACAGCGGCCAGCGCGGAATCTTGATTTGTTTCATCGGGAAACCGCGTAGCGCAACACGACCGAGTTGCTGTCGTCGAGCCGCGTGTGTTCGAGCAGGGTGAGGTGGTGGTCCTGCGTGGCGCGCACCACCGGTGTGCCGGCGCCAAAGAGCCGCGGCTCGATCGTGACCCACAGCTCGTCCACCAGAGCGGCCGCGAGGAAGGCGTCGTGCACGTGACCGCCGCCGAGCAGGGCGCATTGGCGGCGGCCGTCGGCGCGAAGGCGGGTGGTGATGGTGGCCGCATCATCGTCCGTAAAATCCAGCGCGCCGGGAACCGCGTCCTCCGCCCAGTCGTGCGGCGCACGCGTCATGATGATCCGGCGCACCTTTGGCGAGCGTTTGGCCAGAATGGCGTCGCGCACGGTGGCGTAGGTGGCGCGGCCCATGACTTGGCAATCGAACTGCGCCAGGCAGGAGCGGAACCATCTTTGGTCGGCGTCCGACGCCCAGCCCGCGCCGGGTTCATCATGGCGGGTGATGAAGCCGTCGAGCGATTGGGCGACGATGAGCACGGTGCGCATGGCGGCACGATGCATGGGCGGGCGGCGCATGCAAGTGGAGGCGCTTTGCGAGCTTGCGAGCGAGCTGGGTGGGGATTGAGCTCGGACGCTCATGAAGAAAGCGCTCATCACCGGCATCACCGGGCAGGACGGTTCCTACCTTGCCGAGCTCCTGCTCGCCAAGGGTTACGAAGTGCACGGCGTCATCCGCCGGGCCTCGACTTTTAACACCAGTCGGATCGACCACCTTTACCGCGACCCGCACGTGAACGGGGTGAAGCTGTTCCTGCACTACGGCGACTTGGCCGACAGCGTGCAGATGGTGAAGCTGCTCTATGATCTGCAGCCCGACGAAGTCTATAACCTCGGTGCCCAGTCCCACGTGCGCGTCTCCTTCGACGTGCCGGAATACACCGGTGACGTCGTCGGTCTCGGCGCCCAACGCCTCCTCGAGGCGATCCACGAAGCCGGCCTGGTGAAGAAGGTGCGTTATTACCAAGCCTCCTCTTCCGAGATGTTTGGCAAGGTGCAGGCCGTGCCGCAGGTGGAGACCACGCCCTTCTGGCCGCGTTCGCCCTATGCCTGCGCCAAACTTTACGCGCACTGGCTGACGGTGAACTACCGCGAGTCCTACAACCTGCACGCGTCCTCCGGCATCCTCTTCAACCACGAGTCGCCGCGCCGCGGTGAGACCTTTGTGACCCGCAAGATCACCCGGGCCGCCACCCGGATCAAACTCGGGCTGCAGGACGCCCTTTACATGGGCAATCTCGACGCCAAGCGCGACTGGGGTTACGCCAAGGAATACGTCGAGATGATGTGGATGATGCTCCAGCAGGACACGCCCGACGATTACGTGGTCGCGACGAACGAGACCCACTCGGTGAAGGAGTTCATCCAGGAAACCTTCGCGCTGCTCGATCTCGATTGGGAGAAGTATGTCAAATACGACCAACGCTACGACCGCCCGGCCGAGGTTGACCTCCTCATCGGCAATCCGGAGAAGGCCAAGAAGCAGCTCGGTTGGGAACCGAAAGTGAAGTTCAAGGAGCTCGTCAAAATCATGACCGAAGCCGACCTCGAACTCGCCAAACGCGAAGCCCAGATCGCCAGCCTTCCGGCGGTATCGTGAAAAATTTTGGAACGCTAATCTTCGCTAATCAGCGCTCATTAGCGTTCCCGTTGCTTCCGTATATTCCGTGTGGTCCGTGGGCCTAGATTCATGAAACTCTTCATCGCAGGTCATCGTGGAATGGTGGGCGGCGCGCTGGTGCGGCGCTTTGCATCCGAGGCGGGTGTCGAGCTGGTGACCCGCACGCGCGCGGAGCTCGACCTGACCAACCAGGCGGCGGTCGAGGCGTTCTTCGCCGCCGAGAAACCCGACGTCGCCATCATTGCCGCGGCCAAGGTTGGTGGTATCCACGCCAACAATACCTACCCGGCGGAGTTCGCGTTCGACAACCTCGCGCTCGCCACCAACTGCATTCACGCATCCTACCGCAGCGGGGTGGGGCGGCTGCTCTTTCTCGGCAGCTCCTGCATTTATCCGCAGCTGGCGCCGCAGCCGATGCCGGAGGATTGCCTGCTGACCGGTCCGCTGGAACCGACCAACGAGGCCTACGCCATCGCCAAGATCGCTGGCCTCAAGCTGGCCGAGTATTACCGCCGCCAATACGGGGTGTGTTTCCACTCGGCCATGCCGACCAACCTCTACGGTCCGGGCGACAATTACCACGCGCAGAACTCGCACGTCCTGCCCGCGCTTATCCGTCGTTTCCACGAAGCGAAACTCAGCGGTCAACCCGAAGTCGTGGCCTGGGGCACGGGGTCGCCGAAGCGCGAATTCCTGCACGTCGATGATATGGCCGACGCCTGTGCGTTCCTGCTCCAGATGGAGAATCCGCCGGACCTGATCAATGTCGGCACCGGCACGGATGTTTCGATCAAAGAGCTCACCGAGATCGTGGCGGAGGTGGTGGGGTATGTCGGGACGATCACCTGGGACTCCAGCAAACCCGACGGCACGCCGCGGAAGCTGATGGATGTCTCCAAGCTGAGCGCCCTCGGCTGGCGCGCCCGCATCGCGCTCCGCGAAGGCATCGAGCGCACCTACGCCTCGTTCCAAGCTGAGCAATCCGCCGGGATCCTGAGGCTGTAAGAGCAGGGGACGCCGCCGCTCACCAACGACGGCAAGGGATGTTTCCCTTTTTGCCCCGGCGCTCATATAAGGACAAGATGCGCGCAGCCGGATAACGGTCGCTCGGCTACGCTGTGCCGCAAAAAACCCTCCCTCACCCATGTCCAAGCCCGTCGCCTTCACCAACACCGTCCTCCGGGACGGCCACCAGTCGCTCGCCGCCACGCGCATGTCGACTGCGCAGATGCTGCCCGCCGCCCCTATTCTCGACGAACTCGGCTTCTACGGCCTGGAGACCTGGGGCGGGGCAACCATCGATTCCTGCCTGCGCTTTCTCAACGAGAACCCCTTTGACCGACTGCGGGCGCTGAAAAAAGCCGCGCCGAAGACCCCGCAACTCATGCTGCTGCGCGGGCAGAACATTGTCCAATACACCAGTTTTCCGGACGACGTGGTCGAGGCTTTCGTGCGCGCCAATGCGGCGGCGGGGCAGGACATCTTCCGTATCTTCGATGCCCTCAATGATACCCGCAACATGCGCACCGCCATCAAGACGGTGGTCGACTGCGGCAAACATGCGCGCGGCGAGATTTGCTACACCATCAGTCCGGTCCACACCGCCGAGGCCTTCGTCAAGATGGGCATCGAGCTCAAGGACATGGGGTGCCACTCGATCGCCATCAAGGACATGGCCGGCATCATCAAGCCGAAGGTGGCCTACGACTTGGTGAAGGAGCTGAAACAAAAAGTGGGCCTGCCCATCGCGCTGCACACGCACGAAACCGCCGGTTTGGGCGCCGCATCCTACCTCGCCGCTGTTGAGGCCGGCGTGGATACGATCGAAACCTCGATCAGTCCCTTTGCCAACGGCACCGCCCAACCCGACACCGTGCGCATGCTGGCCTTGCTGGAGGGGCATCCGCGTTGCCCGAGCTATGACCTGAAGAAGCTGCGCGAACTGGGTGAATATTTCAAAGGCGTCTACGCCGAGCTCTCGAAGTTCACCAGTCCCGCCAACGAGCGCGTCGATGCCGATACGCTGGCCTATCAGGTGCCGGGCGGCATGCTGTCCAACTTCCGTAATCAGCTCAAAGAGCAGGGTATGGCCGACCAGTTCGAAAAGGTCGTCGCCGAGATTCCGGTGGTGCGCGCCGCCTTGGGTTACATCCCTCTGGTCACGCCGACCTCCCAGATCGTGGGCAGCCAGTCCATGCTCAATGTGAAGTTTGGCCGCTGGAAAAACATCTCCCAACCGGCGATCGACATTGCCCTTGGCAAATATGGCAAGACGCCCGGACCGATCGACCCCGACCTGCTCGAGATGATCAAAAAACGCTCGGGTAAGGAGCCCATGACGGGCCGCCCGGCCGATGTGCTTGAGCCGCGCATGCCGCAACTGCGAGCCGAGTTGGAGGCCAAGGGTTTGCCGACCGACGACGAAGCCTGCGTGTTGCACGCCATGTTCCCGCTGGAGTTCGCCGCGCTGCACAAGGACAAGGCACCCGCCCCCGCGCCGGCACCCGCGCCAGCTCCGAGTCCCGCACCCGCTCGTGCTTCGGCCGCGGTCTCGACTGGCAGCGTGACCCGCCTGCGCCTGACCGTCGAAGGCCAGCCGCACGAGGTAACGGTTGAAGAAGTAGGCTGATTTTCACCCTTGCGCCGACGCGCGCTCTTTGCGGCGATGGTCGTTCACTCTGTTGCCGACCATGATCGCACCTGAAACTTACGACCACATAGAGCTCATCAAAAAACGTGCCGGGCAGTTATGGAGGTTTCTTTGACGGGGAACAAAAACTCCGCGAAATAGAAGCCCTCGACGCCCAAATGGGCGCGCCCGATTTTTGGGATAACAACGACAAGGCCCAGCGCCACATCGCCAAGGTCAACGGCCTGAAGAAGGCCGTCCTCCCGGTGGTCGATTTTCGCAAGAAGATCGAAGACATCGATGTGATGCTCGAACTCATCGAAGCCGGTTCCGCCGAGGAGAAGGCCGAGTATGAGGGCGAGTTGGAATCGACCGTGACCGCGATGCTCGAACAGATCGACGAGATCGAGATCGGTGCCTTCCTCACCGGTCGTTTCGACGCCAACAACGCCATTTTTTCCATTCAGGCCGGCGCCGGTGGCACCGAGTCCAACGACTGGGCGGACATGCTTTTCCGCATGTATTCCCGTTGGGCCGAACGCCGCGGTTTCAAGGTTGAGGTGCAGGACGTCCAGGAAGGCGAACAGGCGGGCATTTCCAAGGCCACCATCCTCATCAAGGGCGAGAACGCCTACGGCTACGCCAAGGCCGAGCGCGGCGTGCATCGCCTCGTGCGCATCAGTCCCTTCGACTCGAACCAACGCCGTCACACCTCGTTTTGTGCGGTCGACGTCGTGGCTGAGATCAACGATGACGTGAAGGTCGATATCCCGGATGACGACATTCGCGTCGATGTCTATCGCTCCTCCGGCAAAGGTGGTCAGGGCGTCAACACGACCGACTCCGCCGTGCGCATCACCCACTTGCCGACCGGCCTCGTGGTGACCTGTCAGAACGAACGTTCGCAGATCAAGAACAAGGCCAGCGCGATGAGCGTGCTGAAAGCCCGCCTCTACGAACGTCGCCTCGATGAGCAGCGCTCGGAGATGGAGAAGTTCTACGGCGAAAAAGGCGAAATCGGGTGGGGCGCGCAGATTCGATCCTACGTGCTGCAACCCTACCAGATGGTGAAGGACCTGCGCACCGGCGTCTCCACGGCCGACACCCAGGGCGTGCTCGACGGCGAGCTTGATGCCTTCATCAGCGGCTGGCTCCGCGCCGGCTGCCCCCGCCACCGCAACAAGGACATCAACGTCGACGACGAGTAAGGCCGATGCCGCGCGAGCGGCGCCGGCTCATCCCGAAACCTTTGCGGTAGGGCCTCACCTCGCGTGCGGCCGCCTCAGCAGGTCATTCGGCGACGCGAGGCTCGTGGCGGTATCCCACGCCGATGTGCGGGTAGTAGTAGTTGTCGCCGGAAGCGACCAGGTTCGCTTCATTGTCGTAGACGCGGTAGGAGCCACGGTGCAGGCGACGATTTCTCCGGTCGTCATATTCCCCGGGGCCGCGGAGGAAGAGAACACAACCTCCAGGAGGGACCGTTAGGCGCTGGCGACTGCCGCGCCCGACTGTTTCCGGTCGGGTATGGGCGCCGGCCACGTGTGGCTGGTCTGGTTCATCGGGGAACGAAAGGTAGAAGACCACGGCGTGGCCTTCCGGCAGCTTCTCCACCAAGTCGCCGTTCCGATTCCAGAGATAGGAACCGTAGCCGCCTTCCTCGTTGGTCCCGTTGTAGGTCACCCAAAAGATGCCGCGACCGCGTTCGACGCGGTGATACTCCGGCGCGATGATTTCACCACTAGCCTCGTCGATCAGGCCGTAACCCTGATGGTCATAAATCATTCCGGTCACCGGTTTCATGATCACCACCTTGCGGTGGGCACTGAGGGGCGTGACCTCATAGCCCAGTCGTTGCAGGTAATCGATTCGAGCTTCCCGCTCGGCCTTGGCTTGCTCTGGATTGGCATACCAGCCGACCGCCTCGAAATGGAGCGTGTCAGGCGATTCAACCTTGAGGGCGATGAGTTGGCGCAGCGATGCCGTGAGCCGGTCAACCGGACTGAGGCCCTCGAAGAGAGTTGCCCCACGGGCGAAGTCCGCGGCTTGCACCGCGGACAGATAGACCGCTTTGGGCTGTTCCGAACGGGCCAGAGCGAAGCCATGGTATTCCTCGGCGTGCAGCGCCGCGCTCAGTTGGAGACCCAGGAGGAGGAAACGCAGCGGTTTCATGGCTGTTGCCCCTGCTTTGCGTAGGCGTCCATCCGGGCGACGAGGTCGCGGACAATGTTTTCCGAGATGTGCTCCAGTTCGAAGGGCACGATCTTGTTCAACCACGAGGCCTCCCACACCGCGCTGTCGTGCACGTTGGCCAGCTCGAGTTCGCGGAAGAAAGCATCGACCGCCTCGTTGTCGTAGCTGTCCGTGACCGGAGTAAGCCGTTCGACCGGGAAAGTGAACGCGCGCCGGTCGGTCCATTGCGCCACCGGATCGGTGACCAGGCCCATCTCCCGCTCCACGTCGTTCAGGATGCTGGGAGCCGGCGTCACGACGTTGAACGTCACTTCGAGGTGCTGACCGCCCGACTCGATCACGACCGGCAACGGGATCGCCTCGCGAATCTCGTCGCGGCTGAGCCGGTCTCTGCTGAAGTCCTGCCAATATACGTCTTCAATGACGACGGGACCGTATTCGGCCTTCAGATACGGGTAGCCGAAGAACACGAACTGGGCGCGGCAGGTGAGTTGACCGGAGATGTGGAGGCCGTCCTGGGTAAGGCTGAAATCGATGGTATGGCGAAAGGTCGGCGGCGCTTCGCCGGCCGCGGGTGGCACGTTGCTGGCGAGGCCGGCGTAGCGTTCCTCCACCGCGTAGCGCAGACGTTCGCGCAGGAAGCCGAGACGTTGCGCGCGTTGCTTTTCAGCGGCGGCACGCGAGTCGAACCAACCGACGATCTCCGACTGGGTCCATCGTTTGTCGGCGAGTTGATCGCCCCAGGCCTGTTGGAGGCGGCGGTGACGCTCGCCCGCGGCGTAGGGATCGTCGCCCGCTTTGACCGGTAGGGCGAAGACCTCGGACAACACGGCACGCTGCCGGGCATCCGACCATGCGACGGCGAAACCGTAGCTGAAGGCAAACTCCTCGCCGGCCTTGATCGGGTCGGCCGCAGCGGCTGGCCGCAGGCCGGTCGCAAGGACGAGAAGGGTGAGAACGATCGAAAGGAAGCGCATCAGAATCTCCAGTAGCCTTCGCTTTGTTGCAGCACGTTGCCGTGGCCGTCGATGACGAGCACGTGAATGGGGTCGTCAACCTTCGCGTCGCCACGTGGGGCCAGACGGACGAGGAGCCCCTTGTCGGGCACGTAGAGGTAGCGCCGGTCGCGGCGCGCCGGGTCGCCGAACACGAAGTGGTTGTCGGTGTCGCGGCCGGTCACGAGGCTGACCGGGCCGGTGAAGGTGGCCAACTCCTCACCGCGCAGGTTCCAGAGCTTGAAGGGGCCGAGGGGCTCGCCGCGGCCCAGCACGATCGGTGGCTGCACGCCGAAAATCGCGGCTTGGTCGACGAGCACGTTTTCTCCGGAGTCGCGGTCGCGCAGGCTCTGGCGACCGACTTCGCCGACAATCACAAAATCGCCCCAAAAGGACTGCATCGCGGGCGGATACTGCTCCTGTGCCGTTTGCTGGGTTTCTCGCAGCCACGAGGTCAGGGCCGACGCTTGCAGCGAGGCATTCTGCTCCAGACTGGCGCTGAAGTTTTTCACGTCCTCTTGCAGGCGGGCGAAGCGCTGTGGTTGGGCGAGTCCTGGGTGGGGGCGGTTGGCCAGGCTCTGCACGCGCGCTTCCAGTAGCGAAAGGACGCGCGGATGGCCGAGGAAGAGCAGGTCTTCGGCTTCGGCGAGAATGGCGGTTTCGAGGCGGGTGGTGTCACCGATATAGGCCGGACCCTCGGGCGCGGGGGGACAATACCACGACAGTTTGATCCACGTGCGGCTGTCGATCGGGTGGTGGTCCGCCACGAAGGCCTGCAAGGCTTCCAGCGGGATCTCCTCATCCTTCGCCTGTTGGGCATCGAGTTCCAGGCTGCGGCGAATGTTGCCGACGCCGACTTGCAGCGGCTTGATGAGCGCGAGGCTGCGGGTGTTTTTTGCGTCGTCCCAAGCCTCCCGCGCGGCCTCACATTGCGCCGCGAAGGCCTGAAGGTCGGCGATGGCCGCTGCGAGTTTGGGCGTTTTGTAGGGCTCCAGAAACTCGATGAAGGCGAGGCTGTTCGCGGAAGCGTCCGCCCAGCGGTCATCCTGCAAGACGAAGCCCGTCCACGATCCGGCGCGGATGAGGTCGTTTTGCAGCTCGGCCAGGTTTTCCTCGGCTTGGGCCAGGATGCGGTCGCCGTAAACGATGTCGCGCTCTTCCAGCGGCATGGGCACGCCGCGGCGTTCGAGTTGATCCCGGACCTGCCATCCCAGTTTGGTTTCAGAGTGGATGAGCCACCAGGTCGCCAGCGGCGGGAGCAGGATGAATCCGGCCGCGATCACCAGGACAACGCGGCGCTTTTTAGATTTTGCGGTCGGCTTCGGACCGGGAGCGTCGTCGCTTGGGGGCGGCGGGGTGGCAGGACGAGTGGGGCTGTCGCCGAGCAAGGTGCGCCAGAGCACGTCGTAGGCAGACTCGAGTCGGGACAGTGCGGTGGCGACGTCCTGTTTGGCTCCGGAGGTGGCGGCGGCCTCTTGGAGCTTGGTGAGCCGCTGCTTTTCGCGGTTAAACCTATCGTTGAGTTCCTCCTGGGCGAAGTCGTCGGCCAAGCCGAGCAGCTGTTTCGCGGTGGTTTGATCCATGAGGAGGCGGTGTCGGAATAGGAGGAAATCGGGTGATGCGACCGCTTCGCGCGGCGGCGGCGAAGGGCGGGGACGCGGTCTCTTTCGGAAAGGCATCACCACCTTGCTGTCAAACCGGTGGCCCGAAACAGATGCGCCAAAAGACCTATCCCAAGGTTGCCTTCACGCATAAGCCATTAGCCTGTGGGTCTCGCATGTCCGATCTCCCGCGCGCCCAACTCGACCAAGCCTTTGCCAACACCTCGCTCTTCGAGGCCAAGACCTGGCAGCTGTCGCCCGAGGCGTGGCCACTGACGTCGGCGCAGGTGGACGAGTTGCAGCGCATCGGTGAAGCCTGCCTGCATTTTCATCAGGCGCTGGAAAACCTCTATCTGCGCTCCGCCGCCGATAAGAACCTCCTGCGCAACAAACCGCTGCGCGCGCCGTGGGTCGCCGAATACCTCGATCGCGGCAAACCCGCCGCGCTCGTCGCCCACGCTCGCGACAAGCGCCAGCGCGGCGCCCTGCCCACCGTGCTGCGGCCCGACTTGTTGCTCACCGACGATGGCTTCGTGATGACCGAGCTCGATTCGGTTCCGGGCGGCATCGGCCTCACCGCCTTTCTGAATCGGCTTTACGCCGAACAGGGCGAGATCGTGGGGGAGGGCGACGCCATGATTCATCGCTTTTACCAGTCGCTCGCGAAACTCGCGCCGACGGTCGGCAATCCGCTCATCGCGCTCGTCGTCAGTGACGAGTCAGCCACCTACCGCCCGGAGATGCAGTGGCTGGCGGAGCAATTGCAACGGCGGGGCCTGCGCGTCTTCTGCCTCGATCCCGACGACCTCTTCCCGCTCGGCACTGCGATCTGTTTCGACGTCGATGGCAATCCCGAGAAGATCGACGTCGTTTACCGCTTCTTCGAGCTCCATGACCTCGATAACATCTCCACCGCGCCTTACCTCTTCGAGGCTTGGGAAGCGGGGGAAATCGTCATCGCGCCGCCCATGCGGCCGTTTCAGGAGGAGAAGCTCGCCGCCGCGCTGTTTCACCATCACCTGCTCGGCGACTATTGGCGCGAGGCCTTGCCGGGGCGCTCCTTCAAACTGCTGCGCAAGCTCTTCCCGCGCTCCTGGATTGTCGATCCGGCACCCCTGCCGCCGGGCGCGGTGCTTGATGGACCGACCGCCGGTGGTCGTCCCTTGGCTCACTGGGGGCAGCTCGCCGAGGCTTCGCAGAAAGAGCGCGACCTCATCCTCAAAATCTCCGGTTATCACGAATCCGCTTGGGGCGCCCGCAGCGTGATCTATGGCGCCGACTGCTCGCGCGAGGAGTGGCAGGCCGGCATCGACATCGCGATCGGTGATGCCCCGAAAAACCTTCACGTGCTGCAGGAATACCGCAAACCCCGCCGCCTGACGCATCGCTTGTATCCGTCGGCCCCAAGCGGGGCACCGTCCGAAGAGGCCGTGGCCCGCCAAGGCCGCCTGCGGCTCTGTCCCTACTATTTCGTCGAAAACGACGCCGTGCAGCTCAGTGGTGCGCTCGCCACCTTTTGCCCTCCGGATAAGAAGATCATCCACGGCATGCAGGATGCGGCCCTGTTGCCGTGTCGCATTCAGGATTGAGACAGACCCAAACATCCGTGCCTTGCCCCGCAGGGTATTTTCCCCACAAGGGGGCGTGTGTTTGACCCCCGCGGGACCTCTGTAACCCACCCTCGATCGCGCCCCCGACGCTCCACTTCGCGTCTGCTGTGGATGGCGTCCTTGCTGTGGGTGGCTGGATCCCTGTCGGCGCAGGTCGATATCACGACCCTGCAACAACAGGCCGAAGCCGGCGATGTCGCGGCGCTCAACGCCCTCGGTAACGCCTACATGAATGGCGAAGGGGTCGAGCAAAGCACCACCGCCGCCATCGAGGCCTATTCGCGGGCATCCGCCGGTGGCTATGCCCCCGCCGCCTTCAACCTTGGTCTTCTGCACGAGCTTGGTCGCGGGGTCCCGCAGGACCTGGCCAAGGCATTTGAATATTACCGCCGCTCGGCCGAACTAGGGTTCCCTGCCGCGCAGTTCAACGTGGGCAACATGTATTCCCGCGGCATCGGCGTGGAAGCCAACCCCATCGAGGCCGTGCTTTGGTTTCGCCAGGCGGCCGACGCCGGCATCCCCGACGCCCAGTTTAATCTCGGCCTGCTTTACGACACCGGCCGTGGCGTGAGCGCCGACCCCGAGACCGCCGCCGAATGGTATCGTCTTGCTGCCGAGCAAGGCTTCCCTCGCGCCTCCTACAACCTCGCGCTGCTCCATGAAGAAGGGCGGGGACTTCCTCGGGATGATGCCGAGGCGGCCCGGCTCTACCGCATTGCGGCCGAGCAGAATTATGGTCCCGCTCAAAACAACCTGGGTATCATGTATGCCGAGGGGCGTGGCGGACTCACCCAGAGTTTCATCGAAGCCTACCCGTGGCTGGTGCTCGCCGCGGAAAACGGGGCCGACGCCCGCGCCCGCGACATGGTCCTGCGGCGGCTCGATCGCGTGCAAAAGGCCGAAGCCGACATCAAACTCTCCTCGCTGCGCGCGTCCCTTGGTTTGCCGGAAGCCCCGGCTGCGACCGCGGCCACCGCGGTGGCCGCGACGCCGGCTCGTCCCACGCCGTCCACCGCGATGCCTCCCGTATCGACGCCGACGGGCGCGCCCGATGCGGTCCTGCAATCCCAGCTCATCGATCTGCGCACCGAGGTGGAACGACTGCGGCGCGAAAACGCCGGTCTGGTTTCGGCCAACCAGACCCTCTCCCAGCAGAAGAACGAACTCGAAGCCCGCAGCGTGCAAACGGTGACCGCGGCCAAGCGGGAGGATGCGACCTTCACCCACATCAGCGCCGTGGCCGAGCGTCTGCAGGCTGTTGCCCCGACCGATGATGACGCGGCGCGGCAGGCGATCAACCAGGCCGCCGCCATGTTGCTCACCGCGGCCGAAGAGAACCGCGATCTCAACGCCGAGGTCAAACGCGCCACGCTCGAACTGAGCGCCATGGGCCGCCGCCTGCGCCAGGCCGAGCGACGCCTCAGCAACGCGCCGGCCGCGGCCTCCGACGAACAGACGGCGCGCGACCTCGCCGCGGCGCGCGAACAGGTGGTTTCCCTCGAAGCCGACCTCGGTCAGGCCCGCGAGCGGGTTGAGTCGCTCGAAACGGCCCTCGGCACCCTCGACGAACTGCACACCCGCATCGACGCGCTCACGGCGGAAAACCAGGCGCTCGCCGCGCGTATCCAGACTGCTGATATGGAGTTGGCGGCGGTGCGCGACCAGAGCGCGGTCTCGACCGAACTGGCCGATGCGCTGCGGGCTCGCGACGAGGAGATCGCGACCCTGCGCGTCGCCGGCGAGCAAACCGCGCAGGAACTCGCGGCGGCCGGCACGGAACTCGCGCGCCTGCGTGACGCGCTGGCCAACGCACAAGCCGGGCAACAGGACGCGGCCACCCTCGCCGCGAACCTGGAGCAAGTGCGCGCGGCCGAGGCCGCCAGCACGCAACGCGCCGAGCGTCTGGCCGCTGAGCTGGCCGAGGTCCGGCAACAGCGCGAAGCTGGACAAGCCGAGCTCGCGACCCTGACTCAGGACCTCGAGGCCGCCCGTCGCCAGCTCGAGACGATCGCGGACCGACCCGATCTCTCCACGGAACTTGGCCAACAGGTGGCCGAGGTCACCGAACTGCGCAACCGCTTGGCCGCGCAGGAAACGACCATCGCCGAGCTCAACGCGCGCGTGGCGGCAGAAGCGATTTGGGCGTCGGATTTGGAGGAAGCCAATGAACGGGTGACAAGCTTGCAGCAGGAGCTGCAAGCGGCGCTGGCCGAGCGCGCCCAGGCCGAGTTGGCGAGCACAGACTCCACCGCGCAATCGCGGGCGATGCAGGATCGGATCGATACCCTGAATCAACAGCTCGAAGCCGCTCAGGCCGCCGGCGAGCAGCAGTCCAGCCAGCTCGCCGCGCAGGCGGAGGAAATCGCCCGGCTCAACGCTCGCCTGACCGACGAGGCCATCTGGGCCTCCGACCTCGCTGAGGCCAACGCCCGGGTCAACGCGCTATCCACCGATCTGCAGGGTGCCGCCGCCGCGCGCGACGCGCTCGCCCTCGAGCTGGCCGCGGCCCGCGACGCGGCCCAGGCGGCCACCGCCCAGGTGGAGACCTTGCGTGAGCAACTCACCGCCTCCGCCGATGCCAACAGCGCGCTCGCCAGTCTGCGTGACCAAGTCCAGGAGCTGGAAGCGGCGCTGACCGCGGCCCAAGCGCGCGATGCCGACTCAACCCAGCAACTCGCTGCACTCGAGGCGGACTTGGCCCAAAGCCGCACGCAACTTTCCGCGCTTCGAGCGGCTGAGGCGGAACGTGCCGCCGAATTGCAGGCGGCTCAGGAACGACTCGCGACCTCGGCCGATGCCGCCGATGAAGCGGCGCGGCTCACCGGTGAACTGGCCTTGTGGCGCGATCTCGCGGGCCAGCACGACCGCGAGTTGCAGTCGACGCGGGCCGAGTTGGAGCAACTCAAACGGGACGCCGACACGGCCGAAGCGAATTACCAGACGGTGGCCGCGGTGCAGCTCGAAAGCCTGCGCGAGAGTGAGGCGACCATCGAGGAACTGCAGGACGCCGTGGCGCAACGTGAGCGGGCCCTGACCGAACTGCGGGCCGGACGGGAGTCCGACGCCGCGACGATTGATCGCTTGCAGTCCGCGTTGGCGTTGGCCGACGGGCAGGACACCACGATCGCCAACCTGCGCGTGGAGTTGGCCGAGGCGCGCACCGAAACGGTCGAAACCCAGCGCGCGGCCAATCGCACCACCGCTGAATTGAGCAGCCGTATCGCCCAACTGGAGACGGAGTTGGAGCAGACCGCAGCAATGGGTGAGAACGCCGCCGCCGCCGAAACCGCTCGGCAGCAGCTCGCCACCGAACTGGCTCAAACGCGCTCGGAACTCGCGGCGATCACCGCCGAACGAGCGAGTCTCGCGACTGAACGTGATGCGTTGGCGCAGGAACTCGCGGCCGCCACCACGGCCAGCGCAGCGACGGCCGCGCAGTTGACCGCAGAACGCGAGGACCTGGCGCAACAGCTCGCCGCCGCGGAAGAGGAGTCGGCGCGACTCCGCAGCAACTTGGTCGCCGCCAACGAACAATTGAGTGGTCGTGCGGATACCGAGCGCGAGGTGCAGACCTTGCAGGCCAGCTACCAGCAAAGCCTGCGTCGCGTCACGGCACTGGAGGAACAGCTCCGCGAGTCCCGCGCGGCGGCGACCGATGCCTCCTCGCTCGCGGACACCAACGCGGACCTGCAGAACCGCGTGGCGGAACTGGAGTCGCGCTTGGCACAGTCGGCCCGCCATGCCGAATCCCAGGAAAGTGCGTTGACGGCCCTGCGGGCGCAGTTGGCCGAAGCGGGCGAATCCGTCGAAGAGCTGGCCAGCGCCCGGATCGCGTTGAGTCAGGAACGGTCCCGCATTGGCGACCTCGAAGCGCAGGTGGCGGAGCTGCGGCAGGCGGCCTCCGCCGCGCAGTCGCTCGATGGTGCCAACCAGGACCTGCGTGACCAAATCGCCGCGCTGGAGGCACGCTTAAGTGCCACGGGTGACGAGGCGCGCCGGTGGGAAGCTGAAGCCGGTCAGCTTTCTGCCCGTTTGGCCGAAATGGGGCAGAGTGCCGCAGAGCTCGGCGCCGCGCGCGCTTCATTGGCGCAGAGCCAGCAGCGGGTGAGTGAGCTTGAGAACCAGATCGTCGCGTTGCGGGAGACCGCCGCGGCGAACGGTGAATTGCAGGCCGACAACGATCGCCTGGCCCGGCAACTCGCCACGGCTCGAAGCGATGCCGACACCTTTGAAGCCCAGGTGGCCGACCTGAGCGCCCAGTTGGCGAGTGCGACCGCCGGTGCCGCGGCATCCGCCGAACTCCAAGCCGAGTTGCGCGGTGCACGCGATCGTGTCGCGGCCCTTGAGGCTCAACTGGCGGCGGCCTCCGGCAGTTCGGCCGAGCTGGCGGATACGCAGACGTCGCTCGATGAGGCCCGGTCGGTCATCGCCGGCCTGCAGGATGAACTGCAGATCGCCCGCACGCGTCTCAACGAACTTGATACGGTCGCCGCGGCCAAGGTGGCGGCCGAAAACGCCAACCGTGAGCTGAGCACCCGCAACGCCCGGTTGCAGGAGCAGCTCGAGGTCGCCCGCGCCGCGCAGGCCGATCTCGGCGATCAGGCCCAGCGTGTCCAATCGTTGGTGACAGCGCGGGACAGCGCGGTCACGCAGGCCCGGAATCTGGCGGAGGAACTGGCGGCGATGGAAGACGCCCTGGGCCAGAACCAAGCCGCGGTCGCGGAGCTCACGGGTGAAAACGAGCGGCTCAAGGGCGACCTGGCCGCCTCCGAGAAGGCCGTGGCCGCCGCGCTGGCGGCTCAAGCCGCCGCCGCCGAGGAGGCGGGGATGAATCAGGCGATGGAGATGGAAATCGCGACCTTGCAGGGCCGCGTGCAACAGGTGGAGGAGCAGATCGCGGTCGAACGCGCGGCTTCGGCCAAGGAATTTGCCGCGCTTACCACGCAACTGCAGCGGGCCCGGGAAACGGCCCAGTCGCTCTCCGAAGCCAACCGATCCTTGCTCGCGACCCGCGAAGTCGACGAAAGCACCTCACGTGATCGCCTCGCCGATCTCGAGCGGGAGGTGGCGGAACTGGCTGATGCCGGCGCCGAGTTGCGGGCGGAGAATCAGGCGCTGCAAACCGCTCTGGCCGAGGCCAAGGCCGCGCCGCGCCCGCCGGCGGATTGGCAGCAGCAGCAACAAGCGCTGGCCGCTCGGGTCGAGACCCTGACTCAACAATTGGCCGACGCGCAGGCCTATCGCGTTCAGGTGGAGTCGCTCAACGCGGCCAACGATACCTTGCTCGCCTCTCAGGCCGACCTTCAGCAGCAGGTCGCCGCCGCGCTCAATCAACAGGCCGAGGCTGATCGCCGCGCCTTGGCGCTGGCCGCGGAGTTGGCCGAGTCGCGGACCGAGCGTGAGGCGCTGGAAGCGCGGGTGAATTCGCTGGTCGCCACGACCACGGAGCTGGACGACCTGCGGGCTGAGCTCGCGAGTCTGCGCGGCAGCTATGATTCCTTGTCGCGCGAAAACACCGCGTTGGCCGGTCAGGTGGCCGCCGCCGAAGCCGATGCGTTGGAACGCGCCACCACCGCTGAGGCCGAGTGGATGCAGGAGCGTGAACGCCTGCGCGGCGAAATCGCCCGATTGGAAGAGAACACCACCGATCTGCAGCAACGTGTGACCGGAGGTTCGGCCGAGTTGGAAACGGCCACGAGGGAATTGGCGCAGGCGCGCGCCCGCATCGCCAGCTTGGAAGGTCGGGCGGAGCAGGCGGAGGCGCAGAGCGACCGGTTGGCCGAGCTCACGGCCCGGGTGCGGGATGCCGAGCAAGAGCTTGTCACGCAGCGTTCCGCCAACCTGCGGCTGCAGGAGGCCCTGACCAACGAGCGGCAGACCCAGGAAGCGCGTCTCGCGACGGCCCAGCGGGAGAATGCCGCGTTGGCCGGACGTTTGCGGCAGGCGCAAAACACGCTCGATCAAATCGCCGCCGCCGCGCGGGTGCTCAATCCGGGCGCGGGCGGTGCGGTGGTTCCCTCGCGTGGCGCGCCGGTGTCGACGGCCACGCCAGCGACGGCGCTGAGTGGACGCACGCACGTCGTGGTCGAAGGGGATTCGTTGTCGCGGATCAGCCTGCGTTACTACGGCACCCCGACCCGCTGGCGGGATATTTACGAAGCCAACCGCGAATTGCTCAGCGAAGCCAACGCCCTGCGCCCGGGCCAAGAGCTGCGGATTCCGTAAGGCGGGGCGGTCGGGGTGACTGGGCAGAGCGACGGCAACGCGGTCGAGGACGTCCGCGCCCACCCTGGGAACTGACGGTGGACGCCGACCTCCGGACGGCGTTTCAGTGCTGGTCGCGGTAATGTTCGCCGAAGGTATCGCGCCCGAAGTCCTTTTCGAAGTCGCGAAAGACCGTGTGGTGGTGGTTGGCGTTGTTTTGCGTGTTGCCGTATTCGATGACAAAGGTCGGACCCTGGATGCGATAGTAGTGGCCCTCGCCGGGTTCGGCCGGACCGGCCCAGGCAAAGGTGAGGTGGTCGAGACCGTGCTGCTCAATGCGGGCGAGCGCGGCGGCGGCGATCTCGTCTTCGTGGCGGTCGAGGTAGAGCCGCACGATGTCCTGCAGTGCCTTTTGTTGGGTTTCGGTCATGCGGGTGAAGGGCAGGCCGCGCGGGGAGATGGGATTCACGCGTGATTCCTGGGCGGTTTCGATCTCGTTGGCGGCGCGGTTCGCCACGACGGCGAGGCGGCGTTGGTCGGCGTCGAGGGAGAGCAAGAAGGCGCGGCCGGTGGATTCCTCGTCAGCCAGGATGCTGGTGCCGGCCTTGGGACCGCTGGGCACGACCGCGGGATTGGCGCCAAAGAACAGCGGCGTGCCGGAGATGCCCTCGGCGGTGATGGTCTGGTTGACCGAAAGGTGGTGCCCTTCGAAGCGCCAGCCCCAGGGGAGTTCCCCGGGCGTGCCAAAAATGGCGACGTAGTAGAGGTCGGGATCGCGGTGCGCCGCGCCGTTTTCGAGGGCGCGAAGCACGGTTTCGAGCTGCATGATGGAGACTGCCTTGAGGGAGCCTTGGTCACTGAGGGCGGTGTGCAGGAGCCGCAGAGCGTGGCCGCGTTGGGTGGCGTTGAGGCCTTTGAAAACGAGGCCGCCGCGCTCCATGGGGACGAAGTGCCAGTTGGTGCGCTCGGCGGCATCGGCCGGGTAGGTGGCGGTGGCGCGATCTTCGTCGTTGAGTGAAGCGAGGAAGGTGGACGCGGCCGCAGCCATTTGGTTCGCGAGTTCCGTTTGATGGTCGTCGTGAGCGAACGCGGTGAAAGGCAGGATGCTGGCCAGCAGCATCGCGGTGAGGCGGGGTAGGGGCATGGAGGGGAAGTTGAACGCTGATCGAGTCGGCGGGAAGCGAGCCCGTGGTGTTCGTTACGCAGCTTTGATTGACCACAGATTTCACAGATGGCCACAAATACCGAGAGGCAGAGCTGCGGGGGAGTGGATCTGCATCTCTCTTCGAAATCTGCGGTTCAACCTGCGTTGGACGGGGGCTGTGTGTTCGGTGAAATCAGTGGTTAAGAACCTGCGTGGGCGGGGCTGAGCGGCAGGGAAATTTTGACCACAGATTTCACAGATAAACACAGATGCCGAGGGGCAGAGCTGCGGGGGAGTGGATCCGCGTTTCTTTGCGAAATCTGCGGTTCAATCCTGCGTTGGACGGGTTCCGTGTCTTCTGTGAAATCTGTGGTTAAACCCAGTGTGGGAATGGCTTCGCGGCAGGGGTGTTTTGCGCCACAGGTCGCGCAGTTGAACTGGGATGCGGGCTTTGCGGGCTAACGGTGGAGTTGCTGCGCGCCGCCTGGTATTTGGTCGAGGCCCGTTTGGAGCTCTTGGTTTCGGGGCGGAAGAAGTGCACCGGCCGCGGCGCGTTCGGCGAACGCGTGCTACCTTTCCACCGGGCCGTAACCGAAGTCGCGGAAGCGCTCGATGACGCGATCCATTTCGTCATCGGGCAGGATGTGGGGCGTGCCGGCGGCCAGGGTCTGCAGGTAAAGTTTGGCGAGGGTCTCGGCTTCGGCGGTGAGCGCGAGGGCTTGTTCGAGGTTTTGGCCAATCACCACCAGACCATGGTTGGCCATGAGCGCGGCGCGGCGATCGGCGAGCGCGGCGACGACGTGGGCGGAGAGTTCGTCGGTGCCGAAGGTCGCATACGGCGCACAGCGAATCTGCGCGCCGCCAAAGAGCCCAACGAGGTAGTGCACGGCGGGCAGGTCACGCCGTAGGCAGGCGACGGCGGTGGCGTGCAGGCTGTGGGTGTGCACGACGGCCTGGGCGTCGGGACGGGCGCGCAGGATGGCGAGGTGGAAAGGGAGTTCGGAGGACGGTTTGCGGGCGCCGGTGACCGCCCCGGTGGCGAGATCGACGTGCACGAGGTCGGCCGGCACCATCGTGTCGTAAGGCACTGATGACGGCGTGAGGTAGAACCCGGTCCCGGATTCGTCGCGCACGGACACGTTTCCCGACGTGCCCTGATTGAGTCCGCGCGCTTCCAGCTGCAGACAAACCTCGATGACCCGTTGGCGAAGCGATGTATCGGACACGCCTGCTACCGAGGCGGAGACACCCATCGGGGGCAAGCCAGCTTTGGGCTCGCGGCGGGGCGTCTGGCCCGCTTTGGTCCTGCGATCAAGCGAAGTCCGAGTGGCCGTGGGTGAAGCCAGTGCGAATGTCTCTGAAACGACCAAAAAACTGGATTGGATGCAGACCGTTCTGAGGCCCGAAATGAAACGTCCCGAACCGGTCCTAAGTATCTTGGCCTTGCTGCTAGTTGTGGTGCCAATTGCGGTTTGGCTGTATCTGGGGCGTGGGATTGTGCTTGCGGAGGTGCCTTGTCCCGCGCCGGGCATCGGTTCGGTGCGGGTGACCGAACTTCCTGGGTCCAGTCTAACGCAACGCCTGTTCCGAGAGTCTCCGATTTACCGTTTCGAGTATGTCAGGCCGGACGGGTTGGTTTGGTCATCGGCCAGCGTTGCGCTTGAGAGCCAGCGCGCCCAAACCGCCAGCGTCGCTTGGGAGAGTAATTACGTGGCAGTGTGCTACCTCGATGATCGGCCGGTTCTCAGACTGGTAAATCGACTCTTCGAGCGGTCGAATCTCTGACTCAGGGGGCGCGTTCGGTGCGCTGGGTCGCGCATTCCGGGAACAACGCGTTCAGGCCGTCCGCCGTGGCGGGGCAGAGGCCGCGTTCGGTGAGGAGGCCGGTGACGAGTCGGGCAGGGGTGACGTCGAAGGCGGGGTTGGCGGCGGGGCTGCCGGTGGGCGGGATCTGCACCGTGGCGACGCTGCCGTCGGCCGCGAATCCGGCGACGTGGGTGACCTCGGTCGCGGCGCGCTCTTCGATGGGGATTTCGCGCACGCCGTCGCGCACAGTCCAGTCGATGGTGGGCGAGGGCAACGCGACGTAGAAGGGCACGCCGTTGTCGTGGGCGGCGAGGGCCTTGAGGTAGGTGCCGATCTTGTTGCAGACGTCGCCGGTGGCGGTGGTGCGATCGGTGCCGACAATCACGAGGTCAACCTGGCCATGTTGCATGAGGTGGCCGCCGGCGTTGTCGACGATGCAGGTGTGGGGCACGCCGTGGTTGAGCAGCTCCCAGGCGGTGAGGTTGAAGCCTTGGTTGCGCGGGCGGGTTTCGTCGACCCACACGTGGACCGGGATGCCGGCGTCGTGGGCTTGGTAAATGGGGGAAGTGGCCGTGCCCCAATCGACGGTGGCGAGCCAGCCGGCATTGCAGTGGGTGAGGATGTTGACGGGCTGGCCGGCGGGTTTGTTGGTGGCGAGCTCGCGGATGAGGGGCAGACCGGCTTCGCCAATGGCGTGATTGATCGCGACGTCCTCGTCGCAGATGTGGGCGGCGAGACGGGCCGCCGCGTCGGCGCGGGCAGCAGGCGTGAGCGGGGTCAGTTCGTCGCGGGCGTGATCGAGGGCCCAGCGCAGGTTGACCGCGGTGGGACGGGTGGCGAAGAGCGTGTCATAGGCGCGGGCGAGATGGGCGTCGCTGGCGTCGGCCAGCATGGCGAGCCACATGCCGTAGGCGGCGGTGGCGCCGATGAGGGGAGCGCCACGGACGAGCATGGCCGATATCGCGTGCGTGGCGTCGTTCAGGGTGCGCAGGGAGGCGACTTCGTAGCGATGGGGCAGGAGGGTTTGATCGATGATTTCGACGGATTGTCCATCGGCGGCGGGCCAGATGGTGCGGGTGGGTTTGCCGTTTACCTGCATCGGTTTTGAAAATGATTGGAGAGTGGGTGTGGGGGGATGAAATTTCTTAACGCGAAAACCAAACGACGCGTAGTCTGACGGCCCAATTTAAGCTACAAAAGTCCTATGTCGTCCCCTTCATCTTTGGTCGCCTTGCCGCAACATTTGGAGCTGGTGCAATCGGCCGAGGACATTGAGACGGTATTGGATCAGCTTGCCGGGAAGGTGGAAGAGTGGGCTCGGGACTGCCAGGAGCGGGATGGTCGCATGCTCCTCATGATGTGTGTGTTGCGCGGCGGGGCCTTCTTTTTCTCCGATTTGGTGCAGCGCATCGGTTATTCGATCGAGCCAGCCTTTTGTCGGGCGTGGAGTTACGCCAAGGACATGACGGCCAAGCCGGAGGAAGCGGTGAAGATCGATTGGCCGGAAGTGAATGTGACCGGTCGTGATGTGGTGTTGGTGGACAACATTTGTGACACCGGACGCACCTTTGCGGCGGCGACCAAGGAGATCCTCGCCCGCGAACCGGCGCGGGTGCGCACGGTGTCGTTTGTGCGCCGCAAACAGGCGGAGCTGATTCACGAGCCGACGCTGTCGGGCGTGAGTTTCATCGGGCCCGAGTGGTTGGTGGGTTACGGTTTGCGGGACCGCGGCACGACCATGATGAACGCGCGACTGATTGCGCGGGTGAAGGACACCGAACGCAGTGGTTTCACCGCGAACAACTCCAGTTCGCCGTTCGTCAACAAAGCGGTCTTCTAGGGGGGCTGGGAGCTGGGAGTTGGTCTCTGGGGCCCAGCGGTCCGACCCTACCTTCGAAAAGCGTGGAAGGGGATGGGCCAGGTGACACGGCGGGAGCCGGTGCCCCAGGCGGCGCGGAGTTCGGGGACAAGGGGCGCGAGCGGATCTTCCCCGGTGGCTTGGCGGGCGCGGTGGGTGGCGGACCAGGAGTCGAGCATGCCGATCAGGTTTTCGACGGTCCAATCCACTGCCATGTCGAAGGCGGGAGGCGCGAGTCGTTCCATGTCAGGGGGAACGACGTCAGTGTAACCGTTTAAAAGTGGACCGCGATCCGGTGGCCAGTAGGGGCCTACGGTGATGTCGTGGTAAAGCGCGACGATGGTGTTCACTTCGTGAGAGATGTCGGGCAACAGGTAACCCCAGAAGGCGAGCACGCCACCAGGTTTGAGCACGCGGTGGCAGGCGGTCCAGAAGGCGTCGCGGTCGAACCAGTGCAGGGCTTGGGCCACGGTGATGAGATCAACGTCGGCGAGGTCGGAGGGCGGTTCTTCGGCCGGCGCGACGGCGTAGGTAACCCGAGGATGGGCGGCGGCGTGCGCGATCATGCCTTCGCCGACATCGGTGGCGGTGACCCGTGCGAAATGTTGGGCCAAACTGAGTGCGGCCTGACCGGTGCCGGTGGCGCAATCCCAGGCATGGTGGCGGGCCGGTGTCTGCGCGGCCAGCCAGGTGTAGAGAGATTCCGGATACGTCGGCCGGTGGGCGGCATAGGTGGCGGCGAAGCCGGAGAAATGATCGTTGCGGGCCATATTAAAAACGCTGAAAGGCTGAAAAACTGAAAAGCTGAAATCAGGCGGAACGGTAATTCGGACCACAGATTGCACAGAAAGGCACAGAAGTCCCGCTTGCCTCGAAATCCCTGGGAACGACCTCGTTCCGAGCCGGCCGGTGCGAGCGTGGAGCGGGTGATCTGATGCAGGCCCTCAGTTTCCTTCTGTAAAACCCAGCGGTGGAGTCGGGGCACAAAAAAGCCGGTCCGAGGACCGGCTTTCGAGAAGGAGGAGGAGCGCGAGGCTTTAGCTCAACGAGACGCCGAGGGCCTCGGCTTTGCGGAGCAGGGCGTCGGCCATGTCGGACGGGGTCTCGGCGACCTCGATGCCGCATTCCTTGAAGACGGCGATCTTGGCTTCGGCGGTGTCTTCCTTGCCGCCGACGATGGCGCCGGCGTGGCCCATGCGACGGCCGGGAGGCGCGGTGGCCCCGGCGATGAAACCGGCGACAGGCTTCTGGCAGTTGGCCTTGATCCAGCGGGCGGCCTCGACCTCGGCGTTGCCGCCGATTTCACCGATGAGGATGATACCCTTGGTGTCGGGGTCCTCATTGAAGAGTTTGATGACGTCGAGGTGGTTGGTGCCGTTGACCGGGTCGCCGCCGATGCCCACGGAGGTGGACTGGCCGAGGCCCTTGGAGGTGATCTGAAAAACGGCCTCGTAGGTGAGGGTGCCGGAGCGGGAAACGACGCCGACGTGGCCCTTCTTGTGAATGTAGCCGGGGGCGATGCCGATGCGGCAACCGCCGGAGGAGTCCGGGCCGGTGCCGGGGGTGACGAGCCCCGGGCAGTTGGGGCCGATGAGGCGGGTGGGTTTGCCGCGCATGGCGCGCTTCACGCGGACCATGTCCTTGATTGGAATGCCTTCGGTGATGGCGACGGCGAGATCGATGCCGGCGTCGACGCACTCAAGGATGGCATCGGCGGCAAAGGGCGGCGGCACGAAGATGGCGGAGACGGTCGCGCCGGTGGCTTTGGCGGCTTCGGCAACGGTGTTGAAGATCGGGACCTTGACGTCGCCGTGTTCGAAGAACTGCCCGCCCTTGCCGGGGGTGACACCGGCGACGAGTTGCGTGCCGTAGTCGAGCGACAGGCCGGCGTGTTTGCCGCCGAAGGCACCGGTGATGCCTTGGACCATGATCTTGGTTTCGGGGGTGATCAGAATACTCATTTTAAAAAGTGGGGCCCACGGAACACACGGAAGACACGGAAAGGATGCGGGAAGGAATCAGTGTATTCCGTGTGGTCCGTGGGCAAAATTTCAGGACTCGGTGGGTTGCGGTTTGCGCTGGTGGATGAGCAGCGGGTTGCCGTCAGGATCGGCGATGCCGGCCATGCGGCAGACGCCGGTGTCGAGAGGTTCCATGGTGATCTGAACCTGGGCCTCGCGGAGGTAGGCGATGGCGGCGTCGAAGTCTTCGACCTCAATCGCGACCGTGCAGCCGTCCGGGCTCGGCTTCCAATCGGGGGTCTTACCGATGGAGAGCGCCGCGCCGCCGACGTCGAACTCGGCCCAGCGCGGGCCGTCGCAGGGCGGCATGGCGAAGGCGAGTTTGAGGCCGAGCGTCTTCTGATAGAATTCGAGGGCGCGATCGAAATCGCTGACGGCGTAGCAGGAGAAGGCGACCTCTTTGGCTCCGATGCTCATGGGATCGATCAGGCGACGAGGTTGACGATCTTCTGGGCGGCGTCGGCCATCGAGTCGCCGGAGACGAGCGAGAGGCCGGAGGCGTCGAGGGTCTTTTTACCGGCGGCGACGTTGTTGCCTTCGAGGCGGACGACGAGCGGAAGTTCGAGGCCAACTTCCTTGACGGCTTCAACCACGCCCTCGGCGATGACGTTGCAGTCCATGATGCCGCCGAAGATGTTGACGAGGATGCCCTTCACGTTCGGGTCGCCGAGGATGATCTTGAAGGCCGCGACGACCTTCTCCTTGGAGGCGCCACCACCGACATCGAGGAAGTTGGCCGGGTTGCCGCCGAAGTGTTTGATGATGTCCATGGTGGACATGGCGAGGCCGGCGCCGTTGACGAGGCAGGCGATGTTTCCGTCGAGCGCGATGTAGGCGAGGTCGTATTTGGAGGCCTCGATTTCCTTGGGATCCTCTTCGTTGAGGTCGCGCAACTCGACGATCTCGGGGTGGCGGTAGAGGGCGTTGGAGTCGAAGGAGACCTTGGCGTCGAGCGCGAGGACCTGGTCGTCGGGCGTGGTGATGAGGGGATTGACCTCGATCATGGACGCGTCGGTTTCCCAGAAACAGTTGTAGAGGTTGCGCAGGAGCTTGGCGGCGTTCTTGGCCTCGGTCTTGTTGAGGCCGAGGGAGAAGATGATCTCGCGCACCTGGAAATCGGCGAGACCGTAGGCGGGATCGACGAAGACCTTGGTGATCTTCTCGGGGGTTTCCTCGGCGACCTTTTCGATCTCCACGCCGCCCTCGGTGGAGGCGATGATGACCGGGTGGGAGGTGGCGCGGTCGAGGAGGATGGAGAGGTAATACTCCTTCTTGATATCGCTCGCGACGGTGAAGTAGACGGTCTGGACCTTGCGACCGGCGGGGCCGGTTTGGATGGTGACGAGGGTGTTATCGAGCATCTTGCCGGCGACTTCCTTGGCCTCGGCCTTGGTGGGGCAGAATTTTACGCCACCCTTGTAGCCATCGGTGAAGGTGCCTTTGCCGCGGCCGCCGGCGTGGATCTGGGACTTCACCATGGTCGGGCCCTCGGGGAGGGAAGCCAGGGCGCTGTCGAATTCCGCGGCACTCTTGGCGGCGGCGCCTTGGGGCACCGGCACGCCGTATTTCTCAAACAGGGCTTTGGCCTGATACTCGTGGATATTCATAAAGGGTCAGGTTTGCCAGATGGCCCCGGGGGGAGGCACGCCAAAAAATGAGCTGTCACCACAATGTCGGCTCGGGTCGTTCGCGGTTGAACGACAGTCAACCACAGCCGCTGACGTGGTGGGGGCGCCCGGCGGAGAAGGGCCCCGGAGCGGGTGGGGCGCTCAAGCGGCGCGGCGGCGCCGGTAGAGCTGGACCACGACGATTCCCAAGCCGGTGATCATGAGCGCCCAGGTGGAGGGCTCGGGGACCGGGGTGAACTCGAAGTTGGAAAGGATGACGCTGTTGGGGTCGAAGAGGCTGGAGGCGCCGTAGTTGACGGTGAAGCCGCCCATGCCGCCGTCGACGTGGGTCCAGAGCTGGCCGCCGTTGGCGACGTTGTCGAATTGGCCGAGCAGATTGTTCGCGGTGTAGAGCGTGAACATGTCGGTCGAAATTGGATCGAGCGTGGTGAGGAAAGACAGCTCGAGGTCGCCGGCGAGGGTGAGGGTGCCGGTGACGGTGGTGAGGTCCGCGCTCAGCACGCCGGCGCTGACTTCATCGATTTCGAAGAAGGAGGAGGCGCCGCTGAGGAGGGTGAGGTCGCCGTCGATGGTGAGACTGCCGACGGAGGCGCCGGGCGAGACGGTGCCGCCGGTGCTGATGTCGGCCGTGATGGTGCCGTTGCCGGCGAGGACGGTGCTCTTGGGCAGCGCGAGCGGGGCGGCGAAGGTGACCTGCCCGCCGTTGGCCACACCGATCGAACCGCCGTCGAAGGTGAAAGTGTCGGCGAAATGCAGAATGCCGCTGCCGGAGAAGACGGTGCCCGCATTGGTGACGGGCACGTCGATCGTGGCGGTGCCGCTGCCGGCGACCTTGCCGATCACGCCGTTGTTTTGGATGTCAAAATCGTTGGTGGCGGAGCTGACGGTGCTGTCGCTGACGATGAAAAAGGCGCCGTTGTTGGTGAGGGTCACGCCCGAGCCGGTCAGGTCGCTGCCCTGCAGGGCGAGCTGGCCATCCACGGTGAAGTCCCGGTTGAGGTGGTAGGTTTGCGCGGTGGCCAGGGCGAGCAGGCCGTCTTCGCCGATCGTCGTGGTGCCATTGGCGTCGAATTCGCCACCGAGCCAAGTGATGTTGCCGGACAGGGTGTGCGTGCCGGTGTAGGTGCCGGAGCGAAACTGCGCGGCCGGGCCGAAGGTGACGGCGCCATCGATCGTGTAGGTGCCGCCGTCGAGCACGAGGCTGCCGCCGTTGCTGACGACCGTGCCGTCGCCGAAGGTGAAGTCGTGGTTGAGGTTGAGGGTGGTGCCGGCCCAGAGGTCGAAGGTGCCGCCATCCGAGGTGCCGGGGGCATTGAAATCGACGGAGCCGGTGTGAACCTCGAAGCGGCCGTCGATCGTGACCGGCACGTCGAAGGCGGTGGTGCCGGTGCCACCGGTTTTGCGGAACTGGCCGGTCTTTTGCAGCGTGAACGCGCCAGGGGTGCCGGTGGCGGAGCCGAAGGCGTCATCCGATTCCGCGAACATGAGTCCCGCAATATTGAAACCGCCGCCCGCATTGGCGAACAGCGAACCGCCCCGCCAGGTCAACTGACTGCTGGCATCGACGGAGAAGAGGGTCGTGCCGAAGTCGAGCGAAACGGGGTTCAACCGACCGTTGGCCCCGTCGACCAAGTCGATGGTCGCGCCGGAGGACAGGGTGGCATCGTCGAGGCGGAACTCGCGGGAGAGGGTGAGGGCGGTGGTGTTGAGGTGGCCCTCGATGAGGTGGAGGTCGACCTCGAGCCGACCGTTGAGGTTGAGTTGGCCGCCGAGTTGAACCAACGCGCCGTCGCCGCTGAAGATGCCGGCGTCGGAGATGGAGGTGGTGCCGGCATCGACGCGGAATTCGGTGTCGGCGCCGAGCAGGATGTCCGAAGACGCGTCGAAGGTGGAGTTCTCGTAGAGGCTGAGTTGACCGCCCTGCAGGTCGATCGTGCCGGTGTTGGTGAACGGCACGCGGATGGCGAAGCTGCCCGTATTGGCGCTGAGTTGCAGGGTGCCGTCGTTGCTGAAAGTCGGAACCGCGCTGAGGGCTGAAACGGTGAGACCGTTGGAAAGCCCCGCCAGGCTGGCGAAGTCGGCGTAGGCCAGATTGGCAAACAGTGCGTTGACCGTGATGGTGCCTTGGTTGGCCAAGGAGTTGGACAGGCCGAGGGTGAGGTCACCGCTCAGCCAGTCCATCGCGCCGCCGGAGGCGATGGTGAGTCCGGTGCCGTCGAGCGACAGGCCGGACGCGGCATCGAGGATGAGCAGGCCGGAGTTCGCGACGTCGAGGGAATGCCCGAATTCGAACCCGTCGGTGGCAAACTCCAGGATGCCGGCCACGGCCACGTCGCCGTGCAGCATGCCGCCGTCGACGATGAGTTCGGCGTCGAGGGTGCCGGGAGCGTCGAGAGTGCCGCCTTCGACGCGGAACGTGCCGTTGCCCTGCAGGGTGCCGAGATCCACGAGGCTGGTGTCGGAGTTGAAAACGAACTCTCCGCCGGTCGTGCCGGCGATCACCGCGTCCGCGCCAAAGGCGCCACCACCGAGCAGGATCACCCGACCGGAGTTGGTGAAGAAGTCGCCATCGGATTCAAAGGGCACATAGATCGAGACCGTGCCGTCGCCGCGGTGCCAGATTGTGCCCGCCGCGAGGTTCTTGAGGTAGCCCATCGAGCCGGTGTTGGTGCGGATGGCGAAGTCGGCGGCGGTCAGATTGGGATCGAAGTCGAGGGTGCCGGAGTTTTCGAAGATGCTGCCGTTGTCGAGGTTCAGGTCTCCATCGACGAGGGAGGCGCTGCCTTGGTTGTCGACGGTGCGATCGGAGAAGACGTTGCCGCTGCCATGGGCCAGCACGAGGGAGCCTGATGGAGCGATCGTGGTGGTACCGCCCTCGCCGACTTTGCCGCCCTCGATGGTGAGAGTGCCGTTGATCTGCTGGGTGCCATCGAGGGTGCCGGAGGCGAGCACGAAGTTGCCGTCGACGTCGGCGTTGAGGGTGAAGGACGAGCCATTGGCGACGTGATCACCTTCGCCCGAGAGCACGGCGCCGGTGTCCACGTTGAAGGTGCTTCCATACGTGACTTGGGAACCGGCGGCGACGTCGATGCTGCCGGTGGGGCCGACATGACCGCCGTCGTTGAAGGCGAGATCGCCGTCGTAGATTTCGATGGTGCCGTGGTTTGTCAGGGCAACGTCGAAGGTGGTGAGGCCGGTGCCCCGCTTTTCGAAAACGCCGGTCTCGTCGTTGAGGAAGATGCCGGGGGTGCCGAAACTACTGCGGATGCGCTGGTCGGAGTTGGTCTGTTCGATCCAGGTGCCGTCGTTGTTGATGCCACCCAAATTGTTCAGCAGAAAGTCGCCGCTGAGCCACTGCACCTCGCCGTCGTTGTTGAAGAGTTGGGCATTGATCTGGTTGGTGGTGGCGTCGAAGAAGAACGTGGAACCCACCGCGTTGGTGGTGGTGCCAAAGGAAGAACCGTCGCCGAGCGCGCCGCCGCTCAGCGTGGCGTCCGCATGAAAGGTGTGGAGTCCAACGAGGGTGCCGCCGGTGAGGGTGAAGTTGGGCACTGCGATGTCGCCGAAGATCGACACGAGTCCCTGCTGAAGCTTCACGAGACCGGAGCCGGTCAGGCTCATGCCATTGGTGAAATCATAGTCGTTGTTGAAAACGAGTTCGGCGCCACTCGCGACGTTGAAGGAGCCGACGGAGCTGGTGCTGCCGGCCCCGGACAGCAGCAGGGTGCCGCTCTGCACGTCGATGAGGCCGTCGTTAAAAAGCTGCACTGCGAACTCGGTGGTGCCTTCGCCGTTCTTCTCGTAGGTGCCGGTGTTGGAGTAGGAGGTGGGGGAGCCGCTGGAGACGCGGATCTTGTGGGTCTCGCCGGCGCCGGCGGCGGTGTCGGTCCAGGTGCCGTGATTGAACACAGACGTGCTGGTGTTGAGGAGCAGGTCACCGTCGGTCCACTCAACCTCGCCATTGTTGGTGAAGAAGGTGCCGACGAGGGTGTTGCCGCTCGGGTCGTTGATGGTGAAGAGCGACTCGGTGTCGTTGGTCAGCGCGGCGAATTGCAGGTTGCCGCCGTTCCAGCTGGCGCCGTTGGCGAAGGTGATCGTGCCGTTGAGGTTGCCGCCGTTGATGGTGAAATCGGGGACGTTGACGGTGCCGTTGAGGGAGAGGGTGCCGGCTTCGAGCAGGACTTGGCCGGAGCCGGTGAGGCTGCTGGCGTCGCCGATTTCGTAGTCGTTGGTGAAGGCGAGCTCGGAGCCGCCGTCGACGAACAGGGTGCCGCCGGTGTAGGTGCTGCCGCCGCCGGCAAGGACCAGGCGACCTGAGTTCACGTTGAGGGTGCCGTCGTTGAGGAAGGTGACGTCCAGAATGGTCTCGCCGTCGCTGTCCTTGTTGTAGGAGGCGCCGAGGTAGTTGACGAATTGGGCGCCGCTGCCGGAGGAGGTGCGGATGCGGTGGCTTTCGCCGACGCCGGCGGCGGTGTCATCGAAGTCGGCTTGGTTGGAGATCCAGGAACCGTTGTTGAGCAGGATGTCGCCGTCGTTCCAGGCGATGACGTGGGAGCTGTCGAGGAAGTGGTTGTTGAGCGTGTTGCCGCTCGCGTCGTTGATGGCGAAGACGGAGTTGGGCTGGTTGTAGGTCGAGCCGTCCTGCAGGGTGCCGCCGTTCCAGTTGGCGCCGTTGAGGAAGGTGTGGGAGCCGGTGAGGATGCCGCCGTTGATGGCGAAGTCGGGGGAGCTGACGAAGCCGTCGAGCGTGAGGGTGCCGGAGTCGAGCGCGACGAGGCCGTCGCCGAGCAGGCCAACCGCGTCGGTGATCGCGTAGTCGGCGGTGAAGCGGAGAGCGGCGCCATTGGCGACGTCGAAGGTGGCGAGGCTGGACGCGGTGCCGTTGCCGCTGAGGATGAGGGTGCCGTTGTTCACCACGACCGCGCCGTCGTTGTAGAAGTCGACCGCGATCTCGGTCGTGCCGGCGCTGTCCTTGGTGTAGGTGTTTTGGTTGCTGAAGTAGGCGTCGGTGCCGGCGGAGGTGCGGATCTTGTGCGTTTCACCGGAGTCGGTGGCCTGGTCGTTCCACGAGCCGTCGTTGGTGATGGAGCTGCCGTTGTTGAGCAGGATGTCGCCGTCGTTCCAGGTGACCTGGCCGTTGTTGATCAGGTGGTGATTGTCGAGGGTGTTGCCGCTGGGGTCGTTGATCGACATCGCCGAGTCACCGGTATTGTGGGTGGTGCCGGCGCTGCCGAGGATGCCGCCGTTCCAGACCAGGCCGGCGTTGAAGCTGTTGATGCCCACCAGCGTGCCGCCATCGATCGTGAAGTCCGGTGCGTTGACGGTGCCGTTCATCGTGAGCGTGCCGGCGGCGAGGGTGAACTGGCCGCCACCCAGCAGGTCGAGGGCCTCCTCGACGACAAAGTCGTTGTCGAAGACGACGGTCGTGCCGGTGTTGGCGGTGAGCGAGGCGCCATTGCGGTTGGTGCCGGTGCCATCGAGCACGAGCGTGCTGCCGTCGTGGAGCGCCACCGCGCCCTGGTTTTCGAACGCAACGGCGAACTTGCTCGTGCCGCCGCCGGCCAAGGTGTAGGTCGCGCCGGATTCGTTGAGGAAGGACCCGGTCGCGCCGGAGGAGGTGCGAACGGAGTGGGTCTCGCCGGGATCGGCCGCGTTGTCCTCGAGGGTGCCGCGGTTGGTGAAGGTCGTGCCGGCGTTGAGCAGGATGTCTCCATCGTTCCAATACACGGTGCCCTGGTTCGTGAAGCTGTGGCCGGTGAGGGTGTTGCCGGCGGCGTCGTTGATTTCGAAGGAAGAGGTGAGGTCGTTGAGCGTGGAGCCGTTCTTGATCTCGCCGCCGTTCCACTGGAAACCGTTGGCGAAGGTGTGGTCGCCGGTGAGCGCGCCGCCGTCCATTCGGAAGGTGACGGTCGCAATGCCGTCCAGCGTGAGGGTGCCGCTGGAAAGCAGGTAAAGGCCGCTGCCGCTGAGCCCCCCGGCGTCGGCGATGGAGTAGGATTGGCTGAAGTAGATCGAGGCACCGCTGGCGACATTGATGGTGCCGGAGGCCGACATGGTGCCGCCGCCGTCGATGATGAGGAAACCGTCCTCGACGAAAAGGGCGCCATCGTTGTTGAAGATGTCGTCGAATCCGGAGCCGAGTGAGCCCTGTTTGCGGAAGATGCCGGTGCTCAGATTGTTGAAGGTGCCGATCGAGCCACTGGAGTGGCGGATGCGGGCGTCGACGACCGCGTTCCACGTGCCGGCGTTGTTGATGACGGAGGCGTTGTTGAGCAGGATGTCGCCAGACAACCAGTTTACGGTGGCGTCGTCTTGCGTCTCCAACACGGCATTGGAGAGCGTGCCGGCGGTGCTGTGGTTGATATTCAGGGTCGCGCCGGTGCCGACGACGAGAGTCAGGTCGTCAATCGTGCCGCCGGTCCACTCGGAGTCGAAGGAACCGCCAATGAGGGTGAGCACGTCATCCACAACGGGTTCGAGATCGATGGATTCGTCGTAACCGGTAAGGTCGCCGCCGCCGAGGCGGAGTTCGCCCACGGACTCGTTGCCGGAGATCTGCAGCACGCCGCTGTTGATGATGGCGCGGTCGCTGGGGCCGGGCACGTTTTCGGGCGTGCCGCCGCCGTCGTTCTCCCACGAGCCGGTGTCCTTCCACTTACCGTTACCGTTGGTTTTGTTGAGGCTGTTGCCCTGCGCCCAAGCGGAGCTCAAAGCGCAGCATGCGCAAAGGGCGGCGACGAGCAGATGTCGCGAACGAGGGAGTCGCATTGAAGTGTTCAAAGTGGGAGTGGGGAGTTCAGCCTGTTTTGGGCCAGGCGCACGCGTGATCGCGAGTTTCGCGATGGAAGCGGCTCCGTCGAGTGTAACTGCCAAAGATTGGCACAAAAGGTGTAAAAATTTTGCGAACAAGATGGGGGAGGGACAAACGGGTGGAGCCGTTCGGAAATACGGGCGGGGGAGCGGTCCCCGGATTGACCCGGTGCTTGGGCTGACCTTTAACGCGGTCATGGTCGACCAGTTCACCGTCAATCTCGGCAACCGCAGTTATCCGATTCAGTTCGGCGGGGACCTTGCGGAGGTCATCGCGGCGGAGGTCGCGTCGCTGCGGGCGGCGGGTCGAAAAGTTGCGGTCGTCACGGACGAGGCGGTGGCGACGGCGCAGGCGGAGGCTTTGGCCCGTATGTTTGGCGATGCGCCGCGCTTCACGGTGGCGCCGGGGGAGGGGGCGAAATCGGCGCGGGTGATCGCCGAGTTGTGGGAGTTTTTGGCCGCGCAAAAATTGGACCGGGGCGGGGTGGTGATCGCCTGCGGCGGCGGGGTGGTTGGCGACCTGGCCGGGTTTGCGGCGGCGAGCTACCTGCGCGGGGTGGCCTTTTATCAGGTGCCCACGACTTTGCTGGCCATGGTCGACAGTTCGGTGGGGGGGAAGACCGGCATCAATCTGGCAGCGGGCAAGAACCTCGTCGGCGCGTTTCATCAGCCCCGAGCGGTGTATGTGGCGACCGACCTGCTCGGCACCCTGCCGGCGCGCGAGTTTGCGGCGGGCATGGCGGAGGTGATCAAATACGGCTTGCTGGGAGACGCGGAGCTCTACGCGGATCTGGCGGCGACGCCCTTGGTCCGGGGGAGCGATCGGATCGCCGCGGTGGTGCGGCGGTGTTGCGCAGCGAAGGCGCGGGTGGTGGAGGCCGACGAGTTCGAAACGGCCAAGTCGGGAGGGCGGGCACTGCTCAACCTCGGCCACACCTTTGCCCACGCGATCGAGAAGGTCGCGGGTTACGGGGTTTACCTGCATGGCGAGGCGGTCGCGATCGGCTTGGCGGCGGCGGCGCGTTTGTCGCGGTCGCTGGGCCTGGTCGACGACGTGGTGGTTGCGAGCGTGGAAGCGACGGTCGCCGCGCATGCTTTGCCGGTGGCCTTGCGCGGTGAGTTCGCAGTCGAGGCCTTGGTCGCGGCGATGGCGCAGGACAAAAAAGTGCGGGCGGGGCGGCTGCGCTTCGTGGTGCTGGAGGCCGTGGGACGGGCGGCGACACGGGACGAAGTGGACCTCGAGCTCGTGCGGGCGATTTGGCGCGAAGTCGGCGCGGCGTGATTTGCGTGGCTTCGGCGGCTCGAGCGGGTTTGCATGCCGAACATGTCGGCGATCGACGAAGGCATTGTTCGCGAGTATTTTGAGCAGAACGGCTTCCTCGTGCGGCAGGTGCGCAAGTATCAGGTGCAGTCCCGCAGGAAGCACTCCGAGGAGGAGATCGACCTGCTGGTCTACAATCCGACCTGGCAGCGCGGATCGCGGCGACCGGACTTCTTCCTGTTTTCATCGGAGTTGCCCTTCGTGCATCGGGCGGTGGTGGCGGTGAAGCCGTGGCACACCGGGGTGTTTTCCGCCGCGACGCTCAAGGGATCGCCGGAGATCCTGCGCTTCCTGGAGGAGGAAGTGCTGAAGCAGGTGCCCAAACTGTTTCCGGCGGAGGCCGACGCGGAGCTGGGGGACGAGCCGACGAAGATCCTCGTGTTGCCGGGACTGCCGACCCAGGAGCCCTATCGCTCGCAGAGCGTGGCGCTGCTGCAGGAGCGGGGCGTCGATGGCATCATCTCGTTTCGCGCCATGTTGCTCGACCTGATCGAGAAGGTGGAGGTGAACCGAAACTACCGGAAGAGCGACACCCTGCAGGTGATCCGCCTCCTGAAGAACTACGAGTTGTTGCGCGATGGGCAGCTCGATCTCTTGACGGGGGACCGTCGGTCGAAGCATTAGGTCATGTCATGGGAACATTGATACATCCGGGCGCGCACGTGGATTCGGCCGCGGCCCTGGGCGAGGACGTCGAGGTGATGCCGGGCGCAGTCGTGACGCGCTGGGCGCAGATTGGCGATCGCACCGTGGTGCACCCGGGGGCGGTTATCGGCGGGGATCCGCAATACCTCGCCTTCAAACGCGAGATGCCCACGTGGGTGCGGGTCGGGGCGGACTGTGTGCTACGCGAGGGGGTGACGCTGAATCGGTCGATCTATGAGGACCAAGCCACGGAGATCGGCGACCGTTGTTTTTTCATGGCCAACTCGCATGCGGGCCACGATGCCCGCGTCGGCGATGATGTGGTGTTGGCCAACGGTGCGTTGTTGGCCGGGCACGTGGATGTGGGTGAGTTCACTTTCATCGGGGGAAACGCGGCGGTGCATCAATTCTGCCGCATCGGACCGGTTGTGATGGTGGGTGGACTGTCTCCGATTTCCGCGGACGTGCCGCCTTTCTGCATGGTGGCGGATCGGAACGAAATCGCGGGGTTGAACTTGGTCGGACTCAAACGCCGGAGCTGGCCGCGTGAAGCGATGCGGGAGGTGAAGGAAGCGTTTCGCGCGGTGATGCGCCCGAGTGGAAACATGCGCGTCATCGCGGCGGACTTGTTGCCCAAGGCCGAAACGGAGCAAGCGCGGACCTTTCTCGCTTTCTTTGCGGAGGGAAAGCGAGCGATCGCGCGGCCGCGACGGGGGCGCGGCGACGGAGGCGACGGGGCATGAAACCCTTGGCAATCACCTGTGGTGACCCGGCCGGCGTGGGACCGGAGATCATTGCGCGTTGGCTGGCGGAGAATCCGGCGGCAGCGGAGCGGGTGACCGTGATCGGACCGGCGGGGTGGCTGGAGGAGCTGCCGCGGTCCGGGGGCAAGCAGGCGGTGGGACCGGCCGACTACACGGCCGTCGCCGGAAAGCCCGACGCGGTGGGGGCGCGTTTGGCTTGGAGTGCGATGGAGGTGGCCGCGGCGGGTTGTGCGCGCGGAGAGTTCAGCGGCGTGGTCACCGGACCGGTGAGCAAGGCGGAGCTCGCGGCGGTGGGATATCCGCATCCCGGGCAGACGGAATTTTTTGCGGCGGCTTGGGGCGGCGAACCGGTGATGGGGTTTCGCAGTGATCGGCTGCGGGTCGTGTTGGCGACGTGGCATCTGCCCCTGCGCGACGTGGCGGGCGCGCTTACGCCGGCGGTCTTGGAACGTGCGGTGCGCGCGGCGGCGGCGCTGGCGGCGGCGGATGATGTGGCGGCACCGCGGATCGCGGTCTGCGGGCTCAATCCGCATGCGGGCGAAGACGGCTTGTTGGGCGACGAGGAAGGGGAGTTCATCGATCCGGTGCTCGACGGATTGCGTCCGGAGTTTGGCGGACTGTCGCGGACCTTGCCGGGCGACACGGTTTTCGGTCGCGCGTTGCGGGGGGATTTCGACGTGGTGGTGGCGATGTATCACGACCAGGGACTCGCGCCGCTCAAGACGATCGATTTCGACAATGCGGCGAATGTCACGCTGGGCCTGCCGCATGTGCGCACGAGTCCGGATCATGGCACGGCGTTTGGCATCGCCGGGCAGGGGATCGCGAGCGCGACCAGTTTTGCGCGGGCGGTGGATCTGGCGTGGCGCTTAGCTGGCGAGCAATGAGCTGAGCGTGCGGTCCAGGTCGGCGACTTCGGGTTTGATGAAGGCGTGGGCGCGGTGGATGAGGAAGGCGCTGATGAAGATGAACAAGGCGGCGGCCATCACCACGCCTGACCAAGCGTTGCCCGGCGATTCGAAGCCGGCGGCGATCGATTGAAACTTGCTCAGGACGATGAGGCCGAGGAACGCCAGGTAAGTGGCGGGAATCCAAAGCGTGAGGGCGGAAATCTCCTGGCGTTTTTCTTTGAGCACCAGTTCGAGGCAGCGACGGGTGTCGTGTTTGAGCGCTTGGTAGCGTCGGTGGGCGCGATACAGCAATACCGCGCCGCCGAGGCAGATGAGGAGCGTGAGGCCGGGGATGAGCAACTCCCAGGCACTGTTGGCGAGGGTGCGCTCCGGCATGACGGCCACGCGGTGAAGTTGCAACGCGAGCCCGATCAAGTTGCCCAACAAACCGACAACGAGCAGCCAGGTATGGCGGCGAAAACTGCGTTGGGCTTGGTCGATCCGTTCGCGGGCCTGGTCGGCGGGGGAGGCGGAGGCGGTCTGGTTGCTCCAGGTGGTTTCGAGTTCTTCGAGGCTCATGCTTATTTGTCCTTCAGGTTGGCGGCCAGTTTTTGGCGGATGCGGGTGAGACGGGCGCCCACGTTGGTGGTGGTGATGCCGAGCGTGGCGGCGATCTCTTCGTAGTTGAATCCGTCGAGATGCAGCAGGATGAGCGCGCGCTCCGCTTTGTTGAGTTGCCGGATTTCGGCGTAAATGAGCGCGAGGCGGGGGTCCTCGCGCGCGGTGGTTTCGACCGGGACGTCGGCGGCGAGCTGTTCATGGCGGCGACGGGTCGCGCTCTCCTTGCGCACCCACGAAATCGCGCGGTTGAGCGCGATGCGGTAGATGTAGGTGGAGGCCTTGCTGCCGGAGTGAAATCCCGGGATGGCGTGCCACAGCGCCAGTTGGATTTCCTGCAACAGGTCTTCGCGATCGGCCGCACGATCGGCGTAGGAGCGAACGACCTTGTGCAGGATGCCGGGGTGGTCGGTCATCCATTGTTGAAAGGTTTCGTGCTGCTCTGGCCGGGTCATCGTGGTTTGCCTCATGAGGCGCAACGGCGGGGCGATTCCTTACACAAAATCGTCAAAAACCGAGACCTATGGGCGGAACGGATGGGGAAGGTCGCTTGATTTGTGCGCGGAGCGCCCGATAGTCTGCGGCTGTTCATGTCAATCGACACCGCCACGCCACCACCGCCGGCCGCACCTCTCGAAGGGGTGCGGGAAGGCAACGAGAACCTGGTGCGCCTCACCGAGGCCGCCGGGACGAAGGTGGCTGCGTTGATCGCCCGCGAAGCGCAGGGCGAGTTCCTGCGCGTCGCGATCACCGGCGGTGGCTGCAATGGCCTGAGTTACAAACTGCGTTTCGTGCGCGAACCGCGTCGGGGTGACATCCTGGTGTGTTCCGCCGGAGTGCAGGTGCTGGTCGACCCCAAGACCGCCCTCTACCTGAAGGGCACCGAACTGGACTACTCGTCGAAACTTATCGCGGGTGGTTTCAAGTTCTCCAACCCCAACGCCAAAGCCAGCTGCTCCTGCGGCGAGAGCTTCAGCGTATGACGGGTTTTTACCCCACCCATTCCCGCACGATCGGCGCGACTTCGTTGTTGTCTTCACCACTGGAGCGGGCGAAAAGCGTGACGATCTTCTCCGAGTTGAACCTTATTTGATGGCTACATCCTTTTCTTTTGGCGGCGGTAAACGCCGAGGCGGTCGTGGAAACTTCCGCCGCAATAACGATCCTTACGCCCACATCCGCCGCAATCAGCGGATCCGTGTTCCCCAGATCCGCGTGATCTCACCCGAGGGCAAACAGCTCGGTGTGCTGCAGACCGAGAAGGCGCTGCAACTGGCGCAACAGTTCAACCTCGATCTGGTCGAGGTGGCTCCCAATGCGAGTCCGCCCGTTTGCCGCATCATGGACTTCGGCAAATACGTCTACGAGGAGCAGAAGAAGTCGTCTCACTCGAAGTCGACCGCGTCGAAAATCAAGGAGGTGGAACTCTCCCCCCGCATCGACGATCACGACCTGATCACCAAGCTGCGCCACGCCGAGGAGTTCCTCAACGAAGGCGCCAAGGTGAAGCTGCGGCTGAAGTTCCGCGGTCGCGAAATGGCCCACACCGAAATCGGTTTCGAGGTGATGAAGCGCGCCATTGTCGAACTTGAGGGCATGGGCCACGCCGACAGCGAGCCCAAGCTCAACGGCCGTCAGATCAACGTGATGATGACGCCGCATCCGGCCAACAAGCGGAAGCTGAAGTATTACCACCCGAAACCCAAGGGGCCGGCGCCGGATGGGGCGAAGGCCCACGAGGCCGACGATCACGCCCCGACGGAGTCCCACGAGGACGCAGAGGCCTGAGTCGTGCCGGCCATGATGGGTTCATGGCTGCGATTTTTCCGTCCCGCCCTTGAACGGCGGGACGTGTTGTTTGGGGCCGCGCGCCAGGGCGGCCGCATCGCACTCCTCGCGTCGATCTGTCTGTTGGCACCCTCGCTGCGGGCGGAGGCGTTCCCGGCGGTCGGTGCACAGGCGACGGTCAAGGTCGGTGGAGTGAATTACCTCGATGCCGAGGCCTTTCTCGCCCGCTACAACCTGAAGGGGCAGTGGACCGAAACCCACCGCACGCTGCGCTTCGCCAGCGCGTGGACCAGGATCGAGTTCGAAGTAGATTCGCGCGAGATCACCTACAACGGCCGGCGGCTCTTCATGGGAGAGGGAACGATCCTGCGCGATGGCAAGCTTTGGATCGATCGCCTCGACGCCGAGAAATTGCTCGCGCCGCTGCTGCGTCCGGCGACCTATGCAAAGGCCGCCCGGCCGGTGCGACGCATCGTGATCGATGCCGGTCACGGTGGAAAGGACGGTGGCACCGCCAACCCCGCGCTCAAGCTGCAGGAGAAAACCTTCACGCTCGACGTGGCGAAACGACTGTCCGCATTGCTTTCGGCCCAGGGGTTTGAGGTGGTGATGACGCGGTCCGACGATCGTTACCTCGAGTTGGCCGAGCGGGCCCTGATCGGCCAGACCGAAGCGGCCGACCTGTTCGTGAGCGTGCATTTTAATGCCGCGGGCAATGCCAAGGTGCACGGCACCGAAACCTATGTGTTTACCCCGCGACACCAGCGCTCGACCTCAAGCAGCAAGGCCGATCCGTCGGACCACCACGAGGAGCTCGGCAACGCCAACGACGCGTGGAACGCGGTCTTGGGTTTCCAGGTCCACGATGCCCTGTGCGAGAAGCTGGACTCGATGGATCGCGGCTTAAAACGGGCCCGCTTTGCGGTGCTGCGTTTGGCCAAGTGCCCGGCGGTGCTGGTCGAGGCGGCCTACCTTTCCAACGAGACCGAGGCGCGCAAAGTCGCCACGGCCGCCTACCGGGCCGAGATCGCGCAGGCGATCGCCAACGGCGTGGTGGGCTACGCCAACCTGGTCCTCAGCACGCAGGCCGCGCGATGAAACGACGCCGGATTTTCGTTTGGCTCGCGCTGCTGGTTTCGCTCGGGCGGACGACTGTGGCCGCCCCGGTGGTCTTCGCTCCGGTCGATGACGAGGCCGCGCGGGTGGTCATCGTTGCGAATCTCAACGATCCCGACTCGGTGGAGCTGGCACGATTCTATGCCGATCGCCGCGCTATTCCGCGGGCCAACATCGTGGCGCTGCCCTTGCCGGCGGGAGAGGAGATCGATTGGCCAACTTACGTGCAGCAACTGCTCGAGCCGCTGCGCGCCTGGCTGATCGAGCACGACTGGCTGCAGGCCATCCCGATGGATCTGGTCGACGACGCGGGGCGGGTGCGCATGTCGATCTCCGGTCATCGTATCAGTTATTTGGTGACGTGTCGCGGCGTGCCCTTGAAGATCCGGCAGAGCAACGAGATTCCCGCCGATGTGCCGGAGACGACGATCAAGAGCCTGCAGACGAATCAGGCCGCGGTGGATTCGGAGCTGGCAGCGCTGGCCCTCAACGAGTCGCAGCGCCACGGTTTCGTGCGCAACGTCCTGTTTGGCAAGGCGACGCCCGACCTGTGGGACCGGGCGGCGGTGGTGCGCGTGGCGCGATTGGACGGCCCCAGTTTTCCGGCCGCGCGCAATCTCGTGAACGGTGCGCTCACGGCGGAGCGGAACGGTTTGATCGGGCGGGCGATCGTCGACCTCGGTGGTCCGCACCAACAGGGCGATACCTGGTTTGGGGAAGTTGCCGAGGAGCTGGCGGCGGCGCGCTGGTCCCTGCAGGTGGACCGCGAGAAGGCGGCGCTGGGACCGACGGCGCGGGCCGACGGGGTGGCGCTTTACTTCGGTTGGTATCAGGGCTCGATCGCGGGGCCGTTCGCGCCGGAGGCTTACGAGTTTGCGCCCGGAGCGATCGCCCTGCACCTGCACAGCTTTTCCGCGCGCTCGCTGCGCTCCTTCAACAACGGAGGTTGGGTGGCGCCGCTGGTGGGGCGAGGGGTCGCCGGCACCTTTGGCAACGTTTACGAACCCTACCTCGAATACACGCACCAGCCGCAGTTGATCCTGCGCGCGCTGGAGGGCGGCGCGACGCTGGGCGAGGCCGCCTATTATGCCATGCCGGTGCTGTCCTGGCAGGGCATCGTGGTGGGCGATCCGCTTTACCGTCCGATGACCCGTTCGGTTGCGCAACAATGGGAGAAGCGCGAGGCACTGCCCGGTCGTCTCGCGTCCTATGTGGGACTACGGCAAGTGGAGTCGCTGGCCGCCGCGCCGCTGGAGGACCGACTGGCTTTGGCCCGACGCATCATGGATGCCGATCCGTCCCTCGCTTTGGCGTATCGCATTGCGGAGTTGCAGGAAGAGAACGGCAACCGTCCGGGGGCGATCGAGGCCCTGGGCGTCGTGGCTTACATGCGGCGCGTGCGTGTCGACGAGTGGGGCTTGGTCGCGGAGATCGCGGAGCGCTTGAGCGCGTGGGGCGACACCGCGACGGCCTTTGCGGTGTGGCGGAATCTCTTGGCCCAGGACTTGCCGGAAACCCAACGCCTCGTCTGGCTGAAGGCCGGGGTCGCGGCGGCGCGGGCGGCCGACGAGTTCAATCAAGGCGCGGAATGGGAGCAGGCGATCATCATGCTCACCACCGACGTGAAGAAATAAAAAGCCCCGGGTCCGGGGAGGGACGCGGGGCTGAAAACCGAGAGTAGGCGAGGGGACCTCAGACGTTCTCGACGATCTCGTCGGCGAGGCCGTATTCGATCGCTTCCTTGGCGTTGAGATAGAAGTCGCGGTCGGTGTCCTGATTGATGCGCTCGATCGGCTGGCCGGAGGCATCGGCGAGGATTTGGTTCAGTTCCTCGCGTAGCTTTTCCATTTCCTGGGCCTGGATGTGAATGTCGGTTGCCGGACCGGTGAAGCGGCCGGAGATGAGCGGCTGGTGGATGAGCACACGGCTGTGCGGGTAGAGCAGGCGGCGACCCTTGGGCGCGCCGGAGAGCAGGATCGAACCCATGGAGGCAGCCATGCCGGTCACCACGACGGTGATGGGCGAGCTGATGAGCTTCATGGTGTCGTAGACGGCCATACCGGCGGTCACGGAGCCGCCCGGGCTGTTGAGGTAGAAGGTGATGTCCTTCCCCGGGCCGACGGCTTCGAGATAGAGCAGCTTTTCGGTGAGGTCCTTGGCGGAGGCGTCGGTCACGGCGCCCCACAGGAAGATTTTCCGCTGATCGAGGAACTTCTTTTGGATCAAAGCGGTGACGGGAGCGGGGCCCTTGGACGGCACGTCCTCGTCATCATCTTCGTCGTCGTCGAGACGCGGCGTGGGTTCTTTGAGGCCGGGTTGGAGATTCGAAAAATGCATGGAAGGCAAACGGTGGTAAGGGACGGCGGGTTTGGCAAGCGGCGGGAGAGGTCCGTCGCGATGGGTGGAACTACGTGGGGGCGCGCCCTGAGCAATGTCCGGGCATGGACCCGAGTGACGAATCGACCGGTTTCGCCTAAAGTTAAGCCACAACGAGACGTTCCACTTAGCTAACCCACTATCAGTCATGCGTGCATTCTCCAAACTCCTCCTTCTCTTGCTCGCAACGACTCTCCCGAGCCTTGCGAATGACCCGGTCACCGTTTCCGCCTCCAGTGCCATCAAAGTGGCCTGGGTTGAGCGTGGAGCGAGAGCCGGAAAAACCACCGACCTCCAGCGCACGTTCACCCCGGTATTCCGGTTGGCGCTGGAAGGTATCTACGGGGCCAGCACCGATGTGGTGTTCGTGCCCATGCGATCCAACGAAGCGGCGGACCAACTCCGCCGCAACGATGTCGACGCCGTGCTGCAATTTTCCGCGCACGTGTCGCGCAAGATCCGCAATAGCGGCTATCACATCCTCAAAGCCGAATCGGTCGTCGAGCCGGGGCGCTACGTGGCGTTCCTCGTGTTGCCTGAAGATCAGTCGACTTTGCAGGACCTGTTGGCCAACGCCTTCTCGGCCTCGATCAATTCCTACGATGTGCGGGAGTCGCTCGACGACACCCTGCCGTCGGTCGAGTTGGCGAGTTGGTAAACCGGCGAGGTTTCCGCCCGGCGGTCCCCCGGGGATACAGCGTTCAACGTTTTATCCTCCGGCCGGGGCAGTGACGGTTACGGCTTGGCCTTCGCGTTGAGGGCACCTAGGGCTTGGGGTGATTCGCCTTACCCCCCGACCATGATGCCCTTACCCCTGCTCCCCGGCGCGGCTTTGTCGCGCCGATTCGTTTCCGTTATTTCCGCCTGTCGCATTGAAGGGGAGGTGTCGCGATGAGCGCGGTGTTGGCTGCGACCGACGGCGCGCCGATTGGCGGTCCGATGTTTGCTTTGGCGGTGGGCGTCGCCTTTGTGGTGCTGAGCATCGCGAAATGGCGCATTCACCCCTTCTTTGCCCTCATGGGCGCGGCGATAGCCGTGGGCTTGGTGACCGCACTGGGGGGTTGGTCGGAGCTGACGCCGCTGCAGGCGGTGGGCAACGCGACGGCGGCACTGGGCCGATCGGCCGGTGGCATCGCCGTCATCATCGCCATGGCGGCCGTGATCGGCGAATGTCTCACCGTGAGCGGCGGCGCCGAACGGGTGGTGAACGCGCTGCTGAAAATGTGGGGCGAGAAGCGGGCGGGCATCGCTTTGTTGCTGGCCGGCCTGGTGTTGGCGATTCCGGTGTTTTTCGACACGGTCTTTTTGCTGCTCCTCCCGCTGGCGCGAGTCCTCGCAGTGCGCACCAAGAAGGACTATTTGTTTTATGTGATGGCCTTGTGCGCCGGTGGCGTGATCGCGCACAGCACGGTGCCGCCGACGCCCGGCCCCTTGTTGGTCGCGGAGGAACTCGGCCTCAGTATGGCGGTGGCGATCGGTGGTGGCTTGGCTTGCGCCGCGTTGCCGGCGATCGGTGCACTCGCCGTATCGCGTTGGTTGGCGGGACGGGTGCTCGTGCCGCAACCCACCGAGGAAAGCCATGAAGCCGCGGCGGCGGAACTGCCGTTGCCGGGTTTGTTCGGTTCGCTGCTCCCGGTGTTGTTGCCGCTGCTGATGATTGGCGCGGCTTCGGTCTATGGTCTGGCCAATGGCGGCGAGGTGCCGATGGGGCTGCAGTTCCTCGGCGACAAACACGTCGCGCTGGGCGCGGGCACGATCGCGGCTCTGCTGCTGGCGCTGCGGAGTGCGCGTGGCAAGGGCGAGACGTTGAACACCATGCTTGGTCGTCCGCTGGAGTTGGCCGGTCCCATCATCCTCATCACGGCGGCGGGCGGTGCCTTTGGCGCGATGTTGCGCGACGCCGGCATCGGCGAAGCGGTGACGGCGATGGCGGCTGGCCGTCAGCTCAACTTCGTGCTGCTCGGTTGGTTGCTCGCCGCCGTCGTGCGCGTGGCCCAGGGTTCGGCCACGGTGGCCATGATCACCGCGACCGGCATGTTGACGGCCGCCGCAGGCGAGACGGGCTTCGGGGTGAATCCGCTCTTCGTGTTCCTGGCGATCGGTTACGGCAGCGTGGTGCTGTCCTGGGCCAATGATTCCGGTTTCTGGCTCGTGAGCCGCATGTGCGGGTGGGACGAACGCACCACACTCAAGAGTTGGACGGTGGTTTTGTCGGCCGTCTCGATCTTCGGTTTGGTCGAAGTGCTGCTCCTTTCGATGGTCTTCTAAAAAGGGATCAGCGGACGCGGGACTGGCTGGGTGAATTTCGATTAGCTAAACTTTATGGCAATTCGCAGCACATAAGCAGCGATTAACCACTATCGCATGGCGGAACCGCCTGGGGGCCGCCTATCAAGCGCTCCGATTTTTCGGAGCCGAGACCACCCGCGGATCATCCCGGCGGGTGGTGGAGGCGACGCAGGTTCCCCTCCAGTATCCCCATGTTGATGCCCCTCACCAGGACCCGCGGGTTCGCGTGGATTCGTATTGCGCTGTGGCTCGCGCTGGCCGGCGCCGGTCTCGTTGTCACCGTGTGGTGGATACGCCGGCCGGAGTCCACCGCCGCGCTGCGCGGCCGCCGGGTGGCGCAGGAGCAGGGCTGTTTTGCCTGTCATGGCGTGGACGGCCGGGGCGGCCGGGCCAATCCCGGGGCCCGCAGTGGTGAGGTTCCCGGCTGGGATGGTCCCACGATGGCCGCGCTGTGCCGCGATGAAAGTGAGGTGGCGGAGTGGATCGATGACGGGCGACCGGCGCGGCTGGTGGCGCTCGCCGCCGCGTTGGCCGAGGAACCGGCCGTGCCGATGCCCGCGTATCGCGGTCGACTGAGCGAGGCGGAACGGAGCGATTTGCTCACCTATCTCCAGGTGGTGTCGGGCTTTGGCCTGGAAATGAGTGACCCGGTTTACGAGGGCTGGCGCACGGCTGAGCGAGTCGGGTGCTTCGATTGTCACGGGCCGGCGGGCATCGGGGGCACGCCGAACCCGGGCAGCCTCAAGGGCACGGTGCCGGCTTGGGACGGTGAGGACTACCGGCATCTGGTGCGGGACGAAGCGGAGTTTCGCGCCTGGACGCTCGAAGGCACCTTGGCCCGCTTGGAGGCCAACCCCTTGGCGCGCCATTTTTTGGAGAGGCAATTGATCAAGATGCCTGCTTATCGCGCGCATCTGAGCGATACGGAACTCGACCAATTGGTCGCCTATGTGAACTGGCGACGGCAGGAGCAGAGTGGCCCGGCGAAACCCGAGCAGGGGGACGCTCACAAAATTCTCGGGGTGCTGCCGGGGGCGGGGAGGGCAAAGTGATGCGGCGTCGGATCTGCGGGTGCATCCTCGTTGTTGCGATGGCGATGCCCATCGCCCGGGGCGATCGCCCGGTGACGCCGGTGCACGCTTCGCCGCAATCCATCTGCCTGTCTCCCGATGGCAACTTGGTGGCCGTGGTCAATGCGACCGATGACACGGTGGCCCTGATCGATGCGGCCAGCCGGGAGGTGCGACGGCGGGTGGCGGTGGGGCGTCGGCCGAACGATGCCTGCTTCTCGCCCGACGGGCGGTGGTTGTATGTTTCCTGTGCATGGGCGGGGCGGGTTGATGTCATCGAGGTGGCGCGCGGAACGGTGACGGACGCGTGGGCGGCGGGCGCCACGCCGAACGGACTCACCCTCGCGCCCGACGGCGCGACCCTCTTCGTGACGGATGCGGCTGAGGATGTGCTCCGCGCGCTCGAGGTCACCAACGGCGGAGTCCGTTGGGAGGCGCGGGTTCGCAACCAGCCCCGCCATGTGACGGTCACACCCGACGGCGCGAGGGTGTTGGTGAGCAACAACCTTGGCCGTGGTATCACCCTTCTTGATACGGCGACCGGGGCCGTGCTCGAGGAGCGCGACTTCGGCCGTTGCTCGATGTTGCGCGATGTGGTGACGACCCGGGACGGACGCTGGGCCTTCGTGGCGAACCTGGTTTCCCATGACGAGATGCCGACGCTGCAGATCGAGCGCGGCTGGATTCATTCCAACGGTTTCACGGTCGCGGATCTCGATCGCCCGGGGCACCGCGTGACTTTCCTGCTCGACCATTTGCTGCAAGGTGCCGCCAACCCGACCGGGCTCGCGCTCTCGTCAGACGATCGCTGGCTCTATGTGAGCCTCGCCGGTATCCACGAGATTGCGATCGTCGATGTCGCCGAATGTTTGGAGCTCGCGGCCACGGTGACCACCCCGGAGCAGGTGCGGCGGATGCAGGAGAACGTCGAGATCCTGGCCCAACGTGGCATCGCCCGCCGCGTGCCTTCCGGTGGACTCGGGCCGCGCAGCATCACCTTGGATGAGGGCCGCAACGAACTTTGGGTCGCGCACTATTTCAGTGATGCCGTGGCGGTGCTCGATGCCACCTGCGGCATCATCAAGGCCACGATACCGCTGCAGGACCCGGTGGAGATGACGCTGTGGCGGCAAGGGGAGCTGCTGTCCTGCGATGCCCGCATGTGCTACCAGAACTGGTTCAGTTGTGTGAGCTGTCACCAGGAGGACGGCACGGTCGATGGCCTCAACTGGGACCTTGCCAACGACGGTTTGGGCAACCCGAAGAACGCGAAGGATCTGATCAACGGCCACGACACGGCGCCGGCGATGTGGGGCGCCGTGCGCGCCAACCTTTTCGACGGCATCGCCGGTGGCCAACGCTTCGAAGGTTTTGTGGCCGATCGCGCTCGGCAGGATGCGCTGGAAGCGTATTTCGGTGCCCCCGAGGTCGTCCCCAACCCGCATCGCCGCCGGCTGCCGCCGGACCTGGTTGCCCGCGGAGAACTCCTGTTCCGCGCCGCAGGTTGCGACCTCTGTCATCCGGCGCCGCGCTTCACCGATCAGAAGTTGCACGACCTCGGCATGAAGACGGTCGACGACTTTCGGGCGCGGTTCGACACGCCGTCCTTGCGCAATGTCTACCGGAACGGCCCGTGGCTGCACGACGGCCGGGCGCCGACGCTCGAGTCGATTTTCACCGAGCACAATCAACGCAACGTCCACGGCCGCACGCAGGGTTTCACGCCCGATGAGATCGCGGCCCTCGCCGCCTACCTTCGCACGCTTTGAAACCGCCACGCTCACTTTTTTTTCGCCTCACGTTTTTCCCGCGCCGGTTCTGGCGCGGGGTTGTGGCCGTAGTGGTTCCGGGAGCAGCGGGTGTGTTCGCCGCTGCTCCCTTCCAAGCCACGCCCACGCCACCGGCCCAATACGGTCGGCAACAAGGCGTGGTGCAGACATCCGGTCATGCCCTGTCGCGTTTTGGTCGGCTCACCAGTCGGCAGTGGGCCTACGGTCAATCGTGGCAGCGCGAGAGTTTGCCGCCGGTGCCCAACCCCAACCCGGCGCCGGAGCCCCGGCCCCTGCGCGATCACCCCAACGATGTGGTGTTTTCGGCCGACGGCACGCGCCTGTATGTGAGCCTGCTGGGTTCCGAAATGGTGCCGGGGCACGAAGTCGCGGTTTGCGACGCGAAGACCGGTGCGGTGTTGAAACGCATCCTGTTGAAGCCGGCGGACGAAGAGGGCGCACCGGCCTCGGGCCCCTACCGCATGGCCCTGCATCCGGGGGGGCGGTTTCTGGTGGTGACCAACCGTTTTTCCAACTTCGCGAGTGTGATCGATACGGTGCGCGACACGGTGACGGCCGAGATCCCGCTGGACTTCTATTGTCAGGACCTGGTGTTCACCGCCGATGGCTCCACCGCCTATGTGGCCAATCGTTACCTGGATCAGATTTTTGTCGTCGACCTTGCGATCGAGACCCAGGCGGACGGGACCCCGTCGCTGACCGGCCGCCAGCGCGTGCTCGGTGGGTTTGTGGAGGATGACTTTCTGGCGGCGGGCGGAGTGGGGGATCTGCTGGCGTCGCATTGCGGGACCATGGGGTGCCACGATGAACCGCGGGGCGGTTTTGTGGCGGGCGCCGACCGACGCGCGAGTTTTGCCTCGGCACTCGAACACCTGATCCCGGGGCAGGCGCGCGAGAGCCGTTTGCTCCGGGCGGTCACCCGGTCGCGCGACGGCGGTTATGCCGATATCCTGCCCTATTTCCGCAGCCACGCGGGGCAGACGGTGGTGTTTCCCGATGCGGTCAACGACCCGGACTATCAACGACTGGCGGAGTGGGTGAACCAGACCACGCCGGGTCCCGGCATTCCGGTGGGCAACCCGGGCAGCAAGCCTCTTTCGCTGGTGCTGAGCTCCGACGAGCGCTTCCTCTACGTGGGCAACACCGGCACCCAGGACATTTCCATCGTCGACCTGCAGCTGGGCCGCGAAGTCGGTGCGATCTACGTGCAGAACGCGGTGTCCGATCTCGCCATTCATCGCTCGCCGCAGACGGGTCACGATTGGCTGCTGGTGGGCACGATGGGCGTCGGGTTTGGGGTGAGCAAAGAGCGCGACCCGTGGGGCGCCGAGACGTGGGATGCGGCCAATCCCGCGGCCCAGTTCAGTGTGCACCGCGATGTCGCCACCGCCGAGGTGCTGCCCAAGGACCAGCAGGAGTTGCTCGGGCCTTACGACGCCATCGACGGCACGGCGGGCATCAAGTTTCGCGACATTCAGAACGATCTGGTCGCGATTGATGTATCCGCGATTGAGATACCAGTGGCGGAACCGCACGGCGGCCTGCGTCATCTGCTCAAAGCCAACCGCTACGAGGCGCATCGCACCTGGGTGCGTTACACCTCGGATACGGCGGAGTCGCTTTACGGTGACGTGAAGGGCGACATCCCGCCGGAACTCATGCGGGTGGTCGGCGCCCTGCCGCAACGGGTGGAAGTGACCGGCGACCGCCTCTATGTCTGCATGGTGGGGAGCAATCAGGTGCAGGAACTGCGCATCAACGTCGATGCGGCCGATCCCTGCGAGGTGCTCACCCCGACGCGGGTTTTCGGCACGGGCTTCGAACCCACGGGCTTGGCGGTGGCGTCCGATGGTCGCCTGGCGACCGCCAACTTCCTCGGCGGCACCTTGTCGCTGGTGGATCCACAGTCACATCCGGACAACGGCCATGCCTATCAGACGCTGCCGGGGACGGAGGTCGTGATTGATCCGTCGGTGTGGCGTGCGCCGGTGCCGGCGACGGATGCCGAGCGCGGGGAACTGTTGGTGCACAGCTCGATGTTTTCCTCCGATCACGACAGCGCCTGCGTGAGTTGCCACTACCTCGAAACCGGCGACGGCCGCCCGTGGGGCGTGAGTCAGGTGGTGGGGCAGGAATATTTACGCGGCCAGGATCGGGTGGGGCAGTTGATCGAAGGCACGACCATGATGGTGCCGCAGCAGCGCGGATTGTGGGGGCTGCAGCCCTTCTTCTTTGAAGGCACGCTGTCGGTTTACGATCCGCGTTCGATGCTGATGGAGCATTGTCCGGCCGACGATTTTCGCGGCATCACCCCGGGCGGAGATTTCCGGGCGCTGGAGGCGCATGAGCCGGTGCGGGCGGTGGCCGACGTGCAGTCCAAAATGAATTCGCAGGCTACCAGCGAGGCCGGCATCGAGGAGCGCCGCAACGAGTTCTTCCGTCGCGCCACCCTGGCGACCATGGGGAAGAGTTTTGTGCTGCGGGATTTTCAGCGCTTCGTCGGCGAGTGGCAGGCCAATGAACCGCGACTCATGCCGGTGCCGTTCGATCAACAGAACGCGTCGGTGCTGCGCGGGCGGGCCTTGTTCGAGGAAGCCCAAACGGGTTGTTCGTCCTGCCATCCGGCGCCGCATTTTGCCAAGAAGGACTTTCCCAACAACCCGCGGCAAGTGGTGCCGCCGCAAGTGACGATGACCGTGCGCGACGGTTCCTTCACCTTGCTGAGCATGGAGCGACTCGATGCGATCGCCGGCATCGCGCGCGACATCGAACCCTGGGATGCGGGTCGCGTGGAGGACGAGCAGGTGCACTACACGCCGTTCGGCCTGCGCGGGTTATGGGACCGGCCGCCGGTTTTCCTGCACAACGGCGTGGCGCGGACCCTGCGCGAGATCGTGTCGGTGCCGGGGCAGACGCAGTTTGGCACGTTCAAGTATGAGCCGCTGATCGGCGGCGAACCGGAACGCCCGCACCGCCGCGAGGTGGGTTTCAACGAGACCTATTTCGTGAAAACGCGCACCCAAAAGAACAAGACCCACCTCGATACCGGCGGCCGCATCGGCAGCGACACGCATGGCGGCACCTCGCACCTCACGGCGCCGCAGATCGACGACCTGGTGAACTACCTGCTTTCCATCCAATGACGACACGCTGGTTCAGTCTGTTCCTCCTGCTCGCGCCGTTGCTGGGCGCGGCGGAATCTGCGCCGATTCGGGATGAGGCCCCGATGGTCGAGATCCCCGCCGGGGCGTTTACCATGGGGACCGATGAGGTGCATCCGGACCTCACGCCGCCGCCGTCGGCAGGCAAAGGCCTGCACCCACCGGAAGTGATGGCGGCGAGGGCCCGCGGGGCGTGGAGCCAGGCCGATGAACGTCCGGCCCGCGAGGTGCGTTTAAGAGCCTATGCGATCGATCAACATGAGGTGACCAACGGACAATACCGCCGCTTCCTCGATTGGATGCGCGAGACCGGTGACCACCGGCTTTGTCCCCCGGGCGAACCGGCGGACAAGGATCACACCCCGCGGTATTGGCGGACCTTCAACCCGCTGTTGCGGGACCCGGTTTACCGGCCGATGGCGCAGTATGGCCGGGACGACACGTTCACCGCCGACGAGAAACCGGTGGTGGGCGTCGATTGGTGGGATGCCGCGGCCTACGCGGCGTGGGCGGGCAAGCGCCTGCCCACCGAAGCGGAGTGGGAACGCGCCGCTCGCGGCACCGATGCGCGTCGTTGGCCGTGGGGCAACCAGTGGGATTGGGGCCTGGCGAATATCGGCGGCGAAAAACTGGGGGCCGACGTGCATGCGAAAGGGCGGGAAAAGGACGGCTTCATTTATCCGGCGCCGGTGGGCAGCTTCCCGGCTGGTCGCAGTGCCGACGGTTGCGAGGACATGGCGGGCAACGCGGCGGAGTGGTGCGCCGATTGGTATCAGGCCGACGTCGGCGATCAGGGGGCGACCGTCAATCCAACAGGCCCCGCCCACGGCACCGCCCGCGTCGTGCGCGGGGGCGGTTCCCACAACATGGCCAGCAACGTGCGTTGCACGGTGCGGTTCTCCTACGAGCCGGATTTCCGGCACTTCACCCTGGGATTTCGCTGTGCACAGGATCGCTAGAACACTGCTAACGCTGACCGCCCTGGGCCCGGTGCTGGCCCTGGGGGCGGGCACAATGGAGTCAGCGGCCCTGCCGCCTTCCGGCATGGTGCTGGTGCCCGCCGGAAGCTTCACCATGGGGGCGGACGATGGTGCCTATGACGAGGCGCCGGCACACTTGGTGTATTTGGATGCCTACTACATCGATCGCCACGAAGTGACGGTGTCGGCGTTTGCGCGGTTTGTGCGGGAGACGGGCGCCTATGACCGATTGGAGGGTGCGTGGTTTCGTTATGCGGTGGAGGGTTGTCTCGATCTGTTGCGCCATTACGAGGCCCGTTACGGCGTGCCCTTTGGGGCGATGGAAGCGATGGAGCGGGCGGAGGACGAACCCGGGGCGACGGATCGCGCCCGGGACATTTTGCGTTGGCGTGCCGGGGTGGCTGCCTTGCGTGAACTGATCGGGTCGGCCGACCTGCGACACGCCAACGCATCGATTGAAGAGCTGGCCCAGGATCCGGCGGTCCGCGGCCTTGTGGCGGCCCAGGCGCAGCTGCCGGTGCGCAGCGTCTCGTGGCGCGATGCGGCGGCGTTTGCCTCCTGGTGCGGGAAGCGCCTGCCCACCGAAGCGGAATGGGAAAAAGCCGCCCGCGGCGGCGAGGCCCGACGCTATCCATGGGGAGCGGAGTGGGAGCCGACACGGGCTAGGGTGGGCTTGGACTGGCAAGCGGGACCCGCGCCGGTCGGCAGCTACCCGGCAGGGGCGAGCGTCTACGGTTGTGAGGACATGGCGGGCAACGTGTGGGAGTGGTGCGCCGATTGGTATGGCCCGGCCACCTACACGCAGACCGCGCGGGAGCGGAACCCGACCGGTCATGTCGGACTGCCAAACGGCGAGCTGCCCGGGCCGGACCCAGCGGCCCCGCTATTCCGTGCGAACCGGCAGGGACGCGAGACCGACACTCGCAAAGTTTTGCGGGGCGGCTGTTGGGCGGGAGGCTCCCTCGGCCAAGCCGCCTTCAATGCCCGGGGCGCGCGGCGCCTGTGGGCGAACCCCGGTTACTGGCAGCCCGACACGGGCTTCCGCTGCGTCCAAGATTTGCCATGAAAACCCCCACCCATACCTCAGACCCCCTCCCTGCAAGCGACTCCCGGGTATCGTTTCACGGAGTGGCTCAGTCGACGACGGATGACACGCTTTCCTTGCGCGTGATGTTGAAGTCGTGCCGCTTCGAAATCCGGGCGACCAAGCGCCCTTCATTCACCGAATTTCACCTCACCGGGCTGATGGTCGAACCCTTGGCGGTTGCAGCCGCGGCCCAGTCCTTGTTGGAGCAGGCGGCCCATCTGCTCACGGAGTATGGGATCCAACCGATCGCGGAAAAACTCTATGGTCGTTCGAGTGCGCGGGAGGCGGTGCTGCGTATCCGTGACGAGATCTTTCGTCATCATGAGTTGGACGTGCGGATGGCGGCGACCTGGATTGAGGGTCGGCCGCTGGGCGAAGGTGATCTCGTCGGATGGCAATTGTGGGGCATGGTGCCGCACGCCCGTGGCGTCGAGGTCAACACGGTCGAGACGCCGGGCACCTGTTGCGGGCGCATGTGGCATGGGCCCGGTTTTCGCATGCTCTACCTGCCGTTTGTGCGGGGCACCTTGGCCGACGGTTCACTGGCAGGTGATGCCCCGGCGCAGGCCGAAGCGATGTTTGGCAATGCGGCCTCGGCCCTGGAAGCACACGGCGTTGGCTTTGCCCAGGTGGTGCGCACCTGGATCTACATGGAGCGACTGCTCGAGTGGTATGATGATTTCAACCGCGTGCGCACGCGCTACTATCGTCCGGCCGGTTTTGGCGGGCCCGGCGGGCTGCCCTATCCGGCGAGCACCGGCATCCAATGCCACTGTGCTGACGAGGAATGCATGATGGATGTGCTGGCGGTGGAGTCGCTCGATGAGAACGCCGCGCCCATCGCCACCGCGATTCAACGCAGCCCGCGGCAGGACCAGTCCTTCAACTACGGTTCGGCTTTCTCGCGTGGCATGCGTCTCGATATCGAAGGCCGGCGCACGGTGCACATTTCGGGCACCGCGAGCATCAACCCGGCCGGCGAGAGCGTGCATCTGGATGATCCCGAATTGCAGAGTCTCGAAACCCTCATGTGCATCGCGGCAATTCTGGAGAATGAAGGCGGCTCGCTGCGCAACATCACTTCGGCGACCCTCTTCTGTAAGAATGCGGAGGCATGGGAAGCGTGGCAACGGGTCTGCCGCTTGCTGCAGGTGCCGGAAATTCCCTTTGTCCCGGTCATGGCCGATGTTTGCCGCCACGATCTCCTGGTGGAGATGGAAGCGGTCGCGGTGATCTGACTTGGTCGACGTGATGTGCCGGGCGAGTCACTCGTCCGGCAGATCGCGGAGGTTTCGCCGGACGCGGCGGGTCGACAGACGCTGCTGCAAGATGCGCCGCCAGAAGGTGCGGTTGCGCGGATGATAGGAATATTCGACGAGCTCGCTTTCGAGTTCGCGGCGGCGTGAGAGTCGGCCGGTCGCCTGCACGCAGGCGATGTCGGGTTCCAAGTAGTCGCGTAGGGTCGAACGCAGCAGCGGCCAGACGAATCGCAACGGGGCATGCAGGCTGCGGCCAAGCAGGTGCATGTGGTAGGCCTCGGGTGAGATGCGGTGGTGTTTGCAGTAACGCTCGGCGTAGGTGGGTCGAGTCGAGTTTGAAGGCATGGAGCGGGAGTGCACGGCGAGGTGTGCACCCTGCATGCCATGTGCAGTTCCGCCGCCAACAATTACGGGAATCGAGGCAGTTGGTGGAATGCAGCGGGCGCACCGCGTCGGGATATGCGGAGTCTAGCGGTTTCGATGGCCTCTGCCATACGTAAAGCGGCGTAGCTGTCTTTGTTGCTTGTTTGCGACAAGCGCATTGCTTGGCTTCGCCCGGCCGCCGGCTGCTCAGAGAAAACCGTGATCGGCCAGCCATTCGGCCGCCCGGTCCGGCCAGGTTGAGACGCGGTGGCCTTTTTGACGCAGGCCGTAGCCGTGGCCACCGACAGGGTAGAGGTGCATCTCGGCCGAGACCTTGGCGGCCTGCAGCGCGATGAAGTAATTCACGGCGTTTTCGATGTGCGCGCCGTCGTCCTGAGTCTGCACGATGAAGGTGGGCGGCGTTTTGTCGGCGGCGACCGCAAGCTCCGGGGCCACGCCGTAGTCGCCCGAACGCAGATAGCCGGGGTAAAGAATCATGGCGAACGCGGGACGACAGCTGAAGGTGTCGGCTGCGTCGATCGGCTCGTAGGTGCGCTCCGCGTGGTTGTTGCTCAACACCGCCCCGAGGTGGGCGCCGGCGGAAAAGCCAATCACCCCGATGCGTGCGGGGTCGATGCCGAGTTCGCCGGCGTGTTGCCGCACCCAACCCATGGCGCGTTGGGCGTCCTGGAGCGGCAGCTCATGGCGCTGAAAACCAGCGCGTTCCGGGACCCGGTATTTGAGCAGGATGCCGGTGACCCCGATGGAGTTGAGCCAGTCGCAGATTTCGGTGCCTTCCTTGTCCATAGCCAGCCGGGCGTATCCACCGCCTGGGCACACCAGCGCGGCGGCGCCGGTGTCGATGACGGGGTCGGGCGAAAACACCTGGAGCGTCGGCACGGTGACGTTGCTGATGCGCGTCACGGCGCGGGTGCGCGTCGCGGGATCGGCAGCGGAGGTTTCCGCGATCTCGGCGGGAAGCCCCGCCGGGTCATTCGGGGCCGCCCCGGGCCAGAGGCGCACGGGATCGTGGGGCGCGCCCGTGAGGCCGGCGGTGAGCAGGCAAAGCAGGAGGGGCAGCGACGTCTTCATGCGGGCCCGATGATGAACCCGCGATCCGTTCGCGGCCATGCCGGTGCCGCGAACCGTTCACTGGCAAATTCGGCCTCAGGTCTCGTCGAAGATTTCGACGTGAAAATTGGAAACCACCTCGACGACTGCCCCGTGGGGGCCGGTGTGGATGCCACGCTGGGCCTGGGCCTTCATGGCGGTCTGAAAGGTTGCGTCGTCCGGAAAGACGAAAAGGGCGTGGAAGCGACCCAGTTGGGAGCGGGGCGGCGCGCCACGGTTGCGCAGCAATTGGCTGGTGCAGCCGGCGCCGTGCTCCGTCAACGAGGCCATGAAGTCGCGGATGACTTGCAGGCCGTGAGCCTCGGCCACGTCGGGTTTCAGATCGAACCAGACGTGGTAGTGAAGCATGGTCGGAGGACGGTGAGGTCTCAGATCAAGCCGAGGACCATTTTGCCCTCTTCGCTGATCATCGACTGGGTCCAGGCTGGTTCCCAGACGAGGCGGACTTCGGCCATGCTGACGCCGGGGACGAGGATGATCTTGCTCTTGGCGTCTTCGGCAATGGCCGGGCCCATGCCACAGCCGGGGGCGGTGAGGGTCATGGCGACGTCGACTTTGTAGCCTTGGTCGTCGTCGAGTTTGATCACGTCCATGGAGTAGACGAGGCCGAGGTCGACGATGTTCACCGGGATCTCGGGATCGTAGACCTTCTTGAGCTGTTCCCACACGGCGTCCGGATCGGGCGCGCCGTCGGCGGTGGTGGTCGCCTCGACCTTTTCCTCGACGACTTCCTCACCAATGGCGTCGGCGTCCTTGCCGTCGATGCGGTAGAGGCCGGTGTCGGTCTGCACGGTGTAGCTGCCGCCGAGTATTTGGTGGATGAATACCTTGGAGTCGGCGAAGAGCGTGTGCTTGTCGCCCGACGGGATCTGCGTGGCGGTGATGTCGCGGGAGAGGGTGCGGTCGCGGTTCATGGGTTTTGTTGCCCACTAAAAACTCGAAAGAACACGAAAGGAAAGCAGGTGGTTCAGGCGGCTGTGGTTTCGTGCCTTTGGGTGTGTTTCGTGGGCTGTTGTTTACTTCTTAAACTTGGACTGGATGAGGTTGCTGAGGACGGCGTGGAGGTCGTCGTTTTCGAGCTTGTCGAGGACCTCTTCAAAGAAGCCGAAGACGATGAGTTCGTGAGCCTTGGTCGGGTCGATGCCGCGGGACTGGAGGTAGAACTCCTGCTCCTGCGGGACGCGGCCGGAGGTGGCGCCGTGCGAGCACTTCACATCGTTGGCCTGAATTTCTAGACCGGGCAGGCTGTTGGCCTCGGCCTCCTCGGAGAGCATGAGGTTACGATTGGTCTGGTAGGCGTCGGTCTGCTGGGCGTCGGGTTCGACGACGATGAGGCCGGAGAAGATGGTCTTCGCCTTGTCGAGCAGCGCGTTCTTGTAGAGCAGGTCCGAGGTGGTGTGCGGCGCCTGATGGGTCTGCAGCGTGCGCTGATCGAACTCCTGGGTGCCCTTGGCCACGGTGAGGGCGAGCATATCACAGTGGGCGCCGGGGCCTTGGAGGCGCGAGTGGGATTCGTGGCGGGCCTGGCGGCCGCCGAGGTGCACGTTGAGGCAGGTGATGCGGGCGTCACGCTGGGCGGCGAGGCTGTTGGACTGGAAGGAGAGGGTGTCGTCCGACCAGTTTTGCGCACCGACGTAGGTGAGTTTGGCGCCCGGGCCGGCGTGGAGGTCGTTGACGCCGGAGGTGAGGTGGGCGGCCTTGTCCCCGGAGACGAAAAACTCGACGAAGGTCGCTTCGGCGTTGTCCTCGAGGGCCACGATGGTGTGCGGGAAGATGGATTGTTTATCGCCGGTGAGGGTGTGCTGCACGACGAAGGGCAGGTCGACCTTCACGTTTTTCGGCACGTAGAGGAAGGCGCCAGAGGCGGCGAAGGCGATGTTGAGCGCGATGAACTTTTCGCTGCCGAGGTTCACGCCGTGCTGCTGGAAGTAGCGGCGGATGAGCTCCGGGTGATCGCGGAGGGCTTCGTCGAGCGGGGCGAAGATCACGCCTTGGTCAACGAGGTCCTGCGGGAGCGCAGTGCGGCCGACGAGTTGGCGATTGGAGAACACGATCTCGGCGGCGTGGGGGAAGTCGGGCAGGTGCGGCACGAGGCTCGACGGATCCTCGGGCACGATGAAGCCATCGAGCGAGAGGCCGGCGAGGTTGGAGAAGCGCCAGGTCTCGTCGGTGCGCTTGGGCATCGGACGGGCGACGAATTCGTTCCACGCTTCCTGCTTGGCGGCGATCCACCACGCGGGCAGGTAGCTGCGCTGCTGCAGGTGGGTGTTGAAGCGCTCGGCATTGATGGAGAAGCCGACGTTGGGTTGCTGAGTGAGAGGCTGAGCCATGGACGGAAAATCAGAAGTGAAAGGGAGTGAGTGAAAGGGGCCGGGGGAGTGATCGGGACCGTGCGGCGCGTTTGCCTCACTTAGTCCCTTTCACTCCTCACCGCGTCGGCGTTAGCCGACGCTGCCTTCCATCTCGAGGTCGATGAGGCGCTTGAGCTCGACGCTGTATTCCATGGGGAACTGGCGCACGAGGTCGTTGACGAAGCCGTTGACGGCGAGGCTCATGGCCTGCGCTTCGGTGAGGCCGCGCTGCTGCATGTAGAAGATCATCTCTTCATTCACCTTGGACACCGAGGCCTCGTGCTGGGTGGCGTGTTTGTCGCCACGCACGGTGATGGCCGGGTAGGTGTCGGTGCGGGAGTTGGAATTGATGAGGAGCGCGTCGCACTCGGTGTTGTTCTTGCAGCCCTTGAGGTGCTTCGGGATGTGCACGACGCCGCGGTAGGTGGCGACGCCCTGGCCGACGGAGATGGACTTGGACACGACGGTGGAGGTCGTGTTGTCGGCGGCGTGAATCATCTTGGCGCCGGTGTCCTGGTGCTGGCCGTCGTTGGCGAGGGCGATGGAAACGACTTCGCCGCGAGCGCCTTCACCCTTCAGGACGACGCCCGGATACTTCATGGTGAGGCGGCTGCCGATGTTGCAGTCGATCCACTTGATCTCGGCGCCCTCGTGCGCGAGACCGCGTTTCGTGACGAGGTTGTAAACGTTGGGCGCCCAGTTTTGGACGGTGATGTATTGGATCTTCGCGTTCTTCATCGCCACGAGCTCGACGACGGCCGAGTGCAGGGTGGCGGTGGAGAATTTCGGCGCGGTGCAGCCCTCCATGTAGGTGACCTCGGCGCCTTCATCGACGATGATGAGGGTGCGCTCGAATTGGCCAAAGTTCTCCGCGTTGATACGGAAGTAGGCCTGCAACGGCATGTCGACCTTCACGCCCGGGGGCACGTAGATGAATGAGCCGCCGGAGAACACCGCGCTGTTGAGGGCGGAGAACTTGTTGTCGGAGGTCGGGATGACCTTGCCGAACCACTTGCGGAAGATCTCGGGGTGCTCGCGGAGGGCCTCGGTGGAGCCCATGAAGATGACGCCCTGCTTGGCGACAATTTCCTTCACGTTGGAATAGGCCGCCTCGGAGTCGAACTGAGCCTCGACGCCGGCGAGGAACTTGCGCTCCTGTTCGGGGATGCCGAGACGCTCGAAGGTCTGCTTGATGTCGTCGGGCACCTCATCCCACGTGCGCTTGGGCTTCTGGCCTTGGGCGAGGTAGTAACGGATCTTGTCGAACTCGATGTTGTCGAGGTCCTTGGTCGCCCAGTGCGTGGGCATGGGCTTATCCTGGAAGACCTTGAGGGCCTTGAGGCGAAACTCGCGGATCCAGTCCTCCTCCTTCTTCACGTCGCTGATGTAGCGCACGACGTTCTCGTTGAGGCCAGTGCCAGCGTCGTAGTCGTATTTGACGTTATAGGTGAAATCGCCGGCGGACTGGTCGATACCCTCGGCGGGGTTTTCGACGGCGGGCGTCTCCAGTTCTTCGAGAGGCTTCATGTGATTTTCGATTTTGGATTATCGATTTTCGATCGGGTCCGCTGCTCAGGCGGTCGCGGCGGCGAACTCTTCCTTCACCCAGTCGTAGCCCTTTTCCTCGAGCTCGAGAGCGAGAGACTTGTCACCGCTCTTCACGATGCGACCGTCATACATGACGTGCACAAAGTCCGGCACGATGTAGTTGAGCAGGCGTTGGTAGTGGGTGATGAGGAGGACACCGAGCTTGTCACCGCGGAGGGCGTTGACGCCTTCGGCGACGACCTTGAGGGCGTCGATGTCGAGACCGGAGTCCGTCTCATCCATCAGGGCAAAGAGCGGCTCGAGCATGGCCATCTGGAGGATCTCGCAGCGTTTCTTTTCGCCGCCGGAGAAACCGTCGTTGACGGCGCGGGCGGTGAATTTGCGGTCAATCTTCAGCGCGTCCATCTTGGCGTAGAGCTTCTTGTAGAAGGCCGGAGCGTCGACGTTCTCGCCCTCGCCGAGGCGGGCCTGTTCGGCGGCGCGGAGGAAGTTGGCGATGGAAACGCCGGGGATTTCGGACGGGTATTGGAAGGCGAGGAAGATGCCGGCGCGGGCGCGCTCGTCGGGCTCCATCTCGAGGATCGACTCGCCGTCGATGAGGACGTCGCCGCCGGTGATGGTGTAGTCCGGGTGGCCGGCGATGGCCTTGGAGAGGGTGGACTTACCCGTGCCGTTCGGGCCCATGATGGCGTGCACTTCGCCGGTTTTGATCGTGAGGTTGAGGCCCTTCACGATGGGCGTTTCAGGAGTGTCGGCGAGGGCGACGGTGAGGTCTCGGATTTCGAGGGAGTTCATGTGATTCAGTGAAAGGGAAGCGTGACAGTAAAAGGGAGCAGCGGGGCCTCAGGCGGTGGGCGCTTTGCCGTGAAAGTTGATTTCAATGTGTTTGGCAGTGTAGCCACTCGGGAGCAGGGAACGGAGCTGTTCGAGCAGCGTGGCCGGCAGGTCGACGTCGAGCGTGTTGCCGCCTTCGTCGTGGAAGTGGGCGTGGGGCCGCAGGTTGGGGCAGTAGCGGGTGGGCGCGCGCTCGAAATTGACGGCGCGGACGAGCTCGTGCTGCACCAGTGCTTCCAAGCAGTTGTAGACCGTGGCCAGCGAGATGGACGGCATCGCCTCCTTTACCCGGGCAAAAACCTCATCGGCGGTGGGGTGGTCGCGCTTGTTGAGAAGGACTTGGTAAACGGTCTCGCGCTGCGCGGTGGGGCGCAGACCGGCGGCGGTGAGGCGCTCGGTCGGCTGTAGGGCAGTGGATTCGGTGACAGACATGGTTCGAAAGAGTCGGTCACCGAATTTGGAATGGTTCCAATTCGCAAGTAGGAATTGGAATTATTCTAAATTATGGGGCGAAGCGCCGCTTTTGCGCGGGCAGTGGCGTCTCGCGGGGGCCGCGCTAGGACAAACGTGTCAGCTCAAGCCGAGGCTGCGAGGAGCCACGGATGACACGGGTTGGCACGGATTTGGATGCGGTCTGCCAGCTTCCTTCCCGGGGGAAAGCCGTGGCGGGTGAGGACAACTCCTAGGCCGGGGGGAAATCCTTGGTGTGGATCTCCTGGGCGCGGGCCAGTTGCGCGGGCGCGAAGGCGCCGGCGTCGGCGGCCCCGGCGCAATCGGCGATTTCGCTCAAACGGCTGGAGCCGGCCAGCACGGTCGCGATGCCCGGTTGGTCGAGCACCCAGCGCAGCGCGGCTTGGGCGAGGGTCGAGATGTCGCCGCTCACGAGCGCGTCGCGGTAGTTTTCGGCGACCGCGACCCGTTCGACGATCTCTTCGCGGGAATAGCGGGCGTTCAGGTGGCCGGCGGGGAAGGTCGTTTCCGGCGTGTAGACGCCAGCCAGGAACCCGTTGGCGAGCGATTCGCGGGCAACAATGCCGATGTTCATGGCCGCGAGATCGGCGATGAGGGCGGCGTTTTCGCGATTCATGAGGCTCCACACCAACTGCACCACGTCGATGCGACCATCGGCCGCCCAATCCCGGGTCATGTCGCTGGTCTTGTCGGGCAGGGAAACCGAATGGCCGACGAAACGGACCTTGCCGCTCGCCTTCAGGGCGTCGAGCGCGCCCCACACGTCATCCTCGATCTGGTCGGGGCCAAAAGGGGAATGAAAGAACAGCACGTCGAGGCGATCGGTGCCAAGTCGGCGCAGGCTGTCCTCGACGGACTGTGTCACGCCGGCGGCCGAATAGAAGGTGTTGAGGTGTCCGCGCGTGGGGTAGCGCCCGAACTTGGTGGCAAGGGTCACCTGGTCGCGGTCGGCGCACAAGGCCTGGCCCAGCACCTTTTCGGCGATGCCATCCTCCTCCTTGGTGCCGTAGAGCGGCGCGGTATCGAACAGGTTGATACCGAGGTCCAGCGCGCCGCGAATCGCGGCGTGGGCATCGGAGTTGTCGACACCGCCGTAGATTGGTGAGCCGAAGGACCAGGTGCCGAGGCTGACTTCGCTGACGGAGAGGCCGGTGCGGCCGAGGGTGCGATACTTCATATCAGGAAAGGTGAGGGCGAATGCGGGCGGCGGCCGCCGCCACAAACGCCGTGGTAAAACGTTGGCCAAGCTCGGCGGTGGCCGGGCGTGGATCGGGTCCCCAAACCGCGTCCTGTTCGAGGGTGGGTTCGCGGTCGGCGGGCAATCGAGCAAGGTCCACGCACTCGGGGTCCGACGCCATCAGCAAGGCGACTTCACCGAGGGCGGCATGGTTGACGATGAAAAGCTCCGGCGGGACCAGATCGGTTTCCGAGGTGGCGATGAAGGTGGTCTTGGCCGCCGCCGCGTCCGCGGCACGGGCCTCGTCCTTGAGGATGTCGTAATGCGGCTGGCCGACGTGACCGCAGAGCACGAAGACGACCCGATGGCCTTCGTCGGCGAGTTGTGCGAAATACTCGCGTGCCACCAGGCGGAGGGTCGACTCCGAGAAATCAACCGAGTGGCGCGGGAAGTTGAGGTCGGGCGCGGTCTTGATCGTGTTGGCGGCGAGGTGCACGGCCGGGTAGACCAGGCCGCCCACTTCCCGGGCGAGCGCGCGGCACAAGGCGCTGGCCTTCAGACTGTCGAGGCCGGTCGCGGCGTGCGTGCCGTGATACTCCAGCGCGCCCCACGGCAAATAGGCCACCGGCACGGCGGCGGCGATGGCTTCGATCTCGCGCGGCAAGAGGCGTTCAATGCAACCCCAGGGCGGGGAGGGGTCGGACGGTGACGGGGCGGAGCACACGAGCCCAGTGCGGTCCGCTCATTGCGCCCGGGCAAGTTGAAAGCCGATGAAAGTTCCTCCCGCCATTCCGATCTCACGCGCGCACGAGCGAGGCGGACGAACGAGGCCGAACTTTCGTCGCGATGGCGGCGGGCGGGAGATCTGCGGGGGCGGGCGCTTGCGCGCTTTGGCGTCCGACCAGCGCGGCGAGGCGTTCCACAATGGATTCCAGCGAGTTGGCTTGTTCCGAGAGGTCGTGCGCGGTGGAGGAACTCTCCTGGGCTTGGGCGGCGCTGCTTTGCACGATCTGGTCCATTTGCGAGACGGCGGAGTTCACCTGCTGGGTGTTTTGCGCCTGCTCTTCGGAGGCGGATGAAATCTCGCGCATCAGGTCGTCGACCTCGCGCACCTGCTGGGCGATGGAACCGAGATTTGCGGAAACTTCGGCGCAGATGGAGACACCGGCACCGGTTCGCTGAATGGCATCGGAAATCTTGTCCTCGACCTCGCTGGCCGCTTTGGCGCTGCGTTGGGCGAGTGCGCGCACTTCGTCGGCGACGACGGCGAAACCGGCGCCGGCTTCGCCGGCGCGGGCGGCTTCGACGGCAGCGTTGAGCGCGAGGATGTTGGTTTGGAACGCGATCTCATCGATCGTCTTCAAAATGGCCGCGATCTCCTCGCTGGCCTTCTTGATGGCGTCCATCGCGGCTTCCATGCGTTCCATCTGGGAGGTCCCGACTTCAACGCCATCGCGGGCGGCTCCGCTCAAGGTCTTGGCCCGCTCGGCGTGTTGGGTGTTGCGGGCAGTCATGCCGGCGACCTCCTCGAGGGAGGCGCTGACTTGTTCCAGGGAGGCGGCCTGGGTGTTGGCAGCGTCGGCCAGCTCGGCGCTGCTGTTCGCCACCACCCGGGCGGCGTCGGTGTTGAGCGAAGAGGTGCGGCTGAGTTCCGCAATGATCGCGGCGAAGGGGCGCGGCACGCTGCGGGCCACCAGCAGGCTTACGAGGGTGAGGGCGATGGCGGAGAGGCCCAGGCCGGCAAGCAGCGTGCGCTTGAAGCCCGCCACCAAGTTGGCGCTGGCCAGCTGGGTTTCCTGCATGGTCTCGACCAGCTGGTCACTGACCGCCGCCATGGCATCCTCGAGTTCGTCGAACGCGTTGAGAAAGGTCTGCATGGCCTGGTCGAGACGGGCTCCGTCGCTGGACGAAAGCGCCATCAAATCCTGGCCAGCCTGCAAATAGTGCTCCAGAGGCGCCCGCGTCGGTCGGATCAAAGCGTCGACTTCAGCGGGTAGCGCCAGCTGCTCGTTGGCGGTGATGCGATCGCGGAGTTCTTGCCCGTGGTCCGCCAGCTCGGATTGGGCAGCCTCGGCCAGCGCGGTGTCGCCGGTGACCTGCGCGAGTCGAAAGGAGATGACGTCCCCGCGCACGGCGTCATGCATCATGTCTGCGGCTTGGTGGTTTTTCAGCGCAGCGTTCAGCTCGGTGAGTTTGTCGCTGCTGATCACAACTTGCTTAAAGGTGCCGAACACGACCACGCCGAGCGTCGCCAATGCGAGCCCGGCGGTGGCGGTGACAAGAAAGATCTTCTGCGTGACGTTGAGTTGCATGGGTCGGTCCGGTGGTTCGGGTCGAGCGTTCCGCTGGTTTTCGTCCCGGTCGGGGGTTCGTGAAGTAAATTGAGGAAAACACCTTGGTTCCCCCGTGCCCGGTGCCGGGCACAAAAAAGCCGCTGCCGGCGGTGGCAGCGGCGATGAATGGCGGTTGAGCGAGAACGGTTATTCCTGCTCGGCGAGCCAGCGCTCGGCCTCGATGGCGGCTTGGCAGCCCATGCCGGCGGCCGTGATGGCCTGGCGGTAGTGGTGGTCGGCGCAGTCGCCGGCAACGTAGACGCCGGGGATGTTGGTGCGCACCTGCGAGCCGGCGGCCGGCTTGAAGTAGCCTTGGTCATCGGTGTCGACGGCGGTGGCAAACGGGCCGGTGTTGGGCACGTGGCCGATGGCGACGAAGAGGCCCTTGATGTCGAGCGTGCTCTCCTCGCCGGTTTTCACGTTCTTGATCCGCAGGCCGGAGACGGCGCCCTCTTCGACGCCTTCGACGGCCACCGGCACGCTGTCCCACACCATCTCGATTTTTTCATGCGAGGTGGCGCGGTCGGCCATGATCTTGGAGGCGCGCAATTCATCGCGGCGGTGCACGAGGTAGACCTTGCTGCAGAAACGGGTGAGGAAGAGCGCCTCCTCGGCCGCACTGTCGCCGCCGCCGATGACGGCGACGTCCATCTTGCGGTAGAAGGCGCCGTCGCAGGTGGCACAGGTGGTCACGCCCTTGCCGCCGAAAAGTTCCTTTTCGCCGGGCACGCCGGTCATACGCGGGGAGGCGCCGGTGGCAATGATGATGGAGTGGGCGAGGATGGTCTTGTCGCCGCACACGAGTTTTTTGGGCGAGCTGGCGAAGTCGACCGAGTCGACCAGCGACTGCTGGAAACGGGCGCCGAACTTCGTGGCCTGCTTGCGCAGGTTGTCCATCAGCATGAAGCCGTCGATGCCTTCCGGGAAGCCGGGGAAATTCTCCACTTCCGAGGTGGTGGTGAGCTGGCCGCCGGGCTGCGTGCCTTCCAGCACGAGGGGGTTGAGGTTGGCGCGGCCAGTGTAGATGGCGGCGGTGAGGCCGGCGCAGCCGGTGCCCACGATGACGACGTTTTCGACGGATTCAGAGCTCATGGAAACGAATACCCAGAGCGTGAAACGCCGGTGGCGACAAGCGCGATTGTCCGATTGCGCTCTTCGCCGCCGGTGATTGTTCTGCAAAGCCATGAAGTTCGGCGTGATCGGTGGCGGTTTGGTCGGTCTGGCCACGGCTTGGAAACTGCGTCTGGCTCTGCCGCAGGCGGAGGTCGTGCTGTGGGAAAAAGAGCCGGGCTTCGGGCGGCACCAAAGCACGCACAACAGTGGGGTGTTGCATGCCGGCCTTTACTACAAACCGGGCTCGGCCAAGGCGCGGCTGGCGGTCGAGGGCATTCGCGAAATGACCGCTTTTTGCCGCGAGCGCGGCGTGGCGCACGAGGTGTGTGGCAAAGTCGTCATCGCGACCGATGCAGTGGAGGAGTCTCGGTTGCGCACCCTGCTTGAACGCGGCACGGCCAACGGTTTGAGTGGGTTGCGCTGGTTGCAGCAGGCGGAGTTGCGGGAGCGTGAACCGCACGCGGCAGGCGTCGCGGCGGTGCTGGTCCCGGAAGAGGGCATTGTCGACTATGCGGCCGTGATCGATGCGCTGGTAGCGGCCAACACTGAAGCGGGCGTGGACCTGCTCGCCGGTGCGCCGGTGCGCGGCATGGTTCGCGATGGCGCGGGTTGGCGGGGGCGACATGGCGAGGCGGAAACGGCGGTCGACTTCATCGTCAATTGCGCCGGCCTGCACTGCGACAAGGTGAGCGAACTGGCCGGCGAGGCACGCGGCACGCGCATCGTGCCGTTTCGCGGCGAGTATTATACCTTGCGGCCGGAGCGCCGGCATTTGGTGAAGCATCTCATTTATCCGGTGCCGGACCCCACCTTTCCGTTTTTGGGCGTGCACTTCACGCGGATGATCGACGGCGGCGTGGAGGCCGGTCCCAACGCGATTCTGGCGACGGCGCGCGAGGGTTATCGCAAGACCGATGTGCGGCTGGGCGAGTTATTCGATGCGCTCACGTTTCCCGGTTTGTGGCGTTTCATGCGTCAGCACGGCCGCATGTGTTGGGATGAGGTGCGACGGTCCTTCAGCAAGGAACTGTTCTGCGCCTCGTTGCAGCGCCTGGTGCCCGAGATCACGATGGCCGACCTCGCGCCGGGCGGTGCGGGGGTGCGGGCGCAGGCGATGACGCGGGCGGGCGGGCTGGTGCAGGACTTCGATCTGATTGAGCGCGACAACGCGCTGCACGTGCTCAATGCCCCGAGTCCGGCGGCGACCGCCTCGCTCGCCATCGGCGGCGAAATCGCCGGGCGGGTGGCGGCGCGGGTGGGCTGAGTTGGTGGCGCTCAGTCGTTGAGCGGCAGGCGTTGTTCGACGAGTGTGATCCAGAACGAGGCACCGTGTGGGATGGCGTCGTCGTTGAAGTCGTAGGCCGGGTGGTGGACATTGGCCGTGTCGCCGTTGCCAGTCAGGATGTAGGCGCCGGGACGCTCCTGCAGCATGAAGGAAAAGTCCTCGGCGCCCATGATGGCGGGGGCGTTGGTGTCGACCGCGTCCTCGCCCGCGACCGCGCGGGCGGCGGCGGCGGCGTGTTGGGTTTCGGGGGCGTGGTTGAAGGTCACGGGGTAACCGGTGTTGTGGGGCGTGAACTCCGCTTTGGCCCCATAGGTGGCGGCGATGCCGGCGGCGATCTCCTCCACCCGCTGAAGGGCGACTTCGCGGGCTTCGTTGGAAAGCGCGCGCACCGTGCCGCGCAGTTCGACCGACGGCGGGATCACGTTGAAGGCTTCGCTGGCGGTGCGGAAACTCGTGACCGAGACGACGACCTGCAGCATGGGGTCGACATTGCGCGATGCGATGGTCTGCAGCGCGAGCACGAGGTGGGAAGCGGCGACGGTGGGGTCGATCGTCTTGTGCGGCATGGCGGCATGACCGCCCTTGCCGGTGAGGGTGATGGCAAACTCGTCGGCCGAGGCGAAGAAGGGACCGGTGCGCATGCCGAAGTGACCAACCGGAATACCGGGCATGTTGTGCATGCCGTAAACTTCCTCGATGCCGAAACGTTTCATGAGGCCGTCGTCGCACATGGCCTTGCCGCCGGCGCCACCTTCCTCGGCGGGTTGAAAAATCACCGCGACCGAACCGTCGAAGTTGCGGGTCTCCGCCAGCACCTGCGCCGCGCCCAGCAGCATGGCGGTATGCCCGTCGTGCCCGCAGGCGTGCATCACGCCGGGCTTGGTGGAACTGTGTTTTGCACCAGTTGCTTCGGTGATGGGCAACGCGTCCATATCGGCGCGCAGACCGACCACCCGATCGGACACGCGGGACTTGCCGTGAATGATGCCAACCACGCCGACCCGACCGATACCGGTCACGACTTCGTCGCAGCCGAAGGCGCGCAACTTTTCCGCCACAATGCCGGCGGTGCGCTCCGTCTCATAGAGCATCTCCGGATGAGCATGGATGTCGCGCCGCCACGCGGTGATTTCGGAGTGAAGTTCGGTCAGTCGGGGGTGAATAGGCATAAAAAAACGGTGTGAAGGGTAGGACCCTCCACACCGTGAGATTGAATGCAACCGGCCGCGAGGAGATTACTCCAGCGGGATGCGGAAGATCGTCGCGCTAAGGGCCGGGGCGGTGAGGCCGGAGGAGACGGCGACCATATCGTGGTGTTCGTCGACTTGGCGCGGCTGGCCGGGCGCATTGGCGTCGTCGGGGCTGCTGCCGCCCACCCAGTAGCGGTGCGCCTGGGCGTTGGGTGCAGCGTTGGACAGGTCGAGGTCCACGGTCACCGCTTCCGCCTTCGGGTTCATCACCGCGAGGGTGAGGACCTTGCCGTCGTCATCCAGACCGGCCACGACGTCGAGGCCGTCGAAGTCCTGCTCAAGGGTAAGCGGGACGTCACCGAAGTGGGCGCGATACATCTTGAGGATGAGGCCGGTGGTGGCGAATTCGGCGGCGGTGTCGGTCGTCTTGATCGCGCCGATCACGTTCACCGTCTGCGCGTAGTAAGCCATTTGCACGAGGTCGCTCTGGCGGTAATATTCGTGCAGGCCGGCGGCGATGCCGAGGGCGTCCTGCAGGTCGTAAACGCAGCCGAGTTCGCCGTAGACGTAGTCGCGGTGCCAGTAGTTCCACTCGGTCATGGCAATCGGCACGATGCGGCCGTCGAGTTGTTCGATGGTCGGCTGCAGCGCGCGGTGTTGATCGGTGATGAACTTGATGAAGTCGGCGATGCGGGTGACGTGCTGCTCGATGGGCTCATGGCCGATCTCCAACTGCCAGGGGGTGCGGCCGGCGTAGAAGTGCTCGGAGATGTGCGTCATGGAGGCGTGGCTGTCCTGCAGGATGCCCTCGGACCAGCCGCGCTCGCGACTGCCGTCGACGCTGGTGCTGCGGGTGCGGATGTCGCCGGAAGCGATGAGCACCAGATCCGGGTCGACCTCGCGCATGGCGGCGACGGCGCGGTTGTGCTTCAGGGTGTATTGATCCAGGTGCATGTAACCGAGCTGCCAGTTGCCCCACATCTCGTTGCCCACGCACCAGAGGTCGACGTCGTAGGGCTCGACCGTGCCGTTCTCAACGCGCATGCGGCCGCCGGCAGTTTCGGCGCCGCTGTTGCAATACTCCACCCATTGGGCGGCGGAGTGCGGATCACCAAAGCCCATGTTGGCGGTGACGACCGGCTCGGCGCCGACGGTGCGACAGAAGTCCATGAACTCGTCGGTGCCGAAGTCGTTGTGCTCAACGCCTTCCCAGGCCGGGTTGCGGCGGGGCGGCCGGCGGTCGCGGTCACCGACGCCGTCGCGCCAGTCGTAGCCGCTGACGAAGTTGCCGCCCGGCCAGCGGTAGATCGGAGCGTCGAGCTGCTTCATCAGCGCGAGGGTGTCGGCGCGCATGCCGCGAATGTTGTCATCGGGCATGATGGAGGCGGTGCCGACAAAAGCCGCGCCGCCGGTCACCTCGAGGGCGAAGGTGCCCTTCGCGCTGTCGGCGGTGGCTGCCCAGAAGAAGGGATATTTTTCGTAGTCGTCGCCGGTGACGACGAACTCGAAGGTGCCGGGGGCGTCGACGCCGCCGAGCGTGAGGGTGACGCGGGCGTGGCCCTCGCCGGTCTTCTTGAGCCAGACGTAGCCCTCGTAGCCGCGGCCCTTTTCCCACGTGAGGTCGAGCTGGCGGATGCCGGTGCCGGCCATCAAGTGCGGGGTGTGATCGCCGACGAAGGAATCCTCGGCGACCATCTCAAGACCAGCGGTGTCGCCGGTGATTTGCCAGGGCGAGGCGCCGATGACGGGGAATTCGGTGTCTTCGAGGCTGGTGTAGGGCGCGTAGTCGGGCGTGACCTCGAAGTAGAACTTTCGGTCTTCCAGCATTTCGGCCCAGATGCCGCCATAGATGCAACGGCCAAGGTGTTCGATGAACTGGCCGTAGATCATCGGATTGATCGGGTGCTCGCGCTGTTGCGCGTCGAGCGAGACCTCGATCGCGGTGGCGTGGGTGGCGAGGGGAAGCAAGGCCATGGCCAAGGTCCTTTGAAGGAATTTCATGGTTAGGTCGTAGGGGGTTGGGTGAGGGAAGGGGCGGACCGAATCCAGACGGACTCGGCGCAAAGACGGCCGAGCTAAAACAGCAACCCGTGGGATCGCAAACGGTGGCGACCGTTCTCTGGTTCGCGATACCGGCGCGGCGTTCGCGCTCAGGGAAGGAGATAGACCTCCAGGATCACCACACCTTCCAGCTGTGCAGGATCGAGCGAATCGACGGTGAGGGAATATGCGCCGGGCGCGAGTTCGGCCACCATGGCGGCATCGGTGCCGTCCTCGGCCAGCGGAAAGGCTCCGACGACGGGGGTGGCATAGCGGATTTGGGCGGCGTCCGCCTCCCGGTGCCATGGTCCGCCCTGACGAAGCACGGTGCCGTCAGCGCGGTGCAGGGTGAGCCGGGGTTGGTTGAGCGTGTCGCTGACCCCGTAGGCCTGCATGCCCTGGCCCACGGCGCGGAGCAGCACGCGGGCGGGACGGCCGAAGCCGGCGTAGTCGGTCAGGACGAAACCGGCGTTGGCGGTGGCGAGTCCGGGACCGGTGCGGGCGCGCAGCGAAAGGTTGCGGAGTCCTTTGCGTTCGTCGGTGGCCTCGTAAATTTCGATTAAGCCGGGACCGTTGGTGGCGCCCTTGTTCACCAATTGAACGGTGTAGGGTTCGCGGTCATGGAGGCCGCGTTCGAGCGCGGCGTCGGCGCTGTCGGTCGGCAGCGGGAATGCGCCCACCTTGGCGCCGACCGCGTTGAAGCGGTTGCGGGCGTTGGTGGTTGGACCCCAGGTGTCGTTGTCGCCGATCTGCTCGCCGGCGACATTGAACAGGCGTAGTTCAGGATCGGATACGGGCTGGGTTATGCCGTATTGCACCAGGCCGGGCCCGACTCCACGGAAAAGCAGCCAGGGGCCGGCACCAGCTCCGGGGGTGGCGCTGAACCCGGCGATCAGCGCGTTGTCACCTTCACCGGGCACGGCTCGGCCCGAGAGGTTGGCGAGAGTGGTGGGACGGTCGGCCGCGAGCAGATCGAACACAGCGCTCAGGGTGCTGCCATACGCGTTGGAAACACGCAGCTGGTAGCGCCCCAGATGTTGCGCTTGAAAGTTGGGTATCGTCAATTCGGCGGCCGTGGTGACGGCGGGCAGGGTTTGGCCGTCGAGGGCGAGCCACTGGTAGGCAAGCCCGGCATCGCCCGAAATCTGGCTGCGAAGCGTCACGTCAGAACCGGCGTGGAGGGTCCAGTAGATAGGGAAGACGAGATCCACGTGCGGCGCGAAGCCCGACGGCAGGGTGAGATCCTGGCGGAGGCGGACGAATCCGCCGCCCGCTCGCTGGGCACCGGAGACGTTGTAAGTGCCGACATACAGCTCGCCGGTGGGCGCGAGGAACGGAAAATCAAAGCGCCATGCGGCTTCGAGGAAACCAAAGTAGGCCGTTTCGTCGATGGAGAAACCGGTGGCGTGGATGGTGACGCGAGCCAGCTTTTCGCCATTCAGGAAGAGTCGATGACGGACGACGTCCACCAAAGGCGGCCAATACTGCAGGCCCAAATCCAGCGGTGATCCGGCGATCAAGCTGCCGTCCTCCCGGTGGAGTTGAATGATGTTGGCCGCGGATCCGTAGCGCTGGAGCACGACGAGGCGTCCGTCGTCGAGCGGCCGGATAAACAAATCGTAGGCCCAGTGGCGGCCGCGCTCGACGCTTTCGGCTCCGATCGGGATAAAAGTGGTGTCGGGGAGACCGTCCGAACCGTATCGGATGCAGCTGGCGGTTTTTTCCGTGAGGTCGGACAGGAACGGATGCGGACGGATGCGCTGGTTTGACACATAAACGCGACCCTGCGCGTCCACCGTGTGGCGCTGATAGTCACCCGGTTCCAAATCGATCGGTGTAAAGGTGGCGTCCTGCGTGCCGTCGGCCAGGCAGCGCACGAGGGTGAAGCCCTGCCGGAGCAGGAGTTTGCCGTCGGCGAGGGCATCGATCTGTTCGAGCGGAGTGTTCGGATCGAAGGTGGCGGGTAACGTGAAGTCGAGCGCCTCGCCCGTGGCGGCCCGCAAGTGGGGAGCGCGGGAGAACAGCAGGCGACCATCTGCGGTGGTCGTGAGCAACACGCCGTTTGAAGCCGGTAGCAGGAACTGGCTTTGCAGCGAGCCGTCGCGTTGCAGCACCGCGATCCCGGTGCCGCCTGCGGTGGCATAACGGATGGCGATGCGACCGTCTGGCATAAACGCGAGCGGCGAGCGAGTTCCCGGGCCGCTCTCGTCCGGGAGGGCCACCGTTGTGAAGCTGTCGTCGATGCCCGACGGCGGCAGGGGCTGCACATTGATGGCCACGGTGTTCGCGGTCCACGTGGTGCCGAGCGGAGTGGTGATGGCGGCGCGATAGTTGCCGGAGTCGGATGGCGCGAGGTTGGTCAGTCGGAGCTCCGCTTGCGTGGCCCCGCTGATCGCGATGTCGTCGTGATACCATTGCACCGAGGAGGGACCTGCGGGCGGAGACCAGGAACCGAGATCCAGCGTCATGGCACTGCCGGGTGTGATCTTGAGAGTGCCTCCGGTGGTGGCAAAAGAGGTGAATGGAACTTCGGCGAGGCGAACAGACTGAGCACCGGCTAAAGCACTGATGAATATCGACAGGATGGCGGTGAGGCCTGGGCGACCAAGTTTGGATCGGGTCATGGCATGCGCTGTGGGGTGTTGGCCAGTATCTCCAAGACAACGGGTTTTCCGAAAGCCTCCACTGCGATTTTCGGGGCGAATTTGGGGACTGCTTTGAATTTCCCATGTGCCGGAGAATTCGGTTGCCGGTGACGTCTGATCGCGGTGACTTGCGGGTCTTGTATGGACTTAGCGAAGTCGACAGCAGCCCGGGTGAATCCTAATATTTTCGGTCGATCTTTCGCATGGTTGATTTTCCTGGCGGTTAGCGGGTTTTGTTTCGGGCAACCGACCCTGTGGTATGACCAGGAAGATGGCTCCGTGCCGGTGCAGGCGGCGATCGGAGCCGGGCCTGCCACCGTGCGGGACGGGAAGGCATTTCCATTGGAACTGGGTGGCGTGTTTCGCTTCGGCGAGTCCGGAGACTATGAGTTGGTCAAAGGCGAGATGTCCGTCAGTTACGCGGTCCATCATTCCCCGCGGATCGAAGGCTCCTGGGTTGAATTTTCATCCGTGGTGGTGCGCGCCAGCATTCAGGCCAAGGAGGATCTAACCGGATTGTATTTTGCCCGGGCGTGGGTGGAGGAAGGGGAACTGATCCACGTGGCTTTTCGACCGATACCGACAATCCCGAAGGGCCAATCATGGATCTACGGGGATAAAATCAAAATGCGACGCGAACAGACGGACGGCTATTTGTGGTGCGGCGTGTTTCGTGACGGAAAGCCGGTGGTGCTTCATCCCAAGGGGAGAGCGAAAACTGCGGACGTGCGTTTTGCGCAGTCTCTTCTACATGACCAGCAAACAGTCGGAGGCGGAGCCGACACGAAATCCGTCTGGCAAAAGTTGGACGAGGAGATTTGCGAGCGGCTCGCCTTGAACGGGAGTCTGGCCTCGCTCCAGCAGTGGGCTGCGGAGCAACGGTCCTGGCAACGCCACCCCGGACCCAATCTCTTGTGGCGGGCCGTCTTGGCTGGTCGGCGGGATGTGGTGGCTTGGTTGCTTGAGGAGGGGGTGGATCCAGAGAGCAAAGGTCGGGAGCGCGTGCTCGTGCTGAATCTCGCGCTGAACCTTCGCGCATGGGAGATTGCCGACCTGCTTTTGTCCCACCGCAAAGGTAAGTGGAGTCGAGACGAAGGCGCCAATCCGCTCATCCTGGCCGCGATGGGCGGAAGTCGCGAGATGGTGCAAAAACTGCAGGAGGCGGGAGTCGAATGGCCGCGGAGAGAACTGGCATTTTTGCAGCCATTGATTCGAGCGGTCGGGGCGAGAAATGCCGAAGCCGTCAAGCTGCTGTTGGAGCATGGGGCCCGTGTTCAAGGCGGTGATATCGCCGCCGGCTCGACCTACCTGCTCCTGCGCGTCGCAGCGGCGCAAGGAGATGCGGAAATCATGCGTGCTTTGTTGGCGCGAGGCATCGATTGGGACGTGCTGGCGAAACAGAATTACTTCCCGATTTATCAAGCGATTGTGAGCGATCAGGTCGAAATGTTGGATCTGTTGGTCGAGGCCGGCTCGGATCCGCATACGATGAGTCCCGACGGTAGATGGGACTTTGTGGCGGTCGCACTGGAGAAAGGCAGCCACCAGGTCGCGGCGCGACTTTTGGAACTGGGGGTGAAACCCGTTACGATTGCGGCCAACGCGGCGGTGTTGTGGGCACAGGCGCTGGACCGTCGTGATGAAGAGACCGCGGCGATGCTGCTGGAACACGAGGTCGGTTTGCCTCGTGGCGAAGTTTACGAGCAGATCCTGCTGGATCAGGCTCTGGCGGAACAGTTTTCGCCGGCACTGCAGGCCGCGGTGTTGGGCGGTTGGACGGGGGACGACGAAATGGGGGCGGGTTGGAATGTCGCAGGGTTGGCCGCTCGTTATGCGGTTGACGAACCGGTCGAGCTCGTGAGCGCAGAGACGATCGAAGCCGGCCCGGAGGTGGTGAGTCCGCCGGAGCCTCCGCGCATGTTGACGCGAGTTGCGCCGCAGTATCCGAAGGAACTTTGGCTGCAGGGCATGGACGGAAGTGCAACGCTTGAACTTCTCGTCGCACCGAATGGCGACACGCGTTTCGTCCGGGTTTTGGAAGCCTCCCGTGAGGAATTTGGCCGGGAGGCGCGGCGTGCGGTTGAACAATGGGTTTTCCAGCCGATGCCCGAGGGAAAGGTCGGATGGCGCCGATTCACCGCTCCTTTTGAATTTAATCCGGTGATGGATGAAATCGCGTTCGTGCCGGCCAATGAGGTGGATCAGTTGCCGGTGCCGCTGAAGCTGGTCGCGGTGGAGCGCCCTGACGATCCTGACGCCGAAGAACAAGGGGTTGCGATGGCCCGGGTGCTGATCAATGAAACGGGACAAGTGATGCAGGTTCGGGTCCACCCGATCACGGATGTCCGCTGGACCGCGGCGGTGGAGAAAGCGGTCAAGCAGTTCGTTTTTCAGCCCGCGTTGAACGAGGAGTATCCGGTCATCACCATGCTCGATATGTTTGTGCGCTATCCGGCGGCACAGATCGTTCCGGAAGAGGGGTTGCCCTACGATCAGGCGGTCGCGCGTGCTCGCGGGGATCGGCCGGCTTTGGTGGTTCGGCGGAAGCTGCCCGACTATCCCAAGGAGCTCGAACAAGGGTATGGGATCGTGCTGTTGAAGGCGAACGTGCAACGCAATGGACGTCCGACCGAAATCGAGGTGATCGCAAGTAGCGATGAACGGCTCAATGTCGCGTGTGAAAAAGCGATGCGCGCATGGAAGTTTCGCGCCGCCACTGCGGCGGGAGAAAAGATCGAACAATCGATCGTGGTGCCGATCGTGTTTCGGCCCCCGGGATGGGATCGGATTCGGCGCTGACTCTAGGGGGCGCTGCGCCCCTGCGCTGTATTGCGCTCATACCCGCAGCGCCGCGCGGAAGCCGCGGGCGCTGTAGTAGGACTGGGCGCCGTTGTGGTAGATGAAGACGCGGCCGTAGCGGCGGTCGCCGAAGAGCGCGCCGCCGCGCTCTCGCACGTCGGCAGGCGTTGCGAGCCAACTGGAGGTTTTCTGGTCAAACTCACCGAGCGATTGCAGGTGCTGGTATTGCTCTTCGGTCAGGAGCTCGACGCCCATGGTGTGGGCGGTGTCGACGACGTTGCCCGCGGGATGGTGGGCTTTGCGCGATTCCCAACCCGCGCGATCGTAGCAGAGTGCGGTGCGGCCGGCCGGGCTCTCGGGAGAACAGTCCATGAAGGTCACTTCGCCCGATTTCGCGTCGTGGTCGACGACGTCGGGCTCGCCGCCGGTGGCTTCCATTTCGTGCAAAACCGCGAGTTTGGCGGGATAGGCCTCCAAGCGGGCGAGGACTCCGGTCCACTTTAACTTGGGGTGGCGCTGGTCGTTGGCTTCAAAGCGTGGGCCGAGGGTGACCAGCAAGGTTCGGCGCTGGGCGACGGTGAGTTTCATCGGAGGTGGGGTTCGTTCGGATGTCAGGAAGCACCTGGAGGGTGCCGTCAGTGCCCTGCCACCCTACGCCTAGGGAATTAGATAAATTTCCAGGATCACGACGCCAGATGCGTCGTTTCGGTCGCTCGCTGCCAGGGTGTAGACGCCTGGCGGAAGTTCGATCACGAAAGCGGCGTCGAGCGAGTCTGGCGGCACTTCGAAGGCGCCCACGGCGGCCTCGATGGCGGCGAGCTGATCGGTGTCGGCGACATCGTCCCGGTTGTCGACGGACATCAAAACCTCTCCGGCTGCGTTGCGCAGAGTGAGCACCGGATCGGGGAGGGGATGGGTGATGCCATAGGAGGCCAGGGTAGGACCGACGGCTCGAAGCAACAGCCGGCGAGGGCGGTCGAAGCCCAGCGGATCGGTGAGCACGAATCCGGCGGTGGCGGTGGCGTCGCCGGGCGCGGAGCGGGCCCGGAGGGAGAGATTCGCCAACGTCGCATAGCGGAAAAAATTCTGAAGGTCGGCGATTTCGTAAACTTCCAGCAGGGCCGGGCCTTGATCGGCGGGGTTCCTGTTGAGGTGAACCGTCAGGCTGCCGGACTGCTGCACCCCGACCAGCAAAGCCGCATCGAGGCTGGGTTCCCGAAGTGGAAAGGCTCCTAGTTGGGCGCTACGTTCGCGGATTAGGTCTTTCGCTGGGTTGTCAGTCCAATTGTCATTGGCGTCAATTTGGGTGCCGTCGACGGTGAATAGCTTGAGACTCGGATCGGCGAGCGGTGCGGCTACGCCGTGGTCCTGCAGAGACGGACCAACGCCGCGGAGCAAAAAGGAACCGGTGGAGCCCGACGAAGGGCGTTGCACGCCGAAGCCGACAATCATGGCGTCCTCACCGTCGCCCGGCACGGCTCGGGCGGAAAGGTTGGCGAGTCCCGCAACCGAATTCTCGGCGGCGAGTTTGGCGACACCACTCAGCGTCGAACCACCAGGCCCGGAGATGCGAAGTTGATAGCGGCCCAAGTTCTCCAACTGAACGTCGGCGATCTCCAACGTCGGACCGGTTGTATTGGCGGGCAGCGGTTGCCGGTCCAACGCGATCCACTGGTAGGAGAAGGGGCCGCTTCCCCGCGGGATTGCGGTAAGGGTGACGTTGGCTCCCCGGGTGATGTTGCTTTTGCCACCGACGATGAACGCCGTGGGCAAGGGGCCACCAGGCAGACTGACATCCGGGTGGAGACGGGCGACGTTGGTCGTGAGGTGGCCATCCCACGAGTCGAACTCACCATACAGGTAGAAGCTCCCGTCGGAGTTTACGGTGTAGGAGGAGTGGAGCGGGCGTTGGTATCCGGGGAAAAAATCGGCATCCGTCTCAATCGCGTTCGAGGTGATACGGTAGCGATAGGGAGGGGCGGGCACCGCGGGTAGGAAGTAGATCAGCCCGCGAAAAGGATCCACTCGCGGTTGGTCCGTTCCTACCCCGGAGGCCGGCGACACCATGGGATCGGGGGAGCCATCCTCGCGGATGAGATAGAGCCCGCTGTAGCCATGGTAGGCCTCATAAACCACACAGCGACCGTCGACGAGCGGATATAGCGTGAGGTGGCTGTAGAGCACGCTGGTGCGAGGCCCGGCAAAGGCAGGATCGAAGGTGCCATCGGGCAGTAGCCGATGCGTGGTGTCTCGACCGTTGGTGTAATTGTCGGGTGATTCGTGGTTGGGAAAACGGAGCGTGACCAACGGGCGCTCCAAGAAGTCGAGGATCACACTTTCGAGGCGGGAAGGGGAGGGGGCTTGAAAACGAAATCCGGAGTCGAGGGTGCCGTCGGCTGCAAAGCGGGCGAGACGGTTACCTTGGCGGAGGAAGAAACTGCCATCGGTGCGGACCACGGCTTCGGTGAGGACTTGTTGGCCATCAAAGTCGGTCGGGAGCGTGAGGGGCAGCGCCAATCCGTTCCGGTCAAACGAGAACGGAGCACGGGAGGTGAGCACGCGCCCCTGAGACGTGCGGGCAAGGACCCGGCCGGCTTCCGTTGGGGGCGCGGTGTAGTCCGAGGTCGGGAGATCAGCCGGAGCGGCAAAGGTGGTATCGACGACGCTGGGCGCGGCGGGCGCAACGTTGATGACAATGGTGTTGGAACTGAACTCGGTGTGGTCGCCGCGGGAAACTTGCAGGCGATAGTTGCCGGCGTCGGCAGCGTCGAGGCGGACGAGTTCCAATTGGGGGTTCACCGCGCCGGCGATTGGAGCCCCGTCGTGGAACCACTGATATCCCGTTGCGGCTGCGACGGTGGCTTCGTCGGTTCCGAGGATGACGTGCGTTCCCGACGCGTAGACGGTTGGATAGACGTTTTGCACCTCGGATGAAACCGAGACGACGAAATCGGCGCTGAGGGTGGCGGCCGGAATCAGGAAGGCCGCCAGGATGCGCGTGAGCCGAAGCCGGGCTAAGGTCAACATGGTGGGGTGAATATACGTGGTGAACCGAGCTGCATGGATGTCGCAGAACGTGCGACAATCGAGCTGCAAAAAGCCGCCACTGAGGTTCACCAACCGTAGGCGCGTTTGATGCGGAGGCCTTCGTAGAGATCGGGCGGGAGTTCCTGGAGGAAGCGGGAGGGACTCAGCAGCATGCCGCCGGGGCCGCCCTTGGTGGCGACCTTGGGGTAGCAGAGATAGAGTTCGTTCTTGGCGCGGGTGACGGCGACGTAGAAGAGGCGGCGCTCCTCCTCGACGTCGCCGGCTTCGATGGAGCGGCGGGTGGGGAACTGGCCGTCGGCGCAACCGATCACAAACACGACGTCGTATTCGAGACCCTTGGCCTGGTGCACGGTGGTCAGTTTGACGGCCTCCTGATTCGGGTCGACCGAGCGGTCGCTGGTCTCGCCGTTGAGCAGCACGATCTGCGCGAGCAGGTCCTGCATCTCGTTGTAGCGGGAGGCGAAGCCGGCGAGCGCGCCGAGTTCGTCGAGGCGGTCGATGTAGTCGGCGAAGGCGCCCTTGAGGTAGTCGCCATACCAGCCGTCGATGGCGACCTCGACGGTGATTTGCGGCGTCTCTTCGCGCATGGCCACCGCGGTTTGTTTGAGCGAGGCGCAGAAGCTGGGCCACTCGTCGCGCGCGCCCTTGGGGACCTTGCTCAGCACGTCGTCGGTGGTGAGCGCGTCGACAAAGTCCTGCTGCATGAGACGGGCGTGATCGAGTGCGGCGGCGTAGATTTTCTGGGCACCTTTTTCGCCGACCTTGGGCAGCAGGCAGGCGACGCGTTGCCAGGCCGATTCGTCGGTCGGATTGTAGACGAAGCGCAGCATGCCGACGAGGTCGCGCACGTGCTGGCGCTCGAAGAACTTCACGCCCGAGGTGATGTGATAGGGAATGCCGGCGCGGGAGAAGGCGAGCTGGGTTTCGAGCGCGACGAAGTGCGAGCGGTAGAGGATGGCAATCTCGTGCGGCGAGACGCCCTCGTCCTCGACCAGGGCGCGGATGCGTTTGATGAGAAACTCGGCCTGCTCGCGGTCGTCCATGGTCTGAACGACGTAGGGTTTTTGCGAATTGGCGCGATGGGCGCGGAGTTCCTTGTCGAAGTGGCGGCCGACGGGTTGGGCGAGCAGCACGCCGTTGGCGAGGTTGAGGATCTGCGGGGTCGAGCGGTAGTTGGTCTCGATGCGGTGCAGCTGGGCGCCGGGGTGGCGGTCCAGGAAGGTCATGATGTTCTCAAAGTTCGCGCCGCGCCACGAGTAGATGCACTGGGCGTCGTCGCCGACGGCCATGATGCGGTGGTGAGGGGCGAGGGCGTCGACGATCTGGGACTGGATGGTGTTGGTGTCCTGATACTCGTCGACGAGCAGGTGTTGGAAGCGTTGCGCGAAGTAGTCGGCGACCTGCTTGTCCTCCTGCAGGAGCTTGAGCCAGAGCTCGAGCAGATCGTCGTAGTCGACCACGTTTTGCTCACGTTTGGATTCGGCGTAGGCCTTGGCGAAGGTCGGCAGGGCTACGGCGATATCGGCGTATTGCGGGTAGTGTTCGTCGACGGTCTGGGCGAGGGACTTCTGGGTGTTGCGCGACATGGAAATCACGCTGAAGAGGGGTCCGGGTCGCGGGTTGGTCTTGTCCTTGAAGAAGGACTTTTGCTCGGCCTCAACCACGCGCTTGAGGAGCGACTCGGATTCGTCGGCGTCGAGGATGGTGAAGTTGCGCGGCAACTTGAGCGCGGGCGAATCGCCAAACATGCGCAGGGCGCGGTTGCCGAGGCTGTGGAAGGTGCCGCCCCAAAAACGGTTGGCTTCGGCGCCGGTGAGGTCGTGCACGCGGTGAAGCATTTCCTTGGACGCCTTGTTGGTGAAGGTGAGCAGCATGATCTCGCCGGGCGGGATGCCCTGGTGGAGCAGCCAGGCAACGCGATAGGTGAGCGTGCGGGTCTTGCCGGAGCCAGCGCCGGCGAGCACGAGCACCGGGCCGGGCGGGGCGGTCACGGCGTTGTATTGCTCCTCATTGAGCTCGGCCTTGAAGTCGATCGGCGGAAAGCCGGGTCGGGTCGGGGCGTCGTCGTCGCGGTCGAGAATGAAATCCATGCGTCTGCTCAGGCTCGCGGTTTCGCCCGGCGGTGCAAAGCGGAAAGCAAGACCGGCCAACCCGAAGGCCGCGCGGCGCGGGTTCCACCTCTGGGCATCTTCCCGAAAATTGTCACCTATTGGGTTACAAATTGGCCGGGGCTGGGATTGATTTTGGGGCGCGGAGTCCCAGCATCCGGGGGCCATGAACCGGGCACCGGCACCAGAATCGTCAGGCGGGCGGGCACGTTTGGTCGGGACGTTGGTGGTGGTCACCATCGCCCTGGGTTGGTGGACGGTGGAGCTGAAAGGGGCGGGGAATGAGCAGGGCGCGGGGGTGGCCGTGGTGGGAGCGTTCTTGACCGGAATGTGGGCATTGCTGGCGGGGGTGACGGCGAAATCCAGCGCCCGAGCCGCTCGCGAGAAGGCACTGCGCGAACAGTATCCGGATGAGCCTTGGCACTGGAAGGAGGAGTGGCATGCCGGTGAGATCTCCGGCGGGGCGAAGGGCGAGGCGATCGCGTTGAGTTTGTTTGCGCTGGTGTTCATGGGGCTGAGCGCCCCGGCGGTTTGGGCGATCCCGGCCGAACTGCGTAAAGGCAACCACCTCATCCTGCTGGTTTTGCTGTTTTGGGTCGTCGGGTTGGTGATGTTGAGGTCGGCGTGGAAACGTTGGGCGCACCATCGTCGGCTGGGCACGTTGGTCTTTCGTCCCGACCCCCTGCCCGGGTCGTGGGGCGGCTTTGTGGGTGGAGTGGTGCACATTCCACACGGAGCGGAGGTGGCGGGTGATGTGACCCTCAAGCTACGCAACGTGCGGGAAACGGTGTCGGGTTCGGGCAAGAATCGCCGCACACGTGACGTCGTGATTTGGGAAACCGGCACCGTGCTCGACGACGAAAAGCTCGCGCACCGGGCGGCGTTACGGGACGTGCCGGTGCTGTTTCAGGTGCCCCGCGGCAAGGGCGAACCCACCGATGAGTCGAATCCGCAGGCGCGCGTGATCTGGCGGTTGCAGATCACGGCGCCGCTCCGTGGTGGGGGAAAACTGGATACGACCTTTGCGGTGCCGGTGTTTGATCGTGGGGAGGATCTGGCGCTGGGTGTGGCACCGGCGCCCTTGTTGGAGTCTGAGGTCGTGCGCCGACCGGACGACTTCATGCGCGAAGCGGGCGTGACAGAGTCCGTCGAGGCGGGCGTGCGGATTTGGCGTATCGACCAACCGGCGGCGCGCAAGGCGGCCTGGTTGCAGTTGGTGATCCTGCTGGTCTTGGGCGGCGTGACGGCGGCGGGGATTCCGGTCATCTCCTGGTTCACGGGGGCGTTCATGTTGCTCCCCTTGTTCATCTTCCTGAGCACGGCCTGGCCGCGTGCGGAGTGCCGACTGGATGACACGCACCTGCACCTCACGCGTTTCACCTGGCGGGGGCCGCGCCGGGCGGTGGTGCCGCTGGCCGAGGTCGGTGACCTGACGTTGACGCGGTCGATGGAAACCGGAGGCGAACAGTTCTGGCGCCTCCATCTGCTCGGCAAAGCCGGGGTGGATGTGGAAGCGCCGCATGCGTTGGAGCATTTTGCGGCCCGCAAGGCTCGTCACCGTTGGCGCAAAGATGCGTCGAACCCGGCAGCGGCGCGGGCCTTGCAGGAGACGCCGCGGTTCCGGGTTGAGGTGGCGGGGTTTCTCAAGAACACGCAGGCCGCCGAACAGGTGAAGGATCACCTGCTGGCGGCCATTTTGGAAAAGCTCTGAGGCGATCCTTAGAAAATCGTCACGGCGACATTCACGCCGGCGGTGACGATGGAGACCATGCTCATCAGTTTGATGAGGATGTTGAGGGATGGGCCGGCGGTGTCCTTGAAGGGATCGCCCACGGTGTCGCCGATGACGGCGGCCTTGTGCGCGGCGGAGCCTTTACCGCCGTGGTGGCCTTCCTCGATGTATTTCTTGGCGTTGTCCCAGGCGCCGCCGGAGTTGGCCATGAAGACGGCCAGCACAAAACCGGTGGAGAGACCGCCGCCGAGCAGGCCGAAGGTCCCCGGCACGCCGTAGAGGATGCCAACCAGAATCGGCACGGCGACCGCGATGACCGACGGGAACAACATCTCGCGTTGCGCGCCGGCCGTGGAGATGGCGACGCAGCGGGCGTAGTCCGGTGTGTCTTTGCCTTCCAGGATGCCGGGCAACTCGCGGAATTGCCGGCGGACTTCCTCCACCATGCGACCGGCGGCGCGACCGACGGCGTTGATGGTGAGGCCGCAGAAAAGGAAGGCCATCATCGAGCCGATGAAGATGCCGAGCAGCACCTTCGGGTTCATGAGGTTGACCTGAAAATACTCCATGAACTGCGGCAAGGTCGCGAGGGCGGTGTTGATGACCTCGCCACCGCGGAGCACGAAGCTGTCCTGCTCGTTGTGCAGCATGGCGATCTTCAATTCCTCGACGTAGGAGGCGAGCAGCGCGAGGGCGGTGAGGGCGGCGGAACCGATGGCGAAACCCTTGCCGGTGGCGGCGGTGGTGTTGCCGAGGGAATCGAGCGCGTCGGTGCGGCGGCGCACCTCGGGTCCGAGGCCGGCCATCTCGGCGTTGCCGCCGGCGTTGTCGGCGATGGGACCATAGGCGTCGGTCGCGAGCGTGAGCCCGAGTGTCGACAACATGCCGACCGCCGCGATGCCGATGCCGTAGAGCCCGAGCGAAATGGATTCGGGTTCAAAGTGCCACGAACCCGCCGCAAACCCGTAGGCGAGGGTCGTGCCGATGACGATGGCGATGACCGGCACCACGGTGCTCATCATGCCGACGCCGAGGCCGGAGATGATGACGGTGGCCGGACCGGTGCGCGCATGGTCACTGATGCCCTGGGTGGGTTTAAACTCCTGCGAAGTGTAATACTCCGTGGCCTTGCCGATCACGATGCCGGTGATGAGACCGACCACGATGGCGCCCCAGATGCCGGTGTAGTTGGGCAGGTCGAGCGCGCGCAGGATGCCGTAGGACGCGGCGATGATGAGCACGGAGCTCAGGTTGACGCCGCGACCGAGGGCGTTGAGCAGGTCACGTTGGGAGGCACCGCTCTTCACTCTCACGGCGAAGATGCCGATGATGGACAGCAGCGTGCCGACGGCGGCGACGAGCATGGGAGCGATGACGGATTTGTAGGCCGCATCGACATCACCGGACGCGGCGAAAGCCGCGGCGCCGAGGGCGGCGGTGGCGAGGATGGAGCCAACGTAGGATTCGTAGAGGTCCGCCCCCATGCCGGCGACGTCACCGACATTGTCGCCCACGTTGTCCGCGATGGTGGCGGGGTTGCGCGGATCGTCTTCGGGGATGCCGGCCTCGACCTTGCCCACGAGGTCGGCGCCCACGTCGGCGGCCTTGGTGAAGATGCCACCGCCGACGCGGGCGAAGAGCGCCTGGAGTGAGGCGCCCATGCCGAAGGTCAGCATCGTGGTGGTGATGACGAGCAGCTTGTGCACCGGATCGACGTCGGTGACGAAGCGGTTGAGCACCACGAACCAGACCGAGATGTCGAGCAGGGCGAGGCCGACCACCACGAGGCCCATGACCGCGCCACTGCGAAAGGCGAGGCGCAGGCCGGCGTCGAGAGACTGGCTGGCGGCGTGCGCGACGCGCGAGGAGGCGTAGGTCGCGGTCTTCATGCCGAAGAAACCGGCGAGGCCGGAGAAGAAACCGCCGGTCAGGAAAGCGAAGGGCACCCAGGTGTTCTGCAGCCCGAGGCCGTAGGCCAGCCAAGCGAACACGCCGGTGAGGATGAGGAAGAAGAGGCCGACGATCTTGTATTGCTGCTGCAGATACGCCATGGCACCCGCTCGCACGTGGCCGGCGATCTCGGCCATGCGCGGCGTCCCCTCGGGGGCGGCTTTCATGCGGCGGTAGAACCAGGCGGCAAAGCCCAGAGCACACGCGGATGCGAGGGGGACGAACCAAAATAAGGAGGAGCTCATGGCGGGAAAAGGCGGATGCGACGGAGGTCGGGCATCACACCCGACCCGCAGGGGGAGGGGCGGGCTATTCGCCCCAAGTGCTCAGGGCGGAGCGCCACCACGGGTAGTGGTTGGTCTCCAGCACGGTGCGGTCGGGGAAGGGGAAGAAACGGAATCCGCCGCCAGCCTGGGCGACGTAGAAACCGCGGTGGATGGTGCGGAAGAGCACGTCCTGCTGCAGGTAGCGGATGACCGTCTTGGTCGGTTTGCCGACTTTGGTGCGCAACTCGCGCAGGCAGTCGCGCAAGTGTTCCAGGTTGGCGTAGGGGAGGTCTTCGATGCCCTCGGCCTCGGGGTCGTCGGCGAGCCGTTGCAGATCCAGTTCGGCAAACACGAGGGTGGGCACGGAAACATTCTGTTCAGCGTCGGTGATCTGCTTGGCAAACTGCCGGGGGCCGAGCGTGCTCACGACCCGCGGGGTGACGGGCGCGAATTCCTGGTAGAGGTGGAAACGGGGGCCCTCGACGCGGAAGTAGTCAGCGGGTTGCAGCTCCAGCACGCGGCCGTCGTTGGTCACGAGGTAAAGGGCCTCGAGCGCGTCGAGCGGCGTGTGCTCGAGCACCCGATAGATCGAGAGGTAGGCGGAGTGTCGCGGGTGTTCGGTGTCACCGCGTTCGAGGTCGGACGAGATGTCCATCTCCTGGAGTTTTTGCGCGGCGTAGTTGTCGGAGAGCCGGAAAAAGATCGCCTGACCGCGCGCCCGTTTGCGCGATCCGGTGGCGAGGTAGGCGCCAAAATTGGCGGGCGGCAGATGGGAGGCGACGAGAGCCTCCGGTAAGAGCGACAGGTAGAGATGGGGTTTCATGGCTGAACGCGTGCGCGGAGGATTAGGCTATTAGAAATAATAACCTTATGCTGCGTGAGAATTGCCTCTGGCTAATCGCAAGTTGTGCAATTGCGGGGCTGCGGGGGGGGCGGGCAAGAGGCGGGGCGAAAACTCCGAGCGGATCAGCAAAGTCTTGCCATGTCGTAACAAGCGCGTGTTTGTTTGGCACCCTAGGGACGATTCCTGGCCGATCCGCCCCCTGCGATTAGACAATGATGATCTGCGTAGAGTTGGAGCGTTTCCACGTGACGGCCGTTCAAAGGAACTCCGGTTCGCACGCCGGCGGATGCTGCTCAAACGACCAAAGGGTGCCGGACTCCACCACCTGGCAGATCATGGCAATTTCTCCTCCAGCCTGTGTTCGTTCCCATGAAAATGTGCCCTTACCCCGCCTTTGTTCGAGCCGTTAACCGCTTGTCTGCGTTTCTTCCGCGCAACAGCCCCTTCGCAAGGGGAAGCTCGGCCCGCTTGGCGATCGCGGTCTTCGCGCTGTTGTTGGCGCTGACCGCGACTTCGCTTGAGGCCCGCAATGACTGGGACCCGATCGATCCGGCGGAGTGGAACCAGACTCGTTCCCAAATCGATCCGGAGGCGCACAGCGAAATCATTTTTAAGCGCATCCGCTTGGGGAACCCCGACCGCGAGGTCTATTTCCGGGTGCGAATCTACGACGAGAAGGGCGTCGAAGAGTTCGCCAAGATTGAACTCGAGCACCGCTCCGGTGGGCGGGTGCACAAGGTGGAGGCGAGAACCATCAAACCCGACGGCACGATTATCGAGCTCGACGAGGACGATGTGTTTGTGCGGGAAACCGTGAAGACCCGGGGCGTGCGCGTGATGACGACCTCCTTTGCCCCGCCGGGGCTCGAGCCGGGAGTGATCATTGAGTATCGATTTGAGCGTATCGGCGGCGGCGCGGGCTACATCAACCTGCTGCAATTCCAGGAGTCCCGACCGGTGCGCCACTGTGAGTATGAAGTGCGGCTGCCCCCGGTGGGAGGGGTGGTGAAAACCCTTTTCCTCAACCGGCCGAAGGAGGAGGTGAAACCCGATCGGGGGAATCGCTACCGTTATGTCATGACCGATTTGCCGGCGCTCCCGGAGGAACCCTACACGCCGGACTTTGAGGGTATCGGGGCGACGGTGCTGCTCTACCTGAGCTACGGCACGAACATGAAGCCGGATCAATACTGGCGCGAAGTGAGCAGCGATCTCGCCAAGGAGACCCGGGCCATCCTGCGCACCAGCAAACGCACCTTGCGCAAAGAACTGGAGACGATCCTCGACGGTAGCGAAGACACCGAAGCCAAGCTGCGGAAGCTGCACGACTTTTGCCGTTCACAATTGATCAACCTGGATCGCGACTCGCCCGAAGCGGTGGCCGCCAATGCGGATGATCCGCCCAAAATCGATTCGGTGAAGGACGTGCTGAAACACCGCATGGGCGACGATCACTGGATCAACCGCACCTTCATCGCGCTGGCCGCCGAGGCCGGGTTTGATGTGCGCCTCGCCACGGTCGGGGACCGCGAAAGTTTCCCGGTCAGTCGCAACATCACCGAGCGGTTTTTTCTCTTCCGCGAAGTCGCGGCCATCAAGATGGCGCACGGTTGGATCCTCACGGACCCCGGTGCGACCTATCTGCCGCTAAGCATGCTGGCGCCGGAGAACTCCTTTGCGCTCACCTGCATCGGCGACTCGAAACAGGAAGTGACCGAAACCTCGCCGGGTTCGGCCGCCCGCCATTCCCTGCGCCGGCGCGTGGCTCGTTTTGAGTTGAAGGAAAACGGCGACCTCGAAGGCACCGTCGAGGAACACCTGCAAGGCTACTGGGCGTTGTCGTGGCGAAAGAACCGCGAAAAGGATTCGGCCGAAGAGGATCGGGATTCGAAGCAGGAATGGCTGCGCGAGAGTCTCGCCAACGCCGAAGTGAGCGACTTCGACGTTGCCCACAAATACGACGTCCTGGAACCCCTCGTGATTCGTTACCGCCTCACCGTCCCGGGCTTCGCCGATCGCACCGGCTCCCGTTTGTTTTTCTCCCCGGCGGTGTTCAACCGCGGCCAGGATCCGGTGTTTGAGGCCGAGAAACGCACGACCCGCATCCTGTTCCCCTACCTCTGGAGCGAGCTGGATGACATCACCATCGTTTATCCGGAAGGTTTCAAACTGGAGGAGCCCTCGGCGCCTGACCGGGTCGATTTCGGACGCATTGGCACCTACGAGAATCGGCTGACGGTGCAGCCCGATTCCCGGGAGGTGAGGCTGCGGCGCGGATGGTCCTTGAACGAGATGGTGCACGGCACCGAACGCTACGATTTCATCAAGGGTCTCTTTGAGGCCCGCCAGGCTTCGGATAACCATACGCTCACCCTGCGCCGCCTGCGCGACTAAGTCCCGACCTTGCCCCCGCTTCCCGTGTCCATGCCTGCCCCGTCCTTTGCTCGCCGTTTATGTTGGATTCTTGCCGCCGTGGCGCTGTTGGCGGCGACCGGCTCGCTGGTCGCGCGGACCAAAGCGCCGGCGTGGGTGTTGGCGGCCGCCGAGCAGCCCGTCGCCGTGGAGACAGGGGATGCGGCGGCGGTGGTTTTGTGGGACGACAGCGAGGTCGAGGTCGAACGCACGGGGAGAGTCAATCATCACTCCCGTTGGGTCATCCGGCTGTTGCGCGATGAAGGTCGCGATGAGGCGGTCGCCTCGGCGAGTTACCTGGAGGACGCCGGCCGGGTGCGCTCGATCAAAGCGTGGCTCGTGAGTCCCGACGGACGGGTGCGCGAGTATGGCAAGAAGGAGCGGGTCGATGTGGCGGCGCATGCGAGTGCACTGGAACTGTATGGCGAGAGTCGGGTGGCGATTGTGGCCGATGCCGCGACGGTGGCGCGCAAGGGCGACGTGTTTGCCTACGAAATCGAGTGGATGGACGAATCGGATTGGGCGGAGCTGCACTGGACGTTTCGCAGTCAGTTGCCGGTCGTGCGCTCCGCCATCGCGGTGACGCTGCCGGCGGGCTGGGACTTTCGCACCAAGTTCTCCAATCATCCTGGCGTTGCGCCGGAGCAAGAGGGCCGCACGCACACCTGGACGCTGCGCAACCTGCCGGGGGTGGGGTGGGAAACCTGGTCCCCGCGGAGCGCGTCGCGAGTGATCGAAATGAGTGTGGCCTTGATCGCGCCGTCGGCGGAGAGCCGCACCCGCACCATGATTGGGGTGGAATCGTGGCAGGAACTGGGGGCGTATTTTGCCGGCGATTACGAACGGGCTTCCACGCCCGACGCGACCGTGCGGGCGGCGGCGGTGGAGACAGTGGCTGGCGCCGAAAACAATTGGGAACGCATTCAACGCCTGTGTCGGCAGGCGCAGAACGTGCGCTACATTTCGGTGGCGCTCGATGTCGGTCGGTCGGGTGGCTACCGTCCCCGGGCGGCGGCCGACGTGCAGCGGGTGGGCTACGGCGATTGCAAGGACAAGTCCGTCTACTTGCGCGCCCTGTTGCGCGCGGTCGGATTGGACGCGCGCGAACTGTTGGTGAGTTCCGGGGCGCGCTACGAAATCGAAACCGACTGGGTGTCGCCGGCGCAGTTCAACCACTGTGTGCTCAGCATTCCCTTGGACGAATCGGCGCCGGGGGACGTGGCCTCGTTCGTCGGGCCGGAAGGACGGCGCTGGTTGGTCTTTGACCCAACGGATGAATACACCCCGCCGGGGCGACTGGACTCGGCCGGCCTGTCGGCGCAGGGATTCTGGTTGTCCGCCGAGCAGGGGGGGCTCGTTGAACTGCCGGCATTGGATCCGGCGCGCTCCTCCATCGAACGCGAGATCGAACTCTCGCTCGATGAGCACGGCGCGGCGACGGGCCGTATGCGGGTGACCTACCGCGGGGACGACGCGTCGCCGCTGCGGGCGTGGTTGCGCCGCACCGATGAGGACCAGCGCAAACGCGGCATGAAGGGCCAGTTTCGCGATCGGTGGACCGCGCCGACGATCGATTCGTTAAGCTTCGCCGATGAATTCGACGACGACAGCGTCCGGATGGACATGACGTTCAGCGGCGAGGGCTACGCGCGGTTGATGCGCAACGTGCTCTTTGTGTTCAACCCGGTGGTGCTGCCGACCGATCTGCCGCGCCTAAAGGCAGAGCAGCGGGAGAACCCCATCCGCTTGAGCTCCAGCCGGGTGATTGAGCGCATGACCTTTACTTTGCCGCCCGGCTACATGGTCGACGAAGCGCCGGAGCCGGTCACGATCGAGGCGGAGTTTGGCTCTTACCTCTTCACGCCGCACTATGATGAGGTGAACCGGCGAGTGGAGGTTGAGCGCCGGCTTGAGTGGCTCCCCGGCCACTGGCCCAAGGAACTTGCCAGCGAGGTTGAATCGTTCGTCGAGCAGGTGCGGGAAACCGAGCAGACACCCTACGTGTTGGAACGCGAGTAATCTTCGCGCCGGCGCCGCCGGGGCGTTCGAACGCGCGGCGCAGGGGAGCGGATGGCTCAGTCCATCGATGAGATCATGCCGACGCCCACGGCGAGAAAAAGCAGGAGGGCGGAGATCATGGCGATGTTGAGCTTGGTGGTCTTCTTCTTGGGTTCAATGAGGGGCTTGCCCTCGGCTTCGGCAGTGCGGTCGAAGTGTTTCATCGCACAGCTTACACGGTTTTCCGGGATTTGCCAAATGCGGCAGCGTATCGGTCGGAGCACTACGCGATGGGGGGCTTCAGGGCTCGGTGATCGTGAGGTGCTGATTGATTCCGATGCCGCGCAGTTCCTGGCGCTGCCCCGAGGGCCATTGGATGACCAGGCGGCGGATGCGGGTGTCCTCGCCGAGGCCAAAGGTGAGGCTGTCATCGGACTGGGCAAGGTAGCCCAGTTGCGGAGCGACGGTGCGCACGGTGATGGCGCGCGGGGTGTGCAACTCGACGCGGGCGCCGTAGGCGGCGCGCTGCGAACGGGTGGCGCGGAGGGTGACCCGCAACCACGGCGGACTGGCGCGCAGGTCGTTGCGCAGGAAGATGGCCGGGCCCTGGTTTTGCGCGATGACAAGGTCGAGATCGCCGTCGCCGTCAAAATCGGCCGTGGCGGTGGCGCGAGCGGTGAAGGGGCGGGGCAGGTCGGTGATGGCGAGGCTTTGGGCGGTCTCCCAGTTGGCGCCGTTCTCCCAGTAGAGGGTGGGCGCGGAGGCGAAGGGCGCGTCGCTTTCGATGCGGGCGAGATCGGGCTCCATGAAGCCATGGGCGCTGAACACGTCGCGATGGCCGTCAAGATCGTAGTCGAGTGCGACGAGTCCGCCGACGGTGGCGAGATCGATTTCGTTGGCGGGGGCGAGCGAGCGCGTGGCGGGATCGAGCGACTGCAACAGCGGGGCGAGGTCGTCGCTGTTGTTGACCGGGGCGAGGGGCAGGGACCCGGCGGCGGCCAACCCGGCGGACAGCCCCTCACGACGCAGGGCTTCGGCCGACACCCACGGCACGAATCCGCCCTCGCGGCGACCCAGGAAGAGGGCGGGCTCGCCGGTGTGAAAATGCAGCAACAAGTCGAGGGTGCCGTCGTGGTCGGCGTCGAGGGACGAAACCGCGAGGGCCTTGTGGCGCGGAAAGCCGGTGAGGGGATCAACGGGCCGAAGCCCCGCCTGATCGCGGAGCGCGGTGAAGGTGCCGTCACCACGGTTTCGATACACACTGGGAAAGGCGTCGAGGAAACCAACCGGCGTGCCGTAGGAGCGGCCGACGCGGGCGAAGTTGATGGCGGCGGCGAGTCCGGCCTCGGCCGGCCAGCGGAGGTAGGGCACGACGATGAGGTCAAGCCAGCCGTCATGGTCGACATCGAGCCAGGCGGCGCCGGTGCTCCAGTCGTTGTCCATGCCGCTGACACCGGCGGCGGTGGAGACATCGGTGAAGGTTTGGTCGCCGTTGTTGGCGAAGAGGCGGTTGGCGCCGATACAGGTGACGAAGAGGTCGGCGTCGCCGTCGTTGTCGTAGTCGCCGCTGACGGCGGCCATGGCGTTCATCACGACGTCGAGACCGGCGGAGGCGGTGACGTCGGTGAAATGGCCGTCGCCGTCGTTGAGGTAGAGTTGGCTGGTCGCGGGGGTTTGCCAGGCGTTGTCGGTCCACGGCCAGGGGGCGCCGTTGACGAAAAAGAGGTCGGGGTGGCCGTCGTTGTTGGCGTCGAAGACGGTGACGCCGCCGCCCATGGAGGTGGGCGCGGCCTCGGTGCCGTGGCGATGGATGAAGTCGATGCCGGCGGCGGCGGTGGTGTTGCTGAAGCGGACGACGGGAGCGGGACGAGTCGTGTCCGGACTGGGGAAGAGCCAGGCGAAGAGGACGTTCAGGATGATCGAGACGACGATGAGTGGAACCAGCACCGGCAAAAGCGGTGGGATCTTGGCCTGGGGAGGCGGCAGGGTGGTGCTGGTGGAGTCCACGGAGGAGATTTCTACAGAAGGGAGGGCGCGGCTACAGCTCTTTGTTGCCTTCGTTGCCTTCTGTAAAAACAACTAGGTCCGCATGACCTCACCGAGCGGCTCCCGTCCCTGGCTTCGTTACAGTGGTGTGCTGCTTTTGTGGACCTTGGTGGGTCTGGCCTTTGCGAGTCAGTTTTACTTGTCGAGTTCGTTGATCGGTCGGTCGGTGTCGTGGGGGGAGGCGATCAGTTACTCGCTGGGGGATTGGTATGTGTGGGCGGTCCTGTCTATCCCGATCCTGTTGCTGGCGCGGAAGTATCCGCCGGATGAAACGCGACCGCTGCGGGTTGGGTTGATCCATCTCGGCGCGGCGCTGGTGATCTCGTTTGTCTATGTGGTGCTGCGGGCGCTGGTGGGGCAGGCGCATGGCTGGATGATTGAGGAGCCGGTGGGGTTCGTGGAGGTGTTTCAGCCCCTGTTGGTGAAGACCTTTCCGTTCAACCTGTTGGTTTATGGCGTGGTGTTTTCCGCCAGCCACGCGCTGGAGTATTACCGGAAATATCATGAGCGCACAGTGCACGCGCTGGAGCTGGAGAAGCACCTGGCGGAGGCGCGATTGCAGGCGCTGTTGCGGCAACTGAAACCGCACTTTCTTTTCAACACGCTCAACGGCATCGCCTCGTTGATGCACAGCGATGTGGATGCGGCGGATGCGATGCTGGTGCGCCTGAGTGAGTTGCTGCGGCTGACGATGAACCAGTCGGGCCAACCACTGACGCGCCTCGCGGACGAAGTGTCGTTTGTGCAGAAGTATCTGGATATCGAGCGCATCCGTTTTCGGGATCGTTTCACCGTGACGGTGAAAGTGGCGCCGGGCGTGCGGGAGTGGCAGGTGCCGAGTCTGTTGCTGCAGCCGTTGGTGGAGAACGCGATCAAGCACGGCCTCGAGCCGCGCACGGCCGGCGGTCGGATCACGGTGCAGGCGGAGCGGGTCGGCGAGGCGCTGGAGATTTGCGTGATCGACAACGGTATCGGCATGCCGGAGGGCGGTTTCACCCGCGAGGGTATCGGTGTCGGCAATACGCGGGCGCGATTGCGGGAGTTGTATGGCGAGCGGCACGTCTTCGCCCTGGAGCCCGCCGGAGGGGGCGGACTTTGTGTGCGGATCGTGCTGCCGCCGACTCCGAACCAGGAGGCAGAGCGCTGAAGGCGAAGGTGATCGGCTTGGTTGTGCTCGGCGCGACGCTGTGGGCGGAGCCCCCGCCGGACGAGAAGGCGTGGCACGCACGTTGGACGGCGGACGAAGCGGCGGCGGAGGCGTGGTTGCGGGAACCGGGCGAGGAGCGGGCGGTGCCGGATGAGCGTTTGGCGTGGGCGGAGTTTTTGGCGGTTCGCGCGGCTGAGGCTGACTCACGGGGGCAATTTGAGTTGGAGTTTCACCTGGCGCAGCGGGCGTTGACGCTCGCGGAGGTGCTGGAGAACGAGCACGTGGCGGCGCGAGCGCGCAACGGCATCGGCTTGGCTCACTGGGGACTGGGGCGGTATCCGGAAGCGGTGGAATCGTTTTCGGAGGCGCTCAAAACCTTCACGGCCCGCGAGGAGTGGACGTGGGCGGCGGGCGCGGCCTCCAACCTCGGCGCGGTCCTGCATGACTCGGGTGAACGTGATCTGGCGGTGGAGTATTATCAGCGGGCGTTGGACTACGATCGTCGGGGCGAATCCCCCCCCTCCTACATTGCGGAGACGCTGGGGAACCTGGCGGTTGTTTGGTTTGACCTTGGCGAAGTCGAGCGGGCGGACGAGCTGGAGCGGCAGGCGTTGGCCATTCGTATCGAAGCGGGCGATACGGAGGGACAGGCGATGAGCCACAGCAACCTTGGTGATCGGTCGCTGCGCACCGGCGACCTGGCGCGGGCGCGCGAGCATGTGGAGCGCGCCTTTACCTTGGCGGGCATGGGCGACAACGCCTACCTGCGGGCCGGCACGCGGATGATGTTGGCGGCGGTGCGGGCCCGCACCTACGGGTTTGACGAGGCCCGCGAGTTGCATGCGCTGGCGCTGGCGGAGTTTGCGGCGATCGGCGCGGTGGCCGAGCTAGCGAGTTTTGAAGGGACCTTGGGGGAGGCCTTGGCGGCGATGCCCGGTCAGGAGGCGTGGGCGCTGGAGGTGCTCGAACGCAGTGTTACGATGTTGGAAGAGCAGGGGCGGCGCGACACTCTGGAGGAGAAATACAGCCTCTTGATCGAGCTGCACCGGCGACTGGGTCAACCCGACGAGGCGTGGGCGGTGGCGGACAAGCGCGAGACCCATCGGCGCGAGTGGAACGAGGAACGTATGGGGCGCCGGGCGCAGTTTCTGAACGTGTTGTTTGCGGTCGATCAAAAGGACCGCGAGCTGGCGCGGCTGTCGGTGGAGCAGGCTCGAGTCGAGGCTGAGGCCGCGCGGGCGCGTTCGCTGCGCAATGCCTGGGCGGGGGCGGCCGCGGTGGTGCTCGTGGGCGGGTCGATGTTGGCGTGGTTGTATGTCGCGGCGCGGCGGGCCAATCGGGTGATCGCAGCGACCAACCGCGAGTTGGCGCAGGCCAATAGCGACAAGGACACCTTCATGGGCATTGCGACGCATGACCTGAAGGCGCCCTTGGCGGTGGTCCGGTTTGGCCTCGGCATGTTGCGGGATCGCTGGGGAGTGAAGTTTGACGACGAAGGCCGCGATCTGCTCGCCGGCAGCGAGCGCGCGGCGGGGCGTTCGGTGGAGATGATCGACGCGTTCCTGGATGCCCAGACGGGGCAGGTGGGCGGCGAGCGCGCGCGGCTGCGGCCGGCGGAACTGGTGGACAGAGTGATGGCGGACGTCGCGCCGGTGGCGGCGGCCAAGGGCGTCGCGCTGGCGTCGCAGGTTTCAGCCGGGGAGGAAATCATATCCGACGCACTGCGGCTTGAACGCGTGTTGAGCAACGTGGTGCACAACGCGGTGAAGTTCAGTCCGGCCGGCGGGCGGGTGACGATCGATACAGCGGTGGATGCGTCGGGTTGGACCCTGCGCGTGCGGGACGAAGGCGCGGGGTTCGGGCGATCCGAAGCCAGTGGGGCCGCGATCGGATCGAGTCACCAGATCGGCCTGCGGTTTTCGGCCCAGTTGATGGCGACTTTGGGCGGGCGGTTGGTGACCGGCGACCGGTCTGATCGCTCCGGCGCCGAGGTGCGTTTGTCTCTGCCCGCGCCCGGGCGCGGCGTCCGGGGGGAGGAATAGACGATGACTTTTCCGCAAATCACGCGCCGAGGTTTTTGTGTTCTTGAGCCATGAAATCGGTCCATGATCGGCAGCAGATGACGGCGATGCGCGTATTGATTGTGGATGACGAGCCCCTGGCCCGGGAGCGCCTGCGGCGTTTGGCGGAACGGGAATCGAGTATCGAGGTCGTGGGCGAATGCGGCAATGGCACCGATGCCATCGCGCGGCTGGCGGAAGGCGGTATCGACATCCTCTTCATCGACATGGAAATGCCGGGTGCGAACGGGCTGGAGGTGCTGGCAAAGCTTCCCGTCGGTGACCGGCCGGCGGTGGTGTTCGCGACCGCGCATGAGAGTTTTGCGCTGGATGCGTTTGAAGTTCAGGCGGTGGACTACCTGTTGAAGCCCTTTGACCGGGAGCGTTTTCAGATCGCGCTGGAGCGGGCACGGGAGTGGCGCGAGACGCATTCGGAGGGTGGGAACGGCGAGGAGCCGGCAGGTCGCCTGAGTTTCAAAGTCGACGGCCGTCTGGTGCTGCTCGCGCCGAGCGAAATCGACTGGGTGGAGGCGGCGGACAATTATGTGGTGCTGCACACCGCGGCCGGACCGCGCCACATGGTGCGCGACACGATGTCGTCCATGGAGAAGCGCCTGGGTAAGGACGCTTTCCTGCGAGCCAATCGATCCGCGCTCGTGCGGATGGACGAGATCAAGGAAGTGCGACCGAGTGCGCACGGCGACTACACCTTGGTGCTGCGCAAAGGGGCGGAGTTGCCGTTGAGCCGCAGCCTACGCGGCAAGCTCGACACGCTTTTCGGCCGGTAAGGCGCACTTCGCCCCTGGTTTCGGGCAGGTCATCCCGGTCGGCTTTTCTTTCGGCGCGGGATCCCGTTTGTTCGTTCTCGCATCAAGGTTGGTTCACGCAAACAAACACGCGCTGCTTTCGAGTTTGGGACGAGGCGGCGCGTGTATGTTTTTTAGGGGTAAATCATCGCGGGAACGCCCCTGAGCGGACGCAGCGTTTTACGATGCCGGCCTTACAGGTCGATGAACACGAGTTCGCCGGAGGCGGTATCGGGCACGATGAGGGTGTTCGTCGTGCGATTGAGATAGTGATCGGCGGCGGACTTGGCGGTGTGGATCAGCCGCGCCTCATGGCCGTTGGGCGCGCGCACAAAAATCCGCCCGGTGCGGACCTCGGTCACGATCAGGTTGCCGGCCGCGTCGGTCTCCACGCCGTCGGCCGTGCGATGGCCGGTGGCGATGACCTGCGGCGTCTGCCCGGGATAGGCGGCGATGATGTCGCCGAGAAAGAAGGAGCACACGAGGATGCGGCCGTCGGGCTCAACGAAAACGCCGTTGGGGAAGCGCATCATCGGGGTGTGGTCGATGGCGACCGTGACGACACCCTCCCAGGACACATGGTAAACACGACCGGGCGGCGGGATGTTGAGCACGTGCGGGTCGTCGAGCGCGCGGATTCCGTCGGGCCCGAAAATCTCCCAGACGGGACCCATCTCGGTGACGTAGACACCGCGGCCGGTGGGATCGAGCGCGACATCGTTAAGATAGGTGGGCGGATCCGGGAAGGCGGCGGGGCCGGCGAGCACGGACTTGGCACCGGTCTGGTCGAGTTTCCACACCGTCTGCATGTCGGCGAAGACGAGGTGTTCGCCGGAGAACACGATGCCCTTGGGTTGGTCGAAACCGGTGGCGAAGATGGTGACCTGTCCCTCCGGCGTGACGCGACGCACCTCACCGTCGGTGGTGGCGTTGGGATCGTTGGCCTCGCGCGAGCCCATCATCGTCACGTAGTAGTCGCCGTCCCAGCCTTGGGTGAGGCTTTCGGGAGCGACACCCACGTCGAGGGTGCGAATGGCGGCGGAGGCGAAAGGCGCGACCAGCAAGGCGGCAGCGGCGAGGAATCGGAAAGCAAGGCGACGGGGCAGGGGCATGGCGTCAGGTTGCCGTCACCCTGACTGGGGGCGAAGTGCGGACACGTTTGACGTTAAGACGACGTCGCCGCCCTCAAATAGACGGTAGGCGGGGGGAACATGCACGGCGCGGGTCAGTCGCAGAACTTGCCGATGTCCTTGTTTGCTTATCTGTATCGTCCCCTTGGTTCCTCGCTTCGATTACTGGCCGCGATCGGCCTGTTGCTTGCCACAACAGGCGCGGTGCGGGCGGACATTGAGGACATGGCGGTCGTGGCGGTGACCGACATGACGTCGGCTGGACGGGAACGTCTACCCGTGACGCGTGAAAACCCGGTGTATTACCAGGCGGTCACGGCGGGCTATCAGGATTTTGGGCGGGGCATGGCGGGAGAGAAAATTCCTGAGAACGACGCGTTTCTGCAGGTCGTGCTGCGCACGCTGAAGAAACAGGGCTACATCCCGGCCACGGAGGACAACAAGCCGACGCTCGTGTTGGGCTTTTCCTGGGGCAGCGTGCGCGGTGACATCGGTGGCGCGTTGGCCGCCTTGGGCGGCGACAAACTCGATTTGATGGATGAGGTGAGCGAGCCGTTGGGTCTGAATCCCAAGCAGTGGTTGCGCGGTCTCCGCAGCGAGAAGGCCGACCGCGTGCTGGAATTGGCCAAAGGCGATCTCTTCGTGATGAACATCGCGGCCTATGACCGGGAGGCGCTGATCCGAGGCCGCAAAGTGAAACTGTGGAACACCCGTATTTCCAGTCCGGCGCGGGGGGTGTGGGCGGCCGATGCCTTGCCGAAGATCGTCGAAGTTGGCGCACCAGCGATTGGCGTGGAAACGCTGACGCCGGAACTTACCACCGTCCGCGAAGGCTTCGGGCGTTCGGGCGATGTGCAGATCGGCGACCTGACTGTGGTGGACGAGGATTTCGACCTGCAGGAATTGCAGTTGCTCGACATGACGAAGGAAGAGCCGTCGGCGGCCGACGCGCGTTAGGCGCGGGCGTGGGCGAGTGCTTCACTTCAGCCGCTTTTGCCCGGGGCGTTTGAACAGGCGTCGCAGCAATAACTCGATGCGATCGAACAGCGCGGCCATCCAAGCGGATTCGCCGGCGACGAGGAATCCGGCCAAGGCGTAGAACAGCACGGCGGGACCGGGCAGGATCATCAGTGGCACGGCAATCACGAGGCAGAGCAGGGCGATGCCGATGAGCACGATACGGCTCCATTGGGAACCGCCGGAGCTGCGCTCACGTTCACGCCGTGCGTAGCGCTCGCGGAAGCGTTGCCCGGCTTCGGCGGTGCGAAATTCGTGCCAATAGTGGCGAAGGCGATGGCGCATGGAGTGCCCGGAAAACGGGCGCGGTCTATCAGAACTTCAGGTGCTTCAGGGTGAGGCCCTGATTGATGAGTTGGTTGAGCGATTCGATGCCGATCTTGAGGTGATCGGTGACGTAGGTGTCGTCGACCTCGGCGTCGCTTTCGGCGGTCTTTACGCCCTCCGGCACCATCGGTTGGTCGCTGACGAGAAGCAGCACGCCGGTGGTGATCTCGTTGAAGAAGCCGGTCATGAAGATGGTGGCCGTTTCCATGTCGATGGCGATGGCGCGAACCTTGCGGAGGTATTGTTTAAACTTGGCGTCGTGCTCCCAGACCCGCCGGTTGGTGGTGTAGACGGTGCCGGTCCAGTAATCGCGGGCGAAGTCGCGGATGGTCGTCGAGATGGCCTTTTGGAGCGCGAAGGAGGGTAGGGCGGGGACCTCGGGCGGCAGGTAGTCGTTGCTCGTGCCCTCGCCACGAATGGCGGCGATGGGGAGGATGAGGTCGCCGATCTCGGCGCGATGTTTGAGGCCGCCGCATTTGCCGAGGAAGAGCACGGCCTTGGGTTTGATGGCGGTGAGCAGGTCCATAACCGTGGCGGCGGTCGCGCTGCCCATGCCGAAATTGATGATGGTGATCCGACCCGCCGTGGCGGAGGTCATGGCCTTGTCCTTGCCCCGGATCGGCACGCGATGCCAGCGGGCGAAGAGCTTCACGTAGCGGTGGAAGTTGGTGAGCAGAATGTGGTCGCCAAACTCATCGAGCGGCACGCCGGTGTAGCGGGGCAGCCAGTTTTCCACGATTTGCCGGCGGGTTTTGAGGCCTTGGCGGGTCTGCGAACCGGAGGGCGATGAGGAGGGCGGGGCGGAGGCGGCGGCGGACGTGACTGGCTTGGGCATATGTTGCCGCTCAACCTAGGAAGGGGCGGGGAATTGTCGATGCCGGTCCGTGGAATCGTCGAGCGCACGGCCAAGGAGGAAGGAATTGCCGGGTGCGATGCCAAAAGATGAGCGGGAAATGATTGGCATGCGGAGTATGTAATGGAAGTCGTTGATAAAAAATGAAATAAAAACTTTGGCACGTGGAATGCATTCATGGCGGCACCTATGATTCACGTTCCCGCCACGACTCCCATTCCGGTTGCTTCGGCTGACGCGCTTTGGCGCGAGATCAGTGAAGCGGCTCATGAAAGCTGCCTCGCGAAGTGCACCGGGCGGCATCGGGATGCGCGGCGTTTGATGGAGCACACGCTGCCGCTGGTCATCCGCGAGTGGTCGCAGGCCTGCGGTCTGCCGGTCAGTGAGCGCAAGGAGCGCCTCCGCAAGCTGTTCGAGCAGGTGCAGGAGCGCGTGGCCTCGGCGGTCATCAGCCGTCGCCTCGCCGAGGAAAGCCTGCCGGCGGAAGAGCGTCGCAGCCGCGTGCTCGGTCGCCCCCTGCAACTCACCCGCCGCATCCCCATCGCCGACGTCGCCGGGATGATCGATGCCCTCAACGAAATGGAACAGCGCTGGAACCCGACCGCCGGCTCCCGCGTTTCCCGAACCCTTTCAAAACCCGCTTTGGTCACCGCCTGAGCGAGTAACGAAAATCCAAATACCAACTCGGTTCAACCAACCAACAACCACCACTAGAAAGTCAGATCAAATGAGCACCACCAAAACCGCCAAGAACTCCAAGGCCAAGGTCCTTACCGCCGACACCACCCTCACCAAGAACGCCCCCTTGCTGGTCGGCTTCGATTGGGGCACCAACATGTCCCGCATCTACGCCGCTTCGCTCGGCGCCACCGAAGCCGCCGTTGATGAGAGCATCCCGACCGTCGTCGGTTACGCCAAGGACGAGGTTCTCGCCGGCGTCATCCCCGGTGACGAGAAGGTCGTCTTCGGCGCCATGGCCAACAAGCACAAGCTGCACCTGAACCTCGTCCGCCCGCTCGAGGGTGGCGTGATCCAGGACACCAAGGCCGCCCGTCTCTTCGCCCAGCACATCAAGTCCAAGCTCGGCGAGGGCAACACCGAGGTGCGCGCCGTCATTGGCATGCCCGCCAGCTCCGACCTTGAAGCCCGTGAAAACGCCCGCGAGGCCGTGCACGGTGTCTTCAACAAGGTTCTCTTTGTGCCGGAGCCTTTCCTCGCTGCCCTCGGTTACCGCCAGGAAGACAAGCTGCAGGACATCGATTATCAGGACCCCGTCCTCAATTCCCTTTACGTCGACATCGGTGCCGGCTCGGCCGACGTCTGCCTCGTCCAGGGTCACTATCCGACCACCGAGGACCAGCTCACCACCAAGCTCGCCGGCGACGCGGTTGATCGCATCATTCTCGAAAAGATCCTCGCGGCCTACCCGGATTGCGGCCTCACCCTGCCGCGCGTGCGCTCCATCAAGGAGAAGCACTCCTGGGTGCTCAGCGAAGACGCCACCACCCCGGCCATCGCCACCATCATGGTCGGCGGCAAGCCGCGGAAGATCGACGTCACCACGCAGGTGGGCGAAGGCTGCCAGGCGCTGCTCGAGGAAGTCTTCAACATGACCAAGGAACTCATCGCCCGCGCCGATCCAGACAGCGTCGAGGAGCTGCTGCAGAACGTCATCGTCACCGGCGGCGGCAGCCTCATCAAGGGCTTCGGCGTCGCGCTGCAGACCAAGCTGCTCGAGGAAGGCTTCGAGAACCCGCGCGTGCATGTGCTCGGCGACAACTACAAGGACTTCGTGGCCAAGGGCGCGCTCAAGACCGCGTCCCGCGCCCGCGAGGACCAGTGGCAGTCGCTGCTCGACTGAGCCGTAACCGGTCGCTGGATACGGACTGGGGTCGACGATCCCGGCTTCAGCGAATTCCGGTGGAAACCTTTGGGCGCGCAGCGGGTGAACGCTGCCACGTGAGCCTTCACTGCGCGCCCCTGAAACTTGGAGTTATCCGATGGTGGTTGCCGTCGGTATGATCTGACTCCGTTGGTATCAGCCCCCGGCCCCCAGCCGGGGGCTGTTTGCTGGGTGAACGAAAATTGAGCCCACGAAACACCCGAAAAAGCACGAAAGGGAATCAGGGTTTCGTGTCTTTTCGGGGGTTTCGTGGGACATCGACGCAGTTGGTCGGATGCCTTGGTCGGCTGACGCACTGGAACGACGTCGTCGGGACGTCGGCGTCCACCTGATGGGCTGGTTTGAGGTGGACCGCGACCTCCGGACGCGGTTGCCGGTGGCGTTGACGGATTACTTCACCTGCAGGTCGCTCAGTTTGATGACCTGCGTGAAGCGGGTGTCGCCCTGCTTGTCGATGCAGGTGACAAGCAGCTCGCGCGCTTTGCCTTCGCCGCGCAGGTCGATGCGCACAAAGTTCTGGTCGCCGACGAGGGTGTCTGGAATCAGGTGCGGGTCGTCGGCGCGTTCGCTGACCTCGACGTTCCACGAGCCGCTGCTCAAGGGGGAGGAGGTGATTTCGTAGACCTTGCGGCCGTCGGAAAGCTCGCGGGCGTAGAGTCCGGAAAAGTGCACATCACCGGTGAGGAAAACGACGCCGGACAACTCGTTCTCGACGATGAAGTCCATCAGCTCCTCGCGCTCGCGACGGTAGAGTTCGTGCGACTCGCCGGCGAGCTGGGTCTGGAGCATCTGGTTGCCGGTGGCGATGAAGAGGAACTTGAAGTGGTTGAGTTCCTTGGCGGCGAGCAGGGACTGTTTCAGCCACTCCAATTGGCGGCGCCCCCATTGGCTCTTTTCCGGGTGCTTGTCCTGATCGAGGCCGGCCGCGTCGCGGTAGTAATGGTTATCCATCAGGAAGAACGCGGCGTCGCCCCAATAGAACTTGCTGTAGACGCCGGGGTTGTCGCGTTCGCCGTAGCTGTGGTTACCCCAGTAGGCTTTGAAGATCTCGAGCGCGGTGTCCTTGTATTCGTAGGACCAGTTTGAGTCGTTGGGCCCGTAGTCGTGGTCGTCCCAGGTGGCGTAGTGGTGCATGACGCCGAGCAGCTTCTGCATCTCCGGGATGGCGCGATCGTGGGACGGGCGATACCAGAGGCCGCTGATCGAGTCGTAGTCGGGTTCGCGCCAATACCAGTTGTCACCGGTCCAGATCATGAAGTCGGCGCCGCTGTCGCCCATGAGTTCAAAGGTGCGGGTGGTTTTACCGTAGGGTGTGCCCGGGCGGTCGTATTCCGGGTCATTGATGTAGGCGCAGGAGCCGACGAGGAAGGAGAAGTCGGGCGGGGCCTTGCGCCATTCCCACAAATCCTGGGTGGCGAAGGTGGCGGGTGCGGCGAGGGTCTGCTCCACGCCATCGATCACCAGCTTGTAATCGTAGGTGCCGCCCATCTTGAGCAGGCCGGGGCGGAAGTGGTGGATTTGGGTGCCGGCCGGGGTGGCGGGTTTGTCGGTGTGGGTGAGGGACGACGCGGTGTCGGGCTGACCCTGCAGCCAGTAGGTGAGGGTGACCTCCTGCGCGTCCTTCGTCTCGAGCCAAAGGAAGACCTCCCGATGCGCCCGGTAACCCAACATGGGGCCGGAAACGATGTCGCCGGCGACGAGCGCCGTGGCGAGCGAGAGACCGAGCAAAGCAAACCGAAGAACGGAACGAAGGCGCGAGTGCATGGCCGGGGACGCTGGTGCGGCGGCGGCCAAAAAGCAAAACCCGACCGCGCCGGGTCGGGTGACAATTGAGCGAACCTGGCCGCGCGGCGGGCCCGCTAGCGGGTGCCCGCTAGCGCGTTGGCGTCGTTGCGATGTTCGGCGCCGGTGTATTTTTCCGACTGCTCGTCGGCGTGGTAGCTGGAGCGCACCATGGCGCCGCTTTCAACGACGCCGAAGCCGAGTTTCAGGCCCCATTCCTTCCAGTGGGCGAACTCGTCCGGATGCACCCAGCGGTCGATCTTCCAGTGACGGGCGGTGGGCTGGAGGTATTGGCCGATGGTGAGGATGTCGACCTGGTCGTCCACGAGGTCGCGCATCGTTTGCTCGATCTCCTCCTTGCGCTCGCCGAGGCCGAGCATGATGCCGGTCTTGGTGGTGAAACCGCGCGACTTGGCGTGGCGTAGCGTGGAGCGGGAGCGATCGTAGCGGGCCTGCACGCGCACGGGTTTCTGCAGGCGTTCAACGGTCTCGACATTGTGGTTGTAGATGTCGGGGGCGGCGTCGAGCACGGTGTCGACCTGATCGATGCGGCCCTTGAAATCGGGCACCAGCACCTCGATCGCGGTTTGCGGATTGCGGTGGCGCACCGCGCGGATGGTGGCGGCCCAGATCCCCGCGCCGCCATCGGCCAACTCGTCGCGGGCGACCGAGGTGATGACGCAGTGCTTGAGGTTCATCTTGGCCACGGCGTCGGCCACGCGGGCCGGTTCAGCGATGTCGTATTCGGTCGGGCGACCGGTTTGGATCGCACAAAAGTTGCAGGAGCGCGTGCAGATGTTGCCCAGGATCATGACCGTGGCCGTGCCGCGGGACCAACACTCGCCGAGGTTGGGGCACTGGGCGCTCTGGCAAACCGTGTGGAGCTGGTGTTCATCCACAAGCGAGCGCACGGCGGAATAACCGGGGCCGGACGGCAGTTTGGCACGGAGCCAGGAGGGTTTACGCGTGGTGTCAGTCAGATCCATGAGACGGAAAGAACCACGAATGGACACGAATGGACACGAATCACAAGTGAGCAGTCACCGCTGGGGGAACCATTAGCGGAGGCATTCGTGTATATTCGTGTTCATTCGTGGTTTAAAAAATCCTGCCAAAGGAGGGTGAATTCCTTGGCCAACACGTCGCGGACCTCGGCCGAGGTCGGAGGCCGGGGCAACTCGGCGGCGAGGGAGGTGACCGTCCCCTCGGCGCTGGCGATGCCGCAGGGCACGATGCCGGCGAAGTGATGGAGGTCAGGCGCCACGTTCAACGCGAAACCGTGATAGGCCACCCAACGCCGCACGGCGACCCCGATGGCGGCGATCTTGCGCGTGCCCACCCAAATGCCGGTGAGTCCTTCGCGGCGGGTCGCGGCGAGGCCGAGGGCGCCGACCGCGCGGATCATGACCTCCTCCAGAAAGCGCAGGTAGGCGTGGAGGTCTTTGACCGCGGAGAGGTCGACGATGGGGTAGCCGACTATCTGCCCCGGACCATGGTATGTGATGTCGCCCCCGCGGTTGGTCTTCGCCACGCTGATGCCTTCGCGGGCGAGATGCGGGGCATCCCAGAGCAAGTGCGCATCGGCCCCGTGACGCAGCCCGACGGTGTAAACCGGGTCGTGCTCGGTGAACACGAGCGTGTCGGTGATGCCGCCCTGAATCCGGTCTTCGACCATGCGCAACTGCCGCTCGGTCGCCTCCGCGTAGGAAGTGCGACCCCAGTCGACGATTTGCAAAGGATGGGTGGTGGCAGTGCTCACGGTGCGCACCGTGTTCGTGCACACCGCGAAGGCAACTTTACACCGTGTCCTTGTTCCTCCCAGACAGGGCGGTCACTTGTAACGTATTACGTTACAAATGGCCGTAAGATACAGCTAGAGAGATGATTGGGTGGTATTTAGTTGAGCAGGATCATGGCGCCGCCCACTGCGGCGGTGGCGCCGAGCACAAGGGCGACGGGTTTACGCAGGGCGGGGGCGCCGAGCGAGACGGCGAGCGTGGCCTTGAGGATGGAGTTGGCCACCGCGCCCATGACGATGGCCTTGGTCGCGAGGTCGAGCAGCACGGAGCCATTGCGTTGCGTTTCGGCCATCGAGAGCGCGATGGCATCCATGTCGGTGAGGCCGGACACAAAGCTCAGCGGCAGCAGGCTGTCCTGCATGTCGAGCTGGGTGGCCGCCTTCACCATGAAGGCGAACAACGCGTAGAGCAGGGCAAACTTGATGGAGGTCTTGAGGCTGAGCGGGTTGCTCACCGCGGGCGAGCCGACCTGTTTGCTGTCCCGCGACCGCAGTAGATACCACGCGGCGAACAGCAGCGCGGGCAGCGTCATCACTGCGAGCGGCAACGCCGAAGAGAGAGCAAGCGCAGGGTTGAGCACCGCGATCACGGCGATCACGCGTGGCACCATGACGGTGCAGGCGGTGCAGATGGCGAAGGCGTAGCCGATGGAGAGATCCGGGTCTTCCTTGCTGCGGCGACTGAAGGCGAGGGTGGTCGCGGTGCTGGAGGCGAGTCCGCCGAGCAGGCTGGTGATCACGATGCCGGATTTGGTGCCGAGCACGCGCATGGCGACGTAACCCACAAAGCCCACGCCGGAAATGAGCACGACCATGAGCCAGGTGGAGTAGGGGTTGAAGCCGTTGAAGGGCCCCATCGCGCGGTCGGGGACGAGGGGCAGGATGACGCCGGTGATGGCCGCGAATTGCAGGGCCGCCCGGATGTCCTCGGGGGTGAAATTGCGGGTCCAGGCATGGATCGGTTTTTTGGCCCCCAGCATTACCATGGTGAGCGCGGTGGTGAGCACGGCGGCCTGCGACATGCCCCAGGCAACGAGTGCGCCGGCCAACAAGGTGAGCAAGGCCGCCGCGAAACTGGTGCCGCCGCCGTGGCCTTCTTCGATTGATTTCCAGCGGGCGAGAATCTGGTGGGTGGCGACGGCGACGATGATCACCGGAAGCACCCACGGCGCGAGACCCACGGTGGTGCCGCCGAGGCAGCCGAGCATGCCCCAGAGCGCGTGGGTGCGCACCCCGCCGAAGTCCACCGTATCCGGCTGGTGCTTTTCCTGTTCGCTCCATTGGCGGATGAGGCCAACGAGCGCACCAAGGGCGGCGCTGGCCGCGATGTAAGCGAGGGCGAGGGACATGGGGCTAAATTGAGGATTTTGGCCGACGAATGCACCGGTTTTTGCATTTGCCGTGGCTGGGGCCGTTTTCCACGGTGACCGATTCCATGAGCGAGAAGACACCGGTAGACAACAGCCACGACCAACATGCCGTGCGGCGCCAAAAGCTGGCCGACCTGCGCGCGATGGGCGACGACCCGTTTCGCAACAATGTCGCGCCGACCCATTTTTCGACCGAAGCCAAAGCGCTCTACGTCGACGGCGAGGACGAGAAGGTCGAGGTCACCGTGGCCGGTCGCCTCATCACCTTCCGCGTGCAGGGTGGCAGCTCGTTCGTGAAGATCCAGGACCAGGCCGGGATCATCCAGCTCTACTTCCGCAAGGACGTGCTGGGCGAGGAACGCTACCTTGTCTTCAAGAAGCAATGTGACCTCGGCGACTACATCGGTGTGACCGGCAAGCTCTTCAAGACCAAGACCGGCGAGATCACGGTGCGAGTCGAGTCCTTCAGCGTCGTATCCAAAGCCCTGCGACCGCTGCCCGAAAAGTGGCACGGGCTGTCCGACGCCGAGAAGGTTTACCGCCAGCGCTACCTCGATCTCGTGGTGAATCAGGAGTCGCGGGAGCGCCTCATCACCCGCTCCAAGATCGTCTCGCAGATCCGGCGTTTCCTTGAGGATCGCCAGTTCCTCGAGGTCGAGACGCCGGTGCTGCAAAACGTCGCCGGCGGCGCGGCGGCCCGTCCGTTTGAAACGCACCACAACGCGCTCGGCGTCGACTTCGTGCTGCGCATCTCGCTCGAACTTTACCTGAAACGCCTCCTCGTTGGCGGTATCGACCGCGTGTTCGAGATCGGCCGCAACTTCCGCAACGAGGGCATCTCCCCGCGGCACAATCCCGAGTTCACCATGCTCGAGGTTTACCAGGCCTACAGCGATTACCGCGGCATGATGACGCTGGTGAAGGACCTGCTGCAGTCGATCTGCCGCGAGGTGCTCGGCACCACCCGGATCAAGCACGCCGCCAGCGGCGAGGAGATCGAGTTCGACGGCGAATGGCGCGAGGTGTCCTACAAGGACCTGCTGCGCGAGGCGACCGGCGAGCCGGACTGGTTCACCTTTTCCAAGGAGGAGAAGATCGCCAAGGCCGAGGCCCTCGGCTGCAAGATCAACCCGGCCTGGGAGGACTACGAGGTCACCAACGAGATCTTCTCCAAGAAGATCGAACCGACCCTCATCCAGCCGACCTTCGTCACCCACCTGCCCAAGGAGCTTTGTCCGCTGGCCAAGCTCAACCAGGACGACCCGAGCGTGCTTGACGTGTTCGAACTCACGATCGGCGGCATGGAAATCGCACCGGCTTACAGCGAGCAGAACGATCCGGATGTGCAGCGCACGATGTTCGAGGCGCAGGCCGGCGAGGAGCAGCAGAAGATCGACCACGACTTCCTGCTCGCGCTCGAGCACGGCATGCCGCCCGCCGGCGGCATGGGCATCGGCATCGATCGCCTCTGCATCCTGCTGACCGGCGCCGAGAGCATCCGCGACGTGATCCTCTTCCCGCAGCTGCGCCCGGGCGGCGGCGATGCCGCCGCGAAAAGCTGAAAAGCTGAAATCTGAAACGCTGAAATAAGGGTGCCGGAAACAAAACGACGTTCCATGGTTCTGAGTTTCAGCTTTTCAGCCTTTTAGCGTTTCAGCTTTTCCCTCCCGTGCCTTGGTCGCTCTACCTTGCCCTTAAGCAGCTCTTCCCTTCGGGGAAGCGGTTTCCGTTCTTCACGGCGATCTCGGTGCTGGGCGTGACCCTGGGCGTGGCGTTGCTGATCGTATCGATCAGCGTGATGGGCGGTTTCGGGCGCGAGATCCGTCGCATGATCGTGGATACGCAGGGCGACGTGCAGGTGCGCTCGGCGAATTTCTTGCCGAACGATGCCGGGGTGCTGGCGACGATTGCCGAGCAACCCGATGTGCTCGGCGTGACGCCGTTTGCCGAAGGCGTGGCCATGCTGGAGTATCGCGGCAAACCCGCCTTTCCCGGTCTGCAGGGCATCGACATCGATCGGGTCAACTCCGTCATCCCGCTCGACAGCTACGTGCGCAACGGGTCCTTGGAGTTGCTCGACGACGATTCGATCATCCTCAGCTCCCGGCTGGCGTGGTCGATTGGCGCCAACATTGGCAGCATCGTGGAGGTCTATTCGCCCTTGCTGCTGGAGAAAATGAAAGGCGACGAGGTCATGCTGCCGCGCGAACTGGAGGTGGTCGGTATCTTCGAGATCGGCCACCAATCGCTCGATAGCAGCATGGTGCTGGTGACGCTGCGCCGCATGCAGGAGCTCTACGGGCTCGGTGACGAGGTGCACGGCTACAGCGTCAAACTGCGCGAGGGCGTCGACCCCGATCGTGCGGCGCGGGAACTGAATGCGGTGTTGCCGGAGGTCGCGCCGGGGGCCTTTGCGCGGTCGTGGCTAGATTCCAATCAGGACTTCCTCTTCGTGGTGCAGCTGGAGAAGAACATGATCTTCTTCCTACTGCTCTTCATCATCGTGGTGGCGGCCTTCTCGGTCACGAGCTCGCTGCTCATCTCGGTGGTGCGCAAAACCCGTGAGATCGGCCTGCTGGGCGCCATGGGCGGACGCGCCCGCGATGTCGCGCTGTGTTTTTGCTGGCAGGCTCTCATCATCGGAGTGACCGGCACGACCGCTGGCGTCGCGCTCGGTTTCACCGTTCTGCATTTCCGCAACGACATCATCGGTCTCTTCACCCGGCTCACCGGCAGCGAGGAGGCCCTGCTGCGTTTTTATGAGTTCAGCAACCTGCCTTCCTACCTCTCCAATCAGGATCTGACGCTCATCATCAGCGCGGCCGTGATCATCTCAACCCTGGCCGGCGTGCTGCCGGCGTGGCGGGCGGCCCGCCTGCAACCGGTGGAGGCCCTGCGTTCCGAATGAGCTCCGCCGCGTCATCGCCGTCCGTGCTCCGCGCCCGCGGGCTCAAAAAATCGTTCGTCAGCGGTGAACGCACGCTCGGCGTGCTCAACGGCGTCGACCTCGATGTGGTCGCCGGGGAAAGCGTGAGCATTCGCGGCGAATCCGGCTCCGGCAAATCGACCCTGCTGCACCTGCTGGCGGGCCTGGACACGCTGGATGCGGGCGAGGTCACCTGGTCGGGCGACACGGCGCTCACGGCCGCACGACGCGGCCGGTATCTCGGCATGGTGTTTCAATCCTTCTACCTCATTCCGGAACTCACCGCGCTGGACAACGTGCTGATGGCGGCACGCATGGTCGGTCGAATCGGCGCGAGCGAGCGGGCCCGGGCGGCGGACTTGCTCAATCGGGTTGGCCTGGCCGAGCGCGACCAGCACGTCCCGGCAAAGTTGTCCGGCGGTGAACGCCAGCGTGTCGCCGTAGCACGGGCGTTGATGAACCGTCCGCGCCTGTTGTTGGCCGATGAACCGACTGGCAACCTCGACGAACACACGGGCGACGAGGTGATCGGTCTGCTGCTGGAGCTTTGCCGCGAGACCGAGACCGCGCTGGTGCTGGTGACCCACAACCCGGCGCACGCGAGCCGCACGGGACGTCAGCTGAAACTGCACGACGGCCAGTTGGGGTAGCGTGGTGGTTTTGGTTTGAACCGCAGATGGCGCGGAGGCGCGCGGATGCCGTCAGACTGAAACCGGATTCACCGGGATGGGGAGGAGCGCCCTACTTTAAGCGCTTCTCCATTACGCGGTGCGGGATACCGTAGGGAGTGGGACCTTCGCCGATGTCGGTGTAACCGCAGCTCGCGTAGAAGCCGACCGCGTTCGCGCGGGCGTTGAGCCAGATGCGCGCCACGTCCTGTTTCTCGGCCTCAGCCTCCAAGGCGGTGAGGATGACGCGGCCGAGTCCGCGACCGCGGTGCGAGTCGGCCACGGCCATGTAGCGCACCTGAGCGGTCCTTGTATCACAAAGGTGGATGCGGCCGGTTGCGACGACGGCGTCCCCGTCGCGGATGCAGCGATGCGACGCGGTGGCTTCGAGTTCATCCCGCTCCGATCCCGGCGGCTGCCCGAGCGGCGCACGCATCACAGACCAACGCAGGTGGTAGTAGGCCTCCCAATCGGCGGGAGTCTCGGGGGCGATGGCGGTGAACATGTGGCGAAGCTGGTGTTCACGAAGGTTGGCATCAATCGGGAACCCATCCTACGGTGTCGCTTCCCCACCAAACCCCTCTGACTTCGAGCCATGTATCGATCCTCGTTCCCACGCTTCGGCGCCCTCTCGATTGTTTTCCTGTTCCTCTGCTCGCTCGGCCTTGCGGCCGGCACGGTCGAACTGCAGCGACACCGGGAAACCGGCGTTTATTGGCCCAATGAAACGCTGACCTGGACGGCGCTCTGGACAAACCCGGACGAAGACGAAGCGCCGGCCGAGGTGCACTATCGGTTCCTGCGCGGCGGCCGCACCGAAGTCGCCGCCGGCACCATCGCGTGGGACGCCGCCGGCGAAGCCGAGCTCGCGGTCAAGCTGGAGCAACCCGACGCAATGCTGCTGGAGGTCACGTGGACGGACGGAGACGGCGAGGAACATCGCGTCCGCAGTGGCGGCGTGGTGGCGCCCGAACGCATTCAGCCGGCCGTCGCGGCGCCGGAGGATTTTGACGCCTTCTGGGCGGAGAAGATCGCCGAGCTCGAGGCCGTGCCGGCGAACCCCCGACTCACGGCGGTGGAGACCGACACCGAGGGCGTCGACTATTGGCACCTCACGATGGACAACATCCGCGGCACTCACATCAACGGCCAGCTCGCCCGGCCGCAGGAGGGCGACCAATTGCCGGCCCTGCTCATCGTGCAATGGGCGGGCGTCTACGGTTTGCAGCCCAGCTGGGCGATCGATCGCGCCAAGGAGGGCTGGCTCACGCTCAATATCCTGCCGCACGACCTGCCGATTGACGAGCCGGAGGAATTCTACGCCGACCTCAAGGCCGGAGCGCTCGCCGACTATGCGGGCATCGGTAAAGCCGACCGCAACGAGAGCTACTTCCTGCGCATGTATCTCTCCTGCTACCGTGCGGTGGAATACCTGCGCAGCCGGCCCGATTGGAACGGCGAGACGCTCGTCGTCATGGGCACGAGTCAGGGCGGGCAACAGACCTTTGTGACCGCCGGTCTGCAACCCGACATCACCGCCGCGCTGGCGCTGGTGCCCGCCGGCGCCGACACCCTCGCGCCGCAGGCCGGGCGCGCCTCGGCCTTTCCGAGTTGGTATGAAAAAGGCGAGGAGTCGGACAACCCCGAGGCGGTTTGGGAAACCAGTCGCTACTACGACGCCGCCAACTTTGCCGCGCGGATTAAGGCGCCGATGTTGATTGGAGTCGGGCTCAAGGACGTCGTGTGTCCGCCGGCCACCGTTTACGCGGCGGTGAATCAAGTGCAGGGATACACCGAGGTGGTTGTGCTGCCCGACTCTGGGCACCAGAACGTGAACGGCTCGCAGGAGCCCTACAACCGGCACGCCTACCAGGACTGGTTGCCGGCGCTGCGCCGCGGCCTGTTGCCACCGCAAAAATTCACCAACTCCAGCGCCCGGCGCGCGATGCTGGACGTGCTCGGCATCGAGTCCACCCGCCCCGGTGCCGACCCCAACAATCCCGATGCGCCCAACGCGGTGAATTACGACGAGAGCAAAGCGACGCGCTTCCCGGTCCTGCCCAATCCGCTCGTAACCGACGACGGCCGTCCGGTGACCTCGACCGACGTCTGGTGGCAGCAACGCCGCCCCGAGATCGTGGAGCACTTTGAGCGCGAGATTTACGGCCGCGTGCCGGCCGACGTGCCGGCGGTGCACTGGGAAGTCGTGAGTGAAACGGCGGACAAAGTGGGCGACATCGCGGTCGTGACGAAGCGACTTTCCGGTCGCTTGGACAACTCGGCCTATCCCTTCCTCCAGCCGGCGATCGAGCTCACGGTGAAGGTGCCGGCCGCTGCCAGCGGCCCGGTTCCGGCAATCCTGAATTTCGGCTTTCCGGATTGGCTGGTGGCGTTGTTCCCGCGCGCGCCCGGGCCGAGTTGGGCAGAGCAGGTGCTCGCGCACGGATGGGCGGCGGCCTCGATGGTGCCGACCAGTTTCCAAGCCGACGCCAGCGGAGGCATCAACCAAGGCGTCATCGGCCTTACCGCGCGCGGCAAACTGCGCGCACCGGATGAGTGGGGGGCCTTGCGGGCGTGGGGCTGGGGCGCGAGCCGCTGTCTCGACTATTTGGAGACGGACCCTCGCATCGACGCCTCGCGCGTCGCGCTGGAAGGCCTGTCCCGTTACGGCAAGGCGGTTGCGGTCGCGATGGCCTTCGATGAGCGCTTTGCCATCGGCTTTGTTGGTTCCTCCGGTGCCGGCGGCGCGAAGATCCTGCGCCGCGACTTTGGAGAGCGGGTGGAAAACCTGGCGGGCGATTATTCCAATCACTGGATGGCGGGTAACTTCATGAAATACGCCGGGCCGCTGGATTGGGACGACATGCCGGTCGACGCGCATGAGCTGCTCGCTCTGTGCGCGCCCCGCCCGATCTTCCTCAGCGCCGGCTCGGGCAAAGTGGAAGGGCAGTGGATCGACCAGCGCGGCATGTTCGTCGCGGCCGTCGAGGCCGGTCCGGTCTACGAGTTGCTCGGCCAACGCTCGCTCGGCACTGCGGAGTATCCGGCGGAAGGCGAAGCCCTTATCGAAGGCGACATCGCGTGGCGCCAACACCACGGCGGCCACACCACCTTGCCGAATTGGCCGACCTTCTTCGAATGGGCCGACCGCTATTTCGAAGCGCCGAACAACTGATCACGGCTCCCGCTTTACCCGGCCCGCAAACTGGCTCCGCCCGCCGAAGCCTGGAGCCGCTTGTCGGACTCGAACCGACGACCTGCTCATTACGAATGAGCTGCTCTACCAACTGAGCTAAAGCGGCCTTGCAGGGATGAGGGAAGAAACCCGGGGGCCGGGTCAGCGCAAGCCTTGTTTTGGCGGGGCTGCGGCGGGCGCCGGCGTTGGCGATCGACCGGGCTTCAGTCGTGCCCCGGTCAGCGTCCCACGCTTCGTTGCAGTTTCTGTGCAAATCGCGCTTTAGGCACGGCGTCCAATCGGTCATGTTTCGCGTGTTACGTATGAAAATCTACTTCATGGGCATTTGCGGGACGGCGATGGGGAATGCGGCCTTGTTGGCGCGGTCGGCAGGGCATGAGGTGCTCGGCGCCGATGCCGGGGTCTATCCGCCCATGAGTGACGTGCTCGCCGAGGCCGGGATTGCCGTGCACGAGGGCTACGATGCCGAGCGTCTGGCGGCGCTGGCGCCCGATTTGGTCGTGGTGGGCAATGCCATGAGTCGGGGCAACCCGGAGGTCGAGTGGCTGCTCGAAACACGGGTCCTGCGTTTCACCTCACTGCCCGCCCAGTTGGCCGAGACCGTGCTCGCCGACCGGCGCAACATTGTCGTTTGCGGCACCCACGGCAAAACCACCACCACGTCCATGGCGGCTTTTTTGCTGCGCGAAAATGGGCGCGATCCTGGCTTTCTGATCGGGGGCGTGCCGCTGGATCCGCCGGTCGGGCAACATTTGGGGGCCGCGACCGATCCGTTTGTGATCGAGGGCGACGAATACGACAGCGCGTTTTTCGACAAGCGCTCGAAGTTCATCCACTACGCACCGCACATCGCAGTGCTGAACAACCTCGAGTTCGATCACGCGGATATCTTCCGCGACCTCGTCGATGTGCAGCGGACTTTCCGCCACCTGACGCGCATCGTGCCGCGCAATGGTTTCATCGTGCTCAATGGTGATGATCCGCACCTCGCCGAACTGGGCGACATGCCGTGGACGCAGGTCGTGCGGGTGGGCACCGGCGAGCACAACGATGTGCGTATCCACGATTTTGACGAGGTCGGGTCCGAGGCCTCGTTTCGCCTGACGTGGCGCGGACGGGAGTGGGGCACCGTCAGGTGGCAGGTCGCCGGTCTGTTCAACGCGCGTAATGCCGCAATGGCGGCGATCGCGGATGGTTTGGCCGTAAGTCCCAATGATCCGACCACCTTGTCGCTGGAGCCGCTCGCCCGTTTTCGCGGGGTGCGTCGCCGACAGGAGATTCGGGTGCAGCGGGAGAAGTTGGTCGTGATGGAGGATTTTGGCCATCACCCGACGGCGCTGGACCAGACCCTGCGCTCGCTGCGCGCGCGTTACCCCGAGCACGTGCTCACGGCGGTGTTCGAACCACGCAGCAACACCGCCCGGACGCGCGCGCTGGAGGAGCCGTTCATGCACGCGCTGGCGCTGGCGGATGAGGTTTATCTCGGCGCCGTGAATCGGGCGGAGCGCCTGAGTGAGGCCGAACGTTTCAATCGCGAGGCGGTGATGGCTTATCTCATCGGTCGCGGCACGGATGCGCATACCGCCGATTCCAACGGCGCGCTCCTGGTGAAGCTCGAGGTCGGCACGCTGCCGGGCGACGGCAAACCGCGCGTCGTGGTCTTTTTCACCAACGGCTCCTTCGACGGCATCATCGACAGCTTCGTGCAGATGGCGAAGGGCGGGTGATGGGGAGGGTTTTTTTAAACCGCGAAGAACGCGAAGGAGCGCGAAGGTTTTTGGCGGAGAGGCAGGGCTGTCTTTGAACCACAGATGAACACCGATTCACACGGAAGGGAGGAATGAAGAAGTAGGAATTGGGACCTTCCTAACGGCTCTGTTACCTCTGGGTTCTCCTCCGTGTGCTCTGTGTCAAAAGGCTAAGTTAGCCGAGTTCGAAGGTGGTGACGCCGTAGATGTTCTGCCACGGCAACACCGGCGCTGGACCGTGATACATGCGCGCGCAGCCGAAGACTTCGGTGAGGCCGTGGCGCCGCGCCAGTTCCAGGGCGGCCGGATTGTTTTCGGGTGTATCCAGATAGATCGGACAGCCGTCGGCACGCTCGGCCAGGGCAATGAAGAGGGCGTCGGCGACCTCCGCATTGTCGGCAAACAACGGGCCGATTTTGTAGCCCTCCTGGCATGGTCGCACGACACCGATGCCACGCAGCGCGTGGTGCGTGACAAAGCCCAGCGCGAGACCTCCTTCCGGTCGAATCCAGTGCTGGAGAAATGCCGGTCGAGGGACGCCGAAGTGGCGCAGGTCGTAGGCGGCGATATCGGTCAGCGGGAGCGTAGCGAGGTCGATCAGGGCAGGGTCGAGTTGGTTGGCTTTTCGCCCGGTGCCGGCCATGCGCAGGTTGCGGTGGCTGAAGGTGAAACCGCCGCGGGCGTAGAACGGTTGCATGTCGAAGACCCCATCCATGCCGATGGCGGCGTCGGGGCGCAGGCGTTGGCGGAGTTGATCCCGGCGCCAGACCCAGAAGTCGCGACCGATGCCTTGGCCGCGACAATCGGGCCGCACGATGAAGAAGCCCATGAAGCCGAAGGCCTTTTCGTAGGCCACGATGGAGCCCGTCGCGATCATCTCGCCGTCGCGCTCGGCGCAGACAAAGCCGTGCGGGTCGGTCGCCCAGAACAGGTCGGCATCGTGCAGACCCGGGTTCCAACCTTCGGCGGCGGCCCAGGCGATTGCCGTATCAAACTCTGTGCGGGTGGCTTCGCGATAGGTGACCATATTAAAGCGTTCGCCAGCAATGGACCGGGTTCACGGCAAAAGGTTCAGGGGGAGGGGATGGCCAAGGCGGCGCACGCGGACCGAAACGCCGACTCGTCGAGCGCCGGGCTGGAACCGTGGGTGGTGGGATCGAGCGGCACGTCGACCCAGGATTTGCAGCCCTGTTGCGCGGCGGTCAGAGCAAACGGAATCGGTTCGCGCAAACGGTGCACGCGCACGATGAGCAAGTGCAGGCCCGCCGCGGGGCCCCAGTTGAAACGTTCGCGCACGGTGGGCTCGGTCCATAGGTGGTGGGGCGCGAGCCGTTGCACGTCGCCCCAATTGGCGAGAAAAGCGTGGTGATGCAGCTCGGCCCAGCAGGTGAGGTCCACTCGGTCAGGTTCGCGGCCACTGGGCGTCGGGAGGTGGGGCTTGGCGCGGGGAGACAGTTTGTCCGCTTGTTCGTGGAAAAGGGTGGGCAGGAGCCAGAAGGGCTCTCCGCGCGGGCGAAACCCACCCCGGGCCTCGGCGATGCCGCCTTTGCGCAGGATGAGGGTCTGCTCGCCGGCGGCGAGGGCGCCGACGATGGCATGCCATTCCTTGAACGCGGGAAACATCACTTCGTTCTAAAAGCTGAAACGCTGAAGAACGGAAACGCTGAAATGCCGAGTGCGGTCTGCCAAGCGAGGCTCTGACTCCCGGGAAACGTCCCGTGCCTTAAAACAAGAAACCGCAGCGCGGGGGCTGCGGTTTCTCGTTCGTCTGAAGCAAGTTGGCCTTATTTCTTGGCCTTGGCTTTGCCCTTGGAGGCGGCGTTGGCGGCCTCTTTCTTGCGCTTCAGGTAGGCCTCGCGGCGACGACGTTTTTGGATCTTGTTGAGTTGTTGTCCCATAGTGTTGGTTGGAGTTAAAGGGGTCGTTTCTCGCGAACGTGGACGCGGGAGTCAAGCGTCGGACCGCGTGGCCTTTCCCGGGGCGCTTAGTGATCCGGGAAGCGGGCGGAGCAGCCGCAGGTTTGACCGGCTTCCTCCAGCTCGATGGTGGTGTGGCCGATGTCGAAACGTTCCTCGAGGAGCGTGTGGAGCTGGCGCCGAATGGCGGTGGCGTCCGCCAGCCGTTCGCTCGGGATGACGACGTGGGCCTCCAGGGCGGTGTGCTGTTCGTCCAGTTGCCAGACGTGCAGGTGGTGGATGTCTTGCACCGGCTCGAGTTTGGTCACGGCCGTGCAAAGTTCATCGAGATCGATACCGGACGGCGTCCCTTCCATGAGAATGTGCGATGTTTCGCGCAGCATACCGACCGAGGTGTAAAGCACGTAGCCGGCGATCAACAGGGAGATGCCCGGGTCAACCCAGCTCCAGCCAAACCACCACACGGCGGCGCCGCCCAAGAGCACGGCGACGGAGGCGAGGGCGTCGGTCAGGTTGTGAATGAAGGCGGCGCGGATGTTGAGTCCGCCCTTGGACATGGCCCAGAGCAGCCACACGGTGCCGAGGTCGACCACGAGCGCCACGCCTGAGGCGGCCATGATCCAGACGCCGTCGGGTTGGACCGGCGTGATGAACCGCGCGACGGCTTCCTTGACGAGGAAGAGGCCAACCACGACGAGCGCCGTGAGATTGATCATGGCGCCGATGAGCTCGGCCCGGCGGCGCCCGAAGGTGTAGCGGGCGCAGGGTTTGGCGCGGGCAATGCGGCGGGCGAGGTAGGCGATGAAGAGCGCCGCGCAGTCGTTGAAGTTGTGCAGCGCATCGGCGTAGAGCGCCACGCTCCCGGCGATGGCGCCGGCGACAATTTCGAAGACGGACAGGCCGATGTTCAGTCCGACCGCCCACAGGATGGCGCGGTCGCTGACGTTCTCGGTGCCGTGATCGTGATGGTGATGAGCGCTCATGCCGTAGCCGGTCTTGCTCCCGTTGGCCGGAGACCTCAGTGACCTTCGCAGGTGCAGGCGTATTCGGCTCGCTGGCACTCGCCGCAGGTGTGCAGATCGAGATCGAGGCGGAAGTTCTGTGGCCGTTCGCCCGGCGCGGCCCGAACCTGAACCACCACGCGATAGGGGGCACCTTCAGGCAGTGGGGCGGTGGAGCGAAAGCCTTGCGCGGTCGGTTCCAACTCGATGCGGGTGCGGCCGGCAGTCGGTTCCGCAATCACGCTTACCTCGGCCGCGCCACTGGCGACGGGTTGCAGATCTGCAGTATAGAACGTGAGCTCCGCGTGCTGATCCGCCGTAACGAAGAACTCGACGGTGTGCGGTGAGGTGGACAACAAACGTCCGCCTTTGGGGCCGGCCAAGGTCTCGGCGAAGGCGCTCGAAGCCATGGTCAAACCGAGGGTGAAGAGAAGAGTGATATGGGTTTTCATGATGAAGGATTGGCTTTGGATTCGGCCCGGGACTCGATCCAGTCGTAGAGCACCGGGAGCACGAGCAGGGTGAGGAAGGTGGAGGTGATGATGCCGCCGATGACGACGGTGGCGACCGGCCGCTGCACCTCCGCGCCGAGGCGAGTGGCGAGGGCCATCGGCACAAAGCCGAGGGAAGCGACCAGCGCGGTCATGAGTTTGGGCCGCAAGCGGGTCAGGGTGCCTTCGACGACGGCTGTGCGCACGGTCGCGCCGGCGGAACGGAGTTGGTTGATGTAGCTGATGAGCATGATGCCGTTGAGCACGGCAATGCCAGAGAGCGCGATGAAGCCGATCGCGGCGGAGATGGTGAAGGGCATGTCGCGCAGCCACAACGCGGCGATGCCGCCGGTGGCGGCCAGCGGGACCGACACGAACACGAGCGCCGCCTGTCGCACCGAGCCGAAGCTGGCGTAGATCAGCAGGAAGATGAGGCCCAGCGCCGCCGGCACCACGATCGCGAGCCGCGTGCGGGCAGCCTGCAGGTTTTCAAACTGACCGCCGAATTCGAAGGCGTAGCCCGGCGGGAATTCCATTTCCGCCCGCAGTCGGGCGGTGGCTTCCTGGACAAAGCTCTCCGTGTCGCGTCCGCGCACATTGATCAGGATGGATACCCGTCGCTGGGTGTCCTCGCGGGTGATGCTCCCGACGCGGCTGGTAACGGTAAAATCCGCGACCCGCCCGAGTGGAACCTGCACCGCGCCATCGCGTGCGACGACCGGGAGGTTTCCGAGCGCCGCCATGTCGTGTCGGGCTTCTTCCGGCAGCCGGACCACCACATCGGTGCGGCGTTCCGCTTCGACCAACGTGCCGGCAGTGGCGCCGCCGAGCGCGGTGCCGACGGTCGCGTTGATTTCATCGGCGTGCAGCCCGAGGCGCCGCAGGGCATCGCGGCGCGGGGTGATATCGAGCACGGGGGAACGGCCCAGCGCATCAAACTCCACGTCGCCGCCGCCCGGGATGGTGCGCAGGATGTCGCGGGCGGTGCCGGCGAGCGCCTCGAGTTCGGCGTGGTCGTGGCCGTAGATTTTCAACGCGAGATCGGCTCGGGCGCCGGCCATGATCTCGTTGAAGCGCATCTGGATCGGCTGGGTGAAGAGGTAGACCTGTCCCGGAATGGTGGATACGAGTTCGCGGCGCATGAGCTCGATGAGCTCGGGTTTGGTAATGGGGCGGCCGTCGACTTCCCGCCAGGTTTCGCGCGGATGAAAGAAGACGTAGGTGTCGGCCAGGTTGGGGCCCATCGGATCGGTCGCAATCTCGGCGGTGCCGATGCGGGCGAAGAGGTGGCTGATCTCCGGGAAGCGTTCGCGCAGCAGCTTCTCGGTGGCGCGTTGCAATGCGACAGAGTCGGTGAGGGCCACGCTGTTGCCGCGGATCATCTGGATGGAGAGCGCGCCCTCGTCGAGTTGGGGGACAAACTCGGCGCCGAGGCGCTGGAAGAGCCAGGCCGAGCCGGCGAAGAGCAGGAGTGCGATCGCCACCACCAGCACGCGCAACCGCAGGGCCAGTGCCAGCAGCGGGGTGTAGAGCGCCTTGGTCGCCCGCACGAGGGCGTTGTCTTTTTCCCGAAACTCGCCTCGCAGCAGCCACGTGCAGAGCGCCGGCGCCAGGGTTAGCGCCAACGCGAGCGCGGCGCCGAGCGCGAGCATGACGGCGACGGCCATGGGCCGGAAGAGTTTCCCCTCGATGCCGGTGAGCGCGAGGATGGGCACGTAGACCAGCGTGATGATGAGCACGCCGAAGAACATCGGCCGCGCCACCTCGCGCACCGAGGCGCGCAGGGCGGTCAGCCGTTCGGAAGCGGTCAGGCGGCGGCCGAGCGCGTGCTGACGTTCGGAGAGATGGCGCAGGGCGTTCTCCACCATCACGATGGCGCCGTCGACGATGAGGCCGAAATCGATGGCGCCGAGGCTCATGAGGTTTGCGCTGATGCGGGTGGCGACGAGTCCGCTGAGCATGAAGAGGAACGACAGCGGGATGATGAGCACCACGATGAAGGCCGCGCGGGCGTGGCCGAGGAACAGGAAGAGCACCGCGGTGACCAGCGCGGCGCCTTCCAGCAGATTCAGCTCCACGGTGCGGATGGTGGCGTCGACGAGGTCGGCGCGATCGTAGACGACATCGACAACAACATTGGCGGGCAGCGTGGTCTGAATTTCGGCCAGGCGATCGGTGACGGCGCGGGCAATGGCGCGCGCGTTGCCGTCGGCGAGCATGATGGCCGCGCCGGTCACGGTCTCCTCGCCGTTGGCGGTCGAGGCGCCGGTGCGCACGGCGGAACCGATGACCACCTCGGCAAGGTCGGCGACGCGGATGGGGTCGGCGCCCGCGGCGAACTTCACCGGGAGTTCGGAGATGTCGAGTGGACCCCGCGCCCGGGTGTCGGCGCGGACGATGACCGATTCGCCGCCGAGTTCGAGAATGCCGCCGCCGGCGTTCTCCGTGCTGGAGGCAACGACCGCGACGAGTTCGTCAAAACTCACGCCGGCGGCAGCGAGCTTGGCGGGGTCGGGTTGAACGACGATCTGCTTCTCGTAGCCGCCGATGGCGTTGACCTCGGCGAGCCCCGGGGTCGACCGCAAGAGAGGGCGAATCGTGTAGTCGTGGAGGATACGCAGTTGGCGCAGCTGCTCCGCACGATCAGCCGGCACGTCCGCCGCGTCGGGGCGGAAGTCGATGGTGTAATACACGATCTCGCCGAGGCCGGTGCTGAGTGGACCGAGCTCCGGAGAGACGTCGGGCGGGATGCGGTCGCGGGCCTGCTGCAAGCGCTCGGCGACGAGTTGGCGAAGCCGATAGATGTCGACGCCGTCCGCGAAGGTCATCGTGACCTGCGACAGTCCGAACTTCGACAACGAGCGCAGTTCGATCATGCCCGGCAGACCGGCCATTTCGAGTTCGAGCGGCACGGTGACCAGCGTCTCGATTTCCTCGGGCGCGAGGGCCGGGACCTCGGTGTTGATCTGCACCTGCGGGTTGGTGATGTCCGGCACGGCATCGACCGGAATCCGGTTGGCGGACCAGAGACCGAGTCCGGACAGGGCCAGGACCACGACCAGCACCAGCGCACGCCGGTGCATGGAAAAATCGACGAGGCGTTCCAGCATCAATGTCCGTCGGCGCAACCGACGCCTCCGTTGACGGCCTGGATCTCGGCGAGGGTGAGGACGCGCAGTCCGCCCACGGCGACGAGATCGCCTTCATACAAACCGGCGGTCACTTCGAGGTGGTCCTCATCGATGGCGGCGCCGAGTTCGATCGGGGTGCGCAGGAACCAATCGCCGTTGGCCACGTAGACCACGGGACCGTTGGCGGTCGGCAGCACGGCGGCGCGCGGGATGGCGGTCCAGGCCTCGCCCCGCGGGGCGACCTCGGCCGTCGTGAGCTGGGCGAACTCGCGCGCGGCGGCGGTGAGTTGCACGCCGTGGCCGGCCTTGTAGGCGCAAGCCGCTTCGGTGGCGGTTTGCGCGTCCGGTTGGGCGGCGGCGGAGGAGTCGCTGCAGCCGCTGGCGAGCAGGGTCAGGGCGGCAAGGGAAGTGAGAGCGGAGAAACGGGTCATGGCGCGGAGGGCGTGGTGATGAAGGTGAGGCCGGTGAGCGCCTCGAGTTCGAGGGCGGCGGTGAGCACGTCGGCCTGGGTGGCGTAGAGGGATTCGAGGGCGTCGAGGTAGCTGCGCTGCAATTCAACGTAGGTGCCTACGGGCACGGCGCCCTGGCGGTAGTGGCGGTCGGCCAGGGCGGCGGCGTCCCGGAACGCGGCGACGGTCGCGGTCGGGTCGGCCGGCAGGTCGGCGTGGCGGGCGGCGTAGGTTTGCCGGGCCAACTCGAGGTCGCGCCGCAGGTCGCGGCGGGCGAGGGCGAGGGCGATGTCGGCCTGGCGCTGACGGGCGAGCGCGGCGGTCTCGGCGGAGGCCGCCCGACCGGTGACCGGCAGGGGCAGGCTGAGGCCGAGTCCGATGACGGTCTCACGTTCCGCGCCCGACTCCGTGCTGGCAAAGGGCGTGACGCTGATGGGCGGCAGTCGTTCGAGCCGGGCTAGGTCGACGGCGAGGCCCTGGCGGGCGAGCTCGGCGCGGCGCACAGCAAAGTCGAAGTTCTTTTCCAAGGCCGCCCGCAAAAGGTCTTCGGCCAAGGGCAGCGACGATGGCCCATTGGGCAACTGCAGGGTGAGTTCGAGCGGTGCATCAAGCGGCGCACCCCGAAGGCGGTTCAAATCGAGCAAAGCCGATTGCACCGCGAGATCAGCCGAGGTCGCGCGCTTTTGCAGATCGAGTTCGGCGGCTTCGATCACCCGCAGTTCCAGCTCGGCGGCGATGCCGGCCGGTTCGCGGGCGACGAGGCTTTCGCGAAGCGCGGTGAAGCGGGCGGCGACGTCCTGCACGGCGCGGGCCTGGACTTCGGCGGTGAAGAGCCCGAAGGCGAGTTGGCGGGCTTCGGCCGCCAGGGCGCGCTCGAAGCGGGCGAGACCGAGCCGGGCGAGTTCCACGTCCTGATCGGCGAGGGCCTTGCGCAGACCGAGACGACCGGGCCACTCGAAGGTCTGGGTCACGGCGACGGCCCAGGCATTGCCTTCGGCGGCGAGGGCACCGCCGGGTGCGCGGACCCGTTTTCGACCGTATTCGACGGAAAGCTCGGGTTCGGTCCAGCGGATGTCGCGGGCGCCTTCGGCTTCGACGGCGGCGATTTCCGCGAGGTAGAAGGCGCGTTCCGGATTTTGCGCGAGGATTTGCGCGATGAGGTCCTCGGCCGCGAGAGGCGCGGAGTGGGCGCTCCACGGCAGCGCTAGCGCGGCGAGGAGCAGGAGGGAAAGGCGGCCGGGAGGCCTTCGGAAAGTGGAGAGGTGCATACGGGCGGGTTTGATCGGAACGCAAACAGCAGACGGACGAAGCCGTCGGTTCTTGGGCGGAATGGTTCACGGAAGCGTCCGCGCGGGGACGCGATGGAACCGGGATCAAACCTGAGCCGTAGGTGCGCGCGCCGGCAAAGCGGCGCGACGGGCGGTATGGCGATCAGGCAGCCACGTCGGCGGATGCCGATCGGAGGCGAAAATCGGGGCGGGTTGGGCGAGTGCCGGTTGCTCGGCGAGCGCCGCGTGCAGGCAGGAGAGGCAGAGTTCAAAACTCAGCGCCGGGGCCGGGGCCTTCAGGGAGCCGAGCGGTTGTGCGAAGTCAGCGTCTTCGACGAGACCGCAGTTGTCGCGGCTGCAGTCTTCAGTTGGATCGCAACAACCGTGATCCTCCTCCGTGGCGGTGGACGATTGCTCAGCCGCGCCGGTGAAAACGCCGCTGGCTTCAATACCGCAATGCACGGTGGCGGCCGACCAGATGGAGAGGACGGCAATCACGAGCACGGACTTGAGCCACGGACGGAGCATCAGGCGTCCAACCTGCGCGACGACGGGGCGGCGTCAAGTATCGGCCGGCCTCTTGTGGTTGCTCAAAGGCGGGTCTCGGTGTCGCCCTCGATGGAGATGCCGTGGGCTTCGAGGGTGAGCCCAAGCTGGCGGTTGTATTCGGCGAGGGCGCGCTGGTGGTCGATTTCGGCGCGGTAGGCGCTGATTTCGGCACCGGCGAGGATCTCCTGTTGGGCGAGCACAAAGAAGGTGGAGCCGGTGCCGGCGCGGAGTTTTTTCAACTCGGCGTCGAGGGCCTGTTCGGCGAGGTCGAGCGACTGTTTGGAGACCTCGACGCGTTGGCGGGTGGTCTCGATGTTGTTGGCCGCATTGCCGAGGGCGACGACGATGTCCTGCTCGGTCTGGGCGAGGCTGAGCTCGGCTTGCTCCTGGGTGAACTTGGCGGCGCGGTAGCGACCGCGCTCGGCGGCGAAGGTGATGGGCGAGTTGAACACGACGCCGAGGGAGTAGGAGCGGCTGTCGCGATCGAGCACCTGGTCGCGGCTTTGGGAAAAGTCGGGATCGAGGCCATTGTAGCCGAGCGATCCGACGAGGTCGATGCGGGGCAGGAGTTGATTGCGACGGTAGCGGCGGTTGGCGTCGGCGCGGGTGACGTTGAGTTTGGCCTGTTGGTAATCGGGCCGACGGTCGAGCGCGTCCGCGAACTCAGCGGCGGGGTTGGGTTGGTGATCCGGCAGGGGGGCGGCCTTGGTGATGGTGAGATGTTCGGCCAGCAGGGCGGTGGTCTTGTCGTCGGAGATCAGGCTTTTCAGGGCGTTCTCGGCCAGGGTGACGGCGCGCTGGGCAAAGAGGATGGCCTCCTCGCGGGTGGCGACACGGGTGCGGGCGGAGGTGACGTCGGCCTGCGAGAGTGATCCAGCGGCGAAACGTTTTTCGTTTTCGTCGAGGAGGCTTTGGGCGAGGTCGCGGGAGCGGCGGGCGATGGCGAGGTTCTTTTGGGCGAAGTCGAGTTCGAGGTAGGCGTTGATGGTGCCGGTCACGATGTTCATGACCGTGGCGCGGTAGGCCCAGCGCTGGCTGTTGTGGGTGGCACGGGCGAGGCGCACGCCAACGAGGTTGGCGTCCCAACCGAAGCCGCGCAGGATGGGTTGGGTGAGCTCGATGCCGGCAAAGGTGTAGTAGTTGTCGGCAAAGGCGTTGAAGGTGCCGCGCTGGTTTTGGGTGTAGCCGGACACGCTGTAGTTGAGGCCCCAGGGGGTGATGCCGCCGACGCCGATGCTGTAGCTGTCCGTCTCGACGACGGAGGAGGGCGGACGGTTGCCGGTGAAAGGGTCGGCCGATTGCGGGCTGCCGTCGGAGTTGAAGTTGTAGCGACCCTGGATGCCGGGGTGGAAGGCGCCCCACTCGGCGGCAAGCTCGGCGCGGGAGGCGTTGGTGCCGGCGGCCTGCGCCTTGATGGTGTAATTCTTCGCCAGCGCGGCGCGAATGGCATCGTTCAAGGTGAGCGAACTGATGCGCTCTTGGGCGCTGAGGCTCAGTGGGAGCAGCGCGAGGGCGATGAGGCGAAGGAAGGTCTGGGGGCGGAAACGTCGCATGCGGAAAAGTGGAATGGATTCATCTATGCAGCGGCTGTGCCAAGTCGGTAGCGAGTGGCGTAAGCCATTGGTAATGAGAATAAAATAAAAAAGGACGATTCGCGCCAGGAGGCAGCGTCATCGCCCTCGGGAAAGGCTTGTCCCAAAATCGGGACGCTCGCGGGGGAGCCTGCAGGTCTGGATTCAGCCCACCATCATGCCGTCGGCGAGGCGGATGACACGGGAGCCGTAGGTGGCGTTGTCGTTGGAGTGGGTGACCTGCACAATGGTCACGCCGTCCTGCTGGTTGAGCTTCTTGAAGAGCTCCATGATCTCCTTGCCCTGATCGGAGTGCAGGTTGCCGGTCGGTTCGTCGGCGAGGATGATGCGCGGGTTGGCGATGAGGGCGCGGGCGATGCCGACGAGTTGCTGTTGGCCGCCGGAGAGTTGGCTCGGGTAGAGGTCGCGTTTTCCGACGATGCTGAAGCGATCGAGCATGTCGCAGACGATGGACTCGCGGTCCTTGCGCGGGGTGTCGCGATAGGAGAGCGGGACCTCGAGGTTTTCGTAGACGGTGAGGTCGTCGAGCAGGTGGTAGCTCTGGAAGACGAAGCCGATGTTCTGCTTTTGCAGGGCGAAACGCTGCTTCTGGTTGAGTTTGTGGACCGGGGCGTCGTCGAACCAATACTCACCCTCCCACGCGCTGTCGTGCAGGCCGAGCGCGTGCAGCAAGGTGGACTTGCCGGAGCCGGACGGGCCCATGATCGAGACGAAGTCACCGGCGGCGATCTCGAGGTTGATGTTGCGCAGAGCGTAGAAGGGACCGCCTTTGAGACGGTAGACACGTTCGAGACCGCGGAGGGAAATCATGGGAGAATGGTGAAGGGTGAACGGTGAAGAGTGAAAGCCGAAGTATCAGGAGCTGTGCCAGCCGAGGCGGTTCAAGCTAACTGGTTTGTGGTGAGGCGGAAGTGAACGCGGCTGAGACGGGCAGGGCGAGGTGGACGGAACGGTTTCGGTATGCCGTATTCCCAAAATCGGGACAACTGGTTTCAGGATTCTTCCGTCGGAAACAGCGTCGAGGTGGCGCTGATGGTGGCGCGTTCGTGTTGCCAACAAAAGAGTCGCGGGGCGTCGGCGCGCTCGAGTCGTTTCCACAACGCCGGGGCGGTGCGTTTGGGCAGGGTGAGCTCGTGCAGTCCGTGGGCGTCGCAGCCGAGCAGGCGGGCGTAGGGTTTGAAGCGCTCAGGGCGACCGATGATGCGGCCCGCGTCGGGCGGCAGCGGACCGGTTGTGCGCACGCGTTCGAGCACCAGAGCGCTGTAGGGGAGGCTGCGGAGGTCGATGCCGGCGCGCTGGCCAAACTTCACCCAATGGGAGTCGGCGAAGATCCACGACGGCGGCGCGGCAAAATGGTGGCACCAGTGGCGCGCGTTTTCCGGGCGCAACATGCCGCAGGTCGTCGCGTGGGTGCAGGGGTAGAGCACCGCGAAGGTTTCGCGAAGTTGTTCGCGCCATTGCACGAGTTGGCCGGCGACGTCGGAGGTGCCGGGCTCAATCCAGATCACGGCCGCGGCGCGATCGATCGCCTCGCGCAGGTCGGTCGCGCTGTCGGCGTCGAGTTCGTTGAGCACGTGGCTGATCAGCAAGGTGCCGATTGGCGCGGTTCGGTCCCAGGACTGAGTCGCGAAGGTGGGGTGGTCTTCGCGGAGCCGTGACTGCGCAAAGGACTCAGCGATCGTGGAGTGGTCGAAGAAGTGGGCGGTGTGACCGTCGGCGAGCGTGGCCGGCCAGTGGTCGAGCACACGGCGGGTGGCGATGCCGGAGCCGCAGCCCCAGTCAACGAGGTTGCCGCGTGGCGGCGACCAACCGCGACGACAGAGCTCGCCAAGCACGTGGTCCCATTTCCAGCCGATGCGTTCGGCGTAGGTGAAATCGTAGTGGGCGAGGTCGTCGTGGTTCTGCCAATACGGACCGGCCACAGCGCCGCCGCGCAGGAAACCGTCGCGCAGCCGATCGAGGATGGTCCAGTCGAGCTCGTCCCAAGTCATGGGATTTTCGAATCAGGCGAGGGGCAGGTCGAGGTGGCGGGCGAGGGCGTGGTCGGTGATGCCGTAGAACGCGGCGAAGGCCTGGGCGCGTTTGAGCGCGGCGGGTTGGGGCACACGCGAGGTCTCGGGGGCGCGCCAGGCGGCGAGCATGAGGTTGCGCGCGGTGTGCTCGGTGGAGACGAACTCGAAGACCTTGGTTTCGAAGCCGACGGCTTCGAGCAGCAGCGCGCGCAGGGCATCGGTGACGAACTCAGTGTGACGCTCCTGGAAGATGCCGTGACGCAGCGCGGGCGCCAGCACGGCCGGGGCGGTGAGTTGGGGGCGCAATTCCTTTTGGCAACAGGGCGAGACGACCAGCAGCGTAGCGCCGGATTGGATACCGGCGGCCAGGGCGTCGTCGGTGGCGGTGTCGCAGGCGTGCAACGCGATGAGGATGTCCAGTGGGCCGAGGTCGGCGGCGGTCGGATCGATGTCGCCGGCGCGGAAGCTGAGTTGGGCAAGGTCGTGGGTCTGGGCCACGCGGTTGCAGGTCTCCACGAGGTCGGCTCGGCGCTCGACGCCCGTGACGGCGGAGCTCGGGCCGAGCAAGGCGGCGGCGGCGAAGGTGAGGTAGCCTTTGCCGGCGCCCATGTCGGCGACCCGCAGGTCGGTGCGCTCGGCGAGGCCCGCGCTGGCGCGCAGGTGATTGAGCGTTTCGGCGAACTTTTGGATCTGGCGATGTTTGGGCGCCATGCCGGGGCGGGGGGAGCCGTCGGGGTGGGTGACACCGAGATCGTGCAGCCAGGCGGCGGAACGGTCGATGGGCCGTTGTTTGGCTTTGTCGTGGCGAACGTCGGGCGCGGGTGGGGCGCTGTCGGCGAGTTGGAACTTCACCCGGCAGCGGCCGTTCGGCGCGGTGGTGAACTGCACGGTCTGCGCCGGCGTGAACAGGTGGGCGTCGAGGAAGGTGAACCCAAGCAGGTGCTCGACCTCGGCGATGGCCGCCTCCGGCGCGTGGTTTTTGGTCAGGTCGCGCGTCTCGTGGCGCGTGACAAAGCTGAGGTGGGGGCCGGCCTTGAGGCTGACCGGGCGCACGAAAACATTGCGCACGGTCGGGTCGGCGTCGGGTGACGGGTGACCGAGGGTGAGTTTGACCAGCGAGCCGTCGGTGACGGCTTGGCGCAGGGCGTTGAGGAAGCGTTCGCGAGGAGGAAGCTTGGACATGAAGCGCGCACTCAGAAGGAAAGTTGCGGGGAACGCCAGAGTTCCCTGCCGCGGTGCACGGTGGCCAAAACGTCGGCGGTGCCCACGCGGCCGACGATGGACGCGATCAGGTTGCGGGTGTGCCGCAGGTGGGGGGCGGTGAAGTCGAGCACGACGAAGGAGGCGGGCAGCCCCTGTTCAAGGTAGCCATAGTGATCCCCGCCGAGCAGGGGGCGGATGTTGCTCGTGACCATGCGGAGAACATCGGCTGAAGCGGGGGCGGACGGCCGAGCTTCACCGGCCTGCGAGCGGGCGAGCCGGAAAGTGAAATCGAGTTCGGCGAAGAGGTTGGGGGGATTGAGCATCACGTTGTCGGTGCCGAGCAGCAGGCGCACGCCGGCGTCGAGCAAGGGCGTGACCGGCGGCAGCGGCAGGCCGAGGGTGGCGTTGGCGCGGGGGTTGATCGCCGCGGTGCGACCAGAGTCGGCCATTTGCATGATCTCGCCGGCGGACGCGGCGGTGAGGTGCACGATGAGGTCGGCGTCGTATTCGCAACGGTCGAGCGCGCGCGTGAGATCGCCGCGGCCGGTGCGTTGGTGTGAGAGATCGCGGTAGCCCACGTTTTCCAAGCAGTGAATGGCCCGGAGCTTTCGGATCGCGCGGGTTGCGTCGCGAATTTCGCGCCATGCCGGTGGCGTGAGATCGTTCATGGTGCTTTCGGAAAAGCCGTGGGCCACGGCCAACATGTCGACAAGTTCCTGTCGCGCGGCATCAGGCAACCCGGCGGTGCCGGCATCGAGAGCGGCGGTGTCGAAGGGCGAGGTGTTGAATTGGCTGAGGATGATCGATTCAACGCCGGTCGCGTCACTGGCGGCGCGTAGCAGGCGCGCTCCCTCGGCGCCCTGCTCGCGAAAATCGAGATGAGCCACGGTGCCCGTGCGGGCCATGGTTTCGAGGGTGCGCGTCATGTGCGCCTGCAGGTCGGAGGGCGAGAGCTTGGCGAGTTCCCGATATTTGTAGCCGGCGGGGCGGAAGAAACCCTGTTCCAGGGACAGGCCGGCGGCGCCATCGGGCAGCGCGCCGTCGCCGACGTGCGTGTGGCCGTTGTAGAGACCGGGCAAAATCACGAGGGCGGGGGCGTCCAGCCGGGCTGTCGGTGCGCCAAGCTCAAGTTCCGTAACGGTGTCCTGCTCCCAAGCGAAGGTGCGGCAGTGGTGCGGCTTGAGATCGGGGCCGTGCAGGAGCACGCAGTTTTGCAGGCGAGGCATGGTCGAATATTGGTGCAGATGGCGTGCCGCGACAACTTCCGGGGTTGGCATTCGTGAAATGCCGTCCTGTAGTAATTCGACCCTTTGCTTATGAAGACCCCAACCCGACTAACACTTAGCTCCTTTCTGGCCGCCGCGGTGCTCGCGAGCAGCCTCGTCCTGCCTTCCGCTCAAGCGGAGGACTGGGTGGACACCCAAGGCGAATCCTTCTCCGGCGATCCGGCCGGGCTGCTGGGCCCGCTCGCCCTTTTCAAACCCGGCCGCAAGCGCGGCAAGCGTCTTCCGCTGGCCAACCTGCGGCCGGAGGACGCCTACCGCTTTGACCAAGGCCTGCGCGCGCTGCCAGAGCGAGCCGAGAGCTGGTCGGACGGCACCAGCCTCGTTTCGCACGAGCTGCTCGGCAACGTGCAGCGGCTGGTGGATGGCAAGCTGCAGGATGTCGCGCTGGATGATGTGCAGGAGCCTGAGTTGTTCCTCTTTGTTTTTGCCGATATCGACAATGGCGCCCGCGAGATCATCCGCGCCGCGGTGCCGCACTACGAAGCCCTCAAGGCCAAGTATGGCGACGAGTTTGAAATGGTCTTTGTCGGCGTGCGCCACACGCTGGCCGACCAGATCAGTCTGGCCGAAAGCCTCGGCATGCCGTGGCTGGTGATGAAACGCAACCGCCAGAGCCAGCTCGATCATGTGGCCGACTTCGCGCCGTATCCTGATCCTGGTTACGCCTTGCTCAATCGTCATGCCGTGCCGGTGACCACCGCGTCGGGCATCATCACCTCGGACGTGGACAAGGTCTTCGCTCAGACCGAAGGCCTGCTGGCCTCCATGGTGCCGAACAATCCGCGCACGTGGGTGACCAAGGTCGCTTACTACAAGAACGTGCGCTTGCAGGAATTTGCGAACGGTGAAGCTGCCCCGATGTTGGTCGGTCCGCCCTTGCTTGATTCGGTGCTCGCGCGCATCGGCGTGACGGCCTTCGAACTCGATGCGGAGATCGATGAGAACGGCAAGGCGGTCAATGTGACGGTCCAACCGGGGCCGGGCATCCCGGACAAATACATCGGTGCGGTAGCGAAGTCGTTCAGCACGGTGCCCTTCGTGCCGGCCGTGAAGAACGGCCAGTTCGTGCCGGGCAAGCTGCACTACAGCTACCCGGCGGAAAAATAACCGCTAAACTCTCGCGAAGGAACTTCGGCCGGCTGGGCGTTCTGCTCAGCCGGCCCTTTTGTGCCTGTCGCCGGAGCGGACGCGCGAGCAAAGATTTGTCCCGTTGTGCGTGGGTCTGTCCTCACCATTGCGGTGGCGCGGGCCGACCTTGTCCGGATGGTGGTTAATTCCCTCGACCCGTCTTTTGTCATGAACCGTTACCCCACCTTTTCCCGTATGCTGTTTTTTCTCCTGTGCGGCGGCCTTGTTGCGCCGGTCGCTTTGCAGGCCGACTTCAAGCCCGAGCCGCTGGAGGTTTGCCAAGGGCAGCCGGCGGTCGGGGTGCCGGACTGGGTGCGGAGCGAAACGATCTACGAGATCAACGTGCGCCAGTATGGTGAGCGCGGCACGTTCGCGGAAGTGGAGGCGGACCTGCCCCGGATTCGTGAGCTCGGTGTCGGCGTGTTATGGTTCATGCCGATTCATCCGATCGGCGAGACCAACCGCAAGGGACCGCTGGGCAGTTACTACTCCATCGCCGACTACCGGGGCACCAACCCGGAGTTTGGCACCGAGGCTGATTTCGTGCGGCTCGTGAAAGCCGCCCAAGCGATGGGCATGCGCGTGGTGATGGATTGGGTCGGCAACCACACCGCGTGGGACCACCCTTGGACGCAGTCGCATCCGGAATACTATGCGCACGACGCCAACGGTAACTTTGTGCCGCCCTATGGCTTCGATTGGACGGATGTCATCCAGCTCGACTACGAGAATCAGGCACTATGGGACGCGGCGATCGGTGACATGCTGTATTGGGTCGAAGTGGCTGGCATCGATGGTTACCGTTGCGACTACGCGACCGGCGTGCCCACGGCCTTTTGGAATGAGGCGGCGCGACGTCTGCGCGCAGTGAAGCCCGATATCTATTTGCTCTCGGAATCGGAGGTGCCGCAGCACCAATTGGCGGCTTTCAACTCGTCTTATTCCTTCGGCATGATGCACGTCATCAACACCGTCGCGAGTGGGGAGGGCGGGGCTTCTCATCTTGACGATGAACTCGCCCGCACCGCGGTGCGGTTCCCCGATGGCGGATCGTTGATCTACTACACCACCAACCACGATGAAAACAGTTGGCAAGGCACCGTGACGGAGCGGCTCGGTGGCGGCGTGGAAACCTTCGGTGTGCTGACCTTCATGTTCGATGGCATCCCGCTGATCTACAATGGTCAGGAGGCGGGCCTCTCTAAACGCCTGGAGTTTTTCGAGCGCGATCCGATCACGTGGACCAGTTCGCCGCTGGCTGGGTTTTATCGCACCCTTTGCGAGTTGCGCCGCGACACCCCGGCCTTGCACACCGGCACCGGCATGGTGCGGATCCCGACCACCGCGAACGAAGCGGTCTACGCGCTGTTGCGTGACGACGGCCAGGGTTCGCGGGTGGCTGCCTTCCTCAACCTGAGCGATGGAGCGGTGACCTTCGACGCTGCGCACGCTGGCCTGACCGGCGCCTGGCGCGATGCGTTCGGCGGAGCGCCGCATCAGGTCAATCGCTCGATCGCGGTCGCCTTGCCGGCATGGGGCTACCTGGTCCTGGTCGCGGAACGGTAGCCGGCGAGTGCCGCGAGCTGAGTCGAGCCGCATATTTATCCGAAAAGCGGGTCACGAGGGGCCCGCTTTTTTTGTGCCCGTCTGGTTTTGTTGGTCAGCTCTGGCGAGACCGTTGTCTCCTAGGAATCGTCGCAGTAGGACAAATCTTGGGCCGGTTGGACTAAACCGATGAATGAGGGTTATTCCTCTGTCGGTAGGGTAGGTGATTCATCGATACAGCGTTTGAGAAACCAAGGTTTTGTCCTGCTCATATCAGTTTATCCGAGGCTTTGACGGTGGAGCTTTCGGAGCGTTGGCCTACTTTGGAATGCAATACGCGATCGTGCGTGATCCCCAACCCCTCCCCACCTGAATCGCTGCCGCGCTAGCACCGTGGCAATGCTTTCGCACCGGGAATTCAACCCTACGAACATGAACTCCAAGCACTCCTCCAAATCCGCGATGACGCTAGCCCTGGCGCTGAGCGTCGCCGCTCCTGGTTTTGCCCAGGCCACCGCCAACAGCGATGAGAATGCAGGCGATGTTGTGGTCATGGACGCCTACGAGGTGACCAGCGGTTTTGCTGGCAGTCTCGCAGCCGCGGCCCAGATCAAACAGGACCAGCAGATCATCGCGGAAGTGATCGCCGCGGAAGATATCGGCAAGCTGCCCGATGTCTCCATCGCCGACGCACTCACCCGCCTCACCGGCCTCACCACCCAGCGCACCAACGGCCGCAGTCAGGCCATCAGCATCCGTGGTCTCACCGGTGATTTCAGCACCGGCTTGCTCAATGGTCGCGAGCAGGTTTCCACCGGCCTCAACCGCGCGGTGGAGTTCGACCAATATCCCGCCGACCTGCTCAGCTCGGTCGTGGTTTACAAGACCGCTGAGGCCGACCTCACCAACCAAGGTCTCGCTGGCACCATCGACCTGCGCACCGTGCGCCCGCTCAGCAAGAGCGGTCGCGTCATCGGTGTGAACGGCTACGTGCAGTTCACCGAACTCGGCAAACTCACACCAGGCGTGGATTCCACCGGTAACAAGTTCAGTGTTTCTTACATCGACCAGAACGATGCGGGCACCTTTGGCGTGGCGCTGGGTTTCTCCCACTCCAGCACCCCGTTTGCGGGTGAGCAGTTCCAAGCCTGGGGTTACCCGACCGATGCCGATGGCAATTTCGGTCTCGGTGGAGCCAAGCCCTATGTGCGCCAGAGCGTGCTCGAGCGCGATGGCGTCATGGCGACCCTCGAATTCAAGCCGGACAACAACATCCACACCGCGCTCGATATTTTCGTCTCCAAGTTCGGTGAGACCCAGATGCTGCGAGGCATGGAGATCCCGCTGATTTGGAGCGGTGCGCAGATTCAACCCGGCTACACCATCACCGATGGTCTCGCCACTGATCTCACCATGACCAACGTGCAACCCGTCGTGCGCAACGACGTGTTTGACCGCGACGCTGATCCGATGTCGATCGGCTGGAACCTGGTCATGGGCGCCGATTCGGCCTGGCCCGTCACCTTTGACGCCAGCTACTCCAAGGTCGAACGCGACGATCTCAACATCGAGACCTGGTCCGGCCTCGGCCTGCGTGGCAACGCCACCAACCCGGACACCATGCGCATCCAACTTTCCCCGGGTAAGGTGCCGGTCATCACGCCGACGCTGAATTACGCCGATGGTTCGGTTCTCCGCCTCACCGACCCGCAGGGCTGGGGCTCCGACACGCTGCCGGGCAACGGCATGTATGGTTATTTGAAGGGCTTCCAGTCCAAGGACGAGCTCGGCCAGTTCCAGCTCTCCACCCGTCATGAGATGGACGGCTTCTTCACTGACTTCGAAATCGGCGCCACCTACACCGACCGCTACAAGCGCGATGGTGAAAATCCTTCCGGTTTCCTCCACACCCCCAATGGCGAGATCACCCTCCCGTTGCCGCCGCAGATCGGCACCACCGACTTCAGCTACCTCGGCATTGGCGAGATCTACGCCTACGACCCGCTCAAGGCGTGGGAAGATGGCGTCTGGGGCTTCCGCTCCAACACCGACACCGGCATCGTGGCCAACCGTTACGAGATCCGCGAAAAGGTTTCCCAGGTCTATTCCCAAGGCTCGTTCGAGCGTCGCATCGGTGACGTCAACATGACCGGCAACATCGGCGTGCGCGTCATCCACACCGACCAGCAGTCCCAGGGCCAATCCGCCAGCGGGAACAACCTCAACTCCGTCACCGACGGCGACACCTACACGGATGTCGCGCCGAGCCTGAACCTCACCTTCGATTTCGGCAACGACCTCTACCTGCGCTTCAGCGCCGCCCGTCAGATTGCCCGTCCCCGCATGTTTGACATGCGCGCCTCCCGCACCTGGGGCTTCGATGGGACGCTCTCCAACTCGACCGACCCGACGCGCAGCCCGTGGAGCGGTGGCGGTGGCAACTCCCGCCTGCGGCCGTGGAAGTCTGACTCGCTCGACATCTCGCTGGAGAAATACTTCTCGGAGAACCGCGGTTACGTCTCGATCGCCGCGTTCAACAAGGACCTCAAGAACTACATCTACGAGCAGAACTCCGTGGCTGACTTCTCGAGTTATCCCGCTCCCGGCGGGGTGAACCCCTCGCTCGACTTCGGTGTCGTTTCCCAGCCGGTCAACGGCGAGGGCGGCAGCGTGCGGGGTCTCGAGTTCACCCTCTCGCTTGCGTCCGAGCTCCTCAATCCGGACTTCAAGGGCTTTGGCGTCATCCTCGGTGGTGCTTACACCGACAGCAGCGTGCAGCCCTGGGGCCCCGCCAACGGCACCGCGCCGATCGCCGGCCTTTCCCGTCACGTGACTCAGGCGACGGTCTACTACGAGCGGGGTGGTTTCGCCGCCCGCCTGAGCCACCGCTACCGTTCCGAAAACCGTCAATACATCACGACCTTCGGTCCGCCCAACCCGGGTGGCGACGTGAACCCGAACGGTGGTTTCTCCGTCGCCCAGCCCGAGTCGATCTTCGACGCGCAGTTGAGCTACACCTTCCAGGACGGTGCGGTCGAGGGTCTCTCGGTCTTCGCGCAGGCCTACAACCTCACCAACGAGCCGCTGGTCACCTACAACAACAATGACCCGCGTCAGGTGATCAACTACCAGACCTACGGCGCCTCCTACAACCTGGGCTTCGCCTACAAATTCTGATCCTTCCGCCGGGTCGCACAACGACCCGCTTGAACCCGCCCCCTGCCGCCCGGTCGGTGCGCCATTCACGCACGGACCGGGGGCAGGCTGGCACCACTGCGCGGCGGCCCGCGGTGGTAGGGCCTCCTTCGCCGCCGCTTCGCTGACTCGACTTCGGGCGTTCGCTGACGCCCCTCCACTTTCCTTTCTCTCCCCGTGAACACTCCCCGCCCAACCTGGCTCCGCTGTCGCTCCTCCGGCGTGCTGGCGCCACTCTCCGCTTTGCCGGGTGACTACGGCATCGGCAACCTGGGCGCGGGCGCGCGGGCCTTTGTCGACTTCCTCGCGGCCACCGGTTTTCAACACTGGCAAATCTGCCCCGCCGGACCGACCGGCTTTGGTGATTCGCCTTACCAGTCGTTTTCCAGTTTTGCAGGAAATCCCTACTTCATCGACCTCGGGGAACTGCAGCGCGCCGAGTTGCTGACCGCGGAGGAGACCAAGCCGCTGCGGGAGCTCCCGCTCCACGTCGTTGATTACGGCGCGCTCTACCAACGTTTCTGGCGCGTCCTCTCCATTGCCCATGATCGTTTCATCGCCCTCGGCGCTCGTGCCCCGTTTGGCGGCGCGCGGGCCCTCGCCGCGTATGAGGCGGAGAACGCCGCCTGGCTGCCGTCCTACGCGGCGTTCATGGCGTTGAAGAATCACTTTGGCGGACACCCGTGGACGATGTGGCCGAGCACCTGGCGCGACTGGTCCCCCGGCATCGAAGACCGCCTGCCACAGCCGGCGCTGGTCGACGCGGCGCATTACCGTTTCCATCAATTCATCTTCGATCGGCAATGGCGGGCCTTGCGCGACTATGCGGGCGAACGCGGCATCGCGCTCATCGGCGACGTGCCGATCTTCGTGGCGCTCGACAGCGCCGACACCTGGCGTTGGCGCGAAGTCTTTCGCCTGGATGACCGCGGTCGCCCCGAGGCGATTGCCGGTGTGCCGCCCGACTATTTCTCCGACCGCGGCCAGTGTTGGGGCAATCCCCTCTACAACTGGCGGCAACAGGCCGAGACCAACTACGCCTGGTGGATCGAACGACTGCGCTCGGCCTTCGCGCTGTGCGACATCGTGCGCCTCGACCACTTCCGCGGCTTCCACACCTTCTGGGAGATCCCCGCCGACGCCCTCGACGCCCGCCGCGGCGAGTGGGTGGAAGGTCCGGGCCTGCCGTTTTTCGAAGCCGTTGCGGCGGCCTTGCCGGAGGCGCGCATCATCGCCGAAGACCTCGGTTACATCAACGCCGGTGTCGCCGACCTGCGCCGCGCCGCCGGCCTGCCGGGCATGAAGATCCTGCAGTTCGGCTACGGGCACGACGACAACAACGTCAACCTGCCGCATTTTTTCCCGCCGGAGACCGTCGTCTACACCGGCACGCACGACAACGACACGACGCGAGGCTGGCTCGAACGGCTCGACGAGGACCAACGTGCGCTGGTCGCCGACTATTATGGTATTGGCGAATCCAATACAGCGTGGCCTTTGCTGCGCGCGGCTTTCTCGAGTGTGGCGCGGCTGGCCATCATGCCGCTGCAGGACCTGCTCGATCTGCCCTCGGCGGCCCGCATGAACCGCCCGGGCACGATGGATGACAACTGGCGCTGGCGCTGCACCGCCACGCAGTTGGCGGCGTTGCGCGGTGAACGCGGCGAGACCCTGCGCCACTGGCACAAACTCTTTGATCGCGACGGCGACCCGCGCCAGCGCGACTACAGCGCTCCTCCCGGGGAGTTGCCACCCCTGCAGGCCGAGCCAAGCTCGGTGCTCAACCCCGCCGCCACCTCGCCCCTGTCATGAAGCATCCGCCGCGTCTATCTCTGCCCGCCATCTGGAACATGAGCTTCGGCTTTCTGGGTATTCAGTTCGGCTGGGGCCTGCAGATGGCCAACATGAGCGCCATCTACCAATTTCTCGGCGCGGAGGAGAGCGAGCTCGCCATCCTCTGGTTGGCGGCGCCGGTCACCGGCCTGGTGGTCCAGCCGATCATTGGCTACTACAGTGATCGCACCTGGACGGGCTTGGGACGGCGGCGACCGTATTTCCTCGTGGGCGCGATCCTCGCCAGCCTGGCGCTCATCGCCATGCCCAACGCCTCGGCGGTGTGGATGGCGGCCGGATTGCTGTGGGTGCTCGATGCTTCGGTCAATATCAGCATGGAACCGTTCCGCGCCTTCGTGGGCGATCTGCTGCCGCCGGAGCAGCGCAAGGTGGGTTACTCCATGCAAAGCCTTTTGATCGGCCTCGGCGCGGTTGCGTCCTCGTCGATGCCCTGGTTCCTGACCAACGTCGTCGGCGTCAGTGGTGGCGCGGAAGGGGAGGCGAGTCGCATCCCGTGGTCGGTGCACCTGTCGTTCTACATCGGCGCGGTCGTGTTCATCGTCGCGGTGGTCTACACCATCGTGACCACGAAGGAGCGCCCCCCGGAGGATCTCGCCGCGTTTGAGGCGGAGAAGGCGCGCACCGCCGGCGTGGGCCACGCTATCAAAGATATTTTGGGTGGTTTCATCGGCATGCCGAAGCTCATGCAGCGTCTCGCCGTGGTGCAGTTTTTCACCTGGTTCGGTTTGTTCTGCATGTGGATCTTTTTTGCGCCGGCGATCGCCCGCACGATCTTTGGCGGTGAACCCGGCAGCGCGGCGTATCAGCGCGGTATCGAATGGGGCGGCGTCTGCTTTTCCGTCTACAACGGCGTGGCCTTTGGTTTCGCGTTCGTGCTGATCGCCTGGGTTAAAAAGTTCCCGGCGCGCACCGTGCACGCGATCTGTTTGGTCTGCGGCGGCGTGGGCCTGCTGAGCACGGGCGTGATGCCGAGTGCGGCGTGGCTCATCGTGTCCATGGTGCTCGTGGGCGTTGCCTGGGCGAGCATTCTGGCACTGCCTTATGCGATGTTGGCCAACGTGCTGCCGGCGGCGCGCATGGGATTCTACATGGGCGTGTTCAACTACTTCATCGTGCTGCCCCAGATCATCGCGTCGGCCGCGATGGGCTGGATCGTCGAGCACCTGTTCAAAGGTCACGGCATCGCGGCGGTCATGACCGGCGGCGGCGCGCTATTGCTGGCCGCTGTGCTGTTGATGACCCTCGTGCCGGCCGACGAATCCGAGCACGGTGCGGTCGCAGTCTGACGGGCGAGGGGTTAGAAGTAGCTGTTTCCGGTGAGGATGCGGCCGAAGTAGACTAGTCCGGAAATCAAGTGCCACGCGAACAGAGCGGTGCCAATCCACCACCAGGCTTTGCGTGGATGGGGTCGACGCAGAAACCACTCCTGCGCGGCGGTCAGAAAAAAGAAGAACATCCCGAACATGTAGGTCCACGCGAAGTTGGCGTGGGTGGCGCGCGGACCGGTTTCGGCGAGGAAGTAGAACACCGCGGTGCTCGTCACGAAATGCACCGTTCCGATGGCGAGGGCCGTGCTGAGCGCGCGGCACCGCAGGATCACCACGTAGAGTGGGAAGGCGACTCCCAGGAGCAGGGACAAGGGAATGTTGACCGAATAGATGCCCCAGCCGGTGCCGGGGGAAAAGACGACCTGACTGGGCTCGGCACCCTCGGTTTTGACGGCGTAGACGCTCAGCGTGATGGCGATCAACACCAAGCCGGCGGGCAGATAGGCGGCGCACCATTTCGCGGCTTCGGCCAAAGCGATTTGCTTACGCGCCCAGCGAAAGAGCAGAACGAAGGGGACGGTGAGCGCAAACGACAGCAGAAACGACGGTTTGGCCCACATCGCCAGAGGCGCGATGACCGCGATTAAGATCCAGTCGGCGAGGCGCACCTTCAGCTCGGACCTTTCATTGAACCGGATGAATTGCACGAAGAGCGCAATGGCGAATACCCGGGAGAAGGTGTAGGTCGGGTTGGTCCAAGAGTTGGGCGTCCATTGCCCGATGTAACCAGTTTGGTAATACGAGCCGAACAGCAGCATCGACACCCAAAAGACGGCCACGGAGACGGCTCCCGTCCGCCAGCCCGCCTGACCGGTGGGAGCGGTCACAAGGTAGTGCTGGACCTGAATGAGCGAAAAATAAAACGCGGCGCCGAGCACGATCACGAAGCTGGCTTTGATCGCGTTGCCAAACTCGACCCCGGCGTGCAGATCGCCGATGCGAGCCAGCTGGCCGGTCAACTTGTGCATCAGTGAATAATTCTCCGCTTTGAACGCGTCGGCCTCCTGCACAAACATGACGTGCATGCCGACGTCCGCCGGGTAGGCATCGTTGGGCGAGGTCGTCTGCATGAACAACAGCCACGTGATCGGCAGGCTCACCAGAAACGCGAGGTGCGCAAAGCGGAGGGGGGGCAGGGCGGGCATGGGACGGGGACGAGGCGCGCTGTGAGTTGGCGCCGGAAACGCGGCGAACACCGGGACAAATGCGTCCCACGCGGTCAAGCGTGCTTGTGCGGGCGAGCGTCCCGCCCCTCGCACAAGCACGCGGCCATAAACTTTGTCTAGCTCGCCTTCGACGGCGCCACCGGGGCCCCGGCCGTGAAGTCGACGCGATCGTAGTAGATCGTTTTGGGACGCTCTTCCTGGTCGCGGCGTTCCTTGTCCAGGCGCTCGCGAAACTCGGCCGGAGATTCGCCGCGGTGTTTCTTGAAGACGCGGGCAAAGTAGGCCGGGTCAGAGAAACCCGAGGCGTAGGCGATCTCGGAGATATAGAGCGGGGTGGTTTCGAGCGCCAGGACCGCGCCGTCGATCCGCACGCGTTGGATGTAGTGGATGAGCTTTTCGCCGGTTTCGGTGTGGAAGAGGTGCGACAGGTAGTCCGGCGAGCATTGGAGGCGCTCGGCGATGGTCTTCACGTTGAGCTGCGGATTCGAAAACTGCTCGCGGACGATCCATTTCGTCTGGAGCACCTTCCCGATGTCGCCCTCGAGCGAGCCGCCGCCGGTTTCGACGAGGTTTTGGAACATGCCCATCACGGCCATGGTGAGCCCCTTGAGCACGGCATCGCGGGCAGGCGTGTGCATGTGGTAGGTGCTCACAATTTGATTCGTGAGCTGCACGAAGGTCTCGAGCTCCGGCGCTTCGAAGAACTCGATCGTCTCGATGTCCGGGCGGCCGGGAGCGACTTCGTGCGCGAAGTGCAGCGAGAGCGTATGGCTGTAGAAGCCGACCACCAGGTTGCGGAACTTGCCGAAGTCGTCGCGGTAGATGGTTTCACCGTGCGGCAGGCCGGCCGGGACGATGAGCATCTCACCCGGATTCACCGTGATGGTTTCCTTGGGAAATCGAAACTCCGTCGTGCCGTGAATCTGCACGAAGATCTCCGGTCGGAAGTGAAAGTGCATGTCTTTGCGTTTCAGCAACAGGCCTTCCGCGCGGGGCACGCGCAGGCGATGACGCTGGCGCTCCACGGCGGTGATGCTCTGGGCAAAGAGTTCGCGCATCTCGGCGCGGGCGTGCAGGTCGAGGGGTTTGCCAGGGCACGAACTGGCTAAGACTTGTCGCTCTTTCATGGGTAACTGAGAGGTTGGGAGCCCGGACATTTCCGTGACTGCTTGGGGGTAAGTCACGGCGCGATGGGATGAGCAAAATAGATGCGATGAGAGGGGTGAACGCAAACTCATCCGATGGTCGGGCTGATCATACCTAAGATTTGTGCAATTCGTTGCGGAGTTGTCCGGGACAGCGAATCATCGAAGAAATGTGCAATCGCGCCGGGTCGTTCAACGGATTCCGGTTTTCGTGTGACTGGAATCGGCCTTGGAGCTTGGCGCGCCTTGTTCCCTGCGCTGAACTTCGCGCATGCGTTACCCCTGTTGGATGCCCGCCCCGGCATCGTGCTTCGCGTTGTTATCTCTTTCCTCCGCCGCCCTTTGGGGTGCTGCCGACCAAAACTGGTCGTCCTACCTCGGTGACAAGAATTCGAGTCAGTATTCCACCCTCGACCAAATCACGCCGGAGAATGTCGCCTCGCTCGAGGTGGCTTGGACGTGGTCGGCCGGCGATGCCACCGGCAGCACGCAGATTCAATGCAATCCGCTCGTGATCGACGGCGTGATATACGCCACGACGCCGCGCCTGAATCTGGTCGCGCTTGATGCCACTCGCGGGATCGAGCTTTGGCGTTACACGCCGCATGAGCCGACCGGGGTGAACCGCGGCGTGGCGTGGTGGAGTGATGGGGAGGATCGGCGCATTCTCTTGGGCGCCGGCAAGTGGCTGCAGGCCGTCGACGCGGCGACCGGGCTGCTCATCGAAAGTTTTGGTGACGGCGGGCGGGTTGATCTTTCGGAAAATATGGGGCGCGATGCCACTGGGTTTGCGATCCAGGCAAACACGCCCGGGCTGGTCGTGGGCGATCTCATCATCATGGGCATGCGGTTGGGCGAGGGCCCGGCGCCGGCGGCGCCGGGGCCGATCCGCGCTTACGATGTGCGCAGCGGCGAGCTGCGTTGGGTGTTCAACACCATCCCGCGGCCGGGTGAGCCGGGTTACGAAACCTGGCCACCCGAGGCCCACACCTACGTGGGCGGGGTGAATGTATGGACCGGTATGTCGGTGGACGAGGAGCGTGGGCTGCTGTTCGCGCCGACCGGCTCGGCGGCCTTCGATTTCTGGGGTGGTGATCGGGTGGGCGACAACCTCTACGCCAATTGCCTGCTCGCGCTAAAGGTCGAGACCGGCGAGCTGGTGTGGCATTACCAGTTTGTGCGCCACGACATTTGGGACCGCGACCTGCCGGCGCCGCCCAACCTGCTCACCGTCACGCATGAGGGCCGGCAGATCGATGCCGTGGCCCAGATCACGAAGTCCGGGCACGTCTTTGTCTTTAACCGTGAGACGGGCGAACCGCTGTTCCCCATGGAGGAGGTCGTGGTGCCTTCGTCGGATCTGGCCGGTGAAGTCACCGCCCCCACCCAGCCGCTGCCGCTCAAGCCAGCGCCCTTTGCGCGTCAACTTTTCACCGCCGCGGAGGTCACCGATCGCACACCCGCAGCACGGCGGGCCGTGATGGAGCGTTTCGCGCGGCTGCGGCCGCACACGCAGTTCGCGCCGCCGAGTGAAATCGGCACCATCATTTTCCCGGGTTTTGACGGCGGCGGCGAATGGGGCGGGGCGGCCGCGACACCGGACGGCGTGCTCTACGTGAATGCCAACGAAATGGCCTGGGTGTTGCAGATGATTCACGCCGATGCCGGCAAGTCGCCCGGTGAAACCATGTATCTGCAGTTCTGCGCCGGTTGCCATGGCGCGGATCGCGGCGGCAATAACGCCGGTATTCCGTCGCTCGTGGATCTGCACCAACGCCTCACCCGAGACCAGACGGCGGAGGTCATTCGGCACGGTCGCAACATGATGCCGCCCTGGGGCTTTCTCACGCCGGCCCAACTCGGGAACATTCTCGATTACATTCACGGCCCGGCTCCGGTTGAGAACCGAGCCGCCCCCGCGCCGGCGCCGACGCATGAGGCGCCGGCTTGGCAGACCTACGTGGGCGACCGCGGCGCGGTGAATCATCCGCCGCCGCCGTATACGCATACCGGATACAATCGTTTCCTCGATCCGGATGGTTACCCGGCGGTCAAGCCGCCGTGGGGCACGCTCAACGCCATCGATCTCAACACCGGCGAGTATCTCTGGAAGGTGCCGCTCGGCGAACTGCCCGAGCTGAGCGCGCAGGGCATCCCACCCACGGGCACGGAAAACTACGGCGGCCCCATTGTCACCGCCGGTGGTGTGTTGTTTATCGGCGCCAGCAAGGATGAACATTTCCGCGCCTTCGACGCCAAGACCGGCGCGGAGCTCTGGCGCTTCAAATTGCCCGCGGGGGCTTACGCGACGCCGGCAACCTATGCCGTAAATGGGCGCCAGTATGTTGTGGTCGCCTGCGGGGGCGGCAAGATGGGCACCAAGAGCGGCGACACCTACGTGGCGTTCGTCCTGCCGGAGTAGGCAGGCAAATCAGACCGGGGTCACCGACCCCGGCTACAGAGAAGTGCGGCGGTAGCCGGGGTCGGTGCCCCCGGTTCGGGCGCTTGCCTACTCCCCAAACTTCCGCGAGCGCGTCTCGGTCGCGGTCGGGAAGTCGCTGGGCACGCGCTGGGTGACCTTGCCGGTCGCAGCCCATTCGGCGCCGCGCTGGAAGGTGGCGATGAAACCGACGCACTCGAGCGAGTAATCATCGTGACCAAGCGTGCTGTGGAAGATGCGGCCCTTCTCGTAGTCGATTGTCATCAGCATCGGCTCGTGGCGGGCGGTGCCGCGTTGGTCCGCCGATGAATAGGCCGTGGCGAGAATGGTGACGTTCTCGGCCGGACCACGCAGGCGATCGTAACACTCGTCCATGGTGTGCAGCCATTGGTGCGGCAGGCCGGCGGTGATCGGGTGGGACTCGCGCAGGGTGAGGGTGAACTCGTGTTGCGGACCATGGCTGCCACCGCGCCCCGGGGATTCGTCGCGGACGCGGCGCCCCTCGTCGGTGTAATAAAGGTAGGGGCCATCCTTTTCGGTGCGACCACCCCAACCGCCAAGGCCGATCATGCGGTTGAAGGCCGGCCACTCGGGCCAGGAGTTGTCGGCCGCGTGAACGACGACGAGTCCACCGCCGTTGGCGATGTAGGTTTCAAAGGCCGCGCGGGTGGCTTCCGGCCAGGGCGCCGCTTGCCAACCGAAGTTGGAGACCACGAGATCGTAGTCGGCGAAGTTGGGGGCGAAGTTGGGATCCGCCTTGGGCTCCTCGAGGTCCTCGGTGGCGGGTTGGGAATCCAGCGGGTAATCGGATAGCCATTTGCCGGCGCGCCAAGTGAAGGCGGTGCGCTGGATGTCGACGCTGAACAGGCCGGTCTCCTCAAGGTAGGCCTTCATCATGAAGGTGGCCTTGGGCCAGACGTCGTGGTTGTTCTGGCCGTCGATGATGAGCGCGCGCAGCGGTGGCGCGGCATCGTCGGCGCCGCGGAGCATGGCGGTGCCGAGACAGAGGAGGACGAGGGACAGGACGCGGCGCAGGGGACGGGAACTCATGGTTGGGGCTGGGGTGGCAGGTAGTCGGTCGTCATCACGGCGGAGGCGTTGAGGCGGCCGGCGGGTTTGAGAATGTCGAGGGATTCGAGCTGCTGAATTTGCGTGGTGAAACGGTCGGGTTCGATGCGGCCGATCTTGGCGGGACCACCGTCCGGGCCGCGACCGGTGACGAGCTTTTCGTCGATGATCATCTGTCGGGAGTAGGCGAGGAAATCATCGGTATTGTTGTCGTTGACCTGCTTCATCAGTTCGTGGGCCGGAGCGGGGTCGCCGTGCAGGTAATCGTCCCAACCGCGGATGTAGGCGGCGAGGAAGGCGCGGGTGACCGTGGGGTTCTGGGTGATCCAAGCCTGATTGGCGATCAGCACCACGTAGGAATCGAAACCGGCGTCCCAAGCGTAGAGAAACTTGGGGCGGGGCAGGCCTTCCTTTTCGATGAAGAAGGGCTCGGCGATGTAGAAGCCCTGTTGGATGAAGTTCGGGTCGGCGATGAAGTTGGCCAAGGAGAAGTTGGTCGGGATGAGGTTGAACTCGATGCCGTATTTCTGGCGCAGATACGGCAGAAAGGCCCACTCCGGTCGCGCCATGATCGTTTCGCCATCGAGTTCCTCGAAGGAGGAAATGGGGTTGCCCGGGTGCAGCATGAGCACACTGGGATTCTGCTGAAACACCGCGGCGACCTGGGTGATGGGCAGGCCCTCATTGATGGCGAGCAGCGTGTTGGTCGAGTCGGCTTGGGCAAATTGCGCCTGGCCGGAGGCCACCTTTTGCGTGGGGAAGGCGTTGGCGCCGCCTTGGACGAGCGTCACCTCGAGGCCGGCTTCAGTGAAAAAGCCGCGCGCCTGGGCTTGGTAGAAGCCGCCGTGCTCGGGCTCAGCCACCCAATCGAGTTGCACCGTGATCGGAGTGAGCGTCGGAGTCGCATCACCGGCCGCAGCTGAGTTGGCCGACTTTTGGCCGCAACCCGTGGCGAAACCGAGGAATGTGGCCGTGGCGAGGAAGAGGAGCACACGCTTCATGGCGCACCACCTGACACGAGTGCGGCCAAGGGGCAACCCCACCGTCGACTCCGTCCCCGCGTTTCACCCTGCGCCGATCACGAAACCGTCGCGCAAAATTTGTAACCTAATAGGTGACAAACGATACCCGAGAATCACCTAAGTCGTTATAGAATAGGATCAAGTTGTGGTGGAGAGGGTCGTCGATTGTAACCTATTAGGTTACAATCGGGTCTGACCGGGTCGGCTTAGAAGCGGTGGGTGAGGACGAGTTTGGCCTCGGGGCCGGGGGCTTTGGTGAGCAGGGTGTTGGCGCCGAAGACGGGTTCGGCGCCGGTGTAGAGGTCAGCGTCGTTGAGGTTGCTGCCGTGGATGGCGACCGACCAGTCGGCGTTTTCCCAGCGCAGGGAAGCGTCGATGGTGGTGGCGGACGGCAGGCGGAGCGTGCGGTCGAAATTGTGCCAGTAGGCCTCGCTCCAACGCAGGCCGGCGGAGAGGGAGAAGCCGGCGGGCAGCCCGAGCGTGGCATGGAGCTTGGCGGTCACTTGCGGGAAACCCGGGTATTCAAGATTTGGATTGGAGGCGGGCGCGGAGTAGGGACCGTAGCCGGGTGGCGGGGCGATGCCGGAGAAGTTGTGGTTCAGCTGGCCGGCGTAGAGCGCCCATTGCTCTGCGGTGAGCGGAATGGACCGGAAGCCGAGCGGGTTGTCGCGGTTGACGGTCTGGCGGCCGATCGACGCGATGACGGCGAAGCGCTCGCTGGGGGCGTAGGTGAGTTCGGCCTCGAGGCCTTTGCCGTGCAGCAGTTCGGCGGCGTTTTCGCGCACGCTGAACGCGGTCTGTTCCCACTGATAGGCGGCGAGGGTGGCGAAAAGGGTTTCGCTAAGGGCGCTGACTTTCAGGCCCACTTCGTCGAGTTCGTTGCGGGCGAAGTTGCCGCGGCCGATGATGGCGCCGCCGTCGATCGGATCGATGGAGGTGCCGCGCTGGACAGTGGCGTAGAGGCGGACGTGATCGGTGAGCGACCAGACCGGACTGAAGCTCACGCTGGTAAAATTCTTGTCGTCGGAAACCGGGTCGCGGCGCGGGTCGTTGGCGGGCACGCGGTCGACGCCGTCCGGGTAGTTGGTGTCGTAGGGTGCGTGGGTGGCGACGAAGGAAAGATAGGTGGTCAAGCGCTCCAAGGGGTGGCTCTCGGCGTAGGCGAAGGCGCTGAGCTGCCAGAGGACGGAGTGGGCGTTGGCGCCGCCTTGCGAGGTGGGCGACCAGAAGTTGACGCCGTTGGGATCGGTCTGCGATCCAACGGGAATGACGGAGTTGGGCGAAACGTCGGGGCGGGTGATGTCGCGGCGGCTGAAGGGTTCGTCGAAGAAGTCCTGCAGCATGGTCGAGTCGGTGCGACGGGCGGAGCTGCCGGCGGTGAGCGTGGTGCTGAGGAAGTCGAGCTCTTGCTGCCAGGAGGCCTTGGCCTCGAGCACGAGTTGGTCGGTGCTCACGGCGTAGCCGTAGTTGGACCGCTTGTTGGTGTGGATGTAGTCGAGCAGAAACTGGGCGCGGAACACGGCGCCGGAGGCGCGGCGGTTCACGAGGTCGGCGAAGGTCAGCAGGTTGTCGGCGTCGGCGAAATCATCGTCGGCCGCGAGCACGGTGCGCGCGGCGATCGGGGCGGTGAAGACCCGGCCGCCGGCGGCGAAGTAGGCGGGCGTGTATTGAAAACCTGATGACGTTTGCGCGATGGTCGCGAGGTCGGCCGCGTCGATGCCGGCGTAGGCGGTGGCGCGGTCGGCCGGGTCGGACAGGTCGAGCATGGCGTCGCGCTGGGCGGCGGTGATAAAACCGTCAATGAGGCCGGCGTTGATCACCTCGGCGGGGACGACGAGGGCCGGATTGGCGTAGAGCGCGTAGCGGTTGGCGCGCCCGTCCCAGGCGGAGGAGGCGATGTTGATGGGTTCGCCGATGACGTAGCGGCCGTCGTCGATGAGCTGTTGGGTGGGACGGTTCCAGCCGGCGTTTTCGTTGGACTTGAAGCGGAAGGCCTCGGCGCCGGTGAAGAGGGTGGTGTCGGCGGAGAGCTGGATCTTGATGGCGCCGTAGAGGGACAGGAAGTCGTTGCGGACGCGATCGTAGGGGGCGGCGGCTTTCTGGCCGGTCAGCGAGACGCGATAGGCCGCCGGTCGCTCGCCGAGCAGGAAGGGCGCGCCGGTGTCGAGCTGCGCGCGGTAGTCGTCGTGCGTGCCGACCTCGAGGGTGAGGCTGGAGCGGGTGCGATCGAAGTAGGGCGACTTGGGCAGGAGGTTGGTGTAACCCCCGGCCTGGGAGGCGCCGAAGTGGGCGGGGGCGGGACCTTTGACGAGGTCCATCGCCTCGAATGAACCGAAGGAGAGCGGCATCTCGTTGCGCTGGTAGGCGCGTTGTTGGCCGTTGAAGAATACGCCGCCGGTGGCGCCGCGGAGCACGGGCGTGCCGGGGACGCCGTAATAATTGATCTGCTGGGTGCCGGCGCCGATTTTGCCGAGATCAGCGAAGTCCTGAATGTCGAAACGGGCCATCAACTCCGGCGTGAGCACGGTCACGGCGCGAGGCGTATCGAGCACGGATTGCTCGCCAAAAACCGAGGCGACGGGCCGCGAAGTCGGCAGGATGTCGCCCGAATCGGCGAGGGCGGATTCGGTCGCAATGAACTCTTCCAAGGTCGTGACCGCGTCGTCGGCCGGCGCGATCCCCTGGGCGCCGAGGTGCATGGCGGAGCCGAGCGCGAGCAGAAGTGCCGCTTGGTTAAGGTGGTTACGGATTTCGATTAACATTGCAGATGGTTGGCGTCGGCAAGGACGCCGTTGGCGAGGGACGTAAAAGGCCCACGTTGAACAAAATCGCCCCGCGCGGGCGAGCGGTTTTTTGGGGCCTGACCGCGGTGGTCGAAGGCGGTTTTGGCGAAACCGCGCTACCTGTGGGGAAGGAATTCCAGCGTCGCGTAGTCGGAGAGCGGGAGCGATCGGCTGAGCACACCAAGTTCGTGCAGGAGTCGAGCGTGGGCGTCGAGGCGGGCGGGATCGAGCGCACCGATCGATTCGCCGGCCGCGGGTTCGCCGGTCACGAAGTGGTCGCGAATCATTTCCGCGTGGGAAAAGGCCATTTGCTCCGGCGTCATGTGGTCGTTCTCGGCCGCGATGCGCGCGTGGGCGGGCGCCGGGTCACCGTGCATGTAGTCGGTCCAACCGCGTAGCGAGGCGGCGACGAAGGCGCGCGTGATATCCGGGTGGGCCTCAGCGTAGGGGCGATGTGCGACAATCACGCGGTAGGGATCGTAGCCAGAGTCGGCCAAGAGGAGGGTTTTCACCGCCACGCCCTGTTGTTCGAGGCGAAAGGGTTCGTCGGTCACGAAGCAGGCCTGAATGAGGTTCGGGTCGGCGATGAAGCGGGCGAGGCCGAAGCTCATGGGCATGAGGTCGAACTCGATGTTGTAACGCTTTTTTAGATACGGAATCCAGGCAGAGCCCGGGTAGGCCATGACGGCGCGACCATGGAGATCGGCGAAGGTGTTGACGGGGCTGTCGGCGTGCAGGAGCAACGCCTGCGGATCGTGCTGCATGAGGGCGGCGACGATGAGCACGGGCAGACCCTGCTCGGCGGCGAGCATCATGTCGTCGCTGCGACCCATGGAGAAGGCGACCTGGCCGGCGGCGACCTTTTGGGTGGGTCGGCCGCCGGGGCCACCGGGCCTGATTTCCACGTCGAGACCGGCTTCGGCGTAATAGCCTTTTTCGGCGGCCTGGTAGAAACCGCCGTGGGCGGGCTCGGGAAACCAGTCGAGCTGCAGGGTGACCTTGGTGGGCAGGGGCTTGCTGTCCGGCGAGGTTTCTGACGGCGCGGGTTCGCGACTGCAGGCCGCGAGCAGCGCGGCGAGGGTCAGGAGTCCGAACGTTCGTAGGAATCGTGCCATTGGTGGAGGCAGAACCACGACACGCGATGCACGATGAGCACAAACACAAATCCGATGAGGCAGCCGCAAATGACCGTCGCGATGAGGTCGGCCATTTTGTTCTGTGCACCGTAGATGAGGATGAGGAACCCGAGTCCGGCGCCGCCGTTGGCCGAGGAGCCGGCGGAAAAATCGCCGACAATCGCGCCGATGGAGGCGAGGATGCCGGAGATGCGCAGGCCGGTGAAAAAGTAGGGCATCGCGGCGGGCAGACGGAGGCGCGTGATCTGTTGCCAGCGGCTGGCCCGGTAGAGGGCGAAGAGGTCGACCAGTTTGCGGTCGGTCGAGATCAGGCCCTGCGTCGTGTTCACCACGATGGGGAAAAAGCAAATGAGGAAGGTGATGATCGAAACCGACGGCAGGCCGGGGCCGACCCAAATGACGAGCACCGGGGCGAGGGCGATCACGGGCATCATTTGCAGTGCCATCAGATGCGGGTAGAGGCTGGCGCGAATGAGGTTGCTCAGCGACATGAGCATGGCGAGGGCGACCGCGATGAGCGTCGCGCTGCCAAGTCCGATGGCGGCGCCGAGCGCGATATTGAGCGAAGCCTGCAGGAGGGTCTCGTAATTGGCGATGAAGGCGCGGACGACGTCGTGAGGCCACGGCAGCATGAACTGTTTGGTCGGCGGCAAACTGGCGCGCACGCCATACCAGGCGCCGAGGAAGGCGAGGGCGGAGCAAAGCGGGGCGACGAAGCGGAGCGTCTTGGCGTTCATGCGGACGCGGTGGTTTCGACAGCGTGGAGCAGTCGGGACAGTTCATCGCAGAGCTCGTGGAAGCGCGCGGATTCGCGGGTGGCGGCGGTGCGCGGGTAGGGCAGGTCGACGGTGACCTCGTGGGCGATGACGCCGGGATTGGCGGCCATGACGATGACGCGGTTGGCGAGGAAGACGGCTTCGCTGATGGAGTGCGTGACGAAGAAGGCGGTCCAATCTCCCTGTTCGCGCAGGGCGAGCAATTCCTCGTTGAGGTGGTTGCGCGTCATCTCGTCGAGGGCGCCGAAGGGTTCGTCGAGCAGCAACAGGCGCGGTTCGACGGCGAGGGCGCGCGCGATGGAAACACGCATCTGTTGCCCGCCGGAGAGCTGCCGGGGATAAGCGTCGGCGCGGTTGGCGAGGCGCACGCGTTCCAGGCAACGTTGCACCGTGGCGGCGCGTTCGGCGGCGGGCACACCGCGCAGGCGCAGCGGCAGCTCGACGTTGGTGGCGACCCGGGCCCAGGGCATGAGGGTGGGTTCCTGGAAAACGTAGGCGAGTTCGGTGGCGTGATCAGCCGGGGGACGTCCGGCGATGGATAGTTGGCCGGACGAGGCTTGGCTCAGCCCCGCGATGAGGCGCAACAGGGTGGATTTGCCGCAACCGCTGGGGCCGATGATGGCGACAAAGTCGCGCTCGTGGGCGGAAAAATTGATGTCGGACAGCACGACCGGACCGTCGCCAAAACGTTTGGTGAGGGCATCGAAACGGACAGGTGGCGCGGTGGACACGAGCGGAGTGAGTGGGGGGATCAGGCGGTCGGCAAGGCGGCGAGCTCTTCCTGGATGCGCGACTCGTTGGGCATGAGCGCGAGGGCTTGTTGCATGGCCTCGCGGGCGGCGGCGATTTCACCGAGCCGGGATTGGATCTGGCCGATGCGCCACCAGACGTAGGCGGGCGGGGCGCCCTTGTCGGGGGCGGGCAGCTCCAGGCAATGGCGGAGGGCGGCGAGGCCCCGTTCGAGCTCGAGGCCGGACTCGGCGGCGCAGCGACCAAATTGGAAGAGGGCAAAGTAGTTGTCCGGCGCGCGGTCGAGGATGCCGCCGAGCGTGGTGAGTGCGCCGGCGTGGTCGTCCTCGGCGCGCTGCAGATTGGCGCGGGCGAATGCGCCTTGGTCGGGATCGCGTTCGGCGATGGCGTCGGCTTGGGCGTAGGCCTTGCGCATGCTACCGCCGGCGATGCCGGGGGCGGCGGCATAGAACTCCAGCAGGCCCTGGCGGAACATGAGGTTGTCGGGCGCGAGCTCGACGGAGCGTTCCATCGCCTTGCGGCCGCGGTGAGCCTCGCGCAAGGCACCAAAAGACGTGCCGAGGGTGCCGGCGTAGAAACTGGCGGCGGCGCCATATTCAAACTGCAGCTCGGCGTTCTGCGGTTCCAGTTCCACGGCGCGCTTGAGGTAGTCGACCGCCAGTTCGCGCTCGCGGCGTTTGGCGGCGAGTTTTCCAAGGTGAAGCAGAACGGTCGTGTTGTGTGGTTCGGCTTCGAGCAAGGCTTCGAACCTGGGCTGCGCCTCGGCGTAGCGTCGCGCGTCGAACAGCTCCCGGGCGGCGGTTAGCTCGCTGACCGAATCCGCGCGCAAGCCGCCGCACACGGCAACGAACACAAGAAACACGGTGAGGGGACGGAGGGAGGGCGGCACGGGCGGACTGTGTTTGGGCGGTGGGCGGGAATCAAACGAAGTTTAACGATTCGCGGGAAGCGTCGAGCGGTGGCTTGCGCGAAGCGGGTGGCGAGGGGTTCGCTGGTCGCACCCCGCCCATGAAACCCCTGCTCGTTTGCCTTATGTCTTTAGCGTTGTTGTCGGTCGCCAGTGCGGGGGAGAGGCTGACGTCGGGTGTTTGGCACTGGTCCTCCCTGACGGCAGAGCGAACGGACACGGGCGAGCGCCGGGAGCTGTTTGCCGGTGAAGGGGCGGATGCCGCGAAGATCCTGGTGCACGCGACGACTTTGAACCCCGGGCTCGCGCCGCATGCCCCGCACACGCATGACGACATGGAGGAGATGATCGTGGTGAAGGAAGGCCGGCTCACCATCACGGTCGGCGATCAGACCAAGGAGGTGGGACCGGGCAGTGTGGCGATTGCGTTGGCGGGCGATGCGCATGGTTGGACCAACCGGAGCGACGCGCCGGTCACGTATTATGTTTTACGTTACAAGAGCCGTTGGGGGTTCGACGCCGACGGTGATCCGGCGAAGCGTTTGCGGTCGGCGATCCATGACTCGGAGGACGTGGATTTCTCGGCCAATCCGCGCGGTGGCTGGCGGGGGTTTTTCAACGGCTCGACCGAAACTTTGCGTTTATTCGAACTGCACGAGACGACTTTGGTGGCGGGGGTGCAAAACCACCCGGTGCACACTCACGCGGCCGAGGAGATGGTGATCATGTTGGAAGGCCATGTGGACCTGCAGATCAACGGGAAGAGTCACATCGGCAAACCGGGTGACGTATTCTTCGTCGCAGCCAACGATCCGCACACCCTGTTTACCCACGGCAGGGAAAAATCGCGTTACTTCGCGTTTCAATGGCGCTAAGCCCGATCGCGATGGAATCACCTGATCACAACCTGTCGCGCCGGGCGTTTGTCGCCGGCACCGCGGCGGCCGGCGCGATGTTCGCGGTTGGCGCGCGGGCGCAACCCACCTCAAGTTCCCTTTCCACCATGCAAGATACCGCCCTCGTTCATCACGTTTTCTTTTGGCTCAAAAACCCCGAATCCAAGGAGGATCTCACGGCCCTGTTGGATGGTATCCGTGGTTTGGGCGCGATTCCCCAAGTGAAGGGACTGCACGTCGGCGTGCCGGCCGACACAGAGAAGCGCGAAGTGGTGGAGAACAGTTACCACGCGTCGGAGATTTTGCTCTTCGACAGCCTGGAGGATCAGGCCGCCTATCAGACGCACCCGCTGCACCAGAAGTTTGTCGAGGACCACTCGCACCGCTGGGAAAAGGTGGTGGTGTTCGATACGGTGAAGGCCTGAGGCCGGCAGCAACGCGGTCCGGAGGTCCGCGTCCACCTTTGCATGGAGCTCAGCGTGCAAATCCGGTTTGCCAGCGGGCGCGGGCGGCTTCCACTGTGATCGTTCCCATGGCCACATCTGCTGACGCTTCCTCCTCCGCGACCCTCGATCGTTTCTCGTTGCCCGACGCGGCGGGACACTTCGGTCCCTACGGGGGCGTGTATGTGCCCGAAACGCTCATGACCGCGCTGAAGGAGCTCGGCGAGGCCTACGCAGTGGCGCGCCAGGACGAGTCGTTCATCAACGAGCTGCGCCATCATTTGAAGGAGTTCGCGGGACGGCCGACCGAGTTGTATTATGCCGCGCGGCTCACCGAGCACTGCGGTGGTGCCAAAATTTACCTGAAGCGTGAGGACCTGCTCCACACGGGCGCGCACAAGATCAACAACGCCATCGGCCAAGCGCTGCTGGCGAAGCGCATGGGCAAACAACGCATCATCGCCGAGACCGGCGCCGGTCAGCACGGCGTGGCGACGGCGGCGGTGTGCGCGAAGTTTGGCCTCAAGTGTCGCGTCTACATGGGGGCGGTCGACATGGAGCGGCAGGCCCTGAATGTGTTTCGGATGCGGCTGATGGGCGCCGAGGTGATCGGCGTCGAGGCGGGTCAGAAGACGTTGAAGGAAGCCATCAACGAGGCGATGCGCGACTGGGTGACCAATGTGCGTGAAACGCACTACATCCTCGGCTCGGCGCTGGGTTCGCACCCGTATCCGATGATGGTGCGCGATTTCCATCGCGTGATCGGGCTGGAGACCAAGGAGCAGATTCTGAAGGCCGAGGGGCGCCTGCCCGACGAAATGATCGCCTGTGTGGGCGGTGGCTCCAACGCGATCGGTTTCTTCTTCGAGTTTTTGCAGGACGAGGCGGTGCGCCTGATCGGCGTCGAGGCCGGTGGCCGCGGTATCACCCGCGGCGATCACGCGGCGCGATTTGAAGGCGGCAAGCTCGGCGTATTGCAGGGCTGCAAGACCTACATCCTGCAGAACCCGGATGGGCAGATCGAGCTGACCCACTCCGTGAGTGCCGGCCTCGATTACGCCGCGATCGGTCCGGAGCACGCGTTCTACCGCGACCGTCAGCGCATTGATTTTGCCTACGCCTGCGACGACGAGGTGATGGAGACCTTCCAGCTCATTTCACGCCTCGAAGGCATCATCCCGGCCCTGGAGTCGACGCACGCCCTGGTGCATGGCGTGAAACGGGCGAAGGAGATGGGTAAGGACGAGATACTGATCATCAACCTCAGCGGCCGCGGTGATAAGGATGTCAATCAAGTAGCGAAGCTGCTCGGCGTTCAGCTTCACTGAACGCCGAGCAGAAATCCCAATGGAGGAAATCCCAAATCCCAACGGAATGAAGCGATGAGCGGACCGGAGGATTTGGGATCTAGAACGGAGCGGTTCGCGCGTGAGGTTCGTGTGTTTGTGAAGACGTTGCCTCGCACGGTGAGCAATCGGGAAGATGTGAAGCAACTGGTGCGAGCTTCCGGGTCGGTGCCGGCAAACTACATCGAGGCAGACGATGCATTGGGTCCGAAGGACAAGCTCATGAAATTTCGCATTTGCCGCAAGGAAGCGAAAGAGTCGCGGTTGTGGCTCTCGCTGGTTGATGTGGGGGATCAGGCGGAGGTGGAAGTCGAGCGGGGGCGCTTGGTCGACGAATCGAAGCAGTTCGTGGCGATCTTTTCGGCGATCATTCAGAAGATCGGCGGGTAAGTATTTGGGATTTGGGATTTAAGCGCTTGGGATTTCTCTTCATGGACTAAGTCATGAAGAGTATGACTGGCTTTGGGCGGGCTTCGGCTCCGTTGGGGGATGGGACCGTGGTGGTGCAGGTGAACTCTGTGAACCGGAAGTCACTCGACCTATCGATGCGTTTGCCGGAGGCGTGGGCGGCGCTGGAGGCGAAAATCGCGGAGGCGGTGCGCAACGTGGCCGCTCGCGGGAAGGTTCACGTGCAAATCGGGCTGGAGGCGGCGAGTGGTGACGAGGCCAAGGTGGGCGCGGCGCTGGAACGATTGCAGCAGCTCGCCGAAGCACATGCGGTGGCGTTCGCGCCGGACGCGCGGTTGATCTGGGACATTGCCAACGATCGCCGGGCCACGGCTGAACCCGAACTCGATGAGGCGGTGGAGGTCGCGGTGCTGGAGGCGGCGGAATCGGCGCTGCGTGAGTTCTCCGCCATGCGGGCGAAGGAAGGGGAAGCGCTGTTGATCGATTTCCTGACCCGGATCAGCGCGCTCAAGAAGCACGTCAACGCGGTCGCCGATCGCGCGCCGCAGGTCGCGCCAACTTACCGGGAATTGTTGTTCAGGCGGCTGCGCGAGGCCGACCTCGAACTCGATGTGTCGGACGAACGCGTGCTGAAGGAGGTCGCACTGTTCGCGGACCGCAGCGACATCAGCGAGGAGCTGACCCGCCTACGCAGTCATCTGCAGCAGCTGGAAACGCTGCTGCGGGCCGACGGTGAAATCGGCCGCAAGGGCGAGTTCATCCTGCAGGAGGTCGGCCGCGAGATTCACACCATCGGCAGCAAGGCCAACGATCTGGAAATCTCGAAGCACGTCATCGAGCTGAAGAACGAGCTCGAGCGCGTGCGCGAGCAGATGGCCAACGTGGAGTAAGCTCGGGTTCGAGCCCGAACCTATTCGAGCGGGATCGGGGCCCAGGCAGCGTCGTCGGCGAGGAGGGCTTGGAACTCCGGGCTCTCGCGGATGCGGTCAGGGAAATCGGCGCCGAGGAAATCCCAGCGAGAGAAGCGCGTGCCTGGGTAGGGGAGGGCCTCGCGCACACGGGCGGCGGCCTCGGCTGGCGTGCCGAAGAACGCGGCGAGGTAGATACGGGTGGTGCGCCAAACTTGTCCGTCCACGGCGTCGTTGAGCGCCTGAAGGGTGGTTTCCAACCACGCCTGTTGCTCCTTGGCCTTGGCTTCGTCGCCGGACACGGCGTAGGCCGCCAGCAGGTCGGACCGCAGGCGGATGTTGTCGGGCTCGGTGGCGATCTTTGGTTCCAGCAGTGCGATGAGTTTTTCCCCGAGGCGGCGGGCCTCCTCCGCATTGCCGCGATTGAGCTGGATAAAGGCGCGTTGGCGCAAGAGCTCCTCTGGCTCCATGACATCGGGCGGTGCCGCCAACAGCGCCGTGCACCGATCCCAGTCTCCCGTCTTGTTGGCCAGATTCATCCGGCCAAACCAAAGGGAAGCGGGGACATCGGTGGTGATGCTCTCATAGGGGGCGAGGGACTCGCGCAGGGGTTCGAATGACTCCGTGAGCTTGCACTTCAGCTGGGCCAGCGCGCCCCTATCGCGGAGGTTTTCCGGGAACATCTGCACCAGCTGTTCCTGGGCGACGATGGCGCGATCGAAGTGGCGCATCATTTCGTAGCTGCCGGCCAGAGCGCGCAGGACGGAAACATTGCGGGGGTCGAGGGAACGCGCCTTTTCGAGGTGGGTGATGGACTCGGCCCACTTGCCCTCCCGGCGGCGGATGAAACCCATGGACGCGATCGCATCGACGTTGTTGGGCGCGACATCCAGCACCTGTTGGTAGTAGTGGGCGGCACGGGTGTAGTCGCGGTGGGCGTAGTAGTGGTAGCTGCCGGCGTTGATCAGGACCTCAAGGTCCGTCGGGGCGAGGTCGAGGGCCTTTTCAATCGCGTTTTTGGCGAGCTCAAGACGCTCCTCGGTCCGGTCATAGTTCCAGAAGTGAGACTGGGCGTGGAGCACGGCGAGATAGGACCAAGCTTGGGCGAACGTCGGGTCGAGCGCGAGGGCGTGCTGGATGAGTTCGATGCTCTTTTGCACGCGATTCTCGGTGTTGCCGTCGCGGTCAGTGAGTTCCCGCTCCCGCAGGTAGAGTTCGTAGGCGGCGGGATTATCAGTGGGTGCTTGAGCCAGCGACTCCTCTTGCTGATCGGTGAGGGCGATCTTGAGGGCGGCGGCGATGGCCTTGGCGAGTTCGCCTTGGATGGCGAAGATGTCCTTGAGCTCGCGGTCGTAGGTCTGCGCCCAGAGGTGCTCGTCGTTGCTGGCGTCGATGAGCTGCGCGGTGACGCGCACCCGATCGCCGGCGCGGCGCACGCTGCCTTCGAGCAGGGTGCCGACCCGGAGTTCCTCGGCGATCTGCCGCACGGGTTTTGCGGTGTTGCGATACTGCATGACCGAGGTGCGGGACACCACGCGCAGGTCGCCAATGAAGGAAAGATTGGTGAGCAGGTCTTCGTGAATGCCGTCGGCGAAGAAGGAACTGGCCGAGGGGTCGTCGCTCATGTTGACGAAGGGCAACACCGCGATGCTGCGGCGGTCGGCGCCGGGGGCCTTGTCCGGCTCAGCGGCGTCCTGCGCGGTCGGAGGGGCCGAATCCGCGGCCAGGTTCGGGGTGATGTAATCGGAACCGTCGCCGCCGAAAATCGCCACGCAGGCGGCGGCGATCACGACGACCATGACGACCAGCGCCCACACGGGCAGACCGCGTTTGGGGGGGGCGGCTTGTGGGGCGGGTGTAACGGCGGGGCGCGGCGGACGTGAGTCGGTCGCGATCGGATTGGCCGTTTGAGCACCGGGCGACGCGAGACGTTTCACCTGTTCAACAAAGGCGGTGGAGGGCTCGCCACCGGGCAGTCGGCTCCACTGGGCCTTGGCGAAGGACTCGGGGACGGTGGCTTCGTATTCCGGCGTGTCGTCGATGACCACCGGCACGATGAAAGCTTTGCCCGGCGCCATGAGGTGCGAGCGGTCGTCGGCCAATTTCCACTCGAGGCGAAAGTAGGCCTCGTCGCGGATTTGCGTGGTCCGGGAAATGACCGGAACGAACAGGCCGCAGGCCTTGATCTGGCTGCGGATCTTGCTGTCCCACTGGTCCCCGCCGCGCAGTTCGTTCTGATCAAACCAGACCTCCAGACCAAAGGCGCGGAGCGAGTCAGCGATCGCCCGCGCGGCGTCCGCGTCCTCGTGGGCGTAGCTGATGAATATGGGGCAGGAGCTGGGCATGGGCGAACCGACGGAGGCCAAACCTGTTAAACCGCGTTCACAAGTCGAGGCTAAGGCTCTTAGCAGGTTGCGAGCCGAAGCGAGCGTTTAACTCGTGGTCTCCTTCGACTCCGCCGGCTGGCGCAGGGTGTGAATCATGTAGAGGCCGACGCCAATGCAGATCCCGCTGTCGGCGATGTTGAAGGTCGGGTAGATGTAGTCGCCGAAGTGGAAGTCGAGGAAATCGACGACGTGGCCGTAGGCGACGCGGTCGATGAGGTTGCCAATGATGCCACCGCAGAGCAGGCCGAAGGCCCATTGCACCATGCGCTCGCGCAGGCCGAGGCTGTGACGCCACCAGAAGATCGCGCCGAGGGTGAAGATGGCGAGCAGGGCGAGCACGGTGGACTGGCCGGTGAAGAGGCTCCAGGCGGCGCCGGTGTTGCCCACGTGCACGAGATGGAAGAAATCCTCAATGACCGGAATGGCGCCGTGGTAGAGGTGGTAGGTGCCGAGCGGCATGCGCTCCACGATCCAAAATTTGGATACCTGGTCGAAGACCAGGGTGGTGAAGCCCAGAATCCACAGCAGGCGGTAGGCGGCAAAGCGGGCCAGCCAGCCGCGGGCGGGCGGCTGGCTGGAAGGGAGAGCCGGGTTGGCATCCGGCAAACGAGAATCGGAGGCGCTCACCGCGCGAGGCGGCGGTCAATGCCGCCGCGACGGAGGTTTAATCGTCGTCGCTGGTGTCGCTGAGGGTCGGACCGTCTTCGCCCATTTCGCCAAAGAGGCCGGCCTGGGTGCGCACGCGATGACGGTTGCGCTCCAGTTGCTTCTGGGCCTCGGCGGTGTAGCGGGTGAAGGGCACGGCCATGAGGCGATCCTTGGGGATGGGTTTGCCGGTGACTTCGCAGACTCCGTAGGTGCCCTTCTTGATGCGCTGGATGGCGGCTTCGATTTCGGAGAGCGCCTCCTGCTCATTGGCGACGAGGGAGAGGGCGAAGTCGCGGTCGAAGGTGTCGGTGCCGGCGTCGGCCATGTGCTGGCCGTAGGAGGAGAGGTCACCGGCGTCGTCCTTGGAGGAGCGCTTCAGGGTCTCCTCGGAGTGCTGGTCGATCTGCCCGGTGAGGGCCTCGCGCAGCTCGAGCAGCGCCTTGTAGTAGCGGCGGAACTTGTCGGGCACCTGCGACGGATCGTCGTAGGTGGCCTTCTTGCCGCCGGCCGGGTTGAAGCCCAGGATGTCGGCCAGCGAAGCGGCGGCGACATGAGTGGGTTTGGCGGCTTTGAGCGAGGCCTCGATGGCGGCCTTTTTCTCGGCGGACTTTTTGGCCTTTTTGGAGGCGTCCTCGACCTCGCGCTTGGCGCTGGTCTTGGCGATCTCCTGCACCTCATCGAGGGAGAAGGCGATGGACTTGGGTCCTTTGGAGCGACCGAGCACGCGACTGCGGAGGGCGTCGCGGGCGGCGGCTTTTTTGGTGGCGGGTTTGGATTTGCCGGTGGAACTCACAGAAGTGGATTTCGATTTGGAGGCGGCTTTCGCCGGGGTTGCCTTGGTCGCCGGAGAAGTCTTCGGCGCCTTGGCGGTTTTCTTAACAGAGGAAACAGATTTCGTGCCGCTCGCCTTGGCCGGGGCCGCTTTTTTGGTCGGAGCCTTTTTCACCGCGACTTTTTTGGCCGGCGCCTTCTTGGCGGCCGGTTTGGCGGCGGGCTTCTTGGCGGGCGCTTTTTTAGCGGCGGCCTTTTTCGGAGCGGTCTTCTTCACGGGAGCTTTTTTCGCCACGGCTTTTTTGACGCTCTTTTTGGCGGGGAGCGACTTGGTGGTTTTGCCGGAGGCTTTCTTTTTGGCGGGAGCTTTCTTCGCTGGTGCTTTTTGGGTCGGCGCCTTCTTCACAGGCGTCTTTTTGGCGGTGGTTTTTTTGGTGGCGGTGGCTTTCTTCGTCGGCTTCTTGGCGGCGGCTTTTTTCGGGGTGGTCGCAGTCTTTTTGGCGGAACGGGGTGGGGTCTTTTTAGCCATGATGGGGAGGGGAGGAGGGAGGATTAGCCGAGGGCCTCCGCGCAGCGGGGGCAGGTTTCGCCTTGAGGAGAGGCGGAAAGGGAGGGCACCCAGCGCCAGCAGCGCGGGCAGCGTTGATCACCGTGCTCCTTGCAGTGCGTGACACCGATCTGCAGCTCGGGGTTCTCACCCGTGGATAGATTCACACGGGAGACAATGAAGAGCTCGGGGAGGACGGCGGCGTGCTTGGCGAGGAGCGCAGTGGACTCGGCGTCGGCCGGGCTGGTAAGGGCCACGGTGGCGTCGAGGGATTTGCCGATCTGCCCGGCCTGGCGGGCCGGTTCAATGGCCTCGGTGACCTGGCCGCGCACCTTCAGAAGGGCGGCGACTTCGGCTTCGAGGTCAGCGTTTTTCCAATCGGCAGGGATGACCGGCCAATCCTGAAGTTGGATCGGCTGATCGGAGAAATCGGTGCCGGTGGTGGCGTGCGCCCACGCTTCGTCGGCGGTGAAGGTCAGCACCGGCGCGAGCAGGCGCACGAGGGTGTCGAAGATCGCGCGAATGGCGGTCTGCGAGGAGCGGCGCTGCGGGTGGTTGGCCGGGAAGGTGTAGAGACGATCCTTGAGGATGTCGTGATAGACCGCGGAGAGCGTGACCGAGCAGAAGTGGTTGCAGAGCTGTAAGACGCGGTGGAATTCGTAGGCGTCGTAGGCGGCGGTGCAGGCCTCGGCGAGCACGGCGGTCTGGTGCAGCGCCCAGCGGTCGATGAGGTCCATGTCGGCCACGGCCACGGTGTTGGTGGCCGGATCGAAATCGAACTGGGTCGAGAGCTGGTAGCGGAAGGTGTTGCGGAAAAGCCGGTAGGCGTCGGAGGCGAGCCCGAGGATCTTGTCCGACAGGGTGATGTCCTGGGTGAAATCCTGGGAGGCGATCCAGAGACGGATGACGTCGGCGCCGTAGTCGTTGATGTAGCGGTCGGAGGTCGGCGGTTTCTCGTATTGGCCGCTCTTGGAGATTTTCTTGCCGTCTTCGCCGACGATGAAGCCGTGGGTGAGCACTGCGCGGTAGGGGGCGGCGCCGCGCGAGATGATGGAGGTCCAGAGCGAGGACTGGAACCAACCGCGGTGTTGGTCGCTGCCTTCGAGGTAGAGGTCGGCGGGCCAGGAGGTGGTGCCCTGGCCGGTGCCGAGCACGGCGTTGTGCGAGGAACCGGAGTCGATCCAGACGTCGAGCGTGTCGCGGCCACAGGTGAGCTCGGCGGCGGTCGGCCAACCGGCGGGCAGCGTCACGCCGTCGAGGATCTCGGTCGGGGTGGCGTCATACCAGAAGTTGGTGCCGCGGGTGGCGATCTTGTTGGCCACGGCGCGGATCACGCCGCCGTCGATATATGGCGTTTTGTCGGGGCCGTAGAAGGCGATGATGGGCACACCCCAGGAACGTTGGCGCGAAACGCACCAATCGGGGCGGGCTTCCACGGCGCCACGAATGCGGGCTTCGCCCCAACCGGGCACCCACTTCACGCCGCCGATGGACTCGAGGGCCTTGGCGCGATGGTTGGCCTCGTCGAGCGAGACGAACCACTGGTCGACCGCACGGAAAATGATGGGCGTCTTGGAGCGCCAGCAATGCGGGTAGCTGTGCGGGTAGCGGGCCTTGGCGAGCAGGGCGTTTTTCTCCGCGAGCAGTTTGAGCACGCCGATGTTGGCCGGGGAGGTCTTTTTGGCGGCGAGGTCCTCCACGGATTCGAGGCAGGAAAGGCCAACGAGTTCGGCGGGCACCTGACCGTCGTCGAGGTAACGACCGTCGTCGCCGACGGGGCAGTAGATCTCGAGCTTGTAGTTGAGGCCGGTGAGATAGTCCTCGGCGCCATGGCCGGGAGCGGTGTGCACGCAGCCGGTGCCGCTGTCGGTGGTGACGTAGTCGGCGAGCACGACCGGCGAGGCGCGATCGATGAAGGGATGGCGCGGTGCGAGGTGCTCGAGTTGTTCGCCTTTGACGGTGTGGATGACCGGCGCGTCGCCCTCGTGTTTGGCGGAGGCGAGCACCTGGTTAAGCAGCGCAGCGGCGACCAAGATGCGTTCGGCGCCGAGGTCGGCGACGACATAGTCGACCTGCGGGTGGACTGCGATGGCTAGGTTGGCCGGAATCGTCCACGGCGTCGTCGTCCAGATGACGACGGAAAGGGGTTTGTCGGTGGGCAGGCCGAATTTTTCCGCCTGCTCGGTCGGCACGGTGAACTTCACCCAGATGGCGGGCGACACGTGGTCCTTGTATTCGATCTCGGCCTCGGCAAGGGCGGTTTCGAAGGGGATGGACCAATAGACCGGCTTCTTGGAGCGGTAGACGATGCCCTGCTCGACGAAAGACGCGAAGGTGCGGATGATGTCGGCCTCGTAGGCGGGAGCCTTGGTCTTGTATTCGCTGGCCCAGTCGGCCTGCACGCCGAGGCGTTTGAACTGCTCCTTTTGGATTCCGATCCAGCGCTCTGAAAAGGCGTCGCAGCGGGCGCGGCGTTCGGCGGTGGAGAGGTCCTCGCCGGCCTCCTGAATTTCGCGAGTGACCTTCTGTTCGATGGGCAGGCCATGGCAGTCCCAACCCGGCACGTAGGGCGTGCGGAAGCCGCGCATGGTTTTGTAGCGGCAGACGATATCCTTGAGCGTCTTGTTGAGCGCGGTGCCAATGTGCACGTCACCGTTGGTGAAGGGCGGACCGTCGTGCAGAATGAAGGTGGGAGCCTCCGCGCGGAGGCTTTGCATCGCCTGGTAGAGATCGAGCTTCGACCAATGCGCCAAGCGCTCCGGTTCCCGCTTCACGAGGTTGGCTCGCATCGGGAAGTCGGTTTTGGGCAGAAGCAGCGTATTTTTCAGGTCTTGCGCCATCCGGAAAACAAAGGGCGCAGAGGCTACCCCGGGCCGGGGGTGAGTCAAGGGCCGCGACGGGGTATTTGTGGGGCGGGCTGAAGCGGAGTTTTGAGACTTGCCGAACCAGGGGTGGTGCCCACGGTGATGCCATCGACCTGCGATTGACCGATCGATGTTCCAGCGGCCCGCGCGCATTGGGGGTTGCGCTTCGTAGACCTTCCGCCCCCCCCGATGAATAAACGTGCCGTCCGAACCGCCCTGCTTGGGGGCCTCGTGTTCCTCCATCTCCTGACTGCCACGCAGGCGCAGTCCGTCGTCTCGACCGAAGCCCAGTTCAATGCCGCGATCGCGGCAGGTCGCGCGGGCGGTTCGAAACACATCGTTTTTGCCAACAACATCACGTCCACCGGCACCCCGTTGGAAGCGATCTCGGGTGGCGGCAGCTGGATCATCGACGGCGCGGGCTACACTTACGATGGCGCCAACGTGAACCAAGGATTCACGGTGTATGACAGTGATGTGACCTTTCAGAACCTGACCGTGCAGAACACGCGGGCGGTGGGCGGTATCGGCGGGTCGGGCGACGCCAGACAGTTCGGCAGCGGCAGTGCTGATGTCTATGGCGGCGGTGGTGGAGGATTGGGCGGAGCCGGCGGTTCGGCCTACGGGGGGGCAAGTCGGTCAGGAGGAGCGGGTGGTCTTGGTCGAGGTGCTGCGGGTGGCGGATATGCCCAAGACGTGGGCGGTGGCATTGTGCCCGGTGCGGGCGGCGGTCAGTTCGGCAAATTGTTGAGCGGCTTCGGTGAATTCGACGTGGCGGACGGCGGTGGTGTCGGGGCGGTGGGCAGTGCGGGTGGTTTCGGTGGTGGCGGCGGAGGCTCGGGCGGTCAGTATTGGGTATCGCACTCGCCTCCGGTGGCGGCGGCGGTCGGAGGGGCCGGCGGTTTTGGTGGTGGCGGAGGCGGTGGTGCCTTGGCCAACGGCGGTGTCGGCGGTTTCGGCGGCGGCGGCGGAGGCGGAGCCTTGGCCGGAGGCGCGGCGGGTTTTGGTGCCGGACAAGGGTCAGCAGGGACCTTCTCGTCCTCCTTTACCAACGGGAGCATTACGGGCGGTGGGTCTGGCGGAGGAGGCCTCGGTGCGGGCGGCGGTATCGCCATCTTCGGCAACGCCACGCGGTCCAGCGTGAATCTCATCAACGTGTCGTTTGATACGACCAATGCCAGTGGCGGCACGGTGAACGCTTTTGCGTCGGGATCGCTTTTACCTTCGGGAGGTGGTGGCGCCGGTTTGGGCGGAGCCTTGTTTGTGATGGGAAACCCCACGGCCGGAGGCGGAGAGTATGTGCTCCACCTGAGAGGTGGCGGTAGCCAGTCCGGTGGGTCGGCGGTCGGGGGCACGGTCAATGAAATTTCCAATCACAACGGGACCGACGGGTCTGGAGCGGGCGCCGGGTTTTTTCTGCAGGGCTTCGGGGTGCTGCGGGTCACCAACGAAGGGGGCGAGAGCTACACGATCGCCAACGCGATCACCGACGAAGTTGGCAGCGGCCTCTCTGGCAACGGCGGCACCAACGGGGTGTGGTCCCTGCAAAAGCAAGGTGCGGGCACCCTCACGCTCAACGGGGTGAACACCCACACCGGCGGCACGGCGCTGACCGGCGGCACGCTCGCCTTCAACGGCGACGCCGCGCTGGGCGCAAGCGGAGTCGGCGTGAGTATCGATAATTTGGCTACATTGCACGCCACCGCCTCCACCGACCTCGAGCGGACGATCACGCTCGGGGGTGGCAGTGCGCGCTTGAGTGCGGCGGACGGGGTGACGCTCGGGCTCAACCAGACAATGCTCGGCAGCGGGGGCATCATCAAAAACGGGGCGGGCACGCTGGCGATCAACACCCCCATGGCCTACACGGGCGGCACCACCGTGGAGGAAGGCACCTTGGTCATGGGCGCGGGCCTCTCCCTGGCCTCGACCAGCGGCATCGGCATCAACGCGGGAGCCACTTGGGACCTCAACGGCCACACGCAGACGGTGGGTGATTTCTCCGGTGCGGGCAGCGTGATCCTGCGCGATGGCGCGGCCTTGTTTGTGAACAACAGCATCGGGTCGGCCGGCTGGGAAGGGGTCATCAGCGGGACGGGTGGTTTCGCCAAGGTGAGTGCGGGGAACCTGATTTTCAGCAGCCAAAACACCTTCACCGGTGGAGTCACGGTGGCGGCGGGCTCGCTGACGGCGCAGACCACCGACGTCATCGCGCAGGCGAGCGGCATCGGCGTGGACGCGGGGGCGGTGTTTGACCTCAACGGTTACGACCAAACGGTGGGCGATTTTTCGGGGGCGGGTTCGGTGACGCTGGGCGGCGCGACGCTCACGGCGGGGCAGAGTCTGCCGACGGCGGACTTCACGGGCGCGATCACCGGCAACGGCGGGTTGGTCAAGACCGGCGCCGGCACGCTGCGCATCACCGGTGCGCAAACCTTTACCGGCACGACCGCGGTCGATGCCGGGCTGTTGGTGGTGAATGGTTCCCTGGCCTCGCTTGCGACGGTGAATACCGGCGGCACGCTGGGGGGAGACGCGACGTTCCATGGCGAGGTGACCTTGAAAGCCGGCGGCATCCTCGCGCCGGGCAATTCGCCGGGCACGATGGTCTTCGCGGACGGGCTCACGATCGAGGATGGCGCGGTGTTCAACTGGGACCTGGGCCTGGAAGGTTCCGATCTGATCATGGTGACCGGCGGGCTGCTTTCCGGCCCCGCCACGAGTGGCGGCGCGACGTTCAACTTCATCAACGGCGAGGACCTCGCCTTCGGGACCTACGACCTGATCAACTTCCAAAGCGCGGGCGACTACGACGATTTTGACGTGCTCGATTTTGTCGTTGGCAGCGGCGCGACGGGTTACGCCTACACCTTCGGCATCAACAACCAGATCCTGCAGGTCACGACCTCGCTGAGCGCGGTGCCGGAGCCCTCGACTTACGCGTTGAGCGTGGGGCTGGTCGCGCTCGCGCTTGGGTGGAGGCACCGTAAACGCCGGATGGTGCGCCGGTAAATTGACAGGTTTTTGCGGCCGGGTTTGGCACGGGCATTGCGGCGGGGCGCGCAATCCATGGAACTCCCGAAATCCCCGTCGAATGCTGACCGGGGCAGCGCCCCGCCGTTTCCGAGCAACTTGGAGCGGTATCAAAGTATCGTCGAAAATGCGGTGGAAGGCATCTTTCAATCCACCCCGCAAGGGCGGTTTCTTTTGGTCAACCCGGCGCTGGCGCGGCTTTACGGCTACGATTCGCCGGCAAGTTTGATGGCGAGCATCGAGGACATCTCCGAGTCGGTGTATGCCGACCCGTCGGTGCGGCAGGAGTTTGTGCGGCGGATGGAGCAGCACGGCGAGGTGCGGGGCATGGAATACCAAGTGCGGCGGAAGGACGGCAGCCTGATCTGGATCTCCGAACACGCGCGGGTCGTGCGGGACGAGCAGCGCGGGCGCCTGCTTTATTTTGAGGGTTTCATTCAGGACATCACCGAGCGCAAGCAGATCGAGCAGCAGTTGCAGCAGGCGCAGAAGATGGACGCGATCGGGCGGTTGGCGGGCGGCGTGGCCCATGATTTTAACAACATCCTGACCGCGCTGGTCGGCTACTCCGAGATCCTGCGTTCGATGGTGAACGACGAAGCGGCCAGCACCTACATCAGCGCCATGCTTGACGGATCGCAGCGCGCGGCCGCCTTGTGCCGGCAGTTGCTCATTCTGAGTCGGCGCCACGCCGTTCTGCCGCAGGTCCTCGAGGTCAACGCGGTGGTGCGCGACATGCAGCGTCTGCTGGAACGTTTGATCACGGAGAACATCGAGTTGAGCACCGCGCTGACGGGGGAGCCCTTGAGCATCCGGGCGGATGCCACGCAGATCGAACAGGTGATCCTCAATCTGGTGGTGAACGCGCGGGACGCGATGCCCAACGGGGGGCGGATCATTATCCGCAGTCGGCAGGTGCGTCTGCCGCACCCGGACCTGCCGGCGATGAGCGGTTTCCCGGACGGCGCTTATGCGGAGGTTGCGGTCAGTGACAACGGCACGGGCATGTCGGCCGCGGTGCAAAGCCGGTTGTTCGAGCCCTTCTTCACGACGAAGTCGGAGGGCAAGGGCACCGGGCTGGGTCTGGCGACTTGTTACAACATCATTCACCAGAGTCGCGGGCAGATCCTGGTGGGCAGTGAGCCGGGGCAGGGCACGACGGTGCGTTTCTTTCTGCCCTTGGTGGAGTCCGCCGTGGTCCGGCGGCCGGTCTTCACCGAAGCGCAGAACGCCGCCCGTGGCACGGAGACGGTGCTGGTGGCGGAGGATGATGCGACGGTGCGCAACCTCACCACGATCGTGTTGGAGGGGCTGGGATATCAGGTGCTGGTGGCGGAGAACGGCGCCCACGGCCTCGAGATTGCCAAGGCGCACGGCTGCCGCCGTATCGACTTGTTGGTGACAGACGTGATCATGCCGCGGATGGAAGGGCGGGAACTAGCCTATTGGCTGCGCGTGGTCGCACCGGAGATGCGGGTGCTGTTCATCTCCGGCTACACTGATCGCGCGACCCTGAGTCCCGGTTCGATGCAGCCCGGGATGGCGTTCCTGCAGAAACCCTTCGGCCCGTCCGCGCTCGCCCGACGGGTGCGCGAGGTGTTGGATGAAACGCTGGTCGGCCCGGCGCCGTCGGCTTAGGCCAGCGCGCGTTGCGCTAGTTTGGCACCGGCGCTGAGGCAGTTGGGCAGCGAGATGCCGTCGCGCACGTGGCCGCCGATGAGCAGGCCGGGGTGCGCGCGTTCGCAGTTCGCGATCGCGTCGAGGTAGCGGCCGTAGCCGAGGTCGTATTGCGGAATGGCGCGCGGCCAGGTGTTGAGGCGGTGGAACACCGGTTCACCGCTCACGCCCAGCAGCTCGCTCAATTCGCGTTTGGCGACGGCGAGCAGTTGGTCTTCCGAGGCCCGCCCGAGGTCCTGGCGTCGCACGCCGCCCATCATGACGGTGAGGGCCACGTGGCCTTCCGGCGCGCGACCGGCGAAGAGCGAGGAAGAGAAGAGGATACCGAGCACCTGGCGGTTTTCCTTCTGCGGCATGAGCACGCCGAACCCGTCGAGCGGATGCGCCACCTGTTCGCGGCGATACCCGAGAAAAAGCGAGGCGACCGGCGGGTAGATGATGTCCCCGAGTTCCGCGAGCGGGCGCTCGCCGAGGGATCCGATGGTGAGCTGGGCCAGGGGGTGCGCCGGCAGGGCCAGCACCACCCGATCAAAATTCTCCGTTTGGGTGGCGCCGTCACGGGCCCAGACGAGGGTCCAGCCGGCTTCGCCGCGCACAAGGTTGGTGACCTTGGCCGAGGTTTCGATCGCACCGGACGGCAGACGCGCGGCGAGGGCGGCGGGGATCATGCCGAGGCCCTCGGTGAAGGAGATGATGGGCGACGGGCCGGAGGTCTCGCCGCGCGCTTTTTTGGCCTTCGCGGCTTTGATCTGACCGCGGATAATCGAGCCGGTTTCGCGCTCGATCTGCCACAGGGAAGGGAAGGAGTATTTGGCCGAGAGTTTCTCCGGGTCGCCGGCGTAGACGCCCGAGACAAAGGGATTGAGGCCGTAGTCGACCAGCTCGTCGCCGAAGTGCGCCCGGATGAAGTCGGCCAGTGAGATATCCGCCGGACGGATACGCGGGCGTTTGAGAATCTCGGCGAAGAGCCGGACCTTGGCGCCGAAGGAAAAGAGCGGCGATTTGAAGAGGCCGGGGGGCGAAGCCGGGGCGGCGACGGGCTGGCCGCCGCGGAGGATGTAGCGGTTCTTGGCCTCGGGGCGGGCGGAGCAACGGGCTTCGTCGAGTCCGAGTTCGGCGATGAGCTCGGTGAGCTCGCGCGAGTTTTCCTGCAGTGAATTGGGACCGGACTCGATGAGCCAGTTGCCCTCGCGTTCGCTGCGGACCGCACCGCCGAGGTGGGGCGAGGCCTCGAAGAGGCGGACCTTGGCGCCGGCTTGGGTGAGGCGGAAGGCGGCGGAGAGACCGGTGGCGCCGCCACCGATGACAGCAATCGAACGAGGTGCGGACATGGGCTGAATCTAGCTTAAAACGGCGCGGTGCGCTGGGCGTTTTTTGCCATTGGATGGCAGCCTACTGCCATGTGGTAACCGTTTCGACGAGGGACTTCATGCACGCAATTTTTGCGCGCGGGGTGATGCCGTGGCCGAGGTTGAAGATGTGGCCGGGCAAGCCGCGCATCGACTCCAGCAGGCGGGTGGCGGAGTCGCGCACGATCTCGGGTGTCGTCTGCATGAGCACCGGGTCGAGGTTGCCCTGCACGGCGACGTTGGCGGGCAGATTGCGACGGGCGATGGCGACGTCGGAGGTCCAATCGATGCTGACCACCCGCACGCCGCTGAACGCCTGATCGGTGAGATGCGGGGCGGTGCCCTTGGCGTAAAGGATGATGGGGAAGTCGGGCGGCATCGCGGCGACGACGCGTTTGATCCACTGCAGCGAGGCGGCTTCGTAGTCGGGGCCGGCGATGATGCCGCCCCAGGAATCGAAGATCTGAATGGCGTCGGCCCCGGCCTCGATCTGCAGCTTAAAGTAGGCGATGAGCGCGGCGGTGAGTTTTTCCAGCAACGCGTCGAACATCGGGCGGTCGGTGTAGAACAGCAGCTTGATGCGCTCGAAGTCCTCGGAGCTGCCGCCTTCGACCATGTAGGTGGCGAGCGTCCAGGGAGAGCCGCCGAAGCCGAGCACGGCCTTGCTGTCGCCGAGTTCGGCGCGGATGAGGCGCAGGGCGGCGGGCACGTAGGCGAGTTTTTCGCCGACGGCGTCGGGACCGGCGAGGGCGTCGACCTGAGCCCGGGTGTCGAGGCGGTATTCCATCCCGATGCCGCCGCTGTCGCGGAAGTGGTAGGGTTGGCCGAGGGCCTCCGGGATGGTGAGGATGTCCGAGAACAGGATGGCGGCATCGAGGGCGAAGCGCCGCAGCGGTTGCAGGGTGACCTCGAGGGCGAGCTCGGGCGTGCGCACCATGTTCAGGAAGGACGATTTGGCCTTCAACTCACGGTATTCAGGCAAATAGCGTCCGGCTTGGCGCATCACCCAGATGGGCGGGCGATCGAGGGGTTCGCAGGCACAGGCCTTCAGAAAGCGTTCACGGGAGGTCATGGGTGGGAGAAATCCTAAATCCTAGGGGCTAAATCCTAAACGGGGGCGAGCCAGTCCTGCGGTTGGAGAAAATCGGTGAGGAGGGCGGCCTCGGGCGTGCCGGGTTCGGGTTGATGGTTGTAGTGCCAGGCCACCAGTGGCGGCAGGCTCATGAGGATCGATTCGGTGCGGCCGCCGCTCTGGAGGCCGAAGTGCGTGCCGCGGTCCCACACGAGGTTGAACTCGACGTATCGGCCGCGTCGATACAGTTGCCATTCGCGTTCCCTTTCGCCGTAGGCGGTGGCTTTGCGGCGGGCGACGATGGGTTGATAGGCGGGCAGGTAGGCGTCGCCCACGCTGCGCATGAGCGCGAAGCTTTGGTCAAAGCCCAGTTCGTTGAAATCGTCGAAAAAAAGGCCACCCACGCCGCGCGGTTCTTGGCGATGTTTGAGATAGAAATAATCGTCGCACCATTTTTTGAGGCGCGGGTAGAGCTCGGCGCCAAAAGGCGCGACGGCGTCGTGGGCGGTGTGGTGCCAATGCACGGCGTCCTCGGCGAAGCCGTAGTAGGGCGTGAGATCGAAGCCCCCGCCGAACCACCAGGTCGGGTGGTCGCCGTCGGGATCGGCCACAAAGAAGCGCACGTTGGCGTGGCTCGTGGGGACGTAGGGATTGCGTGGATGAATGACCAACGAGACGCCCATGGCCTGCCACGGTTTGCCGGCGATCTCGGGCCGTTGCGCGGTGGCGGAAGGCGGCAGCTGATCGCCGAAGACATGGGAAAAGGCCACCCCGCCTTTCTCAAAAGTCTCGCCGTCGGCGAGGATTCGGGTGCGGCCGCCCCCGCCGGCTTCGCGGGTCCACTCGTCGGTGATGAAACGGGCGCCGCCATTTTCCTCGGATTCCAGCCCTGCACAGATGCGATCCTGCAGGTCGAGCAGGTAGGAGCGGACGGCGGCGAGGTCGGGTTGATCAGGCATGAACGGTCGTTAGCCAGAAAGAGAACGAGTTGAAGAACGAGAAAGAATTCGCGGTGGCGAGACGGTCGGCTCGGGGCCGCGCGTCGAGGGGGCGAGCGAGGGGCTTTAGCTAAGGTTTCGTTTTGCCGCGATGGCGCGCAATTCCTTGGCCGTCAGCAGGTCCTTCTCGCGGCCCAGAGTCTCCTTCGCGGCAATCAGGTCTTCCAGGGCAATCACGTGGTATATTCGACCATCCACCTCGAGTGTCTCAGCTTTTTCGCGGAGTCGTTCAAAGTTTCCGACTCCCAGAACGGAACTGATGATGTCGATGACGCCGCGATCGGTCTGCAGATAGAGGTTGTTCAGGGGTTGGCCGGCGGTCGGATGATCGAGAAACGAAAGGCGTTGCGGCGTCATTCGATGTCGAGGATTCCACTCGCCCAGCGCTCGGCGAAGTTTGGCCAGATTCTCCTCGGTCAGCTCCGCGCAAATATCCACGTCGCGGGTGAGAAAGGAGGATCCGTGACTGATCGCCGCGTAGCCGCCGACGATAACGAAGTCCAGCCCGACATCAGCGAGACGTTGCAGCAGCAGGTCGAAGTTTTGCATCGGTCACTTTACGGGCGCGCTCAAGTTTCAAAGCCAATGCCAGCGCGGCATCATGTTGGGCCCAGCGTTCCTTGACGGAGAGCGCCAGATTGGTGTCCAACAAGTCCAGATCGATACCCGCGCGACGGGCGGCTTCGAGGTCCGGATGGTTTTGGTTCATGGTGCGAAAGCATTGGTTTCTGCAGACCTGCGGCAAAGGTAATTTCGGTGGCGCCGGGCCGGGCCTGCCTGCCGCCAGGGACGATCAGTGATCGTCGTGGTGGTCTTGTTCGTAGTTACGCAGCTCGCGGGCGCGGTTGGCGGCGAGGCGGGTGTCGCGGCGTTGTTTGGCTTCCTTGATCGAGCGGCCCTGGGTTTTGCCGGTGCTGATGCCGGCGGAGAAGGAAAACTGCCGCTCGGTCTGGGGGGCGGCGCAGGCGGGACACGCCGGCGTTTCGTCCATCTTGGCCAGTTGCTCAAAGGTGTGGCCGCAGGCAGGGCAGTGGAAATCGTAGATGGGCATGGCAGACCGGGAACTAGCACGACTCGGGATCGAGACGCAAAACCGAGAATGTCTTTGTCGGTCGAATACCAGACGGTGTGGCACTCCCTTGACGACTTTGCTAGAGTTCGCGTTGGACAGCGGGCGCGGCATCGCGATGGATGGTGCGCTCGGGTCCGCCGGACTCCGAATCACATGAACGACACTGCCTTAGCCACCATTGCCCTGACGGGGTTTGCCGTCGCGTTTTTGCACGCGGCGATTCCGACGCATTGGCTGCCGTTTGTGCTGGTGGCGAAAGCGCGGCAGTGGTCGAACGCGAAGACCCTGGGCATGGTGGCGGCGGCCGGGCTCGGCCACGTGGCACTCACCAGCGTGCTCGGTTTGGCCATCGCGTGGTTTGGCTTCCAATTGGACGAGTCACTGGGGCACGCGTTTCCGATGCTCACGGGCGGGCTGTTGTTTGCCATCGCGCTCTATTACGGCTGGCGCCAGTGGACGGGGCGGGGCGTGTGCCATCACCATCCGCCCGGCAGTTCCCACGCACCGAGCGAGGCCTGCAGTGACCACGAGCACGACCACGGCCACACGCACTGGGACGAGGAGCTGAAAGACACGCCCCTGATCAAAGCCGATCGCGGCGACTGGGCGGCGGTGAGTGGTTTGTTCGTGATGCTCACCTTGTCGCCCTGCGAAGGCTTTCTGCCGATCTACCTGAGTGGCGTGCAGTTCGGCTGGCTCGGTTTTGTGGTGCTGAGCGTGATCCTGGCCTTTGGGGCCCTCGGCGGCATGACCTTGCTGACTTGGCTCACCCTCATTGGCAGTGACCGCCTGCGGGTGGAACGTTTTGAACGCTACGAAGCCGGTCTGTTGGCCGCACTGTTTACCGTGCTTGGCGTGCTCGCTCTCTGGTTGCGGCATGGGCACTGAGAGGTGGGCGCAACATGGCCTCGGTAATGGATCCTGAATACGGTGGGCCGCCGCGACGTTCGCGGGGGAAGTTGTTGATGCTGGTCGCGGTGTGCGCCGTGCTATGGGGTTCGGCGTTTCCGGGCATCAAGCTGGTGTTTGCGCACTGGGCGGAGCGCGGGGTGGAGGCCGATTTTGCAGCCCGATCTCTGTTTGCCGGCGTGCGGTTTGTGGCCGCGGGTTTGGGGTTGCTGATGCTGGCCAAGGCGCCGCTCAAGGAATGGGCGCGGACACCGCGGCATCTGATCCTCGCGATGGCGGCGGCGCAAACGGTGGGGCAGTATGTTTGTTTTTATCTCGGACTGAGTTTGTCGAGTGGCGCGCTGGCCGCGCTGTTGGTGTCGAGCGGCAGCTTTTGGTGGGTGCTGTTGGCGCCGCCGTTTTTGGGTTCGGCGCCGCTGACACGGCGGCAGTGGCTCGTGCTGTTGGCGGGGGCGACGGGGGTGACGTTGGCGGTGTATTCGCCGGGCGTGCACGAGGGGAACCCGCGGTTGGGTGGCGTGCTGATCCTGGCGGCGAATTTTTTCGGCGCGCTCGGGCTGCTGGCGTTTCAGCGGGTCAAGCGGACGATGGGCGCGCGAGCAGGCACGGGCTTTTCGTTGTTCCTCGGCGGCGTGGTATTGACGGCGCTGGGCTGGCCGGCGATCGCGGCGGACGGGCTGGCATGGTTCGACGGCTACGTCTGGGCGTGGACCGCCTGGCTGGCGTTCGTGTCGGCGGCGGCGTTTGCCTTGTGGAACCACCTGTCGACGATCTTCCCGGCGCCGGAGTTGGCGACCTACCGTTTCCTGATCCCGTTGGCCGGGGTGTTTGAGGCGTTGTTGCTGCTGGACGGCGAAACGCTGACGCCGGCGATGGTCGCGGGCGGCGTGGTCGTGCTGATCGCGATGTCGCGGATTTCGGTGCGCGCCAAAACCGCGCGCGCTTAAGCGTCAGGCTTCGCGCAGGTTTGAGGACACGTGGTAGAGGAGCCAGTCGGCGACCCGCTCGTAGTCCATGTCGTGATCGGTGCGGTCCCACTGTTCGACGGAGTAGATGCCTTGGAAGCCGGCGGCTTCGCTCATCCGCACGCAGCGGTCGAAGTCGTAGGGCTGGTGCATGAAGTCGGCGTCGAAGCGCACGGCTTTGGCGGAAATGAGGTAGGCGTAGGGCAGGATCTTTTCGAGCGCCGCGAAGCGCGCCTCGTCGCTGTAGTTGCCGAAGTCGGGCAGCGTGTAGAGGTTTTCCGGGCCGGCGGCTTCACGGATGCGCAGGTGGACATCGGGGTCCATCTCGATGCCGAAGTGGTTCTCGTTGAGGAGCACGATGCCGTGGTCGGCGGCGTAGGTATTGATCTCACGCATCGAGGCGATGGCGTTTTCGATCGGACCGCGGCCGGGATTGGCCCGCACGCAGGGGGAGCCGAGCACGACGGCGGCGTCGATCCAGCGTTTGACCTCGACGATGGACTCCGTGCGGCGCGCGGGGTCCGCGGCGGCGAGGTTGTAGTCGGTGTCGATCTGGATGTTGATCAGACGCGACCCGGCGGTGTCGAGCGCAGCGCGGAGGCGGGCAAGGTAAGCGGGTTCGAGTGAATCGAAATGGTAGCTCCAGAATTCGACCTGATTGAGGCCGAAGCGCTGGTGGTAATACTCGGGCACATCGAGCAAGGTGAGGGCGGGCCCCGGGTTGGGTAGATTGGCGGAGCGCGTTTGGGCGAAGCGGTGGCGGAAGATGACCGTGCCCATGGCTAGGCGTTGGCCGTGTTTGAGCGGGGTGTGGGCAAAGCTGCGGGTAGTGAGCCCGACGGTGAGGGCGAGGCCGGTGGAGAAGAGAAAATCGCGGCGGAGCATGGGCGGGGTGGAGTTTTACAGGAGGGAACGAAGGAAAGGAAGGCGAGTGGGGAGGCCTTGGAAATCAGTCGGTTTCCGGCAGCGCGAAGACGACGTAACCACCGCGGCCTTTGGGTTCGGGGGAACCAATGCCGCTCTCGCGCGAGCGCAGGCCCCAAGTGAGTGGGGTGCTGGCGCTGACGACGAGGTATTGGCGGCCGTTGTGTTCATACATGGCCGGCAGGCCTTCGGCACCCATGGGCAGGGCACCCTGCCAGAGCACCTCGCCGGTGTCGGCGGAGAAGGCGTAGACGTGGCCGTCCTTGGCGGTGGAGAAAACGAGGCCGGTGTTCGTCACGATCATACCCATGCGCTGGGAGCCGCGCGGCACACCGGTGCCGGTGAGGCCGGCAGCGGCCGCGTCCCGGTCCTGCCCGAGGGGCTGGCGCCACTTGATGGTGCCTTTGTTGAGGTCGTAGGCGAGGATCGTGGACCAAGGCGGAGTCAGAATGTAGGGGTGACCTAGCCCATAGTCAGTGTAGTAACGATCTTCCGGCGCGCCGGCGTCGGCGGGGTAGTCGTTGTTGCCGCTGGCCGGACGAAAACCGCTGGCGAAGGCGTCCCCGTCCGGCAGGGGGGCGCCGCCGGATGCGACCACGGGACCTTCGGGGGGATTCTCGTCATCGCCGCCCCCGAAAAGGCTGGCGTAGGGCGACACGCCGTCGTCGAGAAAGGTGTAGACGTCGTCGATCTGTTCGTCGGTGAAATGGGGCAAGGGTGGCATGCGCCCGGTGCCATACATGATGTTGCGGGCGAGCTGGCTGCGACTGATCTGGCTGCCGACGGCGAGCAGGCCGGGGCCGACGTCGTTGCCCTTGCGGTCGGGACCGTGGCAGGCGGCGCAATACGTGGCGTAGAGCAGTTCGCCGCGGGTTTTGGCGGCGGCCTTTTCGGCGTCGTTGCCGGGGGCACGGTTGCGGGTGCGGATAGGTTCGCGTTTGGCGAGTTTGTAGAAGGAAGGGAAATCCTGGTTGAGCAGGTAGACGATGCCGTCGTCGGGATGGGCGGCGGAGTTGCCCCAATTGACACCGCCGACGGCGCCGGGCAGGGACACGACCTCTTCGAGCGCGGGCGGCACGTAGAGGCCTTTGCGGGCTTGAGCGACACGTTCGCGCCAATGGGCGCGCTCGGCCTCGGTGATGAGGACCGGAGTGATGTCGTCCTCGGTCATGATCTGGCGGGCGTAGGGTGGCAGGTCGGGCACCGGTTGCGTGGGCCAGGCCTGTTCGCCGGGGACGTCGGAGGCGGGGAAGGGCTTTTCCTCGATGGGGAAAACGGGTTCGCCGGTCTCGCGGTCGAAGACGAAAAGGAAACCCTGTTTGGAGGCGGCGGCAACGGCATCGATGCGGCGTCCGTCGCGTTCGACGGTGATAAGCTGAGGCGCGGAGACGAGGTCGTAGTCCCAGAGGTCGTGATGCACCGTTTGGAAGTGCCATAGGCGCTCGCCGGTGCGGGCGTTGAGGGCGACGAGACAGTTGCCGAAGAGGTTGGCGCCGATGCGATCGGCGCCGTAAAAATCGTAGGTCGGCGAACCGAGCGGGAGGAAGACGATACCACGCTCGGCATCGACGGACATCTCGCCCCAGACATTGACGCCGCCGACGTAGCGGTAGGCCTCCGGCGGCCAGGTGTCGTAGCCGTAATCCCCGGGCTGTGGGATCGTGTTGAAACGCCAGACGAACTCGCCGGTCACAACGTTGTAGGCGCGGATGTGGCCGGGACCGGACATATAGCCCTCGCCCGGCGACGAGCCGAGAATGATGAGGTCCTCGAAGACCCGCCCCGGGGTGCTGGAGGTGGCGCGGCGGATCGTGTCGGGCTCGCGCAGCAAGTTTTGGCGGAGGTCGACCATGCCGCCGTCGCCGAAGGTGAGAATGGATTTGCCGGTGCGGGCGTCGATGGCTTGGAGGGTGTTGTTCATGGTGAACAACAGGCGGCGATCCGAGCCGTCGTCGCTTTCCCAATAGCTGATGCCGCGGCGCTGAATGCCGCTGAGGTGGGCGTGGATCCAGATTTCCCTACCCGTGTCGAGTTCGATGGCGACGAGGGAATTTTCCTTGGCCAGCACATACATCACGCCGTGGGCGACGACGGGATTGAACTGGTAGGAGCGCTCGTCGCCGGTGGGATACATCCACGCGATTTTCAGGTCCGCGACGTTCTCCGGGTTGATCTGGTCGAGCGTGGTGAACTTGGATTGGTCGTGGCCGCCGCCGTAATCGGACCAAGTGCGATGTTGGTCGGCAAAGACCGGCGTGATCAGGGCGAGGAGGGCGAGCGTTTTTCTAAACACAGGGAATGAGGGAATCAGGGGGAGAAAGGGTGCGGATCCGGGCATTCGGAAGGTTCAGTTGTCGGCGCGGGACAGGCGCGCGGCCCAATCCGTCATGGGGGAGGTGGGATCGACCGGGAAGGAGGGAGAACTCAAGGTGCCGTCGGTGGAAGTGCGGATGTTCTGCGCGGGCAGCCATTCTCCGGTGCGCGGGTTGAACCATCGCCAATCGTAGGATGTGCCCGCCGGCAGGCCGGTGAGGTTGGTGGGCGCGGCGCCGTTCTCGAAATAGAGCAGCAGGTGCTGGGCATCGGGCGTGCGCATGGCGAAGGACCAGCCATCGAGTCCGTCGTCGATCGCGCCCGGGGCGGTGCGCGGGGAAAGGGCGTCGTTGATGGGGACGAGCTCGCGGTAGGTCGGACCGAGCGAAAGCACAAAGTCGCGCAGGTGCTGCATCTGCTCGCCGGAGCGGAAGTTGAGCGCGGTCCAGATGTAAGGGCGCCAGCCTGCGGGTTCGCCGGTGGTGGTGATGTCGTAGGCCCCGGTTCCATGCACATGGCCGGCCAGACCGCCGGAAAGGACCGAGCCATACATCTGGGCACGGGCGAAGTAGATGTCGCGTTCCGAACCGGCGACGGGCGTCTCGCCGCCGGGGCGATTGATGGAGTGGTTCCAGCCGGTGTAGTAGGGCTCGAGATTGGCCACCGGGTAGGGCTTGGGCAGATTGAAGCTCTCCTCGATGAAGGCGTAGATCGCGTGATTACGCGGTTTGTTGCCGACGGTGTGCATGGTCAGCCAGGGGGCGTCGTCACCGTGGCCGAAACGGCGGAAGGTGGTGCTGTCGATGAGCGTGGTGTAGGGCTGGCCGAAGGGCAGCGGACCGTAGCGCTCGTGGTGGTAAGTGAGCGCCTCGTTGAACTCCTGCTCGGTGAGGCTGTAGTTTTCCGGAATCCAGTCGAGGTGGATGCCGCTGAAGACCATATTGTAGGCACCGTATCGGGAGATCAGATACTGGACGAAACGCGCGTAGGATTCGTTAAAGTTGAAGTAGGCCTTCCAGGACGGGGCATTGTCGCGGCGGATGGTTTCGAGAAAGGGCACAAAGCCTTGCTCGTCGAGGTGCTGCATCTTGCGGTCGAGGGAGCGGAAGTAGGCCGGGTTGATGCGGTCAAAGTCCGCCAGGCCCTCGCGGTCAGGCAGGATGGCGAAGGGCCGTTGGCCCGCTTCATCGTGCATGTCCTTGCCGGTGGTGATGGCCCCGTCGGCGGTGCTGATCTCGCCGCGGGCGGCCCAGTGACCGAATTTTTCCCAAGCATTGCGCAGGTAAATGCCGTCGGCGTTGGCGTAGGTGGCGCCGCGTTCGTCGGCCGCCCAGTTGGGAAAGGCGGCGATGAAAGAGACGGAGTTGAATCCCTGCCGTTTGCGGAAGGCGACGGCTTCTTCGAAGGAGATGCCGGGCCCGGGCACGTAGTCGGGCGCGGCCGGCATGCCGCGGTAGGGAAGGCGCCAGGTCGAAGCGGCGAGCCAGGTGTCGCCGAGCCAGAAAAAGGGAGTGCCGTCGGCGTATTGCAGGGCGCGGCCGTTGGGGGTGGCGCGAATGAAACCGCGGCGGTTGGGGTTGGCGGCCAGCTCCGCCTCGTCCCAGGCGACGGCGCGCAGGTTGCCACGGCCGGAGTTGAGTCCGGTGTCTTCAGGCTGGTTGGAACCGGTGGTCCACGTCCATTCGCCGGGACTTGTCGCCACGAAGCGGATACGGAAGGTGTTGCCGCCGTCCCAGAAGCCGTAGACCCGCTTTGCGAAACCGGGCCCGCGCAGGTCGATCCAGCAATCGACCTCGGCGTAGGGGTTCTCGTAGTCGCCAGTGGCGGCGAGTTGGATTTCCTGCGCGGTCCACACGTGGACTTCGCCGGACTGCAGGACCGCGCGAGCGGGGATGAGGACAAGCCAATGCAAGGCCAGAACCGTCGCGAGACGGAGGGGGCGGGGTAGCGACATGGTCGGGGACCTTGCCCAGCGGCCAGCCGCGGCGCAAGTCGGGCGGTGGTTAACTCGTCGAGCGAGTGCAATTGACGTGAAGCAGGTTGCGGCGCTTTTGGATCAAGCATGTCCTCACTTCGTCGCACGGGGGCCGCTTTGGTCGGCCTCCTCCTTAGCTCCTTGTTTGCCATGGCCAACGAATCTTCCCCCAAACATGTCGCCCTGATTTTTGACGATGGACCCGTGCCCGCCCAGGCCGAGGCGTTTCGTGAGCTGTTTGCGCGCGAGCGGGTGCAGGTAACCTGGGCCTACGTGGCTCGCGAGGTGCAGCAACATCCGGAGCTGGCGCGGGCGGCGCAGGCGGCGGGCCATGAGGTCGCCAACCACTCCTTTGCCCATCAACACCCGACGCAGCTCGATGATGAAGCGTTGCGGCACGAGATCGTGGAGGCGCAGCGGGTCTTTGCGACCGAGTTGGCCGTGGCGCCGGTTTGGTATTGGAAACCGTTTGCGGAGGCAGATCCCCGCCAAGGGGCGCTTTGGGGTGAGGCGGGGATTCGCGATTTCGGGTTCACCCACCAGGTGTGGTCCAACGATTGGGACCGCGGTAAAAGCGCCGCGGAGATCTATGCCGCGGCGACGGACGGTGTGCAGGACGGCTCGTTGATCATCTTTCACGAGTGGCGGGAGGAGACCCTTGCGCAAATGCCCGCCATCCTGGCTGAGCTGCGTCGCCAAGGTTGCACCTTCCTCACGGTGTCCGAGCTTGCGGCGTATTTGGATAGGAAATCGGCCGCCGAATGATCTTCGTGGCGATGAGCTTTCGCGGTTTGGTGGCGATTCCCTACAAGTGTAAAAAAAAGACCGCAGCCCGAGAGCTGCGGTCGAAAAGAGGGTAGCGATTCGCTCGGTGGGCGGATTTAGCGGATTTCCGCCATCACCACGCCACTTTGAACGCGATCGATCGGGTGCTTCGGCGCGCGGGCGAAGAACTCAACCATGTGGGACACGTTGGTGAAGCCGCGGGCGATGAGCTTCTTCTCGATCTCCTGCATCGCGTCGCGGAGTTCGATGGCGAGGTCGGAATCGAGTTCGGCGACGGCGTTGTTGCTCTTGTCCACGATGTGGTAGGACGGGGAGTCGTCCAACGCGATCTGGTAGAGGCTGGTGCCGTTGTGGAAGAAACAGCGACGCACGAGGCCCAATTCTTCGAACGCCGCGAGGCAGCGATAGACGGTCACCAAGTCACAAGCCGTGTTGGCGAGCTCGGCGTGGATTTGCTCAATGCTGGCCGGCAGCGAACGCTTGATGAGCGCTTCGAGGATCGCGATCCGTGGCTGCGTGATGCGCAAACCTGCACTCTTCAGGCGGTTGCAAGCCACTTGCAGGCCCGCAGCGGTCGGTGAGTCGTCCTTGGCGGACGGGATGGGATGGTTTGTCTGAGTCGAGGCAATCATTGGTTGGGCCGGTTTTTGTCAGAGAGTTACAGTTAGGTAACGCAAAATGTAAACAACCCAAGGTCCTTTACATAACATTTACAATTACAACTGCCGGTTCAGGTATGAGTCAAACTGCACCTGTGGGATTGCACCTGCGGCGCGCAGAAGCACGGTAGGTGAACCTAGCTGCAACCATGCAAGATCTCGATTTCAGTGAAGTGGTGTCACTCATTTGCAAAGAGGACAACCGCTTTCAAAAACAAGCCTACAACTTTGTTCGGCAGGGGCTGGATTTCACCGTCAAGGAGTTGAAGAAAAGCGACTCGCGGCGAGCCGGTCGATCCCTGCACGTGACTGGAGTCGAGCTGCTTATGGGCCTGCGGGCCTACGCGCTCGACCAATATGGCCCGATGGCGCGCACGGTCTTGAACGAGTGGGGCGTGACGCGCTGCACCCATTTCGGCGACCTCGTTTTCAACCTGATCGAGTATAACGTCTTCAGCAAAACGGATCAGGACAAACGGGAGGACTTTTCCGAGGTTTACACCTTCGAGGAGGCGTTCGACGCGCCGTTCCTGCCGGAAAACCCGCCTCGCGCCTGAGCGCCGCCGCGGTCCCTTGGCTGCGGATCGCGCGGCCTTCGCGATTGCCCCCGCGGTGACTTGGTCCCTCAGTGCGTTCGTCGGGGTGGGTCGCACTGGCCGCGATGTCCCCCGGTTGTCCAATCATGCCTGCTTCCAACGACTTTCGTCTCCTGCGTAACCTGTGGGCGGATCGCCCGATGCGCACCGTTCTGCCCAATGGGCTGACCGTCATCCTGAAACCGGACGCTGCCGCGGCCGTCGCTTCCGTGCAGGTTTGGGTGAAGACCGGCAGCATCCATGAAGGCGAGCAGCTCGGCGCCGGCCTTTCGCACTATCTCGAGCACCTGCTCTTCAAGGGCACGACGCGCCGCGAGGGACGGGAGATCTCGCAGGAAGTTCAGGCGCACGGCGGTTACATCAACGCCTACACTTCGTTTGAGCGCACGGTCTACTATATCGACATCCCGGCGGAGCATGCGCCGGTTGCGGTCGATATCCTGGGTGACGCGGTGCTCAACTCCACGCTCCCGGCCGCGGAGGTGGAGAAAGAGAAACAGGTCATCCTGCGCGAGATCGACATGGGGCTCGACGACCCGGAACACGGCCTTTGGCAGGCCTTGTTCGAAAGTGTGTATCAAGAGCACCCCTACCGCCAGCCGATCATCGGCCACCGGGAGGTCTTCGAGGCCGTCGACCGCGACGCCTTGCTGCGCTACTACCGCGAGCGGTATGTGCCCAACAACATCGTGCTGGTGGTGACCGGTGGTTTCGACTTGGCGGCGGTGCGAACGGCCATCGACACGCATTTTGGCCAAGCTCCGCGGCGGCGGTTGGCGCCGGTATTCCTGCCCGCCGAGCCGAGCGCCCTGGCGAGTCGCACGCAGCACATCGAAGACGATGTGGAGATCGTGCGCGCCGCGGTCGCGTGGTCGATCCCCGGCCTTACCCATCCCGATGCCGCCGCGCTCGATGTGCTCGCGCTCATCTTGGGCCATGGTGACAGCTCCTTGCTGTGGCAGGCGATTCGGGAGAAAGCGCGTCTGGCGCACTCCATCGATGTGACCAGTTGGAACCCGTCGCAGCAGGGTCTGTTTTACGTGAGTCTGGTGTGTGATCCGGAGCAGCGCGACAAGGCCCTCGCCGCGCTCGATCGGGAATTGAAACGCATCCATCGGCGCGGCTTCACGGCGGCGCAGGTGCGCAAAGCGGTGCGCCAGCTGGTGGTGGGCGAAATCAACGGTCGCAAAACCGTCGCCGGGCAGGCATCTCGACTCGGCGTCGCCGAGGTCATTGCCGGGGACATGCTCTTCACACAGGGCTATTTTGAACGGCTCCGCAGCGTGACCCCGGCCCGCCTCAAGGCGGTGTTGCGCAGCTACCTGTTGGACGGACACGCGACGACCGTCTCGCTCACGCCCCGAGGCGCGCCGGTGGCGGGTGACCAGGCGGGCGAGGCGACCAAGCCGACGGCGGGTTTGCAGCGTGAACAGTTGCCCAACGGTGCCCGGCTTCTCCTGCAACCCGACGCCCGCCTGCCGAACCTCCACCTGCGCTTGCTCGCCATGGGCGGGCCGGTTTTTGAAATGAGCGGCAAACGCGGCGCCACCTCGCTCATGTCGACCTTGCTCGCGCGCGACACCGCCAAGCGATCGGCGGCGCGCGTGGCCTCTGCCATTGAATCGGTCGGCGGTTCGCTCTCCCCGGTGTTCGGCAACAACACCTTTGGCCTCTCGTTGGAAGTCCTCCCGGATGACGTGGATCTCGCGCTCGACTTGCTCGGCGAGGCGGCGTTGAAGCCGACCTTCACGCGCGATTCGTTTCAGATCGAACGCGATGCCCAGGTTGCCGACCTGCAGCAGGACGCGGACGACATTGTGACGATCGGTCGTCGGACCCTCCGCAAGAAGTTCTTCGGCGCGCACCCCCTGGCGATTGATGCCCACGGTGCGGTTGACGACCTGCGCGCCCTGAAACCGGCCGATCTCAAGGCACTGCATCGTCGCCTGATGGTCGCTCCCAATGTGGTGTTGTCGGTGGCGGGTGATTTTGATCCCAAACAACTCGCGCCGAAATTGCGTGCCATGTTGCGACGATTTCCGAAAGCGAAGTTTGTCGTGCCCACGCCCGACTTCGCGGGACCGGCCGAGGTCGGCGATTTTGTGGAGCAGCAACCCCGGCAGCAGGCGGTGGTGTTTCAAGCCTACGTTGGCCCCGGCGTGAAGTCGGAGGATTTTCATGTGGCGGAGGTCGCTGACGAACTGTTCAGCGGCATGTCCTCGCGCCTGTTTGAGCGGGTGCGCGAGGAGAAGGGGCTGGCCTACTACGTGCGCTCTTCGCGCGTCGTCGGCCTCGATCATGGCATGTTCTATTTCTACGCGGGCACGGCTCCGGGGAAGGAGGACGAGGTGCTTGCCGAAATCGAAGCAGAGATCGCCCGCGTGGCGCGTGGTCGCGTAGGCAAGGCCGAGCTGGCGCGTTGCCAGACTCGCCTCTGCGCGGCGCGGCGCATGGGCCTGCAATCCAACGGCGCCAAGGCCATGCACACCGCGCTTGCCGAACTCTACAATCAGCCGCTTGACGATGGCCGGGATTACGAAGCGCGGATCAATGCGGTGACGGCCAAGTCGCTCGCGGCCTTTGCCAGGACCTACCTCAACCGCAAGGCCTGCACCCAACTTGTCGTGAGGCCGTGAAGTCGCCGTCCCTCGCCGCGCTGTTTCCGGACGAGCCCTACGGGTTTCGGCTCACCCTGAAGCGGGGAGACGTGCGGGAGTTTTTTGCGGCCTCGTCGAATGCGCCGACGGTGCTGGCCGAGCGTCGACGCTGGTTGGATGAACGCTCCGTCGACTTCCTGGTGGATGATCCGTCCAACCGTCCGGGGTGGCAGGCGGCCGCGGCGGCGGCGGGGCTTGAGCTCGATTCGGCGGCAGCATTCGGCCGCGCGGTTGAACCCGATGTCGTGCTGCTGCGCCGTGATCCGCCCGGCACCTTCCGCGTGCGGGGCGGGGCGGTGGTGTTTCCGACGAGCTGGTCTTTGCCGGAGAAAGAGGGGCTCACCCTGGCGGAAACCCACGGTGTGGTTCCGGGGCTCAACGCCGCGATCGGTCCAGCCATCGATCGGTTTTTGGATCGACTTAAACCGGACCTCGGCGCGGTTCGGGCCAATTGGGGCCTGGCTGCCTCCGGTGAACTCAACCTGCATCCCGCGTTGGCGCGCCCGCGACTGCAGGCCGATACCGAGTCGGCGCAGGTTTGGCTACGCGTGGAGCACCAGATCCTGGTTGCCCTACCGGCAGCCGAGGCGGTCTTGTTTGGGATCCGGATCGCGCTGCATCCGCTGGCGGACGTGGTCGCGGATGCGGCGGCCAAGAGTGGGTTGCACCGCGCCTTGGCGTCGATGCCCGCGGCGATGGCGGATTACAAGGGGCTGAGTGCAATCCTGCCGCGTTTTTTGGATTGGACGCGGTGAAGCGGGTCAGCTTCCGTTGGTAACGCCGCCGGACCACTTGAGTTTCGTGCGCACGACGGCGAAGTGGTCGTAGGCCGTGCGGTGGATCAAGCGTAGGCGTTTGCTGGATACGGTGATGTCCACGGGGCTGCCCTCGCAGATGCGAATGTTGCGCTGGCCATCAACGGCCACGAGCAGGCAAGCGTCGCGTTGGCGCGGCGTGACCCGCAGTTTCACCTCTTGGCGGAAGATGATGGAGCGGTTGCTCAGCGTGTGTGGGCAGATCGGGGTGAGGACGATGGTCTCGGCGTCGGGATGGATGAGCGGGCCGCCGGCGGAAAGGTTGTAGGCGGTCGAGCCCGTCGGGGAGGAGAAGATGAGACCGTCGCAGGTGTAGGTGGTGACAAATTCGCCGTCGGCGAAGACCGAGAGTTCGACGAGGCGTGAGTGGTTCTCGTCCTTGATGAGCACGTCGTTGAGCGCGAGGTCGTGCTGACCAGGGGCGGAGCTGCAGTCGAGCAGGGCGCGTTCGGCGATGGCGTAGTCCCCCGCCAGAATGTCGCCGAGGTGCTGACGAGCCTCTTCGGCGGAAAAGGTGGTGAGGAAGCCTAGGCTGCCGCGATTGACACCCATGATGGGCACGCCGGAAAGCGCGGCGGCTTTGGCCACACCGAGCAGGGTGCCGTCTCCGCCGATGACGCAGCAGGCGTCGCAGCCCTGAAGGTAGTCGTCGGCCACCGGAAAATCGGTGGTTTGTTTCACGGTCGCGCCGGCGGCTTCGGCGAGCGTGATCAGGTCGTGCGCGATTTCCGCCGCGCCGTCCTTTTGGGCGTTGATCACGAAGGCGAGCTGACGGAGCGGTGTCATGGGCAGGCGATTACTGCACCGATTGTTTGGTGAGTCCGAGCAGAAACTCCCGGTTGCCGTCGGTGCCTTGGATCGGCGAGTCCATCGTGCCGATGAGCGCCGCACCGGGGAGTTCACCGAGGGCGAACTCACGGATGCCGTCGAGCACGGCCTGTTGCACGGCGGGATCGGTGATGATGCCGCGGCCCTTGTCGACCTCGGCCTTGCCGGCTTCGAACTGGGGTTTGACGAGGGCGATCAAACGCCCCCCGACCGTGAGCAAGGGCCAGACGGCGGGGAGCACTTGGCGCAGGGAGATGAAGGACAGGTCCATCACGATCGCGTCGTAGTCGGCGCGGGGCAGGTCGGCGGCGGTGACGTGGCGGGCGTTGAGTTTTTCGATGTTGGTCACACATGGATCGCCACGAAGTTTGGCGTGCAACTGGGCGCGGCCGACATCGACGCAGACCACGGCGGCGGCGCCGGCCTGGAGAGCGCAGTCGGTGAAACCGCCCGTCGAAGCGCCCACGTCGAGCACCTGAGCGCCGGTCAAGTCGATGGCGAAGTGATCGAGGAAACCCTGCAGCTTTTCGCCGCCGCGACTCACGAAGCGCGGGGGCTGCTCGACCTCGATTTCGATGTCGTTGGGGTAGGTTTTGCCCGGCTTGTCGAGGCGCTCGGTGCCGTGGCGCACGCGGCCGCTCATGATGAGGGCCTTGGCTTGGGCACGCGAGGTGGCGAGGTCGCGGGCAACGAGAAGCTCGTCGAGGCGTTGTTTGGGAGCGCTCATGCTTCGCGCAGGGATTGACGCGCCGGAGACCAGCAGGTGGTGCGCCCCCCGATTTCGGCGCGGGCGAGGTGGACGCCGGTGCGCGGGCAAAGCCCACCGTCGCGCCAGCGGTGGTTGAAAAGCCAGGTATTCGGAATACCGACGTTGAGGTCGTGGGGGAGAAGGTCACCGGCGCCGGCGATGTTGTTGAGGGCGTTGCGGCAGACCGCGCGGATCTCGCGGTAGAGGGTTTTGATCTCGTCGGCCGTGAGAGAGCCGGCGGGTTGGGCCGGGTGGATGGCGGCGCGCCAGAGGATTTCGTCGGCCATCCAATTGCCGATGCCGGGGAAACGCTCCTGCATGAGCAGGACGGCTTTGAGCGGGGCGCGGGCGCGGCGCCGCAGGAAGTCGGCGAGCGCCTGGCGGGTGAAGGCGGCGGAAAGCAACGACGGGGCGATCCGAGCCCACCAGTCGGGTGCTTCCGGGCCGCGGTCAAAACGCACGCCGCCGAACATGCGGGGATCGGTGAAAACGAGCGAAACGGTTTCCAGATCGAGCACGAGGTGGTCGTGTTTGCCGGCGGGCGTGCCGAGTGGCGCGGTGGACAGTTCGCCGCTCATACCGAGGTGCACGCCCAGCCAAGCGCCGTGATCAAAGCGGAAGGCCATTTGTTTGGCCGCGGCGCTGGAGTCGACGAAGCGGGCGCCTTGGAGGCTGCGCTGGATGGAGCGGGCGGGCGCCTCGCGGAAGGTTTTTTTGGCGGCGTGTGCCCGCACCTTGGTCACGCGCTGCCCGGCACCGGCGAGGTGCCAGCGCTTGCGGTAGAATTCGACCTCGGCGAGTTCGGGCATGCCCGACATGAAGCCAGCGTCAGCGGCAGGACAAGTCTGTGCACGGGATTGATTAACGGCGGCTTTCAGCTTTGTTTGCCGCTCGTGCCCGACGACACCCCCACCAAGCGCAAGGTTAACCCGCTCAAAGGCGTCGGCCAACTGGGGCGTTGGTTGATCTCCAACCTCAGCGTTTCCAATCCCTTTGCCAGCGTCAGCGCGCCCAAGGCGACGCCCGGTGGGTCGCCCGGCATCGAGCACATGGCGGGGGTCGACGAGCCGCCGGATCCGACGGCGGTGCGGATCTACTGGGTCGACTACAACGCCGAGCGCATCGAGTGGAATGAGGGCACGGCGGACGAGTTTCATGCCTCCAAGCGGCCGGATTGGTCGACCGCTCGGTGGATCAATGTCGATGGCCTGCACCCCTACGTGGTCAATCAGCTGCGCAAGAAATACAAATTCCACACCCTGACCGCGGAGGACGTGCTGCGCACCTCGCAGCGGCCCAAGATGGAGCTCTATGAGAACCACGTTTTTACGGTGGTGCGCATGATGCGACTGGAGGGCGAGGTCTTGAAGCAGGAGCAGGTGAGCATGCTGCTCTACGAGCGCACGGTGATCACGTTTCAGGAGATCCCGGGCGACGTGTGGGGGCCGATCCGGGAGCGCCTGAAGCGGGCGGGCGGGCGTCTCCGATCACTGGATACGTCGTATTTGTTCTACGCCCTGCTCGACGCGGTGGTGGATCATTTTTATCCGATTCTCGAGACCTACGGGGAACGGCTGGAGGATCTCGAGGACCTCGTGTTGGACGATCCCGGACCCGCGGTGCAGCGCTCGATCCACGGCGTGAAGCGGGAGCTGTCGGTCCTGCGGCGGGTGATGTGGCCACTGCGGGAGGTGGCGAATGAATTGCAGCGCGCGGAGACCGCGCTGGTGGACCCGGAGGTGCGGACGTTCCTGCGCGATGTGTATGACCACGCCCTGCAGATCATGGAAATCGTGGAGATGCATCGGGAGCAGGCGGCGAGCCTCAATGACCTCTACATGTCGGCGGTGTCGAACCGGATGAACGAGATCATGAAGGTGCTCACAATCATGGCCTCGTTTTTTATCCCGATCACCTTTGTGGCCGGGGTCTACGGCATGAACTTCGAGCACATTCCGGAGCTGGCCTGGAGATACAGCTACGGTGTGTTTTGGGCGGTGTGTCTGTCGATCTCGGCGGGACTGGCGTTCTACTTTTGGCGCAAAGGTTGGATCGGGCGAAAGTAAGCGGGGCAGCCGAGAGGCAAGCGGAGCGCCGGCAAGCGACCGGCCTGCGTGGCGGTATTGTTCTTGGAATGTAGGCGAGGCGCTCGCGCCCGCATCGCTTCAGAGCACCCAGTCGTAGCTGTAGCTGCTGAGTTTCTTGGGCTTCGCGGCGGTGACTTGCACGACGTCCTCGATGCGGCAGCCACCGAGGCCGGGGTAGTAAAGACCGGGCTCGACGGTGACGACGGTGCCTTTGCGCAGTTTGCGGTGCACCGAGCCGAGGCGGGGAGCCTCGTGGATGGCGAGTCCGAGGCCGTGGCCGGTGCCGTGGAAAAAGCCGACCGCACCGTTGGCGGTGCGCTCGGTCTTGTAGCCCAGTTCGTCGAAGACGCGGTTGGATTCAGCATGCACGGCGTCGGCGTAGACTCCGGCCTTCACGGCTTTGAGTGCGGCCTTTTGGGCCTTGGCCACGGCGGCGACGAGGTTGCGTTGGGCATCGCTGGGTTCGCCGCGCAGGAAGGTGCGGGTCATGTCGCCCCAGTAGCCGCTCTTGAACATGCGGGGGAAGATATCGATGACGATGAGGTCGTGCGGTCGCAACGGGCCGGAACCGCGGCAGTGCGGATCGCACCCCTGGTCGCCGCCAGCCACGATGGTGTCGGCCGGGAAACCGCCGGCCTCAATGCAGGCGGTTTGGATGGCGGTGCGCACGGTTTCGCTGGTGAGCGTCTTGCCTTGGTAGATCAGTCGCTTGCCCTTGATTTCGGCAGCGCGGAGCACGGTTTCGGCGGCGGCGAAACCGGCGGCGGCGCAGCGGTTGCCTTCGCGGATCCATTTGGCTTCCTGGTCACTCTTAATTTCGCGCTCAGGGAAAACGGGGCCGTCGATGACCTGCAGGTCGATGCCCTGGTCGATCAAACGCACCAGCAAGGCGGATGGGAAATCTTCCGGCACGTCGAAGGCGTTGACCTTCAAGCGACGGGCAAGGGCGATGATGTGGTCGGCCGGGGCGGGCTGGGCCACGCCGGCTTGCTGGGCGGCGGCGGTGAGCTCTTCCAGCGGGATGATCTCGTCGAAGGTGGATTCCTTGAGGGCGCGGCCAAACTCAAGGGCGTTGAGCACGCCGTAACGTTTTTTACCCACCTGCACGGCGATGAAGGGGTCATGCACCTCGAAACCGCAGAAGTAGCGAAGATCGAGGCTACGTTGGGTTTCGTCGAAGAAGAGCAGGGCGGATTTTGGCACGGCGGAAATGGTAAGGAGGTTGAATTCGGAATCTGGCGTGATTAGCCAACGCGATGATGAAAAATGCAAATCCGGTTTCGTGGCGGTGGAGCGCTTGGCTGGCGATCCTGGGCGTCGTGCTTCTCACGGCCTGCGGTCAGTCGAAGGAGGAGGCGTCGGCGCCGCCGAAGACCGTCAAAGACTGGTTTGCCATCAAAGTGGGCGGGGTGAGCGTCGACATGCAGCTGGCGGTGCGTTCGACCGAAATGCAGCACGGCCTGATGGGACGGCGGGACCTGACCGACCAACAGGGGATGATTTTTGTTTATCGGGCGCCGGAGCAGATGAGTTTCTGGATGCGCAACACACCGACGCCGCTCGATATCGGCTACTTCTCGGGTGACGGTGTGCTGCGAGAGGTGTATCCGATGCACCCCTACGATGAAACCACGGTGCGATCGTTTCGCAGTGATATCCAGTATGCCCTGGAACTGAAGCAGGGCGGCTTTGCCAAGCTGGGGATCAAACTGGGCGACAAGCTCGACTTGGACGCGTTGGAGAAGGCCCTCGTCGAGCGTGGGTTTAACCTGCGGATGTTCGCGGGACTGGGCGAGTAGGCGGGAGAGGGGCGGCGACGGGGGGCAACGCAGCGCCCGCAAGCGGGCTGCCCACATGGTCGACTCGAACCCAGCTTTAGGCGGTCACGTCGCGCACGCGCAGGGCGCGGTAACTGACGCAGAGTTGGCGGGGGTCGGCGCCGCCGGGGGCGAAGTGGTGGGCGTAGTGCAGGACGATTTCCTGCGGGCCGTTGGCCGGCGGGAGGTCGAGACTGAGTGTCACCGGGTCGTTGGGTCGCGGCAGCGAAAGGTGGGTGATGGGCGAGCCGTTGAGGCGGACGGATACCGCTTGGTTTTCGAGCGGAGTTTGCAGCACGCCTTCGAGGCGCAGCGACTGCCCGGCGGTGGCCTGAATCGTGAGACGAGTGGCGGGAGCGAGACCCCAGCGAGTGGCGGATTGATGGGCTTCGGGACGGGCGGCTTCAAGGTCGCCGAGTCCTGACTCGACGGTGGCGACCGAGTTGTCGAAACCGTCGGCGATGCCGGAGCTCACCTCGCGCGGCCACGGATTTTCCTGCAGCGCCTCGGCGAGGAGGCGGTCCCAAGTGGCGCAGGCATCGAAGTAGTCGGGGGTGACGAGACCTTGCACGTAGTCCGGCACGCGGTGGTTGAGCACGTGATACTTTTGTGCCGGCTTCGGGCCGTGAAAGTGGAGGATGGCGGCGTCGGTGGCGGAGCCCCAGTAGGTCTTCCAATTAAGGCCCAGCGGCAGCGGATCGGTGCGGCCGGCAAAGTGCCGTTGCAGGGCGGCCTGGTCGTAGGGCGGGGCAATGGCTTCGGCGAGGTGTGCTTTGATGGTGGCCTGCAGGGCATCGTGCTCGGCGGCGAGCGCGGGCAGGTTGATCCACATCACGCCGCTATTGAAGCGGGTGAAGTCGGCCCGGTCGCTTTCAGGGGCGGCGGCGAAAAACTGCGGCTGCAGCGCGGCGAGTTCCTCGCTCGGATCCCGCAGGAAGACGACGTCGCAATCGGTGTAGAGCGCGTGGGTGTCGTCCCAACCCTGTTCACGGCAGACCGCGGGAATCTCGAGCCGCAGGTAGGCCCCGCGCGGAATGGGGGCGAGGTTGGTGACCCAGCGATGAAGGAAGGTGCGGCGGCGGATGACCGGCACCCCGAGCTTCTCGAGCCAGGCGGTGAGCGGGTTGTCGGTGCCGTCGTAGAGGCAGACGGGTTGCAGGCTGGTGTTGCGTCGAGCCGAGTGCACGGCCACCTGCGCGAGGTTGGCGTAGTCCCAGAAGGTGGCCGAGGCCTCGTTGAGCGCGAAAAACCAGCGCATGGTGGAAACGCTGAAAGGCTTAAAAGCTGAAATGCTACGCGGCGGAAGCGAGTGGGATTAGCCGGAGCGACCCCAGCGAGCGTCCTTGTCGGTCTTCTCGGTCGGGATCTTGTTGTTGGTGCGCAGCATCAGCACGGGCTCCTTGGTCTTCACCCAGAGGCTGGCTTCCTTGAAGTGTTTGGCGGCAACGTTTTCGAGGGCTTCGCCGACGGTCGTGGCGGGTAGGAGGCGACCGCGTTTGGTGGCGTTGAAATCGTAGGTGGCGCGGTGGATGCGCTCCTGGGTCGAGGCGGGGCTTTCGCCCTCGGGAATCTGCACGACCCAGCCGGCAAAATCGGTGTCCGCCGGCAGTTTGTCCTCGGGGTCGGAGATGAGGATGCACCACTGTTTCTTGATGGGCGGTGGCTTCTCCTCGCCGGCCTCCTGTTCGAGCACGGCGTTGATTTCGGAAACGATCTGGTTGAGCACCTTGGGATCGACCTCGTTGCGTTTGAGGATCTCGGCGACTTGGTTTACGTCAATTTTGGGCATGGAAGAACGAACGAATTTGGGCAACGAAGGGGCCACACATGAGTGACGATGTAAAGGCCCAGCGCGCGGACGAGCTGTTTGATGTGGTGGATGAGGCGGATCGGGTGATCGGGCAGGCGACCCGCGCGGAGGTGCACCGGCGGGGGCTGTGGCACCGGGCGATTCACGTCTTGGTGTTCAACGCGGCGGGGCAGGTGTTTCTGCAGAAACGCTCCATGGCCAAGGACATGGCGCCGGGATGCTGGGACTCGTCCTGCTCGGGCCATCTTGATGCCGGGGAGGGGTATGACGGAGCGGCGGTGCGGGAGCTGGGTGAAGAAATCGGCGTGTTTGGCGGGGTGCCGCCGCGGCGATGGATTTACGAGGAAGCCTGCGCAGCGACCGGCTGGGAGTTTGTTTGGGTCTACCAATTGGAGCACGAGGGGCCGTTTGAGCTGCATCCGGCGGAGATCGACGAGGGGCGTTGGTTTACGCCGAGCGAGGTAAGCCTGGCGATTGAGCAAGGCCCGGCCGACTTCGCGCCGGCGTTCCGGCACATCTGGTGGCGGCTGGTGGGCGAGGGTAAGCTGGGCTGACTCAGCGGCGCTTCTCGCGTTCGCGGGCGACGAGGGCTTCGAGCTGAGCCATTTGTTTGAGTGAGATCAGACGCCGCGGGACGCGTTTGGCAGCCTCCTTGAGCAAGCGATCGTAGTCGTCTTCGCTCGGGGTGTGATCTTCCCATTGGGTGTGGTGGCCCTGGTGGCGACGGAACGACAGGCGGCCGCCGTGGAAGGACGCCTTGACCTCGTATTTGCCCTCCTCGGGGTCGCGGTTCCACCAACCGAATTCGAACATGCTGCTCATGAGGCTTCGATAGGGTTGGAGCTCAGGCGGTGGCCAGCGGAATCGTGTGGAGCACCCGATCGGCGTGCCAAGCACCGGCGTTGAAACGGATGCGGCGCACCTCCACTCGATCGGCCTGGACGTCGACGGCGCGGGCGCCAACCGGACCGGTGAAGGCGCCGGTGTTGATGACGGTGAGGTGCTCGTGCCGCCAGGTGCGCGGAAAGTGCACGTGGCCCGTAACCACGATGCGAGCCTCGGGCCGCCAGCGCGCGGTCGCCTCGGCGACGTGGCGCGGGAAGGTGAGCCAGGTGTCGATCATGGCCAGCGGTTGGCGGGGTGGAAAAAACTCCGTGAACCAGCGGCGCAGGCGGTGCCCGGGATCGTTGCGCTCGGGATCGCACTCGCGTCCGAAGCCGATGCAGGCGCGCCGCATGGCGGCGATGCGGCCAGCGAAGGTCGTGAAGTCGAGTGCGGGATCGGCGTCGAGTTGGTCGCGCACGCGCTGCGCGAGTTGGTCGCGGACGCGGCTCCATGGCACGATGGTGTCGAGGAACACATCGCCGTGCGTGGCCCAGAGGCGACCGTCGGCGGTGCTGGCGTCGTGGTGGACCGAGATATCGGGGTCGTGGTTGCCGGTATGGAAGCGCACCGTGGCCACGCGATCGGTGAAAAAGCGGCGGATGCCGTCGAGCGTCGCGGTATCCATGCCGGTCTGGTTGTCGCAGGTGTCGCCGTTGAGCCAAAGCTCGTCGACCCCGTCCAGCAAGGGCTGCAGGTCCTCGATGCGGCGGATGCGGCAAGAGGCGTCGCGGAGGTGCAGGTCGGAAAGGATGCGTAGCATGGACGAGCGCGAAGCCAGGGTAAATCGGGCGCCGGGGCAACAGGCTTGTGCCGGGGGGGCGGGGGCGTTTGTGATGCCCGCCATGCAGATGCGTTTTGCGAGCTTGTTCCTCAGCGTGAGTTTGGTGGTCGGGGGCCTGAGGGCGCAGACCGAACCCGACTCCAACGTGGCGAAGGACATTGCCCGCATTCATGTGGAGGCGATCGGGGGCGTCGACCGCTTGACTCGACTCGCGGCGTTGCGCACGGCGGGGCAAACGCAGGCCGGCGGGCAGGAGTTGGAATTTCAGATGTGGGCACGACGCCCCAATGCGGTGCGCATCGAGATTGAAGCCGACGGACTGTTGATGGTGCAGGCGTGGGACGGTGAGGGGGAACCTTGGATTCAAGCCGGAGAAGACGGAGAAGCGCGCCCGATGCCGCCGGCGCTGGCCGGCGCGTTCAAGCTGGAGTCAGAGTTCGATGACCCGTTGTTCAACCCGGAGGAGCGCGGCTATGTGTTGGACTACGCCGGTGAGGATGAGGTGGGGGGCCGCCCGGTGGTGAAGCTCATCGCGACGCGCAGCGCCAGTGATCAGTCGGTGCTGTTTCTGGCCGCCGACACCTACTTTATTGTGCGGCAGGATCGGGTGCAGTTGCGCCCCGATGGAGCCCGCAGCGAGACGCAGACCTTCTTTGGCGATTTCCGCCCGGTGCAGGGCGTGATCCTGCCGCACAAGATATTGGTGTGGGCGGGTGAGGAGCTCGTGAGCGACACCGAGCTGAATTGGATGGAAGCCAACCCGCCGGTGGACGACAGTCTGTTTGTGATGCCGGAGTAGCGTAGGTCAGGGCTTGCTGACTGCGAGGCGTGGCGCTGGAGTGCGCGGCATGGCCATCTGGGGCACCCTTGATTTGATCGAACAACAACTCGCGTCCAACGAGCGCTTTGCCGCCGCGATGGCCTACTTGCGCGAGGCGCTCAATCCGCAATCGGCGGTGCACGCGCGCATCATGGGCATCGCGGAGGGCGTGACGGAGCGGGTGGATCTCGCCGCCGGGGTTTTTGCGTTGGAGCAAGTTTACACCGGCAAACTGCCGGGCTTCGGGCGGTTTGAAGCGCACGATCAATATGTCGATTTGCAGGCGGTGCTGGCCGGTGAAGAGGCCATGGAGGTGACTGCGCGCGCCGGACTCGACGTGACGGAGGATCTGTTGGCAGACAAGGATCTCGTCTTCCTCGCCGATCGCACGCCGGTTTCGCGGTGGATCGTGGCGCCGGGGGAAGTGGCGGTTTTCTTCCCGGGCGATGCGCACAAACCTTCGCTCGCGGCCGGAACGGTGCCGGTCTTGGCGCACAAGACAGTCGTCAAAGTCCGTCTGTGAACTACCGGCATCACTACCACGCGGGCAACTTTGCCGATGTCGCCAAGCACGCGATTGTGCTGGCCTTGGTCGCCGGCATGCAGCGGAAGGAAAAGGGTTTCCTCTTTCTCGATACGCACGCGGGGCGGGGAAGTTATGACCTGAGTGAAGCCGAGCACGGTGACACCCTCGCGCGGGCGCCGGAGTGGCCGGCGGGTTGGGGACGTATCGCAGACGCGGTGCAATCGGAGGATGCGACGGTGCCGCCTGCGGTGCGGGACTACGCCGCGGCGGTGACTACTTTTGCACAGGGGCGGTCTGCGATCGCGCGACCGTATCCTGGTTCGCCGGCCCTGGTGGCGGCGAAGCTGCGTCCTCAGGACCGCGCGGTGCTGTGCGAACTGCATCCGGCGGAGGCGGAGGCGTTGGCGGATTGCCCGGCGTTGCGGACTGCGCGGCGGATGCGGGTCGAGCTGCGTGACGGTTACGAAGCCGTGCGGAGTTGCCTGCCGCCGATGGAGCGACGGGCGCTGGTGCTCGTCGATCCGCCTTACGAAGTCGAGCACGAGTCGGCGCGGGTGGCTGAGGCTTTGCAAGAGGGACTGCGGCGGCTACCGGGGGGGACGTTTGCGATTTGGTATCCCCTGACCGAACGGGCCGGGGCGCCGGCGTTTCTCAAGCTCGCGGATGCCCCAGACTTTCCGCCCGCGTGGACCGCCGAGTTGACCGTCGCGGGGCCGGCGGCCGAGTTAAAAATGCGCGGTGCCGGACTCATGGTGGTGAATCCGCCGTGGCAGTTGGATGCCGCGGTCGCGCCGATGATGTCGTGGCTGGGGGAGACCTTGGCGCAGGCGGCGGGCGGCGCGGGATCGCTGCGGTGGTTGTCGCCGGAGCGGTAGAGGTGCTGGCGGGCGGTGCCACTCGCTCGCGCTCGCAGCCACAGGCAAGATCCAGAAACGAAAACGTCCCGCGGACCGGGAGGTCCAGCGGGACGATTACACGAACTACTACTAAACGAAACTAGAGCGGGGCACGGACGACCGGAGGCCTGAATCAGGCGGAGCGCTTTTCGCGGACGCGGCCTTTGAACGGCTTCTGCGGAAAGTAACTTTCCTTTTTGCGGGGGGCGAAAGACTTGATCTCGGGGGCGCGGAAAATGGGGCGTCCCCAGATGGTGTCGACCTTGGGTTGGGATTCGACGACGTGTTGCACGGAGGGCTTGATGTCAGCGGTTGAAGGTGGAGGGGGAAGGGGCGCGTCCATGGTCTGAAGAGGAGGCGCTTGGTTCATCCGAACGCCCTCTCAGACAGAGATCATCGGTCAAAGCTCCACTGACTTTAGAAAAAAGTCCGCCTCCCGCGTGTTTTTTGCGAACACGCGGGAAGCGGCGGGGCCTTGGTCCTTGCCCCGGCTTAGGCGGCGCGGACGTTTTCCGCGGTGAAGCCGGTCATCGTCGCGCCATTCCGCTTGGGGATGGTGATGGTGAGGGCTCCGTCGTGGAGGTCTGCCTGCAGCGCCATGAAGTTCAACGACCGCCCGAGGCGGAGATTGAGCAAATAATCGCGCTGCACACCCTCGACATGCATGGATTTCCAGTTGGCTCGCACGACATGTGTCTTGCGTGCGGTGACGGTGAGATCGGGCCCGCGGGTGGCGATTTCCACGCCGGAGGGCTGAACTCCCGGCACATACACGATGAGCCTCAAGGCATCGGGCAGGGTCTCGCAGTCGAAGTGCGGCGTGCGGAAGGACTCGGAGGCCGAGACGGGTTCAGCAAGACGGGACTTCGCGGCGGACGTCGGAGGGAGGGTGATGTTGTTCATGACAGGAAACGGTTGGAAAAGTGAAGTTTACGGACCTCGGGCCTTTTCGGGCGGCCGGGCTTTTCAGGTGAGCTAAACGAGATCCGTGAGTCGGAAAGGTTTAGGCCTGAAAGCCCGCGCCGCGTTGGTGTTTCTGCCAACGTTGCACGGACACATGACCTTGTTGACCACAGGCCACCGCGCCGCGCTGCATGGTGGCAGCGGCGAGAAGCGGATTGGACTGGGTCGTGACGAGCGTCATGTGATTCTTGATACTTTCACTAACGGCCAATGCACAGGCCGTGCCAAGTGCGGAGGCGTTTTTTGAGGTGAAGATTTCGTGACGGCCGCGCGCGGAGCGCCCAGCTTCCAGCCATGCCCCTGCCCCGAATCCTCGCTTGGTTGACGAACGCTTTTCCGCTGTGGGTGCTGGTTTTATGCGGTGCCGCCATGATGGTGCCGGACGCATTCACGTGGTTCAGCGGGCCTTGGATCGTGTGGGGACTGGCGGTGATCATGTTGGGTATGGGCGTCACGCTCACGCTGGAGGATTTCCGCGCGATCCGGACGATGCCAAAGGCGGTGGCGATCGGCTTCGTGGCCCAATACACGATCATGCCGTTGCTCGGCTGGGGCCTGGGCCGGGCGTTGTCCTTGCCAACTGAATACGCAGTGGGCCTGGTGCTGGTGGCCTGCTGCCCGGGTGGGACGGCGTCGAATGTGGTGACCTTCATCGCGCGGGCGGACGTTTGTCTGTCGGTCGTCATGACGGCGTGCTCGACCCTGGCGGCGGCCGTGATGACGCCCCTGCTCACGGCGACCCTGGTCGGCACGCGGGTGCCGGTGGATGCGTGGGGCCTGTTTCAGAGCACGATTCAGGTGGTCTTTATCCCGGTGGTGCTGGGCGTGGTGCTGAACCGTTGCCTCCACAAACCGATGCAAAAGGTGCTGCCGGTTGCGCCGTTGGTTTCGGTCGTGGTGATCGCGATGATCTGCGCGAGCATCATCGGTCAGCGGGTGGAGGAGGTGAAGGCGAGTTTCGGGCCGCTGCTGCTGGCAGTGTTTCTGTTGCATTTGGGCGGCTTCGTCATCGGCTACACGCTCGCGCGGGTGTTGCGGCTGCCAACGAAGTCGGCGCGCACGGTGGCGATCGAAGTGGGCATGCAAAACTCGGGCCTCGGCGTGGTCCTGGCCAACCGGCACTTCGTCAACGCGAGCACGGGCGTTGCCGTGGCGGCGGTGCCTTGTGCGATCTCAGCGGCGATGCACTCGGTGATTGGCAGTATCTTCGCGGGCTGGTGGCGGGTGCGAAAAGACAAGACCGCGACGAGCGAGTGAAGTCTAAGGGGTATTGATGTGGACGCGCTGTGCGTCGCTGTTGGCGGTGATCTCCGGGACATACATGGCTGCGGCAGTCGCGGGGAGTGCGCGATAGTCTCCCGGGGTGACGGCTCGGAGCCCCAAGGATAGCTCCCATTCGCCAGGTTCGATATGATCGATGAAGATCGCGCTGTGGTCGTCGTGTTCTTCCCGAAAGAGCATGCGTTCGCTGGTCTCGCCGTGCGACGATTTGTCTGAGGTCACTTGTCTCAGAGAAACGTCCCATTCACTGAGGGGGTTCAGCGGTTCGCAGCCAGCGGGTTTAGGAATCGCGACCATGAGGTAGTGCAGCTCCTGCGGCACCCGGAGGCGCAGGCGGATATTGATTTGATCGGTGGCGTCGGCGGATTCGGTGGAAGCGAGTCGGCTTGGTTCGAAGCGGATGGGCCCCAAAACCGTGGGGGAAGGAATCAGGCGTTCGAAATCACGCTCGACGGTGATCACGTGACCCGCCGCGTTCACGCTCTCGCCGGTCGCCCATGCTTCCGCCAGGGCGGTGGCATAGACGGGAGTTTGATCGTCGCGGGAGAGGCGTCGCAGTTCGATCTGGTTGCGACCGGCCTTGAGGGCGTCCAGGGGCAAGGATACGCGGAGAGGCTGCTCCAGCACGGTGCGCGCAGAGAGCGCGAGTGTTTGGAATTTCTTTCCGTTCAAGCGGACTTCAATCGGGACATTGGTGGCTGGAGATTCGAAGTCGGCGACCAACTGACGAGTGAGGGCGAGCACCGCAAAAGTGGTGGAACGGGTGCTGTCCCAATGTGCGCTCCGGCGGTTCAGGCTCAGCCAAGCAACTGCAGGTTGGATGAGGGCGTTGTCGGGATCGAGGTCGAGCAGGGCGAGGACGGAAAGTGCCGTGGCTTCGTGTGCGCCCTCCAGCGCTCTGCGATGTCCTCTGATGCTGCCCCAGTGGACGAGGGGGCCGAGATCGCTGGTCTCTTTCACGGTGAAGTTGGCGAGATTGCGGGTGATGATTTGGCGCTGTCCGTCGGTGCCAAATTTCGCGACCGCAATTGCCAATGCGGCCCGGGCAGACGGCGTCAGCTCATCTCGCTGGGTGAAAACTGAACCGAGCGTTGCTTCGATCTCCAGGTTCGCTGGGGTCTTAGCCTGAGCGGCGCAGGCGGCGAGAGCCCACGCGCGGTGATCGAGCGCATGTTCGAGCGATGCTGCGATTTCGGCGCAGCGTTCCACGGCGGAGTCCAGCATCTCTTCGTCGAGGGCGAGTCCGGCCTGCTGAGCGAGACCGAGACCCCACGTGACGTAGGCGGTCATCCAGGGATCGTCCTCGTCGCTGCCAGGCCACCAACCCCAACCGCCGGAACCCGCGTCCTGGGCGGCACTCAGTCGCTCCAGACTGCGGTGAATGACTTCGTCGAGCTGGCTCAGGCCGGCGGTATCCAAGCGTCGTTGCACCTCGGCGGCTGTTTCGAGGCCCAGGATACGGGCTTCAACTTCAGCTGGATCGAGCCCCATTTTCGTCAGGGTGCTGTAAACGATCACGGCCGGCAGGAACCGACTCATGGTCTGTTCCACGCAACCATAGGGAAAGTCGATCAGGTAGGGGAGCGCGTCCAGTGCCGCGATGGCCGGACTGGTGGAGAGATGCAGGGTTGCCGTGGTGCGGGCGGGATCAAGTGGCGAAGGCAGTTCAAGGGAGGATCGCACTGCGGGCTTTCCGGGGCCGAGACGAGCCGTGGCGCCGAGGTGTTGCAGGATGCCGTCTTCGAGCACGGGAAGGGGCAACTGCATGGCGTCCGCGTCGTTTGCGCGGGTGGCGCTGGCGGTGAGCAGGAGCTGGCTGGGTTTCGGGGGATTCAACGGCCACCACACGATGGCCTCGGAGTCAGCGGGGAGTGGGGTCGTGGCGGTGGTTGGGGTGGCCGGCCCGAGCCGGTCGTCGTCGACGGTTAGTTGTAGAGTCGTTGAGACGGTGCTGTCCTGACCTGAGCGGTCCACGAGTTTGACCGAAGTGAAGCTGGTATCGCCCGCGATGAGGTAGCGGGGCGTTTGGAGGCGAGCTTGTAGCGGCAGTTCGGTGCGTGAGGTCGCGGTGGCGGTGGCGAAGGTGCGGCCGTCGGCGGTGAGCGCATACGTATCGTGGTTCCAGGAAGTGAGGTTATCGGGATAGGTAAACTGCAGCTCTGCCTGTCCTTGGGCGTCGGTTTCGGCAGCCGGAATCCAGGCCGCGGTGGATGCGAAGTGCTTGCGGAGCCGCGGCAGAGCAGCGGTTCCGTTCGAGTTGGCTGGCGAAGGCGGGGGCTCCAATCCCTGTTGGAAGGCTCCAACCGCCTCTTCGTCATAGTAGATGCCGCTCCCGGCCAGCCTGAGCGACGCGCTGGAGGCGTAGCCCTGGGCAGCGGAAGGGTCGGAAACGGCAAACGCACTCAGTTCCACGAGTTCTTCTTCACCGTCGGCGTTGACGCCGCTGGTGACGCGAATGATCGCACCAGGGCGCCCGTCCGGGATCGGTTTCAGCTCCTCGGCGCGAAGCCGCATCGAGCGGTGGATCTGTGCATCGACGAATTGAGCGGCGCTGTTGAAGGCAAGCCAAGGCGCGGTGTCTGAAGCTACACCCGGTCGCATGCCGGCCACCAATTGCAGGACGGCATCGTCCGCCACAGCATGGAGGATTTGCGCCGGCACGGGGTGGCCGGCGGCATCCGTCGTCTTGACCGAAACGGTAGTCGTCTCACCCGGAAGCACTTGAGCGGGCACCCTGACGTCCAACTGTAGGGGGGCGGTTGGGGCCTCGACTTCAATTTGTCCTCCGGCGATCTGGTGTCGGTCCAGGTTGAACACTTTCACCAGCACATTTCCGGGCTGGTCGGTGAAGGCCGAAAGGTCGACCCAGCGCAGGGGCGGACCCACTGGCAGGATACGTGAATCGGTGCTGCCTTCCCGCGCCACGGTCAGCACCGCTGGCTGCGAGGCGTCCTCAAGTTTCACAAGAGCGTGCGCGGTGTCACCGATCATGGCGTGATCGTTGAGGAAGAGGGCCGAGCCTTTGCCCGGGAGCGGAAGGGAGGGCGTGTCTTGGTCTGCGACCACCAACACAAAGGGGGTGACTTGATTCGGGGGCCAAAGCTGGTGGCGCCACGCCCTCTGCCGGGACAAGGAGGGGAAGGTTTCGTCGTTGGCCTCGTTCAGAGCGCGGCGTTCCTGATCGTATAGACGCAATTGATACAACCCGGCGTCGGGCGCTTTAATCTCCAGGGCGAAACGACCCTGTGCGATGTTGAGCTCGTGGCTCTCGACCACGGTTTCGACGTAGCCCTCGTGCAGTTTGGCCCAACCTTCCGGCATGGGGTGATGGTATTGAAAGTCGGGTAGGGCGGATCGATCCACCACCTCACCGCGCTCATCCAGGTAGATGGCCCGCCACTGGCGACGCACCAACTCGGCCCAACCGTGGAAGGATGTCGGTTCGTCGCTGCCGTCCCTGATCTCGCCCGTCAGCGTTACGGTTTCGCCCGGAGCCGCGAGCAGGGGAACCCTATCCTGATCGATCGTGGCTTTGTAGCCGGAGGGCGTCAGTTGCCAGTTAGCGGTGATCGTGACGGGTTGTCCACCAGGTGGGAGCACGTGCCCGATGACGGAGAAATCAGTTTCAAGGGCATCGTTGGAAAAGAACGGTGATATCCAGTTCAGGACCGCTTCCCCGTTTTTGTCGGTCACGCCTTGCAAGGTCACCGGTTCGAGCCGGTTCCCGCGCGGAGTGTTCGGTCGATAGGTCGTGCGGACGATGACACTGACCTCCACAGTAGCGCCCACCGCAGGGTCGCCGGAAAGGTAGCGGGCACTGATTTTGAGAGGAATATCCATGCCTTGGCGCAGCCCTCCCGGTTCGCCTGCGAAGGAGATTTTGGCGTTAATAGCCGGCGGCACGTAGTTATCGACGATGCACAGTTCGTCCATCCCGGTGATGCGGCCGTCGGGCAAGGTCAGCAGCACTTGCAGGTTTCCTACCGGGGTATCGAGCGGTAGGTCAAACTCCCCGTCCACCGAACCGTATGCATCCAAGTGCAGCTGCTCGGCGACGAACAGGTCAACGTGATTGGTATCCAATAGCTTGAGACCGAAGGAGCCGGTCGGGACCTGCCACACTCCGTTGGAGCGATTGCGCAGGATCAGTTTCCAATGCAGCGTTTCGCCGGGTCGATAGAGCGGGCGGTCGAGGATCAGGTCGCCGATCAAGCCGTCCCTGCTCAGCGCGTTGTAGTCTGTGATAACGAACACCTGGCCCTCGGCTTCGCCGTAGATGACGTGGGATGATACCTGGCGAGGGTCTTCGCGGTGGGTGAGGGGAGCCTGGACCCGGCCGTTCACATCGGTGGTGAAGGACCACTCCACGACCTCTCCATTGAACGGCCGCGCAAACCCGTGCACCGGCGTGTTGGGCACGGGTTCGCCGGTCTTGGCATCGAGCAGCAGCAACTCGTCGGGCGTCTCCGCCAGCGGGGCACTGACCATCTGAATTTGGTAGGCGCCGATGGTGAAGTTGGTCGTCTCCTCTCGGGCGACCGATCCATCGGGCGCGATACCGCGCACTTTGAACCGATAGTAGCCCGGGGACGGGTGCGGGGTGAGTTGATGGATCGCGGTATGCCAGTTGGCCGATCCCTCCGCATCGATCGGGATGACCCATTCGCCGACCGGTTCCCCGGGGAGGCCCAAGGTCAGTTCCGACACCACCCCGGCTTCCTTCGCGGCATAGGGATCCAGGCGCAAGAGCTCGACGTGAAGCGCGGTGATTCCCGCTACCGCATAGCTGAAATCAACTGGTGCGTCCGGTAAGTAGTGTCGGGCGACATTCAGCCGCATGATGGGGTCGCTCCAACGTCGGATGAGGCGATCGAGGTTCCGCTGATGTTCAGATCGGTTTTCGGCGTTCCGGTCGTGCAATAAGTCTGCTTTGAGCGCGCGGGCTTGAGCCAGGAGGGCGTCTATATCCGCGGGCTCTCCGAGGGAGCCGGTGGCGCCCCATCCCGTTTGGACCCGCCACAGAAACCACCCAATTTCGCACGTCGTCTCAAGGCTGGTTCCGGCCGCCAATTTGCGGGTTGCCTGCCACTCGCGGAACTGGGCTTTGACGCCAAACTGGCGGTGATCCATCCACGCGGTGAGAACGAAGGCCGCCCAAACCCGATCATCTTTCGTCGGAGCGTGTTCGCGCAAGGTCCGGAGGATGGGGCGAAGTTGTTTGAGCGTTTTGCCCGAAAGCCACTCGCCGCTCTTCGTCTGCCGACGCACAAAGCCGGTTAACCGGGCTAGGTTGATGGGAGTAGCGGGTTGCTCCCCGAGCAGGTTGGCCACGCGTATAAGGTGGGCGGAAGCTTCGCCGCGACCCGCAACGCGTAGCACCTCGATGCGAGTTTCCATCACCGCGAGTTCGTAGTCGTTCAAGGAAAGCGGCGGATTCTCCTCCCAATCCCAACGCGGAAGGTAGGTCTCAACCTCTTGCTGGAGTCGATCGACGTGGGGAGAGCGTTTAAACCAATCTCGGATGGCTTCCACTTCGGGCACTTGGGCGCGAATGTAGTCCAGGCGCAGTTCGCGGGTATCCGCATCGGCTGGTGCCGCCGCCAACGCCGCGGCCAGTCGTTCGGTGGCGAGCGTCCAGGACCCTTCGGCGGCGAGGGCGCGGCCTTGGGCGGCGAGTTGCTGCCAGAGGGGCGGAGGGGTTTGGGCGGGGAGGCGAGTCGCAAGACACAAAGCTGCGACGGAGAAAGCAAAAAACCGGAGAAACATGGGCACGGCGAACGAGAGGGTAAGAAGTGCAGGCCAGTGCAGGAATAAACGAATCACATTGAGGTTTCTTGGGTAACAAAATTGTCAGCCAGGTTTAATTTACTCAGGGTGTCCGGTCATGAGCACGTTGAGTGACGACGCGACGACTTTGGCGGAGATCAAGGCGCGGGTGCTGGCCTTCGCGCGCGAGCGAGATTGGGAGCAGTTTCATGCGCCGAAGAATTTGAGCATGGCGCTGGCCGCCGAGGCCGGGGAGCTCATGGAGCACTTCCTGTGGGGCAGCTCGGAATCGTCGCGCGAAGCGATGCGTGATCCGGCCAAGCGGCAAAAAGTCGAGGAGGAGTTGGCTGACGTGGTGATCTATGCGATCGAATTCGCCAACATGACCGGCATCGACCTGGCGGCGGCGATCGAGCGCAAGATGGCGGCCAATGCGGTCAAGTATCCGGTCGAGAAAGCCAAGGGGCGTTCGGATAAATACACGGACTTGTGAACGCAGCTCAGTCGGCGGCGGTTGGCACCCAGTGGAGGATGGAGTCGTAGCGTTCCTCGTTGGAGGGGTGGGTGCTGAGGTAGGAGAACTGGCGCTTTTCGGTCGGCAGGGACTCTTCGAGGCGACGCAGGGCGTCGGCCAGGTTGGACGGGGCGATGCCCACCGCACTCAGGCGGGCGCAGGCCATGGCGTCGGCCGCACGCTCGAAGTCACGGGAGTAGCCGGACTGGATGAGCGTCAGGGGCAGGGTGCCGGCGAAGGAGGCGAGGGTGGTGAGATCACCGGTAGCCGCGGCGATGAGCAGCAGGGAGGTGGAGCTGAGCAAGAGGTTCTGCTCGGCGTGGCGGACTTCAAGGTGACCCAGCTCGTGCGCGAGGACCGCGGCGAGTTCGTCGTCGGACAAGTGGTCGAGGATCGAGTCGGTGATGACGATGGTATGACCGGGTAGCGCGAAGGCGTTGGGCAGCTCGCCGAGCTTGCGGTAGTGCAGGCGTGGTGTGGTTTCCTCAGGCAACAGGATCCGCTCGAGGGCGAGATCGACGCGCATGCGTTGCTCGAAACTCAACTGGCTGGGACCGCCGAATTGGTTGAAGGCCGCGAGGGTGGTTTGGCCCAAGGTTTGTTCGATGGATTCGGGCAGGTTGGCGGCGACCGATTCGGCGAGCTTGGGTAGGCCAAACTTGAACAGCGCGGCCACACTCAGCACGACCAGCACCGTCGCAATCGCGGCGAAGGTGGCGTGGGTTTCGAGCGCATGCACGAAGGTGCCGAGACGCTGGCGTGAGAGGGTGGCGGTGAAGGCATTGAGCGCGTCGCAATCGTGCACCTCCAGCGAGGCGCCATCGGGGAAGGTGATGAGGCGGGGGAGGCGCGAGGCGAGGCGGTCGCTGATGGCCGCAGGATCGAGCGGGTGGCAGGCGAGTTCGGCGCCGGTGGCGATGGCAGACACGTGCCATTGGCCGTCGCGCAGCACGACCGTAGCGGGCTGCGGGTTGGTCATGCGACCGTCGAAATAGATGGCGTCAAACACCACTGCGCCCGTGTCGTTCATAGGCCGAAATCCACACCGATGAATTCGGCGGCACTGTCGCCGACCGCGCTCCCGCGGACATCCCCCATGGTGTCGATGCGGTCGAGGGCATCGGGCGTTTCGAGTTCGAGGGCGAGGCTGCTGAGGAGGAGGCGGTTGGAACGGATGGTCGCCCACGGCATGGCGAGTCCGGCGGTGCAGATGATGGCCAGCAGGTTGGTCCATTGCAGAGCCATCCAGCGGCCGGCTGGTAGCGTGGCGCGAAAGCGATGTTCGTCCAACTGGGTGTGGTTCCACACGTGATTGAACACCTTGGGGAAAATGTAGTGGCGGCTCGTGTAGAAGGCCGAGCCGTAGAGCAGAATGGTGGCGGCCAGCACGAAGTTCTGGGGGGGCGGCTGGCCTTCACCGGCGGTATAGAGTCCGATGAGAAAACCCGTAGCCACCGCGCCGGTGAAGACCATCAGCCCACCCACAATCACTGCGGCGTAGAAGGTGCCGTTGGTGCCATGGAAACTGAAGAAGGCGTCGCCGTAGCGATGGTTGGCGGTGACGAAGGCCTGTTTGCGGCGCAACCACGCCGGATAATAGAAACCCAGACTGAGCGGGATGAGGAGCGGGAGAAACAGGTAGACCACGAAGGCCTCGGTGAGGCCGGAACGGAAGCGCAACCGCATGCCGCGGTGCAGGGTGTTGTGGGCGTTAAAAGATAGGGAGCGAACGACGACCCAGGGCAGCAGGGTCACACCTATAACGATGGCGAAGAATTTGGCCAGGGGGTAGACGCTGCCGAAGAAGGAGTAGCAAAGGAAGACGGCGGCCACGAGGATGTTGCCAATGAGGATGCGGCCGGGGCGGGCGGTGTAATGGAAGGCGTGCCCCAGGAGGCGCGTGCTGCCGCGCAGGTAGCGGCGTTTCCGCACCTTGGCCCAGGCGGAGAAGACGCCGAGGCTGAGCAGGGTCAGGAGCGTATTTACAATCCAAATACGGAAGTATTCCTGCTCGCTGCCGAGGAATTCGAAGCGCGCGACGGTGGGCGTCGGTTCGGGCGTCTCGGGCAATGGTGGCGGCGCGGCGGGGGGCGTCGGCGGTTCCTCAGGCGGAGCGACATTGTCGCAGTCGATGGGGGAAAGGGGAAGCTCCGGTTCTGATTGCGCGTCATCCATCGGCGGGGAGAAAGCAGCCAGCAAGCTGGCGGCCTACCCGGTGGGGCGCAAGGTGTTAGCTCGGCATTGTTGGAATGTAACCGGGGGGCGCGGACGGTTGGGCGGCGCTACTGGCCGGGGCGGAAGCACTTCATCACCGTGGGGTCGGTTTCGAGGCGGGGGCCACCGATGAGGTCGATGCAGTAGGGAATGGCGGGGAAGACGGCCTCGAGGTTTTCGCGGATGGCCTTGGGGCGGCCGGGCAGGTTGACGATGAGGGTGGCGCCGCGGGTGCCGGCGGTCTGGCGGGAGAGGATGGCGGTGGGCACGTATTGCAGGGAGGTCGCGCGCATGAGTTCGCCGAAACCGGGTAACATCTTTTCGCAGACAGCTTCGGTGGCCTCGGGCGTGACGTCGCGAGCGGCCGGGCCGGTGCCGCCGGTGGTGACGACGAGGGCGCAGTGTTCGACATCGGCGAGGCGAATGAGCTCGGCCTCGATTTGCGGCTGTTCGTCGGGAATGACGGCATAGACGGGCTCGAAGGGTGAGGTGAGCCACTCGCGCAGCAACGCGACGCAGGCCTGACCCGGTTCGTCCGCGTAGACGCCGGCGGCGGCGCGGTCGGAGATGTTGAGGACACCGATTTTGATCATGGGGAAATACGTGGGGGGAAATACCGGAACGCTGATGGGCGCTGATCTTCGCTGATGGGATTAGCGTGGATTAGCGAATATTAGCGTTCCACACATTCATTTGAGCGATGAGTTCGTCGGGGCTTTGGCCGGATTGGCGGAGGGAACGGAGGCTGAGGGCGTCGTGGCGTTTGGCGAGGCGCTCGCCGCTGTCATCGGTCACGAGGGCGGTGTGGTGATAGGCGGGAACCGGAAGCTCGAGTGCGCGGAGGAGAAGGAGTTGGCGAAAGGTGGACTTGATGAGGTCTTCGCCGCGCACGACTTCGGTAATGCCGAGTTCGCCGTCGTCGACGGCGCAGGCGAGTTGGTAGCTGGGCACGTCGTCTTTGCGCCAAACCAGAAAGTCGCCGAAGTCGCGTCCGGCGACGGCGGCCTGGGGGCCGGTCTGGCCGTCGGTGAACGAGATGGTTTCGCCATCGGGCACGCGGAAGCGCCAGTTGCAGGCGATCGGATCGGTGAGGGGCGGTAACGGGGTGTTGGCGGCCGGTCGCCATGCGGCCGGATAGAGCGGTTCGTCGTTGAGGCCGTTCTCGTGTGGCGCGCTGGCGGCTTCGGCGATCTCGCGCCGCGAGTGGTGGCAGGGGTAGATGAAACCGGCGGCGTAAAGCCGAGCGAGTGCGGTCCGGTAGAGCGGCAGGCGCTCACTCTGGGTGAGCATCGGTTCAGACCAGGTGAGGCCCAGCCAGGCCAAGTCTTCACGGAAAGCGTCGATAAACTCCGGGCGGCAGCGGGCGGTGTCGAGGTCGTCGTTCCGCAGCAGCAGCGTGCCGCCGGCCGCGGCGGCGCGTTGGGCGGCGATCCAAAAGGTGCGGGCGTGGCCCAGGTGCAGCAGGCCCGTGGGGGATGGGGCGAGGCGACCAATATAGGATGAGTTTTTAACCACGAAGGGACACGAATTGGCACGAATGGCGGAACTGGATTGAGCCGGAGCCGACCAGCGCGAGGTGACACATCGGAGTCAGACTCAAATATTGGTGTGCATTCGTGTCCATTCGTGGTTTCTCCATCTCCGTGACAAAGCTTATCTGTGTTTATTGCGCTTCGAGTCGGAAGCTGGATCCCAAATACTACGCCGTCGGCGAGGCGGTCGGGCGTGGTCTGGCGGAGCACGGTTGGGGGCTGATCTACGGCGGCGGCAACGTCGGCACGATGGGCGCGGTGGCCAAAGGGGTGCACGACGCCGGTGGTCACGTGGTGGGGGTGATCCCGGAGTTTATGAAGGACCGCGAACTCGCCTATGACGCGGCCGATGAACTCGTCACGGTTAACTCGATGCGGGAGCGCAAGCGGGTCATGGCCGAGCGGGCGGATGGCTTCGTTACCTTGCCGGGAGGCATTGGCACGCTGGAGGAGGTGAGCGAAATCATGGTGGAGCGAAAGCTGGGTCTCACCACCAAGCCGCTGGTGCTGCTCAATCAGGATGGGTTCTACGATGACTTGCTGCGTTTCCTGGAGCGGGCGGTGACCGAGCGCTGCATGACCGATGACCTGCCGCTGTTGTTTGGTGTCGCGAACACGATCGACGAAGTTTGGCCACTCCTCAAGAAGCCCAACGATTATCAGGCGGGGGTCTGGTGGAAATGAAGGTCGGCACGCGTGAACATGTGGCGGCCTTGCTTCGAGCGCACCTGGACCGGGCCGAACCGGGCCACGAGGCGGAAATGGTCGCGGCGACCCTGGCCTTCGTGGCCGCGGAGCCGCGTTGCGCGGAGCGCTCGTTGGCGGCGGGGCACCTGACCGGATCGGCCTGGATCGTCGATCCCGCGCGCCAGCGCACCCTGCTCACCCATCACCGGAAACTGAACAAGTGGCTGCAGCTCGGCGGCCATGCTGACGGTGACCTCGACCTCGCTGCCGTAGCTTTTCGCGAGGCGGAGGAGGAGAGCGGGCTGAAGCGACTGCGGCTGGTTTCGACCGAACTTTTCGACGTGGACCGCCACCGCATTCCGGCACGGAACAACGAACCGGAGCACTGGCACTATGACCTTCGTTTTATCGTCGAGGCGGACCCCGATGAAGCGCTTGTGCTTTCCGACGAATCCCACGATCTCGCTTGGATCGAGATCGCTCGTATGGCGGACTTCAACGACGAAGAGTCGATGCTGCGCATGGCGCGGAAAACGATCACCGGTTAAGGCGGGCTCGGCAATCCGACCCTACCTCCAGAGGCCGACCAGTTCTTCGGCGCGCACCCAGCCGGTTTGGCCGTTGGGGAAGGTGAGTTGGCGCCAGCCGAGGAAGGATTTGGTGACGCGGGCCAGTGAACCGGCGGCGAGCGGGGTGGTTTCCTGTTCTGCGGCGAGATCGGTCGGGATGGAGCGCAGGGTGGCCGCGCGCCAGGTGAGCACCGTGTCGGTTTGGGTGGTGATGCCGTAGGTCTGCAGGCTGAGCGAGGCGCTGGCGGCGAAGACGAGGGCGAGCGTGACCAGGAGCCAAGCCAGGAAACGCAGGCCGCCGTGCGGCCGACGGTAGGCCCCCAGAATGAGCAGACCGATGCCGACGGTGAGGGCGATGATGGCGGCGAGGAGCAGACGTTGCCACTCGGCCGGCGAAGCCCACCACGCGATCTTTTCCCGCCAACCGGGTTGAAGGAAGCCGCCGATGATGGGCGGGGTGTAACCGCTGCGTTCCAAGGTGTAGCGCAGGTGCCAGCGAGTGGAGGCGTCGCGGGGGTTCTGAAGGAAGGCGACCGCGGCGTGGGCGCCAGCTTCGCCAAATTGTTTTTGCTGGGCGAGCGCGAGCGCGAGGTTGTGGTGCGCGACCCAGTTGGTCGGCGCCTGTTTGGCGTCGGCGCGCCATTCGGCGGCGGCGGCTTCGAAGTCACCCTCGTCGTAGGCGGCGCGGGCGTCGGCGTAGGCGTGATTTGGATACAACGCGCCCAGCGCGGCGAGCAGTGCGATCACGGGAAAGAGATGGCGGGGCGCGAGCGTGCGGAGCACGGGGAAGCCGGGGGCGCGTTTGTCGACGGCGGCGGTCCGGGCGCGGGCGACCCAATCCACGGGCAGGGGCGTGCCGGGGCCGTAGAGGGCCCGGTCGGCTTCCGACCACAACTGCGCCCAAGCCTCGTCGCCGCCGAAGATGGTGCGGGAGGGCACGGCGTGAGGCGATTGCCAGAGCGTCGCGGACAGGCGTTGCCATTCCAGCAGGGCTTGCGCGCGGTTGTTGTCGGAGGCGTCGGCGACGCGTTGGATGGCGACGGGCAGACGCTTTTTTGCCTCGCGGGCAAAGCGCCCGGGATCGGCGGCGCGAGCGTGGCGGAAGGCGAGCGCGAGCCAGAGCAGCGGCAGGAGGGCGGCGGCGACGATGCCGCTGCGCAGAATCGTGCGGCTGGTGATCGGCGCCGGAGCGATCGCGGACCCGGTCAGGGGATCGAGTGGCAAGGCGGAAGGCGCGTCGGGGGCGGGCGTGGCTTGGATGGGGGCGGTGTCGTCGGGCGTGGTGCCGTCGAGTTGCACGGGGGCCGTGGGCAAACCCGAGCCGTTGGGCGCGGCGGGCGGGGCGATCGCGGTGGCGGGTAGAATCGTGAGCTCCTCGGCGGCGGTTTCGATGGTGCGGTAAGCGCCGGCAGCCGGGTCGAAGTAGCTCCACGTAACGCCCGGCAGGGTGAAGGTGCCGGCGCTGGTGGGGATGAGCACGACATCCTCGGAGATCGTGCCATCGAAGAGCTTGTCCTCGGGGTTGCTGCGCTCGGCTTCCGGCTGCACCACGCGGAAGGACTTGGAGACCTGCCGGGCGGGCAGGGCGGAAATGGCCGGCCAGTTGCCGGTGCCTTCGAGGGCAAGGGTCCACGTGATGGGATCGCCGACCTTGGCGTCGGCGGGCACGACCTTGGAGGTGAGGGTGAACGAACCGACGGCGCCCGTGAAGTCGGCCGGCGCCGGGCTGGGCAAGGGTTTGACCACGATCTGGGGCGCGTTGCTGGACAGCACGACCTGCTCGGAGGGAGGACGGTCGAAGAAGGAGCGGGCGGGCACGCTGAGCACGGCGGCCTGTTGCACCGAGGAAAGCGTGTAGGTGCCGGGGGTGTTCACCATGCCGCGGGTGCGGTAGCGGTAGGTGCTGCGGTCACCGGTGTTGGTGCCATTGGGATCGACCGGGCTCTGCGGAAAGGGCTCGGCGACAAAAGGCGTGGGGTCCCACGTCGGCTCGCCGAACTTGCCGTCGAGTTGGGCAAGGTGCCAGATCTGGTAATCGACGTCGACGACCTGGCCGGCCCAGAGTTGGCCTGCGCCGACCTCCACTGCCGCGCCGGCGATATCGGCCATGGGAATATTGGTGTTGGCGAAAACCGCGGGGCGCACCGGCACGGTGAGCGGCGGGAGGTCGAAAGTGCCTTGGTCGGTGGCGACGGTGAACGCCGGGATCTGCACGGTTTGATCGTCGAGGGGGCGGGCGGGGAAGGTGAAGTAGACCAACTTGGTTTCCGTGACGCGACCGTTGATGCTCTGCCGGAAAGATTGACGGCCGGGCGGGCCGGGTTGGCCGAAGTCCAAGTTCGGCACGTCGGGCATTGGCGGCGGAGATTCGGTGGGCTCGCAACCGTCGAAGATGAGCGCGAGCTGGTTGATCTGGCCGATCTCAAAGCCGCCCTCCGGCACCTGCCAGCGCACGGACTGCGCGGTCGCGGTGAAGGCGGCGGCGAGACTGAGAATGAGGATGAAAACGTTGCGGCGCATGGTCACCAATCGCGCCCGGTTTTGGGCGGAGCTTTTGCGGGATCTTGCATGAGTTGGAAAAGTTGGGCGGGGGAGTCCTTCTGCTTCAACTGATCGAGTTTTTGCAGCGGGACGGCGAGGGCGGGGTTGTCGGAAGACTCGCCGCTGCGCGTGGCCTGGCCGCCGACGGTTTGGTTGCCGGGGTCCTGGACGGTTTGGGATTGCGGCTGCGGTTGCTGACCCTGCTCGGGTTGGGACTCGGGTGGCTGCTCTGGTTCATCCAGGTCGCCGAAGGCGGATTCGCGATTTTCGGGCGGGCGGTGTTCCTGCTCGTTGCCCTCTGCGTCTTGGCCGGCGGGGTCCTTGTTTTGCTGATCCTCGCCCTGATCGCCGTCCTGACCATCCTGTTGCGGTGGTTGGTCGGAGTCCTGGTCCTGGCCCTCACCGTTTTCGCCGGATTGGTTCTGTTGACCGTCCTGACCTTGCTCGCCCTGATCACCCTGTTCGCCGTTTTGACCGGAGTTCTCCTGCTGCTGATCCTGGTCGCCGTTGTCGCCGTCCTGCGATTGGTCCTGATCGTTCTCACCGCCGCCATTCTGCTGCTGCTGTTGGTCGTCCTGGTTTTCCTGGTCCTGCTGGTCGTTTTGCTGGTCCTGGTTCTGTTGGTCCTGCTGCTGTTGTTCGTCGTCCTCCAGCAACTTGTTCAATTGCTGGCGGAGGGCGGGCCAATCGGCCGCCGCTTGGTCGAGCGCTTCACCGGCGTCGACGGCGTCGAGAGCATCGTAGACGGCACTGCGTTCGAGCTTTTGACCGGTGCTCTTTTGCCGCAGTCCGTAAGTGAGGGTCTGGTTGGCGAGCTCAGAATAGTCGGTCGCGGCGACCTGCGCTTGTCCGGCGAGCCGGCCGACAACTTCCCGCACCGGGGCCTCGGGCGGTGGCGGCGGTTCGTTACCGATCACGTCGTAGGAATCGGGCAATGGCTCCAGAATATGGTTGGGATCGTCTATCTTGTTTCCACCGGCATCGACGCGTTCGACGGCGCGAGCGTCGGGGGCGGGTATCAAAAATGTGGTGACGGCGATGATCGCGGCGGCGCGGCGGGCGGCCTTGATGGTCACTGCGCGTTGGCGAGGCTGCACCGGGAATTCGCGCCACACGCTCCAGAGCAGCAACAGGATGCCGGGGGCGAGCGCCCATTGAAAACGTTCGATGCGGCGGGCATTGCGGGTCTCGGCGAACTCGCCCTGGCGGCCGGCTTCGACGGTTTGTTGCAGCAAGTCGGCAAGGTCGACCCAAGTGGAGGCATCGCGGTAGACGCCGTTGGTGCGCCGGGCGAGGTCCTCCAGGGTGGCGGGATTCAGGCGTGAGAGCACCACGGCGCCGCGTGGGTCTTTGACGAAACCGCCGGCGCCGTCGGGCAGCATCGCACCGGCGGCGGTGCCGACCCCGAGACCGATGACGTGGATGCCGCGTTCCCGCAGTTCGGCCACGCGGCTTTCCCAGGTTGTCGTCTGGGACTCACCGTCGCTGAGGATGATGAGATAGCGGTCGGCGCCGGAGTCCTTGGAGAAGGCTTCCAGGGCGGCATCGAGGAGCGCGGCGTATTCGGTGCCCCCCTCCGGAAGATAGTTGGGGTCGAGCGCGGGCAAAAACTCCTCGAGGATTTCGTAGTCGGCGCTGAGCGGGCTTTGCAGGAAGGCGGTGCCGGCGAAAACGATGAGGCCGACGCGTTCGCCTTCGAGGCGGTCGAGCAGCGACGTGGTGAGCAGCTTGCTGCGCTCGAGGCGGGTGGGGGCGACGTCGGGTGCAAGCATCGAGCGGGACAGGTCGATCGCGATGAGGATTTCGCGGGACTGCTCAAAGACGGGTTCCTCGATCTCGCCCCATTGCGGGCGGGTGAGGGCGCAAATCACGAGGGCGAGCCCGAGCCAAAGGCGCCAGCGCACGCGGACGGTGGAAGCGGTGGTCGCGGTATTGCCTATCATCTGCAGACCGGAGGGCGAGGCTTCGGCGCGCATGATCTTGGGATGGCGGCGCACGGTGGCGCGCACGCGGCGGCCGATCTCGGCGAGGCCGAAAATAGCGGGCAGCGCGAGCAGCCAAAACAGGTGGGGCCAGTGAAAGGTCATGCGGAGGAGACGAGCGCGTTGAAGTCGGTCGAGCGACGGCGGCGCGCGGCGAAGGCGGCGGCGAGCAGAAGGAGAGCGGCGCCGGGCGCGGCGGCGTAGAAAAACAGTTCGTCGGAAAGCAGGTAGGACTTCGCTTGAAACTCGATCTTCTGCTCGCGATCGATTGCGGCGAAGGCGGCGGCGATGGTGTCGCTGTCGCCGGCGCGGAAGTATTCGGCGCCGGTCAAGGCGGCGATCTTGCGCAGGGTGGCTTCGTCAAGGTCCGACATGCGCTGGGCGTAACCCATGGTCTGGCCAGTGGCGGGGTCGATGCGCGGCACGTGCACCAGACCATTGCGGCCGGCGCCGATGGTGTAGACGGGGATGCCGCGATCGGTGGCGATCTCGGCGGCGTCGATCGGGTCGAGGGCGCCACCGTTGTTGACGCCGTCAGTGAGCAAAATGACGAAGGCGCCCTGGCGTTGTTCGTTGGCGGTGCGGGCCTGTTGCTCGAGCCGGCTGAGAGCGACACCGAGCCCGTCGCCGAGAGCAGTGCCGTCCTCGATGAGACCGACGCTGAGGCGCTCGACCTGCCGGGCGAGCCAGTCGTGGTCGAAGGTGAGCGGGGCAAGGGTGTAGGCGCGGCCGGAGAACACGATGATGCCGATGCGGTCGCCGGGGCGTTCTTTGATGAAGGCGGAGATGACGGGTTTGATTGCCTGCAAGCGATTGATGCGGCGGCCGGCGCGTTGGTAGTCCTCGGCCAACATCGACCCGGACAAGTCGATCGCGAGCATGAGGTCGTAACCCTGCTGGCGCACCTCGCGGCGGTCTTCGAGGCGCTGCGGGCGGGCGAGCGCGGCAACGAGCAGGATGAGGCCGAGGGTGGCGAAGACCATCGGCGCGCGGGACGCATTGACCGCCGACGGGCGATGCCACGCGGCGGCAAAAGGCACGATCCGCACCGGCAGTTTCCGCCGACTGCGCAGCATCCAGACCAGCGGCAAAGCCAACAGGCTCAGAAACCAAAGCGGGTCTTGGAAAGCGTAGTTGATCACGGCGCAGGAAAATAATCAGCGAGCGGCAAGCCGCTGGTGGAAGAAGCGGACGAGGGCATCGAGGCGGTTTTCTTCGGTGCTGACGACGAGGCGGCTGAGCGGGTCCGGAAAAAGCGAAGTCCAGGCGGACTCGCGTTGTTCGCGCCATTGGGCGTGGGCGGCGCGTTCGCCGCGGGAGCCATCGAGGGTGACGAGTTGAGAGGTGAGCGGGTCGTAGGCGGCGAAGCGTTCGCCGGCGGGGAGTTCGCGTTCCCAAGGGTCGTCGACGCGGAAGCCCATCGTTTGGTAGCGCCGGGCCATGACCGACCAACCGTCGGGGGCGACGCGCGGCGGAAAGTCGCCGAGCCAGATGAGGATGGAGTGCTTGGGCGCGGCCTTGGAGAGCAGGCGCCACGGGACCTCGACCGACGGCGCGGCGTCGAGGGCGGGGGCGGGGCGGCCGACGAGGTTGGCGGCGCTGTGCATGATGGCGCCGCGGCCGCGCATGGGTTCGTTGAAGGTGTAGCCTGTAGGGGTGGCGTGGATACAGCCGACGCGGTCGCGGTTGACGGCGCCGAGCAGCATGACGAGGCCGGCGAGTTCGAGCAGGGCCTCGCGTTTGGACTGGGCGCCGGAACCGAACTGGAGGGAGGGCGAATCCTCGAAGAGCACCATGAAGGTGATCTCGCGCTCCTCGACGAACTTCTTGCGGTAGGGCTCGCCGAGGCGGGCGGTGACGTTCCAGTCGATGTCGCGCACATCGTCGCCGAATTCGTAGCGCACGACCTGATCGAACTCCATGCCGCGACCGCGGAAGGCGGAGCGGTATTCGCCGGAGAGCACGGTCTCGACGGCATGGCGCACGCGCCACTCCAGCTTGCGCAGGAGCGCGAGGGCCGAGGTGGTGACGAGGTCTTGGGCGTCGGGCATGGGTTGGTTTTCTTTAGTCTTTCACTTTATCCTTCTCTTTCTCCCCGCAGGCCGGATGAGGCTGTTTCGCTCAACGGGGAGAAAGAGAAAGATAAAGAGGAAAGAGAAAGATTCACACAGAAGGCACCGGGGTCTTCGCGATGAGCTCGGCGAGGATTTGATCGGGCGTCTTGTCGGAAGCTTCGGCCTCGTAGGTGAGACCGATGCGGTGACGCAGCACGTCGTGGGCGACATCCTGGACGAGGGCCGGCGACACGAAATCCTCGCCGCGCAACCAGGCGAGGGCGCGGGAAGCTTGGTAAAGGGCGAGGGAGGCGCGGGGGGAGGCGCCGAAGCTGAGGAGGCGGTAGCCCTTGTCGTCCGGGACAGTGAGGGCGCGGGTGCCACGGACCAGAGCGAGGATGTAACCCTGCACGGCGGACGAGACGTGGATCTGGTCCACCGCTTGGCGAAGTGAGAGCAGTTCCTCGCCGGAGGAGGCGGCCTTGAGTTCGGGGGCCTTGGTGACCTGGCCCCAACGTTCCATCATGAGCGCCTCTTCGTCGGCCTCGGGGTAGTCGACGAGCAGCTTGAAGAGGAAGCGGTCAACCTGAGCCTCGGGCAGCGGATAGGTGCCTTCCTGTTCGACCGGATTCTGGGTGGCCATGACGAAGAAGGGTTTCGGCAGGACGATGGTGCCGCCACCGATGGTGACCTGACGTTCCTGCATGGCCTCGAGGAGAGCACTCTGGACCTTGGCGGGCGCGCGGTTGATTTCGTCGGCCAGGACCAGGTTGGCGAAGATGGGACCGCGGTGAGCGGTGAACTCGCCGGTTTTCGGCTGGAAGATCATGGTGCCGACCACGTCACTGGGCAGGAGGTCGGGCGTGAACTGGATGCGTTCAAACTGCACGCCGAGGGCGGTGCCGAGGGACTTGATGAGCAGGGTCTTGGCGAGACCGGGCATGCCCTCGAGCAGCACGTGGCCATTGGCGAGCAAGGCTACGAGCAAGCGTTCAATGATGTCGTCCTGGCCGATGACGGCTTTGCCGATTTCGGCGCGGAGATTTTGGGACCAGGTGGAACCGTTGATCATGGGAAAGGTTGAGTAGGGAGCCGGAATGTCCGTTGACTGCGGTTTACCGGCAAAGTTTCGGGCGAAACAAAGGATCGACGCGTGGATTTACCACCTCAAATCGAAGAACGACTTAACCGCCTCGGCGTGGAACCGACCGAGGTGGACGAACGTTTTGTGCGTGGAGCCGGACCGGGTGGGCAAAAGATCAACAAAACGGCGTCCACGGTGGTGTTGCGGCATGCGCGCAGTGGGTTGGAGGTGCGGCGGCAAACCGAGCGCTCGCAGGCGGCGAATCGGCGGCTGGCTTGGTTGGCCTTGTGCGAAAAGCTGGAGGCCCGGCGCAACGCGGCGCGGGCGGCAGTGTTGGCGGAGCGGGAGAAAGAGAAGCGCCGCAAGCGCGGGAAGTCGGCCGGCCAAAAGCGGCGGCAGGTCGAGAGCAAGCGGCGGCGGAGCGCGGTGAAGCAGCGGCGCGGTCGGGTCACGGAAGACTAAGCGTCGCCGGGCGCGGATTTTGTGCAGCGGAAGGAACAATGCACGTCGGGTCCGAGCGGAGCGGTCAAGGCGCGTCCACTCCTCCTTCGCCAAAGGCTTCGGCGGACAGGGAGGGGCCGTCTATGCGAGGCGCCGACTGACCCGGAGCAAGCCGGTTCCTCCCGCGGGTGACGAGGCTCAGGTTTGGAGCAGGGCGTCGATTTGGGCGAGGGTGTTGAGGTTGCGCGTGGTGCCGTCGGGCAGGGTGTAGGTGTTGGTCTTTTTGTCCTCCCAGACGATGGACTCGGTGAGTTTCACGGCGCAGCGCCAATAGGCTTCGCGGTCGATGACGGCGAAGCGATCAGTCGCGGTGCGGGTGGCGGTGATTCGGGTGGCGAGTTCAGCGGGCAGGGGGGCTTTGAAGAAGGTGACCTGCGTGCTGGCGTGCGGTTGGTCCGCGAATAGGTCGCCGAGAGGCGCATCAGTGACGACCTGATGCAGTTCGGCTGCGGTGCGAAGGATCGTGGGCACTTCCCAACCGGTGCGCTCGAGCAGGTGGGCTTCGATGGTCTTTTCCAGTTTGGCGGCCGAGCGACTGGTCGAAGTGAACAACACGTTGCCGGAGGCGATGTAGGTGGCGACATCGGTGAGCGGCAGCTCTGCGAAAAGCGCGCGCAACGCGTCCATCTTGATGCGGCGTTTGCCGAGGTTGATGCCGCGGAGGAAGGCGACGTAGCGGGGCATGGAGGAGCAGAGGGAGGCGGGAGTGGGTGGCGGTGGGAACCGTCAGCATTGCGCGCGGTCGCAGGTTGGCGAATGAAACAATCGGCAAAATCGATGGGGCGGTGGGTGTCGGTTGTGCTGGGAGCGGGATTGTTGGCGAGTTGTCGCACGGTGCCGCCAGAACAGGGGCGTTCGCCGGTGGTCGCCGCGCCAGGGCCGGTGGGGGAGCGGCGTGTTGGCGAGTTGAATACAGCGTTGGCCAAAACCGCCGCGGTTGAGATCGTCGTCGAGGGGGCGAACGGGATGGTGGTGCTCAATCGACAACCCGTGGGGCTGGCTCCCCGGGTGGTGGAGGTGCCGGTGACGGAGCAGGGGTTTCTCGCGACCCCGGTTTCGGTGGGCGTGCGTTTTGTGGCCAAGGACGTGAGCGAGGCTTCCTATTCGGTGGAGGAAGTCCTGCGGGTCACCGACCGGCCGCCGGCGCAGATCGTGTTTGGGCGGGATGGAGTGCACCGGGTGTTTGCCGGCGCCAAGTGAGCGACGCGCCTAGTCCTCCGATTCGGGGGAGGGCAGGGACTTTTTGGCTTTGGCGCCTAGGCGTTTGAGGTCCTCGACCTGGTTGAGCAGGTTGCCGCGGCCGGTGCTGAGTTTGTTCATCGCGCCGTCGTAGGCGCCGCGGGCGTTGTCGAGTTGTTTACCGATGGTCTCAAGGTCGGTGATGAGACCGACAAACTTGTCGTAGAGGGCGCCGCCGCGATCGGCGATGGCCTGGACGTTTTTGGTTTGGCGGTCCTGTTTCCAAACCATGGCCACGGTCTTGAGCGCGACGAGGAGGCTCGGCGCGGTGACGAGAATGACGCGCCGGTCAAAGGCCCACTCGTAGAGTGCGGCGTCCGCGTGGATGGCCATGGCGAAAGCGTGATCGAGGGGCACGAACATGAACACGTAATCGGGCGTCACGAGTTTGCCGGTATCGTCGTATTGTTTGGCGCTGAGTTGCTCGACATGGGTGCGCACGGCGCGCACGTGCTCGGCGGTGGCGGCGGCTTTGGTGTTGTCATCCTCGGCGTTGACGGCGCGTTCGTAGGCGATGAGGGAAACTTTGGAATCGATGACGAGGTGACGTTCGTCGGGCAGGCGCACGAGGATGTCGGGGCGGAGGCGGCGCCCGTCGTCGGTCGTGATGGATTCCTGAACGAGGTAGTTCTCGCCCTTCACGAGTCCGGCGGAATCGAGCAGGCGTTCGAGCACGAGCTCGCCCCAAGCGCCGCGGGCCTGGGCCTGGCCTTTGAGCGCGCGGGTGAGGGCGGAGGCTTCCTCCGTGATGTGGGTGTTGAGTTGGCGGAGCTGCTCGATCTGGGTCTTGAGCGCGGCGCGGTCCTCGGTGTCGCCCTTGTAGACCGTGTCGACGCGTTCGCGGAACTCTTTGATCTGCGTGCGCAAGGGGTGGAGCAGGGCGTCGACCTGTTCCTTGTTTTGGTCGGTGAACTTTTTGGATTTTTCGTCGAGCAACTTGGCGGCGATGGCCTGGAACTCCGTCTGCATGGTCGCACGGAGTTTTTCGAGGTCGGCGAGGTGTTGTTTGGTGCGCGCCTCCTGTTCGGCGAAGCGGGCGCGTTCGGCTTCGAGTCGGGCGTTGGACTCGGCGAGCGTCGCCGCGAGTTTTTGTTCGGTGGCGGCGAGGGTCTGCCGGGTTTGCTCGAGCTGACGGTTGGATTCCTCGTGACGGGTTTGCAGTGCTTCGCGCTCGTCGCGGGAACGTTGGCATTCGTGCTGAAGCCCTACTTGGCGGAGGAGCAGGCGCCATACGTAAATCGAGACGCCAATCAGTAACACAACGGTGGTTAGAATCGTAAAATCCATGTAAAGCTAGGGTGCGTCATGCTACTGCAAATGACTGTTTGTCCTGTTACTTGACACGCTCAAGGGCGGCTCGCAAACACAACTACTCGACCGTCGGGGCCTTACGCGGTTCATGTAGCCATTGAATGGCGTGGTTTCCTCCCCGGCTGCGAACGAACCCCCACGATTTACAAATGGCCGGTGACACTGAGACAGCCGTCATAACTGCTCCACCCAAACGTCCCTGTGTTTTGGTGGTGGATGATGAATACGGGCCGCGTGAGTCGATCGCCTTCACCTTGGGAACAGAGTTTGAAGTCGATACGGCGGAGCGAGCGGCCGAGGCGTTGAACAAGCTGGCTCAGCGGGTTTTTGACGTGGTGATTCTGGATATTCGGATGCCGGAGATGGACGGGATCAAGGCCTTGTCTCGAATTCGGGAGATGGACAAGGATATCGCGGTGGTGATGTTGACCGGCTACGGCACTTTGACCACGGCGCAACAAGCGATGCTGGGCGGGGCGAACCAATATTTGCGGAAGCCGCCGGATGTGTCGGAGCTACTTTCCGCGGTGCGCAAACAAGCCGAGCAAACGGCGGTGCGACGGCGCGAAGCAGCGTCGAACCAGAGCACCAAAAGCATGTTGAGCCGGCTCAAGCAGGAGATCGCGGAGTCCGAATCATCGGTGTGGCGCGGTCGTGCGTCGGTGGAACTGGTGCACGATTTGGCGAATCCGCTCACGGTGATGATTGGATATTCCGGGCTGCTGTCGGAGGAAGCGGAGAGTCTGGGGAAAGTCGCCCCGGAGAATGCGGAACGCCTGCGAGAGTATGCGCAAATCGTGGAGCGCGCGGCCGAGTATTGCCATCACCTGGCGGAAAACTGGCGGCAAGCGGCACGACAATCAGGCGAGTTCACGGAAGTTGATCTGGTGGCGTTGGCCGAGGAGGTGAAACAAGTGATCTTTTTCAGCAATGCGGCGCTGCAGTTTGAAGGCGCTGCGGTGGCGCCCGTGCGCGGCGCACGTTTCGAGTTGGCCCGGGTATTCCAGAATCTCTTCCGCAATGCGCTGGAGGCCCAGGCGACGAAAGTGACGGTCAAATTTGTGCGAGGCCTCGAGGCGGTGGACGTTTTTGTGACGGATAACGGCGCCGGGATGGACGAATCCACGGCCAAGAACGCGTTGAAAGGCGGTTTCACGACCAAGTCGCACGGCACGGGGTTGGGCTTGAGCATCTGTCGACACCTGCTCGGCGCACACGGCGCGAGGATGGGGCTGGAGTCGGATGTGGGGTCGGGCACCGTCGTCCAGCTGACATTTCCGGTGATCAAATGAGGCGACGCCGTGTGAAGATCACCGGTGTCGGACCGGTGACTCCGGCTGGCATCGGCCGGGAAGCCTTCTGGAAGGGGATCCTGGAGCCGGTGAGTCGGGTGAGGGCGTTTAGGGATCTGGGGAAGCGTTACGGTCCGTTCGTGGCGGCTTGCGTGGACGACTTCGACCTGCGAAAATATTTGGAGAATCCGCGGTCGCTGTTGGGTGAGGCGCGGCACACCCAGTTCGGGTTGGCCGGGGCGGTATTGGCCTTGGCGGACGCAGGCATTCCTCGGGTGGAGTTGGAAAAAAAGCTGGTGGCGGTGTTTGTAGGGGCGTCGCTGATGGATTGTGAATCTATCCTGCGCTCAACGAAATCCGTGTGGGAAAACGGTGGCTCCGGGGGTTTTCGAAGGACCATTTACGTGGCCAACATCGCGCGGATTAGTGGTGTGATCGTTTCTCATTTGGGTCTTAACGCGACCACCGTGGCGCCGCAGTCCTCGTGTTGCTCGGGATTGGACGCAATTGGCGCAGCAGCGGATGCGATCGCCAATGGGTTGGTTGATATAAGTCTTTGTGGCGGAGTCGACGCCCCGCTGTTCCCTTCACCGCTGGTGGAGATGAGAGCGATCAATCTGACCCCGAAATCTGACGAACGGCCGGGGGAGGTAAGTCGGCCCTTCGATCAGTGGCGAGCGACCGGTGTGGTGGGGGAAGGCGCGGCGATCATCGTGTTGGAGCCGGAGGAAAGCCCGCGGCCAGCGTTGGCGTGGGTGGATGGCTACCAGTCGCGCGCGGACCGGGAGGAATTGATGTCAGGCCTGACTCAGGCGTGCGAGGAAGCGATCGTCGAGGCGGGTCTGACTCGCGACGAAATCGAAGTGTTGAACTTGTGGGGCCCGGGCCATCGTTTGATCGACAAGGCGGAAGGGGAGGTGATGCGGCGGGTCTTCGGGGAGCGAATGGAAAACATTGCGGCAGGCTCGATCAAAGGGGCGATTGGCAACCCCTTGGCCGCGGCCGGAGCGATTCAGATCGTGTCCTCCGCGCTGGGGCTGGCCGAGGGAATCATTCCTCCGACGGTGAACTGGAGATATCCGGACCCGGCGTGCCCGTTCTGCCTCGCGGCGGAGCCCCGCTTCCTCCAGCACCAAAACGTGATCGTGAATGCGCACGGTCTTTCCGGCGAGAACAGTTGCATTGTATTGAAGCAATGAATTCAGCGTGAACACACCTTCTCTAGTCATTGACCTGGCGTTGTCGCTGCCGGCGATTGTAGCCTTGGCGGTGGGTGGGACGGTGTTCTGGGCAAATCCCTCGCGGCGACAAAACCAAGCGGTGTTCTTCATCGCAGTCCACGCGAGCCTGTGGTTGATTTTTCGGTGGCAGGCGGTGCGGGCGAGTCACTGGGTTGTTGGTTTGGAATGGTTGCGTTGGGCCACGGCTATCGGGGGCATGCTGCCGCTGCAGCTGTGGCACATGATGGACAGTATCCTCTGGCCTAAGGCGAAGGCCCGACAAGTGCTGAGTCGTATGTGGCCGATGGCAGTGTTTGTGGGAGCGGTGGGCGTCATCCCATTGACGGGTTGGTTTATCCCCGCGAACTCGACACCGAGTGATCCGCTGATCGGCGCCGGTTACTACGTCTTCTACGCCGGGCTACTGGCGTCGAACTTGTTGCTGATCGTGCGTTCGATCTATTACAGTCGCTCCACTCAGGGGATCGAACGGACAGAACTGCGGGTGGTTCTACTAGGGGGAGCGTTTTCCGTGATGGCGGTGATCGTGCTGGCCCTGCTGAGCAGTTTTTTCGACGTTCCCATCCCGGTCTTCGTTTCGCCTCTGGTGGCGACCGGCTTTTTTCTGGCCGTGGCGACCGTGATCACGACGCATCGGATTTTTGATGCGCGGCACGTCTTTCTATTCACCCTGCAACATCTGCTCACTCTGATGGTGGCGGTGGCGGTGGGATCGGTGGTGTGGATGGGTTCCCGGTCGCTGTTCTCGGAATGGCCATCCTTGGTGATGAGCATCGGCGCGGTGCTCCTCGCGTCGTCATGGTGGGGGGCGAAGGCGGATAAACTCCTCCTGCGTTTCCCGCAAGGAGCGCAGGCGCGCAACGCCGCCTACCGGGTGGCGGAGAAGGAGGTGGACGAAAACCGCCTCATCAAGGGATTCATTGAGATCGTGAATGGTTGGGGTGGAACCAGCCATTCGGTGCTTCTGCATGCGCCGCCCGGTGAACTGGACTTTGGTTGCGAGGAGGGAATCGCCACCGAAAGCCTGGCGGCTGAGTTAGCGGCGATGAAATGGGTCTCGCCCGAACGTTTGCTGCGTGAGCGCTCCACGCCGGCGCGGCGCTTGCTTGAGCGCTTCTTGGCGGAAAAGCGTTTGGGCGCACTGTTGCTTTGCGAAGACCCGACGTTGCAGGTGGTGGTGGGCGCTGGCGTGCGGGCCTCGCGGCGGCCCTACACGCACCTGGAAATCCTGCAGTTGCAGGAACTCGCCTCGATTTTCGAAAGTGCCTTGTCGCGTTCGATGTTTGTCCGCAAGGCGCAGCGCGCGGAGCAGTTGGCGACAGTTGGATTGCTCGGGGCAAGCGTGGCCCACGAAATCCGAAATCCCTTGGTCTCGATCAAGACCTTTGCGCAACTGCTACCGAACCACTATGACGATGCTCGTTTTCGCGATCGCTTCTCCAGATTGATCGTGGACGAAGTGGCGCGCATCGATCGGCTCACCGAGCAACTCCTTGATCTCTCCGCACCCAAGGAATACCAGCAATCAAAGGTGGCCCTGCATGACGTCGTGCGCGATGCGGTGCTGGTGATCATGGGCCGGACGGGCAGCCAGCCGGTGCGCATCGAAACCCAATTGGAGGCGCAGCCGGATGGAGTCTGGAGCGACGCGAATGGTCTGAAACAGGTGTTGCTTAACCTGTGTTTCAACGCGGTGCAGGCCCATGAATGCTCCTTCAAACGCGAGCAAGCCGCGATCGAGGTGCGGGTGTCCACCCGGAACGTGAACGGGCGAATTGAGTTGGCGGTGGCGGACAATGGTCCGGGGATTCCGACCGACAAGCGCGTCCACATGTTCGAGCCATTTCATTCAACCAAGTCGAAGGGGTTTGGCCTCGGCTTGACCATCTGCCGAGATATTCTCGCCAAACTCGACTCAACCATCGCACTCGACCCGTTCGTGGAGGGGGAGGGCGCGATTTTTCGCGTATCGTTGCCATGCCCGCCTCGTTCCTCCTCCTAACTCAAGATCAGTCACTACTCGAAGCTTGGACCGCGCAAATGCCGGCCGGGCGCCCGATCCTAGCCTTGGAACAGGTGCGCGCCTATGGCAATCTTCCGGCCGGTGTCCCGATCGTAATCGTGCTGGATGCGATGATGGCGGACCAGCTGCCAGAGGGTTTGGACAAATGCCCGTTGCTGGTGACCGGACAACCGCACACCAGACGTTTCGAGCAATTGCGGATGGAAGGGCGGGCGCGACATTGTTTTTCCTACGATGAGAGCCGCGAACGCTTGCGGGACTTTCTGCCGCTTCTGGAGGAGATCGCGGAACGCGGTGCTGCGCTGGACCTGTTTGCCGAGAAAACGCGTCGGCGGGAGTCGAGCCGTCCGCCGATGCCGGTGATGGCCCCCGCCGCTTCGTCATCACCGGAGATCTGGGACTTTCTGGAAGGCGCGGTCGAGAATCTCGCTTCGCGAGAGCGGCTGCTGAGCGAGTTTCGCCGCGCCTCGCGCCATCTCCTGCGGGCTTCGCACACCGTGTTTTTCCTGCGGGACAAAAGCGTGTTCCGCGCCGATCGCGGTTCGTCACACTGCCCGGTGACGGACCCCTTGGTGACCTACCTTTCGACCCATCCGGTGGTGCTCGACGGGGTGGAATGGCCGGCACCGTCGGATCCGCTGGCGGAGATGGGGATTCGCAACCGCATGGCGATGTGGGGCGCGCGTCTTTTGGTGCCATTGCATGATAATGGTCACCTCACCGGCATCATTGCTTGCGGCGTGCGTGATGATGGGCAGCCCTACAACGAAAGCGACAAGGCACGGGCGATTTCCGTCGCCCGTCTATTGCGCCAGCTGGTGAATCAGAACCAGCACTACTCTCGTTTGGAGCGACTCTACGAGGACGTGATCATCGGCGATCGCTACTTGCCGTCGCGGATCGTGCTTTCTCCAGAACAGGAACCACCCCGGCATGTGCCGTTGGTGGTGCGCAGCTTGGTCGGCAAGGTGCGGCACACGCGCGAGACCGAGATATTACGAGCGTCGGCGGGCCAACCCTTCCGCGCCTCGGCCGGTATTGTGGCGGAGACCGGCGGAGTGTGGGCGACTTGGGAGGAAGCGAGCAGCGAGATCGACGACTCCCTCCATGCTAACCGCGAAGATAGGCTGAACCTGCTGCGCGAGCTCGCGCTTACTTTGAACCACGAAGTCGGCAACTCGCTGGTCTCGTTGTCCATGCTGCGGCAGTCGTATAATTCAGGCGAAGCCATCCCGGAGCGCCTGCGGACGACGGTCGACCAAGACATCGCCCGGCTGGAGACCTTGAACCGCGACCTCGTCCATCTCGGCTCGTTGCGCGAGCTTTCCTGCGAGTGCGTGGACCTCTGTGCGATGTTGAAAGACCTGGGTGAACTCCTCGGGCTGAAAGTGGAACTGCCGCCAGATCCGGTGCGGCTCCAGGTGGTGCCGACGTTGGTGGAGTTTGCCTTGCAGGCACTGGCGCGGACGGTGCTGGAAAATCAGCCCGCCGACCCCGCGCGAGCCCTTACGATTCAATTGCGATCGACGGGTGAAGAGGAGGAAACGATCGCGTTACTCTCCCTGCAGGGGGCGGGACTGGAATTGGAGGGCATTCTTCCTGATTCGGTCGAGGAGGAAACGCCCAACCAAGGCCGCCTGACCGTGTTTATCGCCAAGGAAGTCATTCGCCTGCATGGTGGGGAGATTCATGCTGGTCCGGGGCTGGAGGGCACCGAGATTTTGGTTTCTCTGCGTCACTGGTAGGCCGGCAAGTCGCTTCGCTATCTCACCGATCATGAAGCAAGTCGCTCCCGGCATTTGGCGTCTCGACGAGAATCCCCCGGCGGTCACCAACTGCTACCTTGCGGGCGACATCCTGATCGACACCGGCCGTCGCTGGGACCGGCGGCGGATTTTTCGTGAACTGGCTGACCAGCAGATTTCGTTGGTGGCATTGACCCACGTCCATCCGGATCACCAAGGCGTGGCCGATGCCGTATGTCGGGCGCGCGGAGTGCCGCTGGCGGTTCATGAGGATGATGTCGCAGCAATGGAGGGCACGGCGCCGATGAACGATCCCGCGCTTGATACGTTGCTGACACGATTCCTTACGCGCCTCTGGCAGGGGCCGCCGCGTCGGGTCGACCGAATCCTGCGGGAAGGCGAACTGGTGGGCGATTTTCGGGTCGTGCACGCGCCGGGGCATTCGCGCGGCGAAGTGATCTTCTTTCGGGAATGTGATCGTGTGGCCATCTGCGGCGATGTTGTGCGCAACATCAGCTTTCTTACCCTTCGTTCCGGTCTGCGGGAACCCCTGGCCGGACTGACCTACGACATGACTGAAAACCGCCGGTCCATCAGACGGCTCGCTGCCCTCCGGCCCGCACTGATCCTACCGGGCCACGGACCTGAAATTCGCGATATGAACGCCTTCGCGCGCTTTGTGGATACCTTGCCCGCCTGAAACCATGACGACGACCTACAAAGAACGAATCGACCGAAACCTCGGGGTGGTGACCGAAGCGGAACAAGAACGCCTGCGGACGGCACGGGTGGCCATTGCCGGCAATGGCGGCGTGGGAGGGGCCTACGCCGTCACGCTCGCCCGCATGGGCGTTGGTAATTTCAACCTGGCGGACTTCGATGTGTTTGAGGCGGCCAATTTTAACCGCCAGCACGGGGCCGCGATTTCGACGCTCGGTCGGTCGAAGACCGAGGTGCTGCGGGACCTGATCCTCGATATCAACCCGGACGCGGTGGTGACGCTCTTTTCGGAAGGTGTTACGCCGGCTTCGGTCGATTCGTTTCTCGATGGCGTCAACGTGGTCATGGACGGCTTGGACTTTTACGCGCTCCCGGCTCGGCGACTGATGTTCCCCGCCGCCGAACAGCGGCGTATCCACATTGTTACTTCAGGACCGATAGGCCTGACCACAACCCTGCACGTGTTTGGACCGGGCGCGATGCCATTCGAGGACTACTTCGACTTTGCAAGCTGCCGGGGACGCACGGAGGAGTTGGCCGCTTTTGTGGTGGGGGTGACTCCGGGGCTGTTGCAACTCGGGCAGATCGACGTCGCCAAGGTCGACTTCGTGGCGCAGCGCGCGCCTTCGTTCGGGACCGCGATCCAACTGTGTGCCGGTCTCGCCTGCACGGAAGCGATGCGCTTGCTGTTGGGCCGGGGCACGCCCTTCTTGGCGCCGCGCTATTTCCAGTTCGATCCGGTGAAACTTGAGACCGTGAAGGGCCGGTTGTGGTGGGGCAATCGGCATCCTTTGCAGCGCTTGAAGCGTCGGTTTGTGATCAGGCAGATTCTCGAAATGTCGCAGGGGGCGTTGGAGGAAAAGGCGTGAGCGACGGACTCTTTGCGCGAGCCCGCGGCTGGGCGGAAATCGCCTGCCACGCCCCGTCGGGGGACAACTCGCAACCGTGGGAGGTGAGCCTGAAGACCGAGGCTGACCGGGTTATTCTGCGGCTGAAACTCGATGCGGCGACCTTGGCCGAACCGAGTTACTTCGACTGCGCGTTTGCGGCATCGTTTCTCGCGCTGGGCGCCTACGCCCAAAATTTTGCCCTGATGGCTGCGGCCGATGGTTACGCAATTCAGTCAGTGGAGGAGGAGGAGGGCCAGTTCACGCTGGTGCTGGCGCCCGGCCCGGTGGCGGCGCCACCGGCAGATATCGCGACCCATATTCGCGACCGGGCGACGAATCGGAATCCGTTCGACGAATCTGCTCTCGACCCGGCGATGGTCGCGACCCTGACCGAGGCGGTGGGGAACGTTGCGCCGGGTGTGACGCTGACCTGCTTCTTCGGCGAACAGCAGCGGCGACTGGCGGGTTTGTTCGGTCGGCTCGACCGGCTGCGCTACCGCAGCCGACTCCTGTATCGAGAGTTTCTCGACAAGCTCCGGTTCGGGGCGGAGGCGACGACACAGCCCGACGGGTTGCGCGACACGACCCTCGGCACGCCGTTACCCGCGCTGGGTTTCCTCCGGGGGTTGCGAGCAGCCCGAAAGGTGCGCGTGGTGCACGGCCTGTTTTTCGTCGGACTTGAGCGCATCATGGCGTTTGTCGGCTGTTCGCTGCTGGTGCGCAAAGCGGCGGCGGTCGGAGTGTTGAGCGGCGGCGACGATACCCCGCGGGGGTGGTTTGAGCTGGGCCGCGGTTTCCAGCAGCTGTGGCTCGACACGACGCGGCTGGGGCTGGCGTTGCAGCCCTTGGGGACCACCCTGTTGCTCTATCGCCGGGAGCGTGAGTTGGCGGGGCGTCAAGCAAGCACACTCCTGGAACGCGAGCGTCGCGAGCTGCACCAACTGCGGGATGCTTTCGCCGCGGGTTACGGAATGGAGTTCCAACGGCCGAGCATCGTTTTCCGGTTGGGACGTTGTCGCCAGGAGGCCGGGCGCTCGCTGCGCCGGCCGCTGGAACTGTGATTCTGCGTCAGACCAAAGTCTGCAATTCGCTCCGCAGCCAAGATGCGATTTCGCTGTTGGCGGGCGCGGGAAAGTCCCGGCGCGCGGCCACGGCCGTGCTGGATGACTGAAAGAGATCGAGGGTTTGGAGCAAGGCGAGCGCGAGTGCGCGGCGATCGGGGGTGAGCGTGAGGTGGCTTTGTTGAAGCCGTTCCGGGCTGAGCCATTGTTCGGCCTTGCGGGCCTCGGGGCGGGCGGGGCGGCCGTCGAGCCGAGCTTCTTCCTGGAGGATGGGATGGAGGTGTTCCATGAGCTCGACCTGATGCCAACGGAGGGCGGCACGATTTTCTTCGCGGGCGAGTTTCTTGAACACCCAAACGGCGTGTCGCCAAAAACCGGTGACGTGGGCGGCAAACTCCGCGGCGCCGAACAACGGACCAGGGTCCGGAGGGGAGAGCACAGACAGTCGGGGCTTCCAATCGGCGGAGCCGGTCAGCACGCGATGCCCGGGGCCGGCGAAGAGGCGGAGGTTGGCGACACCGCGATTGACGGTGGCGGGGAGAAGCCGACTCCATGCAGGGTGGCGCATCGCGCAGCAGGCTAGTTTGATGTGCCACGCCTTGAGCAACACGAAGTCGGCTTCAATGCCTCCGGCGAAGACAGCGCTCACCTTGGGGGTGGAGCGGATGTTGCGTTCAAAGTGAGCGGTCCAGCAGGGAGCGATGTCCGCAAGCCAGCGGGTTTGGGCATAGCGGGCCGGTTGCTGGCTGATCAGGTAGAAGTCCCAGTCGGACCAAGCATCCACCACGGCGTCGGGTTGGACGCGGGACCCGATCTGCACCAAGACCGGCGAGTCCGGTTGGTGCCGGGCCCAGTCGACGATACGGGATTCGAAGGTGACGGCGTCCACGGCCTCAGTGCTTTTCGAAAAGATCCGCGATGACGTCTTCGAGGGGGACGTCTTCGATGGTGATATCGGCGACGGGGCCTTGTTGCAGAATCTCTTGCGAGACGGTGGCGATGAGGTTGCCGGGCACCCGCAGGGTGAACTTGCCGGCTTCGTCGCGGGTGGTGGTGCCATGGGCGGATTGCCAATCGGCGGGGAAGGCCACGCGGCCCGCGCTGTCGGCGCTGTTGAGATCGGGCTCGAAGGTGATGATCTTTTGCCGCGTGCTGGCATTGCCGGTCTCGAGGCGGTCGAGGTCGCCGTCGTAGATCTTGTTGCCGCGATGAATCACGATGACGCGGTCGCAAAGTTCCTGAATGTCGGCCATGTAGTGGCTGGTGAGCAGGATGGTGACCTTGTGGCGTTTGTTGTAGGCTTTGAGGAAGGAGCGCACGGCCCGCTGCGATACGACATCGAGGCCGATGGTGGGCTCGTCGAGAAACAAGACCCGGGGACGGTGGAGCAGGGCGGCAATGAGCTCCATCTTCATGCGTTCGCCGAGCGAGAGCTCGCGCACCATGACGTTGAGCTTGGGGCGCACGGCGAGCAGATCGACCAGTTCGTCGAGGGTCTCTTGCCATTGGTCGGCCGGCAGGCCGTAGATGTGGCGAAGGAGCAGGAAGGATTCGATCGCTGGCAGGTCCCACCAAAGCTGGTTCTTTTGGCCGAGCACGAGGGCGAAGATGCGGCGGTAGGCGTTTTCGCGTTTGGTCGGATCGAAGCCGGCGACCCGAGCGGATCCGCTGGTTGGATAAATCAGTCCCGCGAGCATTTTCAGCGTCGTGGTTTTGCCGGCGCCGTTGGGACCGAGGAAACCGACGAATTCACCTTCCTGAATCGAAAACGAAATGTCGTTGGCGGCGGCCAGTTCCTCGAACTCCCGTTTCACCAGCCCTTTGACGCCGCCCCAGAATCCGGGCTGCTTCTTGTAGGTGCGGAAGATGCGGGTGAGGTTCTGGACTTCGATCATGTGGAAGCTCGGGTGTTAACCATGGATGCGGCCACGGCACACGCTTTTTTCCGGCGGCGGCGGTTTACTTCCACAATACAGTGAAAGCCTGTTTACGCCGTTGTCGCCAGAGTTCGCGCACGAGCTGGCGCGAGCGATCCTTTTGATGTTGGTCGAGGGTGGCCTGGTCGGTCGCAGCAGCGTAGTCGGGGTGGTAAAGCTCAGCCAGCAGCAAGGCGGGATGTGGCATGATTTGATGCCGCGTGAATCCGGCCTGGCGGCCGAGGGCGATGATCTGATTGGGCGGCATGTCCCGTTCGTGCACGCCGAATGCATTGATCGCGTGCTGCGAGGCTTCGGCCTCGTGATGACCCTCGCCGGGCTCGAAGGCGATGAGGCGGCCACCGGGTTTGAGCGCAGCGAAGGCGGTGGCGATCGCAGCCGCGGGATCTTCGGCGTGGTGCAGGGAATCGTAGAATAGCACGACGTCGACCGGGGCGATGCCGGGGGATATTTCGTAGTCTCCAACCTGATACGTCAGCCGCCGCAGTCCCGCCTGATCGCGGCGCCGCTCGGCGGCGGCGATGGCTTCGGCCGCGATGTCGACCCCGGTCACCTGGTAACCCTGCCGGGCGAGGGCGTGGCTCAACCATCCCACGCCGCAGCCGAGGTGAAGGATCGCAAGGGGCGGGCGCGGCAGCAGGTGGAAAAGAGCGGCCATGTTGGCGAGGTTGAAGGCGCAATTGTCGTCGCCAAAGGGTTTGCCGGTTGCGTGGGCGATACCCTCTTCGCCAATGCGCGTGTAGTAGTCGCGTTCACCTTGCTTGGGATCGGGGGCAGACATTGAACCCCTAATATATTGCGAAGATTCGAGGCGGCAAAATTGAACCCAAAAAAGCCCGCCCCTTATTAGGGCGGGCAATGCGTCGTGGACGGCTGCGGGCCTCACCAAATTTTGGCGCGATCCTCAGGGGCTCGCCACATGGGATCGCCCTCCTCGATGCCGAAGGTTTCGAAGAATTCAGGGATGTTCACGAGCGGGCCGACCGCGCGGACCATGCCAGGAGAGTGCACGCCGGAGGCAACGGCGCGCTTGAGGGCGTCGTCGCGGTATTTGGTGCGCCAGTTTTGGGCCCAGGAGATGAAGAAACGTTGTTGCGGGGTGAGGCCGTCGATCAGCTGCACCGGTTTGCCGGCGAGGGAGCGATTCAGGGCCTCGAGGGCGATGGAAACGCCGCCGAGGTCGGCGATGTTTTCGCCGAGGGTTTGTTCACCGTTTACGAAGACACCGGGGAGGACCTCGTAGCTGTTGTATTGGTCGACGAGCTTTTGGGCGCGGGCGGTGAACTCGGTGGCATCCTCTTCGGTCCACCAATCGTTGAGATTACCATGGGCGTCGTAGTTGCGGCCCTTGTCGTCGAAGCCGTGGGTGATTTCGTGGCCGATGACGCCGCAGATGGCGCCGAAGTTGACGGCGTCGTCGAGCTCGGGGTCAAAGAAGGGGGGCTGCAGGATGCCGGCAAGGAAGACGAGTTGGCCGGCCGAGGGCTGGTAGTAGGCGTTGACCTGCTGTGGGGTGCGCAGCCACTCGGTCTTGTCAAAGACTTTGGGCAGCTTGGCGAGCTCGCGGGCGGTGTTGAATTCGGCACCGGCGATGACGTTGGCAAAGTAGCTGTCGGCGGTGATTTCGAGGCCGGAATAGTCGCGCCACTCCGGCGGGTAGCCGACGACGACGCGAAAGGTTTTCAGCTTCTCCAAGGCCTTCTCCTTGGTCGCGGCCCCCATCCAGTCGAGGCCGGCGATTCGCTCCTCGAGCACGTCGCGCATCATCTGAATCATTTCCTCCAAACGGTCGCGCACGGCCGGCGGGAAGTGTTTGGCCACGTAGACCTCGCCGAGGGCGAAGCCGATGTGGTCATCGAGTTGGCGGGCGGCGCGTTGCCAGCGGGGCTCGGGTTCCGGCGTGCCGCTCAGTTCGGTCGAGAAGAAGCGGAAGCTCTCTTTTTCGAAGTCGCCGGCGAGGTAGGCCGCGGCGTCATTGAGCGCATGCCATCGCAGGTAGGTTTTCCAGGTGTCGAGCGACTCGGCGGGGAGGAGTTCGTTGAGGCCTTCGAAGAAGACCTGTTGTTTCATGTCGAGGTGCGTTTCCTCGGCGGGAATGCCGAGCTCCGCAAAGTAGGCGGGCAGCGGAAAGGCCGGGATGACCGCGGCGGCCTCGGCGTAGGTCATCTTGTGGTAGTTGTCGTTGGGGTCCCGGAGGGCGGCCACGGTCTTGGAGAACTCGGCCAGTTTGGTTTCGAGGGCGAGGACCGTTTCGGCATCGGCGCGGGCTTGGTCGGCGGGAGTGCCGGCGAGCTCAAACATGGTCGCGATGTGTTCGACGAACGCGGGCAGGTATTTGGCATACTTTTCGTCGAAGTAGTAATCGCGGGTCGGCAGGCTCAGGCCGCCTTGGACAAGTTGGTAGATCACCGACTCGTTGTCGCGCTGATCGGCGTAAACGTAGCCGCCGAAGAGGGCGCTGCCGATCTGCCGGTGCGAGTGGGCGAGGTAGGTCGCGAAGTCGTCCATGTTGGCGATCGCCTCGATGGTGGCAAAGGTCGGCTCGAGCGGCGCGATGCCGGCGGCGTCGATGGCGGCTGTGTCCATGGCCGAGTGATAGTAGTCGGCGATCTTCTGTAGGTTGGATCCCGCGGCGGCGTCCTGCGCGGCGATTTCCTCCAGCAGGTTGCGGATGCGGCGCCAGTTGTTTTCGCCGAGGGTGTCAAAGGCGCCCCAGCGGGATTTGTCGCTGGGGATTTCTGTCTCCTTCAACCAAGTGCCGGCGGCGTAGTGCAGGAAGTCGTCGGCGGGATCGACGGAGCGATCCATGGTGGCGACGGAAAACCCGATCGGGATAAGATCGACCTCCTTGGCTGAGGTGAAGGGGCATAGGGTTACGACGAGGGCGGTGAGCCCCCACAAACGGTTCAAGTGCATGGGCGGGCACGACAGCCAGAATCGAGCAGATGGCAACGCCGGGATGACGAACGGCGATGATGCGGGTTGGCCGGAAGGACGACGGGCTGTGTCGGTCGACTATTGAACCGGTTCAGCGCTGGCGGGCACGAGGTAGAGCTCCAGCAAGGCTTGGCCGGACGCGCCGTCCGCGGTGGTCACTTGGGCCGTGTAAACGCCGGGCGACAACTCGAGGAGCAGCGCGGCGTCGTCCGACTCCGCGTCGAGCGCAAAGGCACCCGCGGCAGTCGCGATCGCGGCCAGGTCCGCCGCCGAGGTGTTCGAGTTTTGCGACCAGTTGTCGTTGCTGCCGAGGTGCCGGTCCGTGTGGTCAAAAACTCGCAGGACGGGGTCGGTCGCGACGTCATCGACGCCAAATTTCCGAAGAGTCGGACCGACAGCGCGAATGAGCAGACGCAGGGGCCGTTGCAGTCCGCTGGGATCGTCGATGACAAAACCGCCGACGATGGCCGCATCGCCTTCACCCGTGAGCGCGAGGAGCGAGAGGTTGGAGAAGAGCGCGTTTTGTTCGCTGTTGTAGAGGGCAAATACCTCGCCCAGAGCGATGCCTTGGTCCCCGGGTTTTGCCGTCACCTCCAGGTGATGGACGCCGGGCGTGAGGGCGGCGTCGAGCTGGCTGTCGTGCGAGCCGGCGCGGAGGGGAATGGCTGCGAGTGCGGAAAAGTTAAATGCGGTGAGGCCCTGCAGCGGGGCCCAGTCGTCGTTGGTCCAGACTTGCGTGGTGGATTGGGCGATCAGCTGCAGGGCAGGATCGTTCAGCGGGGTCTCGACACCGAGATCGGCAAGCGTGGGACCGATGCCGCGAGCGATGACGACCTGCGCCGCGTTGGGGCGAAGAGCCGGAGGGATTTGCGGGGCGAGGACAAAGCCCATCTTCAATGCGGTTTGGCGTGGTCCCAGCGGCGCTCTCGCGGTCAAGCTGCGGAGCAAGGGAACTGTGAACGTTTCGCGCCAGTCCTGAACCTCGCTGAAAGCCGTGCCGGTGGGCGAGGTGACCTTCACGACGTAGCGACCGGTGTTCGTGGCGTCGAAGGGGTTGAGCTTGAGCGTGCGGTCGGCGGAGAAGCTGAGTTCGGGTCGATCGAGGTTGCGCCACTCGTAGGTGAAAGGGCCCGTGCCCACCACGATTGCGTCGAGCGTGAGCGTGCGCTGCTCCCAGGAACGGGAGCGTTCAAAGATCCGGACCAGGGGTGGATGGCCGCGAGCGTTGCGGGCCGGATCGAGCCGGGCGACCAAGGGACTGGGGTGCCCATCCACCGAGGCGAAGGTGCCGGAAACGTAAATCTTGTCGTCGGATAAAACAAAGGCGTTGCCTGTAGGCACGTTCGCGTCGGCGGGCATTTGCACGGCGAACTCGAGGTCCTGCTCGAGCGCGGGGTTGAGGCGGAGAACACCAAGCTCCGGCGCAAGGGCATAAAGGTAACCGTCAGACTGCGGCGACCAAGTGAGCACACCCCAAGGGCCGAGCTCACGATCGGCCACGACATCGAACTCGGCGTCGTAGCGACGCACTCGACTGTTGGTCAATTCGAGCCAATCGCCGGACTGCAGTCGGGTGAGCGGATAGTCGGCGAGGGTGGGAAATGCCTCGCTGTCAGGGAGTGGACTGCCGTCGGCCCGGATCACTCGGGCCATTGGGGTGACCTCGTCCACATTGCCTTGGATGAGCAGATGCCCACTCCCGTCGCGAAAGGGAATGACCCGGGCGAAATTGGCCCACCCAAAATCGGTCGAATGGATGGTCCAACGGAGAGCGCCGTCGGGCGCGAGTCGCAGCAGGTGGTCACCGTTGAGATGGAACAGGTCACCGTCTTGCGCCATGGTCCAAGCATTCGACTCGAGCGGAGTTTCGCCGTCGTAGTTGAGCAAGTGCGCGTTGCCCTGGCGATCGACGCGCGTGACCCCCGTGGCGGAATACCGTAGGTGGGAACCGTCGGGCAGAAGGGCTGAAACCTCGCCGACGTTTCCATCGAGGTAGCCCCATGCGTGGACGTCTTCACGGTAGTCTCCGTCGGCGCCGAGCCATCCCCAAGAGCCGATCACGAAGGTGCCGAAACTACGCAGGTAACCGATCTCGCCGTCGTCGTTGCGCAGCATCAGCGTGTAGAGCAATTGGTTTGTGTCGGGGTCGACGCGGTTCTGAAACCCGGTGTCGACCAGACTGGCCGTCGGGGCCGTGGTGAGGTTCAGGGTGACGGCGCTCGTATCGACGGCGTAGCCAGCGCGGGTGATGCGTGCCCAGTAGACGCCGGCGTGGGCGGGGGCGAAGTCGACGAGGCGCAGCGAGCTGCGCTTCTCGCCGCTCAAGGGGGTGCCGTTGTGAAACCACTGCAAGTCGTCGCCGGGTAGCGGGCTCGCGAGCAAGGTGACCTTGGCCCCAGCGAAGAGGTCGCGCGGGCGGCCCGGAAGGTGGGCCGCCGCGGGTTCGGAGACGACGGTGACGGCGGTCTCGAAGTAGGACCGATCGACCGGTGAGATGATGTCGGCGGAGGTGAAGCCAGGCGCCGCCAATAAGGCGACCACGCACCGCAACCTGCGAAGAGGAAGGAGGGAGCGCATGGCAATCAAGACGATGTTCAACCGATGGAGTTGCGAGCTTTTCCGGCGATGAAGGCCTTAATCTGGCCAAGGGTGCAAAGGTGGCGCATTTCATCGGCCGTGACATTGATCCCGAAGACGTCTTCGGCCACCAACACGATCTCCATCAGGGTGAGTGAATCCAGTCCGAGATCCTCGCTCAGGCGCATGGTGTCATCGGCGGTGGCGAGGCGGGGCCGGAGCTCCGGCTCGACGAAACGTTCGATGACGCCGTTGACCACCACGGGTAAAAGGCGGGTGTCTCCGGAATCATGATACGCGAGTGCCGCGGCAACGACTTCGGGCCGGCAACGTTTCAGCGATTCCCGCAGAGCGGTTTGGGCGTCGGGCGCGGTGGTAGGCATGGTTGTGGTTGATGACACTCCATGCGGTGCGACCCGCTAGTCCGGCGCCGTTAAAACTCGGCCGTGAGCGAAACGGAGTAGGTGCGGCCGCGCCAGTCGCCGTAGGGTTGCACGCCGGCGCCGGAAGGTTCCCAGGCGTATTTGGGGTAGCCCTTCTTGAAGACGTTGTTGACGCGGAGTTGGCCCTTGAGGCCGAGTCGCGATTTTTTCGGCAGGAGCCATCGGCCGATGTCGCCCTGCACGTAGACATCGGTCTGCCAGTAGGGATCGATGGTGCGCGCACCTTGGATAGCCCATTCTTTTTCGGGCAGCCGGCGCGAATGAAAATACTGACCGTCGAATCCCAGGGCGAGACTGCGCGTCGACCATCCGCCGCCAAAGGTCGCGCGGTATTCGAGCAGGCCCGAGGCACCGCTGGGATCGGTGATCTCGTTGATGCTCGGTTCTTCGGGAAAAATCTGGCGGGTGAACTTGGTGAACCAGACCAAGCGGGAACGCAGCTCCAGGGTCCCGCCCAGCACGTCGCGACGGGCGTAGTCGAGCGTGGTCATGAAGTTTTGGGAGTGGCGGCTGGCCAGGTTGAAGGCGCCGGTGCGGAATTCGGTGATGCGTCCCACGTCGTAGGGATCGCTGGGCGCGGGGGCCGCTCGGGCCACGCGTTCCGGGAAAAACTCTTCGAGGTTGAGCAACTCGGTCGGCCCGAGGCCGACGATTTCGTTGGTCTTGCGGGTGTCGAAGAAGTCGACCGAGGCGCGGAAGCGGTTGCGGTCGCCGCGTTCGAAGATGACGCCGAAGGTCTGGGTGACGGCGTTTTCGATGCGCAGACCCGGGTTGAGCACCGAGACTTGCTCGGCCTCGTATTCGTCGCCGTCGCGACGCGGGTCCTTGATGTTCACATAAACGCGGCCGGTGCCGGCATCGACGCCGTTGCCGCGGTTGCGGCTCATGTAAGGCGTGGGAAATCGGTTCGAAGTGGTGAAGCTGCCGCGGAAAGTGAGACCGTTGGCTAGACCGAGTTTCAGGGCGATCGTGGGCGCGACGTTGGTCTCGGCGGCGGTGTCGGCGATGATGACGCGCGTGGCGAGGTCCGTCTCGATGGTGTCGATCCACGCGGGCAACTTTTGGCGCGGGTAGAGCGGCGCCTGAAGTTCGCCAAAAAGGCTGACACGTTCGAGGGTGCGCCCTTGCCAGCGTTCAGGCAGGCGTTGCAGGGAACCGTCGCCGTAGCGACGAACCGCGTCGTAGCCCTTAAGGGTCATGATGCGGTAATCCGCGCCGAAGTTGGCGACCGCTCGTCCGGTGGGGAGGTTCAGGTTTTCGTGCGTGACACGAAAGGCTCCGTCGAAGGTTTCGTAGTCGCCGAGGGTGACGAACTCGTCCCGTGCTCCGGTGTAGATGAGCACCTCGTCGTAGAAGGCCTGCGGTGGCCCGAAGACCTGCGTGTCACGAAGCGGGTTGTAGTCACCGCGATCGACCAGCGCTTGCCAACGGTTCCGGTCGATGTCGGCGACGCCGCGGTATTTGGTGGAGCTGCGGGAATACTGGGTGTCGATGGCCAGTTTCCAGTCCCACGGCAGAGTCACGAGGGCGCTGCCGACGAGGGAGTAAAAGTCGATGCGGGCCTCGCTGTAGTCCTGGCCGAGCTCGACGGGAGTTTCAAAAAGCGAAACGCGGGCATCGGTGCCGAAGGGGTTGAGCGGATTGGCCTTTCGCAGCAAGAGGTCGCCCTTGAAGACGTCAAAGCCGCGATTGATCGTGGTGTTGGAGTAGGCGGCATCGAGACCGAGTTCGAGCCAGTCCGAGACCGTAAAGACGGCGGAGGCAAAATAGAGCGCCCGGCGTTGCTCGCGACCGTAAGGATAGTCGACCCCTTTCAGGGCGCTGGCGAGGTTGCCGGGGGAATCATATAACGCGAAATTGCGGATGCCTTGGCGGCGGTCGAACGCCGCGAGACCTCCCGTGCCGTCGGCTCCCGGCGCCACCGAGGTGACGCGGAATGGTGTGTTGGGAAAAAGCGGGGTGGCGCTGGTCGAGCGCACGTTGGGCGTCGCGCGATGGAGGGCGTCGTTGTCGGTGACGACCTCGTCGGCGGCGCTGTTGTCGCGGTGGTATTTCAACTCGGAATCCGTCGCCGGTCTGGTCTGCACAAAGTTGGCGTTGAAGCGCAGATTCAGTTTTCCGCCGAGCAGGCTTTCGCTGTGCAACAAGGACACGGCGGAGTAGGGGGCATCGAAGCCCTCGGTCGCGTTGGTGTAGGTGGTGGTGACCTCGCTGCGGCGGTGTTCACCTTCGGGGCGCAGCAGGATGTTGATCACGCCGCCGATGGCGTTGCCGCTGTAGAGGGCGGACGCCGAGGCGGGCAGCACCTGCACCTGCTGCACGAGGCTGAGGGGGATGAAGTTTACGTCGGGCGGTTGGTAGCCACCGCGGCCGCCGGACAGGTTGGTGGTCGTAAGGATCTCCGGCAGCCGGCGACCGTTGACGAGCACCACGGTCTCGTCGGAGGCGAAGCCGCGCAGATTGAGGTTGGAGCTGCCGCTGGCGGTGAGGTCACCGTTGCCGTTCTGGTCGGGCGGCAGCACGGTGGCGTCGGTATCCAGAAGTTCGCGACGGAGAAAATCGTTAAGGTTCACGACGCCGCTGCGGGTGATGCGGTCGCGGTCATAGACGATGAAGGGCAGGGCGTCGTTGAGGGTGCGAGTGAGGTCGAGGTTGCCGCCGGCGCGGCGCGGGCCCCAGACGGTCGGACCGGGGTCGAGCGGACCGCGGCGATTGAGGTGGCCCTCGACGACGACCGGTTCGAGTTGGTTGGTTTCGTGCGCCGAGCGCAGGACATTGGGCGCGAGGTAGGTGCGGAGATCGGCGGTGACGCGCACGTTGTCGATATGGAGCGGGTGAAAGCCCTCGCGATTGGCGACGATGCGGTAGGTGCCGAGCGGCACCTCATCAAAGCGGTATTCACCGTGCCGGTTGGTGATGGTGCTGCGGTGAAGGTCGGGAATGGCAACGAGGGTGCCGCCATTGGGCGCGCCGTTGCTGGTGGTGATGCGCCCGACAAGTTCGCTGCGCGGGCGCGGGATGCGGGTGATCAGGTAGGCACCGTTTTCCAGACGGGCGCCGAAGCCGGTTTCGCGCAGCAGGCGAACGAGTGCGTCGCCAGGTTCGAACTCACCGTGGACGGGGGTGGAGCGCACCTCGTGCAGTTCGGCCGGGGCGTAGAGCAGGTTGACCTTGGTCTGCTGAGTGAAGGCAGCCAGCGCCTCGTCGGCCGGCTGGGCGTCGATATCAAAAATCTGCGGTGCCGCCGCCAGCGGGAGCAGGCCGATCAGCCCGCACAACAGAAAACGCAAAGGCGCCCGGAGGCGATGGCGGACGGGGTGGATCGGCATGCGGACGGTGGCGGAGGATCAGGGGCGCAGCAGCACGCGGGTGGTGCCGCTTTGGTCGTGGGTCACTTGGACGGCGAGCACGTTTTCGAGGTTGGCGAAGAAGCTATCGAGGTTTTCGAGTGAGTAACGACCGCTGAGCTCAAGTTCCGCGGCCCCGGGGGCGGCGCTGATGCCACGGCCATGGTAACGGGCGAAGCGGGCGAGGACCTCGTCGAGGGGAGTTTCGTTGAACACAATTTGCCCTTCGCGCCAGGCGAGGACGTCCTGGACGGCCCGCGCGCCGATGTGGCGGATGGTGGGCGGACCCTCGCCACGGGCGGTGAGTTGATCATCGGCGGTGAGGGCGACGGGACCGTTGTCGGTGGGCGCGGCGTCGTGGCCCAGGCGGACCTGCACGGAACCTTCGAGCACGGTGACTTCGATCTCGTCGGCCGCGGAGGTGCGCACGTCGAAGGCGGTGCCCGTGACCCGCACGAGGCCGGCCGGGGTTTCGACGATGAACGGTCGGCTGGCGTCCTTGCTGACTTGGAAAAAGGCCTGACCGTCGGCGAGGCGCACGCGGCGTTCGGCGGCAGTGTGCTCGACGACGAGGCGGGTGCCGGCGTTGAGGTCGACGTGCGTGCCGTCGTCCAAGGTGATGGATTGGCGCTGGGCGACCGGGGTGGCGTAACGGATGACTGGATCGACCGAGGTCGAATCGGGGCGCAGTGCGAAGAGGCCAATGAGAGCCACCAGCGCGGTGGCGGTGAGCAGGCGCCATGCGGCGACCCGCGCCCAAAGTGGACGGGGCGCCGCCGGGGAGGTTGCGGGCAGGTGCACGGAACCGGATGACAGCAAAGTGGGCAGGTGCCTTTCGAGGTCGGTCGAAAGTTGGCAGTAGTCGGAGAGTGCGTCGCGGTGCCGAGGATCGGATTCGAGCCAGGCATCGAGTTCACGCCGTTGGTCGGGCGAGAGGGGCGCACCTTCCAACCGGGCCGCCCACAGAGAGGCCGTTTCCTCCATAGAGGACTCGGGACGGTTATTGGAGGGATTCATGACGAGTTGGGAGAGTCGGAGGCGAAGGGCGACGATGCATCGTCGTCGGCCATCGCGAGCAGAGAGGCGCGCAGCAGGCGCAGGGCGCGCGCGTGTTGTTTTTCCACGGTGCTGACGGCGATGCCGAGGCGATCGCCGATCTCCTTGTGGGACAGACCGTGGATCTTGCGGAGGAGCAGCACGTTGCGACAACCCGGCGGGAGGTCGTTGATCGCGTTTTCGAGCAACTCCAGCTCCTGGCGGGCGATGACCTGCCGGGTGACGTCAGGAGCGGAAGACGCGGCTGTCTCCAGCGGCGCGTCGGTCGGCGCGATGGGAGAAATGGAGCGGCGCTTGATGCGATTGATCGCGAGGCGTCGTGCGGTGGTATAGAGCAGGGCCTCGGGGCGTTGCGCCTCGTGTTGGTAAATCCGGGCGTAGGCGTCGTGGGCGATCTCTTCGGCCTCGGCGCGGTTGCCGAGCAAGCGGTTGAGATAGCGGCGCAGCGGATCGATCGTCGACCGATACAAGGCGGTGAACGCGCTGGGCGAGGAGAGGTCTTCCGGTTTGGGTTCCGACATCACACGGGCACGGCGAGGGCCAGACGCGGCGCGCACCGAAGAGTTTTCGGCGCCAGGGTGATTTGACAACGGAATTGAACGAAGGGCAGGCACGGTTTGCTGCTGATGACAGTCAGCACCGCCGATACCCCTATTCGCCGGAGGAATATTTTTGGAACGTATTGCTCGGGTCAGAATGTCGCGCCCGACGAGACGTAAACGAAGTCTATGTCATTGGCCGGACCGCTCTGCCGAATGGCTTCGCCGGCAAAGAAGCGCGCCCAGCCCGCTTCGAAACCGAGGTGGCGGTTCAGCGGCCATTTCACGATGAGGTTCACTTCGTTGCCGATCTCTCGGTCCGTGTAGCTGCCGCCAGGGCGCACCACGCCGCCGCCGGGGTTGTAGATGGCGTCCGCGGTGTCGTCGGCCCGGAAGTGGTGCCAGGCGAGGTTGGCGGTCAGGGCGCCAACGGGCTTCCAAGTCGCGCCGACGCTCAAGTCCACGATGTTCTGGCGACCGATCACGTCAGCGATGCCGAAGTAGGCGTGACCAAGCGGGAAGAGTTGGTTGAAGGTGCCGGCGCGCCCACCGGACTGATCGTCGCCACTGGCCCAATCGAAGCCCGCCCACAGGCGAAGCGACGCGTCGGCGCGCGGTTTGAATCCGAGCTGGCTGGCGACTGACCAAGCGGCGACGTCGTTGGCGCCGACCGAGCCGGTTTGGGCGCTGAGCTCGACGTGGTAGTCGCCGCGGTCGGTCCAGTTGCCCCAAAGGCGGGTGCCGAGGGTCCAGCGCGCATCGCGCCCACTGCTGCCGTTGAAGGTGCGTGGAGGCCATTGGTTGCGCAGCAGGTAGACGTTGACGCCGGGGCGGGTGGCGTAGAGGCCCCACAGTTGGTTTTGGCTGTCGGCGGTGCCGATGCCACGAGCAGTGGTGGGCACAAAGGCGGCGCCGAATGCACTCAGTTTCCAGCCGCCGGCCGAGGTGTCGAAGCGCACGCCGTCCCAGGTGCGCAGGGCATTGGCCCAAGGCAATCCGCTCACCAGCCGTTGTGCGCCGAAAGCAAACAACTGGCGCCCGGCGCGGACGCGGGTCGCGGCCTCGGCGGTGAGGCCGGGCAGGTCGAACTCCACGAAGGCCTGCTGCAGTTCAAATTTGTCTTGGTCGATCGCGCGCACGCCGCCGGGCAAATCGCGGTCGGACGCATAGGCACCCTTGAACTCCACGAATACCCGCAGGTCTGACGCGCTATGGAAATCGGCGTGGGCGCGCCACCGGCTGAGCGCGTAGGTGTCGTCATGCGACACCCCGACGGGCGCGCCGAAGTTGAAGTTGCGCCAGGACTCCGCGCGCACGCGGGCGTCGGCGCCGAAGCTGACCCAGGCGCCGGCGCCCAGTTCATGGTGTTTCAGCGCGGAGCTTGAGTTGGACCAGTCCTCCTGCCAGCGCAGAAACTGGAAGGCGGGCGGCGGCGTGGTTTGGCTGTATCCGATAACCGGGCACAGCAGGAGCAGGGCGCCGCTCAGCGCGGCGCGAAACGGAGTTCGTTTCATCGCGGTGGCAACAGTGGTTCAGGCGGCCCGAAGGGCTTGGGCGGCGAGGCGCGGGAAGTCGCGTCGCATCATAAAAGCCAGCGCGAGCGGCGCGGTGTAGCTGCCAAAGCGTTCGATCACTTCCCAGAACGGTGCCCCGGCCGGGATGAAGAGAAACTCAGTGGCAAATTTCCAGCCGGCGATGGCCAGCAGCAGCCCGGGGGACGGCCGCATGAGCACGGCGGCGGCGAGGAAGAACTCAAACGCACCGATGGCCGGGGTGATGCCTCCGCCCAAACCGATCGCTTCGTAGTGGTGGGCGAGTCCCAACTTTTGGCTGAAGAGTCCCAAACCGGCATGACCGATCAGGAGTGCCGCCGTGGTCACGCGCAGCGCCCACGAGAGGCGCTGCCGTGCCGCGGCATCGAGGGAGGGCCACCGTGAGGGCAGCCGCTCAAAGAGGGGGCCATGCAGGCCGACGACCAGCAGGAGGGCGAAGGGCACGCCGTAGTTGCCGGCGCGTTCGATCGCCTCCCACACGGGTTCACCGGCAAACGGACGTAGCAGAGCGGTCCAGGTGGCCCACATGGTTGCCCAAATCAGCACGGCGCGCGTGGGGAAGACCAAGGCGGAGACACCCATCAGGATGTCCATCGTGCCGACGATCGGCATGAGTTTCCACGCGAGCTCTTCCGGGATGCCGGCCACGGCGAAATAAGGCAGCCAACCGGCCTTGGTGATGATGCCGAAGGCACCGTGGCCAATGAAACACCCGGCGACGCCGATGCGCAGGATCCAAGGGAGAAGGGTGTTCTCGTTGGCGGAAGAAAATGGGGAAGACGAATCCTTCATCGTTGGGCGACCTTTGCGGTTTCGTTCCTGAGCTGCAGGCTGTGGGCATAGACCCAGTCGCCCACCGAGGTGCCGGCAGCCCGGGCGGCGTCGACATCCATCGGAAAGTGAATGCCGCCATAGACGCGGCTTTGGCCGACTTCTTCACGCACCGCCGCGAGGCTGGTGTAGGTGCGGACCACGCCGGGCAAACCATCTGAGCCGATGGTGAAGCCCACCTCATCGGTGCCAAAGTAGAGTTGCAGCACCCGCACCGCCGCGGAGGTGAAGGTCATGTGCGCGGAGATGTAGGACGGGAAGGGCAGCGAGGCCATGCTCGGAATGAAATCCGGGTCGGGCTTGAAGTAGGGGTTGGTTTCCGGCGTCAGCTCGCGGGCGTCGGTCTCCGGTCGCGCGGTGTTGTAGAAATACTTGCTGTCCCACGCGGTGATGAAGCCATCGGCCGCGGCGAAGTTGAGCAGCGCAAAGAGGCGGGCGCACTCGACAGTGGACAGCTGGCGATCACGGGCGATCTGGGTCGCGATCTGGTTCCAGTGGCCGGAAGGACCGGCGGTGCCCAGGCCGTCGGCCCAGAACGGCACACTGAGGGTGTCGTATTCGGAGCGCTCGGCGTCGTCGCGGCGACCGACTTTCATGACGGTCATGAGTTCTTCGGCGTATTGCTTGGTTTCGACGCCGGGGGGCGGCGGAGCGCGAAACTGTGCGGGCATCGACAGCACGAAGGGTTCGGTGGTGGCCATCTGTGGCGTGACGCCGGAGCGGAAATCGGGAGCGGTCGGGCGCCATTTGCCGGGCGCGTCGCTGGGGATGTATTTGGGTGCAACCTTGAAGCCGCTCAGCGAACGGCGGGCGAGCACGGCCTCGGCCACGTGCTGCCCCCAAGCCAGTCCGGCGTCCTTGCCAGGACCATCGGGGATTCCGGCGAGGGCTTCGTCGTAGGCGAGGTCGAAGACGTGCGGATTCGCCTGCTGCCCCCAAATTTGGCGGAGCATCGTGCGAGCGGCACCGGCGATGGCGGCATCGACGTTGGCGCCGGCTGGAGCCTCGCCCTCGACGAGCCACGGTTGCCATTGACCCTCGATGCCGTTGACGGCGTCGGCGATGGCAGCGTGGTAGGACCCAAACCACAGTGCGCTGACCGGCGGTGGGTTGCGGGCGAGGCGAGTGGCGTTGAGAGCCTGTTGGTTCCAGAACAGCACGGCGTTGTCGCCGGCGGCGGTGGAGAACGCGGCGCTCAAGGTGAGCAAGAGCGTGGCGGGGAGGAAACGGGCAAGGCGCATAGGGGTAGCAGGGATCAATGATCACGAGCGGGGACGGGGAGCTCGGATCGGGAGCGACCTATGCAAATCTTGCCCTGGCCGGGAATGGCGGAGTGGCCGAGCGCGTCAGCACGGGGTGAGTTGCCGCAAAACCGGGGTGAGGCGAAATCGAGGCTGGGGCGAAGTGCGCAGGTTTTGCGCGCCCCCTGCGCGTCAGAGGCGGGAAAGAATCAGCGACGGCGCCAAGCCGAGGAGCAACAGCCCCAGATTCACGATCAACAAGAACAGGGCGGCACTGCCGCTGAGCGTGATCCGGTTCGAGGAGCCTGGTGCGGCCGGGCGCACCAAGGCCTCTTTCAGCACAACCAGGTAATAGTAGAGCCCCACCGCACTCGCCGCGATGCCCAGCAAGGCGAGGCCCCCAGTCGGGCCGCCGATGCCGCCGGATCGAATGGCGGCCGCAAAGACGCCAAACTTGCCGAAAAATCCGGCCAGCGGCGGCACCCCCGCGAGGGATAGCAGGCACATGAACAGGGTGCCCGCCAGCAGCGGTGAACGGTGGCGCAGACCGGCGAGGTCCGTGATGCGATCGCCGACGCCTGCTTTCTCGAGGATGCCGATGACCCCGAACGCGCCGACCGTCGCAAGGCCGTAGGTGAGTGCGTAATACACCAACGGACCGTAGCCGGCGTCGCCAGCCACCATCACGCCAAGGATCATGATGCCGGCGTGCGCGATGGCGGAGTAGGCCAGCAGCCGGCGGAAGGAGCTTTGTGCAAGGGCCGCGAGATTGCCCACGATGATCGAGGCCGCGGCCAATATGCCGACCACCGGCAACCATCCGGCCAGTGGGACCTCCGCACCGGGGCCGCCGGAAGCCGCACTCAGTCCGGGCCAAAGCAGGCGGGCAAAGACCGTGACGCCGGCCAACTTCGAGGCGGAGGCGATCAAGGCCGCCGCCGGCGCAGGGGCTCCCTGATAAACATCTGGCGCCCAGAGGTGAAACGGCGCGGCCGCGGTCTTGTAGCCGAAGGCCACCACGATCATGACCAAGGCCACGAGCAGCAGCGGCTGGCGACTGTCCATGCTGCCGATCGCGATCGCGATGTCGGGCAGTTCGATCGAGCCGGTGACGCCATAGATCAGGCTGAAACCGAAGAGCAGGAAGGCCGCGGCCATGCCCCCGAAGAGGAAGTATTTCAACGCCGCCTCGGCCGAGGCCGGGTTGCGCTTGTCGAAACCGGTGAGCAGGTAGAGCGAGAGGCTGGCGAGTTCGATCGCCAGAAACACCACGAGCAGTTGTTGTGCAACGGCCATGAGCGTGAGCCCGGCGGTGGCGAGCAGCACGAGCACGATGAATTCGACGGGGTTGCGGACTCGTGCCGTCGACGAGGCGAGGCCGACTGTCAGCAGCGAGAGGCTGAGGATACCCAAGCGGGAGAGTCCGCCGAGCGCGTCGAGGCGAAACACTTCTCCGAACATCGAACCGGGGTTGCCGATCTCCAGCACCCAGAATGCGGCGGCGACCAACCAGACGAGGCCGAGCGTCGCGGCGGTGTTGAGGCGAACGGCTTCCGAGTGGCGTTTGCCCAGGGTGACGTCGACGCCGATCACCACCAACGCGCCGAGCGTGAGCATCAGCTCCGGCAGCATCGCCTGCAACAGTTCGGAATAAGCGAGCGTCGCGATCATGAGCCGAGTCCTTTCATGACCGCCGACATGAGTGGCGAACGCAGCGCCGGTTCGATCCAGTTCAGCAGGAGGTCGGGCCGCAGGCCGAGCAGCAGGGTGGTGAACAGGAGCAACGCAGCACCGAGCTTCTCCGGCCACGTGAGCGGAGCGTAGTCAGGCGGAGTGACGGTGGGCGTGCTGCGCGCGCCGAAGAAGGAGAGTTGCATCACTCGCAAGGTGAAGGCGGCGGCCACCAGCACGCCGGCGGCGGCGAGGAAGGTCCAGACGGGCGATACCGACCACGTGCCGATGAGGATGGTGAGCTCCGCCGGGAAACCCGAGAAACCCGGCATGCCCATCGAGGCGAGTCCGGCGACGACGAAGGTGCCGGCGGCGAAGGGCATCAGGCGGAAGAGTGGCATCGCCTGCAAGGCGGCGAGTTTGCGGGTGTGCGTGCGTTCGTAGACCATACGGCCGACGACGGCGAAGAGCAGTCCGGCGATCACGCCATGGGAGAACATCTGCAGCACGGCGCCGCTCAGCGCGCGCTCGTTCGCGGCCGCGAGGCCGAGAATAACGAAGCCCATGTGACTCACGCTCGAGTAGGCGATGACGAACTTGAAGTCAGTCTGAACGAGCGCGACGAGTCCGGCGTAGAGAATGCCGATCAGCGCGAGTCCGGCGATGATCGGCTGCCAGGCTTCAAAGGCTTGCGGGAGCAAGGGCAGCGCCACGCGCAGGCAGCCGTAGGCGCCGAGTTTCATGACGACGCCGGCCAGCAACATGGAAGCGCCGGTCGGGGCGGCGACGTGGCCGGTGGGCGCCCAGGTATGAAGCGGGAAAATACCGGCGAGGGTGGCGAAGCCGAAGAAGAGCAGGCCGAAGACGATGAGTTGGGAGGCCCAACCGAGGGTTGAGGCCGCGTAGGCGAGCTCCGGCAGCGAGAAGTTGGTCGCGCCGCCCACGCCCGCGATCCAGATCAGACCGGCGAGCACCATCGCGCTGCTGGCGAAGGAGTAGAGCACCAGCTTCATCGCGCCGTATTCACGGTTGGTCGAACCCCAGTTCGCGATGAGGAAATATTTGGGCACGATCGCGATCTCGTAGAAGACGAAGAACAAGAAGGCGTCGGCGCTGAGGAAGACGCCGTAAACACCGCCGATCAGCGCGAGGTAAAGCGCGAAGAATTCGCCGGCGCGCTCCTCGATGTTCCAGGAGAACAGAATGCCGGCGGTGGCGGCCAAGCCGGTGAGCACGACCAGCGCGAGGCTGATGCCGTCGGCAGCGAGGTGGTAGTGAATGCCGAGCTGCGGAATCCACGCGACCTTGACGAGGTCCGTCATTTCCTCGGTGGGCGTGAAACCGCACGCCGCGGCGAGGGTGCAGCCCCAGGCGAGGAGCGCCGTGACCAGGGCGATGATCCGCGCGGCGGCGGCGGAACGGCCGCCCACAAAGAGGCAGGCGAGCGCGCCGGCAAACGACAGGTAGATGGCGTAGGGCAGCGCGTTCATGGCAGGGTGGCGACCCAGGAGGTCACGAGAGGATTGACCAGACCGATGAGCAGTTGCGGCAGGATGCCGAAGAGGAACATCAGTCCTACCAGCGGATAGAGCGTGAGCTGTTCGGCGTCGTTCAGTGGCGCGAAGGCCGCGACGTCGTTTTTGACCGGCCCGTGAAAGACCCGTTGCCACAAGGTCAGCAGGAAGAGCGCGGTGGCGAGCAAACCGAGGGTGGCGAGGGCGGTCACCACCGGCGCGAAACCGAACACGCCGCGGAAGATGAGGAACTCACCGACGAAGCCGTTGAGACCCGGCAGACCGAGCGAAGAGAAGAGGCCGATGCCGCAAAGGCCGCTGAAGACCGGCATGGCGGTGCGCAGCCCGCCGAAGTCGTGCAGGCCGCGACGGCCAGCATTGCGCGTCTCCATGAAACCGATACAGGCAAACAGCGCGGCGGCGGAAAGGCCGTGGTTGAACATCTGCAACAGCGTGCCGTTGAGCGCGGCGGTGGCGGCGGCGGGATTGGCACCGGGCGCGCTCGCCACGGCGAACAGCGCCAGCAGGCAATAGCTGAGGTGATTGATCGAGGAATACGCGATGATGCGCTTGAGGTCGCGTTGCGCGAGCGCGGCGAAGGCGCCAAGGACAACGCCGGCGAGCGCCAGCCAGAGCAGGGGCGTGGCCCAAGCCTGCAGTTGCGCGGGAAAGAGCGGCCAGAGGATGCGCAGGAATCCGTAGACGCCCATCTTGGACATGATGCCCGTGAGGAACATGGAGGCCCCGGTCGGCGCCTCGGCGTAAGTTGCCGGCAGCCACGTGTGGAAGGGGAAAAGAGGCACCTTGACGGCGAGGCCGAGCAGCACGCCGACGAAGACCACGGTGCCGAGCGTGGACCCGAGCGTCGCGTCGAGCGCACCGTCGTTGCGGAGGATCGCGAGGTCAACGAAGTCCAGCGTGCCGACAGAGGCATAGAGCGCCGCGAAGCCCGCGAGCATGAACGCGCTGCCACCAATGGTGTAGATGACAAACTGATACGCGGCGGCGATCGCGCCCTGACCGCCCCAAAGACGGATGAGAAAGTAGGTCGGCATTAGACTCAGTTCCCAGCAGATGAACCACGGGAAAAAGTCGAGCGCGACGAAGACGCCGAGCGCGGCGCCCTGCAGGATGAGAAACAGCGCGCCGAAGGCGGCCGGATTTCGCGACTCATTCCACGAAGCGACGAGCGAAAGCGGGCCGAGGATGCCGGTGAGCAGCACCATCAGCAGACTCATTCCGTCGAGACCCAGATGGTAGGTGATGTTGAGCGACTCGATCCAAGCGTGACGCTCGACGAACTGCAGCCCCGCGTTCGCGTCGAAGCGGGTCAACGCGAGCAGGCCCAACACCGTGGTGCTGAGGCTGCCGGCGAGCGCAAAGCCTCGGCCAAGCTTAGGCGCGAGAGCGAGCAAGAGAGCAAACGCCCACGGCACAAAGATGAGCAGGGAGAGTAAGGGTAGCCCGTTCATTGCAGACCTCCCACGAGTAGCAGCGCGGCCAACACGGCAAAGGACAGCGCCACGGTGAGCAGGTAACCGTGCGCGTCGCCGGTTTGCACGCGCGAGTAGGATCTGCCGCCTTCGCGTAGCGATTTGCTGGCACCGTCCACGCCGCGGTTGATGAGCTCTTCGTCTGACTCAAGATTTGTGAGTCCCACCCAACGCCCGAGGGCGGCCAAGGCGCGGATGACGCCGCCCCACACCCAGCGGTCGGCAAAGTCGGCGAAGCCGGCGACAGCGTCGTTCAGCTTGAAGACCGTCGCAGCGTAAAGTTCGTCAAAGCCGAGTCGTGCGGCGAGGGCGCCGAACACACCCGGCGCGCGGTGTTGGAGCGGATCCGCGTCCTGAGCGTAACGCCGCGGATTGCGACCGTAGACCCACCAACCCAGCCCGATGCCGAGCGCGACCAGCGCGATGGAAAGCACCATCAGACCTGCGCCCGCAAAGATCGAATGGCCGTGCACCTCCGCTTCGCCGAGCAGCATGCTTTGCAACCAAGGCCACGCCGGAGTGCCGATGAAGCCGAGTCCGATGGCAAAGAGGGCGAGGATGACGAGCGGCCAGGTCATGGAGGCCGGTGATTCGTGGGCGTGCTCCGCGTGCGAGGAGCGGCCGTGTCCGCCGAACGTTTCGGCCATGAGCCGGGTCATGTAGAACGCGGTGAGCACCACGCCGATCAGACCGAAGGCGAGGGGCAGGTGGGAGACGTCCCAACCGTGCGCGGCGTGCAGGATGGCCTCCTTGCTCCAGAAACCGGAGAAGAGGAAGGGCACGCCGGCCAGCGCCATCATGCCAATGGCAAAGGTGCGGAAGGTCGTCTTCATCTTCGCCGCAAGTCCGCCCATGAAGCGCATGTCCTGCTCGTGGTGCATGCCATGGATGACCGAACCGGCGCCGAGGAAGAGCAGGGCTTTGAAGAAGGCGTGGGTCAGCAAGTGGAAGATAGCGACTTCCCACGCACCGACCCCCAGGGCCAGCATCATGTAGCCGAGCTGGGAGACGGTGGAGAAGGCGAGGACGCGCTTGAGGTCGTTCTGCGCGACGGCGATGCAGGCGCCGAGCAGGGCGGTGATGGCGCCGATGTAAGCCACCACGGTGAGGGCGTGCACCGGCACCGCGGCGAGGCCTTGGTCGGCCGCCATGAGCGGGAAGATGCGAGCAATGAGGAACACGCCGGCCGCCACCATGGTCGCGGCGTGAATGAGCGCCGAGACGGGCGTCGGACCTTCCATGGCGTCGGGCAACCAGACGTGCAGCGGGAACTGGCCGGATTTGCCAATCGCGCCGCAGAAGATCAGCAGGCCGATGGCAGTCGAAGCAGCGAGTCCGCCGCAGACGAGCGTGCCGGAGAGTTGGCTGAGCGTATCCGTCTCCAGCACCCCGGCCCCGCCGTCGAAGAGGAGCAGCGAGCCGCCTTGGTCGTAGAGCCAGACGAGACCGAGGAGGAAACCGAGGTCGCCGATGCGGGTGGTGATGAAGGCCTTCTTGGCGGCGGCGGCGGCCTCGGGTTTGTGGAACCAGAAGCCGATGAGCAAGTAGGACGCGAGGCCGACCACTTCCCAGCAAATGAAGAGCAACAGCAGGCTGTTGGCGACGATGAGCCCGAGCATCGCGGCGGCGAAGAGGCTGAGGAAACAGAAGAACTGTTTGAAGCGCGCATCCTCCGCCATGTAGCCGCTGGCGAAGATGAAAATGAGGGTGCCGACAAAGGTGACCATCACCGCCATGAACGCGGTGAGCGGATCCAGCAGCCAACCCAGCCGCAGCGAGCCTTCGCCGAGGTCGAACCACACGAAGTTGCTCACGAGGTGCGCAGCCGGATCCTGCAGGGCGGTGAGCAGCGCAGCGACCGACAATAAGAACGAGATGCCCAAAGACCCGATCGCCAAACTCGACCCCAGCCTTCGCGCAGTGGGCGGAAGCACGGCGGTGATACCCGCCGCCAGCAAGGGCAGCGCCGGAATGAGCCAGAGAAATGAAACCGGGAGGGTCATGGGTTTTTAACCACAGAGGGCACAGAGAAGCACAGAGACCCTGTGGGAGTCGTAAGCGTTGGTTGGTGCTGAAAATCTGTGCTCATCTGTGAAATCTGTGGTCCCAAAGCTTCAGCCTTTGAGGCTGTTCACCTCTTGGAGTTTGATGGTCTGCCGGTGGCGGTAGATCGCGATGATGAGGGCGAGGCCGACGGCGGCTTCGGCGGCGGCGACGGCGATGGAGAAGAGCACGAAGACGATGCCGGTGGCGGCTTCGGGATTCGGGCCAAATCGCCAGAAGGCGATGAAGTTCAGGTTGGCCGCGTTGAGCATCAGCTCGACGCCGAGCAGCACGAGGATCGTGTTGCTGCGGGCGAGCGCGGCGGCGAGTCCGGCGCAGAACAATACCGTGGAGAGCAGGAGGCAGGCGGCGAGCGGCGTCATGCGGCGTCCTCCGTTTCCGATTCGGGTTTCCGCGCGGCCGCGACGGTGGTCGCACCGATCAGGGCGATGGTGAGGATCAGGCCGACGATGAGCAGGGCGGCGGCATGTTCGCGCATGAGCACTTCACCGAGCTGACGCACGGTGACGGTGGGCGCCGACTCCGAAGGCGGCGTTGCGAACTGCGAGGCGCTGATCGCCTTGAAGAGCACCGCGCCGACCGCACCGGCGGCGAGCACGGCCAGGCCGGCGCGTTTGCGGGATTCGGGTGGGATCTCGGTCGTGTCCGGTTGCGGGCGGGTGAGCAGCACCGCGAAGAGCACGACCATGGAGATGGCGCCGGCGTAGGTCAGCAGTTGGGCGAAGGCGAGGAACTCCGCGCCGGCCCACAGATAAAATCCGCCGATGCTGGCCCAGGTCAGCACCAGCAGGAGCGCCGCATGCACGAGGTTGCGGCGGGACAGCGCGAGGGCCACTGAACCGACGATGCAACCGGCGATGATGACGAGGGCGATCATGACGCGTAACGGTAGGTGCGGGGGCCGAGGCCGGAGCCGAGGTTGCGGCCGAGCACGACGAAGGTGGCGACCACGACCGCGAGCGACAGCGGCCAGCGGATGAGTTGGCCGCCGAGGGCGACGTCGGCGGTGAGCGACCAGACGGCGGCGTTGAGCAGGTTCACCAAGGAAAGCGGCACGAGCAGCTTCCAGGAAAGGCGGGTGAGCTGATCGATGCGGAGGCGGAGCAGGGTGCCGCGAATCCAGATGAGCGACAGCACCATGAGGAAGAGCTTGATGCCGAACCAAGCGTAGGACGGCACGATGGTCAGGAAGGGCAGCGGGGCCTGCCAGCCGCCGAGGAAGAGCGTGACGCCGAGGCCGCAGAGGGCGGTCATGCCGAAGTATTCGGCCATGAAGAACAGTGCGTATTTAAAACCCGAATACTCCGTGAGATGGCCGGCGATGAGTTCACTCTCGGCTTCGGGCAGGTCAAACGGCGAGCGGTTGGTCTCGGCCAGGGTGGCGATGTAGAAGACCACGAACGCGGCCAGGCCCCACGGGGTGAGGATGTTCCACTGCGGGATGAAGCCGAAGCTGTAGCCGCCTTGGGCCTCGACGATGGCCATGGTCGAGAGCGAGCCGGAGAGCAGCACGACCGGCACGACGGCTAGGAGCAGCGGTAGCTCATAGCTGATGAGCTGGGCGAGGGCGCGCATGGCGGCGAGCAGCGAGTATTTATTCTGGCTCGCCCAGCCGGCCATGAAGATGGCGAGTTCGGTCGCGCCGCCGGCGGCGAAGAAGTAGAGCACGGCGGCGTCGAGTTCGACGGCGATGAGGTTCTGACCGAAGGGGATGACCGCAAAAGTCATCAGGGCGAAACTGCACACGACAACCGGCGCGAGAAAGTGGAGGAACTTGTCGGCCGCGGCGGGGACGACGTCCTCTTTGGTCAGGGCTTTGACGGCATCGGCGAAGGGTTGGGTGAGGCCCCAGAGTTTGAATTTCGGCGCCCACGGTAGGCCGGCGCGATTGGGGCCGCGGCGGTTCTGGATGCGGGCGAGAAACTTGCGCTCGACGATCGTGAGCATCGCGAAGAACAGGCCGAACACGGCGAGGATCGCGACGATCGTGATGAGGTGGTGCACGAGCCACTGCAGCGGTGCGGGGAACCACGCGACCAACGCGTCGCGCAGCTCCAGCGGGATCCGCTCAAGGTAAGCGCCGGAGGCCGCCGGGGTCATTCGGACGAGGACGGCTTATCGGCTTCGGCGCTGGGCGCTTCGGCAGTTGAGGCTTTTTTGGCCGCGGCGGCCTTGGCGGCGGCCGCTTCCTTGGCGGCAGCGGCTTTGGCGCGTTGGGCGGCGACTTCTTTTTGTTTGTTAAGATTGGCGTCGGAAGCGGCGGCGTCGGTGGGGCGGATCTTTTGGTAGTAGCTGTTGGGTTTGAGGAGCTGGTCGCGGTGCAGCATCAGCGCGTCGAAGCGGTTGTCCGTCGCGATCTCAAAGTCCTTGTCCATCTTGATGGACTCGAAGGGACAGAGCTCGGCGCAGATGCCGCAGCTCATGCAGACGGAGGTATCAATGTCGAAGACGACCGGGTAGAACTGGAGTTTGCCGACGTGGTCGGGCTTTTTCTCGGTGCTCTTGACGATGTAGATGCACTGCGGCGGACACTCCTTCTCGCAGATGTGGCAAGACACGCAGCGCATCGTGTCGAAGGGGGTTTCCGGATCGTCGCAGACCAGGAACGGGAAGCTGCGGTAGTGCTCGCCGATCGGTGCTTTTTCCTCGGGGTAGGAGACCGTGGTCATCCGCTCTTCGGGCTGCGTGTAAGTGCCGAAGAAGTTCTTCGCGGTGACCGCGAGGCCTTTGAGGATGCCAGAGCCGAGCATGGGCTGAAGGGATTTCAGATTTGAGATTTGAAATTTGAGATCGCGCGAAAGCGCTAGCGGTCGACCTCGCCGAGGACGATGTCGATGGAGCCGAGGATGACGACGGCGTCGGCGATGGTGTGGCCGAGGCACATGTCTTCCAAGACGGTGAGGTTGACGAAAGACGGCGGACGCACGCGGTAACGGTAGGGATTGGTGGTGCCGTCGCTGATGAGGTAGAAACCGATTTCGCCCTTGGGACCTTCGATGCGGCCGTAGGCTTCGCCAGCTTTTGGACGCAGGCCGCGGGACTTGGCCTTGGGGTTGATGGCGTCGCCGGCTGGCAAATCGCGCAGCGCTTGCTGGAGGATCTTGATCGTCTCGCGCATCTCAAGGATGCGCATCATGTAGCGGTCGTAGGTGTCGCCGTGATCACCGAGCGGGACGCGGAAATCGAAGCGGTCGTAGATGCCGTAGTGGTCGACCTTGCGGATGTCGTAGTCGACGCCGGTGGCGCGGAGAATGGGGCCGGTGAGACCGGCGTTGATGGCGAGATCGGGTTTGAGCACGCCCACGCCCTGGGTGCGCGCGATCATGATCTCGTTGCCGGTGAGCATGTCCTCGTATTCGTCGAGGAAGCGCGGCATGCCCTCGACGATCTTGCGCACGGCGTCGAGCCACTCCGGCGTGGGGTCGACCCGGCAGCCGCCGAAGCGCTGGTAATTGACCATCATGCGCGAGCCGCTGAGGGCCTCGAAGAGATCGAGGATCTTTTCGCGCTCGCGAAAGGCGTAGAGCAAAGGCGTGAACGAGGTGCCGAGATCGTTGAACAGGAAGCCGACCAGGCAGAGGTGGTTCACCAGGCGGGTGAGTTCAGCCATGATGACGCGCAGGTATTCGGCGCGCTCGGGAACCTCGATGCCGGCGAGTTTTTCAACCGACAGGGCGTAGGCCCAGTTGTTGGTCATCGCGCAGAGGTAATCGAGCCGGTCGGTGTAGGGCATCGACTGGAGGTAGCCGGTGTTCTCGCCGAGTTTCTCGTGGTTGCGGTGCAGGTAGCCGAAGACGGGCTGGAGCTTGACGATGGTCTCACCGTCGAGCGTGACGTTCATGCGGAACACGCCGTGGGTGGACGGGTGTTGCGGGCCCATCGACACCTCGAGCAGATCGCCGTGGAAATCGTCGTGCACGCCGCGGACGGTCGGGCTGCCGAAAGGGCTGCCGGGAATACCGAAGGGCGGAACCTCGGGCAGGTCTTTCATGCCTCGGCCTCCGGGTAATGTTGCTTGGCGCGTTCCAGCACCTGGTCGTGCGGGGTGGGCTCGTATTCGTAGTCGTCGGGTTCCACGTAGTCCTTGCGCATCGGGTGGTCCTTGAACTCGTCCCACATGAGGATGCGGCGCAGGTCGGGGTGATCGGTGAAGGTCACGCCGTAGAGGTCGAAGACCTCACGTTCCTGGAACTCACAGGAGCGCCAGACGGGAGTGAGGGAAGGCACGGTGGTGTCGTCGGTGCGATTGCCGGTGCGCAGACGCAGGATGACGGGCTCGCTCGATTTGCGGGCCATGGAGTAGAGGTGGTAGACGACCTCGAGGTAACCCGGCTCGGTGCGGGTGGTTTTCTCTTCGACTTCGCTGGTGGTGCCGTCTTCGGCCGTGACGGTCTTTTTCGCGGTTTCGGTGATCTCGCGATCCAGCCAGTCGACGCCGGTGACATTGGAGCAGTAATCGAGGCGAAGGTCGGGATCATCGCGCAGCCAAGTCGCGATGGCTCGGGCGTAGGCCGAGTCGAGCCGGATGGCGGGTTGATCGGCCGGACTGGGGTTCTCCACCAACTCGAGCGTCGCGGCCGGGAAGGCGGCGCGGAGGCGTTCGAGGATTTGGGGGGGGGAGGACATGGGGTGAGCGAGGAGGAGGGCGAGGTCCGGTCGGCGGGGAGAAAGAGAAAGATAAAGAGGAAAGAGAAAGATGGACTACTGGTCGCGGGGGAGGGGTTTTTGGGTCCAGACCTGCGGGTTCTTCGGCGGGTTGAGGTCGTGTTCGGCGTAGTCGGGAATCGGATACTCGCTGGGCGAATCGGCCTTGAGGTGGCGGGCAGTCTTGGGGCCGGCGAGACGTTCGGCTTTGATCTTCTCCTGCAGCCTCATGAGCCCGTTGAGCAAGGCTTCGGGGCGGGGTGGGCAGCCGGGGATGTAGATGTCGACCGGGATGTAGCGGTCGATGCCCTTGAGCACGTTGTAGCCCTGCTTGAAGGGGCCGCCGGAGATGGCACAGGCGCCCATGGCGATGCAGTATTTGGGCTCCGGCATCTGGTTGAAGAGGCGCACGACCTGCGGGGCCATCTTCTTGGTGACGGTGCCGGACACGATCATGAGATCGGCCTGGCGGGGCGAGGGACGGAAAATCTCGGCGCCGAAGCGGGCGATGTCGAAGCGGGCGGTGGCGGTGGCGATCATCTCGATCGCGCAGCAAGCGAGCCCGAACTGGAGTGGCCAAATGGAGTTGGAGCGCCCCCAAGCGTATAGTTCCTCCAAGCTCGTCAGCAGAATGCCATGGCGGCGCAGTTCCTCTCGTTCCTCATCCGAGATGTTGCCGGCCGCCGGGAAAGGTTCGGGAGCGGCCGGCGTCGGCGTGGAACGGGGTGGGGTCTCGCTCATGGGGTTATTTCCAGTCGAGGTGGCCACGGCTCCAAGCCCAGACGAGGCCTTCGGCGAGGAGCAGCAGGAAAACAAACATCGTCACCAAGGCACCGGTCGGCAGACCGGTAAAAGCGACGGCGAAGGGGAGGAGAAAAAGGACCTCTACGTCGAAAAGGAGGAAGAAAATCGCGTAGAGGTAATAGTGCGCCTTGAACTGGATGCGGGCGCCGGTGGCGGGAAGACCGCATTCGTAGGTGGCGTTCTTCAGCGGACCGGGTTTCGGCGCCTGGAAGGTGCGGACCCAGAGTTGGGCGACGCCCAGCATGATCAGCGGAAACGCGAGGGCGACCGCGAGGAACAGCGCAAGAAACGCATAGGGGTTGGCAGACACGGAGGTCATGTCGTGTCGCAACGAAAGGGGATTCGCGGGCTCAGCTCAATGCCGGAACTCAGCAGTTCTTTGCGGAAGGCTGCGCGTTTGTTGTTGCGGTCACCGGTGGATGGCGAAATCCGCCAATAAAAAGCCCGCGTCCGTGGAGGGACGCGGGCTGGAAAGGATGACGCGTTGAAGGCGTCGCTGAGCTTACTCGCTCTTGGGCTCTTCGGCGGCGGGAGCGTCAGCTTCGGGAGCGGCGTCCTCGGCGGGAGCGGCCTCTTCCTTCTGCGCTTCGAGCTCGGCGAGGGCGGCCTTGCGGGAGAGGCGAACCTTCTTGGAACGCTCGTCGATGCCGATGCACTTGACCGTGATCGAATCGCCGACCTTGCAGACGTCCTCGGTGCGGCGCACGCGGAAGTCGGCCAGCTCGGAGATGTGGCAGAGGCCTTCCTTGCCCGGCAGGCATTCGACGAAGGCGCCGAACTCCTTGGTGCCGGTGACGCGGCCGGTGTAGATCTTGCCTTCCTCGATCTGGGAGCCGCCGCCGCAGAGGGCGTCGATTTCCGAGATCGCGCGGTTCATGGAATCCGCGTTGTTGGAGTAGATGAACACCTTGCCGGAATCGTCATCGGAGATGTCGATCTGGGCGCCGGAGGTCTCGACGATGCGACGGATGGTCTTGCCGCCCGGGCCGATGAGGAGGCCGATCTTCTCGGGATCGATCTGCACGGTCTGGATGCGGGGGGCGTAGGTGCTGAGCTCCTTGCGCGGGGCCGGGATGGACTCGAGCATCTTCTTGAGGATCTCGATGCGGGCGTCGCGGGCCTGGAAGATGGCCTGCTTGGCGATCTCGAAGGGGAGGCCCTTGATCTTGAGGTCCAGCTGGAAGCCGGTGATGCCCTCGGTGGTGCCGGCGAGCTTGAAGTCCATGTCGCCGAAGTGGTCTTCCTCACCGAGGATGTCGGTGATGGTTTCCCACTTACCCTCGAGCGGCTTCTCTTCGTTCTCGGTGATGAGACCGCAGGAGATACCGGCCACCGGCGCGATGATCGGCACACCGGCGTCCATGAGGGACAGGCAGCCGCCGCAGATGGAGGCCATGGAGGTAGAACCGTTGGAGGCCATCAGCTCGGAAACGACGCGGATGGAGTAGGGGAACACTTCCTCGGAGGGCAGCACCGGGACGAGCGAACGCTCGGCGAGGGCGCCGTGGCCGATTTCGCGGCGGCTCTGGCCACCGAAACGGCCGGCTTCACCGACGGTGAAGGGAGGCATGTTGTAGTGCAGGATGAAGGACTTGGAGGTCGCGCCGCCGGTGAGGCCGTCCATGGACTGGGCTTCCTTCGTCGGGCCGAGGGTGGTGAGCACCAGGCCCTGGGTATCGCCACGCTGGAAGAGGGCGGAACCGTGCACGCGGGGGAGGACGCCGACTTCGCAATCGATCTGGCGCAGGTCCTTGGGGCCGCGCTTGTCGGCGCGGATGTTCTCCTTGAGGACGGACTTGCGGTAGGCCTTGTATTGGAGCTCCTCGAACACGATGGCGATGTCGGCATCGGTGAAGCCGTCTTCGCCGAGCTCGGCGGTGAGGGCCTCGCGGGCTTCGTCCTTGATGCCCTGGACGTTGGCGGCGCGCTGTTGCTTCTCGAAGCCGAAGATGGCGGGACCCACGCGGTCACCGGCGACGCGCTCAATGATGGCGCGGGCGGCGTCGGAAGCCTTGACGAGGTCGAACTCCTTCTTGGCCTTGCCGGCCTTTTCACGGAGTTCTTCGATGGAGGCGATGATCGGCTGGATGGACTGCTGGCCGAACTCGAGCGCCTCGATGAAGCGGGCCTCGGGGATTTGGTCGGCGGAGCCTTCGATCATGAGCATCTCGGTCTTGGTGCCGACGTAGATGAGGTCGAGCGTCGACATGCTCATCTGCTCGTGATTCGGGTTGGCGACGAACTCGCCGTCGATTTCGGCGACGCGCACGGCGCCGACGGGGCCATTCCACGGAATGTCGGAGATGGCGAGGGCGGCCGAGCAGCCGTTGAGCATGAGGATGTCGGACTCGTTGACCTGGTCGGCCGAGAGGAGGAGACCGATGAGCTGGACCTCATTGAGGAAGCCCTCGGGGAAGAGCGGACGGCAGGGACGGTCGCAGAGGCGGGAAGTGAGGATTTCCTTCTCGGACGGACGGCCTTCGCGCTTGAAGAAGCCACCCGGGAAACGGCCGGCGGCGGAGTATTTCTCGCGGTAGTCGACGGTCAGGGGGAAGAAGTCCTGGCCGGGGCGCATGGTGGTGGCGGCGGTGGCCGAAACGAAGACCTTGGTCTCGCCCTGGGTGACGGTGACGGCGCCGTTGGCAAATTTGGCCATGTCGCCGGTGGTGAACTGAAGACCCATACCCGGGACTTCGACGGTTTGCTTGTTATTCATTATCTCTAATCGGATGTGGCGTGTGGCGGACAGGGGAACGCCACCGCCACACGCAGCGGAGGGGTTCCAAAGGGACCGGAGGTGGCAATCGTGCCACTCGCTCACGCTCGTGGCCACATCGGGCGGCGAGCAGGGATCGAGTCCCGGAAAGGGGTTTGAAAAAGGAGCGGTAACCGCTCTCGTGACTCTCAAATCTGGTTCGAGAGATTTCCGAGTGGCGCCCGGCGAGGTGCCGGCGGCAGGCGGAAATGTCCCGATAGGAGAAGCGCGAGGGGCGGAAAGGCGGAAAAAGAACAACGGGCGGCCCCGGTAAGGGAGCCGCCCGTGGAAAGGGGGATTACTTGCGCAGGTTGAGCTTCTGGAGGAGCTCGCGGTATTTCTCGAGGTCGTGGCGCTTGACGTAGTCGAGGAGCTTACGACGACGGGAGGCCATTTGCAGGAGGCCGCGGCGGGAGTGGAAGTCCTTGCGGTGGATGCGCAGGTGCTCGGTCAGGTGATTGATCCGGGCGCTCAGGATGGCGATCTGGACTTCGGACGAGCCGGTGTCCTTATCGTGGGTCTTGAACTGTTCGATGATTTCGGGCTTAGCGACGGTAGACATTGGTTATTAGTAAGGTTGCATAACTGTAGGGGGCTTCGCAGCCCCGTGGACCCCGCATCCGACACAGCGCTTACTGTGCCATCAGCCGAACCCACCGTTCCAATCCCGCGGGAGGCGAGACCAGTCATGGTGGAACCCCGCAACCGGCGGAGTTTCACTAACGCAAGGGGCGACATTCAAAAACGGGGCGACCGCGTGCAAGCGCAATTTTTCGGCAAATTTGGCCGCCTGAGCGGGTCTAAATCCACGGGGTCGCTCAAGGGGTCAAGACCTCAGCCACCCTAGGGTCGCGTCCGGGGTAATCGGCCCGGGGCGTTTGATATCCCGGTCGAGCGGACTTCGGTGAGGGCGGTGTTCGAGGTTAGCCCCAGTTCAGCGGACGAGCCGCAGCACCCCGTTGGGCGCAAAATGCGTCGGCGGGCGTGGGAACTCGCGGCGGCGGTCGCGGCGATGTGTGCGTGGTGGGGGGGATGCGCGACCCCGGTGACCGAGACGCCGGCAGTCGACGTGCCGGTCCAGTTTGGCGAACAGGGCGGAACCGTCGAACCGCCGGAACGGTGGTGGACGGCGTGGGGCGACGCCGAGCTGACACAGCGGATCGACCGCGCTCTGGCGGCGAATCTGAGCTTGGAGGCAGTCTGGCAGTCCTTGCAGGAGGCGGAGGCCGTGGCGCGGCGGACCGGCGCGTCCCGCTGGCCGGAGTTGGAGGCGAGCGCGGGGGGGAGCGATCGCCGCGAGGCGGGTGTCTCGGAGCGCGAATACGGAGCCGGTCTGGCGGCAGCTTACGAAGTGGACCTTTGGCGGCGCGTCGGCGCCGCGGCGGCGGCAGCCGATTTTCGCGCCGAGGCGGCCTACACCGACCTGCAGGCGGCGGCGTTATCGCTTTCGGCCGAGGTGGCGGTGAGCTATTTTCAATTGATCGAGGCCCGCCAGCAGCGAGAGCTGTTGCAGGATCAGCTGGCCACCAACGAGAAAGTGCTGCGGTCGCAGCGCGCACGATTCAGTGGCGGTTTGGTGCGCAGTGCGGACGTGCTCCGCCAGCAGCAGGTGTTGGAACGCAACCGCGGCCAGTTGGCGTTGGTGGAACTGGAGATGGCGGTGCTCGAGCATCGTCTCGCCGTGCTGCAAGGCCAGCCGCCATCGCCAGTCCCGGGCGCGATCGCGACCAGCCTGCCGACCCTGCCGGCGATGCCTCGCACGGGGGTGCCGGCGGAGTTGCTGCAACGGCGGCCCGATGTGCAGGCGGCGCTGGCCCGCTTGCGCGCAGCGAACGCGGAATTGGCCGCGGCCGTCGCGGAACGTTATCCGCGCATCACCCTGCGAGCGTCGCTCGATACGGTGGCGGATCGACCGTCGGCTTTGTTCGACGACTGGATTCGTAACCTGGCCGGGCAAGTGGTCGCGCCGCTCTTTGACGCCGGGAACCGGCAGGCCGAGGTCGAACGCAACGAGGCAATCGCCCGACGACGCTTGGCGGAGTATGGTCAGACCGTGCTCGAAGCCTTGCGCGAAACCGAGGACGCCTTGGTGCGCGAGCGGCGGCAGGCGGAGCGGATTGCGAGTTTGGAGGCGCAGGCGCGCCTCGCCCAGCAGTCCTATCAGCGATTGCTCAATGAATACCTCAATGGCGTGACCGACTTCCTCGATGCGCTGACGGCGCTCAATCAAGTGCAGCAACTGCAACGCGATGTGCTGGAGGCGCGGCGAGTCCTGGCGGAATACCGGGTAGGGGTGTATCGGGCGCTGGCCGGAGGCATCGCGCCGGATCGATCGCAACTGGCCCAAGCGGTGAGTCCGGAGGCATGAATCCCTTTTTAAAGAGATGAATTGGAAACGAACCCTGCTCCTTTGCGTGATCATCGCCGCCGTCGCGGCGGGGGTTTCGGCTTTGATCTACTCCACCGAACCCGCCGCGCAGCGCTCCACGATGAGCAAACGCACGGCCATGCTGGTCGAAACCGTGACGGTCCAGCGCGGGGACTACCGGCCGCAGATCGTGGTGATGGGTGTGGTGCGGGCACGCGATGATGTGGCCCTGAGCTCGCGCGTGAGTGGCGAGGTCCTGGAGCGGATGCCGGCGTTTGATCCGGGCAACTTGGTCAAAGCCGGTGAGCCGCTGCTGCGGATCGACCCGGCGGACTTCCGCAACGTGGTCGCGCAGCGCCGCAGCGCCTTGCATCAAGCCGAGGCAAATTTGGAATTGGAAATGGGGCGGCAACGCGTCGCGCAGATCGACTACGAGTTGCTTGGTGACGAGCTCGGCACGGACAACGCGTCGCTGGTGCTGCGCGAACCCCAGCTCAACGCGGCCAAGGCCGATCTGGAGGCGGCGCAGGCCGACCTCGATCAGGCGCTGCTGGATCTCGAACGCACGACGGTGTCGGCGCCCTTCGACGCGATGGTGTTGTCGCGCGATGTCGGCGTGGGCTCGCAGGTTTCGAGGGGGCAGTCATTGGGGCGACTGGTGAGCGTCGATTCGTATTGGGTGACCGCGACGGTGCCGCTCGACAAATTGTCGCGCATCCAGTTCGGCGAGGGTTCCGCCCCGGCCGGTTCGCGGGTGGTCCTGCGGAGTCGGGCGACCTGGCCCGAGGGCGCGACCCGCGAAGGACGGGTCGATCGTCTCATCGGCGCGCTCGACGAGAACACCCGTTTGGCGCGCGTGAACGTGGTGGTCGAGGACCCGTTGGCGCGCCAAGCCTCGGCCAACGATCAGCCGCCCTTGATCATTGGCGCCTTGTTGGAGGTCACAATCGAAGGAGCTCCGCTGGCGGGGGTGGTCCGATTGGAGCGAAGTTATCTCCGCGAGAACAACACCGTTTGGGTGAATGATGACGGCGAGCTCCGCATCGCCGCGGTCGACGTGGTGTTCAGCGATGCGCGGCACGTTTATATTCGCGACGGACTGGCCGACGGCGCGGCCGTGGTGACGACGGGATTGAGCGCGATCGTCGAAGGCGCGCCCTTGCGCACCGAAGGAGGCGACGAATGAGCGCCGAGGCACCGCCGCCGAAGCGGACGGAGTTGAAGGGCGACGGTGTCATCGGCTGGATGGCGCGCAATTCCGTCGCCGCCAATTTGCTCGTGGTGATTCTGCTGGTCGGCGGACTTTGGACCGCGGCCAATATTCAGAAGGAGGTGTTCCCGTCCTTTCAGCTCGATGTCGTCACGGTGAGCGTGGGCTACCCGGGCGCTGCGCCGGCGGAAGTGGAGCAAGGCATTTTGTTGCCGATCGAGGAGACGGTGCGCGGGGTCGACGGCATCAAAGAGATCACGTCGGTGGCGCGTGAGGGTGGGGGTTCGGTGACGATCGAGTTGGTCACAGGCACGGATCGAATGCGGGCGTTTCAGGATGTGGACCAGGCGGTGAGTCGCATCCGCACCTTTCCCGATGACATCAACGAGCCGCAGGTCAGCCTGCGCACGCAGCAGCGCGAAGTGCTCAACATCGTGCTGTTCGGGGCCGGCGATCAGTGGACGCTGCGGCGCATGGCCGAGCGACTGCGCGACCAGATGTTGAGTGATCCGCGCATCACTCAGGTTGAGCTGGGCCGTTCGCCGGACTTCGTGACCCATGTGGAGATCCCGCGGGCGACGCTGCGTGAATACCAACTCACCCTCGGGCAGGTGGCCGCGATCATCCGCGAGTCGAGCGATGACATTGCGGCGGGGGCGGTCGAGACCGCGACCGGGGAGATTCTGCTGCGCATGAAGGAGCGCAAACAATGGGCGGATGAATACGCGCAGATCGAGATCCTCGCCGCGCCGGACGGGGCGCGGGTGCGTTTGGGGGACATTGCGACCATCACAGACGGCTTTGAGGAGGGGAGTTTTCCTTCCCAGTTCAACCAGTCGCTCTCGGCGGAGGTGAATGTGTTTCGGATCGGCGATCAGTCGCCGCTCGAGATCGCCGAAGCGGTGGAGGAAATCATGGCCGACTTCGAGATCGGCCTGCCGCCGGGGGTCGAATGGCGCATCGATAGCAACGCGGCGGAGGACTATCGTCAGCGGCTGTCACTGCTCATCGAAAACGGCGTGCTCGCGATGGTGATCGTGTTGGCGATTCTCGCGATCTTCCTGGAGCTGCGCCTGGCGTTTTGGGTGATGATGGGGATGACGATCTCGTTCGTCGGCGGCATCATGTTCCTGCCGGTGGTGGATGTGAGCATCAACATGATCTCGATGTTCGCCTTCCTGGTGGTGCTCGGCATCGTGGTGGACGACGCGATCGTGGTGGGCGAAAACGTCTACGAATACCGGCAGCAGGGCATGAGTTTCATGGAGGCCGCGGTGAAGGGCGCGCGCGACATCGCGGGGCCGGTGATCTTCAGCATTTTGACCAACGTGGTGGCGTTCATTCCGTTGCTGTTTCTGCCCGGTGAAACGGGCATGTTCTGGTGGCCGCTGGCGGCGGTGGTGATCATCGTGCTGCTGGTTTCCCTGTTCGAGGCGTTGTTCATTTTGCCGGCCCACTTGGCTCATACGGGTGAGGGCGGCGGTGGCCGGGTGGGGCGCAAGTTGCACGGGACCCAGCAGAAATTCGCGCAGGCTTTCAGCCACTTCGTGAACACGAAATACAAGCGCTTCCTCAAGCTGTGCCTGCGCGCGCGCTACGTCACGCTCACCGCGGCGCTGGCCCTGTTTGTGATCGTGGGCAGTTACGCCACGAGCGCGCACATGGGGATGATCAACATGCCCGAGGTCGCGGCCGACGAGATCGAGGCGGGCATCCGTCTGCCGGTCGGCGTGACGCCAGAACAGGCCGCGCGCGTCGCGAATGATGTGACTGCGTCGACTCAGCGGATGTTTGAAGAGCACAACCTGCACAAGGTGGCAGAAGGCATCAAAACCAACGTGCGCGGCGGCAGCTTCGTGGACGTGGAGATCGTGATGCGCCCGCCGGATCAACGCGACATGACCGCGGCCGAGGTGATCAAACTGTGGCGCGACGAAATCGGCGACATCCCGGGTGTGAGCCAGATGACCTTTGAAGCGGAGAGCGGTCCGGGCGGCTACCGCCAGGACATCGACGTGGATCTGAGCCACGACGACATCGACGTGTTGGAGAAGGCAACGGCCGCGTTTGTGGCGCGGGCGGAGCAGTTCGCCAACACCCGTGACGTGAGCGACAACTACAACAAGGGGAAGAAGCAGATCGACTTTCGCCTGCGTCCGGAAGGGCGCGCGCTCGGGCTCACCTCCGACGATGTCGGCCAGCAGATTCGGGATGCATTTTACGGTGCGCTGGCCACGCGCCAGATGCGCGGCACCAATGAAGTCGAGGTGCGGGTGAAGCTGCCGCTCACGGAGCGCAAGGACCTGCACAACCTGGAGGACCTCGTGATCATGACCCCCTCGGGGGCGGAGGTGCCGCTCTACGACGTCGTCGAACTCGACTACGGCGAGGCCTTCACCTCGATCAATCGGCGCGACGGCCGGCGGGTGGTCGGCGTATCGATGGATGTCGAGCCGAAGCGCGCGATCGGCCAGGTGATCGACGCCTTCGACAACGAAGTGCTCCCGCAATTGCGCGCGGATTTTCCGGGCCTGACCTGGAGCTTCGAAGGCTCCCAGGCGGACATGCGGGAGTCGACGCAGGTCTTGTATGCCGGGCTGGGCATGGCCTTGTTTGTGATCTACGCCCTGCTCGCGATCGCGTTCGGAAGTTACGTGCAACCCTTTGTGGTGCTGGTGGCGATTCCGTTCGGTGCGATTGGCGCCGTGATCGGGCACATGATTCTCGGCTACGACCTTTCGCTCATCAGCCTCATGGGCATCATCGCGCTGTCGGGTGTGGTGGTGAACGACTCGCTCATCATGATCGATTTCGCCAACCGGCAACGACGCAAGGATGCCTCGGCGTTCGATGCGATCCTGCAGGCCGGATTGCGGCGCTTCCGTCCGATCGCGCTGACCACGATGACGACGGCGGGCGGTTTGATTCCGATCATCTCGGAGCGCTCGCTGCAGGCGCAGTATTTGATTCCGATGGCGATCTCGTTGGGCTTCGGCATCGTCTTCGCGACGATGATCATTCTCGTGCTCGTGCCCTGCCTCTACATGGCCCTGGAGGATGTGCGCGGCTGGCTGCTGAGCGGAAAACAGGCGCGACGCACCTGACCCGGTCTCAACCGGCGCGAAAGGTCATGCCCTTGATCGCGCCGCAACCAGGGACGGCCTTGATGGCGGGCAAGAAGCGACGGCGATTGTTGGAAAGTTCCTGTTTCGCGACCGAGTTGGAGACCATGACGACCAGCCAGCCGGAGTTGCTGATCTCCACCACGTGCGAATAGGCCGCGAGGGTGGGGGTGACGAGTTCCGGCCAGCGTTCGCGCAGGACCTGCACCGGCGAGGAGTCGGTGAGGTGGTATTTGTGCACCAGGTTCTCGATGACGTCGCCGGCGGACTTGGTCTGGCGTTTGACCTGTCGACGCGGCTCGTTGAAGGGCACGCCGCGCAGGTCGCCGATCAGTTCCTCGGCGAGACGGGTGAAGCGTGCGGGTTCACGGTCTTTGGACACGGTGGGAAGTTTAACCACGAATGGACACGAATGAACACCAATCCTGGCGGTTTATCGGTCGGGCCGCCCTCACTCGCCGCCCAAGGCTGTCTGGCGTTCGTAGAGGGTCTTGTAGAGCGGGCTGGTGGTGAGGAGCTCGTCGTGGGAGCCCCGGGCGGCGAGGCGGCCGCGGTCGAACACCAGGATCATCGAAGCATCGCGGATCGTGCTGAAGCGATGGGCGATGATGAGCACGGTTTTGCCGACCACCAACTCGCGCAGGGCCTTTTGGATGAAGGCCTCGCTTTCGCTGTCCAGCGCGCTGGTGGCTTCGTCGAGGATGAGGATCGGCGCGTCGCGCAGGAAGGCGCGGGCGAGAGCGAGACGTTGGCGCTGGCCACCGGAGAGCGAGGCGCCGCGTTCGCCGACGATGGTGTCGTATCCGTTCGGCAACTTCAGGATAAAGTCATGCGCGTAGGCGGCCCGAGCGGCAGCCTCAACCTCCTGGCGAGTGGCGTCGGGGCGACTGAGCAGGAGGTTGGCGTAGATCGTATCGTCGAAGAGAACGGACTCCTGAGAGACGATACCGATGTGGCGGCGAAGGTCGGCGAGGGATACATCACGCACGTCGGTGCCGTCGATTTTCACGTGACCGGAGACGGTTTCGTAGAACCGAGGGACGAGATTGGCGAAGGTGGATTTGCCCGCGCCACTCGGGCCCACCAAGGCGCAGACCGTGCCGGCTGGTATCTCGACCGTGACATCTTTAAGGACGGTCTCGCCTTCGCGGTAAGCGAACCGGACCTTGTCCATGATGATGTCGCCGCGGACGCGATCAAAGGGCAAGGGCTCGGCTGGGTCGGTGATGCTGACGGGTTCATGCAACACGACCTCAAGTCGCTCAAGCGCAGCCTGCCCCTTCTTGAGCTCGTTGTTGAGGTTGCCGAGTTTCTTGATCGGTTCGTAGCTGACATACAACGCGGTGATCAGGGCAATGAAGGACTCCAGCGGGACCTGCACGCGGTAGGCGTAGATGAGCGTGATGGAGATACCGATGGCGGAGATGATCTCGATCGCGGGGTTCAGCGCCTGGTGGTATTTGACCACTTTCATCTGAAAACGCACGAGGGCGTTGCTGATGCTGCTGAAGCGTTCGGTTTCTCGCTCCTCCAGACCGAAGGCACGCACCTCGCGAGCGGCAGCGAGGTTCTCACTGAAGCGGCCGGTGATGGAACCGAGCTCCTTTTGCACTTCTTGGGCGCGCCGGACGATTTTCTTGCCGATGAAACGGATCGGCAGGACGCAGAGTGGCACCACTGCGAGGCAGACCAGAACGAGGGCGACGCCGCGTTCGTTGAACGCCACCCAGATGAGAAAACCGATCGAGCCGAGCAGGGTGGCCGGCTGGCGGATGATTTCGTTGGCGGCAGAGGTGAGAGTGACCTGCAGCTGGTTGGTGTCCGCGAGGCCACGCGAAATGAGGTCGCCGCTGGACTGGCGCTGCAGGAACGAGAGGGGCAGGCGCTGCAACTTGGCGAAAAAATCGAGCCGGATCTTCTCGAGCACGCGCACGCCGGCGAGTTGCACGAGGTAGACGTTGCCGTAGCCAGCGAGACCGCGGACTAGGAACACGATGGGCAGCCATGCGGCGACGAGCGCGAGTTGCCAAGTGGTGAGGGTGGCGGCGTCTTCCGCGAAGATCTTCGGGAACACCCACTGCATCATCAGTGGCAGGCCGGCGCCATTGGCTGCGCCGTAGATCAGGCCACAGAGCAGGGCCGCGAGCAGGGTGCCTTTGACCGGCTTGAGGTAGCCGAAAAAGGGGCGGAAGCGCTTGATCATGCGCGGCGTGGCACTCAGTCCTTCGACGAGCGGACGTCGAGGGCGTCGCGCAGACCGTCGCCGAGGAAGTTCAGCGAAAAGAGGGTGAGCGAGAACACGGCACCGGGGAAGAGGAGCAGCCACGGGTATTCCTCCATCTTCTCCGCGCCGTCCTTGATGAGGGAACCCCAGGAGCTGAGCGGCGGCTGCACGCCGAGGCCGAGGAAGCTGAGAAAGGCCTCGAGCAACATGACCGCGGGAATGGTGAGCGTCGTGTAGACGATGATCGGGCCCAGCACATTGGGGATCATGTGGCGGAAGATGATCCGGCGCTTGCCGAGGCCCAATGACCGGGCGGCTTCGATGAACTCCATCTTCTTCAAGGACATGATCTGCCCGCGCACGATGCGGGCCATGGTCAACCACTCGACCGCGCCGATGGCGACGAAGAGCAGCAGGATGTTGCGACCGAAGAACACCATCAGGAGGATGACAAAAATGGTGAAGGGCAGCGCATACATGATGTCGACGATGCGCATCATGACAGTATCGGTCTTGCCGCCAAAAAAGCCGGCGACGGCACCGTAGACCACACCAATGGTGAGCGCGACAAAGGTGGCGCAGAGGCCGACGCCGATCGAGATACGACCACCGATCAGCAGGCGCACCAGCAGGTCGCGGCCGAGTTGGTCGGTGCCGAGCCAGTGGGTGCCGTTGGGTGACGCGAAGGTGTTGTTGAGGTTGGTCTCTTCGTAGCTGAAGGGGCTCAACCAAGGACCGACGATGCAGGCGATGGTGAGGAAGACGAGGAGACCGCCGCCGGCGAGGGCCAGCTTGTTCTTAGCGAGACGGTGCCAGGCGTCCTGCCACAACGAAGAACCCTGTTCGAGTTCGTCGGGCGCGGGCACGTTGGACGGGAGTTGGTCGGCGGAGGGGGAGAGGGAGAGGGACATTCGATGTAAGAGGTTGGATGTATGAAGTCTGATGTTACATCAGGGCGGCTTACTCGAATTTGAGCTTCGGGTTGAGGAGCACTTGGACGACGTCGACGATGAGGTTCATGCTGATGATGAGCGTCGCGTAGAGGATGACGGTGCCGAGGACCAAGGTGTAGTCGCGGTTGAAGGCGCTCTCGACGAAGGCGCGGCCGAGACCGGGGATCTGGAAGATGGTCTCGATGACGAACGAGCCGGTGAGGATGCCGGCGATGGCGGGGCCGAGGAAGGAGACGACCGGCAGCAGGCCGCCGCGCAGGGCGTGCTTGAAGATCACGCGGGTCTCGCTGGCGCCCTTGGCGCGGGCGGTGCGGATGTAGTCCTGGTTGAGGATCTCCAACATGCCACCGCGGGTGAGGCGGGCAACGTAGGCGGCGTAGACGAGGCCGAGCGTCGCGGCCGGCAGGACGCGGTCGTAGCTCGTATACCAACCCGAGGCGTTGAACCAACCGAAGTTGATGGCGAAGAGCAGCACGAAGAGCGGCCCCATCACAAAGGTCGGAATGCAGATGCCGGTGAGCGCGATCGACGAGCAGAGGTAGTCGGCCCAACTGTTGCGGTAAACCGCGGCGAAGGTGCCGAGTGGGATCCCGATCAACAACGCGACCACAAGTGACGTGAGGCCGAGTTCCAGCGAGACGGGCAACTTGTCGGCGATGATCTCATTGACGGTGCGGTTGGGGTATTTGAACGACGGTCCAAAATCGAAGTGGAGGATGATACTCTTCAGGTAGTCGAAGAACTGGACGTGCAGCGGGTTGTTGAGGCCGTAGTGGGCCTCGAGATTGCGCAGCACTTCCGGCGTCACGGCCTTCTCACTGTCGAAGGGACCGCCGGGCGCTTGGTGCAGCATCACAAAGGAGACGGCCACAATGATGAAGAGGACCGGAATGGCTTCGAGCAGACGGCGGGCGATGAAACGAAACATGGTGGTGGTTCAAGTGTGTGTGTCAGAACGGTGACTGCCTTTGTCTACTTGGCGACAAAAAGGGCGCAAAAGCACAAAAAGCACCCGCATCCCGGCGATCTTGCAGCCGATTCGCAGAGAAAATCAGATTTTTTTGCGACTCATGGCGGTTGAGTGGGGTGCTGGAGGGCATCATGTTGTCGGATCTACGCTTCACCCTGCGCTCGCTCGCCAAGGCTCCGGGGTTCGTTTTCATCGCCCTCCTCACCCTGGCCATCGGCATCGGGGTCAACACCACGATGTTCAGCATCGTCAATGCACTGCTCTTTCGGAGTCTGCCTTACGAGCGGCCGGACGAGCTGATTTCCATCAAACTGCTCAACACCTCCAGCGGGCGGATCGATGGCGGCCTTTCCATGCAGGAGTTTGAGGATCTGCGCGGAGCCGCGACCACGATCGGGGGGCTCTCCGCGATGCAATCCGGCACCTTCAATGTCAGCGGCGGTGACCTTGCGCCGGAACGATTCACGGGCACGTGGATGACAGGCAACGGTCTGCAGACCATCGGCGCCAGGCCACAACTTGGCCGGTGGTGGACGGACGACGAAGATGTCGCCGGCGCCGCGCCGGTGGTGGTGATCAGCGAGTCCCTGTGGCAAACCCGCTTCGGGGCCGCGCCGGATGTGATCGGTGAGACGCTGCGGGTGAACGGGGAGGTCGCCACGATCATTGGAGTGAGCCAGGGGAAGCTCGATTTCCCGGAGTCAACGGACCTGTGGATGCCCCGTCGCTACGATCGGGACAACGAGGAGCGCGACACCCGTTATCTCGATGTTTTTGGCCGACTGGCACCAGGCGTCGACGTGGCGGCGGCGCAACGCGAACTCGACGTGCTGTTCGCGCGCTGGGCCCAGGCCTACCCGGACGATTACCTGAATCTCGGCATCAAACTACGACTCATGCGCGAGGACTTTATCGGCGACCATGTGCGCCAGATGCTGGCGATCATGATGGCCTGCGTGACGGCGGTGCTGCTCATCGCCTGCACCAATGTCGCCAACCTGCTGCTGGTGCGCGGCGGCGCGCGGTCCAAGGAACTCGCGGTGCGAACCGCCCTGGGCGCGGGTCGCGGCCGCACGGTGCGCTTGCTGCTATTGGAGAGCCTGGTGCTCGCGGCCGGCGGGTCCTTGCTCGGGCTGCCCTTGGCGTATGGGCTGCTCGAAGCCTTTGGGCGGGCGATGGCGAACTCGGGTGAAACCATGCCGTCGTGGTTGGTCTGGCAGATGGATGTGAGTGTGCTGCTCTACGTGGCACTGGTGGCGGTCATGTCGTGTCTGTTTGCCGGATTGCTTCCGGCGGTGCGACTCACGCGATCAAACCTCGTGACCTTTTTGAATGACGCTTCGCGAGGCTCGACCGGCGCGCGGGGTGGGCGGTTGACGCGGACCCTGGTCATCGCCGAGGTGGCGCTGTCCTGTGTGCTGCTGGTGATGTCCGGGCTGATGATTCGCTCCGTGATCAAGTCGGCAGATATTCCGCTGGGCTACGAAGCGACCGGGATCATGTCCTGCCGCATTGGATTGCCCGAAGCCCAATACGCCGATGAAGCAGGGCGCATCGCGTTCTTCGAGCGCTTGCTCATCAACCTCGACGAACGGGCCGACGTGCGATCGGCCGCCCTGAGCAACCGGCTGCCAACGTGGGACGGAACCGGCGCGGTGGTGCTGGAAGATTCCCCGTTGACCGGTGGCGAACGGCAACCGGAGGCGGGCAGTGGCGTGGTGTCGGCGGGGTGGTTTGACCTGCTCGGCGTGGACCTGGTGGCGGGCCGGGATTTTGCGCGCACCGACACGCCCGATCGCGACCGCGTGGCGATCGTGAACCTGAAGGCGGCGGAGACCTTTTGGCCGGGGGAGAGTGCGCTCGGCAAACGCCTGAAACTCGGCCAGGCCGATGACGTGACCGATGATCCGTGGGTCACGGTGGTCGGCGTCGCGCCGTCGGTCTACCAGGGAGACTTTGAAAATCCGGTCGAGCCGCAGGTCTACCTCGCGCTGACCCAAGGCACCGCGCGTTATTATTCGCTGTTGCTGCGGACCACCAGCGCCGATCCCGCCGCCGCCGCCCAGTTGATGCGCGAGGAGGTGCGTCGGATCGATCCTGATCTGCCGATCTACTGGGTGCAGCCGTTGCAGCAGCACCTCGATCAAGCGCTGTTCTTCAACAAACTCTTCGCGTGGATCTTCGGCATCTTCGGTGGGGTCGCGCTGGTGCTCGCCGCGGTCGGCATTTACGGGGTGATGGCCTACAGCGTCAGCCAGCGCACGCCGGAGATTGGCGTGCGCATGGCGCTGGGCGCGAGTCCGCGCAGTGTGTTGACGCTCGTGCTGCGCGACGGCGGAGTGCACCTCGTCATCGGTCTCGCGATCGGTTTGGTGGTGGCCTTCTTCGCCGGGCAGTTGCTGCAGAGTTTCCTCTACGACGTGCAACCGGGTGATCCGCCCGCCTTCATGGGCACCATTGCGGTCTTGGTCGTCGCCGGGACGGTCGCTTGTGCGATTCCGGCGTGGCGCGCACTGCGAGTGAGCCCGATGGAGGCGCTGCGCGGGGATTAAACCGTGGCTAACGCGCGCCGCGACCGAGCAGCGCCACCGGGATCGTCGCGAGGAGGATTTTCAGGTCCAACCACAGGCTCCACTGGTCAATGTAGGCGAGGTCGAGGCGCACCCAATCCGCGAAGTCGGCGAGGTCGCTGCGTCCGCTGACTTGCCACAACCCGGTCATGCCGGGTTTCACGCTGAGGCGGCGGCGGTCGGCGCCGGCGGCAATCGCACCGATCTCGTCGAGGGGCAGGGGGCGGGGGCCGACCAGACTCATTTCGCCGCGCAACACGTTCCAGAGTTGCGGCAGTTCATCGAGGCTGTGACGGCGCAGGAAATGGCCCAGTGGCGTGACGCGCGGATCGTGGCTTAGTTTGAAGGCGGGGCCCTTGAGCTCGTTGCGCGCGGCGAGCTCGGCCTGCTCGGTCTCGGCGCCAACTCGCATGGTGCGAAACTTCAGCATCGTGAAGGGTCGGCCGTTGCGGCCTCCCCGCTCCTGGCGAAACAACACCGGGCCGCGGGAGGTGAACTTGACCGCGATCGCCGTGAGCAGAAACACCGGCGACAGCAGCAGCAAGAGCCCGCCCGCCAGGAGGTAGTCGGCGGCCTGCTTGACGGCGAGGGCGGTCGGGGCGGCGGACTGCGGGCGCACATAGAGCACGGGTTCGCCGGCAAATTCGTCCACCGCGAGACGCCAGGCGGAACCGAGGGGCAAGCCGGGGCGGATGAGCAATTCGACGCCCTCGCTTTCGCAGGCATCGAGCAGGGGTTTGATGCGCGCCGGGTCGGCGCCGGCCATGTTGGCCACAACCGCGTCGATCGCGTGTTGGTGGAGCAGGTCGATGAAGGCGGCGGCGTCGGTCGTGGCCGGGTCACATTCCGCCGCGGTCGAGAGCGCGTCGCGTTCGAGGCCGGACAGCGCGTTCTGGGCGATCCGGTTTTCGGCGGGCGAACCGAGCCAGAGCACCCGGCGTTGCCAGCGCTCGTCGCCGCTGCTCCAGCGGGTCAATTCGTGGCGGCCGTAGACGAGAATGACCCCGAAGCCGCCGACGAGCAGGATGACCGAGCGGGCGAACTCCTCGCGCACGAGGAAGAGCAGGAAGATGGTGCCGGCCACGGTCACCATGCAGCCGCGCACGATGATGAAGAGGATGCCCCAGCGTGAAGTCAGGCGCGGCTGGGCATAGAGGCCCTGCGAGCGCAGCATGAGCGGGCCGAAGACGCCGACCCACGGAAACAACCAGAGGTAGTTGGTGATGGCTTCCAGCGGATCGAGCGAAAAGCGGGCCAAGTAGGCTCGCAGTGAATATGCCACGCCGAGGGCCAGCATGAACAGACCACCGTCGGCAACCTGGCCGAGGAACGAACGGGTCTGGCGGGGGTGGGTGAGCATGGTGAGCGGAGGAGCGGTCGGCGGCGGCGGCGGTTTTTTGGGCCGGCGGGTGCGGGCTAAGAAAGGTTAATTGCAGGGAAGGGCAATGATTTGCATTTTCACCACCGATGCGGCGTGATCGCCCGGTGCCTTCGGTCGCGCGATTCAGACTCAACAGTTACCGTGTTCGTTTCATCGCGGCGATGACGAGTGTGGTGGTGCTCGGTTTTGTCGCGATGGTGCTCACCAACCGGTATTTCGGCGAGCGCACGAACCGGTCTCACGCCGAGGCCCTGGCGGAGCAGGGGCTGCAGCGGATGGTAAGCCAGTTGCAGGTCATCACCACCGACGCGGTCAACCAGAGCGCGGTGTTGGAGCGGGTGGTCCGCGCCCAGGCCGGAGCCTTTGATCCTGTCGCCGCGCTGTGTGATGTCGCGCCGCTTTTTATGGCGTCGGATTCGATCACTTACGCCGGCGTGGCGATCGCGGAGACCGGGGAATACGCCTTTCTGCAGCGGCGTGCGGATGGGGCGGTGTTGCTGCGACATTACGCCATCGGTGCGAACGAGGAGCGTTTCGTGCGCGACGGTTTGCTGGAGCCCGACGGGGCCCTGAGCGCGGTGCAGGTCTCGCCGTGGGACGGATACGATCCACGGGAGCGCCCTTTCTATTTGGCGGTCGCAAACGAAGGACGGCGGATCTGGACGGACTCCTACCTGTTCCCGGCGAATCAATTCACGCCGGCTTCGGCCGGGGTGACCCTAGCCTCGCCGGTGCGCGACGAGGAGGGGAAATTGCAGGCGGTGGTGGACGTCGACTTCGGGACCATCGAGCTGTCGCGTTTCGTGCGCCAGCTGCAGCAGGGCGTGGTCGGGCGGGTGTTCGTGATGGAACAGCGTGAAGACGGAGCCCGGCGCGTGGTGGTCCATTCGGATTACCTGGAAGCCGGTGCAGTGTGGGGCGCGAATCTCGGCTTCGATCCCTTGGTGGCGGAAAGTTCCCGGCGCTTCGAAGGCGACTTTGAGGTGCTGGCGGCCAATCCGCCGCCGCCGCAGATGATCGATTTGGACGGCGAGGAATTCCTGTCCAGCATCCGTTTCCTCGGGGGCGAGATGCAACCGCGCTGGATGGTGGTCTCGGTGCTGCCCATGGCCGTGGTCAGCGCGGAGATGCACAAATTGCAGCGGGCGGCGATCGGTATGCTGACGCTCATCGCGGTCGCGGGCATTGGCTTTTCTTGGTTTCTGGCGGTCGGCTTGAGCCGCCCGATCGCGCGGCTCGGCGCGGAGGTGGAGCGAGTCGCCGAAGGCAAGGCGATGCGCGACGAGGCGCGGCGGCGAGGTCCGGTGGAAATCACTCAGCTGGCGAACCAGTTTCATGTCATGGCCGAGAAGGTCGCCGATCGCGAGAAGACCCTGGTGGCCAACGAAGCATCGACGCGGGCGAATGCCCAACGGCTGTTGCGGGCCAACGACATCACCCACGACGTGGCGCTTACGCTGGCGCAGTCCGGTCTGGCGGACGGTATTCAGCAGGTGCTCGAATCGAGCCTCGAACTGCTCCAGGCATGGCGCGTTTCGGTCTGGCGAGTGTGCAATGAAGCGGGCGACATCGAGCTGGTTTCACTGAAATCCATCGATGGCCCGGTGGATTGTGGCCGGCTGCGCATCCCCCGGGCCGATCACGCCGCCTATTGGCAATCGATGGAGCGCGACGGCAAGGTGCTCGTGGCCGACGCGCGGACCGACAGTCGCACGGCGCGGATTTATGCGGAGCGGATGAAGCACGAGGGCCACATCTCGTTTCTGGATCTGGGCGTCGTGGTCGGCGGGCGAATCTCCGGCCTCTTTTCGGTGCACCGCCGCGATGGCGAAGCCTGGCGGGCGGAGGATGAGCTGCTGGCCCGGGCGATGACGGACCTGCTTGCCTTTGCGTTCGAACGCGAGGCTCGGCGGGTGGCCGAGCAACAGCTGGAGGCGCAGGCGAACCGCTTGGTGCGCAACAGCGAGTTGATCGCCGCGCTCACCCGCGAACTTTATCGCAGTGAATCCATTCAGGACGGGCTGCGCCACGCTTCGCAATTTTGCGGCGAGGCGCTTGAGGTCGCCTATGTGGTGACCTGGCTCGCCTTGGAAAAACGCGAGCTGCATGACTTCGTGAGCGTGTTTGATGTCGCCAGTGGCGGGCACCGTGACGGCGGGCCGCTTCCGCTTGCGGTGGACAAGCTCCTCAAGCGCGAGCTGCGGGAGGAGCGATGTCTGGTGATACCGGATTCCGCCGCCGACCCGGCCATGCGGGAATATTTCAGCAAACACCTGCCCGGTCTGCCGATGCTGAATCTCTTGATCAGCCCGCTGATGGCGCGTGAGCAGATCGTGGGGTTTGTCTGCGCGCAGTCGGCGGAGCAAAGCCGACGGTGGACGGCGGAGGACAAACTGTTTCTCGGCGCGGTGGCTGACGTGTTGTCGCTGCGCATGGAATCCCTCGCGCGACGCCAGGCCGAGGAGTTCTTGCGGCGCCGCTCCGAGCGTATCAGTGTGCTCAATACGGCCTTGAGTCGCGTCGCGGCGGACCCGGTGGTGCACGGCGATCGGGCCGAAGATGCGCTGCGGAAGCTCACGCTCATCTGCCTCGACGGCCTGCGGGTGGGACGGGTGAGCATCTGGATCCGGCACCCGGAGCCCGAGCGTCTGGAGATGCATCATCGCCAGGGATTGCGCGACGACTTCACCGACCAGCACTACAGTTTTGCGCAGACAGCGATTCCGCTGCTCTTCACGGCGCTGGAAAAGAACCGCCATGTTGAAATCAACCTGACGTCCGACGAGCCGATTGCCGCCCAATTCAACCCCGCGTGTTTTGCGCGCGACCAAGTGGTGTCGGTCCTGTGCACGCCGGTGCGCTTGCGCGGTGAGCTCAAAGGCATGCTGTGTGTGGAATCGCTGCGTCATCGGCGGACTTGGACGGAGGAGGAGAAGATCTTCAACGGCGCCATCTCCGATATGGTCGCGAGTGTCTTCGAGAGCGAGGCGCGGCGCATTGCGGAGATGGAGAACGAAGAGTCGCGCGAACGCATCCGGATGCTGATCGAGCGCACCCCGCTGGCTGCGATCGATTGGGACCGCGGCATGCGAGTGCGGGGATGGAATCCCGCGGCGGAGCGGATTTTCGGCGTGCCGGCCCAGGAGGCCCTGGGGCACAAGGCGTGGTTCATGGTGGACCCCGCGGAGCGTGAAGCGGTGGTGCGCGGTTGGCGACAGGTGCTGCGAGAGCAGGGCTCTTACGTGCCGCGGGTGCGCAATCGTCGCAAAGACGGCAGCGTCGTGATTTGCGATTGGCACAACAGCCTGCTCACCGATGCATCGGGCCGAGCGATCGGCATCAGTTCGCTGGTCGAAGACGTGACCGAGCGTGTGCGGGTGGAGGAGGAGGTGCGCGAGCTCAACGCTTCACTGGAGCAGCGGGTGGAGGATCGCACCGCCGAGCTGCAACGGGCCAATGAACGGTTGGAGGAACTGGACCGTTTGAAGTCCGAGTTCATCGCGACCATGAGTCACGAATTGCGGACTCCGCTCAACTCCATCATCGGCTTCAGCAAGATTCTTAAACAAGGGTTGGCGGGGCCTTTGAATGATGAGCAACTCAATCAGATCGGCCGGGTGCATGCCTCGGGCGTGCACCTGTTGGGGCTCATCAATGATCTGCTCGATCTCTCAAAGATCGAGGCCGGCCGCATGCGACTGGCGATCGAACGTTTCAACCCGGCCAAACTCGTGCACGATTTGCAGCAGTTGCTGGTGCCGATGGTGGCCGTGAAGGATCTGGAGTTTGTGGTGAAGAACGAGGTGCCGGAGGTGGAGATCGTGAGCGACCCCACGCGGGTTTATCAGATCCTGGTCAACCTCGCCACCAATGCCGTGAAGTTCACCCGCAAGGGGAACGTGACCGTGCGCGTGCATGCGGTGGATGACCGACTGCACTTCGAGGTCAGCGACACCGGCATGGGCATTGAGGCGGATAAAATCGGCCAGCTCTTCGAGGCGTTCCGTCAGGTCGATGGCTCGGCGCGTCGTGACTTCGAGGGCACGGGACTTGGCCTGTATCTCAGCCGTAAGATCGTCACGATGCTGGGCGGAAACATTGGGGTGGAGAGCGTCTACGGTGAGGGATCGCGTTTCACTTTCTGGCTCCCGCTCAACGCCGCGCTGCCCAGTGCGGATTCTCAATCGCCGTTTACCTCAGTCCGTTCATGAAACCCCACGTCCTGCTCGTCGAAGACAACGATTCCAATGTATACCTCGTGCGTTTCCTGCTGGAGCGCGCCGGTATGCGGGTGAGCCACGCCGCCAACGGTTTGGAATCCCTCGCGATGGCGCATCACGAGCGGCCTGACCTCATCGTGATGGATCTGCAGATGCCGGTGATGGACGGCTACGAAGCGGCGCGTCGGTTGAAAGCCGACGAGCAGTTGCGCGATATCCCCTTGGTGGCTTCGTCGGCGTATGCCCAGGTCAATGACGAGCAGAAGGCTTTCGACGCGGGCTTCGCCGGTTACATATCCAAGCCTTTCGACCCCGATACCTTTGCCGAAAAGGTGCGGGCGTTTTTGCCGGCGGGATTCGACGACGCGGCGGACTGAGGGCGTTCACTTGCCGCCATACCACACGCCGCGGCGCCAGTTGTGGCGCTGAAGGGTGGTGACCAGCTCCGCCGGCATGGGCGGCAGGTCGCTCACGCCGCAGTTGGCCTCGGCCTGGGCCACAGTGCGAATGCCCGGGATGACGACGCTCACCGCCGGGTGCGCCAGGACAAACTTCAACGCGGCCTGCGGCATGCTGTAACCCGAGCCGGCGATGTCGGCCTTCACGGCGTCCACGCGCTTGATGACGCGTTCGAGCCGGTCGCCGGCGAAATACCCGGCGCGAAAGTCGTCGGGATCAAAGGTCGTATCGGCGGTGAACTTGCCGGTCAGTGCTCCCTCGTCGAAGGCCACGCGCACGATGACCGCGACGCCGGTTTCGGCTGCCACGTCCAGCAATTCGGCCGCGGGTTCCTGTTCAAAGATGTTGTAGATGACCTGCACCGCATCGATCCAACCGTCGCGCATCAGGTCGATGACGCTGTTCTGATCCTGCTCCGGCGTGGAGACACCGATGAGGCCGACCTTGCCCTCCGCCTGGAGCTGGCGCAGCACCTTGAACGGCGTGGGGTTGCGGTTCCAGGCGCGGGTCCAGGTATGGAGTTGCAGCAGGTCGAGACAGTCCGTGCCGAGGTTGGCGAGGCGGGTCTCGATGTTGGCGCGGAGGTAGGCCTCGGAGTAACGTTCGTCGGCCTGGCAATAGGGCGAGGGCGGCCAGACGCCGTCGGCAGGCGGGGTTTTGGTGGCGACGAAAACCGACTCGGCTTTGCCGGCGGCTTGCCGCTCGCGCAAAACCTGGCCGATGAGTTTTTCGCTGCGCCCGTCGCCGTAACCGGCGGCGGTGTCGATGAAAGTGCAGCCGAGGTCGAGGGCACGGTTCAATGCCGCGAGTGAATCGGTGTCATCCTGCGCGCCCCATGAGCCGCCGATGGCCCACGCGCCGAAGCCGATTTCCGAAACCATGCGATCCTGTTTGCCGAACCTGCGAGTATTCATGACCGCCAGCTTCAGGTGGCGCAGGGGGGTGGGGCGAACGTGAATGCGCCGAAAGTTAACTGAAGCGGGGATTAGAAACCCGCCGGCGCGGCGTCGGCACTGCGCCGATCGCTGACGCCCAGGAGGAGGCCTGAGGCTGCGTCCACCATGATGCTTTCGGCATCGCCCCAGTAACGGGCGGCGCGGTCGCTCTCGTTGCGATAGAGTTTTCGGAGGGCGAGCGAGTGGCCCATCGCCTCGAGGGCATCGAGCGTGTCGGGCGACGCGAGAAAGGGTTCGTGGTAAATTTGATCCGGTTGCCACTGGTGGTGAAACCGGGGGGCGTCGACGGCGAGGGTGAGCGGCAGTTGATGATCAATGACGTTGAGGCAGACCTGCAGCACCGTGGTGATGATCGTCGGACCGCCAGGGGAACCGGTGACGAGGCAGGGCGTGCCGTTGCGCAGCACGATGGTCGGTGTCATCGACGAAAGCGGGCGTTTGCCGGGCGCGATGGCGTTGGCCTCGCTTTGCAGCAGACCGAACATGTTACGCACGCCGACTTTGCTGGTGAAGTCGTCCATTTCGTTGTTGAGCAGCACCCCGGTGCCGACGGCGGTGACGCCGTTGCCGTAGAGACCGTTGAGCGTGTAGGTGCAGGAGGCGACGTTGCCGGCCGCATCGACCGCGGCGAAGTGGGTGGTCTCGGTGGACTCGTGCCCGGCGATTGGCGCGGGGGCGAGCTCGTCACTGGGCGTGGCGTGCCGGAGGTCGATGCTGGCGCGGTGGTGGGCGATGGTGGCGGGCGACAACAACTCGGCCTGCGGCACCGGGTGAAAGTCGGGATCGCCGAGGAATTCCGCGCGGTCCCGAAAGGCGCGTCGCATGGCCTCGGTCACCAGATGGAGGTAGGCGGTTGAATGCAGGCCGAGTCCCCGCAGGTCGTGGGGTTCCAACAGGGCGAACATCTGCGCAAGGGCGATGCCGCCCGAGCTCGGCGGCGGCATGGTCACGAATTCATAGTCCCGATACGTGAAACGAATGGGCTCGCGTTCGACCGGGGTATACGCGGCCAGGTCGGCCGCGGTGATCAGGCCGCCGCCGATCGCTTGGTCGGCCGCGATGAGCGCGGCGGTCTCGCCCTCGTAGAACTCACGCGGACCGTGCTCCTGCAAGCGGGCAAGGGTGGCGGCGAGTTCGGGTTGGCGGAAAATCTCGCCGGCGGCATAGGGTCGTCCGTCGCGCAGGAAGATGCGGCGGGATTCGGCGTTGGCGGAGAGGAGCTCGGTGCTCGCGACCAGATCCTGGGCGAGGGCCGGGCTGGCCTCAAAGCCGTTGGCGGCGAGACGGCGGGCGGGTTCCAGGACGGCGGCCCAACTGACTTTGCCGGAGCCGAAGCGCGCCCAGGCGTGACCGAGGCCGGCGACGGTGCCGGGCACGCCGTTCGCGAGGTAACCGTGGGTCGAGGCGAGCGGGATCACGTTGCCCTCGGCATCGAGGTAGAGGTCACGGTGGGCGCTGGCCGGTGCGACCTCGCGAAAGTCGAGGGCGACCGATTCGCCGGAGGCCGTTTGCACGATCATGAAACCGCCACCGCCGAGGTTGCCGGCGCGCGGGTAGGTCACCGCCAGGGCGAAGCCGGTGGCCACGGCGGCATCGATGGCGTTGCCTCCCTGCCGCATGATCTCAACGCCGGCGGCGGAGGCCAGATGGTGAGCCGAGACGAGCATGCCCTGCTCGCCCTCGACGGCGGAACGCTGGGCGGACGCGACCCACTGCAGACAGAGAATGCAGGCAAGGATGGATCGCTGAACGAGGGGCATAGGGGAAAGTCAGTTTGTCACGTCGGACGTGACAAGTGGAAGGTGGTGTCAGTCCGCGGGGACGAGGCGGATGATGCGGTGGGGGTTGTTGAGGGCGACGTAGATCGTGCCGTCGGGCGCGCTGACGACGTCGCGGCAGCGGCCGAAGTCCTGGAGGAGGATTTCCTGGTCGACGACCTGGCCGTCCTCGATGACGACGCGGCGCAGGTGCTGTTGGGCGAGGGCGGTGACGAGCAGGTTGCCGGTCCAGGCGGGGAAGCGGTCGCCTGCGTAGAAGTCGATGCCGCACACGGCGATGGAGGGCGTCCAGTGGGTGATTGGCTGCTCGAGACCGGGCGCGGCGGTGCGATCGGTGATGGGCGTGCCGTTGTAGTTCATGCCGTAGGTGATGAGCGGCCAGCCGTAGTTGAGACCCGGTTCGATGAGGTTCAGCTCGTCGCCGCCACGGGGGCCGTGTTCGGTGGCCCACAGGTGGCCGGTGCGGGGATCAAAATCGAGGCCCTGTGGATTGCGGTGGCCGTAACTCCAGTTGGAAGGGATGGCGGTCGGGTCGTTGGCGAAGGGGTTGTCGCTTGGCACGCTGCCGTCGGCATTCAGGCGGTGGATCTTTCCGTTGGGGCGCCCGAGGTCCTGGGCATGGTCGCGGGCGCCGCGATCGCCGATGGAGAAGTAGATGTGCCCGGTATCATCAAAGGCGATACGGCTGCCGTAGTGCGGTCCTCCGGGCTGGCGGTAGAGCTCAACGTCGGCCGCGAAGATCACCTCCTCGTCGACCCAGACACCGTCCCGCACGCGGCCGCGCACGACCTTGGTGAAGCTCACGTTGTCACCGGCCGCATTGACCTGCGGGTCACTGAAGCTGAGGTAGAGCCATCCGTTGGTCACGTAGTCGGGATGCGGCGCGACGTCGAGCAAGCCGGCCTGACCACTGGGATCGACCCAGGGTGTGTCCATGATCGGCGCCGACAGTTCTCCGTCGCGATAGAAGCGCAGCGTGCCGGGTTTCTCGGTGATGAGCAGCGTGCCGTCGGGCAGCCAGTTGAGGGCCCAAGGTTGGTCGACGGCCTCGGTGACCGTCTCAATTCGAAAGGCGTGGTCGCGGGTGCGCAGCACGAGGTCGGAGGCAGGCGTCGGCAGGGTTTCGCGGTTGCGTTGGTAGCCGGCGCGACGTTCGCGGATGTAGACGACCAGCGAGCGGATTTCGGCGGCGTTGAACACGCTTTCCCAGGCCGGCATGCCCTTGTCGAGGTTGCCTTGGGCGATCTGTCGCGCGATGTCGGCGTCGGTCCCGCCGTGGGCCCACTCATCGTCCAACATGGAGGGCGCGCTGCCGCCTTCGAGATTCACTCCGTGGCAGTTGGCGCAGTATTGGCCGTAGATATCGGCGGCGTTGCGCGGTTGACTGCAACCGGTGGTGGTGATGACGACGAGGAGGCACGCCGACGCGGCGCAGCGGTGGAGGTTCAGCATAACGATCGAGCGGACTTCAGGGGGCGTTCGCGTCGACCGACCGGCCGACGGCTGTGAGCAAGGAGCGCGCTTGGTCGGCTAAATCAAATTCGGTGTGCGATCGGCTGCGGCCGCGTTCGTCGATGGTAAAGCCGAGTCCACTGGCGACAAACACGGCGTCGGCCCCGCAGGCCAGGAAGTCGCCGATGTTCCCGGCGTTGACGCCACCAACGGGAAAGAGTCGCGCGGTGGGAAAACGTTCCCGGGTTTCGCGCACGTGGGTGGGGCCGAAGCGGTCGCGGGAGGGGTAGAGTTTCACGGCGTCGGCGCCGGCTTCGATGGCGGCTTCCACTTCCTCGGCGGAGTGCGCGCCGCAGATGACGGGCACATGGTGGCGGCGGCAAAGCAGGATCACCTCGGGTCGCAGGGCGGGGGTGCTGATGAAGCGGGCGCCGGCGAGGATGGCGCGACGAGCGGTGTCGGTATCGATGACGGTGCCGATCCCCAGAGTGAGTTCCGGCAGGCGCGGGGCGACGGCGGCGAGGAAATCCGGCACGGCCGGGCAGGTGAGGGGAAGCTCGAGGAGACGGACGCCGCCTTCGAGCAGGGTCGTGCCGAGGTCGTGCAGCGCAGCGGCCGAGTCGGCGCGGGCCAGGGCGATGAGGCGTTGTGCTTGAATTCGCTCGAGAACCGCTTGCTTGGACATCGGCAGCGACGTTGGCGGCCCCGGCGAGGGGATGAAAGCCGGAATGCTTGGCGAAGGACGAAATCAGGGCTTGCCAAGGTGCAGCGGGCGTCGTGTCTTCCTCGTCCTTCCTCCTGCCCAGGTGGTGGAATTGGTAGACACGCAGGTCTCAGAAGCCTGTGCCGCGAGGCGTGCTGGTTCGAGTCCAGTCTTGGGCACCATTTTGAAAAGCCTCCTTACTCAAACGAGTGGGGAGGCTTTTTACGTTCCGAGTCGGTTGCGCGGGCGCGAAACCGGATCACCTCACGTAGAGGGCGAGGTCGTTGCGGGCCTCCTGCATCTCGTTGAGGATGCGGTGGGCGTGGTTGAGCAATTCCTTGCCGGGCGGAGTAAGGCGGATCTTGCGACCGCGGCGGTCGACGAGGCGTAACTGCAACTCGTCCTCCAATGATTTGATCGAGTGGCTGACGGCGGACTGGGTCACGTTCAGTTCTTTCGCCGCGAGCGTGAAGCTGCCCACTCGGACCAAGGTCACGAAGGCTAAGAGTTTTCGGCTATCGAGGATCGGCATGTGGTTCAAGTTGGTGTCGACCCCTCGCATGGGTGGTCTCGGAGCTGCGAAGCAGCAGCAACCGAGCCAGAATTTTAACTAATACTGGAAAAATGCCCTCGTGCCGGGCTTTTTCCCGGCGCCGCGCGCGGAAGGTGCGATCCGGAGTGATTCGAACGACGGATCAGGCGTAGCGATCCTCGGTCCAGGGGTCGGCCGTGTTCGAATAACCCCGCACCTCCCAGAACCCCAGTTTGTCCTCGGGCAGGAAGTGGACGCCTTTGACGAATTTTGCCCCCTTCCACGCATAGAGTTTGGGAATGATTACCCGCACCGGTGCACCGTGTTCGCGGGTGAGGGGAGCGCCGTCAAAGTGGGTGGCCAGCAACACGTCGTCGTCGAGGCAGGCTTCGAGCGGGACATTGGTCGAATAGCCGTCGTAGCCGGTGAAATACACGAAGCGCGCCGACTCGCGCGGCTGCACGTGCTCGTAGAGGGCGGTGAACGGCACGCCCGTCCAGCGGCAGTCGTAACGGCTCCAGGTGGTGACGCAGTGAAAGTCGCTGACGTCCTCGACCTGCGGCAGTCCATTGAACTGCTCCCAATCGAGCTGCACCGGACGCTCGACTTCGCCGTCCACGGTGAGCGACCACTCGTTGAGCGGAAGCTCCGGCTGGATGCCCAGATCGAGCACTGGAAAATTTGAGGTCAGTTTCTGCCCGGGCGGCAGACGATCAGCCGACGGTGCGGCGCGGGGGCGCACCCCGCGGGCGATTTGTTTTTGGGCCCAGGCTTCCTTGGCGGCGATGAAACGCTCTTTCGACATGGGGCGAGACCGTAGAGGCGAAATGACGCCGTGCAAGTGTGGTGCTTAGTGCCGCGCGATCTCTGGCAGGGCCGCTTCCAGCACCCGGCGCTTACGGTGATAGTAGAGCGCCAAACCGCCTTGGTAGGCGAGCGAGACGAAGATCACGATCACGCCCGACGAAATGCCGATCAAGCGGTAGTAGCCGGGCAACTCCTCCTCGGTTAAGCCGGCTTCGAGCAGTTGGTTTTCGTTCCACTCGCGGTAAGACTCCGGGATCTGCGCGCGGTAAGCCTCCGCATCGAAGGTTTCCAGCATCCAGGCCGAGTAAGCGATGACGACGGCCAGCAGGAACAGTTCGCCGTATTTCATCCACGCGGTGCCGGTGCTCCGGCCGGTGGCGAGCAGGGAGGCCCCGTGCCACTCGCAGGCCCCCGCCCCAAAGGCCAGTGCGCCGGCGATGGCGGCGGCGCCGTGATGTTGCAGGGCGGCGAGCAGGGCGAAGAAACCGGATACAAACATCAACATGCGACCATGGGTCGACGCGAGCCGCACGACGCGGAATGCGACTTCGATCGGGAGGGGAGGAGGTTTCGGGGACTTGCCAGCCATGGTGCGAGGGACGTTCACTTTGCGTTTCCGCCTCGTCGCTGTGCCAGACCAAAAGCCATTTCCCTTCCGTTTGGAGTTTCCCCCCGAGTTGCCCATCAGCGCCCGGGCGGGGGAGATCGTGGATGCCCTGCGCGACAATCAGGTCGTCATCCTGGCTGGTGAAACGGGCTCGGGCAAAACCACCCAGATCCCGAAACTCTGCCTGGCGGCCGGCGCCGGCGAGAAAGGCCGCATCGCCTGCACTCAACCGCGCCGCGTGGCCGCGCTCTCCGTTTCGCGTCGGGTGGCCGAGGAAATGGGCGTCAAATGGGGCCGGGAGGTCGGCTGCAAGGTGCGTTTCAGTGACCAGACTTCGCGTGATACCCGGGTGAAGTTCATGACCGACGGCATGCTGCTGGCCGAGGTGCAGGGCGACCCGCAGTTGCGCGACTACGATACCGTCATCATCGACGAGGCGCACGAGCGCTCGCTCAACATCGACTTTCTGCTGGGGCATCTTCGCCAACTGCGTTTCCAGCGCCCCGAGCTGCGCATCGTCATCACTTCGGCGACGATCGACACGGCGGCCTTCAGCAAAGCCTTTGACGACGCGCCGGTCATCGAGGTGTCGGGCCGCACTTTCCCGGTGGAGGTGGTCTACGCCCCGCTCGACGAACTCGGCAGCGACGAGGCCGAGGGCGATGAACCGACCGCCCGCGCGGAGGCCCTGCACTACATTGACGGCGCGGTCGAATCGATCGCGCGCGTGCTCGATACCACCACCGCGGGCGATGTGTTGGTGTTCATGCCGGCGGAGCGGGATATCCGCGAAACCATTGATCTGCTCAGCGGTTCGCGCGCGGCGCGAGGCTGTGAACTCATCCCTCTCTTCGGCCGGCTGTCCAACGCCGAGCAGCAGCGGGTGTTTGCCCCGACAGCGCGACGGCGCGTGATTGTGGCGACCAACATCGCCGAGACTTCGCTCACGCTGCCGGGCATTCGCTTTGTGATTGATACCGGCCTGGCGCGCGTCAGCCGCTACGCCCCGCAGGCCCGCACACGGCGTCTGCCGATCGAGGCGGTGGCCCGCTCCAGTGCGGATCAACGCAAGGGTCGCGCCGGTCGCGTGGCGGAGGGGGTCTGCATCCGGCTGTATTCGGAGAAAGACTACGAGGAGCGCCTGCGCTTCGCCCAACCGGAGATCCAGCGGGCCAATCTCGCGGACGTGATCCTGCGCATGAAGGCCTTCGGGCTCGGTGACATTGAACGCTTTCCCTTCATCAACATGCCGGCGACCAAGGCGGTGCGCGCCGGTTACGCCCTGCTGGATGAACTGCACGCCTTCGACGAGGCGGAGACCGCGGGCGAGCGGCGCCTGAGCGAAATCGGCCGTGAGCTGGCGCGGCTGCCGGTGGACCCGACGGTGGGGCGCATGATCCTGCAGGCACGCCGCGAGAAGGCGCTGCGCGAAGTGATCATCATCGCGGCCGGCTTGAGTGTGCAGGACCCGCGCGAGCGACCGCTCGACAAACAGCAGGCGGCGGATCAGGCGCACCGGCGCTTCACCCATCGCGATTCCGATTTCCTCACCTTGTTGGCGATCTGGGAGGCCCTGCACGACGAGTTCGAGCGTCTGTCGCAGGCGAAGATGCGGCGCTGGTGCCACACGCATTTTTTGAGTTACACCCGCATGCGCGAGTGGCGCGATATTCACGCGCAGTTGGTCGACACGCTGAAGGAGCGGCGGGACTTCGAAATGAACTCGGTGTGGGACGGCACCGAAGGTCCGGCGGACATCGGCGAGTTGCGTTTTGAACAACCGGCCTACCGGGCGATTCATCGCAGCATTCTCGCGGGTTTGTTGGGCAACATCGCGGCGCGTGATGAGGAGAAGGGCGGTTACAAGGCGACGCACGATCGCCGGGTGACGATTTTCCCCGGCTCGGGCCTGTTTGTGAAAGAGGAGCGCGCGCGCGGCGGCGGCAAACCCAAGGCCAAGCCAACCGACGGGGCGCGCGGTCCGCGTTGGATCATGTCGGCGGAGATCGTGGAAACCTCGCGGCTCTACGCGCGCACCTGCGCCCGACTGGACCCGCGGTGGGCGCTGGACCTCGGCGCGCACCTGTTGAAGGTCGCCCACAGCGAGCCGTTCTGGGACGAAGAAAAGGGGCGGGTGATGGTGCGGCAGCGCACGCGACTTTACGGACTGGAGATCGAAAGCCGCGCGGTCGGTTACGGGAAGGTGGATCCGGAGCACGCGACGGAGTTGTTCATCCGCGAAGCCTTGGTGAACGATACGATCAAATGGCCTTTCGATTTTCTGGCGCACAATCGAGCGGTGCGGGCCGACCTGCAGAGCCAGCTCACGCGGGCCCGTCACGGGGGCGCGATGAACCTCGATGAGGCGGTGTATCGGTTTTATGAACACGCGCTGATCGAGCGGGAGTTCTACGTGTCGGCGGTGGGCGAATTGATCGCGCTGGTGCGGGAGCGGAAGGGCCGCGAGCCGCGGTTTCTCGAGTTTGACGCGGCGGACCTGCGACCGCCGGAGGACGCGAAAGTCGACGCGGCCGACTACCCGGTGAGTGTGCCGCTCAACAACGCGGTGCTGCCGCTCCACTATGTCTACAAACCGGGGCAGGCGGATGATGGCGTGACGCTGGAGGTTGATGTGGCGCGCGCCGGAGAGCTGACCCCGGCGGATCTGGACTGGGCGGTGCCCGGCCACCTGGCGGCCAAGGTGGAGCACTACCTCAAAGGCTTGCCCAAGGAACTGCGGCGGGCGGTCACGCCGCTGGCCGCGACGGCCGCCACGATGGTGCCGCAATTGGCTTCTCGGGATCGCTTGACCGGTCGCCGTGAGACCGTGGCCGAGGCCGTGGCGGCGCTGCTGGGGGAGCGCTTTCAGTTGCAGGTGAAACCCGCGGTGTGGGACGACCGTCCGCTGCCGGATCACTTGCGGGTGCGGGTGCAGGTGGTCGACGAGAACGGCGAGGCGGTCGCCGCTTCACGCGAGTTGAGCGAGATTGAGGCGGCCTTGGCAGATCGTCGGGTGCACGCCAGTCGGTCTGTGGGGCGGGAGGCTCCGGGATTGTGGAAGCAGGCGCGAGCTGATTGGGAAGAAGGGCCGCTGGAGGACTGGCCCTCGCGCGACATCCCCGACGAAGTGCAGATTGGGGAACAGGCGGGCGTCCCGGTGGTGGCGTATCCGGTTTTTTTATCCACGGCGGAAGGGCTCATGCTGCGCCTGCACCGGAACGCCGAAGACGCGGCCGCCCGCCGGACGGCGGGTTTGCGAGCGATGCTGGCGCAGGGCCTGCGTTACGAGTTTGCCTGGCTGGAAAAAGATCTGCGCGCGCTGCGCGCGGTGGGGCCATTGGCGGCGAGTTTTGTCGCGTTCGAGACCTTGCAGGCCGACGCGCAGGCGAGCATCGAACGATGGTTCACTGATCCCGGACGTCTACCGACGACAGACGGTATGCGAACAAAGGATCAGTTTGAGCAGTTGATCGCCGCGAGTAAGCGCGAGATACGTCCGCTGGTGCCGCGATTCATCGACACGGTGCGCGAGATTCTCGAGACGCGGCAGGCGGCGTTGGTGCACGCGACGCCGTATCCGCGGATGCGGGAGGAAGTGGAGGCGCTGGTGGGGCCGCGTTTTCTGCGCGAGATCCCGTATCGGCAGTTGGAGCACGTGTCGCGCTACCTGCAGGCGAAGCTTTTCCGGGCAGATCGCTGGCTGCAGCATCAAGCCAAGGACGAGCAGCGAGCCCGTGAAATCGCGGCGTTGGAGCGGCGCGTCACCCCGCCGGTGCGATGGCTGTTGGAAGAATACCGCGTGAGCGTGTTTGCGCAGCACCTGGGCACGGCGGTGCCGGTCTCGGCCAAGAAGATCGAGCAGGCGCTGGCGGGGACCGTGGACGTGGTCGAGCCGGTTGCCGCGAAGCCCAAACCGAAGCCCTTGCCCATCACGCCCCTGCCCGGAAAAACCAAGCAGAAGCCACTGAAAAGTCTGAACGCGTTGGGCGGTTTGTTCGGTGGGAATTCGCGCTGAGCGCGCATGGCGGAAGGTTGACGCGCTCCCGGTCGGTCGCATCGTCGCGGGGCAATGAACCCCTGTCGCCCGCTGGCGAGTATCCTGATCCTCACTACGCTCCTGCAGTCCGGTTGCACCGTGTTGCGGCTCGCGAAGGCGGCTACGTCGCCGGTCGGGCTGGCGAGCGAGGTCGTCGTGCAAAGCAGCAAGGTGGCGGCCAAGTCGGTCGGAACCACCGGTAAGGTGGCGGGTGGTGCGGTCGCCGGTGCCGGCCGCGTCGCGGTTTCGGGCATGCGTTCAAGTTCGAGGGTATCGGCGGCTTCCGTCGATGGGGCCGGTCGCGTGTCGGCGGCGGGAGTGAGCAGCACCACGAAAGTGGCGGCGGCCACGGTGGACGCAGCCGGCACCCTGAGCGCGGCGTCCATTCGTTCGCTGAGCCGTTTGTCGGCGGCGGGCATGGTCACGGTGGTCGACATTTCCACCGGCACGGTCGTGCGGGTGCCGTGGCGCCCGGGCCTGAGTATCTATGGCACGAGTGTGATGGGCAAAGTGGCGGTCGCGGAACGTGCGCTCGCGATCGTGCGGGGCGGGCGCTTGGTTTACCAGACGGCCAAGGCCTTGGCGGCCGCGCGCAGTCTGCCGGTGCAGCCCGGCGACGTGCTGCGCCTGGCCGACTACCTGGGCTGAGATTCAGGCCAGGGAAAGTCGCCAATCGTCGCCGCGGCGGCGGACCTTCACGGGGGAACCGAAGGCCGCGCTCAGGTTGGCGGAGTTAAGGGTCTCGTGCAGCGGGCCGGCGGCGATGCGGCGTCCGCGCGAGAGGAGCAGCGCGTGGGTGAAACCCGGTGTGATTTCCTCCACGTGGTGGGTGACCAGCACGATCGACGGCGCGGCGGCTTCGCGCATGAAGCCGGCGATGCTTTGCAGAAACGAGGCGCGCGCCACCGGATCGAGTCCGGCGCAGGGTTCGTCGAGGATGAGCAACTTGGGCCGCGCGGCGAGGGCGCGGGCGATGAGCACGCGCTGGCGTTCGCCTTGCGAGAGGTAGGCCCACTCGCGGTCGATGATTTCCCGGGCACCGAGTTGGCGGAGCAGGGTGCGGGCGGCGCGCACGTCGGCTGGGGTGGCCTTGCCCCAGAAATCGAGTTGATCGTAGCGACCGCTGATGACGGTTTCGATCGCAGGTTCGGCGCCGGGGATGTGGGGCTGCAGCGAGGCGGACACGAGACCGATATCGCGGCGAATTTCGCGCCAATCGGTTTCGCCGTAGACGGCGCCCAACAACGCGATGTCGCCGGCGGTGGGAGTGAGAAACCCGGTGAGCGCGCGCAGGAGCGAGGTTTTCCCGCAACCGTTGGGGCCCATGATGACCCAGTGCTCTCCGGGGCGCACCGTCCAGGCGACGTCCTTGAGCAGAGTCTTGCGGCCACGTTGTAGCGTGAGACCGGAAACTTGGAGTAGGGAGCGGGCGGCGTCGGCGTCAGTCGGCGTCATACACCTCGATCAAACCGATCCCAGTGGTGTTGGCCACGCCGGAAAGCTGCACGGAATAGGAACCGGGCTGCAAGGTGACGATCATCGCCGCATCGGCGCTGCCGGCGGTGATGGCAAAGGCGCCCACGCGGTCGGCGGTGGCGGTCACGGCGGAGGCGTTCCAATCGTCATTGGTGCCAATGGAAGTGGAGACGCCGTTTTGTGAACGGAACAGTTCGATCTGCGGATCCAGCAAGGCGCCGGGCACATCGTATTCTGCCAAGGCCGCGCCGATGCCGCGAATGAGCAGGGTTTTCTCGCCGGAGCCGGCGATCACAAAACCGGCCACGAGCACGTTCGCGCCGGTGCCGACCTGGGCGCGGGCCGAGATGTTGGTCAGGCGGGGGCCGTTGGCCGAGGTGGGGTAGTCAGTGTCATAGATTTCGGCGATCGCCAGTCCGGTGGCGCCGGTGGCGTCGGTCACTTGCACGCTGTAGGATCCGGGCGCGAGGTCGACGGCGAGGGCAGCGTCGAGGCGCGAGTCGCCGAAGGGGAACGCACCGACCCGCGCGGCGGTGTCGGCGATCGAGTCGGGCCAGTCGTCATTGGAGACTTGTTCTGCGGAGCCGACGAAGATGCCCACGCGGGGGTCGGGCAACACGCCGGGCACGTCGTAGGGAATCAAGGCCGGTCCGACGCCGCGAACGAGCAGCGGCTTCGTGCCGCCCGCGATCGCAAAGCCGGCGGTGAGCGTTTCGGTGCCGGTCCCGGCATGCGTGCGAACCGAGATGTTGGACAAATAGGCAAATGAACCCGGTGTGGGATCGGGCGTCGGGTCTGGATCGGGCGTGGGATCAGGATCGCTTGTCGGTGAAATGAGCCCGAGGTCACGCAACATCGCCAACTCGATTGCGCTGAGGGTGCGGACTCCGGCGCCGACGTCGGTGGCGGCGTTCATGAGCAGCGCGGAGCCATCGGTGTAGGTGTTGTCATCGGTGTGGCTGCCGCTGGAGCCGTCCTGCCAAGGATTGGGTGAGAAGATGGGCACGGGATTGCCGCCATTGGCGGCGACGGCGTAGCTGCCGTTGAAGTAGAGGCCCGGATCGTCGTCGAGCACGCTGACGTTGGCAGTGTTGAAACGGAATTGAGAGTCGATGAAGGGCGTGCCGGTGGCGGTCACGAGAAACTGGTCGAAGGCATACCAACCGTTGGGGTCGCCGACGTTGACTTCGAAGATGCCGTTGCCGGCCGAATCGATGGCGCTCACGAAACCGATGGCGTGCAGCAACTCGTGCATCGCGGTGCTGATGAAGTCGTAGGCATCAGGAGCGACGGAATTGTCGAGGTCCCAGTTGTGAAAAAAGTTCCAGACGACCTCGCCGTCGGCGGCGGAGCCATTGGCGTCGGTGCCGTCGATGATTTTTTGCCCCACGACGGTGTGGGAGAAACCAACGTCTTCGCCCACGCTGTCACTGCCGGCGGAGGCGAGGGTGTCATCGTTGGCGGAGTTGGAGGACACGTCGAAGGTCAGCACGACGGGCGTGGTGACCGTGAGTTGGTCCGACAGCATTTGGGCGGCGGTTTCGAGCGCGGTGCGACGGGAGGCGCCCGAGGTCGGGTCGTTGAAGCCGGTGTTGGTGTCGTTGTAGTTGAAGGCGAACGTGATCTGCGCGGAGGCGACGGTGGGGACGCAGGCCAACAGCAGGGCAGAGAGCAGGCGGAATCGAAGCATGGGGTGGTGGGGTGACGCGCCAGCAACGAGACAGATTATTGCAATCAGGTAAACCTTGGGAATCCGCTCGCGAGCCGGCGCCGCCCGTGCTTGTTGAGCGCATGCTGACTCGTCTCGCTCGCTCTTTGGTGGTGCTCGCCGTTTCCGCGGTGACACTTGGCGCCGCCCAGTCGTTTACGATTGTGGCCTACAATGTGGAGAACCTTCACGACGCCGACGGCGTGGCGGTCTACGATGACTACCAGCCGAACATCTGGACGCCGGCGCACGTGGTCACGAAGGTGCGCAACATCGCGTCGATCCTGCAGCGCTTTCGCAGCGGCGAGGGGCCCGACATCGTGCTCTTTCAGGAGATCGAAATCGATCAGACACCCAACGCCGATGGCGTCGATGCGGCGGCGTTTGTGGCCAGCCAGTCGGGCGTGACCTTGGCCGGGTTGGCGGAGGCCGCGGAGTTACCGGCGGCGTGGCGGGACGCACCGGCCGAGGCGTGGTTGCTGAAGGCGATCGAGGAGGCGGGCATGACCGGTTATCACCTTTATCTCGGCGGTGATGAGCCGTCACCGAAGGACGCGGAAAGTCGCCGTGCGATCAAGTGCGTCACGCTCTCGAAGTTCCCCGCCCGCGAGGTGCACCGCTACGCGATCGATTCGGCCCGCAATATTTTGGAGACCGTGTTCGAGATCGATGGGCACCCACTGCACGTGTTTAACAACCACTGGAAGTCCGGTGCGGGCTCGACCGATCTGGAGCCGATTCGCGTGCAGAACGCGACGGTGCTGCGGCAGAGGGTGGACGCTTTGCTCCAGGATGATCCGAACGCGGACATCGTGATCGGCGGTGATTTCAACGCGCACTACAACCAGAAGGCGGTCTATCCGGAAATGCCGCGCACGGGCATCAATGACGTGTTGGGCGCGGGTGGCAGCGAGGTCGCTTTGCAGGGGGGCAAAGCCACGCTCTACAACCTGTGGTATGAGTTGCCCGCCCCACAGCGAGGCAGCGATGTCTATCGCGGCGAGTGGGGCACGCTCATGAGCCTCATCGTGTCGCGAGGACTCTACAATTGGGACGGCGTGCAATATCAGGACAACTCCTTCCGCGTCGCGCGCCTGCCAGGCGTGAACAGCGATGTCGCGCTCGCGCCGCTGCGTTGGGACAGTGGCGGACCGCGTGGCTCAGGCTACTCGGACCATTTGCCGATCTACGCCCACTTTCGCACGGTGGACGCGAATCGGGCGGACCTGGGCATGCCCTTGGAGCAGCCGTCCGATGAGGAACCCCCGGCCGAGGTCTACAAGGTCAACTATGCCGCGGTGGATCTCAATGCGGCGACCGACCTGAGCGCTTTGCCGGATGACATCGACCTGCGCGACGGCACGTGGAGCGGAAAGCTTTTTCTGGTCGAGGCCCAGTCGATGGTCGATCGCTACGTGAAGGTTCGCGTGCGAGGCGAAGTGTATGATGTCTATGCCCCGAATCGGGCGATCTCGGATGAGCTCAAGGCTCAGCATCAGCGGCACCGCAAGGTAAAGTTCTACGGCGAACTGGGCACCTACAAAGGGAGTTGGCAGTTCGTGGTGCAGGATATCACTTGGGTGCCGTGAAAAAGCCCGTCGTCTACACCTACGCCAAGTGTTCCACCTGCCGCAAAGCCGTGAAATGGCTGGAGGCCAACGGCATCGCGTTTGCCGAAAAAGCGATCCGCGAGACGCCGCCGACGAAGGCCGAGTTGAAGCGAATGCTGGCGTTGCAGAACGGCGAGTTGAAGAAGCTCTTCAACACGTCCGGTGGTGACTACCGCGAACTGCAGCTTGGGCCGAAGCTCGCGACGATGCCCACGGCGGAGGCGATCGACTTGCTCAACGGGAACGGCAACCTGGTGAAACGCCCGTTTCTGCTGACGGACTCGGTCGGGCTGGTCGGTTTCAAAGAGGACGTTTGGGCGGCCGCGCTGGTGGGTTGAGCGGCGCGGCTGACGGCGCGCCCGCGAGCGGGCGGCCTACATTGAGATGACGACCGCGGAATGTAGGCTAGGCGCTTGCGCCCGTTTCACTCGGCCGGCACGAACTTCAGCGCGTCGCCGTTGATGCAGTAGCGCAGGCCGGTCGGGCGCGGGCCGTCTTCAAACACATGGCCGAGGTGCCCGCCGCAGCGCCCGCAGACGTTTTCCGTGCGGATCATGCCGTAACTCAGATCACGTTGGTTGAGGACGTGAGTTTCGTCGACGCGGTCCCAAAAACTGGGCCAACCGGTGCCGGACTCGAACTTGGTGGCGGCGTCGAAGAGCGGCAGGTCGCATCCTGCGCACACAAAGGTGCCGGCGCGCTTCTCCTTCAGCAGCGGACTCGTGAAAGGCCGCTCGGTGCCAGCCTCGCGCAGCACGTAGAATTGCGCGGGGCTCAGACGCTCGCGCCACTCGGCTTCGCTCAGTTTCAGCGGTTCGAAGTCCGCTGCGGCATTTTGAAGGGCAATCGGTTGATCGGATTCGGCGTTGCAGCCGGAAAGAGCCAGCGAAAGAGAAAGAGCGAGCAGGGAAGCAGTAAGGCGCATGTTGGGAAGAGACCGTGGCGATAAAGATATTCCCAACCGCTGACCGCTCAACCGAGGGGTGGGGAAAGTGCTTAGCGGGAGTGGCGAAACAATACCAAGGGCAGGGGACTTGAATTAGGGACTAGGGTGATTACCTTAGTTGATTATGAAAGCTTCGCTGCTCGTTACCCTGTTCGCCTCGCTCTCCTTCGCCAGCCTCGGTGCTGCCGCTGAACGCGTGCAGTCGTTCGTCTGGCCGGTCGGCGATCTACCGCTCCTCAAGCTTGAGACTGCTCGCGGTGCCATCATCGTGGAACGCACCACCCAACAGGGCGAAGTGACCCTGCTCATGCAGGCGTCTTCGAATGCGGAAGAGGCGCAGGAATGGGTGGATTCCATTGAAGTCCAGGCCCACCCCTTCGGCGCGGGTCTGGCCATCAAGCTCAAGGGAGCCTCCTCGGGCGTGGAGTTCACGCTCGGCCGCGAGCCGGAGCGCGACCTGCAACTCACCCTCCGAGTGCCGGCCGAGTGCAGCCTCGACCTCTCCACGCAACTCGGCTCCGTCGAGGTCGCCAATGACCTCAAGGGCTCGATGCGCGTCCGCACTCGGGACGGCAACGTGTTCGTCGGTCGCATCGACGGTTCCGTCTCGGTCGATGCCCTCCGCGGCAACATCACGGTGGCCCGCGCCACCGGCGACCTGAAGGCCAAGACCGGCGTGGGTGACGTGAACATCGGCACCATCCTCGGTCGCGCCGAACTGCAGGCCAAGAACGGCAGCATCGCGGTGATGAGCGCCCAAGGTGACCTCGACGCCGAGGCGGTGCGTGGCGATGTGGCGGCGAGCTTTGGCCGCACGCTGCCGGAAAAGATTTCGCTCAAGGCTTCGGCCGGCGACGTGAACGTCGCGGTCGACCCGCAGGCCGCGCTCCGCGTCGATGCCAAGGCGACCTGGGGCAAGGTGCAGTCGAAGATCGCGGTCCAGCCGACCGGCGACCACGGCAAGCGCCGCCTCGAAGGCATCGTCAATGGCGGTGGTCCGCTGCTCGCGCTGCGCGCCGACGGTGGTGACATCACCATCAACGCGGTCGAGACCTACGACGAATTGTTCTTCTGATTGCAGAACGGCGGAGGTGTTACGAAGGTGTCGGGCTCGACCTGACACCTTTTTTTATGACTCCTTCCGCCGCCTACGACCAACTGCTCGCTCAACTGCAGCGAGCCCACCACCTGAGCTCCATCGACGCCCTGCTGGGCTGGGACGAACAGGTCAACCTGCCGGCCAACAGCGCCGACCAACGCGGCGAACAAATGGCGGTCATGGCGGGGCTGCTGCACGAGGCCAACGGCGACCCGAAGATCGGCGAGGCCCTCGCGATTCTGGAGTCGACAGAAGGCGCCGCCACGCTCGACGAGGCGCAACGTGTCGTGGTCCGCGAGGCTCGGCGCGACTTCGATCGCGTGACGCGCCTGCCGGCCGAGTTCGTGACGGAAAAGGCGCGGCACTCCAGTGCGGCCTACCATGCCTGGACGCGTTGCAAACCCGCCAACGACTTCGCCAGCTACGCGCCCTATCTGGAGAAGCACCTTGAGCTGGCGAAGCGCGAAGCGTCCTACCAAGGGTGGGGCGACCGTGCCTACGACTACGCGATCGATCTGCACGATCCGGGATTCGACGCAGCGACGATCGGGAAGCTCTTCGCGGAACTGAGCGAGGGGCTCGTGCCGCTGGTGCGACGCATTGCGGACTCGCCGGTGAAGGCACAACCGGAGCGGTTGCGGGGCTTTCCCGTGGCTGATCAGCAGGCCTTCCTGCGGAAGGTGACTGAGCGGCTTGGTTTCGACTATCAGCGCGGTCGCATCGACGTTTCGCCGCATCCGTTTTGCTCGGGCAACGGCGCCGATGTGCGCATGACCACCCGTTACTTGGAAGATCTGCCGCTCAGTTCGCTCTTCGGCGCGATCCACGAAACGGGTCACGGGATGTATGAACAGGGCCTGCCGTTGGCGCATCACGCGACGGCGCTTGGTCAGCACGCCGGCATGGGCATGCACGAATCGCAGAGCCGGATGTGGGAGAACCAAGTCGGACGCGGGGCGGCGTTCTGGACCTACTTTGAACCCGCCTTCCGCGAGCGCTTTGGCGCGCAGTTGGAAGGCTTCTCCTCGGCCGACCTGCACCTCGCGATCAATGCGGTCAGCCCGACCCTCATTCGCGTCGAATCCGACGAGATTTATTACAACCTGCACATCATCCTGCGCTTCGAGTTGGAGCAGCGCCTGTTCTCCGGCGAGCTTGCGGTGGCGGATCTCCCGGCCGCGTGGAACGAGCGATGTGAGGCCCTGCTGGGGCAACGTCCGGGCAACGACACCGACGGCGTGTTGCAGGACGTGCACTGGAGCGGCGGCGCGTTCGGTTACTTCCCGAGTTATTGTCTGGGCAACATGATCGCGGCGCAGTTGTGGGACACCGTGCGGGCGGCCAAACCCGGCTTGGAAACCGAGTTCGCACAGGGCGATTTCAGCACGCTGCTGAGGTGGCTGCGCGAAAACGTGCACGCCCATGGCAAGCGTTATCCGGCGCTGGAGCTGGTGCAGCGGGTGACGGGCAAGCCGCTGTCGCCGCAGCCCCTGCTGGCGTATTTGGAAGAGCGATACGCCGGCCTCTATCACGTTTGAACGAGCATGGGCCTGATCGATTCCCACACCCACCTCGACAGTTTCATTCGCCGCGGCGCGCTGGCGGCAACGTTGGCCGGCGCGCGGGCGGCAGACGTGGATGCCCTGGTCACGGTCGGCACCGCGAGCGATGATTGGTCGCTCTACCGCGACACAGCGGCGGCGCATCCGGGCGTGGTGCATTACACCGCAGGGCTGCATCCCTGCTCGGTCGACGAGACTTGGGAGCAGGAGCTGGCGCAGTTACCGGCGTTTTGGCGCGACGGCGTCGGACCACGGCCGGCGGCCTTGGGCGAGTGCGGTCTGGACCGGTTTCATCTGCCAAAGAAAGAACCGGAGCGGGCGGAGCAATTGATGGCCTGGCAAAAGGCGGCGTTCGCGGCGCAGTTGAGTTTGGCCCGCGAAGTCGGTGCGCCGGTCGTGGTGCATTCGCGCGGCGCGTTCACCGAGTGCGTGGAACTGATCGATGCGAGTGGCCTTGATTGGGCGCGCGTCGTGTTTCACTGCTTCGCCGAAGGCCCGGCGGAGATGACGGTGCTGCGCGAGCGCGGCGGGCTGGGTTCCTTCACCGGCATTCTGACTTACAAGAACGCCGAGGCCGTGCGAGAGGCGGCGCACGTGCAGGGCCTGGAGCACCTCATGCTCGAAACCGACGCGCCGTATCTCACGCCGGTCCCGCATCGGGGCAAACCCAACGAGCCGGCCTACGTGCGCCACACGGCCGACTTCGCCGCCGAGTTGTTCGGGGTGAGCTATGCGCGGCTGGCCGAAGTGACGACAGCCAACGCGCGGCGGTTTTACGGACTGGCGTAGGGCGCAAAAAAACCGGGGTCAGCGACCCCGGCTACAGCGATCCAGAACGCCTCAGGCTTCGTCGAACTTGCGGGCGAAAAGGCCCTCGAGTTCGTCGAGCATGGCGGCACCGTCTTCGCCGGTGACGCTGAAGCGCACCTTGGAGCCCTTGCCGGCGGCCAGCATCATGAGCCCCATGATGCTCTTGCCGTTTACTTGCTCGTCATCCTTTTCCACCAGCACGTCGGCTTTGAACTTGTTGGTGACGCGCACAATCATGGCCGCCGGACGGGCGTGAATGCCCATCTTGTTCTGCACCACGAGCTCACGGGAAGCTTGGGCAGAGGAGGATGCGGGATCGGACGTTTCAGACATGAGCGCGACAGGCTCCGGAGCGGTCGGGCGGCTTGCAACTCAAAAACCTGCTACCCAAGCTGCTAGCCTTTTGCATGCCAGATACCGCGATCATCGTTCCCTGCCGTCTCGAATCCACCCGCTTTCCGCGCAAGTTGCTGCACGAGGTGCGAGGGGTGCCGCTCGTCCTGTGGGTCGCGCGTCGCATCGCCAGTGAAGCGCCGGAGTTTCCGCTCTGGTTTGCGGTCGATGATCCCTTGCTGGCGGCACCGCTCGAAGCTGCCGGATTCAAGGCGATCATGACCCGCGCTGATCACCAGAGCGGCACTGATCGGCTGGCGGAGGCCAATCGCACGGTGGGAGCCCAGTTTGTGGTCAACGTGCAGGCCGACGAGCCGTTGGTCACCGGCGAGCAGATCCGCACGCTGGCGCAGCTCGTGCAGGGGCCGGTCGCGATGGCCACGCTGGCAACGCCGTTCAAGCGGGTGGTCGATTTTTACAACGCCAACCAGGTGAAGGTCGTCATGCGCAAAGATGGCCGGGCGCTGTATTTCTCCCGCTCGCGCATGCCATTCCCGCGAGACCTCGGGCTGACGATTGAAGACGACTGGGTGGAGGCGAATCCCTGCCGCAAGCATCTGGGACTTTATGCCTACAAGGCCGAACTGTTGGCCCAGTTCGCCACCTTGCCGCTGGGTGAACTTGAGCAGATCGAGAAGCTGGAACAGCTGCGCGTGCTGGAGAACGGCTACGACATCGCGGTGGGCCTGACCGACGATCCCGGCCTGGGCGTCGACACCCCGGCCGACGCGCAGCGGTTTGAAGACGCTTTGGGCGACTGAACGAAGCCGGGTTGTAGACGCGACGGGGCGTTTTGCGTCGTCGCGACATTACTTCTGCTGATGAAGCCGGAGGGCGGAAAACTAAGGGTCGCAAGTGAAAGCAAACTGCGATAAGCGCCTTGGCGTCGTTCCCTTAAAATCCGCCCCTGTCCCTTTTGCGTGTGTTTCGTTCTGCCTTTTTGCCGCGATGCCTAGCGCTTGCCGGCTGGAGTTTCCTGCTCCTTTCGGCTTCCGCCCAGGATCTGAGTATTGATTTTGAATCCGTAACCGCCGCCGAGCTGCGGGTGCGGGTAACTGGACCGGATGGAGAGCCGGTGGTGATCGAGGTCTCGGACAACCTCATCGACTGGGCGGAGTTTGATCGCGGGACCCTGGAAGGCGGGACGCATGCGGTAACGGACAGCATCGAGGGTGTCGGGGATCTGCGGCGTTTCTACCGCGCCCGTATCCTGGGGGCCGACGAGGTGATCAGCCTGTATGAGGAAGGGCGGGTGATTTTGGCCGGAGACACCGTGATGCTGCGCTTGCAGGCGACTGGTTCCAATTGGCAGTGGAGCGTGAATGGCACCGTGGGGGGCGACGCGACCGTGGGCACGATTCGCACGAGTCCGACCGATCCACTGGTGGCGATTTACACAGCGCCGCCGTTGGGCACGGATGGTCCGGTGACGATCCGGGCGTCGGATTTGGACGACGCCTCGCGCTTTGCGGACACCGAGGTGGAGGTCGTCGACATCCCGGGCGACTTGGTGATCGTGCCGGGTGCAACCACGATCGGGGTTGGTCGGTCGATCACGTTCCAAGCGGGCATCGAGCTGGTGGACATCGGCTTCGTCCCGCTGCGCAACGCGATCTGGAAGATCAACGGTCTCATTGGCGGCGAGCCGGAGCTGGGCCGCATTTCCCTCGGCGGGGTGTATGACGCGCCGCCGGTGTTGCCGCCCGCGCTGCCGGTCACGATCGAGGTGGGCTATTCGTTGGGACCGGACCAAGCGCCGTTGCGCACGACGGAAATCACTCTGGTGGATGTCGAAGTGACGCCAGGTGAAGTCGTGCGCTTCGACGAAACCGAATACGACAGCGAGCCGCCCACGCAGTTTGTGGCGAAGCGCCTTTTTTCGGACGGCACGGTGACCACGCCGGCGCCAAGCGACTTCAATTGGGCCAGCGACTACGAACCCACGGTTACGGTCGACAACACCGGTCTGCTCACGGTGTGGGAGGAACCGGGGCTGGCGGTCGTCACCGCGACGGACAACACCTACCAGGTTCTGGGGTCGGCCACGGTGAAGGCGCGCGAGCCGGTTTACTTCTGGGATATCAAGACGCGCACGCTGGGCAACGTTTCGACCGATCGCCTGTTCAGTGTGCTCGAGGTCACGCAGCCCAACGTGACCATCGCGCTCGATCCGCGGCTGCGTATCACCCGGGTGCCCTTTTACCAGTTCAATGGACCCGATCCGCAGAACATCAGCGGCGCCGACATCGAGGCGATCACGTATTCAGCGACTGGTGACATCGCGGACTACAACCAGTTTGGCGCAATCGTGCAGAACACCGGCATCGCCGGTCGCATCGAGGAAAAGACCGGCGTGCTCGAGATTGGCGACACGCCGGGCCAGGGCGTGGTGACGGTCACCTACGACGACGGCGAGTGGAACAACTTCATGACGCTCACGGTGCGGTATGCCCAGCTCGACATGGCGGTCACGGTGGCGGGCTCCCAGACCGGTGGCACCGATGAGGTCTACATCAGTGAGTGGATCGATTTCGATGTGCACCTGACCAATCCCTTCGAGGACGATTTTGAAAACGGTGCCAGTGAGTTCATCGGCCGGATGGATGTGAAGGTCGAGGTGGTGGGCGGCGATGAATTTTGGATCGCCTACGATCGCTACCTGCGGGACGGCGAATTGCCGCCGACCAACGGCACCGCCTCGCGCGACGTGCTGTTGGACAAGGTGACCTCCTTCACCGGCCACGTGGCGGAGGTGCCCAACCCGGATCCCTTCGTATTTGGCGCGATACCGCATCCCAACACCGGCCGGGCCCGCTTTAGCATTTCGCCCACACGGGTGGGGGAAATGACCTTCCGCGTGAGCGTGCCGAATGATCCCAACATCCCGGCGCAGACCTTCACCCTCAATGTGGTGCAGCCGGAGTTGGAAATGTTCTCCATCTACAGCAAGCCGGTTCCGCCGGACAATCAGGTCGCGGCCGGGCACTGGCTGCCCCTGCGACTCAAGGCCGACCAACCGGGCCTGCGGAGCATGCAGTTCAACGGCACGAGTTGGGCGGATCTGTTTCCCGAGCAATGGGTGATTCAGAAACCCGACAACACGACAATTGAGGTGCCGGTGGTGGAGGTGCCCAACCTTTACGACTTCAAGGAATACTTCGATGATCCCGGCACCTATCGGGTGCGGTTGGGCTTGGCCGGGCGTCCGGAACTGGCCTCAACGGAGTTGGTGATCACGACGCCGGACATGGGCGCCTTCGATCCTTGGCCGACGCTGGGCGACAATCCGTGGGGCACGCATGGCGTTGACATCCCGGCATCCATGCTCGTCGGCGGGGTCGAAGTGGTGTCGCCGCGCCGCGCGGTTTGGATTCCGGGGGAAGATATCCCGGTCGTGCTCCAGTTTTACGACGGGGCGGGCAATGCCACCTCGGTTGGTTACACGTATCGACAGGAGGTGCAGGGAGGCAATTCGGCAGGCGAAACGGTGTCGACGACCCGCGTTTACGCGCGGCCGGTTCGCCAGACCGGGCCCTCGGTGAACATTGTTTATCCGACCGTCGCAACCGAGGGTGGCGGCGTCGACGAGTTCTACGTCAACGCGGCCGGGCAGCAGGAGTTCACCCTCCACGTCAACGAAGCCGACTACACCGCGACGCAGGAGCAGTATGACCTGCTGGTTCGCTTCAATCTCACGCAGACTTCGCGTGAGTATTACGAGCCCTTTGCCGGAGAGCAGCTCTTCCAAACGATCTATGCCTACAATTCGAACACCGGCACCTACAACCTGATCGAAGAGCCGCCCTACAACACGTATCCACCACTCACTGACGGCGCCAAATACCAGGACCCGAACTGGTCGGGCCTCTACAATTTTCTCCTGCGCATTTCGGGTCACGGCGTGGTGTTCTCGCCGCGGCGACTGCCGATCCCCTCGCAACGGGTGCGTGACGCCGTGGCCGCCGGAGACCTGCCGGCGGAAGCCGCCCAGCTGCGCGTGGTGGTGAAAGGCACCGAAGGCTTTCCGCAGGCGCTGGCCGCGGGCTTCACGGCACCGGACCTCGGCAGTGGGCTGAGCATCGCCTCGCACGAAATCATCGACGGCGACCTGCATCTCGTGCTCGACGTCGACGAGACCTTCTGGGCCACCGCCTCGTCAGGCGATTTCGGCATCCGCGAAGTCGAACTCGCGCTCGGCGACGGTTCGGTGTGGCCGGGCGAGTTTGAGTTGTTTGGGGCCGAACTGGATCCGACTAATCCCAACGACGAGGTCGATCTCGCGCTCAACGCGCGCTACGGACTCGATGCGCCGGTCGGCGCGGTGGGTTTTGGGTTTCAACAAAAGGGCATTTCTATTCCCACGCTCACCGCCGAGCTGCTGCCATCGGTGCACGCGAGCTGGGATGTAAATCGCGACGGCGTCGCCGATCCGGACGAGGACACCAATGCCGACGGCCTTTTCACCGTTGCCGATGTGGGCGCGGGAGCGGCGGTGTTTCGCGGCCAATTGGCGGCGAGCCCGATCGTGGGATTCTCGCGTCAGCTTGATCCCCGCACCGGCGTGGCGCAGGTGCGGCGCTTGAGCACGCAGGTGACGCCGGGGCTTTTCTCCGAGCTGCTCGTCTACGGCAACACGACCGACCGGCGCACGCTGAGCGACAGCCTGCAGCTCGGCGAGATCGGCGCGCCGGATGCGTTGCCTGATTTCGTGAGTTCCAGCGCGGGCGCGGAGACCCTGGTGCTGAAGTCGGGGGACAACTTCGTCGATTTCCTGCACTTCACTGCCTACAACTTTGCGTCGACGTTCATCCCGGCGGAGGAAGAACCGGTGATCGGATTTGATGAGCTCAAGGCCGAGCTGAACGAAACCTACCGGCGCTACTCGCAGTTTGATCTGCCGGTCAACACGGCCGATGTCGCGGCCAATCCGAAGGTCACGCAGCCGGTCACGGTGTGGGTCGATCACGAGGCCACCGACAGCGCGCACTTCCGCGAGGAGCCTGCGCCGGATGACCCCGATCCCAGTCCGTTCGCCAACTACCTCTACGGCCAATTGCCCACCCAATATTACGGCGGCATGCTCGATCAATATTTCCAGGCCGAGCGCACGGGGCCGGCCGAGCTCACCGCCCTCGGGCACGATGGTCGGGTGCGCGCCTTTACGCCGTTTGACCCGCCGGGGACACCCACTGGCACGACGCGCTATCCCTTTGGCGTCGCTCTCGACGGCGTGCTCTACGACGCCTTTTACGGAGCGGCACCCGAACCGCGCGTGCGGGATGTTTTTTATGCGGCGGTGACGTCCCCCGTATCCACCGCCGTGTTTTATGGCGGCTCGGTGGTCGCCAGCAGCCGCTTCGACTACGACCCCAACTCGGCCGAAATCCTCAGTCTTGGCGTGGTCGCGGATCTGACCGCGGAAACGGGCGCCATCACCGCCCAGCACCTGTTGCCCCGCTTGGGTGGCACCTCGGGAGGTTTTGTGGATCTACGCTCCGACCGGGCACCGACCTTTACGGTGGAATCGAGTTTGCCCGGGGCGCAGTTGCCGGGCCTGCACGCGGGTTACCTGATCAAAGGTCGGCCGGACCAGATTCTCGATCCGACGGTTGAAACGATCGAGGACGACATGGAGGACGTTTCGCTGGTGCGCCTGGGTAACCTGGGTGCCGCCGCCGGCACCGCACCGGTGCGCGAGGACGTGTTTCTCGGGACGCGACAGCCGCGCCCGGTGATGACCTATGGCAGCGACAGCGACAAAAAAGCGCCGGTTGAAACGGCCGTGCGGGTGAGCGCACACTTTGGCATCGGTGTCGACCCGGCGGACTTCACGCCGGCACACCTCGACACGTGGAAGATCAAGGCCGGGCTAAACCTGACCGAGAAACAAGACTTCTCCCGGCGCGGCGTGGACCTGTTGGTTACGACGCAAAGTGACGGCGACGAGGAAGCGACCAAGATCATCGCCGATGCGGTGGTGGACCTCTCGGTCGACATCATCGCCAACGCGGTGCTCTCGACCATGACCTCGGGTGGTTACCTGGCGGCCTGCGGCGGCGGGGTGAGCTTAAAACAAGTGGCCACAGCGGGGCTCAACCTCGCGGTGGGCTTGGGCGAAAACGAGATCCTCGATGTCGCGCCCGGCAAGAAAGGACCGGTGGCGATGGCTTTGACTGGAACGCTCAACGGCATCGACACGCCCTTGAAGGGCTTCGGCGGTCCGAATGCGTTGGATACCGGTCTGGCCTACCTGCAGAAGGACGAGAGTGCCGAGACCGGCCTCAAGCGCTTCACCTCCACCAGCAACTCCATCTCGCAGCCGTTGATCTTCAATCACTGCGACTTGCTGCAACAGCCCTTCAACCTGCTGAAGGATCGCATCAAGAGCTCCTATTCGGCACGCACCTTTGGCGGTCTCGGTGCCTCCGAAGCGGTCGGCATCAAGGTGCTGGCCCTCTGCATTCCGATTGAAGCGCAACTGAACAACGGCGTCTTCAGCGCCTACACCAGTTTCTCCCGCCGCGCTTTTATTCAACCGAAGGAGCAGGCGGTGAAACCCCTGAGCGAACTGCCGTGGGACAGCATTTGGGACAGTTATCCCTATCCGGACGAAGTTTCGGATGAAGAGCTGCTCACGACCTTATTGGAAATGGCGGATGACCCGACGGTCGGCGAAGACGCGCAGCGGATTCTGCGCGCCGCCGGCGCTTCTTCGCTGCAGCGCGAAATGAATCGGGCCGCGATCGAAGGCGTCGCGCCGGATGATCCGTCCTTCGTCGCGTTGCAGGCGGAGTCGACGCGCTACCAGAGCTACAAGCTGCGCACCTTCCCGATGAACGAGATCTCCCTCTACGTCGGGCCGGGGCATCAAGTGGATGCCAACGGCGAGAACGCCTTCGGTGATTTTGTGCTCACCCCGCATGAGACCATGATCCCGGTTTCTTACGGCGCCGTGGCGACGGCCTCGCGGACCAACGAGAACGCCAACGCCCGCGCGGTGATTCGTCATCAGGGGATCGACCTGAAGTTGGTCGGCATCGTGATTCAGGATCCGGCGGATCTGCCGGAGCCCACGCCCTAGTCCAAGGGCAATCGACAGCAAAAAAAGGCCGGCGTGAAGCCGGCCCGGTTCGGTCAAAGTGAAACGAGTCTGCGCTCAGATCTTACCCGCTTTGCGCTTCTCAATCAGATTGTAGAAATCGACGAAGAGCGGGTCGGCGTCGTTCGGGCCGGGGGCGGCCTCGGGGTGGTATTGCACCGAGAAAATGGGCAGCTCCTTGTGGCGCAGGCCCTCGACCGTGTTGTCGTTGAGGTTGATCTCGGTGACCATCGCTCCGCCGGCCTCAAGGCTGTCGGGATCGGTGGCGAAGCCGTGGTTTTGCGCGGTGATGGAGACGCGGCCGGTTTCGAGGTTTTTGACCGGCTGGTTGCCGCCGCGGTGACCGAACTTGAGTTTGAAGGTCTTGCCGCCGAGCGCGTGGGTGAGCATCTGGTGGCCGAGGCAGATGCCAAAGGTCGGCAGCTCGGGCAGCAGGGCGTTGACGGTGCGGTGCACGTAGTCGAGCGCGGCGGGATCGCCGGGACCGTTGGAAAGGAAGAGGCCATCCGGGGCGTGCTCGCGGATCATCTCGGGCGAGGCGGTTGACGGGAAAACCTGCACGTCGAAGCCGTGGCGGATGAGCTTGCGGAAGATGGTGTGCTTGGCGCCGAAGTCGAAGGCCGCGACCCGGTAGCGTTTTTCGCGGGTCGGATGGGCGCCAAAGGACGTGCCGTTGGGCAGGTAGGGGGCGTTGTGGCGCTCGGGCTCGTCGGCGCCCCAGATGTAGGGCTCCTTGCAGGTGACGTCCTTGACGTAGTCGCTGCCGGCCATGTCCCGCCAGGCGCGAGCCTTGGCCACGGCTTCCTCGTCGGAAAGCGGCAGAGTCGAAATGCAGCACTTCATCGCACCGTCGACGCGGAGCTTTTTGGTGATGGCGCGGGTATCGACCTCGCTGATGCCGGGAATGCCGTGCTGGGCGAGGTAATCACTCAGGGCGATGGTCGAGCGCCAATTGGAGGCGATGGGGGAGAGCTCGCGCACCACGAAGCCCGAACACATGGGGGTGTTGGCCTCGGCATCTTCCGGGCTGATGCCATAGTTGCCGATCTGGACGGCGGTCATCGTGACGATCTGTCCGAAGTAGGACGGATCGGTGATGATCTCCTGGTAGCCGGTCATGGACGTGTTGAACACGCATTCGCCGGCGACGGTGGCGTCGGCGCCAAAGGCGAGGCCGTGATAGACCGAACCATCTTCGAGGGCGAGAACCGCGGGCTTGGAAGAAGACATTAAAGGCGGACGAAAACCCGTGCTCAGCCGGCTGCCAAGGGGTTTTTGTGATCCACCCTCAAGTTCTGCTGGCGCGACGGTCGATCGAACGCAGCAAGGTGACCACGTCGTCGGAGCGAATCGGTTTGGCCAAATAGTCGTTCATCCCGGCTTCGAGACAGCGCTCCCGGTCGCCCGCCATGGCGGCGGCGGTCAGGGCGATGATCGGCACGTAGCGGGCGGCCTCGCCGGCCGCGCCCTGGCGGATCCGGCGGGTCGCCTCGTAGCCGTCGAGCACCGGCATCTGGCAATCCATGAGCACGAGGTCGCAGGGCGACTGGCGCAGGAGGTCGAGGCACTCGCGGCCGTTGGTGGCCAGGCGCGGGGTGTAGCCGTGGCGCTCGAGGATCTGTTGGACGAGCTTGCGGTTCACCTTGTTGTCCTCGGCTACGACGATGTCGAGCGGGTGCTCCGCGGCGAACAGGCGCAGGTCGCGTTTCGGTGGGGCATTGCCGGGGCTGGCTGGGGCGACGGGTTGGGCCAGGGCGTCGATGAGGGCGTCGAACAGACCGGATTGGCGGAGCGGTTTGTGCAGAATGGCGTGAAAACAAGAGGTGTCGCCGAGCTCGCGCAGCTCGTCGTGACCGACCGAGGACAAGAGCAATACGGGGGCCCGGCAGTCGAGCTCGTCGCGCAGGAGGTTGGCGAGTTCGATGCCGTTCATGCCGGGCATCATCATATCGGCCAGAATGACATCGTAGGGCGCCGCCGCGGCGGCCACGGCTTGCAGGGCCTCCGGGCCGCGGTGGCAGACGGTGGGTTGCATCTGCCAGCGAGTGAGCAGTCGGTCGAGAATACGGCAGTTGGTGAGGTTGTCGTCGACGATGAGGGCGCGTTTGTCGCGGAGATCGATGGTGGCCTCATCGAGGACAAAGGTCTCTTCGGTGCCGGCCGGTGCCTCGCAGGCGGGCGCGTCGAGCGTGAAGCGGAAGGTCGAGCCGGTGGGGCCGGTTTCCAGCAACTCGACCGTGCCGTCGAGTAACTCAGCGAGGCGGCGGGAGATGGCGAGTCCGAGACCGGTGCCGCCGAATTCACGCGTGGTCGAGGAGTCGCCTTGGCTGAAGGGACGGAACAGGCGGTGCAGGCGGTCGGCAGGGATGCCGATGCCGGTGTCGCGCACCGTGATGGCGAGGTGGGACGCGGGGCCTTCGGCGATGGGTTCGGCGCGAACTTCGATTTCGCCGCGGCTGGTGAATTTAACGGCGTTGCCCACCAGGTTGAGCACCACTTGGCGCACGCGGGTGATGTCGGTGAGCACCCAGTGGGGAATGGCGGGGTCGACCCAGCTCACCAACTCGATGTTCTTTTCGCTCGCCCGGCTCCACATCAGACCGACGCATTCCTCGACGCAGCGGTCGATGCGAGCCGGGCGGCGATCGAGTTCCATGCGGCCCGACTCGATCTTGGAAAAGTCGAGAATGTCATTGATGAGGGTAAGGAGGGATTCACCGGAGGAGCGGATGGTCGACAACCAGTCGCGCTGTTCGCTGGTGATGCGGGTGTCGAGGAGCAGGCTGGTGAAGCCGATGATGCCGTTCATCGGCGTGCGGATTTCGTGGCTCATCACGGCCAGGAATTCGCTTTTGGCGCGGTCGGCCGCTTCGGCGACCTCCTTCGCCTCGCGCAGCTCGTTCTCCACCGTTTTGCGGGTGGTGGCGTCGTGGTCCATGCCGATGACGTATTCGCGGCCTTGGATGGTGATGAGGCAGGTGAAGTAATCGGTGGGGAAGGTGCTGCCGTCCTTGCGCCGATGCGTGCCTTCGCCTTCGAGCCGGCGGTTTTCGCGCAGCGATTTGAGCCAACCTTTCCGCCAGTGCTTTTCCCACGGGGTGGCTTCAAGGATGTCGATGGACTGGCCAACGATTTCGGCGCGGGGCCGGCCATGCATTTCGCAGGTGGTTTGGTTGCAGTCCAATATCCGGACGACGCCCTCCGGGTCGTGCGGATCGAGCAACACGAGCGCGAGCGGCGACTGATCCCAGATGGCGGCGAAACGGGCGGAGTCGGCATCGGTGCCACAAAGGATCGAAGCCACGGTCCCACCGGTCGCGCCCTTGGGGCTGGCCACGGTGGTGGCACTCTGGTTCAGCAGCGCGCGGGTCGGGGCACACGAAGCGAGCAAACCCAGGCCGGCGATGGTGATTTGCAGCGCGAGTTGCGGTGCCGCCCAATAGCAGGCCGTGCCCGTTGCAATGAGCACAACGAGCAGCACCGCCGCAGCGGTGAGCTTGGGAGCGGGCGGGGAGTGAGGCATCGCCGGATGGCGTTGGGGCGAGGGGAAGCCGATACGGTTAGCATCGGCACGAAAGCGGAGCGCTTAATGTGGTTGTGCCAAGGTTGGCGGCCGTTTGACAGCAAAAGCGGAGGCCTCTAATTGCGCGTTAATCATGGCTTACATTGAGGATCGATCCAGTTGGTTTGAAGGGCAGGGGCTCTGGCAGAATGTGCCGGCCGAGCAATGGCAGGACTGGACTTGGCAGCTGAAGAACCGCTTGACGACGGGCGAGGATCTCGAGCGCTACATGACTCTCACGCCGGAGGAAAAACGCGGCGTGGCCTTTGCCGGCCACAAGCTGGCGATGGCGATCACGCCCTACTTTTTCAACCTGATCGACCGCAACGATCCCAACTGCCCGATCCGCAAACAGCTCATTCCGCGCGAGGGAGAGATGTTCGTCGCGGCGGAGGAGCAGCTCGATTCGCTTGGCGAGGACGAACACTCGCCGGTGCCGGGGATCGTGCACCGTTACCCGGACCGGGTGCTGTTCCTGGTGACCGATCGTTGTGCGGCGTATTGCCGCTATTGCACGCGGAGCCGCTTGGTCTCCAACGCGCAGGACTACAATTTCCACCCCGAATACGAGCAGGGCCTGCGTTACATCGAATCGCACCCGGAGGTGCGTGATGTGCTCCTGTCGGGGGGCGATCCGTTGCTGCTGTCCGATCGCAAACTCGAGCACTTGCTCGCGCGCCTACGCGAGATTCCCCACGTCGAGTTCATCCGCATCGGTTCCCGGATCCCGGTTTTCCTCCCGCAGCGCATCACTCCGAAGCTTTGTGAGGTGTTCAAGCGTTACGGTCCGATCTGGATGAGCATCCATGTCAATCACCCGAAGGAAGCGACCGCCGAGTTGCGCGACGCTTGCGAACGCCTCGCCTTCGCCGGGGTGCCGCTCGGCAACCAGAGCGTGCTGCTGAAAGGCGTGAATGACGATGCCGAGACGATGAAAGCACTGGTGCATCGACTCCTCCGGATGCGCGTGCGCCCGTATTATATTTACCAAATGGACCTCATCACCGGAGGGGCGCACTTCAAAGTGGATGTGCGCAAGGGCATCGAGATCATCCGTGCTCTGCGGGGGCACACGACCGGCTACGCCGTTCCCCAATACGTCATCGATGCCCCCGGCGGAGGCGGGAAGGTGCCGATTAACCCGGACTATTTGGAAAAGATCACCGACGACGAAGTGGTCTTCCGTAATTACGAAGGCCGGGTTTTCCGTTACCCGCTGCATTCGACCGGTCTGAAGGCGGCCGCGGCTGATCCGGCCATCGAAGTGATCGACGCCTCCTAGGATCGGGGTTTCGACCGCCGCGCTGCGCACATCTTGCCGGCCTCGATGGGGCCGCCAGAGGGTGGGCATGAAACTTTTTTGAGTTTCGTGTGCATAAAATTGAGCGAATTGCGCAAACGCTGCGTCTATCCGGGTGCAGATAGACAGCACCCGTTAGAGAATCAGCTGTTGTTGAGGTTCTACGGTTTGCTTGGTGTTAGGTCACTAGGGGCGCCCTTATTCTGGGGCGCCCCTACTTTTTCCGGGCTGCCGGAATTGCCCGCGCCGTGTGGGCGTGCGGGGCTAAAGCTGTAAAAATATGAATATGAATTAGATACGTTTTTTATCTATTCTTCGAAATATTTTTGAGCGTTTTGAGTCCGGCCAGCGTCTACCTCTGCAACAACGATTTTGTTAGTTCGTAGCAGTTAGGTTTTAGTTTTTTAGGTTTGCTTGGTGTTAGGTAGTGAAGGGCGTCCGAATCAGGGACGCCCTTCTTGTTTTCGGCGCACGAATGCGCGTGAAATTTCAGCCGAAGCAGCGCCGGTGGCATGACGCCGGACCGAGAGACGGACGAAGGAATAGGCGCCGTTCAGCGCTCGGAAATTCAGTCCTCCGACTCGTCCGGGGCGGGCGATTCGAGAAAGTCGGTCTGTTGAGGCGACTTCGGCGCGCCTCCCTTTCTGCGATCGTCGTCGTCGCCCGAGAGGTGGCGGGGCGGACGCGAAACCCGCTGCGCCACGGCCGCTTCGCGGTCGGCGACAATGCGGTCGCACATTCCGCGGATCTGCAGGCGCAGCCATTTGCTGGAAGCGCTCTTGGGACGGTAATCGGCCTCGCCGTAGTGGTCGATACGACCCACTTGCCGGAGGCGGTCATTTTGCTCGAACTCGCCGGTGGAGTCCGGGTTGTAGACGGCGTAGGCCTTGCCGCCACCGCGTTTGACCACTGAGAAACTGGGGATGTCGCTCGGTCCGTCGGCGATGTAGATCATGTTCTGCAGCGGAATGCGGCGATCCTCCGGCTTGATGTTGGAGTTCACATCAATGGCCGCGTTCTTGTTGGTGCCTTTGTTGATCTCGAAAATGGCTTTGGTCTTGGTCGTGTTGTCGATGACCATGCCGATCTGGGCGATCTCGGCTTCCGCACTCAGGGACATTTCGTCTTGGGTGAGGAAACCGGGCTGCAGGGGATTCTCGACGAATTCGCAGGCCCACACGCCGTCGACCTTGTCGGCGGCCGCGCTGCCGCGAACCATTTCAGCCAGGCCCGTGCTCACGACGTAGTGCTCGAGGGCGATGTCGTGTTTCACGTATTCCGGCTTCTCCTTCACCCACTTGCGGCTGAGGTCGAAGAACTCGGGCATGCCCGGGTAAAACTCAATGTCGGCGCCGCACTCGCGGAGGATGCGGTTGTTGAGGCCGCCCATCTCGCCGGACAAGACATAGGTGAGCAGGTGGTTCAGGTAGGCGATCTCGCCCGAGATGTGATAACCGCGCTGCTTGTAGGCGGCGCCGAGCGCATTGGTCTCGGCCCAAAATTTGGCCTCGTCGATGCCGTAGCGCTTGAAGAGCGGCTTCTGCATGTAGTCCGGGATGAGCGTCTTGTCGAAGTCCCAGATGCAGGCGATGATGTTCTGTGTGAAAAGGGTCGTGGCCATGATGATTGGCGGAAGTAACCGCGCAGCGGGCGGTTCGGCTTTTGTCTGCGACGATGCTTTCGCCCCCGGGCATCGCAATGCGCAAAATCTCCGGGTTCGTTCTTCCTTTTGGGCCGGGATTCGGCCTTATGGACAGTTCCGCTGATTCATGCCTGATCTTCCCGACATCTCACCGTTTCGTCGCCGCCTCGACGAGTTGGACGCCCAGTTGGCCGACCCCAACCTGTTCAGCGATCCGCGGCGGGCGGCCAAGATATCCAAGGACCAACAACGCCTGGCGCGGCTGGTGCAGAACTATGACGCGGTGACGCGGCTGGAAGCGCAGATTGAGGAAGCCCGCGCCTTCTTGCGTGATCCGGCGGCCGACGCCGACTTGCGCGAGCTCGCGGAGATGGAGCTACCGGAGAACGAGGCCAAGGTCGCCGAACTCGAGCGGGAGGTGCTGTTGGGCATGATTCCGCCGGACCCGACCGATTCGCGGAACACCTTGCTCGAAATCCGCGCCGGCGCCGGCGGCGACGAGGCGGCGCTTTTTGCCGGCGAACTTTTCCGCGCGTATTCACGTTTTGCGGACACGCAGGGCTGGAACGTGCAACCGATGTCCTCCAGCGAGGCGGAACGCGGCGGATATAAGGAAGTGATCGCGCTCATCACCGGCGACGAGGTGTATCGCCAACTGAAGTTTGAGAGCGGGGTGCACCGCGTGCAGCGCGTGCCGGTGACCGAGGCCAATGGTCGCATCCATACCTCCACCGTCACGGTCGCCGTCATGCCGGAGGCCGAGGAGGTCGATGTGCACATCGATCCGCAGGAGCTCGACATCACCGTCAGCCGGGCGAGCGGTCCGGGGGGGCAGGGCGTCAACACCACGGACTCGGCGGTGCAGATCATTCATAAACCGACCGGGCTGATCGTGCAGTGCGCCGACGAACGTTCGCAGATCAAGAACAAGGCGCGCGCCATGACCGTGCTGCGTGCGCGTCTGTTGAAGCTCAAGGAGGAAGAGGAGCGGGCGAAGTATGCGGCACAGCGTCGCGGCCAGATCGGCACGGGTGACCGCAGTGAGCGTATCCGCACCTACAACTTTCCGCAGAGCCGCGTCACCGACCACCGCATTGGTCTCACTTTGCACAGCCTACCGCAGGTCATGGAAGGCGAGTTTGAGCCCCTGGTGGGGGCGCTGCAGGAGGAGGACATGACGCTGAAGTTGGCCAACCTTGGCGACGTGGGGCCGACGCCGACCTGGAAAACCTGAGCATGATCAGCTTGCTCGAAGTGCTGCAGAAGAGCGCGACGTTTTTGGAGAGCAAAGGCGTCGAGCATGCCCGCCTGAACGCCGAGCTATTGGTGGGGCATGCGCTCGGCCTGAAACGCATGCAGCTCTACCTGCAATTTGAGCGCTTGCTGCCGGAGAAGGAGTTGGAGCTGATTCGTCCGCTGGTAAAACGCCGTTCGCAGCGCGAGCCGCTGCAGCACATTCTCGGCACCGTGGAGTTCGCGGACGTCGAACTGAAGGTCGACAAGCGCGCGCTCATCCCGCGGCCGGAAACCGAATATTTGGTCGAGCTGGTCAAGGCGGCCTGCGGTGAACAAGCGCCGCAGCTTTTTGCCGATCTGGGCACGGGTAGCGGGGCGCTGGCGTTGGCGCTGGCCACGGCTTGGCCGGAAAGCCGCGCGGTCGCGGTGGACATCTCGCCGGACGCCCTGGCGCTGGCCGCGGAAAACGCGACTTCACTCGGCTTGCGGGATCGGGTGCGTTTGGTGGAGTCGGACTGGTTTGCCGCGATCGATCCCGCCGAATGTTTCGAGGTGATCGTGGCGAATCCACCTTATCTTACCGCGGACGAGGTGGCGGAGACCACTCCGGAGGTGAAGGACTTTGAGCCGGCGGTCGCGTTGTCCACGCGGGCCGATGGGCTCGATGGGTTGACCACCATCATCGACGAGGCGCTGGGATTTCTGACGCCGGGCGGAATGTTGGCCATGGAGACCGGCATCGCCCAACATGCGGCGCTCAAGGAGATGCTCGTCGCGGCCGGTTACGTGGACGTCGAATCGCGGCAGGATCTCACGGAGCGCGACCGTTTTATCTTCGGGCGTCGGCCGCGGTGAGACCAAAAAAAACCGGGGTCGATGACCCCGGTCTGAGTTGAGTGGTTGGCCGGTCCGATCAGCCGCCGCTGGAATTGCGGGCAGTGAGGGGGGCCCGGCCGGCGTAGTGCGGTTCCTGACCGATCTCGACGGCGTCGACCAATACGCGCAGAGCTTCGCGCAGGTGGATGTCGAGGCGGGCGTAACCTTCCGGTTGCGGTTCCTCTTCCTCCACCGTGCTTTCGTCGGTGCTCAAGAGTTCGGTTTGTTCGGCGTCAACCGCTGCGATCTCCGCCGAGTCGGTCTGTGCGTCGGTCGGGCTCGTGGAAACGAGGGGCGCTTCGCCCGAGTCGTCGACCATGATGTCATCGGCGACCGCGACTTCGGATTTCTCTTCGGGCGGGGTGAGCAAGAACTCGGTGTAAGTGAAGTTGCCTTCGCGGAGGGCCTTGCGGCGTTCGTCCATGGCCTCGCCAAAGGCTTTGTCGGCGTCGCGTTGAGCGATGCGTTCCTGGAGGTTCAGGGAAACGGTCTTCTCGTCCTGGCGGCGTTTGAACCAGTCAATGCTTTCGCGCAGGTATTCGAACTCCTCGAGGGTCTCCTGGCGGGCGAGACTGGCTTCGCGGAGCGGCGTGAGGATGTGGGAGTCGAGCGGGGCGCCGTCGAACTTGGTCGTCTCAATCTCGTCCCACAGCAGGGCGTGCGGGAGGAAACGTTCGCCGGACTCGATGGCGTCTTCCATCGAGGGAAGAATGATGTCGGGGACCACGCCGTTGAGCTGGGTGGAAGAACCGCTCGGGAGGTAGAATTTCTGGATGGTAAACTTGGCGGCGCCGCTCTTGGCCCCGCTCAGGCGCAGTCGCGGGTCGAGATTGCTCATCGGGTAGACCGTCTGGACGGTGCCTTTGCCATGGGTGGAGCTGTCGCCGAGCACGACGGCGCGGCCGTAGTTTTGCAGTGCGCCGGCAACGATTTCCGAGGCCGAGGCGCTGAATTTGGAAACGAGCACGGCAAGGGGACCCGCGTAGCGGATCGTGCTGTCCTCGTCCTCATCGACGGTCACATCGCCAAAGTGGGTGCGGACCTGCACGACGGGGCCTTGGTTGATGAAGAGGCCGGTGAGATCAATGGCTTCGCTGAGGAGGCCGCCGCCGTTGTCGCGGAGGTCCAGCACGAGGCCTTCGATACCCTGTTCCTGCAGCATGCCAATGAGTTTGGCGACGTCACCGGTGGCGCTGTTTTGCTCGCCGTCGCTGCTGGAGTCGGGACCGTAAAAGGCAGGGAGGGAAATGACGCCGATCGAGGTGACCTTGCCATCGGCATCCGGCACTTCGAAGACGGCGCCCCGGGCGCGGGCGGAATCGAGGTTCACCACATCGCGGGTGATCACGATTTCCTTGCGGACCGACGGGTCGGGAGCGTCGGCCGGCTGGATGGTGAGGTGGACGTTGGTGCCGCGTTCGCCGCGAATGAGGTCGACGATGCGGCGGAGCTTCATGCCGAGGAGCTCGACCGGTTCCTCGTCGGGTTGGGATACGGCGATGATCTTGTCGTTCGGCTTGAGGCGCTTGTCCAGGTCGGCCGGGCCGCCGGCGATGACTTCGCGAATCACGCATTCGTCTTCCTCCATGCCGAGCAGGGCACCGATGCCGACCAGTTGCAGGCGCATCTGGATGGAGAAGTCCTCATAGGTGTCGGCGGAGAAGTAAGTGGAGTGGGGATCGTAGAGACGGGCGATGTTGCTCAAGAAGAGCTCGGTGATCTCGTGCGTCTCGATGTCGGCGAGGTTCTTGAGCCGGCGCTCGAAACGTTTGCGGACGCGGTCTTTGGCCTCGTCGAGTTCGTGGTCATTGAGGAGCTCGTGCTCGATCTCATAGAGCAGGCGTTTTTCCCACAACGCATCGGCGTCCGCTTGATCGACGGGCCATCCGACCTCCTCGCGATCGGTCAAAAAGGTCTCATTGAGGGTGGTGTCGAACTCCCCCTCAAGGCGCTCAAACACCCACTTGGCGCGATCCTGCACGCGCTGCTCGTAGCGTTGAAAAATGTCGAAAGCGTAGTCGACGTTGCCGAGCTTGGTGACGTTCCAGTAGAGGCCGCCGGCGAACTGCTCGTTGAAGAAATCGGCGTCGGACTGGAAGAAGAAAAGGTGCTGGCCGTCCCAGTCTTCCATGAAGGATTCGATGACGGGCGGGTAGTCCTCGCGCGAGACGTGGTCGCGATTGTAGTGCGCCTGCTGGAGCAGGCTGAGGAAGTTCATGATCTCTCGCTTTTCGACCGTGGAGACCGTGAACGTGCGGTCGGGTCGAGCCTGAGTGACGGCGGGAGCGAGGAGGCAGAGCAGGGCGGTGAGGCAGACAGTGGTTCGGCGGAGCAACACGTTCATCGCGGGTCTAAGAAAGGGACGAGGGCAGAATGTTTCAGCGGAGTAACGCTTTGGATCCGAAAGCAGGTTTTGGACCCAAAGGGAAAGGGTGAGGGGGCGTTGGCGCGCTAGCGACGATTCAGCAGGTCCTTGGCCTGGTCGAGGCAGCGTTTTTCTTCGTTGGTCAGCGCACCAAAGCCCTGACTGTTGATCTTGTCCAATATCCGGTCGACTTCGGCTTTGAGGTCGGCCTTGCCCATGCGGGCGGGCGCCTCGGGTTGGGACTCGGACAAATTGACCTTGTAGGCGCCGGCGGCGACAGGGGTCTTTTTGCTCCGTCGCATCCACGCCGGGAGTTCGATGGACGGCGCGCGGTCGGGCGTGCGCCACTCCCGCTGGTGCACGTATCGAAAGAAGAGCCATCCCGCGGCGTAACCGCCAAGGTGGGCGGAGTGGGCGACGGCTCCCATGGCGCGGTCGCCGAAGGCTTCGAAGAACACGAAGCCGAAGAGGTCGTAGGCGCCGAGCGCGAGCAGCACCCACTTGGGTTTCACGGTGACCGGAATGATGAAGAACAGGAGAAAGGTGATCGGGCGGTTCGGATTGAGCACCGTGAACATCATGAACAGAGCCGCCACGCCGGCCGAGGCGCCCACCACATCGCCACCGTGCGCCCAGTTGGTCGCCAGCCAGAGGACGCCGCCCGAAAATACACCGCCGAGGTAGAGCCACAGGAAACGACGGTTGCCGAGGAGAGGCAGCAATTCGCGGCTGAGGAAGAACACCATCATCATGTTGATGACGATGTGCAGCAGGTTGTCGCGCGCATGCAGGAGCGAGTAGGTGACCAGCGTCCAGATTTTGCCGCTCTTGATGCCATCAACCGACAGCTCCAACAGGCCTTCAAAGGTCCGGTTGGCGCCGGTGCCGGGCAGGAACTTCAGGGTGACGTGCTGCAGGATGAAACCCGCAATCGTCGCACAAATGATCCATGTGGTGATGGACGTCGTCGGCCGCGCATAGTCGTCGCGCATGTAGGACCGGTCTGAAAGCATCGGCGGAAATTAGGTGGGTCCGTGCCGGCTGACAAGTTTCCACCCGCGTTTAACGGTCCGTAAAAACACGGAGGCCAATCGGGGCCTGTTTCCAGTGTCAGCGCCCATGTTCGGCGGCTCTGGGCGGAATCGGGCAAAATGCGCCCGTCCCCCTTCTTGACACCGCGGGGGGATTCCCTTTCGTGCGAGGAACCTATGGCAGACAAATCCGACAAGTGGGACGACAACGTAACCGGTAAGTTTTACGTCGATCAGCAGTGCATCGACTGTGATCTGTGCCGCGAAACCGCCCCGGACTTCTTCACCCGCAACGACGACGGAGGTTACTCCTTCGTGCACAAGCAGCCCTCCTCCGAGGAAGAGGTCGCGCTGTGTCAGGAAGCGCTCGAAGGTTGCCCGGTTGAGGCGATCGGCGACGACGGCGACGCCTGAGTCTGTTTTGATTTTCACTTTCAAACCCCGGTCTGAGACCGGGGTTTCTTTTTGGCCTTATTAGTTTGTTAAGTAGATAGCTGGAATTTGCTAACAATGGCTTGATTCCGGCTTGAGCCGCACTAGGTCACGAAGGCGTGATCTTTTTACGTCACCTCCCTTTCGCCTTCTGCCATCTAAGTGCGGCTGCGACGCTTGGCCTCACTGCGGGCATCGCGCAAATCACGTCGGACACTGCCCCCTTGCAGCTGGATGCGCTCACCGTGCTGTCCCCCCGGGTGGCCAACCAGGAACCGGTCGCGACGATCGCCATGCCGGTTTCGGCCCTGCGTTTCGAGCCGGAGGCGGATCTGCAGGCCCGCAATTTTGCGGAAGGACAGGCCGACATTGCCATTCGTGGCGGCACCTTTGCCAACACTGGTTGGAGCGTGGCCGGGGTGCCGCTCTATGATCCGCAAACGGGGCATTATTCGGCGGAAGTGCCGCTGGCGCCGACGATGTTAAGTGCACCGCGGATCGCGACGGGCGCCGCTCTCGCCAGTGGCGGCGCGTGGAATGCGACGGCCGGCGGCGTGGCGCAGACGTGGCGTGAGGTGCGGCCCGGTGGCGAGGTGGCGGTGAGTTTTGGCGATTGGAACAGCCGCCGCGCCGACCTTTCGGTGGGCGTCGATTTGGGAGCAGGTTGGAGCGCCGATGTTGCGACCGCTTGGTCGGAGTCGGATGGCCCGTTTGCCCATGCCGACCATGAGTTTGCCCGACACAGCCTGCGCGTCGCCCATGGCGGTGAGCGATCGGTGACGAACCTGGCCGTTGGTTATCAGGACAAGTTCTTCGGTTGGCCGAACCTCTACACCCCCTTCAATTCCCCGGAGACGGAAGATATTCAGACGCTGCTTTTGATCGGCACGCACCGTCAGCAGATCGGTGACGCCGGCAGCTTCTTGGAGGTGGGCGGCTACTACCGTCGCAACGACGACAACTACGCCTACAATCGTTACGCGCCGGTCGGTCCGGTGCCGCCCTACCAGCACACCACGCAGGTCACGGCGGCGGGTGGTCGTCTCCACTGGACGGTGGGCGAGCGGAGCGCGGTCGAGGGCCGGTTGTGGGTGCTGGCGGACGAGTTGGAATCCACCTCGCTCAGGTTTGGGCGCTTCTACGATCGCACCCACGTGACGACTGGTGTCACCTTTCACCACACGCTGCCGTTGGCGGGCGGGCGCGAGCTCCAGTTGTTGAGCGGCTTGGGTTACGACACCTCAAACCGCGGTGCCGACGCGATGACGCCTGTCGTCGAGGTGGCGCTGGCGCAGCCGGAAGCGACGTGGAATCGCTTTGCGCTGGGTTACAGCACGGCGTCGCAGGCGCCGAGCTACACCGCCGTGGCGGGCAACCCGAACGGCGGCCTGTTCCGCGGCAACCCCAACCTCGACCGGGCGACGAGTCGCACCTTCGACGCGAAAGCGGAGTTCGCTCTCGGGGATTGGACCGGCTCGATGGGGGCGTTTTATCGCTGGGACGACGACTTGGTGGATTGGACGTTTCGCAACGGGGTCTTTGCGCGGTCGGCGGCGGCAGTGGACCTCGAAACCGCCGGCGTCGAAGCCTACGCGATGCGCAGCGGGGAGCGGCTCGACCTCGTGCTCGGTTACTCGTGGTTGCACAAAGAGGCCGACTACGGGAGCACGGCGGTCGACGGCAGTTTCTACGCGCTCAATTTCCCGGATCATCGCATCACTGCGGCCGTGATCTGGCGGGCGACGGACGGCGTCACCCTTCGCCTCGACAACGAGGTCCGTTGGCAACAGCCGAATCCGCTGCGCCTCAACGGCAAGGAGGAAGCTGTGCTGAGTTCGCTCGGACTCTACTGGCGCACGCCATGGGACCGCCGACTGCAACTCTCGCTGCAGGTCGACAACCTTTGGGATTCGTCGTTTGAGGAAATCCCGGCCGTGCCGGCGGCGCCGCGATTGGTGGCGGCCGGCGCGCGTTGGCGGTGGTGAAATTTCAAGCTCCCCGCGGCGGCGGTCGGTGGCGGAAATTTTCATCGTTTCATCGATTGCCTTCATCGTTGCCGCGACCCGTGGTGGAAGGATGAAGCATCTGCGATGGTGGGCGCTGGCCCTGACTGCGGTGAGCATGCTGTCCGCCGCACCGGTGTTGATTGAAGTGGGACCGGCGCACGAATTACGGACCCTGGAGGCGGCCCGCGACCACCTGCGCGAACTACGCCGGAGCGAAGCCCTGCCGGAAGGCGCCATCGTGCGGGTGGCTCCGGGGGTGATGGAGCGAACCGAGACCTTTGTCCTCACGGCGGCGGACTCCGGGCATATCCATGCCCCGATCATCTGGACCGCGGCTGAACCCGGTGCGGTGCGGCTCGCGGGGGGGCGCGCCGTGAACCAGCTCAGGCCGATTGCATCGGTGGCGCCGGAGGTGGCGGCGCGCTTGTCGCCGGCGGTGCGGGATCGCGTGCTGGTGATCGACCTGGCGGAGGCCGGGGTGGAGGACGCGGGGCAGATTGAACAGCGGGGAAGTCCGGGACTGGAGTTGTTTTTCGAAGGACGGCGCATGCCGCTCGCGCGCTATCCCAACGAAGGCTGGCTGCGAATTGCCGACGTGCCGCAAACGGGGCCGACCCGCTTTCTGGACGGACTCGAGCGGGAGAAGCGTTTCAAGGGAGTGCCCGCCGGACGCCACTACGGGCGGTTTACTTATGACGGCGAACGACCGTCGCGCTGGTCGGCCGACAATGACATCGTGATGCACGGTTATTGGACCTGGGATTGGTCCGATTCCTATCAGCGGGTGCAGTCCATCGACCCCGCGACGCACGAGATCACCCTGGCGGAGCCGCATCATCATTATGGATACACGACGAATCAGCGTTATCGCGTGCTGAACGTCATCGAGGAGCTGGACGAACCCGGGGAGTGGTGCCTCGATCGCGCGGCCGGGTGCGTCTATTTTCTGCCGCCGGCAAGCGTCGCGAGCGAATCAATCTACCTGTCGGTCTTGGAGGAACCGTTGGTGCGGATGGAAGGAGTGTCCTTTGTGGAATTCAACGGCTTCGAGCTCTCGGCGAGCCGGGGCCTGGGCATTCAGGTGGTGGAGGGAGAATCCGTGCGGATCGCCGGTTGCCACATCACCAATCTCGGTGGCCTTGCGATCGAAATCAAAGGCGGTCGCCGTCACACAGTGCAGAGTTGTGATCTGAGTGAACTGTCGCGGGGCGGCATTTGGGTTGAAGGTGGTGATCGGATGGCCTTGGCGGCGGGGGCGCATCGCATCCTTAACAACCACATCCATGACTTCGGGCGCGGGCTGCGGACGGGACAGAACGGCATCACGGTGCGGGGCGTCGGGCATCACATCGCGCACAACCTGCTCCATTCCGCACCGCACACTGCGATCTATCTGCAGGGCAACGATCACCTCGTTGAGCTCAATGAAATCCACGACGTCTGCGCGGAAACCGGCGATGCCGGCGCGATCTACAGCGGGCGTGACTACACCTGGCAGGGCAACGTGATCCGGCACAATTACCTGCACGACCTGCATGGTCCGGGGCAGCACGGGGTGACGGCCGTTTATCTCGATGACTTCTCCAGCGGTTTCACGGTCACGGGCAATGTTTTCCATCGCGCGGGCAAGGGCGTGCAGATCGGAGGAGGACGCGATAACACGGTCACCGAGAACCTGTTTGTGGATTGTTCGCCGGCCCTGCACCTCGATGCGCGCGGACTCGGTTGGGCGAGCTATTTCCAGGACGGCACCAATACCTGGCTCTGGGATCGCATGGCCGAACTCAACGCCGATGCACCGCCCTACACCGAGCGGTATCCGCGCCTGCGCCAGCTCCTGCACGACGAGACGGGCGTGCCGAAAGGCAACGTCATCGCCCGCAATCTCGTGTTGGGGGGCAGTTGGCTCGTGCTCTTCGACTATTGGGCCTACGACTTCCACGCCACGGTCGAGGTGCGGGACAACTGGGTGACCAGTGAGGACATCGTGCGTCGTCTTGCCGTGGATAACGGCGGCTGGGATCCCTATTATCTCAACAGCACGACCGATGCGGGTTACCGGATCTGGACGCGCGACGAGACCGAGACGCAGGCCGAGTTCGCCGGGAACCGCCTCGATGCCACGTCCCCCGGCACCTTTGATCCGGAGGCCCGCAGCTTCACGCCATCCGACCCGGCCGCGCTGCGGGGCATGGGGTTCGCGGTTCCGCCAATCGCGGAAATGGGCCTGCGACGGGACGCTTGGCGCCCGAAGCTGCGCTAGGAGAGGGGGGCGCAGCTGTTGTGCTGCGCGCTTGCTCCGCAACGGGACAAGGCTTCCCGTGTGCGCAACATGTCATCGCCTGAGAACCCTTTTCTCTCCCCCAATTTCGAAATCTGTTGGTCCGCGCACACGCCGGACCTGATTGAGCCCGCGATCAAGCAGGCGATCGCCGACGCGCAGGCGGCCATCGATGCCGTCGCGTCGCTCCCCTTGGAGGCGGTGACTTATGCGAACACCTTCCTGGCGCTGGAGGAATCGACTGAGTTGTTGAACCTCGCGTGGGGCAAAGTGAGCCACCTGCAATCGGTTGCCGACGAACCCGCGCTGCGGGAAGCGCAGAACAAGATGTTGCCCGAAGTGTCGGGCTTCTTCGCGCGCATTCCGCTCAATCCCGAGCTTTGGCTGCGTCTCCGCACCTATGCGGAGAGCGCGGAGGGCCGGGCGCAAACCGGCATCCATCGCCGCTTCATCGACGAAACGGTGGCGGACTTCCGCGAGGCTGGCGCCGACCTGCCGGAGGCCGACCGCCATCGTCTCGAGGCGATCCAAAGCGAACTGGCGCAACTCACGCAGAAATATTCGGAAAACGTGCTCGATGCGACCAACGCCTGGCAGGTTTTGGTCGAGGACGAAGCGCGTCTCTCCGGCATTCCGTCGCACGCGCGCGACACCGCGCGCCGCTCGGCGCAGAGCAAGGGCTTGGGCTCGGACGAAAAGCCGGTGTGGCGCTTCACCCTGCATATGCCTTCGCAGGAACCGGTCATGGTTTACGCCGACGACGCCGAACTGCGCCGCGAAGTGTGGGAAGCGGCGGTGGCGGTCGGCAGCACGGAGCCGCACGACAACCATCCGCTCGTGCCTCGCATCCTGGCCCTGCGCGACGAAGAGGCGAAGCTGCTCGGAAAAGCGCACTTTGCCGACCACGTGTTGGCGCGGCGCATGGCGGGCAGCGGCCAACGCGCGCTCGATTTCATCGGCGATCTGCAGGCCAAGGCGGCCGTCGCGTTCGCCGCGGAGTGCACGGAACTCGAAGCCTTCAAGGCGGCGCAGACCGGCGAGCCGCTGGGGCGCCTGAAGGCCTGGGAGGTGTCCTACTGGGCGGAGAAACTCCGGCGCGAACGCTACGCCTTCGACGAAGAGGTGCTGCGTCCCTACTTCCCGATGAACCGCGTCATCGACGGGCTGTTTGAACTCTGCGGCCGCATCTTTGGACTCGTGATCAAAGAGCTCCCGGCCGATGCCTTCGATGCGTGGCATCCGGAGGTGAAGGCCTACACGATCCACGACCGTGCGGGGCGACATCTCGGCTCGTTCTACGCCGACTGGCATCCGCGCGAGTCGAAGCGCGGCGGAGCCTGGATGGGTTACCTCATCACCGGTGGACCGCAACCAGACGGGTCGCGCAAACCGCACCTCGGCTACATCCTCGGCAACATGACCCCGCCGGCCGACGGCAATCCGGCGCTGCTCACGCACCGGGAGGTGGAGACGGTTTTTCACGAGTTCGGTCACTTGCTGCACCACCTGCTCGGTGAGGTGGAGATCAAGTCACTCAACGGCGTGAACGTGGCGTGGGACTTTGTGGAGCTTCCCTCGCAGATCATGGAAAATTGGTGTTGGGAGCGCGAAAGCCTCGATCTCTTCGCCCGCCACCATGAAACCGGGGAACCGATCCCGGCGGATGTTTTTCAGAAGATGACAGCGGCCCGCAACTTCCGCTCCGCCTGCGCGACGACCCGCCAGGTGCAATTCGCCAAGATGGATCTTCTCCTGCACACCAACACCAGCGCTTACCTCGCCGATGCCACCGCCCTCGAAGCGACGATCACGGCCGACGTGGCCGACACCATGGTGCCGACCGAACCGGCCGGCCGGCCCATCCTTTATCGCTTCGGGCACCTCTTCAGCGACCCCACCGGTTATGCGGCCGGCTACTACTCCTACAAATGGGCCGAGGTGCTGGATGCCGATGCCTTTGGACGCTTCAAGGCCGAAGGTATTTTCAACGCGGATACGGGGGCGGATTTTGTGCGCCACATTTTGAGTCGAGGCAACTCGGAGGACCCGGCCGAGCTCTTCCGCGCATTCCGCGGACGCGATCCCGACGTCAACGCGCTGCTCGAACGCAGCGGTCTGGTGGCGTCGGCCTAGACGCCGCGGCCGACCGTCCTTCTCCCGTTCTGTGATCAAGCGCCTGCTCATTGCCGTTGCGATCCTGCTGGGGTTCGCCGTGGTCGCGGTGCTCACCCTGCCGTGGTGGTGGGGCGCGGCGCTGCGGGGAGCGGCGGCCGAACGGGGACTCACCTTCGGCACGTATGAACGGGTCGGATACGCCCGCTGGGCGCTGCGTGATGTGGTCTTGGTGCAGCCAGGGTTGGAGGTCGAGCTTGAGCGGGTGGAACTGCCGCATCCGCTGTCGATCTGGTGGCGCGGCGCCGCCGCCGGCGCGATCGAGGTTGGCCCGTGGCAGGCGCGCATCAAAGCCAGTTCCGATGCGGACAACGGGAAGGCTTTGCGTCCCTCCTGGGACAGCCTGCTCGCTCAATACGACAAGGTGATGGCGGCGTTGCCGCCGGTGACGGTCGCGGCCGGTGTTTTGACGCTGCCGGATGATTCCGCCTTGGCCTTGGCATCCGGGGTGGCGGGCGGCGAGGGCGTGCGTTTTACAGGCGTGGCGTTTCGCGAAGAAACAGGTGACCTCGTCTTCGAGCGCGCGTCGCGTTTGATCGAGTTGCAGATGGCCGGGCGCGAGTTGATGGCGCAGGCCACGTTGGCTGAGGATGGAAATTCGGTGACTTTGGATGGGTCATGGCGGACGCATGCAGTGACGGGAGGGATACATTTTCCACCCGGCGGCTGGCTGCCGAACAAGGCTGCGCTGGACACGGGCGATTGGCTCCTGCCCGGAGCCGAGTTGGGGTTGACAGATCACTACGCCGAGGTGGCGGGTAACGGCTCGCTGTCTTGGCAGGACGGCCGTTTTTTACTGGCGATTGTTGCTCGGGGCGAACCAGTCGCGGAACGCGAGTTGCCGCCGCTTCAAATCGATGTGCGGGCAACTGGGAGCCGTGACGAGGTCGTCGTTGAGTCCGCGCAAGTGGTGATGCCGGGACTCAATGCGGTGTTGGACGAGCCGGTGCGCTTTGCACCGGCGTCTGCCGGAGTGGGGGTGCGTTCGCACTTTCGGGTTGAAGCGGACCTGGCGGCGTTGCCGTGGGGGGCGTTGGCCGGGACGGTCAAAGGCAGCATGGAGGTGATGCCGCAGGAAACCGGCTGGCCGCGCGTGAGGGGAAAGTTGGACGTCACGGACTTTGGGGCGGAGGCATTGGCACTGCAGTCGGCGGAGCTCGCCGGCGAGTTGGACTGGCCCCGCTGGCGGGTCTCTTCCCTGACGGCGCGTGATGGCGCGGGCAGCGAGATCGACGTTTCGGGGAACGGCCAGATTGGCGAGACCATCAAGCTGACTTTGAAGGTGGATCGCTTAAACGTGGTGCGGGCCAGCCTGGCCGAATGGCTGCCGGAGGCGCTGCAACTGGACGCGGTGGCGGGGCGGGGGGAAGTCGCTGGGACTTGGCCCGAACTGCGCGCGAGCGGACGCCTGGAGGCCGAAGCGGTGAGCTGGGACGGATTTCGTCCGGTCGATCTGCGGATCGATTTGGCGCCGGAAGGCGACGTGGCGACATCGTTCACCGTGCTGGCCGAATCAGATCAGGGGACCGGTCAGGTGACGGCCGAAGGATTTTGGCGTGGTGAAGACCTGTTGTTTGAACGCTTGGAACTGAAGCACGAGGAACAGGCCTTGTTGGCCCTGGTGAATCCGGTTTCATGGAACCGTGGGCAAACCGAAGTGACCGACGTCGAATTGCGCGGGGAACTTGGCCATTGGACCGTGCCCATCGCTTCGGCCGCGGCGCTGACCGTATCGGGGCGCGGCGAGGCGATCGGCCTCGAATGGCTGCGGGACTGGCGGACGGACCTGCCAGCGCGTTTGCCGCGTATCGAGAGTTTGGATGCCGAGCTCACGTGGAGCCCGGAGGATTTCGCGGCGGACGTGGCGACCGAAGCGTCGATGGAGTTGCCTGAGGTCGGGATTGTGGCCGGCCGGGCGAAGGTGCAGGTCGATCGGGAAGGTGTCACGATCACGCAACTGGAGATCGGCAAGGGGGAGCGCGACTTTGCCGCGGTGACCGGGCGCCTGCCGTTGAACTGGCAGCGCGACGCGCAGGGCAAATTCAACGTGGCCGCCGACGCCCCGATCGAACTGGAAGCGGTGTTGGCGCCCAACCCGGCGTTTTGGCGAGCATGGGGTGAGTTGACCGGCGTAACCGTGGTGGGACCGGATGTGCGCGTTACCCTGGGCGGCACGTGGTCCCGCCCGACCGGAGCGGGTCAAGTGAAGTTGAAGCGCTTGGAGGTGGCGGAACGGTGGGGCGGTGTGACCTGGCCGGTGCTCACCGACTTGAGCGGCACCCTCGCGGCGGATGGCGAAGGCTTGCGCCTGGACAACCTGGTGGCGCAAGTCGACGCGCATGTGATCAAAGCTTCAGGCACGCTGCCCCTGACGCCGAACGACTGGCGGACGCTGCGGAATGAGCCTTTGGCCTACCTGCGTTCGCGAGGGGAGGCGCATTTGGAGTTGCCGCAGGCGGAGTTGGCTTCGGTGGCCCGGCTTTTGCCTGAATACCTCGTGCCGACCGGATCCGCCAGCTTGGCGCTGGATTTTGGCCGGGGTGGCAGCATGGAAGGCTCGGTTTCACTGCGGGGCGCGGTGACCAAACCGATTGGTCCGCTTGGGGTGTTGCAGGACATCAATGCCGACCTGAGTTTCGCCGGGCGGGAGATCCGCTTTGAATCGGTGCGCGCGATGATGGGCGGCCAACGCTTGGAGTTGGATGGGGCGGTGGAGTGGCCGATGGACGCGGAGCCGCAGCTGGATCTGCATCTGCAGGGCAACAATGTCCCGCTGGTGCGGAGCACGGGGGTGTTGTTGCGCGGCGATCTGGACCTGTCTTTGCGCACCGACGGTGAGGGCGAAACAACGGTCGCGGGCCGAGTGGACTTGCGCGACGGGTTGATGTTGGCCGATGTGCGTTCCTTGGTGCCGGGGGGCAGCGAACGGCAGTCCCGGCGTCCGCCCTACTTCAGGGTGGAGGTGGAGCCGTTCCGTGACTGGCGGCTGGCGGTCGAGGTGAGCGGCCGGCGCTTTCTGCGGATGCGCACACCGATCCTCAATGGCGTGGCCTCGGTCGAGGCGCAGCTGGAGGGCACTTTGTTGAATCCCCGGGCGATTGGCGGGGTGACCTTGGATGAGGGCGTGGTGAAACTCCCCTTTGCGAACTTCGAGGTGGAGGAGGCCTACGCCCGGCTTTCGCGCACGTCGCCGTTTGAGCCCGAGATTTACCTGCGCGGCGAAGGGCGCCGCCTCGGTTACGATTTGAGTATGGAGCTGAGTGGCACAGCCAGTGACCCGCGGCTGGAGGTGTCCTCCAATCCTTCGCTGCCCGCCGAGGACGTGTTGCTCTTTGTGATGGCCGGCGTGCCGCCCAGCGACAGCGGGACCGATGTCACGACCGGGCAGCGCAGTCTCCAACTCGGTGTCTACCTCGGGCGTGAGCTGGTGGGGGATTTGCTTGGCCTGGAGCCGAATGACCGGCTGACCGTGACGACCGGCGAGCAACTGTCCCGCCGCGGCAAGGAGACCTACCGCTTCGATTACGATCTCAACCGGCGCTGGACCCTAACCGGAGAGTATGACGAGTTCGACTACTACAACGCGGGCGTGCGTTGGCGGTGGTATCCGTGGAGCGATGACGAGGCGAATGGTGATGGAGAGGCACAGGAGGAGCAGCCATGAACACGCGCGGACGCAAAGCTCTCGCCCTGATCGTGGTCGCTGCAACGACGCTGACCGCGACGCCGGAGTTGACGGTCGATGGCGCCGGTTGGCTGCGCGGCAATCGCATCGAGCGAACCGTGCGCAACCTCAGTCAGATCGATCAACGGGACACGCTCGACGCCAACACGGTGGAGGATGCGGTCTTTTTCACGCTCTCGGCCATGGCGGCGGATGGCTTTTTGCGAGCGACGGTCACGGCCGAAATCGAACGCCAGTCGGGCGAGCGTTTTACACACGTTTTTGATCGCGACTTCACCAACCTCCTGCCGCGTCCGCTGGCTGCGACCGCGTTGCGACTACGGGTGGAGCCGGGCGTGCGTTACCGGTTTGAGACGGTGTCGATTGCAGGGGGCGAACCAATCATTACGGAGGATGAAGCGAGGGCCCTGATGGTGCCCAGCCCCGGCCTGCTGCGCTTGAGCGCGGAACGCGTGTTCACGCCGGACCGCCTGCGCTCCGGGCTCGAGCAGATCGAGGTATTTTTAAGGACCAAGGGTTACGCTCAGGCGAGCGCCCGCGTCACGCGGGAAGTGCGCGACGACGAGACCGGAGCGGTGGACGTGGAGGTGCAAATCGCCCCCGGACCGCGATGGAGTGTTGAAGCGGTTGAGGTTGATCCCGCGCCGGACGGTGTGGTGTTGCCGGCGGTGCAACCCAGAGACCGACAATGGTGGACGACCGGTTGGCAGCAGGACGTGGTGGAACAACTGCGGCAGGCGTATTTCGAGGCCGGATACATGGATGTGCGCTTGCAGGCCCAGCGGGACGGTCGCGAACAGGCGGATGGCACGGTCGCAGCGACGGTGAGGGTGGCGGTGACCCCCGGGCCGCAGGTCATTGCGGGCCCAACGGTGTTTACCGGCGACGAGGTCGTGACGGACAGTGTGTTGCGACGCCGCGTCAGCCTGGCCCCGGGAGAAGCGCTGAACCCGGCGGAGGTCGAGTCCACCCGGCGCCGCCTGAGCCGTCTGCGGGCTTTTTCCCGGATCGGCCTGGAATACCGGAAAGAGGCAGGCGACGTGCGGTCGCCGGTCTTCGAGCTCGAGGCCCGCCCGCCATGGGAATCCAGTCTGCTGTTGGGTTACGGCAGCTATGAGCAGGTGCGGGGTGGTCTTGAAGTGCGCGGTTTCAACCTGTTGCGGCGCTCCCACCAGATGCGGTTGGAGGCCATCGGTTCGTTGAAGAGCCTGCGGGGGGATCTGATTTACACCGTGCCGGATTTGTTTGGTGAGACCGTCGACGCGAAGCTGCGTTTGTTTGGTCTGGATCGCGAAGAGCTCTCTTTTCAGCGCCAAGAGTATGGCGCGACGGTGAGTCTCACGCGGCGGGATCTGCCGTGGATCGAGGCGGATTTCACCACGGCCTACACCTTCCAGGATTTGCGCAGCCGCGAAAGTGACTTGGCGACGCGGGCAGTTGATCTGCAGCAAACCACCAGTGCCAGTCTCACGGTGGGCTTGAGTCACGACGGGCGGGACAATCCGCTGATGCCGCGATCGGGCGTGCGCTGGTTCGCACAAGTTGAGGCGGCCGATCCAGTGCTCGGTGGTGAATCCGGCTTTCAACGGTTGGAGGCGGGGTGGTCGTGGCATAAGCCAGTCGGGGAGGGCAGCTGGGTGCATGTCGGCCTGCATCATGGCACTGTGCTGACGTTGGGGCAGGCGAATGACCGCAAACTCCCGACCAACAAACGCTTTTTTCCGGGCGGAGAGCACAGCCTGCGGGGCATGACGAATGGCGAGGCTGCGCCACGCGATGCGGCCGGTGAGTTTATCGGCGCGAAGAGCTTCACCTTGTTCAACTTAGAGGTGGAGCAGGCGCTCACACGTCGTATCAGTGCAGTGCTGTTTTACGATGCCCTCGGTGAAACGGCGCGCGTGCAGGATCGCTTGTGGGACGTGCAATTGCACACGGTGGGAGCGGGTTTGCGCTACCAGACGCTGATCGGTCCGATTCGTCTGGAGTATGGTCACAACTTGAACCCGCGTCCGGCCGATCCCAGCGGCACCGTGCACCTGTCAATCGGTTACCCGTTCTGAGGCTGATTGCGCTGTGCCGCGGTGTCCCACTCTGGCGTGGCGGATGGGTCCGTTTCGCGCGTTATAATTTCGGCGGGGAATTCCATCCGTGGCCGGTTGGACTTGCAAAGCCGGCGACATGAATAGGTTGCTTGGTCTCGTTCGTCCGCGTGCCGCCACACCTCAAGTTGGCGCGCCGGGTGCAATCGGGATCTTCAACTCAACCCCCTTTCCACCATGCTTATTTGGATTCTGATCATGATCGGGCCGATGCTCTTCGGCTTTTACGCGCAGTCGAAGATTCGCAACGCCTACAACAAGAACGTGCGCATCCCTTCCCGCGGGCGCATCACCGGCTACGAAGCCGCGCAGGCGGTGATGAGTTCGGCCGGTATCCACGATGTGGAGATTGTGCAGGTGCCCGGTGAACTCACCGACCACTACGATCCGATCAACAAGCGCCTCGCCTTGTCCCAACAGAACTACCACGGCACCAGCCTCGCTGCGCTCGGCGTCGCCGCGCACGAAGCCGGGCACGCCATTCAGCACAAGGTGGGTTATTCCATGATGACGCTGCGCCAGACGCTGGCGCCCGCGACTCAGATCGCCTCCGGTGTAGCGAACTTCGCCTTGATCGGCGGTATCTTCCTCGCTTCGACCGCGCTCGGCGGGAAGTTGCTGCTCTTCGGCGCCATCGCGCTGGGCGTGATCTGCTTGTTCCAGTTCATCACGCTGCCAGTCGAGTATGACGCCAGCCGTCGTGCGAAGGCCCAGTTGGTGAACCTCGGCATTGTCGATGAGGACGAGATGGACGGCGTGCATCAAACCCTCGATGCGGCCGGACTGACCTACGTGGCGGCCTTCGCCTCCTCGTTGGCCTACCTCATGTATATCCTGATGCTGCTGAACGGTCGGCGCGACTGAGTATTCCGGCTGTTTCCTTTCTTTCGACCGGTGATGCCTGGCGGCGTCACCGGTTTTTCGTTTGGGCGATCTCCGCCCGGCGCGACCTGGGCCCATTACACCGCTCCAGCACGTTTGTAAGCCGACGAGTTCCCGATTGACCGGCGATATAAAAGTGATATCACTTTGAAATCGTTAATACCAAATCATGAACTCAAACGACACCTCCTCTTCGACCAACCACGAGAACCGCGTATCGGCGGCCAGTGGTTGGGCGTTCCTGGTCATCAACCTCTTTTCCTATCTCGGAGTAGTGGCCCTTTTCATCGCCACGGCGGTCGCTCATGTCCCGCTGTTTGCAGTCCTCGGCGTCCTTCTGCTGCTGGCCGCCATTTTGACAAGTTGCGGATTCTTCACGTTGCAGCCCAACGAAGCCGCCGTGCTGATCCTTTTCGGTTCCTACAAGGGCACCGTGCGCACCAGTGGCTTCTTCTGGACCAACCCTTTCATGAAGCGCCAAAAGGTGTCGTTGCGTTCCCGCAACCTCAATGGCGACAAGCTCAAGGTGAATGACAAACGGGGCAACCCGATCGAGATCGCCGCCGTCGTTGTCTGGCGGGTGCGCGACACCGCTCAGGCGGTCTTCGACGTGGATCAATACGAACACTTCGTCGCGGTGCAGAGTGAGTCGGCCGTGCGCCACCTCGCCAGCGGTTACGCCTACGATGGTGGAGACGACGAGGAGATGACCTTGCGCGCTTCCGCCGATGCGGTGGCCGAGGCGCTCACGATCGAGCTGCAGGCGCGCCTTGATAAGGCCGGCGTCGAGGTCGAGGAAGCCCGGCTGACCCATCTCGCCTACGCCCCGGAAATCGCCCAGGCGATGCTGCGTCGCCAGCAGGCCGAGGCCATCATCGCCGCCCGCACCAAGATCGTGCAGGGTGCGGTGGGCATGGTCGAGATGGCTCTGGTCGAACTCGAATCCAAGGGCGTCATCGACCTCGATGCGGAACGCAAGGCGTCGATGATCTCCAACCTCCTGGTCGTGCTCTGCGGCGAGAGCGAGGTTCACCCGGTGGTGAACACCGGCACGCTCTACAGCTAAAACGAAATCCTCAGCGAAAAGGATACACGAATGGATTCCTACCAAGTCATCACCGTCACGATGGGTTTCTCGCACAAGAAGGCCATCGATACGCTCACCAAGGAAGTGAACCAAGCGATCACGCGCGGCTGGAAGCCGATTGGCGGCGTGACGATGTCCGGCACGCTGCTGTGCCAGGCCGTCTACAAGGACAAATAAGTCATGGTCAGTTCCCTGCGAGTGTGGCTGGAACCGTGGCTGATGCCGGCGTGCTGGAGCGCGCGCGGCATCGTGCTGCGCCTGGCGCTGTTGGCCTTGCTGTTGAGTTGGGGCATCGCCGTGCTCGCGGGAAACGCCGCCACCGTGCACGCGTCTGTGGATGCGCCGGTGGAACATTTTTCGCCCACGATAGGTGGTTTTTTCGGTCCGACCGGCCGGCCCTTCTAATATGGCAAGTCCCGGCAAAAAGTCCTTTTTGATGCGCGTCGATCCCAAGCTCTGGGCAGAGATCGAAGCATGGGCGCATCAGGAAATGCGTAGTGTGAACGGGCAGATTGAATACCTGCTGCGTGATGCGGTGCGCCGCCGAAAGGGCGGTGGACAGTCTGCGCCTAATTCGAACGGAGAGAAGTAGCTATGATACTGAAATCAAACTCCGCGTCCGCCGGTTGTGGGCAGAAGAATCCCCGAGTTGTCGCCGTTACGACCTTGGCCGCGGTCGTCAGCGGACTGAGTGGGATGTTCTTCGGTTTCTTTGATGACGGTGACGGCGCGGGTTCCGCGGTCTCCGCGTGGCGTGCCACCGCCGAAGACTTTTACCTGCCGGCCGCCGCCGAGCGCGTGGTTCCCATGGCCGAGGGGTGGCGCTTTCGCACGGGCGACGATCTGGCGTGGTCGGGAGCCGGTTTGGACGATTCCGACTGGGCCGAGATTGAGGTCGATCAATCCTGGGAGGACGAAGGCTTCGCCGGCTACGACGGCTTGGCGTGGTATCGTTGCCGGTTCGCCGTCCCGACTGTTTTGCCGGATGGAACGGTCTACCTGCGCCTCGGACGCATCGATGACTCGGACCAAGTGTGGTTGAATGGTGAATACATCGGTGGCCGTGGCAGCATGGCGGCCGGCGGCTCCGCCGCGTGGGACGTGGAGCGCCATTATGAAGTGCCGCGAGGTTTGCTGCGACTGGGAGAGCAAAATGTGCTGGCGGTGCGGGTGTGGGATGAGCGACTGGAAGGTGGTTTGGTCGACGGGACGCCGGCGTTGATGGTGCAGTCCTTGCCGGCCCCGTTGATTGACCTGCAGGGAGAGTGGTCGCTCAGCCGCGACGATCGTGCGGAGTATCGGACCAGTCTGCCGGGGGAAGATGCTGGCACGGCGGTGGTGGTGCCGGGCAATTGGGAGGATCAAGGCCGGGCCGGGTTCGACGGTGTGTTGTGGTATCAGATCCCTTTCGCGACGCCTGCCGTGGTCGGTGAACGCGAAGACTTGGTGCTCGTGCTCGGGGTAATTGATGACACCGATGAAACCTATTTGAACGGTGAATTGATTGGCACAACCACGGCGGAAAGCGGCGTGGAAGAGGTTTGGAATCATCGTCGCGTCTACCCCTTTTCATCCGCGCTCTTGCGGAGCGACGGCAGCCGCAACCTGCTCGCGGTGCGCGTGCAGGACGAGCATGGGCGAGGCGGGATCGTGCATGGACCGGTCGGCATCATGCGCGCCACGGACTGGGCGCGCTACGTAGCTGAGCGCGACCAGGCGAATGACTCCTGGTCGCGGGTGTGGAACTGGCTGCTGGGGCGATCCTAGGCCGCTAGTTTTCGATCGCGTAGATCTCCACCACCGCGAGCCCGTTGGAACCGTCGGCGCTCTCGACGAGGATCGAGTAGTTGCCGGGTGGCAGTGCCACGGTGGTGGCGGCGTCGCGACTACCGGAGGGGAGGGCGAAGGCACCGACCTGCTGGGTGGCGTCCTCAGTTTGGGCGGCGTTGCCGGCCTCGCTCCAGTTGTCGTTGGTCACGACGGTCGCGCCATTCGCGATGACTTGAAATCGTGGATTATTGAGGGCGTTGGTCACCCCGAAATCGGCGAGGGTGGGACCGATGGCGCGAATGAGAAAGGTGCGCGGGGCGTCACCGGCGACGACAAAACCAGGCACGAGCAGCTCTCCGTCGCGCGTGACTTCAGCGCTCACCGAAAGGTTGGCCAAAAGACTGCGCGGACCCCGGCGTGGTCGATCGGCGTCGTAGATTTCGATCAAGCCCGTGCCTTCCGTGCCGCCGTTGTTGACCAGGTGGGCGGAGTAAACGCCCGGCGGGACGGTGACGAGCAGCGCGCTGTCTTCGCCGGCGACGTCGAGCGTGAAGGCGCCGAGGCGATTCGACGCGGCGATGATTTGGTCGAAGTTCGCTTGGTCGCTCAGGCGACCGGCGCGGGCAATTTCTTCGCCGCCGGCAAAGAGCTGCAGGGATGGCGCCGCGAGGGGAGAGCTGACACCGTAGTTACCGAGAGAGGGGCCCACACCACGAATGAGCAGATTCTTTGGCGCGTCGCCGGTGACCACAAAACCGGAAACCAAGCGGCCTGTGCCGGCCGCGACGTGCGCGCGGCTCGACACGTTGGCCAACAAGGCACGCGGGGGGGGCGGAGCGGGGTCGGGTTCCACGACCGGAGTCGGGTCGGGTTCGAGGATGGGCTCGGTCGGTGTGTCGACCACCGGGTCTTCCGCCGGAACTTCGACCTCCACGAATGGATCGCTGAACTTCGCGTCGGTTAGGAGCGTTTCATCGGTGAGCGTATTGAGGAAGGCGACCAACGCGTTGCGCTCGTTGTTGTTGAGCAGAATGCGTGCGGGTCGACCGTCGGGTGTCACGAGGATGTCGGCGAGTTGATCGTGGGGTTGGATCTGGCGGTCATAGAAGACAAGGACTTCCTGCAAGGTGTTGAAGCGACCGTCGTGCATGAAGGGCGCGCGGACCGCGATGTTGCGCAGTGACGGGACGCGGAAGCGACCGGTGTCGTCGACGTTGCCGGTGGTCTCGGAGATACCGAGGTCGTCCGTCGAAACACGATCGAGTCCGTTGTTGGTCGCGCCGGTGGTTGCGCTGGCGTGCGGCGTGAGCAGCCCGGGGCTGATGAAGGCCTCCGTGACGTGGCAATCGACGCAGGAAGGGCCGCGGCGGTTGACGCCATAGAAGAGGTTTTTACCGAGGTTCTCCTGGTCGGTGAAATTGGGAAAGGGGGCGAGGGGGCTTTCGACCGTGGCGCGACCCTGGTCGTAGCGGCTGTTCACACTCACCATGCTGCGCACGAACTGCGCGAGGGCGCGGGCGATGCGGTCGGCGTCGATGGTGGCGTCGCCGAAGGCGTGGGTAAAGAGCTCGGGGTAGTAGTCCTGTGCGGAAACAATGGATACGAGCTCTTCGAGCGTGAGTCCCATCTCGACCTCGTCCTGGAAGGGTTTAAGCACCTGGTCCTCAAGGGTGGCGGCGCGCTCGTCCCAGAAGTATTTGCCGGAGTCGTTGAAGATGGCGTTGGTCAGCCCCATCGAATGGCGGCGGGTGGTGCCGCCCTCGAAACCGAGGCTCAGGCGACGGGTGTCGCCGAAGCCGTTGGCCTGGATGTGGCAGGAGGCGCAGGCCACGGTGCCGTTGGCGCTGAGTTTGGTGTCGTAGAAGAGCACCCGGCCGAGCGTCGCGCCGTCATCGGTGATCGGGTTGTCGGCGGGCGTGCTGTCGTTGGCGACGGCGGCACTCTGGAAGGGGGAGTTTCCGGGGATTTGGTTCTGGGTGTAATGTTCCGGCAGCGCGATGTCGGCGTAGTTGGACGGCAGCTCCGGGAGAGCAGGCACCAGCTCGGCCGCGAGCGGGGCGGCCAGGAACAGGGCGGCGGATATGGGGAAACAGGCAGCACGAGGTCTCATATGCGCGGAAGACGCATCAAAACCTGCTGACGTTCCGGGTTTTACCCCGGCTTAACCAAACGGCGCTCCGCCTTTACATGAGCTTAATAAACCGAGCGATTTTTGCCTCAGGACAGCGCGTTGACCGCGGCCTCGTAGGCGTCGACCTGTGGGTTGATCGCGTTGATGGCCTCGGCCCAGAAGGCGGGATCGGTGAGGTCGCGACCGAGGGACTGGCGCACGACCTCCTCGCAGGTGGCGCGGCCGGTGAGGCTGAGGAACTTTTCGTAGCGCGGCAGAAAGGCGGCGCCCTCGTGTTTAAACTCCTGATACAGCGCGGAGCTGAGCAGGAAGCCGAAGGTGTAGGGGAAATTGTAGAACGAGAGCTCGGTGATGTAGAAATGGAGCTTCGAGGCCCAGAACCACGGGTCTTCGCCGCCGACTTCGAGGATATCGCCGAAGATCTCGCGCTGGGCCGACACCATGAGCTCCTTGATCCGGCTCACGGGCACGAGTCCGTGCTTTCGCTCGGCGTAGAAGGCCGACTCGAAGGCGAAGCGCACCGGAATATCGAGCAGGTAGGACGGGGCATGCGACACGACCTGTGAGGTGAGGAAGGCGCGTTGGGCGGGCTCGAGGTTGGGATCGGCGAGCAGGCCGTCGAAGAGGATCTTTTCCGCGAAGGTCGAAGCGGTTTCCGCGAGCGTCATCGGGTAGTCCTGCGCGCACGGCCGAAGCTTGTTGAGCAGGTGCGAGTGCCAGGTGTGGCCCGCCTCGTGGGCGAGGGTGGTCACGTCCTCCATGGTGCCGCCGAAGGTCATGTAGATACGCTCTTCGCGGGTGAGGGCGGAGCCGGTGGCGAAGGCACCGGCGCGTTTGTTGGGACGCTTTTCCGATTCGATCCAGCGGTGTTCCAGCATATGCCGGAAGTAGGTCTGGAGGTCGGGGTAGGCGGCGCCGAAGGCGGAGTCGACGAGGGAGGTGGCGCGCGGCCAGTCGAGGGTGGGCAACGTGTCCTTCAGCTGCGGGGCGGAGAGGTCATACCAAGCGAGGGTGGGCGTGCCTTGAAGCTTGGCGTTGAGGCGAAGGATGCGGCGACCGACGTCGGCGTGGGTTTTGATCGCCTCCATCATTGCGTCGAGGCTGGCACGGGAAAGCGCGGCGTCGTGCAGCGGGGCATCGAGGAAGTGATCCTGGCCGCGACGGCCGTAAAGGGTGTGGCGGGTGCCGGCGATGGCGTTGAGGGCGGCGCCGAGGGTGTCTTCGTTGGCCTGCCAGACGCGATTGCTCGACTCGAAGGTGGCCGCACGCACGCGGCGGTCGGCGTGGTTGAGCAGTGAGCGACGTTGTGACATCGGCACGGTCTCGGTTTTGCCGTCGGGCCAGGTGAGCTCGAAACTCATCTTGCCCGTGAGGGTGTCGTAGAGGCGGCCCCAGGCGCTGATGCCATCGACGCCGAGATCGGCGGCGAGCGACTCGGATTCGGCGCTCATGCGCTGTTGCGCGGCGGTGCGCAGACGGCCGGCGGTGTGCGCGGCGTCGGCGAGACGCTCGTCGGCGAGGAAGGCCTGCCAGGCTTCGTCGGTGGCGTCGCGGAATCCGCGTTCGACGGCGGTGGTGAGTTTGCTGTGGCCGGCGTAGAACTGGGCCAGTTTGGCGTCGGCGCTTTGGTAGGCCTCGTTGGCGGCATCGGCGGCGCCAAGACAACCGAGGTAGGAGCTCAGGTGGCCGAGACGCGCACCGAGGTTTTCCCCAGCGAGGAAATGCTGCACCCAAGTGTCGGCGTTGGTGGCGTCAAGCGGGGCGGTGGTGCTGGCGGCTTCGAGGTGCTTGGCGAGGTCGGCTTCGAGCGCCGCCAAAAAGGCGCGGTATTCCGGCCCGTCGAAGGCGGGGAAGTAGCTTTCGAGGGTCCAGGTGGTGGCGGGCGTGGCCATGGCGGTGGGCTGGGTTAGCTGACGCGCAGGACGGCGTAGTTGCGCTTGCCCTTGCGGAGCAGGAGATACTTGCCGAAGAGAAGGTCGGCGGTGGTGAGGTTGCGGGCGATGTCGGCGCTGCGCTCGTTGTTCACGTAGATGCCGCCGGCCGGGATGTCTTTGCGAGCCTGACCCTTTGATGGGCAGAGATTCGCGGTGACGACGACGTCGATGAGGTTGGTGCCCTCGCCGGCAAAAAGATCGGCGCTCACGTCGGTGGTCGGAACTTCGCCGACAACGTCCTCGAATACGGCTTCGCTGATGCCCTCGAGGCCGCCGCCAAACATGATGGTGGAGGCACGCATGGCGTCGGCGCAGACGGCTTCACCGTGCACCAGCGTGGTGACCGCTTGGGCGAGGGCTTTCTGGGCGGCGCGGGCGCCGGGGTTGGCGGCGAGCTCTTCTTCGAGCGCGTCGATCTCTTCCTTGGGTAGGAAGGTGAGGACTTTGAGCAGTTTGATGACATCGGCGTCCTCGGCCTGCATGAAGAACTGGTAGAAGCGGTAGGGGGTGGTGCGCTTGGGATCGAGCCAGACGGCGCCGCTGGCGCTTTTGCCGTATTTGGTGCCGTCGGACTTGGTGAGGAGTGGGAAGGTGAGGCCCCAGGCGGTCGCGCCGGATTTGCGGCGGATGAGTTCGGTGCCGGCGGTGATGTTGCCCCATTGGTCGGTCGCGCCGACTTGGAGCTCACAGTCCACCGTTTGGCGGAGGTGGTGAAAGTCGTGCGCCTGCAGCAGCATGTAGCTGAATTCGGTGTAGCTGATGCCGCCTTCTTCGAGCCGGGTCCGCACGCTGTCCTTCGCCAGCATGAGGTTGACCGGAAAATGTTTTCCGATGTCGCGGAGGAAATCGAGGAAGCTGAAGGGCGCGGTCCACGAAGCGTTGTCGACGAGCCGGGCGGGATTGGCGACGCCGTCGAATTTGAGGAACTTCGCGAGCTGATCTTTAATGGCGGCGATGTTGGCGGTGACCTGCTCGGGCGTTTGCAGGTTGCGCTCGGAGGATTTGCCGGAGGGATCGCCGATCATGCCGGTGGCACCGCCCGCGAGGGCAATGGGATGGTGGCCGTGGTCCTGGAAGCGCTTGAGCGCGAGCAAAGGCACGAGGTTGCCGACGTGCAGGCTGTCGGCGGTGGGATCGAAACCGGCGTAGAGCGTGATGGGCCCCTGGGCCAGGCGCTCGGTCAGCGCAGCTTGGTCGGTGCAGTCGGCGTAGAGGCCGCGCCATTGGAGCTCTTCGAGGATGTTCATGGGCGAAACGGACAAAAAGCGTCGCTGCGCGGGGCGGGGCAAGGGGGAAGTGCGGGCGAGTCAGGCCTGCTAATGCGAAGACGAAGGCAAAAAATAGAGCGGCTTCTATTCGTAAAAACGGATTGCGACGATCCGAGGGCGCTACGTAGCTTCGGGGTCCTTTTCGTCGCCCCTCGCGTCGAGAGCCAACCCTAACCTCTCATCCCTTTATCATCATGCCCATTGCCGTAGGATCCGCCGCCCCCGATTTCACCCTCAAGAGCAAGACCGCCGACGGTCTGGTGGACGTGAAGTTGAGCGACAACATCGGTTCCAAGTCGACCGTGTTGCTGTTCTTCCCCCTGGCCTTCACGGGTGTGTGCACGCAGGAGTTCTGCGATGTGACCGCGGGTCTCTCGCAATACGCGGACCTTGGCGCCGACGTGATCGGCGTAAGCGTCGACAGCCCCTTCGCGCAGGAGGCCTGGGCCAAGGCCAACAACATTTCGATCAAGCTCGTCTCCGACCTGAACAAAGAGGTCACCAAGGCCTACGACGTTGTGTTCCCGGGCCTCGCCGGCATCGGTGACACCTCCGCCCGCGCGGCCTTCGTCATCGGCAAGGACGGCACGATCAAATACGCCGAGCAGACCCCGGCCCCGACCGAGCTGCCGAACTTCGAGGCGGTCAAGGCCGCGCTCGCCGAATAAGCGGTTCGTCCCGCTTCGCCGACGGGTCGTCGGCGCCGATGAGCCCGACGACCTTTTCTTTCGTTTACGCATCCCGTTTTAGAACCACATGAGCCTTCCGAATCCGTTCAATACCCGGAGCACCTTCGACGCCAACGGTGCCTCGCACGCTTTCTACTCGCTGCCCGCGCTCAAAGACGCCGGTTACGCGATCGACCGCCTGCCGGTCTCGATCCGTATCGTGCTCGAGTCGCTGTTGCGCAATTGCGATGGGAAGCGCGTGACCGAGGAGGCGGTGGCCGCCCTCGCGGGGTGGGAGGCCAAGGCCGCCCGCAGCGCGGAGGTGCCGTTCGTGGTTGCCCGCATCGTGTTGCAGGACTTCACCGGGGTGCCGCTTCTCGTCGACCTCGCCGCCATGCGCTCGGCCGTCGACAAGTTGGGTAAGGATTCAAAGATCATCGAACCGCTGGTGCCGGTGGACCTCGTGGTCGACCACTCGGTGCAGGTGGATTTCGCCGGTTCCGCCGAAGCGTTGGCCCAGAACCTCGAGCTCGAGTTCAAGCGCAACCGCGAGCGCTACCAGTTCGTGAAGTGGGGTATGCAGGCTTTTGATACGTTCAAGGTCGTGCCCCCGGGCATCGGCATCGTGCACCAGGTCAACCTCGAGTATCTCGCCAAGGGCGTGCTCAAGGATGCCAACGGCACCTATTATCCCGACACCCTCGTCGGCACCGACTCCCACACCACCATGATCAACGGCCTTGGCGTCGTGGGTTGGGGCGTGGGCGGTATTGAGGCCGAGGCCGGCATGCTCGGTCAGCCCGTCTATTTCCTCACGCCCGACGTCGTGGGTGTGCACCTCACCGGTTCACTGCAGGAAGGCGTCACCGCCACCGACCTGGCGCTCACCATCACGGAGCTGCTGCGCAAGCACAAGGTGGTTGGCAAGTTCGTCGAATTCTACGGTCCGGGCGCCAAGGCGCTGCCCTTGGTCGACCGCGCGACCATCGCCAACATGGCTCCGGAATACGGCGCCACGATGGGCTTCTTCCCGATCGACGAAGAGACCTCGATCTACCTGCGCGGCACCGGTCGTCCCGAGGAACACGTCGCCCTCTACGAAGCTTACTACAAGGCGCAAGGCCTGTGGGGCATCCCGGAGAAGGGTTCGATCGACTACTCCGTCGACGTCGAACTCGATCTCTCAAAGGTCGTTCCGTCCGTCGCCGGCCCGAAGCGTCCGCAGGACCGCATCGAACTGCCGAAGCTCAAGGAGTCGTTCACCAATACCTTCGCCAAGCCCGCCGCCGATGGCGGTTTCGGCAAAAAGGCGGAGGACCTCGGCACCGTTTCGACCGAGGTCAAGGACACCAAGCTCGGCCACGGCAGCGTTTTGATCGCGGCTATCACGAGCTGCACCAATACGTCGAACCCGAGCGTCATGCTCGCCGCCGGCCTGCTCGCCAAGAAGGCGGTCGAGCGCGGCCTCACGGTGAACCCGCTGGTGAAATCCTCGCTCGCGCCCGGTTCGCGCGTGGTCACCGACTACCTCGACAAGACCGGCCTGCAACCCTACCTCGATCAGCTCGGTTTCCAGACCGTCGGTTACGGCTGCACGACCTGCATCGGCAACTCCGGTCCGCTTGATCCCGCGATCGAAAAGGGCGTCGTCGACAACGATCTCGTCGCCGCTTCGGTGCTCTCCGGTAACCGCAATTTCGAGGCCCGCGTTCACCAGAACATCAAGTCCAACTTCCTCATGTCGCCGCCGTTGGTCGTCGCCTTTGCGCTGGCCGGTCGCGTTGACCTCGACATGTCCAGCGAGCCGATCGCCCAAGACAAGGACGGCAACGATGTTTACCTGAAGGACCTGTGGCCGACCCTCGGTGAGATTCGCGACCAGATGGCCTCCGCCCTCAAGCCCGAGGTCTTCAAGGCGCTCTACAGCGACTTCACGTCACAGAACCCGAAGTGGAACGAGATCCCATCCTCCGTGGGCAACGTTTACGACTGGGACCGCGAGTCGACCTACATTCAGGAGCCGCCGTTCTTCACCGACTTCTCGCTCGAGCCCGGCACCATCGCTGAGATCAAGGGCGCCCGCCCGATGGGCATCTTCGGCGACTCGGTTACGACCGACCACATCTCTCCGGCCGGCGCGATCAAGAAGGACTCCCCCGCCGGTCGCTTCCTCACTGAAGCCGGCGTCGAGTTCGCTGACTTCAACTCCTACGGTTCCCGTCGCGGCAACGACCTCATCATGACGCGCGGCACCTTTGCCAACGTGCGCATCAAGAACCTCATGGTTGCGCCGAAGGAGGGTGGTTACACCAAGCTCCAGCCCGAAGGCACCGAGATGTCGATCTACGACGCGGCCATGACTTACAAGGAGCGTGGCACGCCCCTCATCGTCATTGCCGGCCAGGAATACGGCACCGGCTCCTCCCGCGACTGGGCGGCCAAGGGCACCAACCTCCTCGGCGTGAAAGCCGTGGTCGCCGAATCGTTCGAACGCATTCACCGCTCCAACCTCGTCGGTATGGGCGTGCTGCCACTCCAGTTCAAGGAAGGCACCAGCGCGAAAACCCTCGGCCTCGATGGCACGGAGGTCTTCGACGTAATCGGCCTTTCGCCGGACGTAAAGCCGCAGCAGGATCTGACCCTGCGCATCACGCGGGCGGATGGCGCCTCGGAAGACGTGACCGTCACCTGTCGCATCGATACGCCCATCGAAGTCGATTATTACCAACACGGCGGCATCCTTTGCTACGTGCTGCGACAAATCATCGCTCGTAACTGATTTCTTCAATCTGCCGGAGAGCGTGCCCCGCTCTCCGGCCTTTTTTTGCTCGTCCCATCCCGTGTCGTCCGCCTCCGAAACCCGCTTTCTGGTCAACCCCGACTCCGAGCCTGTTGCGCTTCGCATCGAGGGGAAGGCCTCGTTCCAGAATTGCTCCCGCGTCAAAGAGTTCCTCGAGAACGCCATCAACGCTGGCAAACGAAACTTCGTCATCGATTTCGAAGCCTGCACCGGCATGGACAGCACCTTCTTGGGCCTGCTCGCCGGCACCGCGTTGGAACTGCGCCGCACGGATCCGCGCGGCTCCGTGGTGGTGTGCAACCTGAATGAGCGCAACGCCGAGTTGATCAAGAACCTCGGTCTCACGCGGCTCCTGACCGTCGATGACGGTGCGGCCAAACCCGCCAACACCGCCGCGGCCTCTTCCCTGCAGGGCGCCAAGGCGACCGATCAGATCGAGGCGGCCCGCATGGTGCTCGACATGCACAAGAACCTGATCGCGGCCGATGAAGGCAACGAGGCCAAGTTCCGCGACGTGATGGACATCCTCAAGCAGCAGCTTGGGGAAGAGTAGGGCGCTTGTTGACCATCCGGCCTACGCGTCGTCGGTGGCGCTGGCGGGCATCGCGATGCCTTTTTGTTCGCAATAGGCCTTCCAGCTGAAGTCGATGAGCGCCGATTCCATGAGGCCCTGCGTCACCAGGTATTGATCCAACAATTCCCACTTCTCCTCCCGGTATTCGTAGACGTAGGCGAATTTTTGGGTGTCAAAACGGTTGCCGATGCGGATGACCGCGTAGGCGTAGTTGCCGAGAGGGAGATCGGCTTGGTCGACGGAAACGGTAAAGAGCGTGGCATCTTCCCGGTCGATCGCGGGGGGCAACGGCGGACACAGGTCACGCACGGCGTTGCGCAGGTTGCGCCGAATACGCCGATCGTATCGATCGAGTTCATACATCATGCCCTCGGCCGCGTGTTCCCCATGCCAGGACCGGATGGCGGCCGCGATCACGGACTCTTCGGTCGGAGAGAAGGGGCGTGCGCCGGTGCCGAGGGAGGCCTGCGGGCGGTCCGAAGCGAGGGATGGCGGCGTTTCACAGCCGCTGAAAAGCAAGGCGCAACTACACAGGGCGATCAGTTCAACGAAGGGACGGGGCATGGCCGGATGAAAGCTGGAAGGTGAAGGCTGCGGATCGGGCTGTCGATTACGCCGGTGCTACTCGTTCAAAAACCGAACCGGTGTGAGGCCCGTCAGGTAATTTCGGGAGCGGAAATGAAAACCTTTGATCGAGGTTGAACAGATCGCGGGATTGCCCAATCCCAAGTGCGTGAGTTTTCGATGCCTTTACCCCCCGCGGGTCGTGGTCTCCATGACTGCGACGCTTCTCCTGGCCGTTTCGTCCCTGCGCGCGGCTGAACCGACCTTCAGCGATCGCCCGGAGGCGATGGAGTCCGCTTCGGTGCAGTCCTTCATCTCGGTCGACGGCAATCGCTTCGTGAACGAGGCAGGCGAGACGGTGGTGTTCCGCGGGCTGGCGTTCTCGGATCCCGCCTCGCTCCTCGATCGCGGAGTGTGGGGACGGCCCTACTTCGAGGCGGCAAAGAGCTGGGGCGCGAACCTCGTGCGCATCCCGATCCATCCGGCGCATTGGCGGGCGCTGGGCGAGAAGCAGTATCTCGCGATGCTCGATGACGCCGTGCGTTGGTCGGCCGAGCTGGATATGTATGTCATCATCGACTGGCACACCATCGGCAATCCGCTGACGGGCGTGTTTCACGGACCTGACTACATTACGTCGCGGGACGAGACATTCCGTTTCTGGCACACCATCGCCAGCCGCTATCGGGGCAATCCCACGGTCGCGCTTTACGAGCTGTGGAATGAACCCACCAACCGCAACGGCGCCTTTGGCCGCATGCCATGGGGCGAATACAAGGCTTTCATCGAAGACCTGATTTACATGATCAAGCACATCGATGAGGGGGCGGTGCCCATCGTGGCCGGCTTCAACTGGGGCTACGATCTGCGCAATGTGCTGCGTGAGCCGATCGAGGCCGACGGCATCGGTTATGTGGTGCATCCTTACCCGCAAAAGTCGCGGACAAACTGGGAGTATAACTGGGAACAGATCTGGGGTTTCGTGGCGGAGAAGTATCCGCTGGTCGCGACTGAGTTTGGCTTCATGAGCGAGGGTGAGCGCGGTTCGCATGTGCCGGTGATCGGTGACGAGGTTTACGGCGAGGCGATCATCAAGTTCTTCGAAGAGCGCGGCATCTCCTGGACGCCGTGGGTGTTTGATCCGTTGTGGACGCCGAATCTCCTGCTCGACTGGGACTACACCCCGAGCAAACAGGGTGAGTTCTTCCGCGCCAAGATGCTCGAGTTGAACGAGCGCTGAGTTGCGACCTCTCGTAAACAAAGAAGCCCGCTCCGTTCCGGAGCGGGCTTCTTGCGATGGGGCGGAGGTGCTGGATCAGCCTCGACCCTTGCCGTTCTTGGCAGATTTCTTGTCGGACTTTTTGCCCGATTTACCGGTATGCGGCTTGCCGGACTTCTGGTCGGATTTGCCGTGGTCGCGGCGACCGACCTCGCCGCCGAGTTCGCGGTAGATGTCGAGGTTGCGGCCACGATTGATCTCGAGCAGGGCGGCGACCAGATTGGCAACACGCTCGGCCGGGGTGTTGCCGGCGATCACGAAACCGGGGTCGCGGAACTCGACACGGAGGTAGGCCTCGTAGGCGTCGATGTCACCGGCCATGGCGGCGATCTCGGTTTGCAGGCCATCGATGAAGGCGTTGGCCGAATCGAGATCGAGCACGAGGCCGAGGATCTGCTGTTGCTGATCGGCGATCGTCGCGTTGGCGGCGGCGAGCTCGGCGGTGAGGTTGGCGACTGCGGCCTCGGAGGCGGCGAGCTGCGCTTCGAGGTCAGCCTTGTCTGCCATGCACGCGGTCAGCTGGGCGCTGAGGTCGTCGATCTGGGCGTTGGCGGCGGCCAGCGAGGCGCTCAGGTGTTGGTTGGCCGCGAGGGCGAGGTTGAGCTGATTCGAGAGCGCGGAGTTCTCGGCCGTGAGCACCGTGATCTGGCCTTCGAGGTTGGCGACGTCGGCCGCGAGCGCTTGGTTCGCGGCGTTGGCTTCAGCGAGCTGGGCCGTGAGGGTGGTGATGGAGCTGTTGGCGGCGGCGAGTTCGGACTCCAGCGCGGTGATCTGGGCGTTGGCGGCGTTGAGCTCGGCGGCGAGGCCCGCGGTGTTCGCGTTCGCGTCGTTCAACTGCGCTTGCAAGGAAGCGATGGTGGCGTTGGCGGCATCAAGCTGGACCTGCAGCGCGGCACCGTCGTCTTGGCACGCGTCGAGTTGGGCCTGGAGCAGAGCGACGAGGTCGTCGCAATCCGCGAGCTGTTGTTCGAGTTCGGCGATCTTGGCCTCGAACTCCGGCCGCGGATCGAGCGGGTTGGGATCGGAGCCATCGAGCACGCCGTCGCCATCGGTGTCGGGGTTACTCGGATCGGTGCCAAGGGTTTCCTCTTCGGCGTCGGTCAGGCCATCGACGTCGGAGTCGCCGGCTTCACCGAGGATGAAGCCCTCATCGGCGTCGACAGTGATGTCGATGCGGTAGTTGAAGCCGACGATGCCTCCCCAGTCAACGAGGGTGAGGTAGAGGGTGTTGAGGCCCGGGACGAGGGCGGTGCCGGGCGGGGTGAAGTTACCGCGGCCGTCGATCGTGCCGAGTTCTGTATCATTTAGCGCAACGATGCCGCGGTTGTCGGCGTTCATCTGCACAACGATGTCCGGCTCGCCGATCCACCCATCCGGCGCGATGAAGCGGATGCGGTAGAGGGTGGTGGAGTCGATTCCGACGGAGTTATCGGGATCAAAATTGACCCAGCTGGTGGTGCCTTCGATGAGGCCCCAGGGATGGGTGCCGGAAAGGTAGGCGGGCTGCCAGGTGACGCCATTGTCGCGCGAAGCCTCGGCGTAGAGGTCAACATCGCCGATGGTGCCATTGGCGCCCAGGACGGTGAGGGTCTGCAATTCGGCCTTGGCCGAGGATAGAAGTGCGCCAAGGCCGAAGACCAAGGCACAAACCGGACGAACGAATGAGTTTGGGAGTAGTTTCATCGAGTTTTGGTTAGTTGACGCTGGGAAAGTCGCCTTCGATTTTGGGGAAAGACGGCGATGTGGAACGCCGGACATGCGCAATCCGAATTAAGTAGGGGACACGGCCTACGAAGATTTTGGGGGTTGAGGGCGGGCACATCCCGGGGGCATAGGAGATAGGCGATCTAACCGAGCGAAACCCAATAGAATTGCCTGGATAGATATACCTATACGACCGCTAACCCAGTGGGTAGCCGGCGCGGGGGTGGCAAGAGCTCATTGCGGCACTCTGCATCTTTTTCGGCCCTATTAGTAATTTAATAGCAATAGGATACGAAAGGGTCCCTCGAAGAGGGTGCATACGGCCCCCTCGAGCTGTGTGCAGTTCGGTCGAGCGCGGGCTCGGTTATCGGTCGCTGGAAAACTGGCGGCCATACGGGCGCACCTAGCGTCGCCTTTGGCGTCACTGGAGGCGCCGCGGAGGAGGCTGCTGATGGCAGTCGCGACTGCCGGTCCCTCAACGCGCGCGTCGGCAATCCGAGCGCGACGCGCGCGTTGCGGGCCTTATCGTCCCGCCAGCGGCTACTTATTCTTGGGTTTGCCGCCTGGTGACTGGCTGGTTTCGCCGGTGAGGCCGCGGTAGATGTCGAGGTGGCGGCTGCGGTTCATCTCGAGCATGATGCCAACCAGGTTGGCGATCTTTTCGGCTTCGGTTTCACCGGGGATCACGAAACCGGGATCGCGGAACTCAGTGCGAAGGAAGGCCTCGTAGGCGTCGAGGTCGTTGCCGATGGCACTGAGTCGGGCAGCTTGCGCCGCGTTGATTGCTTCAAGATTTTCAATGGCGTTGTTGGCCGACTCCAAGTCGAGCACGAGTCCGGCAATTTGACCTGCCTGCGTGTCGATCGTCTGATTGGCGGAACTCAGCGCGGCGGAGAGGCTGGCCACTTCCGATTGGGAGGAGGCGAGGGCAGTCTGCAATGCGGCGTTGTCGGCTTCACTGGTCGCCAGGGCCGCGGTAAGGTCAGTGATCTCACCGTTGGCGTTGTCGAGGGCGGTTTGTAGCGCGGCACTTTGCGCCTGCGAATCGGTCAGCGACTGACTGAGCGCGGCGATACTGTCGTTGAGCGTGGCGATTTGCCCGTTGGCTGCCGCGAGGTCGGTCGTGAGACCGGTGATCTGGTCGTTGGCCGCAGTGAGGTCGGCCGTGAGCAGGGTGATCTCCTCGTTGGCCGCGGCGAGCTGGGCCTCGAGGGCCGTGTTCGTGTCGGTGGCTGTGGCGAGCTGAGCTTCGAGGTCGGCAACATGGGCTTCGCTGGCGGTCAGATCGGCGGTGACTTCAGCGATGCTGTCGTTGGCCGCGGCGAGCTGGGCCTCGAGTCCGACGATGATCGTGTTGGCTGCGCTCAGTTCGTCTTCGAGGAGGGAGTTGGTCTGCTCCGTTTGTTGGAGATCGACCTGCAGACTTTCGGCCAAGGCGTTGGCGGCATCGAGATCGGCCTGCAGCAGGGCGCTGGCGGCCTCGTTCGCGGCGAGTTGGGCGGTGAGGTCGGCGGTCTCGGCCAAGACGGCGTCGAGTTCCCCTTCCAGCGCGGTAATGGCAGCGGCGTCGGCTTCGGTCTGAGCCATCAGAGCGGCGGCCAAGTCGTCGCAGTCGACCAGCTGCTGCGTCAGGTCCGCGACCCGGGCCCGAAGCTCGGGCTCAGGGTCGGTGGGATTGGAGTCAGCACCGTCTTCGACGCCATCATTGTCGGTATCGGGGACAAGGGGATCGGTGCCGAACGCGACCTCATCGCCGTCGGACAAGTTGTCTCCGTCGGTATCCGGATTGTTCATATCCGTGCCAAGCAGATCTTCCTCGGCGTCGAACAGGCCGTCGCCATCGGAATCGGTGTTCCAAGGGGTTGGCCCCGTGTCTTCGAGGGTGAGCCAAGCACCCGGATCGCCGATGTCGGATGAGGCCGTGCCTGAGGCGCGAATATTGATATTCCGCAGGGCTACGCCCGCGTAGTTGCCGGCGAAGGAAGCGGGAATGGTGTCGGTAATCGTCAAGGACGTGAAGGACACAGGTGTTCCCGACGTCAGTTGCCCCGACCAATTGAAGTTCAAGAGTGCGCGGTCGTCCGGAGCACCGGGGCCGGAAAGGCTGACGCGGGCGTTGCCGTTGGTAACCGTCCCCTCGAGATCCGTGAAACTGAACTGAGCCGAGGAGTTGTAGTAGCGACCAGCCGTGTAGCTGGTGCTGCCGCCGCCAAATTGGGCGCTGAGGGAGGCGTTTTGAACTCCAGCGGGCGGGGTAACCACAAATTTTTTCCCGGCCGGTGCTTCCCACGTCACGGACCAGGTCACGTCACCGGCGGTGCTGAACTGGTAGCTGAAATTGCCGACGGAAGTGTCCTTCAGCAGAGAGCTCGTGGATCCCCCTCCAGAATAATAATCGAGATAGTAGGTGGAAGAGCTCTCGGTGGGCGTAACGGTGTGCTGAATCTGCGCAGACATTACTCCAGCCGCGAAAACGGAAAGGAGGAGGGTTAGGAAGCGTTGAGTCATCATGGGCAGGTGGTTTTCGCATTGGCCTACCGGAGGGAAGAGAGAGGGCTTGGTGTCCGATAGGGGCAGGGAAACACTAGGTGCAATACCCCAGCTTAGTGCCCATGGGTGACCCGTTATCCGGACAGATTCGATGTCGGATTGATCGGCGGTAGGAGACTTTGACGAACGGTTTCGTGGCGCCCGGTCGCTCGGTCCGGGCACAAAAAAGGCGTGCCGCGAGCGGCACGCCTGTAAATGAGTTCGGTATCCGGTGCGTGGTTACACCAGCAGCAGCGCCGGGCTTTCCAGCAGGGTCTTGAGGGCGACCAGGAATTCCGCGCCGACCGCTCCGTCGACCACGCGGTGGTCGCAGGAGAGGGTGAGGTTCATGCGGTGGCCCATCACGATCTGCCCGTTGACGACGACCGGCTTTTCGACGGTGGTGCCGACCGCGAGGATGGCGGCGTTGGGCGGGTTGATGATGGCCTTGAAGCTGTTGATGCCCATCATGCCGAGGTTGCTGACGCAGAAGGTGCCGCCCGTGAATTGGGCGGGGGTGAGCTTCTTGTTCTTGGCGGCCTTGGCGAGGGAGCGGACTTCCTTGCTGATGTCGAAGACCGACTTGTCATGCGCGTCGAACACGACGGGCGTGATCAGACCGTCCGGCATCGCGACCGCGAAGGATACGTTGGCACGGCTGTGGGCGCGCACCTGGCCGCCTTCCCAGGAGCAGTTGACCGCGGGAACCTTACGCAGGGCTTCGGCGCTGGCCTTGAGGATGAGATCGTTGACCGAAAGCTTCACGCCGTCGTCGGCGAGGCCGCCATTCAACTGAGCGCGCAGGGCGAGTAGGGGAGCGGCGTCGACCTCGATATCGAGGTAGAAGTGAGGGATCTGGGTCTTCGACTCGACCAGGCGGCGGGCGATGGTGGCACGCATGCCGGAGACCGGCGTGGTCTTGTCGGCTTGGATCGGACCCTTGCTGCGGTAGCCGCCCGGACCACCGGACTCGGCCGCGGCGATGACATCGGCGCGACGAATGCGGCCACCGGTGCCGGTGCCTTTGACGCGGGCAAGGTCGACGCCCTTTTCCTGGGCGAGCTTGCGGGCGAGCGGGGAGACCTTGAGGCGGGTGCCATCGACCACAGGGGCCGGATTGGCACCTTCGGAAACGGGCGCGGGAGCCGGCTCGGGGGCGGGCGCGGGCGCTGCCTCGGTCTTCGGTGCGTCTTCCTTGGAGGTTTCCTCCTTGGCTTCTTCCTTGGGTTCGGGCGCGGCTTTCTTGGCGGGGGCCTCGACGGTTTCGCCTTCCTGACCCACGGCGCAGAGGGCTTCGCCGATCGCGACCTGTTCGCCTTCGCCGGCGAAGATTTTAAGGAGCGTGCCGTCGAAGAAGCATTCGAGCTCCATCGTGGCCTTGTCGGTTTCGACCTCTGCGAGCATGTCGCCGGCGGCTACCTTCTCGCCTTCCTTCTTCAACCATTTGACCAGCGTGCCCACCGTCATGGTGTCGCTGAGTTTCGGCATTTCGATGATGTCGGCCATGGTGTGTGTCGGTGTTAGGCTTTCAGGGCTTGGCGGGCGGCGACGGCCACGCGGTTGATGTTCGGCAGTTGCTCGACCTCGACGGGTGGGCTGTAGATGGCCGGCGCGTCGATCGTGGTGACGCGGGTGATGGGGGCGTCGAGTTGATCGAAGGCTTCCTCCTGGATCATGAAACCGAGCTGGGCACCGACGGAGGCGAAGGGCTTTTGTTCCTCGACGATGAGCACGCGGTGGGTCTTGGCGACCGAGCGCAGCACGGTGTCGATGTCGAGCGGGCGGATAGAGCGCAGGTCGACGACCTCGATGGAGGCGCCGTCTTCCTTGGCGATCTGCTCGGCGGCGGCGAGGGAGTGCAGCACGGAGCGGCCGTAGGTGACGATGGTGAGGTCGGTGCCCACGCGCTTCACGTCGGCGAGGCCGAGCGGGATGAGCAGGTCCTTGTCGTCGGAGACCTCGCCCTTCTCACCGTAGAGCATCGTGTTCTCGAGGAAGAACACCGGGTCATTGTCGCGGATGGCGCTCTTGAGCAGACCCTTGGCGTCGGCCGGCGTGGCGGGCACGACGACCTTCACGCCCGGGTGATTGGCGAGCACGTTTTCCGGGGTGTGGGAGTGGGTGGCGCCGACGTTGGTGCCGCCGTTGGCGGGGCCACGGATGACGATCGGGCAGTTGATGAGACCACCGGACATGTAACGCACGTTGGCGGCGTTGTTCAGGATCTGGTCAAAGGCGACCGAGTAAAACGACCAGAACATGAGCTCCATGACCGGGCGGACGCCGAGCATGGAGGCGCCGATACCGGTGCCGATGAAGCCGGCTTCGGAGATCGGGGTGTCGACGATGCGCTTGGGGCCGAACTTTTCGAGCAGGCCTTCGGAGACTTTGTAAGCGCCGTTGAATTGGGCGACTTCTTCGCCCATGAGCATGACGTTCTCGTCGCGCTCGAGTTCTTCGGCGAGGGCGTGGCGAACGGCTTCGCGGTAAGTGATTTCAGGCATGGTGGAACGCGAAAAGGTTTAGCTGAAAAAGAGGCGACCCTTGGAGGTGCGCTGGTCCGGGTGATCGGTTTCCCAGTAGACATCGGTTTGGATGTCGGCCGGCGTCGGGAACGGGCTGTCCTCGGCGAACTTGGCGGCGGCTTCGGCCTCCTCGCGGGCAGCGGTGTCGATCTCCTTGATCAGGTCTTCGGTAAGCACGCCTTCGTCGGAGAGCTCGCTCTGGAAGACGGCGATCGGATCCTTGTTCTTGCGATACTCGTCGATCTCGTCGCGGGTGCGATAGGTTTTGTCCGGGTCGGCGACGGAGTGACCGCGGTAGCGGTAGGTGTCGATTTCGACCACGGAAGGTTTGTGATCGTTGCGGGCGAGCTCGAGGCAGTCGTGGATGCAGGCGCGCACCTCGTAGACATCGTGGCCGAGGCACTTGGCCCAGTGGATGCCGTAGCCGGCGGCGCGCTCGGCGAGGCCCGGGCCGGCGGAGGAACGGATCTGCGAGGTGCCCATGGAGTAACGGTTGTTCTCGATGACAAACACGCAGGGCAGGTCCCACAGGCCGGCGAGGTTCATGGCCTCGTGCACGGCACCCTGATTGACGGCGCCGTCGCCCATGAAGGCCATGGCGGCGCCCTTCTTGCCTTGGTATTTCACGCCGTAGGCGAGACCGGTGCCGAGCGGAATCTGGCCGCCGACGATGCCGTGGCCGCCCCAGTAGTTTTTGTCGGGCGCGAAGTAGTGCATCGAGCCGCCTTTGCCCTTGGAGCAGCCGGTGGCCTTGCCGTAGAGCTCGGCCATCAGCGGGCCGGTTTCCATGCCGACGGCGATGGCGTGGCCGTGATCGCGGTAGGCAGTGATGACGTGATCGTGCTCGCCCATCAGCGAACAGCAGCCGACGGCGACTGCTTCCTGACCGATATACAGGTGGAGGAAGCCGCCGATCTTCTTGGCTTGGTAGGCGCGCAGACTGCGCTCCTCAAAACGGCGGATGCGCACCATCTTGCGATAGAGCTCAATTTTGGCGTCGGCCGAGAGCTGCGCGTTGATGGCGGCTTTGGCGGCGTCGGTGGATGGTTGGGATGTCTTATCTTTGCTCACAAGGCAGGGTGAGTTGGTTGGTGAACCGGCGAGTGTTCGGTGGCCCCTAGGTGAGGCAAGTGAATTGTCCGTTGGCGAGGGGACCCGAACGCGGTTTGTGGCTCAACGCGAGGCCGAGGAGGAAAAACGCGGTCGGATCCGTCGCAATGTTTCACGAATCGTCGCAAGGTCCAGCGGCTTGGTCAGATAGTCGTCCATGCCCGCCTCGCGACAACGGGTGCGTTCGTCCTGCGCGGCGTTGGCGGTGAGCGCGATGATGGGAAGGTGGGAGGAGGCTTGGGCGGATTCCAGTTGGCGAATGCGTTGGGTGGCTTCGATGCCGCCTAGTTCGGGCATCTTCAGGTCCATCAGCACCAGGTCGTAGTGGTCGCGTTGCACGGCTTCGATCGCCTGCCGGCCATTGACCGCGAAGTGGGCCTCATGTCCGAGCCGTTGCAGCATCATCTCGGCAAGGCGGCGGTTCAGGCGATCGTCGTCGACCACGAGGATTTTGAGGGCGGAGTTGCTGGTGGTGTCCGCGGGGGGCGCGGTGGGCGCGACGGCGAGCGCGCTGGTGGGTTCGGCGACCATCACGGTCGCGGTGAACAAGGAACCGGACGTTGGTTTGCTGGTGACGGTGATCGTGCCCCCCATCAACTCGCACAAACGTCGGGAAAGGGCGAGGCCGATGCCGGTCCCGCCGAAACGATGGCGGATCGTTTCATTGGCCTGGGTAAAGGGGTTGAACAAGCGGTTGAGGTGTAGCGGATCGATGCCGATGCCGGTGTCGAGCACCTCGATCTGCAGGCGCCAACAGGCCTTGCCGGGCTGGCAGGCGTCGGAGCTCGTGTTCACGCAGCTGGCGGACACCCGCACTTCGACGCTGCCGTGGTTGGTGAACTTCACCGCGTTTGAAACGAGATTGGAAACCACCTGCCGCACCCGGGTCGGGTCCAGACGCAGCCGCGCGGGGAGTCGGGGCGCGATCTGGGTGGTGAGGCGGATGTTCTTCTGCTTCGCGGTTTCTTCAAAAAGTTTCACGGTTTGCCGGACCAAGGCGCCGGGCGCGACGTCCTGCGGATCCAACACGATGTTGCCGGTCTCAATGCGGGAGAAATCGAGCAGGTCGTTGAGCAGCTCGAGCAGCAGGTCGCCCGACGACGTGATCGCCTCCACGCACTCGGCCTGTTTGGCATCGAGTGAGGTGCCCTCAAGGATGCGGGCGAAGCCCAGCATGGCGTGCATGGGCGTGCGGATCTCGTGGCTTACGTCGGCGAGGAAAGTGTCGCGAGCCTTGGTGCGGGCATCGGCCTGGTCGCGAGCGGCGGCCAGTTCCAGCAGGCGCTTTTTATCGCGATCGATGTCGCAAAAGGTGCCGACGATGCGCAAGGGCCGTCCGCGTGGGTCGCGTTCGATCACCTGACCGCGGGCCTGAAACCACTCCCATTCGCCGGAGATCATGCGCAGGCGACCATCGATGCAAAAGACCTCGGTCTCGCCGCGCAGGATGCTGCGCAGGGTGTCCCGCGCGAAACGCTGATCCTCGCGGTGCAGGTGGCGGAGAAACCGCGGCCAATACAACGGACCGGGCCGCACGAGGTGACGCACCTTCTGGCGCAGGGCATCGTTGACCACCGGGCTGAGTTGGCCGGCCTCCCAACGAAAGACGCCCACCGAGACAATGTCGGTGGCCACGCGGTAACTTTCCTCGCTTTGGCGCAGGTCTTTGGTGCGATCGGCCACCACCTTTTCGAGGTCGCGGCGATGCGTTTGCAGCCGGCGCAGGGTCAAGCCGGCGAAGTGCGCCGGGACGCCCAGGCACAGGGCCGCGGCGGCCATCTCGATGAGGCTGCGCATCGCGTCGTCGAAAGCGTTCACGAAGGGGCCAAAGCCGCGCGCGGTGGCGAGCAGACCGTAGCAGATGAAAACGAACAAGCCGATGCCCAGCCCGCGGGAACCGCAGATGACTGTCGCGGCGAGCGCGTAGGGGATGCACAAATACAAACCGACCGGCGTGAGGTGGTAGCCGATCAATGCGATCGCGAGCACGGTGAGCAGGTTGAGCGCGTGGGCGATGCTTAGCGCAATGGCCTGACGCGTCCGATCGAAGGTGCGTTCGGCCAGGGCGATCGGCACGACCAGGAAAACGCCCAGAGTCGACGAGAGGGTGATGCTCAGGATGCGCTCCGCGATATCGAGCATCGTCGCGTTGGCGAGATAGCCCGCGTTTACGATCACGGCCGGAATCACCCAGGCCGTGAGCAGCGCAGGCAGAAAAGCCACGCCGGCGACAAAACGCAGAAACGCGAACGGATCGGTGAACGGATCGCCCTTCACCCAGCGCCGCCAGATGAGCACACCGATCGCCGGGCCGGTGGTGTTGGCGGCGGCCATGAGCAGGCTCCAGGGGCGGAAGCTGAGAAAGGAGTAATCGTTGGCCAGCGCGATCACCGCCCAGTGCGCCAGCAGGAGGGTGGGCAGGCAGGCGAAACCGAGCCGCGAGCGCAGCGCGAGCACGCCGATGCCGGCCGGCAACCAGACGACCGTCACATGGGTCGGCGGCAGCGAGATGAGATTCATCGCGATGAAGGCCGAGGCGATGATCCCACAAAACACGATCGCGTGCAGCACCGTGTCCTGCGCGACCCGTTTCCAATTCAACGCCGCGCCGGCATCGGCAAAGCGGCCGACGGTGGATGAGGACGAGCGGGTGGAAACGGGCATGTTGGCGAAGCAGTAAGGACAAATCAGGGGCCGGCTGTCGATACCCTGCCGACTTGCTTCGGCGATTCGCGCTTACGGTTTAGCCAGACGAAGCGATTTTCTGCTCCACCGTGATGCGCAGTGGGCCGGCGGGATCACAGTCCGCCCGCAAGGCGACAAAACCGTGACGGTGCTCGTCATAAATCGGCCAGAGCGCAGTGCGGTCGGTGTCCGGCAGGGGCAGCTCATCGATGGCCGCGCGGCTAAAGAACCCGAAATGCCCTTCCGCCATGGCTGGGGGCAGCGCGGCGATGGGTTTGGTGCAGCGAAACAGAAACAGCAGCCAATGGGAGCTGCCCTCGTAGGCCTTCTCGGCGATCATGCCGAAGAGGTGCAGATCGGCGGGCGTGATTTCGTGACCGGTCTCCTCCTGGGTCTCCCGCGCGGCACACTCAAAGGGGGACTCCCCGATGGCGGTCTCCAATTTCCCCCCGATCGGCGTCCAACGACCAAGGTTGGGCGCCTTGGCCCGGTGCAGGAGCAGTTGTTCGCCCGCATCATTTTCAATGAAAACCAGGACCGCGACCTTGTAGTCGAGGGGGGGAACGGAGGGAGCAGAAGTGGAATTCATACCTAAAACGCAGGCAACAGACCGGTTTTGAACGTGACGCCATGCATGGTCTCCTCAATGACTTTTTACCCGACGATGATCGCGCGCCCCGTTCTTTTGGTTCTATCGGCACTGGTCGGAACGTGCGGGGTGCTTTGGGCCCAGGAGGAAGCATCCATTCAGGTGTCCGAGGTGCGCTTCAATCCGCGGCGCGACGAAGCCGGTCAGACTTGGTGGGGGGCCGAGGTGGACCTCACGGTGCAGGCCGACGGTGGCGGGCGAGGGCGGTTCAGCGACCGGCTCGGAGTCACGCTGCAATGGGGCGTGGAATCGCCTCAAACCGAGGGCGGTTTCCTATTTCTGCGCGCCACCGCGATCTCGGCCACCGTCGAAGCGGGTCGGGTGGTCTACCGCTTTTATCTGCCGCCAGCGGTCGCCCAACGGGAACGCATCGAAAGCCCGCCGCGGTTCTGGGCGGTGCGAGTGGTTCACGGCAAGACCGTCCTGCCGGACACCCGCGCCAGTGTAGGCCCCGGATTGTCGGGACCAGAGGCACTCGCCAACTTTCGTCGGCAAGTGGCCGCGCGGGCGCCAGCCCAGGATGGCGTCCTGTTGCCGTGGTATCATTCACCGTTCGCCAACGTCGGGGGAGGCGACGCGCCAGTGCCGCTGCGCTTCGAAGCGGTCCCGGCCGGGCACTGATCGCCGCTCGCCCCGATACGCGTCATGAGTTTGCGGATACGAAAGTCCACTTCCTCGCCGGTGCGCGTCATTGAAATCGGGGTCGCGCATCTGGCGGCCGGCCGGATTGGGCGATCTGCGAGTGGGTCGCTGGAAGTGGATGCGACGTGGCGACAAACTTGGACAGGCGTGGAAGGCGAACCGGGACCGGCGCTCGACGAGGCGCTGGCAGATTTGCGCGCCGAGTGGGGCGAAGGCGGTCCGGTGCACGTCGTGATTCCGGGCCACCACGTGTTGACCAAATGCTTGCGCGTGCCGGCGACCGCCGAAGCCCAGCGCGACCGAATCGTGGCGTTTGAGGCCCGCCAGGCGATTCCGTTCCCGCTCGAGGAGGTGGTGTGGGACCACGCGCTGCTCGACGACTCGGGCAAGGAGCTCAGCGTGTTGCTGGCGGCCGCCAAGGCGGATGGGGTGCTGGGCCTGCTGCAGCGGGTGCGGGCACACGGTTTTGAGCCGGTGCGGGTTGTTCCGGCGAGTGTCGCGTTGCTGACCGCTTGGCAACAGCAAGCCGCGGCCGCGGGACCGGCGATGGTGCTCAGTCTCGGCGCGCGCTCGACGCAGATGCTTCTGGTCGACGACGACAGCTGGCAGCTCCGCACGCTCGCGCTCGGCGGCAACATGGTGTCGCGTGCGCTGGCCGAGCGCCTGGAGCAAAGCACGGCTGAAGCCGACCGACTGAAGCAGCAGGTGTTGGGCGCGAAGGTTGACCTGCCCACGGAGTCGCCGGTCGCTCAGGCGGTCCGCGCGGCGACGAAGGCTTACGAACAACGGCTGCTCGTGGAGGTCGCCCGCTCCTTGATGCTGCGGCGACAGGACGACGGCTGGGAACCTGCTGGTGTCTGGGTCACTGGCGGCGCGGCTGCCACGCCGGGCTTGGTCGAGGCCCTGCGCAAACGACTCGGCAAACCCACGGCGACGTGGACGGCCGATTCGTTGATGCCGGCCGAATGGTGGGGTGGGGCCCATGCGGCGATGGGCGAGGGAATGGCGATCAGTTTGCTGCCGGAGTCATTGGCCGCCGCGGCCATGGCGCGCCGTCGTCGGCCTCGTTGGTTTGCGGTCGCAGCGCTTGTGGTGGTCGCGTTGGTTCTGCCGGGTGTGCACTTCCGGCGCCTCGCCCACGCACGGCTGGCGGCAGCTGCAGGAATGCAGCGCCTGGTTGCGCCGCACCAGGTCCTGCAGGCGCAAATCAATGATGACGTGCTGGCGGTCGAGGCCCTCATGCAACAGCACCAGGAGCTTGCCAAACTGGTCGAGGCGCGGGGCGCATGGTCACGGTTATTGAGTGATTTAGGCGAGCGCATCGCGACGGTCGACGACACGTGGTTTGAACGCTTGCAGGTGCTGCCGCCGAGCGACGGCGAGACCACGACGCGCCTGCGTATCTCGGGGCGAATGCTCGATCGCGAGAACCCCTTGGCGCGGGTGAGTCCCGCGTCCTACGAGCGGGCGACCGCCCTGTTGGCGGGGCTGGTGGAGTCACCCTTTGTCAACGCGTTGGAAGGTGAGCGTTTTGATGCCGCCCAGCCCGGCATTCCGCGGTTCGATTTTACCCTGCAGCTCAACCCCGCGATGCCCCTATGAGCGAGCGGCGGAACTTGGCGATGCGATTGATGGGGCCGATGTTCCTTGGCCTGGTCGGAGCGGCGCTTTGGTTTTCCTGGTCAAGTCAGCAGAAGGCGAATGCCGCGCTCCGTCGCTTGAAGACGGCGGAGCGGGATTGGCAGGTTATGAGCCTGGCGGAACCTGTCCCGACGGCGGCGGTGGCGCAGGCATGGGCCGAGCGACGGGGATCGCTGGAACGCGAACTTCACCGAGTGCGACGTGAGCTCGGTGAAAACGTCAACCGCGACCCGGCGCCGACCCAGCGGGCGGAGGCCTTTTTTGCGATCGCGCAGTTTGTGGAAGCTCAACGCGAGATGGCGCGGGCGGCAGGTGTGACTCTGCCGGAAGGCTACGCGCTTGGGTTCTCGACCTACGCCAACAGCGGCCCGCCCGATGCAGAGCTGGCGATCGTGCACCGCCAACTGCGGGTGGCGGAGGCGCTGCTGTCCGTGCTTTGGCGCAGCGGCGCCAAGGAGCTCACGCGCGTGCAACGAGAAGTGCCGGCGAGCAAACTCCACGCCGCTCACGCCACCAGCCGGGCAGGACGTCCGGAGGATTTCCTGCAACAGGCGGCGGGCCGGAGTCTGGCGCGTGCTGGTATTGTGGATACGCTCGCGCTGCGGATCGGATTCATTGGCCGCACCTCCACCTTGCGCCGGTATCTGAACGACCTTGGGCAGCTTCCGCTCCCCTTTATCGTGCGGGCCGTCGAGGTTGAGCCCTTGGGCGCCGATGGCGCGGCGCGAGGCGGGGTGCGCACGCTCGCGGATCTTTTCGGCGAAGAGGTGGCAGCGAGGCCGGCGGAAGGCACCGAAGCGACCGCGGTGCCGGTCATTTCCGCCAACGAATCGGAGTTTCTTGTGACCGTGGAGGTGCTCGATTTTTCTCCGATGGACCAGGCGCCGCATGACCAGGTTGCGGAGGGCTCGCCGTGAAGGCTGCCGTGTTCAAGTCTGCCGACCAAGCGGCGATGCTTGTTGCCGCGCTGTTGTGTGTGGGCAGTGCCTTTTGGGCAGGATGGGGTGAGCGAGCCGTGACCCGCGTGGGGCAAAGGCCGTCGCCACTTGTCGGCTCGGTCGCGGACTTGTCCGGCGGGCCAGCGTGGAAGGTCAGTTCTTCGACGCAGACTTTGGCCCCTCCCAAGCAGGTCTCCGAGTGGGGCTTCGATTTGTTCACGCCGCCGGTGGTGTTTTATGATCGCGCCACGGGGCGATTCACGGTGAGCCCGGCGGAGGTCGAAACCGCGCAGGCCCAGGCGGCGGCCGGGGTTCCGTTTGGGCTCAGCTTGCTCGAAGTCGAACGGCAGAGTTATCCGCTGCAATTGGTCGGATACGCCGGCGAGCCCGGAGCGTATTTTGGCATTTTTCAAAACGAGACCACGGGCGAGGGGCTGGTGGCACAGGCAGGGGAGACGATCGAGAATTTGAACCTGCAGATTCGTTCGCTCGAGGTTCGTCGCGAAGACACGCTCGTGCCCGACAGCATGCCCCTGCGCGATATGGTTGCGGTGGCGGAGGTCTGGGATCCGGAGTCGGCGCAGCTTGTTCGTCTGTCCTCCGCGGGCTGGCGTTGGACCGACGCGCCGGTGGCGCGCGTGCGAGTCTCCGCGACCGGCATGGAGCGGGAGGTGCGTTCAGGCGAAGCGATCGAACTTGAAGGTGTTTCTTTCGAAATCCGGTCGGTCATCGCGGCGCCGCCCAGCATCGTGGTGGGCAAACACCACGACGACGGCACGCGGGAAACGATGACGCTCTGGCCGGAAGATCCGGCATCCGTCCCCTTTGAAAGCAACCGTCCCTTCGCAGCTCCTTAGTCCGATGATCAACCCGTTCCCGATGCCTCTTCCGCTCCGCCAGCCGAAACCGTTCATCCTCGGCGTTACCTTGATTGCGGTGGTGATATGCGGAACCGCCGCTCCCGCGCTGCAGGCACAGAGTGCGACCGAAACCAAGATACGCCTCATGGCCGATGCCCTACGAGCGCGGGACGACGGCGACTTGGAGGCGGCCGAGCGCAATCTGCTGGAATTGGCGCAAATGGCCCCGAACGATCCGGCGGTGGCTCGTTTGTTGAACAGCGTGCAAACGGCGTTGCGCGCCGAGCGGGAGCGCTTGCGCCAAGCGCAGCCGGTCGTGCCAACGGCTCAAAAGATCCCTGCGGCAGCGGAGCACGAGCAGGCTCTCCGTGATGCGGTCGCGGCTAAGGCGGTGATGCAGGCGGAGATCGCTGCGCTCGCAGCGGCGGAGGAACAACGCCAGCGCCAGCTCATCGACGCGGCGCACAGTCAACGCGACGACGCCCGGCGGCTCGCGCGAGACGGGCGCTTCGAGGCGGCGTTGGCCACCCTCGACACGGCGGTCCGTTCGATGCCGGAGAATCCGCTCACCTTGCCCGTGATTCGTGAGCTGGAGGAGGAACGCAAGGCGATCGCGACCGATCAAGCTCGTGCGCTCGAAGCCGCCCGCGTGACAGAGCACGCGCAACGCGCTTCTGCGGTCGGGCGGTCGCCGACGGCGGTCACGGTATCGACTCCGGCCCCGGCCGAGGTGCCGGGCGACCTGTGGCAAGCGGCGCGGAGTTTGTATGCGGTCGGGGATTTTGCGGGAGCTGAGGCCGAGTTGCAGATTTTATTGGCGCGGGAGCCGGATCACCGCGGAGCGCATCGCCTGTTGGCGCGCATCGGCGAGGAGCGAGTCGCCGCCGCGGCCACGCTGCGCGGCCAAACCCGCCAGACCATGATGCAGGAAGTCGGTCTGTCCTGGTCCCGACCGCGTGTCGCGGCAGAGCCAAGCGGTGTCGGGGAAGATGGGGACTCTGGAGAGAACCCGCTCTTTCAAAAGCTGGCGAACATCCGGATCCCGAGTGTGAGCTTCAGTTCGGTCGAGCTGCAGAAAGTGGTCAGCACGTTGAGCGATCTTTCGCGTGAGTTCGATGGAGCGAGTTCCAACGGTGGCGTGAATATACTTGTGATCGATCCGCAGAACCGTCGTCCGCCAGTCAGCCTGACGCTGCGCGATCTTTCGCTGAAACGGGTGCTCGATTTCATCACCGATTCAATCGGTTACCAATACGAAGTTCAGGCCGACGCGGTGGTGGTGCGACCGGGCGGCGAAACCTCGACGCTGGACACGGAGTTCTTCCCGATCACGCGCTCGACGGTCATTCGCATGACGGGCATCGGCGGCGGCCTGGCTTCGGGCGGAGCGCAAGTGGTGGATGATCCGTTTTCCCCGACCCCGGTCAACGCGGTGAGCGCGCCGGGCGGTGGTGGTGAGGCAACGGCCTTGCGGCAATTCTTGCAGCAGGCGGGCGTGGACTTTGAAGGCATCAACGGCGCCAGTCTGGCTTACGACGGCTCGGCGATGATTGTCACGCAAACCAGCCGCAACATTGAGCGCATTCGCAATATTCTGAACCGCTACAACGATGTGCGGCAGGTCGAGATCGAGGCGAAGTTCATGGAGGTGCAGGAAGGTGCTTTGGAGGAGCTCGGTATTCAGTGGGGTGTGACGCACGGCATTCGCGGCGATCCGCGTTACCTCGCGACGGGCGGCACGCAGAATCGCACCCTCAACGACGCCTTCACCAACACGGTGGCGGGCACGGTGGGGAATATCTTCCGTCCGGCGCGGGAACAAATTCTGGATGGTGAGGGCAATGTGGTTCAGCAGCAGTCCGACGCGCTCAACCTCCCCATCGTGAACAACCCGGCCTCGTTGCCCCGTGCGTTGGATCTCGGGGCCGACGCCGGGCCGATTGCCGACATCCAGGGCATGGTGGGCGAGTTTGATGTGAATGCGGTGATTCGAGCGCTGTCGCGCACGGCCGGCTCCGACCTGCTGAGCGCACCGAAGGTGACAGTGCTTTCCGGCAATCCCGCCACCATCACGGTCGCGCAGGAGCTGCGCTATCCCACCAGCTACGGAGAGGTGCGCAGCGAGGTGGGCTCATCGAGCCGCGACAGCTCTTCGGCCGGTGTCACGATCACGGCCGGCACACCGCGGGATTTTGAAACCCGCAAGGTCGGGGTGGAGCTGCGCGTTACGCCGACGGTGGAGGAGGACGACTACTCGATCAGTTTGGATCTGAATCCGAAGGTCACCGAGTTCGAAGGCTTCGTGGAATATGGCGGCCAAAGCGTGGCGATTTCCAATGACACCACGGTAACCGTGCCGTCTGGTTTTTATCAGCCGATCTTTTCGACGCGGGAGGTGTCGACCAAAGTCACGTTGTGGGACGGCGCGACCTTGGTGATGGGTGGCCTCACCCGGGAAGAGGTGAAAACGGTGAGGGACAAGGTGCCGTTCCTGGGCGACATCCCGGGGTTGGGGCGCCTCTTCCGCTCCGAGGGGGAAACGACGCAGAAGCGCAACCTGCTGATCTTCGTCACGGCAAACCTGGTGAGCCCGGGTGGTTCGCCGAAGAAACAGTCGCTGCGGGGGGTGGTGCCGAGCTCCGCCTTTCAAAACGGCACCGTGGTCACCCCGGCCGGCCCGGCAGAACGCGAGTAGGATGGCATTCGTGGGTCGACAAGGCCCGGTCCGTCCGTGAGTGGTCGGCACCGTGGTTTGTCGTTCCGCTTCTTCTCTGAGGTTCGCGATGCTCGTGCTGTGGGGCGCGAGCGGGCTTGGCCGTGCGGCGACGGAAGCGGCGCCGATGTCCGTAGCGGATTCGTTTGTGGTCATCCAGTTGGACAACGACCTCTTCACGGGCTCGGACCGGGATTACACCAATGGCATTCGTATCGCGGCGCTGAATACAGTGGCGGAATCCTCGGTTAATGACCTGCAAGGCGGCTTGTTGCGCTTGGGCGAGAAGTTGGACTCTTCGGTGCTGGGCTGGCTCGGCACGCAACTCGATCCAGCAACCCAATATGAGGTGGGCACGGGCTTGGCGCAGCTCATGTTCACGCCGGAAGACCCGTTCGCGCCGGCGGCGCCGCCCGGGCAGCGCCCCTACGCGGGGTGGCTGGGCATCGAGTATTCGGTGCATGCGAAGAACGCGGAGACCCTGTCTTCGATGATGCTGACCGTCGGTCTGACCGGCGAGGCGGCGTGGGCTGAAAAGGCGCAGGATTTGGTGCACAGGCACATCAGCGGTTCGCCCTTGTTTCGCGGCTGGGACAGCCAGGTGCCCGAGGAGGTGACGCTCAATCTGCACCTCGATCACAAACGCTATTTGGGGCAGTCGGCGGAGGACGGCCTGATGTTCGATGGCTACTGGGAATGGGGTGGTGCCTTGGGCAATTTCCGCACCGACCTCTACACCGGGGCGCTTTTTCGCGCGGGTTGGAATCTGCCGGTGCAATACGTCGCGCCCCGCATCCAATTGGGCAGCTATTCGCACGAGTTCTTTGACCGCTCCCCGGCCCGATCAGGGCGCGAGTGGTCGGTCTATGTGATGGCGGGTGGTCGCGGGACTTGGGTCGTGCACGACATCACGTTGGATGGACCGCTCTATCGAGACTACGCAGGTGCGGTGTCGTCGAAATCGCTCGTCGGTGAAGTGCTGGTGGGCGTGGGATTCCGGTTTCGCCAACTGACCTTTTCGGTCGCGCGGCTGTATCGCACGGCGGAGTTTGGCGGGCAGGACGGCGGGCACCGCTTTGGGTCGGTGCAATTGGGCGCGCGGTTCTGAATTGGGTTCAGCGCTGGCCGCGGAGGCGCGTCCAGGCGAGTCCGAGGTATTCGCGGGTGGCGATGGTGCTGCGTTCGAGGCCGAAGACGCTGAATCGGAACCAACTCGTGCCGGGGTTGCCGATCGGGGCGATGGCGTAGTCTGCTGGCGCGGGCAGGGCGTTGAGGTCGGCGCCGCGGGCGAGTCCAATGGCGCGCGGCATGTGCCAGGCCGAGGTCACGATGAGCACCGGTTCTTCGCCGGCGACGGCTTTGATTTCGTGGGCTTCGTCGTGGGTATCGAGCCCGGCCGGCAGTTCGGTGATGCGGTCTCGTTCGATGCCCAGTTCCACGGCGGCGCGGGCGAGGATGGTCGCGTGGGCGGGTGGGCCGTCGTCCGGAACAGGGCCGCAGACCAGCAGGCGGGCGTCGGGTAGGAGCCGGGCGAGGCGGACGGCTTCGGTGAGGCGGGAAAGACCGGACGGGGACAGGCGACCAAGGGCGGATTGTTGCGGATCGCGGGTGTGACCGCTGCCGAGCACGGCGATAAATTTGGCGGTGGCGAAAGGGGGCGGAACGTGACCGGTCCCGTCGAGGTAGACGGGTGGATTTTGACGCTCGAGGCGGTGCACGAGCCAGTTGGCCAGACCTTCATTGGTCGCGACCATGAGCAGAAGAATTCCGGCGATGGAACTGGTGGCGGCGGCACGGCGTTTGCGGCGGGAGAGCAGGGCGAGCGCCAGCAGTTGCAACAGCAGCACCAGCGAGAGCGGCATGAGCGCGGTGCCGATGATTTTCTTGAGCAGGAAGAGCACGGCGCGGACCTTGGGGCATGGCGCGGCCAAGCGAAAGGGTTTTGGTTTGAGCTGGCGCAACTCGCGCCGCTGACTGCTCGGCCATGTCCACCTGGTTGCTCGTTGATGGTTTTAATCTGGCCTACCGTTGCTTCTTCGCGATCCCCGAGCTGACCCGCTCGGACGGATTCCCGACCAATGCCCTGCACGGCTGGGTGAAGACCATTTGGAAGCTGGAGGACCAGGAAAAGCCGGAGGGCGTGCTGGTGTTCTTCGACCTCGGTGGGGCGCAGGATCGTTTGGCTTTGTTGCCGGACTACAAGGCGCAGCGGGAGGAGATGCCGGAGGCCTTGAGCCAACAGATTCCGGTGATCAAGGAGCTCACGCGCCTGATGGGCCTGGGCGGCATCGAGATCGAGGGCGTGGAGAGCGACGATCTGCTGGCCGCGCAGGCGGTCGCTCTGGAGAAAGCCGGACACACGGTGAAGATCGTGAGTTCGGACAAGGATTTTGCCCAGGTGGTGAGTGAGCGGGTCAACATGATGTTGCCGCCGCCGCCGGGAAATCCGCGGGCCGGTTGGCGGTCGATGGGACCGGCGGAAGTGGAAGCCAAGTTTGGCGTCGGGCCGGCGAAGATCGCCGAATACCTGGCGCTCGTCGGCGACACGGTGGACAACATTCCAGGCGTGGCGGGCGTGGGCCCCAAGACCGCTTCGAAATGGCTCAATGCACACGGTAGTCTCGAAGGGGTGATCGCGGCGGCCGCGGCGGGAGAGCTGAAGCCGGATCGTTTTCGTGAGGTGGTGGTGGCCGATGCCGATCGCCTGCGTATCAACCTGAAGCTGACCACGCTGAACCTCGATCTGCCGGTGCAACCGGCGGTGCGCTCGGCGGCCGACGGAGCTACCCTGGTGCGGCGGCTGGCCGAGTTGGAAATGAAGTCCACAACGGCCGAGGCTGAGAAGCGCTACGGCGGCCCCCAGGGCGAGCTGTTCTAAGTCTCCGTCCCGGCGTCGGCGCGGATGGCACGGCCGACCAGGCGGGCCAGTTCTTCGCCGGAGAAAGGTTTCCCGAGCACGTAGGTGTTGCTGAGCGTGTGCAGCTTTTCGAGGGCGTTCTCGCGGCCGTAGCCGGTGATGATGATGGCCGGAATGGTGGAGCCGGTCTCCCGTAACTTTTGCACCAGGTCGGCACCGGTGAGGTGGGGCATGGTGAGGTCGGTCACGATCGCGGAGAAGCGGTGCACATCGGTTTGGAACGCGGCGACGGCCTCGCGGGGATCGCTGAAGATGCGCGGCACGTAACCGAACTGTTTGAGACGTGTGGACACAAACTGGACGACGGTCGACTCGTCATCCACCACGAGAATCTCACGCGAAGCGCCGGCGTCGATGGTCTCGCTCTCGGCGGGTTCGGGCGCGACGGATTCGCCGCACACGGGGAAATACAATTCAAACGTGGTGCCGGTGCCCGGTTGACTGTGCACACGATGCGCGCCGCGGTGACTGGCCATGATACCCTGCACGGTGGAGAGGCCGAGCCCGGTGCCTTTGCCCTGTTCCTTCGTGGTGAAGAAGGGATCGAAGATGCGCTCCATGGTGGCGGCATCCATGCCGATGCCGTTGTCGGTGACGATGAGCACCATGTAAGGGCCCGGGTGGAGGTCGGGCATTTCGGCGCTGAGTTCCGGGGAGACCTGCAGGGGCTTGAGTTCGACCGAAATGCGACCGGCGTGTTCGTCGATGGCGTGCACCGAGTTGGTGCACAGGTTGAGCACGATCTGGTGAATCTGGGTGGCGTCCGCCATCACCGTGCCCGGCGTGAGATGTTGAATGATCTCGATGAACGACGGGGTCGACGCACGCACCAGTTTGAGTGCTTCCGCGACCGGGACCGAGATGTCGATGGCGGCGAGTTTGGAGTCGGCCTTGCGCGAGAAGGTGAGGATTTGCGAAACGAGATCGCGGGCGCGCAGGCCGGATTTGCGGATGTCGCGGATATCGGCGGCGACACCGGCTTCGGGATCGAGGTCGAGCAGCGCGATCTCGCAGTTGCCGAGTATGCCGGTGAGGATGTTGTTGAAGTCGTGGGCGATGCCCCCGGCGAGGGTGCCGATCGACTCGAGTTTGCGCGCTTGGAAAAGCTGGTCTTCGAGTCGGCGGTGCCGTTCCTGTTCGGCGAGCCAGGCGGTGATGTCCTCCTCCAGGATGAGCTGGAATCGCATGGTGCCATCGGCGCCGCGAATGGGGCTGATGCTGGAGCGGACGTGGACTTGGTGTCCGTCGGCATGACGATTGGTCAATTCACCGGTCCAGGTGGTGCCGGCCTCGAGCGCCGCGCGCAGCTCGGGGCCGCGGCGGTTGAGGACGTGATCCTGGCGCAGGTTGTCCAGGGACGTGCCGATCAGTTCGGACTCGGGTAAACCGGTGAGCTCGCAGGCGCGGCGGTTGGCGAACAGGATGGTGCCGTCGTTCTGGGTGATCAGCACGCTGACCGGGCTTTGATTGATCGCCTGGGACAGGATACGGATCTCCTCCACCTGCTCCTCGAGTTGTTCGTTGATCTCCTTGAGCTCGCCGGTGCGTTGTTTGACGAGGCCCTCGAGGCGATGGTTTTCGCGGCGCTCCAGCATGGTGGAGAACCAAACGGCGAGGCCGATCAGCGTGAGGGCCGTGATGCCGTAGCCGAGATAGGCGAGGTTGCTGCGATACCACGGTGGCAGAACGCGAAAGGAAATGGAGTCAGGCGGCGTCACGTGGTCGCCCACCCGGGCCCGCACCTGCAGGTTGTAGCTGCCCTCGGGCAGGCGGTTGAAGGTCGTGGAACCGGAGGAGCCGCGCGGTTGCCAGTCATCATTCTCACTGAGTTTTACGTCGAAGGTAACGGGCGGATGCAGGTCGGCCCGGGGCGCGGAGTAGTAGACGGTGACCGAGTTGTCCTCGTAAGCGAGATCGGGAAAGTGGTCATCGACGCGAAACACCGAACGATTCGAGACGGGAAACGCGAGGCGCGTGATGACCGCGGAGGAGGGGAGCTGCGGGGTGCGTTTGATCGCGGGGTCGAAGCGGACAATGCGGCGCTCACTGTGGAACCACATCACGCCATCGGCCTCGGCGGTGAACATGTAGGGCCGCAGACCGCTCGGCAAACTCATCGCGAGCGGGGTCCACGGATCCGTGCTCGTATCGTATACATGGATACCGTCGTTGCCGGCCGCCCACACTCGCCCGGCGGCGTCGCGCACGGGCCGGCCGACCACGTAGTTCATATCGGAGAATTGCCGCAGGTGGTCGGTGGCGGGGACAAGCCGTCCGGTGGTTTCGTCATAGCGGAAGAGGTTGTCGCCCACGTTGAAGGCCGCGCGTTCATCGATCGCGTAGGCCTGCACCCAGCCGTCGGGCACGCCTTCGGCGGCGCCGAGCAAGGTGAGGTCGAGTGAGCCGTCCGGTGCGATCTCCAGCCGGCCGAGAGAGCCCGACCCCAATTCGAGCCAAACGACGCCAGCGGGGTCGGAGCAGGAATCAAACGCACCGCGAAAATCGGGTAGTGGCATGGGGTCGAGTCGCAGGTCGCCCGCGGCGTCAAAATCGAGCCACCCGATCTCGCCGGCGGCGGAGTAGAGCCAGCGGCCATCGCGGGGTGGGGCATCGAGGAGGCGGAAGTTGACCGTGTCGTCTCGCGACAACACCCAACGCTCGTTCTTGAAATGGAATATTCCGTCATCGGTGCCGGCCAACACCTGGCCGGTGTTGGTCGAGAGCGAGAAAGCAAAGCCGCGCGGCAGTTCGGTCTCGGCGAAGCCAACCAGGCGGTCGGCGTCGTCGTATTGGCCCCGCAGGATCGTGCCGTTGGATATCATCCACAGTTTGCCTTCGTGCCTTCGCACGTTGACAAAGTCGGCGCCGGCCGGAAGCAGGGATTCGAACGTGGTGACCGGGGAAGGGAGCTCGAGTCGGGTGATGCCTTCTCCCAGCAACGCCCACAGCGCATCCTGGCCGTTGGACACGAGTCGACTGATGCGGGCGATGCGCGGGTCGCGGGTGCGATCAAAAACCTCGAGCAGCTGTCCGGTCGCGTCGAAATACACGACTCCGCCGCCGTCAATGGCCGCGACGAACCGATCGGCGGAAACGGCGTGCAAATCAATGATACTGCTGTCCGCCGCAAGGATGCCCGACCGCACAAAGGGACGCAGGGTTTCACCATCGAAGAGCATGAGACCCTTCGCGTAGGTGCCCACCAGCAAGCCATCCCCGAAGGGCACCGCGCAGGTCACCGCGTCGTCGGCGGTGAGTCGGCGATCGTTGAAGATGGGGGCGGCGGGCTCGCCGCTTTCCACCCGGAAAAGTTGGCCGATCACCCGATCACTCAGGTAGTAGTGGTCGCGAAACTTGAAGATCGCTTCAACCGTGCTCGCCTGACCGAAGACCGTTGCCGGGGTGCCGGGGCGCCACTGCATGATTTTGCCGCTTTCGCTGTGCCAGAACCACTCGCCGTCGACGTCGATGCAGAAGCGCGGAATTGGGGTAAGGTCGCGGACCTCGGCCGGCCAATCGGCCACTTTCTGCAGCGTCCAACTACCGTCGCTGTTGAACCGCACTTCACCGAAACCATTGCGCATACCGGCGTAGATGCGGCCATCGGCCGCGACCCCGACATTTTCCAGCGGTGCGCCCTCGTCGCTCGGGTTGCGATCAAAGACTTCCCAGCGGATGCCGTCGCCGAGGGCGACCTGCTCGGCGGAAATCACCAGGAGGCGGCCGTCCGGCAAGGCGTGCAGGTCACTGGGGGATGAGGTGAGACCAAGCGCGGTCGGACCGAGCACTGTGAACGGAGGCACGCCGGTCTCGAGTTGGCCGGGAGGCGCCGAAGGGATCACGGCGCGGCACAGCGCGGTGGTGATGAGGCACCAAGCGAAGGCTAGCCAGAGCGTCGGGGGGCGAGGCGCTCGACTGGTGGGGAGTTGGGGGGGCTCACTCAAACGGCCAGGTCGAGTCGATTGCGAAAAGGGGAACCGCGGGAAAGGGAGGGGCTATTCCGTGCTGGCGGCGCCGGACGGGTCAAAGATGTAGCCAACGCCATGCACGGTGCGGAACGCATCCAGCGAACGACCGTTGCGTTTGAAGAGATCGCGCACCTTCACGATGTATTGGTCGAGGGATCGGCTCTTCACGTCGGCATGGATGCCCCAGACGGAGTGGATCAAGGCTTTGCGCGTGATGACGATGCCTTCGTGCTCGTGCAGGTAGGAGAGGATGCCGAGCTCCTTGCGGCCGATCTTCTCGGTGTTCTCGTCGAACTGGATCTCCAGGCGTCCGGGATGAACCGTGCCGCCACAGATCTCGAACGGTTCGTCGGAAAGACGCGTATTCTTGGTGACCTTGAGGTCGTCGCGGGATTCCGATCGTCGCAGCACCGCGCGAATGCGCGCGATGAGCTCGGCGTAGCCAAAGGGTTTGGTGACGTAGTCATCGCCGCCAATCTCCAGTCCCTTCACCTTGTTGGTCTCAAGCGAGTTGCCAGTCAGGAAGATGGTGGGGATGGAAATGTCTTCGCGGCGGAGATCCTCGAGCAGGGCGAAGCCCGATTGGTCCGGCAGGTTGATGTCGAGCAACATCAGGTTGGCGAAGTTGCGCTTCAAGAACCGCGTGGCGTGCGCAGCACGGCCGCAGACTTGGGCCTGCATCCCCGCCTCCTCCAAGTGAACGGAAATGAGTTTGGCGAGTTCCTCCTCGTCTTCGACGACGAGAATGAGCGGCTTGGGTTCAGAACGCATGGACGGAATGGGGAAGTAGTGCACGCGATGTGCGGTAGCACGTGAATTTTTTACAAATTTAGCGAATGTCGACTGTCAAAGCAAAGCGGCGGCAGGTTCCGGTGGATTTGCGCGGGCACATCGAGCCGATGGAGGGGCGGGACGGGATCGCGGCAGCGCCGTCGACCGCCCCGAAGATTGGGCTTGAAGGGCGGGGAGGGCGCGTGTGCGGTGCCGGGCGTGTCTGCTTCCACACCTTTGCTCATGCTCGGACTGCCCAAGGGCAGCCTCGAGGAATCGACCAAAGCCCTCTTTGCCAAGGCGGGCTGGCGGATCACCACGAGCTCGCGCTCGTATCGTCCGGCGATCGACGACGCCGAACTCGACGGCCGCTTCGTGCGGGCGCAGGAGGTGAGTCGCTACGTCGAGCACGGCTTTTTTGACTGCGGTCTCACGGGCTGGGACTGGGTGCGTGAAAACGAGTCGGATGTCGTGGAGGTTTGCGACCTGATCTACAGCCGCGCCTCGACGCTGAAGTCGCGCTGGGTGCTGTGTGTGCCCGAGGACTCCCCGGTGCAAAAAGCCGAGGACCTGGCCGGCAAGCGGGTCGCCACCGAGCTCATGGGCACGGTGAAACGCTATTTCGAAGAGAAGGGCGTCGATGCCAAGGTCGAGTTCTCCTGGGGCGCGACCGAGGTCAAGGTGCCCGATTTGGTCGACGCCATCGTCGACATCACCGAGACGGGATCGTCGCTGCGCGCCAACAAACTGCGCATCGTCGACACCCTGCTCGAAACCAACACCAAGCTGATCGCCAACAAGGACAGCTGGGCCAATCCGGAGAAGCGCAAGAAGATCGAGACGATCGCCATGCTGCTGCAAGGCGCGCTCGAAGCCGAAAGCAAGGTGGGCCTCAAAATGAACCTGCCGCAGGCCTCACTCGAGGCCGTGGTCAAGGAGCTGCCTTCGCTGCGCAATCCGACCATTTCGCAGCTCAATGCCGAGGGCTGGGTCGCGCTGGAAACCGTGATCGATGAAAAGGTCGTCCGGCAGATCATTCCGCAACTGAAGGAACTCGGTGCGGAAGGCATTGTGGAGTATCCGCTCAACAAAGTCGTTTACTGATTCGCGATTCCCGCCGGCGCCATTCACGCTTTCTCCACCATGCGCAAAGTTACTCTCGGCCTGCTCCAGCACGCCTGCACCGGCGATCCCAAGGCGAACCTGAAGAAGACGCTTTCGCTCGCTGAAAAAGCGGCGAAAAAAGGCGCCAAGATCATCTGCACCCAGGAGCTGTTTCGCTCGCAGTATTTCTGTCAGAGCGAAGACCATGACAACTTTCTGCTGGCCGAATCCATTCCGGGGCCGAGCACGCAGGCGTTTCAAAAGATCGCCAAGAAGCACGGTGTGGTGATCGTGGCCTCGCTCTTCGAGAAGCGCGCCTCCGGTCTTTACCACAACACCGCAGTCATCATCGACGCCGACGGTGCGTTGTTGGGCATCTATCGCAAGATGCACATCCCGGACGATCCGCTCTTCTACGAGAAGTTCTACTTCACGCCGGGTGACACCGGCTTCCGCGCGTGGGACACCAAATACGGACGCATCGGCGTGTTGGTCTGCTGGGATCAATGGTATCCTGAGGGCGCGCGTCTCACCGCGCTGCAGGGGGCCGAGATCCTTTTCTATCCGACGGCCATCGGTTGGCACCCGGCGGAGAAAGCCGAATACGGTGAAAATCAGCATGGTGCCTGGGAGACCATCCAGCGCAGTCATGCGGTGGCCAACGGCTGCTACGTGGCGGCGGTGAATCGTGTGGGCCTCGAGACCCCCATCGGCGGCGATGGCATCGAGTTCTGGGGGCAGAGTTTTGTGGCCGGCACGAGCGGCCAGATCCTGCAAAAGGCCTCGGTCGATCAGGAGGAAATCCTGCTGGTGCCGATCGAGCTCGGCAAAGTGGACGTGACGCGCACGCACTGGCCGTTCCTGCGGGATCGCCGCATCGACGCCTATGGCGACCTGACCAAGCGCTTCATCGACAACACCTGAACGACCATGGCTGCCCTGCGCGCGGCGAAAGCACGTCCTCAGAAACCGGATACGCCGGCCTCGCTCGGTTTCCGCATGCCCGCGGAATGGGAACCGCAGGAAGCGGTGTGGCTGTCCTGGCCGCACAAAAAAGCCTCCTGGCCCGGTCTCTGGCGCAATATCCCCAGGCACTATGCGGCCTATGTCGCGGCCATCAGCCGCTACGAACAGGTGCGGATCAACTGCGGGGCGCCGTTGCAGGAGAAGGCCAAGGCCTTGTGTGTGAAAGCCGGCGCCGACATGGCCCGGGTCGAGTTCTACGACCACCCGACCAACGACGCGTGGTGCCGCGATCACGGTCCGATTTTTGTGAAGCATCGGAAGACCGGTGAGGTCGCGATCACCGACTGGATGCACAACGCCTGGGGGGGGAAATACCCGCCTTACGATCTGGATAACGAGATCCCGCCGTCGATCGCCCGGGCGCTGAAAATGCGACGATTCGAGAAACCGATGGTGATGGAAGGCGGCTCGATCGACGTGAACGGCAAGGGGCTGTTGCTGACGAGTGAACAGTGCCTGCTGCACCCCAATCGAAATCCAACCATGACCAAGGGGGAGATTGAACGCGCGCTGAAAGACATGCTGGGCGTGCGCAAAATTCTCTGGCTCGGGGAAGGCATCGTGGGCGATGACACGGATGGTCACATCGACGACATCACGCGCTTCTTCCGCCCGGACGGACTCATCACCTGTGTGGAGCGCAATCGTCGGGACCCGAACCACAAGCTGCTGGCGGCCAACTTGGAGCGGATGCGCGACTTCCGGACCCTGCAGGGCAAGCCCATCGACATTGTCGAGCTGCCCATGCCCAAACCGCACTTCATCAAGGGCGAACGGGTGCCGGCCAGTTACGCCAATTTTCTCATCATCAACGATGCGGTGCTGGTGCCCACCTTCGCGCAAAAACGCCGTGACGCCGAGGCCTGTGCAATCATCGCGAGCTGTTTTCCGGGGCGTGAAGTGGTGCCGGTCGATTGCGCTGAAATCATTTGGGGGCTCGGCACGTTGCATTGCCTGTCCCAACAACAACCGGCCTAGTTTCTCTCCGTGCTCCCGATGTCTTTTCGTCCCTTCCTCCTTACGGCGCTGGCCGGCCTTTTGCTTGGCGGCTGTGCCACGCTCGAGGACAAACGCGCGTCGCTGCAGCTGCCGGCTGCCCAGTCGCAGACGAACTACTTTGGCAGAGGAAAGGCGGTTGTGTTCGAGACCCTGGTGCAGGTGCTGGAGAAAATGGATTACACCATCGCCGAGGCCTTGCCCGCCCAGGGGGTGATTGAAGCCTACGGCCGCGTGCTCGAGGGAGATCGCCCCGGGGATTCCAGCCAGTTCCTGATTTCGGCCCGGGTGCGCAACGTCGGCGACGCGGAGACAAGCGTCGAGTTGACCGTGCGTGAAGCCTACGAGGGCAACTTCCGCGCCGGCGCGACGCGCCAGAGTTTCGCGCGGCATGGCCGCTACGACAGCATCTACGAAGCGTTGGAGTCCGCCTTGGGTGAAGATAGCTGGCGCCCGCCGAGTCAGCCCGCCGCGGCTTCACGTGATTGAGCGGATTGTTGGCGTCGTCGCCAAGCCAGGTAGCCGAAACAGCCCAGACCCAACGCGAGGGAGGTGTGCGCCGGCTCCGGCACAGCGGAAAGGGGTGCGGTTTGGGAGAGGTAGCCGGAGGTGAGACTGCGCTCAAAGTTGTAGTATCCTGAATAGCCAAAGCCCCAGTAGTTGAAGGGCACACTGGCGGTCTGGTAGCTCCCTTGCAGCACCCCGTCGGTGATAGCGGCGGCGATGATCTGAGAGCCATCCAGCAACGAAGTTTCCAGTTGGAGATTGAACAAGTAGAGCTCTCCGCCGACCTGCAGGAGCGTGCCGCTTTGGAAGTCGATCTGGTCCTCAGCCTGAAACTGGAGGTAGGGCTCATCCGGCTCCTGATCGAAGTAATAGGGGGCCGATACTGGGTTGAATCCGACGGCAATCTCTACCGGGTCGGGTGGATTGGTCGGCTCCCAGTGATAGAACTCCAAGTTGGTGACTTGCTCCAAGCCCACATCGTAGTCGAGGAAGCCCGTGACCTCGGCACCATCGTCAAAGAACATATCCACAACGTAATATCGCACGATCTGGGCGTTGGCGGCGAGGGTCGTGGCCAGGATCAATGTCGTGTGGCGGAGGAGGGTGCGGATGGTGGTTTGGCATGACATCGCAGCCACCGTAGCAACATCCATCGGAGGGCCGCCTCACCCGAGTGGGGGAGGGGATGTCATTCCGCCGGGGTAGCAGGGCGGCCAGCCGGATGTAATTACCGCTTGCGCTGCCTTCGAAAATCTGGCGATTCTGACCGTTCGCGGCCGTTCCTTTGATCGATCGGTGTCCCGCCGCGGTGCTCCCACCGGTCTTTTTTCTGTCAGTGTAAACCATCAACCCACGCTCCGTTTCGACGGGGCAACCCGGGCAACCAAGACCGTGGAGCGAGTCGCGGAAGTCCGTTACATAAAATGAGTTCCATCATGGAAGAACTCCTCGCGGAGTCGAACTTCACCCTCAATACCGAGGGTTCGATCGTCGAGGGTATCATCACCGAAATCCGCCAGAACGAGGTCATCGTTGATATCGGCGGCAAGTCCGAGGGCGTCGTGCCCGCGCACGAGTTCATCGACCTCGGCGACCTTCAGGTCGGCTCCCCGATCGAAGTGCTGGTCGAAAAAGTCGAGGACAAGGAGGGCAACCCCATCGTCTCCTTCGACAAGGCCCAGCAGAAGAAGAACTGGGAGAACATCCTCACCAAGTTCCCCGAGGGCACCGTGGCTTCCGGCCGCGTCCGCTCCAAGGTCAAGGGCGGCCTGATCGTCTCGATCGGCGTCGACGCCTTCCTGCCGGCTTCGCACATCGACGTGCAGCCGCCGAAGAATTTGGACCAATACGTGGGTCAGACCTACGACTTCAAGGTCCTCAAGATCAACCTCGAGCGGAAGAACATCGTGCTCTCCCGCCGCGAGCTCATCGAAGAGCAGCGCGCCACCAAGCGCCGCGAGCTCCTCGAGTCGATCGAGCCGGGTCAGGTCCGCAAGGGCGTGGTCAAGAACATCACCGACTTCGGTGCGTTCATCGACCTCGACGGCATGGACGGCCTGCTGCACATCACCGACATGAGCTGGGGTCGCATCTCTCACCCGAGCGAAATGCTCCGTCAGGGTGAGGAGATCGAGGTCATGATCATCGAGGTGAACCGCGAGAAGGAGCGTGTCTCCCTCGGCCTCAAGCAGACCACCAACAACCCCTGGGACGAGATCGACAAGAAGTTCCCGGTCGGCTCCAAGATCCACGGCAAGGTCGTCAACCTCGTTCCCTACGGCGCGTTCATCGAGATCGAGCCGGGCGTCGAGGGTCTCGTGCACATCACCGAGATGTCCTGGACCAAGCGCATCTCCAAGCCGTCGGAGCTCCTCCGCGTCGGTCAGGAACTCGAAGCCGTGGTGCTGGGTATCCAGAAGGACGAGCAGAAGATCTCCCTCGGCCTCCGCCAGCTCGAGCCGAACCCGTGGGACATGGTCCGCCACAACTACCCGGTGGGCGCCCGCGTCCATGGCAAGGTGCGCAACATGACCACCTACGGCGCCTTCATCGAACTCGAGGAAGGCATCGACGGTATGGTGCACGTCTCCGACATGTCCTGGACCCGCAAGGTCAACCACCCGTCCGAAGTCCTCAAGAAGGGCGACGAGGTGGACGCCATCGTTCTCGACGTCGACGCCCAGTCGCAGCGCATCAGCCTCGGCATGAAGCAGCTCGCCGACGATCCGTGGTCCGACATCGACGGCCACTTCAAGATCGGCGACGTGGTCAACGGCACCGTCACCAAGCTCACCTCCTTCGGCGCGTTCATCGAGCTCAAGGACGGTATCGACGGTCTCGTGCACATCTCGCAGATCAGCGAGGAGCGCATCGAGAAGGTGAAGGACGTGCTCAAGGCCGGCGACGAAGTCACTGCCCGCGTCATCAAGATCGACCGCGACGAGCGTCGTCTCGGCCTCTCGATCAAGGCGGCCAACTACTCGGAGGACGAACTCGCCGCCGAGACCGCCAGCTTCGAGGCGCTCAACCGCGACACCAGCGGTGATATGATGAACCTCGGCGACATCCTCGACGACGCTGTCGGCAAGGAATAAGCCCGGTCCTTCAACTGATCGTATCCAATCACTCAAGACGCCCCGCCCCGTGCGGGGCGTCTTTGTTTTTGTAGGGAAGGCACGGTGGCCGCGGCATCCGGCCGCGGGGCAGGGCCGTTGGGGCGCCGAGGCTGGAAGCTTCGGCCACGGTGCGGTGCGGCCCGGCCCGGCCGCGAGGCAAGCAGGCGGCCCTAGCGCGCGACCCGCAGGCGGCCGAACAGGGGCCAGTCCCAGTTGTTCAGGCCGCTCGGCCCGGGCCCGGTTTCCAAGATCAGGCGTCGCCCGATCCCGGTCGGGGCGGTGATGACGCGTGCCTGGAATCCGCGGTCCGTCGGTTGGTCGCGCGGGTTGATCACCTCGGCGTGTTGGCTCAGCACGGAACCGTCAGCGTCGACGACGCGCCAGCGCAGATCGTAGCCGTCGGAATTGCCGCCATCGCTCCATGATCCCGGGCGCGGACCGGTCAGCAGCGAAACGGTGCCGACCTCATCAGGCAGCCGGAAGGTCACTTTGGCGTTGGGTGTGAACTGATAAAAAACCGTGCCTTCGAAGGCGAAGCGTTCCGGCGCCACCAGCAGGTCCCAGGCGCTGGGTTGCAGGTCGAAGCCCTCGAGATGTTGCAGCGAGCGGGACGTGAAAAACTCATACCCCGTTCGCTTGGCGGCCGCCGCATCCAGCGTCGTGACGATGGAGGCCGTGGCGGGATCGAGATTCTGGTCACCCACCAGCGCCGACGCGTTCGCGGCGTTGGGGGACCAATAAAAGAGTTGGTGGCTCGCGGGCGTCCAACCGGAGTAACCGTTTACGGTGACGCGCCCGGTGGCCATGGCGGCGGCCCATGCATCGAGGTGCAGGGCGGCGGTCGATTGGTTGGTGTATCCCGGTGCCCACGCCAGGACGGGATGATCGCCGGCTTCGGCCCACGCCTGCACGATGGCGTCCCGCCGGGCATGCAGGTCGGCGACGGGAGTGCGGTGCTGATCGATCGCGACGGTCTCAAGCAGGAGCGTGGCGATGAGCGCGGTCGCCAAACGTGGATGTCCGGCCTTGGCCCAAGTCCACAGCAGCAGGCCGGTCGCGGTGAACAGCAGCGCGTGCACGAGTCCTGCGATGCGTCCCGCCGCCCGAAAGGCCCGTAAGGGTTCAATGACTTCGGCCAACGTCAGCCAGAGTGAGATTTCGCCGGGCCAGGTCGTGAAGACAAGGACCGTGACCAAGGCCGTGGCCGTGAGTGCGGCGGCGAGGCGCAACGGGGCCGTCGCCGACCGCTTGAATCCGAGTGCGAGCGCGAACACTGCACCGATCCAGGGTAGGAATCCGCCCAATAGCAGGCGCTCATCCGCGGCGGCCTCACCGCCGGGCCAACCGGCGGGATAGAGCCAATGTCCGCGGGGCGCGGCAAACCAAGCGCCCAGCGTCGGGGCGAGTTCGGCCAACTCGTTCAAAGGACGACTGACGCCGTGGCCGCGCGCCTGCGAATAAATCCAAAGGCTCACTCCGCCGGCCACCAGCCCGACTCCCGCCAGCATCAGATGGCAGAACTTGACTCGCCGGCCGGTGACGCCGCGACTCTGCCCGCCGGTTTCTGAGTTAACCCCGATGATCCGGCCGAGACCGAAGGCGAGCGTCGCCAACAGGCCGGTGAAGAACGCCAGGTAGGGCGCCGCCGCAAACTGCCAAGCAAGGCCCCCCGTGATCGCGAACCACCGCCATCCCTCGCGAGTCTGGAACCACGCGACGCCGTGCTGCGCGGCCCAAAGCGCAGGGAAGATGGGCAGCAACTGTGGATGTGTCCCCGTTGCCCAAGCCATGGGCAAGCCACCGAATGCGCCCACCGCTAGCGGTGGTGCCCAGCGACGGTCGACGCCGAGCCGGCGGAGTAGGGCGATGCCGGCGAGCATGTTGGCCCCCGCGCACACGAGATACCACACCTGCATGGCGTGTTCGGCGTTTGCGCCGAAGATTCGAGCGATGATGTAGATGGGCAGCGTGCCGAGATGCGTGTCGCTCCAGCCCAGCGTGTGAGTGGTGGGGTAAAACTGCCCCGGACTCAGCCACTCATAGACACCTCGCCACGAAAGGTAGCCGTGTTCCAGGACGAGGTGGTTGAAGCGCCCGTCGCCCAGATCGGCCGGCAGGGCACTGAACCCACTGGTCCAGATCGCTTGGGTGACATGGATGGTGCCCAGCAGCACCCACAGCAGCGGCCAGCAAACAGCGGCGGAAGATAGGCGGCGGGACGGCGACGGCATGGGGCGGAGTGCCCAACAGCACGCAGCGGCGCGGGCGCGGGTGCAACAAAAACGGCCGGGTCGCACGTGGCGACCCGGCCGGGATAAACGTCTACAAAAGCGGAGAGCGGATCAGTTGCGGCGCGCTTCGATGAACTCGCGGATGACCTGTTCGCGGGCGACCCGGCGGTTCTCGATTTCAATCTCCTCCGTGGTGCGCTGCGCGTGGTGTGAAGCCATCGCTTTGCGCATTTTGGAGAGCGCGATATTTTGCAGCTGGCGGATGCGCTCGCGGGTCACGTTGAACTTTTGGCCGACTTCCTCGAGCGTCAGCTCATCGTAGCCGTCGAGGCCAAAGCGGTAACGGAGAATTTCGGCCTCACGCGGCTCGAGCTGGTCGATCATGTGGTGGAGGTCGGACTTCTCGGACGTGTCCTTGAGGGTTTCGAGTGGATCGGCGGTGTTCTCGTCACCGACGATTTCGCCGAAGGTGGTGGAGTCGCCATCTTCGCCGACGGGGGCGTCGAGGGAGGCCGGGCGCACGCTGACACTCTTGAGGTGAGCGACCTTGTTGGTCGGAATCTGCAGCTCGATCGCGATCTCTTCGTCGGTCGGCTCGCGGCCGAGCTCCTCGGTGAGAGCGAGGGCGGTGCGACGCATCTTGGCGATCTTGTCCACGAGGTGGACGGGCAGGCGGATGGTTTTCGACTGGTTCGCAAGGGCGCGCTTGATGGACTGCTTGATCCACCACGCGGCGTAGGTTGAGAGCTTGCCGCCCTTGGTGGGATCGAACCGCTCGACGGCCTTCACGAGGCCGATGTTGCCCTCGCTGATGAGGTCGAGAAGCGGGAGGCCGAAATCCTTGTAGTCCATCGCGATTTTCACGACGAGACGGAGGTTGGCCGAGATCATGTGGTCACGTGCGGCCTTGTCGCCTTTTTGAATGCGCTTGGCCAGTTTTACCTCCTCTTGCGGCGTAAGGAGGGCGGTTTTGCCGATTTCCTGCAGGTAGAGCTGAAGGTGGCTGCGGTCAGAAGGGGCGGGACGTTCGGCCGGAGCGGGCTCGGGGCGCTCGAGGAACGACGGCGGCGTTGCGACATTCACTGTTGGAGCTGCCGCGACGGAGGAGGAGGAGGAACGATCGGTGCGAGCAAAGGTGGTCGAAATGGCCATGGTAGTTGAGGGAATGTGGTTCACGCTAAGAGCGAACGCCTGGCGGATATATTCCAGCAGGCGAGGTGTTCAGACTCGCCTGAATTAGAATGGTTCCAAAGTGACTAACCAAATGGTCAACTATTCGCAACAGATGCGTTGCGAATTTTGGAATATTAGCAGTTTGGATATTGTCCGACCCCTTTAGGAGAGGGACTAATGACCGCCTTTTCGGCTCAGAGTCGGTCGGCCAAACTCACCGCCTTGAAGAGGGCGGAGGCCTTGTTGATGGTCTCGAAAAACTCGGATTCCGGCACACTATCGGCGACGACGCCGGCGCCGGCCTGAATGTGGATCTGGCCGTCCTTCAGCAGGGAGGTGCGCAGCATGATACAGGAGTCCAGGTTACCATCGTAACCAAAGTAGCCGAGGGCGCCGGCGTAAAAGCCGCGTTGGACCGGTTCCTTGGCTGCGATGATTTGCATGGCGCGGATCTTCGGGGCACCGGAAACGGTGCCAGCCGGGAAGGTGGCGCGCATGAGGTCGTAGGCCGTCTTCCCTTCGGCGATGGAGCCCTCGACCTGCGATACGATGTGCATGACGTGGGAGTAGCGCTCGATCACCATCATCTCCGGCACGTGCACGCTGCCAAAGCGGCAAACGCGGCCGATGTCGTTGCGCGCGAGATCGACCAGCATGAGATGCTCGGCACATTCCTTTTCGTCGGCGAGCAGGTCTTTCTCCAACGCGACATCCTCTTCCGGCGTCGCGCCACGTTTGCGAGTGCCGGCAATGGGACGGATTTCGACGCGGTCGCCGGTGAGGCGCACATGCACTTCGGGCGATGCGCCGACGATGGCGTAGTCGACCGTATCGAGGATGAACATGTAGGGCGACGGGTTCACCGTGCGCAGCGCGCGATAGAGATCGAGTGGGGTGCGGTTGAACGGCTGGGAGAAGCGTTGCGACGGCACGACCTGAATGATGTCGCCGGAGCGGATGAACTCCTTGCACTCGTCGACCACCGCCTCGAAGCGCTCCTGGGTGAAGTTGCCCGGCGGCACGGTGACGGGCGGGAGCTCCACCAGCGAGGCGGGGGCAATCTGGTTGGGCTGGGCGAGCAGCGCGGCGAGCTCCTGTAGCTCGGCCACGGCGCGATCGTAGGCGGCGTTGGCGTCGTCGCCGATGTGGGCGTTGACGCAGAGGCGCAGGGTTTGTTTGGCGCGGTCGAAAATCGCGGTGGAATCGACCAGCATAAAATAGATGAGGGGCAGCCCGTGTTCATCGACCGGCGCGGTCGGCACGGTCTTTTCGATACGGGTCACGTATTCGTAGCCCACGAAGCCGACGGCGCCGCCGGTGAAGCGCGGCAGGTCGGGCGACGAGACCGGAGTGATGCCCGCCATCTCCTGCTCGATGAGGGTCAAGGGATCCGCGGGGGTGGCCACGTGTTGCTCAGAACCGTCGGCCAGGCGAACCGACGTGGTTTCGGGCCCGCAGGCGAAAATCTTGCGGGGGCGAATCCCGATGAAGCTGTAGCGAGACAGGTGCTCACCGCCCTCCACTGACTCCAACAGAAACGATGGTCCGGCCTGCTTGAGTTTGGCGTAGGCGGAGACCGGCGTTTCGAGATCGGCCATGAGGTCCGCATACACGGGAACGAGGTTTCCCTGCTGACTGAGCTGGGCAAAGGATTCGCGGGACGGTTTGATGTGCATGGGGCGGACGAGCGGAACCGGTATTGGGTCGGTGCCGGGGGTGGTGGCGCAACCCGAAATTGCTGGCGGCGCACCGTTGCCAATCCGGTTTAACGGCCGGCACAGTTACGGCCCATGCGGCGCAACCGGGCATCTTTCTTCGAACCGATCCCGATGCTGGCTGTGGTTCTGGCGATCCTGTTGCCGTCGGGAGCCGGGGCGGAGGACCGCGAGCTGGCGCGCAGCGAGGCGGTGCTGCTGGCTCTGCGCCGCGGCGACGCCGTCGACGGCGCGGCGTTGATCACCGAGGCGGAGCGGCTGCGGGTCGCCCTGCCGGAAACGGGGGCGGAGGGCCGGCTGCGCGCAGGTTTGGCCGTGGAGCTGAGTTGGGCGTATCGGGAAAACGCCGAGTTCGAGCGCGCCGAAGCGCGGGCGCGGGAAGCGATCCGGCTTGGTGCGACACTGGTCGCGCCGCGGCTGGAGGCGGATGGTCACAACGCCCTTGGGGGCGTGTATTGGCGGCGTGGAGACTTGGGCACGGTGTGGTCGCTTTGGTTGGAAGCCTTGCGGCTGCGGGAGGAGGCTGGCGATCGAGCGGGCGTGGCGGCGTCGTATTCCAACCTCGGTATCCTGCTCGATTCCGAGGGCGATTTCCCGGGGGCCTTGGAATACTACCAACGCGCGCTGGCGATCGACCGGGAGATCGGCAGCGAGCCGGCGGAGATTGCCTCGACGCTCAACAACATCGGAGCGCTGCACGAGCAGATGGGGGAATCCGCGGCGGCGCTCGACTACCATCGCGAGGCGTTGGTGATTCGGGAACAGGTGGGGGACGAACGCGATGTGGCCACGAGCCATAACAACATCGGCTCGGCGCTGGCGGATCTTGGCCGGTTGGACGAAGCCCGCGATGAGCTCGAGCGAGCGCTGAAGATGCGGCGCGAGACCGGCGACCGACCGGGCGAAGCATCGACCTTGGGCGAACTGGCGAAACTCGAACGCTTGGCGGGGCGACTGGACGAAGCGCGTGCTCACGCCACCGCGGGGCTCGCACTCTACCGGGAAATCGCCGAGCCGTGGGGCGAGGCGGATGTGTCCACGCAACTCGGCGAAATTGACCTGGCGTCCGGCCGTCCGGAGGACGCGCTCAACCACTTCGAGCTCGCCCGGTCACGGGCCGAGGAGATCGGCGCGCCCTTGTTGTTGGCCGAGCAATGGGGCGGCCGCGCGCGAGCTTTGGAGGCAATGGGCCGTTGGCAGGCGGCGTTGGACGCGCTGCGGCGGGAAGCGAGGGTGCGCGAACAGATCGCGGGCGATGCTTCACGGCGCCGCGTCGAGTTGCTGGAAATTCGCCACGAAACCCAGCGCAAGGAGCTGGAGGTGGTCCAACTCCGTGCGGCCAATGCCACCGTAGAGCGGGCGTTGAACCAAGCCCGCTCCGAGCGTCAGATGATGTTGTTTGGCGCGGTGGGGCTGGTCTTGTTCGTGGCCGGTCTGGCTTGGGCGTTTCGGCTGCAACGCCGTGCTGCGCGGGAGGCGAACGCGGCGCACGAGCGCTTGCAGGCTTTGTCGGAACAGAAGGACCATTTTCTCCGGGTCGTCGCCCACGACCTGCGCAGCCCGTTGGGTAACGTCCGCTGGATGGCCGGGCTGCTGCGCAAAGAGGCGAGTCGGGTTGATGAGGTGACCAAGGTCGCTGGCATGATCGAGGATGTGTCCGCGCGACTCGTTGCGACGACCGAGAACCTGCTTGATCTCGACCGGATTGAAACCGGCATGGTGAAGCCCCAGTGGCGGCGGGTTGCGCTCGATGAGGTCGTGGCGCGGATGGTGGCCGAGCGCCAAGCAACCGCCGCGCGCAAACAGCAGACGCTCGCCGTGAGAAAGTCGGCGAGCGCGTCCGCGACCGGTTGGTCGGTCGAGACCGACGAGACCTTGGTCGTGCAGATTTTGGACAACCTTATCTCCAACGCGCTGAAGTTCACGCCGGCGGGCGGCACGATCACGGTGAGCCTGAATGACGCCACCGATCGTCTCGCAGTGCACGTGGCCGATAGCGGACCGGGAATTCCGCCGGAGGCCCGCGCGCGTCTCTTTTCGCGCTTTGCGATGGTGGGTAACGCGCCGACTGCCGGCGAGGGGACCCATGGCCTCGGTTTGGCGATTGCCGCGGGATTGGCGCAGACGATTGGCGCGCTCGTGAGCCACGTGGCGGAACCGAATCCGCTGGGCGGCGCGTGTTTTGCAGTCACGTTTCCGCGCCGCTCAAACGGTGACCAAACCGTGACGGACCGCGAAGTGGGTGAGTGAGACCACGTCGTGCAGGTCTAGTTTTTGCAGCGCGTTTTTGCGGTGGGTCTTCACCGTGTTCTCGGAAATCTGCAGGCGTTGGGAGATCTCCTTCACGGTGAAACCACGGGCGGATTCGCCCACGACCTCGCGTTCGCGGGCGGTGAGTAGACCCAGCGCGTCGCCCGAGCTGGCAATGCCGCTGCGCAACAAGGCGAGGGCGCCGGGAGAGTAGTAGGGTTGACCGGCGGCGATCTGTTGCAGCGCGACGACGAGGATGTCGTAGGCCTCGCCCTTCGACACAAAGCCGAGGATGCCGGAGTCGAGCGCGGCGCGAACGGCGGCCCCTTCGCGGCGCGCGGTGACCGCGATCACGCGCAGATCCGGGTTGAGCCGCAGCGCTTCGCCGGCGAGTTCCAAGCCGGATTGGTCGGGCAGGCCCAGATCGCAGATCATCACCTCGGGGCGCTGAGTGGAGAGGAGTTGCCGGGCTTCCGTGGCGCTGGCGGCTTCGCCCACCAACTCGAAGCGGGACTGTCTTTGCACCGCCATGCCGAGCATCTGGCGAATCATCGCCTCATCCTCCACCACCACGGTGCGCAGTTTGGCATCGTCGGAAACGGTTGGTGCGTTGGGTGAGGTGACGGCGTCCACGGGCGCTAGGTTCTTGGGCATTGGCGGCGGGGCGCAACGGCTATCTGCCGATTTGGCTCACCCGATCGGGTGAGGGGCGCCTGACCCGATCGCGCGACGACATGTGATCGCGGTTGGCGATAGGTTGTTTGTATCCCATGAGAACGCTTTCATCTCAGTTCCTTCGCATCACCTGCCTGTCGACCTTGGTCCTGGCGCCGTTACAGGCTCAGTTTCAAATGCCCACGGGTTCCGACGACGAAATTTCGTTTGTCGGCGCCTCAGCCACCCACGGCGTCAGCGGCTATCAGGGCCCTGACGCCGCCACCCGAGGCCACACTTTGATCAGCGACAACGCGCCCTCCGGCGTGGCCTATCAGTTCGTGGCCGGGCGCCCCTATGGCCCGGATTCGGATGGAGCGACCTACGCGTCGCAGGCAACGGCTGCGCAAGGGTTCTCGTCATTCCAGTCCGTATTGGGTTTGCAGGGTTACACGCTCAGCGACGTGACGATTCATTTTGGTCCCAACATGTCGGCCTACGAGTCGAGCTGGAGCCTTGGGCTGGATCGCAATGGTTTGAACAGCTCGACGGGCGCGGCGGTCACGCCCGGCGGCGTGCTGGGGGTCGATCACGAATACGAAGCCTGGTCCGGCAGTTCGATCGAAGACCGCTTCTATTCCGCCGATCCGAATGACGTCTTTTATTACATCGCGATCAACGGACTGCGCGCGATCGATATTGGCTATGCCGACCTCTACATGCGCATCGACTACGGCGACAGCACGTCCGGCAGCGATGACGTGATCCAAGCCTATCACACGGTCTCCGGTGTGAGTATCCATTCCGGTCTCCTCGGCCAACCCGAATACACCATCGCCGACGCGTTCGTGAATGACGTGAACGCGGCCGGCGGTGGCATCCAGGTAATCATTGATTCGGTGCAGGCCGCGGTGACCGGAGCCTACACTTACAACGGCACCTTCGGTAGCCACTTCGCCATCAACGGTCGCCTTTCGGCGGTCAACCTGTCGGCCGTGCCGGAACCGGGCACTTATGCCGCCTGGGCGGCGGCGGCGGCGCTTGGCCTGGCGGTGTGGCGCCGGCGCCGCCAAGCGGCGCTGGCGGGGGAGGCGGCCACTGCGGGCGCGCCGGTCACTCAACCGTGACCGATTTGGCGAGGTTGCGCGGCTTGTCGACGTCGCAGCCTCGCTCGACCGCCACGTAGTAGCTGAACAGCTGTAGTGGAATCGTGGCGACAATCGGGAGCACGGCCTCGTGGCAGGCCGGGATGGTGATGACGTCGTCGGCCAGGCCCTCCGGTAGTTCGGCATCGTCGGTCGTGATTGCGATGATCGGTCCGCCGCGCGCTTTGATTTCCTGCATCGAAGAAACGACCTTGTTGAAGATTTCGTTCTGCGGCACGAGGAAGACGGACGGGCACTCCTCGTTGATCAGGGCGATCGGACCGTGCTTCATCTCGGCCGCCGGGTAGGCCTCGGCGTGGATGTAGGAGATTTCCTTCAGCTTAAGCGCCCCTTCGAGAGCGATGGGGAACAACTCAAGTCGGCCGAGGAAGAGCATGTCGTGAAACTTCGCGTAGCGGCGGGCGATGTCCTTGATGTGGTCGGCTTGCTTCAGCGCTTCGCGCACTTTGTCGGGCGCGTCTTTCAGGGCCTGCACGATCTCAACGCCGTCGCGAAAGCTCATGTCCCGGATGCGGCCGAGATAGAGCGCGAGCATCGCGCCGATCATGAGTTGGGAGGTGAAGGCCTTGGTCGAAGCGACGCCGATCTCGGGGCCTGCGTGCTGATAAATGCCGCCGTCGGCCTCGCGGGCGATGGTCGAGCCGACGACGTTGTTGATCGCAAGCACCTTGAAGCCCTTGCGCTGCGCCTCACGCATGGCGGCGAGCGTGTCGATGGTCTCGCCGGATTGGCTGACGACAAAGAAGAGCGTGCCGGAGAACAGCGGGGTGTTGCGGTAGCGAAACTCGGAGGCATGGTCGCACTCCACCGGAATGCGGGCAAGACGCTCCACGAGATGTTCCGTGACCATGCCGGCATGCAGGGCCGTGCCGCAGGCGCAGAACATGAGCCGGGCGGTCCCGCGCAGTTCGTTGGCCGAAATATTGAGACCGCCGAAGTTAGCGGTCGAACCGTCCTCGGAGAAGCGCCCGCGCATGGCGTTTTCGAGAGCCTGGGGCTGCTCGAAGATCTCCTTCTCCATGAAGTGGGCGTAGTCGCCGAGTTCGGCGTCCTGCACCTTCCAGGTCACTTTGTCGATGACCGGCGACACGTCGGTGTCGTTGATGGTCGAGATCTCGAAGGTCTTGTCCCGGATGCCAACAAGTTCGCCGTCCTTCAGATAGACGACGTTCTGCGTGCGACTGACGAGGGCCGCGACATCTGAGGCAATGACCAGCTCATCCTCGCCGACGCCGAGGATGAGCGGGGAACCCTTGCGGGCGGCGACCAGCTCGCGCGGGCAATCGGCGCACAGCACGCAGAGGCCGTAGGTGCCTTCGACGTGGAAGAGAGTCTTGCGCACGCTTTCAAGGAGGCGGGAGCCGCCGTCGGCCGGATCGGTTTCCTTCTCGTAGTGGTAGGCGATGAGGTTGCAGAGCACCTCGGTGTCGGTTTCGGAGGCGAAGGTGTAGCCTTTCGCAACGAGGAACTTCTTAATCGCGGTGAAGTTTTCGATCACGCCGTTGTGAATGAGCGCGATTTTCCCGTCGGACGAAAGGTGAGGGTGGGCGTTGGCATCCGTGACGCCGCCATGAGTGGCCCAACGGGTGTGACCGATGCCACAGGAGCCGGGCAGGGTGGTGGCGCCGGCTTTTTTCATGAGGCCTTCGACACGTCCGGTTTGTTTGGCTACCTTGAAGGCATTCCCATCCAGAACCGCGACGCCAGCGGAGTCGTAGCCACGATACTCAAGTCGCTTGAGGCCGTCCAAAATGATCGGGGCGGCCTTGGCTCGGCCGACGTAACCTACGATTCCACACATAATTTTAACTTTATTAGGCTGGCGAAACTACGCGTCGCTCCAATCGTGGAGCAAGGCATTAGAACCCCCATTCCCCCGAGATAAGCATGAGCTCAAACAAGAAAGTTGTCGCAGTAGTAATGGGCGGTGGACGAGGCACTCGTCTGCACCCGCTCACCACGGAACGTTGCAAACCGGCCGTGCCGCTGGCCGGAAAATACCGCTTGGTGGATATCCCCATCAGCAACTGCATCAACTCGGGCATCAATCGCATCTTCATCCTCACGCAGTTTCACACCGCCTCGCTGCATCGGCACATCCAGACAACCTACCACTTCGACCCTTTCGGTGGTGGCTTCGTCGATATTCTCTCCGCGGAGCAGACCGAGAAGACCAACGATTGGTATCAGGGCACGGCTGATGCCGTGCGGCGCAACCTGCAGCACTTGCGCAACGAAGACCACGACTTCGTGCTCATCCTCTCCGGCGACCAACTCTACCGCATGGACTTCTCGGACATCATCGAGAAGCACGCCGCGTCCGGCGCCGATGTGACTTTGGCGGCCATGCCGATTCCGGTTTCGAACGTTGAAGGTCTCGGTCTGATGGGCGTCGACGACAACTTGCAGATCGAGAAGTTTGCGGAGAAACCCAAGGACCCCGCCGTCATTGAGGGACTCGCGATGGGCGAGGCGCTGGAGGCGAAACTCGGCAACCCCAACCCGGTCGAGAAGCGCTGCCTCGCTTCGATGGGTATCTACGTTTTCAACCGCAAGGCGCTCGACGATGCGCTGGCCAACGAGATGACCGACTTCGGCAAGGAAGTCATTCCCAGCCTGCTCGGCGAAAAGAAACTCTTCGCTTACGCGTTCGAAGGATACTGGGAGGACATCGGAACCGTGCGGGCTTTCTTCGAGACGAACCTCGCGATCACCGACCCGCTGCCGCCCTTTGATTTCTTCGATGAGGACGCGCCGATCTACACCCACAACCGCGCGCTGCCGCCGTCGAAACTCAACGAGTGTGACCTCAAGAACGTCGTGATCGGCGACGGCTGCATCATTGAAAATTGTCGGATGAATCGCTCGGTGCTGAGCCCGCGCTCATTCGTGCGTGCCGGCTGCCAGCTCGACGAGGTGGTGATGATGGGCAGCGACAGCTACGAAACCGATGAGGAGTTCAAGCGGAACGAAGCCGCGAGTTTGCCGCACCTCGGGTTGGGCAAGGATTGCCGCATCAAGGGCGCCATCATCGACAAGAACACCCGGATCGGCGACCGCGTCGTGCTGTCGCCCGAAGGCAAGCAGGATGGCGTCTACCAGCACGGGGTGGTGATCCGCGATGGCGTGCTGGTGGTGCCGAAAGGCGTCACCATCCCGCACGGTTTCGAACTCTGAGCGGCTCTTGTTTTCCTAGGCGGACTCGGCTGTGGCCCCGGTCGGGCGTGACTCGCCCGGGGTGCTGACTTCGCCGAGGTTACCCACAAGCCAACTCACCAGCGCCAACGCGCTGAGGTGCATCACGCCGCTGGCGACAAAGACTGGCGTGAACGAGATGTTTTCCACGGTCCAGCCGATGGCCTGTTGCGTCAGGATGCCGGCGACGCCGCCGAACGCGCCGGCGAAGCCGGTAACCGAACCCACCACGTGTTTCGGGAACACCTCTGCGGGCAGGGTCATGTTCGCCCATGCCGCGTGCGCGAACATGGCTACGCTGATCATGCCGATCGCGGCCGCGGCGGAGGGTAGGTTGATGATGGACAGCAGGGCGATCGGCATGGTGCAGGAGGCTACGAACATGGTGGACTTGCGGGCCTTGTTCAGTGTCCAGCCGCGGCGGATCAGCCAACCGGGCACCCCACCGCCGGCGAGGTTGCCGAAAGCGAGGGCGACAAACGGAATCCAGCCGTATTTACCCACGCTCGCCAGGTCGAAGCCCCGCTCCTGTTGCAGAAATTTTGGGGTCCAGAAGATGAAGAAATAGGAAATCGGATCAGTCAGCATGCGGGCCGCGATGCACCCCCACACCCGGCGGTTGCTCAGCAAAGTGCGAATCGGGATGGCCGGTTTTTTGGGCTCTTCCACCCCCGGGGTGGCGGAGTCGGATTCAATGTGGGCGAGCTCGGCGGCTTTCAGCCACGGATGTTGTCGCGGCAGGCGAAAGACCACGGCCCAAACCGCGACCCAAATGAGCCCGAGCACGCCCCCGACAATGAAGGCGTAGCGCCAGCCCCAGGACAACGCGATCCACGAGACCAACGGAGCGGCGATCCCCGCACCAATGGCGGTGCCGGCGTTGAAGATGCCGACGGCCATGGCGCGTTCTTTCAGGGGAAACCATTCCGTCACCGCGCGGATCCCGGCCGGGAAACTGGCCGGTTCGGCCGCGCCCAACAGGAAGCGGCAGACCGAGAATTGGGCCGCGGTGCGGGCGAAGGCGTGCAGCATGTTGGCGACGGACCAACCGGACACAAATATGAGGAAGGACCAACGGCTGCCGAGCACGTCGACGAGTCGGCCGCAGACGGCATACATCACGGTATAACTTAGGAGGAAGGCCGAGGTGATGTTGGCGTAGTCGATATCGGTGATGCCCAGCTCGTCCTGAATGGTCTGGGCCAACACCGACAGGGTCTGCCGGTCGAGGTAGTTGAGCTCCGACGCGAGGCAGAGCATGATGACAATATACCAGCGAAGGCCGGGAACTTTCAGGCGGGACATGAGCGGGGCAAAAATCAGAGGTGGTTGGTGGCGATCTGAAAGTCTTGGGTAGCCGCATCCCAGTCCACCGAAACGGGTGGCGGCGGAGGCAGCCCCAGCACCTCCGCCGGCCGGGTGGATCCGCAGGTCCAGGCATCCTCGAAACCGAGTGCGGTGACGCGCATCAGGTGCCGGACGGCGTGATCCATTGTCAGCGCGGAGCCGGCGAGGTTGCCGGCCGGCGGTTGGGAAACTCGGCCGTCGGCCGCGACGTGCGCCGTGATGTCTCCGAGGGTGTGCTCACCCGGCGGCGCGGCGGCGCCCGCCATGGCATCGGTGACGAGGACCGTGCGATCAATTCCCTTGGCGCGAACCATGGCGCGGAGCACATCGTCGGGTAGATGGAACCCGTCGGCGATGAAGGTGGCGATGAGCCGATCGTCGGCCAACTGGGGCCAAAGCACGTTGGCGTGCCGATCCATCGAGCCGGCACAGCCATTGCCAAGGTGCGTGCTCAAGCGGGCGCCCGCTGTCACGGCATCGTGGATACAAGCGGCGGCGGCCGCCGTATGCCCGATCGCCACCGCCACCTGGTGTTCGACCAGGTATTCGATCAAGGGCAAGGCGCCATCAATTTCCGGGGCGAGGGTCACCAGGCGGATTTGGCCGTCGGCCGCCTCCTGCCGCCGGGCAAAGTCCTCAATGCTGGGCGGCGCGACGTGGGCCGGCGGATGGGCGCCCCGCGGGCCGTCGTGCGGCGAGATATAGGGGCCTTCCATGTGGAGGCCGGCCACCATGGGATCGGCGCCGGCGAGGATTTGTCGTGCGCAGGTGGCGAAGTGCTCCAGCGAGGAGGTGATGATGGTCGGCAAGCAGCCGGTTACCCCCGCGGCGCGCATCGCGGCGAAGGAGCGCTGCAAGTCCGCCGGGCTCGTGCCGACCCGATTGTAGTCGACCCCGGCATAGCCGTTGACCTGCAGGTCAAAAAGTCCGGGGCGGGTTTGGATCATGCGTCCTCTCCGCGGATGACGTGTTTCGCCCGGAACTCCGGGCTCAGCATCGACGCGCCGGCTTCGTCGAAGTAGAAATGATTGCCGGGATGCCGCCGCAGGATCGAGGCGGGCGCTTCGGGCGCAATCGGGCCTTCGAGACAGCGGTGCGCCGCCGCCGCTTTGCGCGCATCCGGCACGAGGGTGATCACCGTTTCGACGCACAGCAGCTGCTGCACGGACAGGGTGATGGCGTGGGTGGGCACATCATCCAGGGTCGTAAACCAACCTTCGCCCAATTGCTGACGGCGGCAACCTTCGTCGAGCTCGACCACGAGGTAGGGGGCCGTCGAGTCGAAGTCGGCCGGCGGATCGTTGAAGGCCACATGGCCGTTTTCGCCGATCCCGGCGAAGGCGACATCGATGGGGCCGGACTGCAGGGCGGCGCCGACGCTGGCGGCGGTGGCGGCGGGATCGGTTTCGCCGTCCAAGAGATGGTAGCGGGTGATGCCGGTCGGGGTGACAAGCCGATCGATCAAATAGCGACGGAAGCTGGCCGGATGTTCGATCGGCAGGCCGACGTATTCATCAAGGTGAAACATCTCAACTTGCGTCCAAGCGATATCGGGAGCCGTAACGAGCGCCTCGACGAACTCGATCTGCGAGGCACCCGTCGCGGCGATGATGCGGGCTTCACCGCGGGCGGCGATGGCCGCACGGATGACTTGGGCGGCGTGGCGGGCCGCGGCGCGGGCCGCGGTCGGCCGGTCGGCGTATAAGCGGATCAAGGGAGCGGGCACGGGAGGCATCGGCGCGAGAAGCTATCAGGGAATCCACCAATGAACCGCGAGGGCAAATCGCGTTTCGAGGCCATAATTTTGCATGAAATTTCACCGATCAATTCGGGTGGTGTAGTTATCGGTCGGATACGCAGGGGGAATCTGCCGCCCGCCTGAAAATTCATTCCCGGCCCAAGGTGATTTTCGGACTGGCGGCGCGCCGGTTTGTGCCGCACTTCCAACGCGATGAACGAGGCGGCGATGCAGTCGAAGGCGCGATGCGAAGAGGCATTGGCGGCGCTCGCCGATGGCGATCGGGGACCGATGGCGGGATGGTTGCGGAAGCATTTGAGGCAACAGGTGCTGCCATTCTGGGAACCGCTGTGGAGCGACGCGGGGCGTGGGCTGCCAACCTGTGTGGACGATGCGGGCCGGGTGCTGGCCGACGATCGCTGGTTGTGGAGCCAATGGCGGGCGGTGTGGGTATGCGCGCGGATTTACCAGACAATCGACCGCGACAAGATCTGGCTGGAACGGGCGCGGCTGCTCGCGGAATTTTGCGCGCGTCATGGGTGGGTGGAGGATGCGCCCGGGTGGGCGCTGGTGGTGTCGCCGGACGGGCGGGTGCTGCGTGGACACGAGAGCATCTACGTGGATGCCTTCGCGGTGTATGGTCTGAGCGAGCTCGCGACGGCAAGCGGTGAATCCCACTGGTTGGACTTGGCCCGGCGCACGGCGGATGCGGCCCTGGCGCATTTGCGGGAACCGCCATCGCGTTGGGCTCACTTCCCGTATCCCATTCCCGCCGGACATCAGCCGCACGGCGTGCCGATGATTTGGTCTCTGAAACTGGCTGCGTTGGCGGCGGCGGGCGGCGGCGAAGTTTACGCGGATGCCGCCATGCGTTTTGCGGATCAGGTTTGGTCCGATTTTCACGATCCGATGGAGCAGCGGATATTGGAGACGACGCGCGTCGGGGGTGGAAAAGGCGACGGGGAAGTCGGCGAGGTGACAGTGCCCGGCCATGCGATCGAAGGGCTGTGGTTTCAGGACGTGGTGCGGCGCGGTTTGGCGCGAGGTGGCGAGATCTCGGCGGAGATTATCCGGCGAGCGATGCGCCGACATCTGGAGCTTGGCTGGGACGGAGCCGGCGGCGGTGGTTTGTTGCTGGCGGTGGACGGGGCGGGGAGACCGGTGGCGGACACCGCCTGGGCTTTTGCCGACACGAAGTTGTGGTGGCCGCAGGCGGAGGCGCTGGTCGCCAGCCTGTTGGCATGGCAAGGTGGCGGCGAAGCGTATTGGGTGAATCATTACGCCCGACTGTGGCGCTTGTGCCTTGAACATTACGTTGATTGGGAGCGCGGAGAGTGGCGGCAGAAGCTGCGGCGGGATCTGCAGCCGTTGAGCGGAACCATTGCCTTGCCGGTGAAGGATCCTTTCCATTTGCCGCGAAGCTTGATCCTGCAGATCGAGATGTTGGAAAGCAACGCGCCGCCCCCGTTGACGGGAGGCGGCGCGAGTAAAAGGCGGGCCAGGGAGTAGTGGGATTCAGTTGGCGAAGCGGAACACCGCGACGTCGCCGTCCTTGAAGATGTATTCCTTGCCCTCGAGGCGGTATTTGCCGGCATCACGCGCGGCGGCCACGCTGCCGAGCGACGAGAGATCGTCATAGGCGACGACCTCGGCCTTGATGAAGCCCTTCTCGAAATCGGTGTGAATCACGCCGGCGGCCTGCGGGGCTTTGCAACCGACCGGAATTGTCCAGGCGCGCACTTCTTTTTCGCCAGCGGTGAAGTAGGTCTGCAGTCCGAGCAGGGCGTAGGCCTCGCGGATCAGCATCGACACGCCGGAGTCATTCACGCCGAGATCGGCGAGAAACTCCTTGGCCTCTTCGGGCGAAAGGTCGATGAGCTCGTATTCGATTTTGGCGCTGATCGGCACGTAGGCGGCGTCGTGGTGGGTGCGCACGAACTCGGCGACCTTTTGCACAAAGGGATTCGCATTGGCGTCGGCGAGGTCGTCCTCGGCGACGTTGCAGGCGTAAAGGACAGGCTTGGCGCTGAGGAGTTGGAACAGACGGAGAATCTTCGCTTCAACCTCATCCACCTCGAGCAGGTTGGCGGGTTTACCGTCGTTGAGGTGCGGTTCGAGGCGCTGGAGCAGGGCGAGCTCGGCTTGGGCTTCCTTGTCGCCCCCGCGGGCCTTTTTGGTGCACTTCTCGATGCGTTTGGTCACCGCCTCGTAGTCGGCGAGGATAAGCTCGGTGGTGATGACCTCGATATCGCGCACCGGGTCAACCGACCCCATGTTGTGAATGATGTCGTCGTCCTCGAAACAGCGGACCACATGAATGATGGCGTCGACCTCGCGGATGTTGGCGAGGAACTGGTTGCCCAGGCCTTCACCTTTGGAGGCACCGGCGACGAGACCGGCGATGTCGACGAACTCGATGGCGGCCGGGATGACCACCTGCGTCTTGGCGATCCCCTGCAGCACGGCGAGGCGGGCGTCCGGCACCGTCACGACGCCCACGTTGGGATCGATGGTGCAAAACGGGTAGTTGGCCGCTTCCGCTTTGCGGGAGCGGGTGACCGCGTTAAAGAGAGTAGACTTGCCTACATTGGGCAGACCGACGATTCCGGCTTTCATAAAGTGCCGAGCAGACTCTGGGGAGTCGGGGCTTGACAAGCCATTTGTCGGGCGGTGCATTTCTCAACTTTTCGCAAACAACTAGACCGTTTTAGAAACACTTCCATGGCTCTCAAAATCCGCCTTTCCCGCATCGGCACGACGCACGCACCCGTTTACCACGTGGTGGTTGCGGAGGCTCGCTCCCGCCGTGACGGCCGGGCGACCGAAATCCTCGGCACCTACAATCCTCGCGCCAAGAGCGAACAGCTCACCCTGAATGTGGAGCGCGCCGATTACTGGGTCAGCCAGGGGGCCAAGCCGACCGACACCGCGAAGTCGCTGATCAAGCAGGCCCGAAAGTCGGCCGACGCCACGTCCGAGGCCTAATCGCCCGACCTCGTTCGTTCCCATTACGATTTTCAATCGCCCCGGCTTCGTCCGGGGCGGTTTTGTTTTCGCCACCCTCGACCCGCCGCAATCCACTTTTCGCCATGCCGCTGCACATCGATGTGCTCACCCTGTTCCCGCGCATGCTGGATGGCTTTCTGAGTGAAAGCATTCTGGGCCGCGCGTTGGATGGCGGGCTGTTGAAGGTGGGGGTGCACGACCTGCGCGCCTGGTGCACCGACAAGCATCGCACGGCCGATGATCGACCCTTCGGGGGCGGGGCTGGGATGGTGCTCAAGCCCGAACCAGCGATCGCGGCGATCGAAGCCCTGCAATCGCCTGGCTGCCGGCGCATCTACCTCACCCCAGATGGCACTCCACTCAGCGAAGAAATCGCGCGTGACCTTTCGACCCAGCAGCACCTCGTGTTGTTGAGCGGCCATTACGAGGGAATTGACCAGCGGATTCGCGACGAAGTTATCGATCAGGAGATCAGTATTGGTGACTATGTCCTTACCAATGGGACACTTCCGGCAGCGGTGCTCATCGATGCCCTGGCTCGTTTCATCCCCGGGGTATTGGGCGAGGAAAAGTCATTGACGCACGAATCCTTCACCGGCAAGTTGCTCGACTTTCCTCAATACACGCGTCCCGCCGAATTTCGAGGTAAGTCCGTTCCAGAGGTTTTGCTCTCGGGAAATCACGGCGAAATCGAGAAGTGGCGTCTCGCGCAACGTATCGAGAAGACCCGCCAAGTCCGTCCAGATTTATTTAAGAACTACCGTCATGAATCCCATCATTAAAGAGGTCACCGCTTCGCAGCTGAAGTCGGACATCCCGTCCTTCAAGGTCGGCGATGGCGTCCGCGTTCACACCAAGGTGCGCGAGGGCGACAAGGAGCGTATCCAGGTTTTCGCGGGTATCGTCATCGCTCGCAAGGGCGGCGGCGTGCACGAGACCTTCACCGTTCGCCGCATTTCCTACGGCGAGGGCGTGGAGCGCGTTTTCCCGCTGCACTCCCCGAACATCGACAAGATCGAGCTCGATCGCGAGTCCGTCCCGATGCGCGCCCGGCTCTACTACCTGCGCAACCGCAAGGGTAAGGCGGCTATGGCCATCAAGGCCAAACGCAACGAGTCTGCAAAAGCCTGACGCTTTGCAGTTAAGCGCGTCAACTCGTCGCGCATTTTACATTTAAGGGCGATCCCGCGAGGGGTCGCCTTTTGTTTTTCACACGTTGGACCGGACTTCTGCGTTGCGCCAGTCCCGGTCAACTCGTCGTCTAGCGGGCCCGGCATTCGCCGGCTGATTTATCTAGCTCCATCTGTAGTTACATGAAGTTGAACACCGAGATCCTCTCCGCTGCTGCCAATCAAGCTCGTGGTCTGGCCATTGATGCCATCCACAAGTGCTCTTCCGGCCACTTGGGCCTGCCGCTCGGCGCCGCCGAAATCGGCGCCGTGCTTTACGGCAACGCCTTGGTGCACAATCCGGCGCAACCGCGTTGGCTAAATCGCGATCGTTTTGTCCTCTCGGCCGGCCACGGTTCGATGTTCATCTACAGCTGGCTGCACCTGTCGGGTTACAACGTTTCCAGCGACGACCTGAAAAACTTCCGCCAGCTGCACTCCAAGACCCCGGGCCATCCTGAGTTCGGGGAAACCGACGGTGTCGAATGCACCACGGGTCCGCTCGGGCAGGGTATCGCCAACGCGGTCGGTCTCGCGGTTTCCGGCAAGATGGCCGAGGCCAACTTCAACACCGCTGAGCACACGATCTTCGACCATCACGTGGTGTGCCTTGCCGGCGACGGCTGCATGCAGGAAGGCGTGGCCCTCGAAGCCATTTCCTTCGCCGGCCATCAGCAGCTCGATAACCTGATCGTGATCTACGATTCCAACGACGTCACTCTCGACGCGATGGCCATCAAGACCCAGAGCGACAACGCGGTGGCCCGCTTCAAGTCGATCGGCTGGGACGTGATCTCGTTGCCTGATGGCCACGATCTCGCGGCCATTCTCAAGGCGGTCAACAAGGCCAAGAAGGCCAAGTCCGGTAAGCCGCAGCTCATCATCGCCAAAACCGAGATCGGTCGCGGCATCCCCGAAGTCGCCGGCACCTCCAAGGGCCACGGTGAAGGCGGCGCCAAGTTTGCCGAAAACGCCCGCGCGGGTCTCGGCCTGCCCGCCGACGAGCACTTTTATGTGAGCCCCGAGGTGCGCGAGTATTTCGCCGCCCACAAGAAGCGCCTCGCCCGCCAATACAACAAGTGGAACAAGACCTACAAGGCCTGGGCGGCCGCCAATCCGGAAAAGGCTGCGATTCTCGAGTCGCGCGGCACCGCGCCGGCGACCGCCGACTTGTTGGAGAAGATCCCAGTTTTCCCGGCCGATGCCAAGCTCGCCACCCGCAAGGCGGGCAGCGACGTGTTGCAGCCGATCGCCGAAGCCATGCCGCTGCTCATGTCGGGCAGCGCGGACCTTTACGGCTCCACGCTGAACTACATCAACAGCTCGGTTGACTTCGACGCCGAGAACCGCGCCGGCCGCAACATCCGTTACGGCATCCGTGAGCATGCCATGGCCGGTATCAGCAACGGTATCGCTTACGACGGCATCTTCCACCCGTCCTGCGCCACCTTCCTGGTGTTTGCCGACTACTCGCGTCCGTCGATGCGCATCGCCTCCCTGGCCAAGCTCCCGGTGGTTTACATCTACACCCACGATTCGGTGGGCGTGGGTGAGGACGGCCCGACGCACCAGCCGGTCGAAACGGTTTCCGGTCTCCGCGTTATCCCTAATCTCGATGTGATTCGCCCCGGTGATCCCGAGGAAGTCGCCGGCGCCTTCGCCGCCGCCTTCACTCGCACGGACGGCCCGACGCTGCTCGCGCTCACCCGCCAGGCGATTCCGAACCAGAATGACATCGACGTCGCCACGCGTCGCAGTGGCGTAAGCCAAGGCGCGTATATCGCGGTCAAGGAAACCGAGCCGCTCACGCACATCCTGCTCGCCGCCGGTTCCGAGCTGCAGCACGCGATCGCGGCCGCCCAAACCTTGGGCGCTTCGGTGCGCGTGGTTTCCGTTCCCAGTTTCGAGCGCTTCAACCGCCAATCGGCGGAATACCGCGAGGAAGTGCTCCCGTCCAGCTGCCGCAAGCGCGTTGCCATCGAGGCGGGCGTGACCGGACTCTGGGCGCAATACGTGGGACTTGATGGCAAGGTGATCGGGATCGATCGCTTCGGCCTCAGCGCCCCTGGTGGCACCGCGATGAAGGAGCTCGGTATCACCGCCGATGCGGTCGTCGCTGCCGCGCAATCCCTTGGCTGAGAGGCTCAGCTACAATAATCCCCGGTTTAGTTGGTTCTGATCGGGTGAGGGGAGTTCGCCACGGCGAACTCCCCTCTTTGTTTTGCGAATCGAATGCGCCCGGCGAAGTCGGTGCCGGGTGCACACCGTGAAGACGTCTATCGGCATCACCGCAAAACAGCGCACGACGGTGGCTGAAACCCTCAGTCGGGTTTTGGCCGACGAGCACGTGCTCTCCCGCAAAACCCGCAACGATCATTGGAATCTTGAGGGACCTCGTTTTCACGACCTGCATGTCGTGTTTGAACCGCTTTATTCCGGCATGGAGCAGACAATTCACGGTATCGCCGAACCCATTCGTGCCATTGGTCACCCGTCGTCCGGCGCCATGGAAGGTTTTGTGGCGTTGGCTAAGCTCAAGGAGGACCCGCGGGGGCGTGTGGCCGCCGATGAAATGCTGCAGAACTTGTTCACCGACCATGAATCCATCAGCCTCAGCCTACGGGAGGACATTCCTTTGCTAAAGAGGAGCACGAGGATGTTGGCCGATTTCCTGACCGGCTTGCTGCAAGCGCACAAAAGACGGCGTGGATGCTGCGAGCGACCTTAAGCTGATCCCGCGGCGCCGCCGATTCACTTCATCCGACCCCTACCGAGATCGCCGGCAGGGGTTTTTGGTATGCGGTCGGCGGGAGTGCCGGGGGCGTCACGTGGTTTTTGCAGAGAATTTGATGAAACCACTTGCGGAAATAGTTAGGAGGCTAACTATCAGGCACCTTCTCATTTTACCAATGCCCTTGTTGATGCTCAAAGACCTGCCGCGCTACGAGTGCATGCTCGAATGCGCCAAACGCTTTCCAGATCTGGATCCGGCTGCGGGCAATCTATTTATGAATTTGTTGCGCGCGGCGGATGAGCTGTTCGCGATCAAATCGGCCTTTCTCAATCAGCACAACATTTCCAACGGCCGCTTCACGGTGCTTCTGCTACTCTCAGCTACGGTGGAGGAGGGGAGTGATCGCGCTCCGCCCCGCGCCCCGGCGGAATTGGCGGAGATGGCGGGTGTGACCCGCGCGACCATGACCGGCCTGATCGATACGCTCGAAAAGGATGGCTTTGTGCGCCGCGAACCGGATCCGCGTGACCGCCGCGCCATGCTCGTTCACCTGACGCCGAAGGGGGAGGCCTTCACCGAAGAGCTGCTCCCGGGGTATTTCCGCCGCGTAGCCATGATCATGGCCCCGCTCAATGCCAGAGAACGCAATGAATTACTCCGTCTGTTGCTTAAAGTCCGGCAAGGCATCGCGGATGCTGGTGCCGTGGACCAGCCGCCGGCCCCGACCGTTTAACTTTATCTCCAGTCTCACAACCCGTCGTCATGATTAAGAAATTCTTCATCGCCATCTTTGGATTCGTCGCCGTCGTCGCGGCCCTCGCCGCCGTGAAAGCCGCGCAAATCAAGGAATTGATGTCCGCCAACATGGGGCAACCCACCCCGGCCGTCGCCTCCGCCGTCGCTGAAAAGCAGGAGTGGAATCCCCGCATCGCCTCCATCGGCACCCTCTCGCCAGTTCAGGGTGTCACCATCAGCGCTGAACTCGAGGGCGCGATCGTCGCGCTCCCGGTTGAAAACGGGGCCGCCGTGAAGCAGGGCGATCTCCTCGTCACGCTCGATACCTCGCTGGAGAAGGCTCAACTCGAGGCGACCGAAGCCCGCGCCGAGCTCGCCCGCCTGCAGCTGGATCGCGCCAAAGAACTGCGCGCAAAGAACACCATCAGCCAAGCCGAGCTCGACACGGCCAACGCCCAATACGCTCAGGCCATCGCCGACGTCGCGGCGATCAACGCCACCCTGGCCAAGAAGGCCATCCGCGCACCCTTCGATGGCCGCGTCGGCATTCGCATGGTCAATCTCGGTCAGTTTGTCAGCCGCGGCACGCCTTTGATGCCCCTGCAGAAGCTGGACGAGGTCTACATCGATTTCTTCATCCCGCAGCGCCAGTTCCCGCTCATCGGCATGGGGCAGGAAGTCAACGTGATGGTGGATGCCTTTCCTGGCGAGGTTTTCACGGCGCGTATCACCGCGATCAATCCCGTCGTCGACACCGCCACCCGCAACATCGCGGTGCAGGCCACCTTGCCCAACTCCGATGAGCGTTTGCGCGCCGGCATGTTTGCCCAGTTGGAGGTGGTGTTGCCCGAGGTCGAACAGGTGGTGGTCGTGCCGGCCACGGCCATTTCCTACGCCAGCTACGGCAACTCGGTTTTTGTGATCGAAACGATGCAGGATGCCGATGGGCAGGACTACTTGGGCGTGCGCCAACAGCCCGTGACACTCGGAGCCAAACGCGGCGATCTGGTCGCAATCACCACCGGATTGACCGGTGGCGAGGAGATCGCTTCCACCGGGGTTTTCAAACTGCGCAACGGTCTGGCCATTCAGGTGAACAACGCGGTCCAACCGGCCGCCGAGCTCAATCCGCAACCCGACAACAGCTGAACGCTCGGTTCCGTCCTCCTGCCGACTTCGACCTGACACCGTCCCATGCTTAAACGCAGCTTTACCGATCTCTTCGTGCGCAAGCCGGTGATCGCGCTGGTGGTGAACATCGCCATCCTCGTGGTGGGTTTGGTTTCCTACAACCAGCTCAACACCCGCCAATACCCGCGCAGCGACAGCGCCGTCGTCAACGTGACGACCATCTACTTCGGCGCCAGCGCCGATACCGTGCGCGGCTACATCACCACGCAACTCGAGCGCGCGATCTCCAGCGCCGATGGCATCGATTACATCGAGTCCGAGAGTTTCGCCGGCATGAGCACCATTCGGGTGTATCTACGGCTCAACTACGACACCAACGCCGCCTTGGCCCAGATCTCCGCCAAGATCGACCAGGTGCGCAACGAACTGCCGCCGGAGTCGGAGTCGCCCACCATCAGCGTGGAGACGACCGACAACCAGTTCGCCTCCATGTATCTGAGCTTTTACTCCGAGACGCTCAGCCAGAACCAGATCACCGATTACCTGAATCGCATGGTTCAGCCGCGCCTTGCGGCCATTCCTGGAGTGCAGAAGGCCGACATCCTCGGTGGCCGCGTTTACGCGATGCGCATCTGGTTCAAGCCGGAGGAACTCGCCGCCCGCAACCTGAGCCCGTCGCAGGTGCGGCAGGCGCTGGTGAACAACAACGCCCTGTCCGCCGTCGGCGCGACCAAGGGCAACATGCTGCGCGTGAGTCTGGTGGCCAACACCGACCTGCAGAGCGTGGAAGAATTCCGCAACATGGTCGTGGCCCAACACAACGGCGCGATTGTCCGGCTGGACGACGTGGCGGATGTCGAACTCGGCGCAGAAAGTTATGACGCCGAGGTTCGTTTCGGTGGAACCACGGCCACCTTCATGGGCGTGTGGGTGCTGCCGACCGAGAGCACGGTGGAAGTCATTCAGCGCGTGCGCGCGGCTTTCCCCGATGTGGAGGCCAGTCTGCCGGCCGGGTTGCAGGCCGAGATGGCGTATGACGCCACCGAATACATCAATGACGCGCTGCGCGAGATCCTGACCACACTCATGGAGACGCTGCTCATCGTCATGGTGGTGATTTTCCTCTTCATGGGTTCCCTGCGTTCGGTGCTGATTCCGATCGTGGCCATGCCGCTGTCGCTCATCGGCGCCATGTTCCTCATGTATGTGATGGGCTTCACCATCAATCTGCTGACCCTGCTCTCCATCGTGCTGGCGGTGGGTATCGTGGTGGACGACGCCATCGTCGTGGTGGAGAACGTCGAGCGTCACATTCGCGAAGGACTTACGCCGATCAAGGCCGCCATCGTCGGCGCCCGTGAGTTGGTTGGACCGGTTATTTCAATGACCATCACGCTTGCGTCGGTTTACGCCCCGATCGGCTTCCAGGGCGGTCTGACCGGCGCGCTCTTCCGCGAGTTTGCCTTCACCCTCGCCGGCGCAGTGGCGGTGTCCGGCTTCGTGGCACTCACCCTCTCGCCGATGATGAGCGCTTACATGCTCAAAGGCGGCGACGCCGAAGAGAAGGGCCTCACCGGGGTGATCAACCGGCTCTTCGACCGAGTGCGTGATCGCTACGCTCGCACCCTCGACGGCCTCCTGGAAACCCGTTCGCTCGGGTGGTTCGGCGGCATCCTGCTCGGCCTTTTCCTCACTCCGATTTATTGGCTGGTTTACGCCTCGGATCGCTTCAAGGGCCATCGGCCGCAATGGTCGCCGGTGATCACAGTCACGGCCGTGCTCTTCATGCTGTTGCTCGGTCCGTTCTTCATGATCGCCCAGAAGGAACTGGCGCCGAAGGAAGACCAGGGTGTGCTCATGACCATCATCCAGGGGTCGCCGACGGCCACGATTGAGCAGGCCATGCTGAACACCGAAGAGGTGCAGAAAATTTATGAGGCGCAGCCGGAGTATCAAACCTCCTTCCAGATCACGACGCCCAACTTCGGTTTCGGTGGCATGCTGCTCAAACCGTGGTCACAGCGCAGCCGCAGCGTGATCGAAATCGAGGCGGCGTTGCAGGAAGAGGCGGCAAAGGTTGCCGGCGCCAACGTCATTCTCAACACGCCCGACGCGTTGCCCGCCGGTGGTCAGTTCCCGATCGAGTTCGTGATCCGCTCGACCGACGACCATCGCGAGATGATGGACTACGCCAACCAACTCGTGCTCTACGCCAACACCGAGGCCAACGAGGGCGGCGGTGCCCCGACCTTTTACTTCGCCGATAGCGATCTGAAGTTCGATCTACCGCAGACCACGATCGACATCGACCGGGACAAGGTCGCCTCCATGGGGCTCAATCTCACCGATGTCGCCCGTGACCTCGGCTCGATGTTGGGCGGCGGTTATGTGAACCGTTTCGTCAACGACGGCCGCAGCTACCGGGTGATCCCGCAGGTCGAACGTGGCGAGCGCCTTAATCCCGAGCAGTTGCTGGACTACCATGTGCGTGGTCCACAGGGACAGCTCATCCCGCTGTCCACCATCGCCACGTTGAAGGACACGGTCGAACCGCGGACCCTGAACCGTTTCCAACAGCTCAATGCGGTGAAGATCACGGGCGTCGGCCCGAGCATCGATGCGGCGCTGACCAAACTCGAAGCCAAAGCCGCCGAGGTGCTCCCGGCCGGCTACACGATCGATTACGGTGGTCAGTCGCGCCAGCTCCGTCTCGAGGGCAACGCGCTCTGGCAGGCCGGTCTGCTGGCGCTCATCCTCATCTTCCTGGTGTTGGCGGCGCAGTTTAACTCTTTCCGCGATCCGCTCATCATCCTGCTCGGTTCGGTGCCCTTGGCGCTGGTGGGCGCGATGCTGCCAATCTTCCTTTGGAAGACTTCGCTCAATATCTATTCCCAGATTGGTCTGATCACGCTGGTCGGTCTCATCGCCAAGAACGGCATCCTCATCGTCGAGTTCGCCAACTCCCTCCAGGAGCAGGGCGTCGCCAAAGCCGAAGCGATTCGCCGCGCGGCCGCGACCCGTCTGCGGCCGGTGCTCATGACCTCGGCCGCGACCGTGTTCGGTCATATGATGCTCATCTTTGTCGAGGGGCCGGGCGCCGCGGCGCGAAACAGCATTGGTTGGGTGCTCGTGGTCGGTATGGCCGTCGGCACCTTTTTCACCCTGTTCGTCGTGCCCGCCTTCTACATGCTGATCGCCAGTGAACATAGGACCGCCGACACCGACGATGAAGTCGTTGAAGGCGACCTCCAGCCCGCCAACTCCTGAGTCCCGCTCGCTCACCGCAATGAATTCGTTTCGTTCCATGTTCACGCTTCCGCAACGCGCTCTGGCCACGATGGTCGTGCTGGCTTCCGCCGTCTCGGCCCAGGTCCCCGAGACGCTGGATTTACCGACGGCCATCAGCTACGCGCTCGATAACAACTTCGCGATCCGACAGGCGCGCGAACGCATCCGCGAGCAGGAAGGCCTCATCGTCGAGGTGAAAGGGCAGGTTCTGCCCAACGTCTCGCTCAACTCGAGCTACAGTCACGACTCCGACGGCCTTGTCGGTCCGACCGGCCAGAATCCGAATTGGTCGATCGCGCTTTCCGTGCGCCAACTCGTCTACTCTGGCGGCGGGGTGCAGGCGGCGCTCGATGCCCAGCGCGTCGTGCGGGAAACCGTGCTGCTCGAGTTGCAGTCGATCATCAACGACCAACTCCTGCAGGTCCGCACCAACTTCTACGATGTGCTGCTCGCCCGCGAACAGATCGAGGTGCAGGAGCAGAACGTGAATTTGCTCGAGGAACAGTTGGCCACGGCGCGCAATCGCTTCGAGGCCGGCGCGGTCTCCAACTTCGATGTGCTTCGCGCCGAGGTTGAACTGGCCAACGCGCAGCCGGCGCTCATTCGCGCCCGCAACGCGCTGCGCATTTCCATCGACCAGCTCCGTTATTCGATCGGCTTCGACTCACCGGCCCCGGGCCAGACGGCGGCCACTCCCGAATTTGTCGGTGACCTGGCGATTGCGCCGGTCTCTTACGATCTGGCCGCCGCGATCGACAGCGCCCGCGCCAACCGGCCGGAGCTGGTGCGCCTCGCCAAGCTGGTCGAGGCTCGGGAGGCCGGCGTGACCATCGCCAAAGCCGGCCGTCTGCCGTCCGTTTATGTTTCCGGCGGCTACGCCCTGCGCAAAGCGGGGTTCTCCGAGAGCTTCGACAACTCCCTCGACGGATGGACCGTCGGCGTGTCCTCCAGCTGGGCGATCTGGGATGGCAAGGCCACCCGCGGTCGCATCAACCAGGCCCTGTCCCGCCAAGAGCAGGCCCGCTTGGCCCTCGAAGACGCAACGCTGGCGATCGAGGTCGAGGTGCGCCGCGCATTGTCCGCGCTCAACGAGGCGACCGAACTGGCCGATGCCGCCGAAAAGGTCGTCGAACAGGCCGAGGAAGCGCTGCGCCTGGCGAACGCCCGTTATGGCGCCGGCACGGCCACGCAACTCGAGCTTTTGTCCGCCCAAGTCGCGCTCACCCAGGCCCGCAACAATCAGCTGCAGGCCGCCTACAGCTACAACGTGTCCGCCGCCGCGATGCGTCGTGCCCTCGGCCAAAGTGACGTATTGATTGCGAACTGAGCAAACCGTAGAACTTTGACCGCTAGCTGAGGTCCGACTCAGCCACTCCAGCATGAAACGGCGTCGCGGTATTCTCATCGGGATCGCACTCTTGGTCATCGTGGCCGTGGTGGCCGTCGCGCTTGCGTTCAACGCAAGCTTCCAGACTCGGGTCGTCCAGCGGGTCCTGAGCGAGCAGCCGGACATGGCGGCCAGTCTGTCGCGGGTTTCCGTCGGCTGGAGCACGGTTCGGATCGATGATCTGGCGGTGCGACGTGACGGCATGGTGCTGCGCGCCCCGCGGGTCGAAGCCACCTTGCCGGTCTGGCGTCTGCTGACGAACCGCGTCGAGCTGCGGCGCCTCGTGGCGCACGACTGGGAACTTCAGATCGATCCCGCCGTGGCGATCGCGGCAATGCGGGCGCCGGAACCGCCGGTTGCTTCAAACGCGGCGGAAGCGGGGTGGGGTGGCCTCGCGCGCGCGTTGGGCGGAAGCCTTGTCACGGCCGATGGTGGGCATGCCGCGCCGGGTTTGGGCGGTTTGCTGGACGCGCTCCACCTGCCGTTGGATATCGCGGTCGATGAGCTCGATCTGCGCGGAACCGCGGCATGGCGCCAAGCGGGCCCCGGAGCGGATGGCCACGCCAACGTCGCGGTGACCGGTGGTGGATTGCGGGCGGGAGAAACGGGCACGTTTCATCTTCTGGTCGAAGCCGAGGGCGAACGGGCCACTGCCGCGGGCATTCGTTCGCTGCTCATCGACGCTCGTCTTGGCCTGACGCTGGCCGATGCGCACACACTCGACCATGTGCGTCTCGCCGCCGAACTGGCCGGGCGCCGCGATGAGCGGGCGACTCCCGATCGCTTCGAACTGCAATTTGACCTGCGGGTTGCCGAGGGGTCGCCGCACGCCGCGTTTTCGCTGCGCGACGAGCACAACCGGTTGGTCCACCTCGACCTCCGCCGCGAGGAGAACGACGCGACGCTCAGCGGCACGTGGTCGATCGCGCTCAACGACCGCTCGCTCGGCAGTCTGATGCTGGGGCGCACCCTACCGAGTTTTGCGAGTGAGGGGCAGGGAGCGCTCAGCGCCGCGATTGACCTGAGCAGCGGTTCGGTGGGTGGCACTCTGGCGTTTACGGGCAGCGATTTTGCGGTGCTGATGCCGGAGCTCAGTCAAGTGGGCCCGGTGTCAGGCGAACTGACCTTCGATACCGAGTTGCGGGAAACCGGGCTGCGGCTCACGCAACTGGATCTGGCGGTCAACGGCGCGGCGCCGCTGCTTTCCGCGCACTTGTTGCAGGGCATCGAAGTGGCGCACCAGACCAACGAAATCCGCGTCGCGCAGCCGGATGATCCGGTGTTTTCCCTCAACCTGCTCGGCCTGCCGATTTCGTGGGCCCAACCCTGGTTGGACCCCTACGTGCTCGATGGGCGCCCCGTGCAAGGCGGGTTTGTCGGCATGGTCAGCCCGCACGGGTTGCGGGTGGTGACGACCGACGAGCTGCACTTGCCCGGCATGGTGTTGGCCGAGGAAGGGCGCACGCTGGTGGACGAGATCGATGTGACCTTGCGTGTCGGCGCCGAATTCACCGCCGAGGGATGGCAGGTGGAACTTGATCGCCTGGACCTGCTCGATGCGGAGGGGCCGGTCGCGACCTTCAGCGCGCGCGGCGGCCGCCTCACCCGGGAGAATGACGTCATGAAATTGGCCGGACGTTTTGAATCTAGTTTACGAATCATCGAGCGCGTCCCGCAGCTTGCCTCCGCGCTGGCCCTGCGCACGGGGCGCGTGGAGGGCGAATTTGGATTGGGTCTGGAGGATCGCGTCTCCCTGGCCGCGAGTGTGGCCGCAACAGAGCTCATGCTCGCGGAGGGCCAGCGGATGCCCGATATGCAGGTGGATGGCCGCATCGACCTGTTTCGTGGTGGGGCGATCGAGGCCCATTTACCCATGCGGTTCACCATGGATGATCGCGTTTCCGACCTCACCCTCAACGTCAGCGCGGCGTCGCGCGACACGGGCTGGCAGGCGGAAGGGAGCCTGAGTGGGCCACGGGCCTACGTATCCGATTTACAAGGACTGGGACTGATTCTGGCGGTGGCTCCGGACGCGCCGGCCTCGGTCGAGAACGCACCGACCCCCGCGTCCGGTCCGGTTTGGGCCGGGTGGCAAGGCACCTTCAAGACGGCCATCGGTGAGCTGACCCTGCCCAATGGCCTCGTGTTGGAGAACATTCGCGGCGACATCGAATTGGACGCTTCCCAACTCAACCTCAGTGGCTTGAGCGCCAGCATGGCGGGCGGGGGGGAAGTGCAGATTGACGGCGGGTTGGATTATGATGCGACGCGGGGACAGAATTATGAGGCCAAGGGCCAGATGCGGGCGGAGGGGGTCGACGTCGGCGCGATTCTGCGCGCAATTGATCCGGATCAGGTTCCGACCTTGGAGGGGCGATTGGATTTCAACGCCGATCTGAACAGCGCGGTGAACGACTTGGCGGATCTGGTGGGGCAGGCGGCGATCGAAGCGCGGGTGACCAGTGCCGGCGGCGTCCTGCGCGCGCTGCAGGTCGATGTGCAGCAATACATCGAGGCCGGCCGCACCTTGGCAGTCGTGGGGGGACTGGTGGCCGCGTTGTCCGGCAATCAGGAAATCGGCCGCCGGGCTCAGCGTTTGGAGGCGCTCACACAAGTGGCCGATCAGTTGTCGGCGCTGGCCTTTGATCAGCTCAATCTGGAGCTCAACCGGGCGCCCGGTGGTAATCTGGTGTTGCGCGATCTGGCGGTCATCTCTCCCGGCCTGCGTCTACTCGGCAACGGCAGCATCGTTTATGAGGAGGGCACGCCGATCTGGATGACCCCCCTTGCGCTTACCCTGCAGCTGGCCGCCCGGGAGGAGATCGGCGCCTTGCTCGGCCGACTGAACCTGACAAAACCCGATGCCGACGCGTTAGGCTACCGTCCCCTCGTGCAGGCGGTGCACCTCGACGGTTCGCTCAGCCAGGTGGGAACGGCGGAACTCGGGCGACTGCTCTCGCGTGCGCTGCGCTAGCATTGCCAAGCGCCGGGCGACGCTCAAGCTGGGCGCGTGATCGCCTCCGTCAGCTTTCGTCGTTTCAAGGCTCTGCGTCACACGAGCTTGGAGTTGGCGCCCTTCAACCTGGTCGTGGGGCCCAATGGCTCGGGCAAAACGAGTCTGATCCAGGCCGTGCTGCAGCTCCGGTCCCTCGCCGCGCTGCCCCTGGCCACCACGCCGCCGCCCGCCGATGCGCCGGGTGACGGGCCGGAGATCGAATTCACCTTCGCGGATGCGGGGGCGACCGTCGTGAGCATGCACTGCCGGGAGCATGCCCGCTGCGACGCGCTGCGGCTGGTGGGCGGCGAAGCGGGCCGTTGGCCGGATTTACGGGATCAGGTGCGCGCGGTGCAGGCGTATTTATTTGACCACTACGCCATGGCCGCCCCGGCGCTGGCGGCGCCGGGGCCGGTCGCTCTCGCCACCAACGGCGCCAACCTCGCCGCCGTGTTGCGCTGGTGGGAAACGGCTCACGCCACGCACTTCGCCGCGTTTCGCGAGGACGTGGTCGGGCTGTTCGCGGAGTATGACGACCTGCGGGTCGAAGCCCCGGCGGATCAACAGCTCACGGTGTCTCTGCGGCTGGCGGAAGAAGGGGAGTGGGTCGCGGCGGATTCGCTCTCGCAGGGCACCCTCTACGCACTGGCCTTGTGCGCGCTGGGGCATGACCCGACGCCGGCGCCGATGGTGTGCATCGAGGAACTGGACCGGGGCTTGCATCCGCGACTGCTGCGGCAAGTGCGGGACGTGATCTACCGCCTGTCTTACCCGGCCGACTTTGGTTTGGAACGCCCCCCGGTGCAGGTGATCGCCACCACGCATTCGCCCTACCTGCTTGATCTGTTCCGGGACCATCCGGAGGAGATCGTGATTGCGGGGAAACAGGGACGCGCGGCGGAGTTTTCCCGGTTGGCGGATCGGGCGGATCTGGCGGAACTGCTGGAGGAAGGATCCCTGGGCGACATCTGGTATGCGGGACTGCTGGGCGGCGTGCCCGAAGACCAATGAAGGTGGCGCTGTTGAGTGAATCGCCGGCCGACGAAGCCGCCATCGCGGTCCTGGTGGAGATGGTCATCGGTCGCCGGATTCAGCGGGTCCGGCCCTCGCTGCGAGCGCGCGGCTGGCCCAACGTGCGGCAGGTCCTGCCGGCGGTGGCGCGGCACCTGCATTTCCAGACCGACGCCGAACTGTTGGTCGTGGTGGCGGACAGTGACGACTCGGTCGTGCACACCGCGCAGCATGATCACCATCCGGGCTGCCGGGTCTGCCAACTCCAGGCGGTGTTTCGCAAGGCGACGAAGAACCTGCCGCCGGCCCGCGGGCGCGATCGGGTGCTGCGCGGGATCGGCATTGCGGTGCCGGCGATGGAAGGATGGTATCTGTGCGGTATCGACGAGACGGTGACGGAGGCCGCATGGGTGTCGGGGCAGGTGACCGGTGCCCAGCCCTACAGCCGCTCCGAGCTGAAGGAACGCGTCTATGGCACGCCGCGCCCGACGCTGGCACTTGAAACGGAACACGCGGTCAAGGCCGTGCGGCGCATGGGCGGGGACCTGCGGCGCCTGGAAAATGATTTCCCCGGCTTTGCCGTATTGGCCGATGACCTACGCGAAGCGGCAAGGGTTGTCGCGGCGCGAACGGAAAACCGACCCTAAAGCCTTGAAAAGTCGGCAGGCCGGAGTCGCATTGTCGCAACCCCTTTTTCATGTCCGACGCCCCCCGCTTTACCCGCTCCACCTTGCCGTGGATCGTCGAGGTCTTTGTCGCCGCCATTGCACGCTGTCTGTATCGCGTTCGTTTCGGTGGCAGCGAAAATCTGCCGTCCGGCGGCGCTTTGTTGGCGGCCAATCACCTTTCCTACGTGGATGCGATCGTGTTGCAGCTCGCCTGTCCGCGACCGATCCGTTTTGTCGGCTTCAAAGGCATGCGGGACAGTCACTGGTTGTTCCGCTGGGCCTTCAAGCTGGGCGGGGCTCTGGCCATCACGCCGCAGAACGCGCTCAGCACCACGCGGGCGGTGGTGGAATGCCTCCAACGCGGCGAATACGTGCTGCTCTTTGTGGAGGGCGCGATTTCGCGCACGGGCCAGCTGATGCGCATTCGGGGCGGTTACCAGCTTATGGCGCGCAAGGCCGGGGTGCCGGTGGTGCCGGTGGCGCATGACGGACTGTGGGGCTCGGTGTTTTCCTTCTCGGGCAACCGCTACCTCTTCAAGGCGCCGCGGATGATGCGCACGCACGTTTATGTGGCCTGGGGCAAACCCTTGCGGGCCGAGGACACGCCACCCGAGGTGCTGCGGCGCGAGTTGCTGGACCTCGGCGAATCGGCCTTCCAGCAACGTCCCCAGCTCAAGCGGCATCTCGGTCGTGAGGTGGTGCGGGGGCTGGCGCGGCGGCCCTGGCGTTTGGAGGTCATCGACCGCACCGCCGGTCGTCGCGAGGTGAGAGCGGGGCAGTTGTTGGCCGCGGCGGCGGCGCTCTCGCGGCATGTGCGCCGCACCATACCGGAGCGACGCGTCGGCATCGTGCTGCCGCCCGGTGCGGGCGCCTGCATCGCGAACCTGGCCGTGCTGTGCGCCGGCAAGATTCCGGTGAATCTCAACTTCACCGCCGGTCGGGCCGCGATCGAGACCAGCCTGCGGTTGGGCGAGATTGCCACCATCATTTCGGCCGACGCCGTGAAGGCCAAGGTGAAGGACTTCCCCTGGCCCGAGCGCACGCTCGATTTGAAATCCGAAATGGAGGCGCTCGGCGGCAAGAAGGCGATCCTGCCGTGGCTGCTGGGCGCGTGGGTTCTGCCCAATCAGTGGTTTGCCAATCTGCTGGGACTGCCCAAACGCGGCGATCGCGAAGAGGCCGGCCTGCTCTTCACCAGCGGTAGCTCCGGCGAACCCAAGGGCGTCGTGCTCACCCACCGCAACATCCTCTCCAACTGCTGGCAGATCTCCTCGCTTTGCATCCTGCCCGACACGGCGACGATGTTGGCCTGCCTGCCCATCTTCCACTCCTTCGGATTCACGGTCACCCTGTGGTATCCGATGATGCGCGGCTGCCATGTGGTCACGGTGCCGAGTCCCTTGGATACGCGAAAGATCATCGACTCGATCCGCGAGGAGGAGGCGACGGTGATGATCGCCGCGCCGACTTTCCTGCGCCCGCTGGTCAAGCGCGCCGAACCCCGCGACCTGCGTTCGCTCGATCTGGTGGTTTCGGGGGCGGAGAAGATGCCAATGGATCTCTACGAGGCGGTGAAGGAGAAGTTTCACATCGAGATCATGCAGGGCTACGGTCTCACCGAGACCACCCCGGCCACCAACATCAACCAGCCCAACCCGCTGTTGCCGGATGCCCCTGGGGCGGAAGAGCAGCTGGGCAAACGGCTCGGCTCCGTTGGCCGCATGATGCCGGGCATGACGGCCCGTATTTTGAACCCGGATACAATGGAGGAACAGTCCTTCGGCCAGCCGGGCATTGTGGCCTTTCGCGGCGGCAATGTCTTCGAGGGTTACCTCAAGAATCCGGAAAAGACCGCCGAGGCTTTCCATAACGGTTGGTTTGTCACGGGTGACCTTGGTCGTTTCGACGAGGACGGGTTTCTCAGCATCGAGGGGCGCCTGTCGCGCTTTTCCAAGATCGGCGGCGAGATGGTGCCTCATGGCACCGTGGAACAGCGCATCATCGACCTCTTCGACCTGGATCAAAGTGAGGGTTACGTGATCGCGGTCATGGGCGTGCCCGACGCCAGCAAGGGCGAGGCGCTGGTGCTGCTGACGACCCTGGAACTTTCGGGTGAACAATTGCGGGAGAAGTTGCTCGCCGCCGGGCTGCCCAACCTGTGGGTGCCGAAGTTGGTGCATCGCGTGGAGGCGATCCCGGTGCTCGGCACCGGCAAATTGGACCTCAAGGCGTGCAAGGAGACCGCCTCGGCGGCGGCGAAATCCGCGTAAGGATTGGCGAAAAGCGATTGGCGCCACGCGGTGCGGGAATGCAAACTCCCGACGTGTCCAAAACCCCGCATGCCCGCGCAACCGCGCAACTGAAACGTCAACTCGGTGCCAGCTTCGTCAAAACCGACGAGGCTTCATGCTACGCCGCCTCGTTCGACAGCGGTCGCATGTCCTTCATGCCGCAGGCGGTGATCACGCCGCGCCGTCATGAGCAGGTGGGGGTGGTGCTGCAGCTGGCCAATCGGCGCGGTGTGCCGGTCACGCCGCGCGGGCGGGGCACCACGCTCATGGGCTCGGCGGCGCCGCGTTTGGGGGGGTGGGTCCTGGACCTCACGAAGCTCAAGCGCATCCGCATCGACGACGAAGCCGGTTTCGCGCACGTGCAGGCCGGCGCGGTGGTGGCCGACATCCAGAATGCGGCGGCCGACAAGGGCTGGTTCTATCCGCCCGATCCGTCCTCCAAGGCCTACTGCACCATCGGCGGCAACATCGCCTGCAACGCCGGTGGCATGCATGGCGGCAAATACGGCGTCACCCGCGACTTCATCGTCGCGCTCAAGGGGTATCTGCCGACCGGCGAATACGTGGAGTGGGGCACCGCCACGCGTAAGTTTGCCGCCGGGTTCAATCTGCGCGACCTGTGGATCGGCGGCGAGGGCATGCTCGGTGTCGTGACCGACGCGGTGCTGCGCCTCATCCCGCAACCGGCCGCGCGCTGGACTTTGCTGACCTCGTTTGCGGACGAGGTCGGCGCGTTCAAGGCCGCACGGGCGCTTTTCGGTGCCAAGGTGCAGCCGGCGATCTGCGAGTTCCTCGACCGCTACAGTGTCGCCTGCGCGGAGAGCGCGATGGGCACCACCATTTTTCCCGGCCAACCCGGCAAACCGGTCATCCTGCTGGAACTGGCCGGCAGCGCCGCCGAAGTGCGTGAAACGAGAAAGGCCGTGCTCGCATGGGCCGCGGAACATGCCGTGGGCCACCGCGCCGCGCGGAATCGCACCGAGGCCGAGAGTCTCTGGGCGGTGCGCCGCAAGTGCTCGGGAGCGATGTTCCAAATGGGCGACGCCAAGCTCAACGAGGACGTCACCGTGCCGCTCGCGACCTACGGTAAGTTTGCGCGTTTCCTGGAGAAACTGCGGAAAACCTCGGGCCTCGCGATCCCCACTTTTGGGCACCTCGCGGACGGCAACCTGCACGTGAACATCATGTATCACAAAACCGACCCCGACGAGTGCGCGCGGGCCGAAACGGCGGTGCAGGCGCTGATGGAGCAGGTGGTGGCGCTCGGCGGCGCCATCAGTGGCGAGCACGGCATTGGTCTCGCCAAGACTCCCTTCCTGCGTATCCAACACTCCGAGGCCGCGATCGGAGCGATGCAGGCGGTCAAGCAAGCACTCGACCCCAACGGCATCCTTAATCCCGGCAAGGTCTTCGAGGTCTTCGAGACTTGGAAATGTCCCAAGGTCGTCGCCAGCTTCCCTTGGGATCACAAGTGAGCTTTGCGCCGGCCGATGCGATCAATCGAGGATGCGCACGGTTTCAACCGGCATCTGCCGGTGCAGGGCGACGCGCGTGCGGTCCTGCACGAGCGCAATCTCGACGCCGTTGCTGACCACGATTCGACCGTCCGCTCCAAGATCAAAGGCAGCCACGCCGGAGCTTAGCACATGAGTCTGGCCATCGGCGGTTTGACGCACGAGTTCCCACGATGACGGCACGAGCGATTCGATCGACTCGCCTTTGCGAGCGCGCAAGAGATCGCGCGACTCGATCGCCCGCCCCCAAATGCGGTGATAGGCGAGATCATCGGCGGGACCGAGTCCCGCCCCGCCGGGACGGGAACGGGCGAGCGGCTTGCCGCCAAACATCATCGAGAAAGCGTTTAGGAATCCCACCAACGCGGTCAGCACGTGCCACGGCAACAGGAGCGCCGATTTCAACGCATGGGCGTGGCTGACCTTGCGGGGATCGACGAAGGGGCGCCGGATGTAATACAGCACGCCGGCCGCATCGGTGCGCGGGCACAGGAGGTCATGTCGTTCCGAATCGGCCAGCGTCTCGATCTCTCCGGTGCTCAGATCCAAGCGCTCGATCTGACTCGGTGAGTAGCCAAAAATAATCCCGCGGGCGTCGCGCCCGATGCCACAGGAGTGATAGACCAGCGCTTCGGCGTTGTCGCCACACCACGACGGCGCTTCGTCGACCGAGTCGCCCTCGGTGACTTCGTCCTCATGGTTGGCCTCGGGCTGCCGGATGCAGAGGTTGACGCTGCCGTCGCTCTGCGCCCGGGAGAACGCGAAGCGGCCCGAGGAGGGCTGACGATCCAGGTGGGAGGCGAAGAAGGAGCTCCGGTGCATCAGGCGCTTTTCCTCCTTTCCCGCGAGCGATTGGGTGAACAAGCCGCCCACGCCCGTGGTCGCGAGGGTATAAGCGATCTCGTCGGGGCTGTCTCCGCGGGAAAGCGCGGTGAACTTGGGTCGAGACAACTCGGCCGAGGCGGATTGCCGGCCCCAGGTCGCTTGCCGGTTGAATGGGTTGGCGGGATCGTCATCGCCCGCCTTCCAGCTGTGGCGTCGTTGGGCCTGTTCCTCGCGCGCCACAAGTTCGTCGGCGAACTTGCTCTCGATCTGGCGCACCATTGCGGAAGGCTCTCGCACGTAGAGCTTTCCAGCTGAGATGAACGCGAGGCGCGGTTCGGGCGAGGACACGCCTGAAGCATCCCGCGCGTGCCAGTGTGGTCAAGTCGCGGGCAAGCCCAAATTTAGGTAGGGCGGCAAACCTTGGCCAATTTGGCCTGCGGCGGGATTTTCCATTGCCGGAGGCGAGGGGGCCTCTTCAATCGACCGCTTTTAACCGCCCCGCATGTATCTCAAGGCCCTCAAACTGCACGGCTTTAAGTCGTTTGCCGATCCCACGACTCTTCGCTTCGAACCCGGCGTCACCGCCATCGTGGGTCCCAATGGCTGCGGCAAGTCGAACATCGCCGACGGTATCCGCTGGGTGTTGGGCGAGCAGAGCGCCAAGGCGCTGCGTGGTGGCAAGATGCAGGATGTCATCTTCGAAGGCACCGACTCGCGTCGTCAGGCACAGTTGTGCGAAGTCGCCCTGCTCCTGACCGATTGCGAGAAGCAGCTCGGCAGCGAGTTTCACGAGATCGAGATCATGCGGCGTGTGCACCGCGACGGCGGCAGCGAGTATTTCTTCAACGGCCAGTCGTGCCGCCTGAAGGACATCCAGAAGCTGTTCATGGACACCGGCATTGGCCGGACCAGTTACTCGATCATGGCGCAGGGCCAGATCGACCAGATCCTTTCCTCCAAACCCGAGGAGCGTCGCGCCGTTTTCGAGGAGGCCGCCGGCATCACCAAATACAAGGCCCAGCGGCGCGAGGCGATGAACAAGCTCTCGCTCACCGAGCAAAACCTCGCGCGCGTCGCCGACGTGATCTCGGAGGTCGGGCGCCAGATCGGCAGCCTCAAGCGACAGGCCTCCAAGGCGCTGCGCTACAAGCGCCTCAGCTTTCGCCTGCGTCACCTGAGTCTCGCGCACAGTGCGTTCAATCATGGCCGGCTCGCCGCGACGATCACCGAGCTGCAGGACAAGCTTACCGGCCTGCGCCGCGAGGCCGAAGAGCGTCGTAGCAAACTTGAGAGCGAGCAGGGCGCGTTGGAGGAGAAAAAAGCCGAACGTTCCCGCCTGCACCAGCGGGCACAGGATGCCCAGCAGGCGGTCTTCGACCTGAAGTCCCAACGTGAACAGGCTGAGAACGGTGCCAACTTGGCCAAGATCAAGCGCACCGGGCTGGAGGATCGTCTCGCCTCGTCGCGCGACAATCTCGGTGAGCTCAACATGCAGATGCGCGAGCTGTCCGACCAAGTCGACAGCGGCGCGCAGGACAAGGAGGAGCAACTCACCCTGCTCGGTTCTTCCGACCAACTTTTCCAAAACCGCAACCGCGACCTCGCCATCGCCGAAGCCGAACTCTCGAAACTCGAGGACGAGCTCAAGCAGACCAAGTTTCAGCTCCTCCAGATGGAGAGCACCATCGCCCGACTCCGCACCGACACGACTGGGTTTGAAGTCGAGCAGAAGACCTCCATTCAACGGCACGATCTTTTGGTGCAGCAGCTTGAAGGCGCCCGCCAAGAACAGGCCGCCCTCAACCAGCGGGCCGCCGAGGTTGATCAACGCTTGGAGGAGTCCCGCACCGACAAGGCCCGGCTCGACCAGGCCGCGAGCGAGGCCCAGCAGGCCATCGGCAATGCGACCCGCGAATTCCGTGACGCGCAGCGCGTATTGCAGGATATTGATCGCGGCCTCGCCCAGCGCACCGTTCGCCTGAAACTGCTGCAGCAATTGCAGGAAAAATGGGAAGGCTTCGGCGCCGGCGCCAAGGCCGTGCTGCAGGGCCGGCTCGATGGCGCGCTGCAAGGCGCGACCGCCACCCCGATCACCCAAGGCCTGCAGGTTGACCCCTCGGCCGGCAAAGCAATCGAAGCCTTGCTCGGCTCGGCGGTGGAGGCCATCCACGTCACGGACCTCGAAACCGCGCGACGCGTGCTCGGCCAATTAGAGCGGGACGAGATCGGCAGCGCGGTGCTGCAGGTGGACGGTATGGGCTCGTCGCAAAATGCGAACGGCGAACTGCCGGGCTTTCTGCGTCCGGCCAGTTCGGCGCTGATCAACGTCGATGAGTCCCACCCGTCTTTTGCGCTGCTGGGCGCATGTTACTTGGCCGACGACCTGAACGCCTTTCTCGATTTCTGGTCGGCCAATCCGAACTTCAGTTTCCTGGCCGTCGCGACCCGCAAGGGTGAGATGGTGGATCGTCGCGGTTTGGTTTACGGCGGCTTTAACAAGAAGCCGGAAAACAGCATTGTGCAGCGCGAGATCGACCTGCGCGAAACGGCCAAGGCGATCGCCGACGAGCAGAAGAAGCACGATGACCAGAAGAACGTTATCGAGGAACTGAACGCCCGACTCGTCGCCGCCGAACAGGCTTTGGAAGACCGCCGCAAAGAGGTGCTGGGCGCGACGCAGCTCGTGGCTGAGATTCAGACCGAGCAGCGCAACGCCCAACGCGCGATCGAAGAATCGCAACAGCGCGTCGGCCGGATGGAGCGTGAACTCACGGGCCTGGAGTCGGCTCGCAACGAAGCGCAGGAGCGCTTCGACAAGGCCCAGGCCGGTCTCGCCCAGGCGGAAGGCGAAGCCGTCAACGCGCGCGAACGCATTTCGCAGATGGAGGTGCGTATCGTGGAGATCCGCACCGACCGCGATGTGAAGCGCGACAGCCTCGCTCAGGCCCGACTCGAACTCGCGGAACGTCGCCAAAAGGTCGAGGTGCTCGACCGCGGCATCGCCGACATGGAAAAGCGCCGCGATCAGTTGGCGCAGATCCTCGCGCAACGCCAGCAGGAGATCGAGGTGTGGACCGAGCAGATCTCGTCACTTGAACACGAGGCCGAGTCCAGTCGGCAGCGCGCGGCGCAGATCAGTGAGACGCTGGTGGTCGCGCAGGAGCAGGTGGAAATCGTCCGCCGCAAGCTGGCCGAGGTCGAAGGCGACATTGAGGCGGTGGAGGCGGCCCAACAGGGATTGCGCAGTGCGTCGGAAGGTGCGCAAAGCGAACTGAGTCGCTGCGAAGTCAAATTGGCCGAGGCCAACTCCCGCGCTCAGTTCATCGCCGAGGATGTCACTCGCGAATTTTCGGAAGCGGTGGAGAACCTCGATTGGAAGTCGCTCATGTGGCATTCCGACGAAGACCCGCCGGACATGAAACCGCTCGACCTCGAGGAGGATGACGAAGACGAGGCCCCGGCTGATTCCAACGACGCGGAAAGCGAACACACGCCGCCCGCCGACGGGGAGAGTGCCGCCGCCGAGGCGGAGCCGGCGCCGACCAAAAAGCGCCGTCGGAAAGCCAAGGGACCGAAGGGCGAGCCGACCGAAGCCGATTTGCTGCAGCTCGAAACGACCGACTGGGCCAGCGTGAAGTCGGAGGTCGACGCCCTGCGTCAGCGCCTCAACTCCATGGGGGCGGTGAACCTTGTCGCCATCGAGGAATATGCGGAGCTCAAGCAGCGTTACGACTTTCTCAAGGGCCAGTGCGACGATTTGAACAACGCCAAGACCGAGCTGCTCTCTGCGATCGATGAGATCAACCGCACCTCACAGGAGCAGTTCGCGATTACCTTCGAGCAGATCAAAAAGAACTTCAAATACACCTTCGACACCCTGTTCGGTGGCGGAAAGGCAAACCTCGAGCTGATCGCCGAGGAGGACATTCTTGAGAGCGGCATCGAAATCACCGCGCAACCGCCCGGCACGAAGCTCAAGAGCATCACCTTGTTGTCCGGCGGACAGAAGACGCTCACCGCGGTCGCGCTGCTCTTCGCGCTCTACATGGTGAAACCCTCGCCGTTCTGTTTGTTGGATGAGTTGGACGCACCGCTCGACGAGTCGAACATCGGTCGCTTCACGACCCTGTTGAAGAAGTTCGTCGATTCCTCGCAGTTCATCATCATCACGCACAACAAGCGCACGGTCTCCGCAGCGCAGGCCATTTACGGTGTGACGATGGAAGAGCGCGGTGTTTCGAAGACCGTTTCAATGCGCTTTAACCACGAGAAGGGCGACACGGAGACCGAGGCGCACCCCGTCAACATCGCCGAGGCCGTGCGAGGCACGCAAACGCCGGCCAGCGCCTGACGGCCCGATCAATCGTCATGGGCATGCCGCGAATCAGCTTCAGTTGGAAACCAACCATAAGCGGTCGCGAGCGGTGGCGCTGGGGCCTGTTCATGATGGTGCCGAGCAAATCGGGACGCCGCCAGCGGCTGCGCATCATGGTGCGGGGACTGCTGCTATGGCTCGCGGGCCTGGCCGTCATGGCCTACGTGGCGGCGGCCTCGGCGTTGTTCGTGTGGCTTGATCGGCGTCCCCACAATCTGGTGACGTGGAGCGACTGCCTGCTGGTGCCGGTGCGCTGGGATGAAATCCAACGCAAGCGGGGCGACTCCTACATCACGGCCGGCCTCGCCGCGATGGAGGCGATGAACTGGAGCGAGGCGGTGCTGAAAATCCAGGCGGGCCTGGTCAAGTCGCCCGACAACCGGAGCGGTCGGCAACGGCTGGCCTATTTTTTCATCGCGGCGGGACAGCGGGAGCGGGGACTGAAGCTGTTGTTGGAGGGCATGCAGCGGGGCTTCCCGGGCCGGGAAACCGTCGAGGCGTTCATCGAGATCTGTCTTGCGGGTGAAGACTATGCGCTGGCGCTGGAAGGCCTCGAGTCCTGCCTGCAACAATCCGGCGCCGCCGTGCAGCGCGAACACCAATGGCTGGTGGAGCAAAAGGCGCGGGTGCTGATGGTCGATGGCCGTTATGAAGCGGCGTTGCGTTGGGTCGCCGAGCAGCCGGAAAGTTCGGATCTTTTGGAGGAGGTGCGGGTGGTCGCGTTGCTGAGCCTGAAGCGTTTCGATGACGCCCACGCCGCGCTGGCCGATTGGGGCGCGCGAGCGACGAGCGCGGCGAACAGCGGAGTGCTGCGCATTGGCGTGCGTTTGGCGCGGGAGTCGGGTGACTTGGCGGAAATGCGCGCGCTGCTGGATCGGATGCAGGAGCGGGCGCCGACGGATCCGACGCCATGGATCTACCGCACGGTGCAGGAGTGGTTGGCGGGGAATGAAGCGGCGGCGATGGCGGCACAGGACACCTTTTTCATGCGGTTCGAGACCCGACCGGTCGCGATGCTGCGCATGGCGCAACCGCTGGTCGAAGCGCAGGCCTGGCCGCTCTTTCATCGTTTGGCGGAGCGCGCGCGCCTGCTGGGGGTTTCGGATGTGCGCTGGCAGCAGCTCCAGTTTGAGGCCGCGATGAAGCAGCAGCGCTACGGCGCGGCGCTGGCGCTCGTGGAGGCGATGGAGCCCGAGGACGATTCGACGCCCGCCGCGCGCCGGCTGCGCTTTTGGCGCGATCTCCAACGCGCCTACGCGACACATTTGAGCACCGGCGAGACGAGGGCCGGCGAGGAGTTGCTGCAAATCGCCCGGACGGGCGCGGTGGCTTTGCCGGCCCTGAAGTCGATGGCGGTGACGCACGAACGAGCCGGTCAACCGATGACCGCGCTGCAGCTCATGGAGCTGGCCGCGCAACGCTTTCCGGGGAGCGAAGATGTGCGGAGCGAAACGCAGCGCTTGCGCCAACTGGTCGGCGAGACCGAACGCGTGGCGCTGGCCCTGCCGGAGATCCCGGATGGCGCGCCACTCGATCTCGACGACGTGCGGGGAGAGCAGACCGCCGTCTCGACCGACCACACCCGGCTCCTGGGATCGGCGCGCTTGTTTTTGCAGCGCTGCGATGAGTTGATCGAGGCGCAGAGTTGGGGGGAGTTGGAGGGACTGCTACGGGACCTGCGCCAACAACGGCCGCCGTGGATGAATGCCAACACCGCCGAACTGCTGGTGCGGGAAATTGAACTTAATCTTGGTCAACGCGATTGGCCGGCCTTGCTCACCAACGTGCGTTTCCGGCTCGACGGTTCCCTGAATCGAGCGCTGGAAATCATGAACGTGGTGCGGCGACTCGACGCCGAAGGCGAGCGCGCGGCTGCCCAGCGGGTGCTGGCCGAGGTCGAGCGGCGCTATGAATCCTTCGCTCCGGCGCGGCGTCTGCGCGAGGATTGGGCCACCGCCGACGCGGCGGCAGCCGAGGCGGAAGACGGCGGCTGAACCGCGGCCCGCTGGAGCGAAGGCCGCCGCTCGCGGCATGCCGGACCGATCTTCCGAGGTCGTGATCGTCAGTTGATCAGGTCCGGCGGGACATTGGCCAGAGCTTCTTCGATCGTGGTCACGCCTTCCTTCACCTTGAGCATGGAGTCCTGGTGCAGGGTCTTCATGCCGGTGCGCATGGCGATGCGCTTCAACTCGGCAACCTCGATCTCCTTGTTGATGCCGGCGGTGAGTTCCTCGGAGTTGACCATCAGCTCGTGGATGCCGACGCGGCCCTTGTAGCCGAGTCCGCCGCAGGTCGGGCAACCCTGGGGGTTGGCCTTGAAGATCTGACCGGACCAGCCGATGGCCTTCTCGATGAGCATCTTTTCGCGACCCTCCGGTTCGTAGGCGATTTTGCAATTCTTGCAGACGCGGCGCATGAGGCGCTGCGCGCACACGCAGAGCAGGGACGCCGAAATGTTGAAGGGCTCGACGCCCATTTCACCCATGCGCGAGATGGTGGAGGGCGCGTCATTGGTGTGCAGAGTCGAGACAAGCAAGTGACCCGTCAGCGCGGCTTCCACGGCGATGCCGGCGGTTTCCTCGTCACGAATCTCACCCACCAGAATCACGTCGGGGTCCATACGCAGGTAACAACGCAGGGCGCGGGCAAAGGTGAGGCCGATCTGCCGATTCATCTGCATCTGGTTGAGGCCGGGCAGCGTGTATTCGATCGGGTCCTCAGCCGTCTGGATGTTGATGTCGGGGGAGTTGATCTCGGCGAGGGCGGAGTAAAGCGTCATCGATTTGCCCGAGCCAGTCGGTCCGCAGTGCAGGATCATGCCGTAGGGCTGCTGAATGCAGGCGCGGTATTTCTCCAGATTCTCCTCGGAGAAGCCCAGGGCCGGCAGGGGCAGGGTGGTCTTCTGCTTGTCGAGGATACGCATGACGACCTTCTCGCCATGGTTCATCGGGCCGGTCGCGACACGCAGGTCGATATCGATGTTCTTCTTGGTGTATTTCTTGAAGACGATACGACCGTCCTGGGGCAGGCGGCGCTCGGCGATGTCGAGGTTGCACATGATCTTCAAACGCGTGCAGAGCGCGTTGGAGACCTGTGAGGGCAGGCGCAGCTTTTCGGTGCACAGACCGTCGATGCGGTAGCGGACGATGAGGTCCTTTTCCTGCGGCTCGATGTGAATGTCGGAGGCACCGGAGATGTAGGCATCCTCGATGATGCGATTGGCGAGCTGCACAATCGGGCCGGACTCCTCGTTCTCGAGGTCGGCGGCGCTGACCTCGCTGTCACCGCCGGTGTAGGTCGTGCTGATGACGTCGGCGACATCGGTGATGTCGACGTCGGTTTCGGTGGTGGGGCCCTTCTTGAAGAACTTGTTGACGAGCTCATCAATGAACGAGGCGGAGGCGACTTTGACCTCTTCGATCGTGAGCTCGGTCGCCATCTGGAACGAGTCGCGTTTGGCGTAGTCGAGCGGGTTGCTCATCAACACCGCAACCGAGCTGGGGGAGAGTTGTTTGTGCGGGAAGATGCCTTCACGGCGAATCACCGCATCGCCGACAACCTCGACCAGCTTCTCATCGATCTCGATCTCTTTGGCGTCGGTGACGAGCGGTGTATCCGTGAGACGCGCGATGAACTTCGCGGTGTCGTCGGCGCTGAGCTGGAACTTCGGATCCAGCATGCGCTGGATGAGGGTGGCGGAGTATTCCGCCACTTCGACCAGGAGCTGCAGGTCCTTTTCGGTGAACTGGCCATCGGTGCCGGCTTCGGGCTCCTTGTTGAGCACCTGAATCGCGCCGATTTTGTGGCCACCGGCGTTGAGCGGCACGGTGAGCATCGAGCGCACCTCGAAACCGGTGTTCATTTTCTTGAGCGACTCGGCGTCGGGACCGTCAGCGGTGAAGAAGAGCGGCTCGCCGGACTCGATCACCTTGCCCACGTTGCCGGTGCCGAGTGGCAGGCGTAGTTCGAGCAGCTTTTCGGCGGTTTGGCGGAAGGTGTCCTCCTTCGACGGGTCGTCGCGCCAGAGGGAGGGAGAGTAATAAACGTGGCGGAAGGCGATTTCGTTACCCTCAACCAGGTAGAGGGTCATCGACTGGGCCTGGAGCGCCTCCACGACTTTGGTGGAGGTCAGCTCGATGACGGAGGTGACGTCCTCTTTGCTCGGGGCGGGTTTGGCGATGACCTTGATGAGCAGGTTGCGTCTCAGGGCGCCAGCGACGTTGGGAGCGGCCATGTGGTTCTGGAGGGGGTGAAGTCGGGAGGTGGTGGCGGATGTGGGCTCGCCTCGGGGGCGATTTCCCCACAGCCGTAGTGACTAGGATGTTGAGAGCGTTGCTGTTTAACTGGTTGAGTCAACGTCGCGGAGGGGGCAACGTCGGGGCCGCGGCCGAGCGTCGAGCCGAGGAATTTCTGCGGCGAGAACGGGGCATGACACTCGTCGCGCGCAATTGGCGTAATCCGCGCGACCAGCGCGAGGAGATCGACTTGGTGATGCGGGAAGGCGCGGTGCTCGTGTTTGTGGAGGTCAAAGCGCGGTCGGCCGCAGCCAAGGTGCCGGGCTTTTATGCGGTCGACCGGCGCAAGCGCCGGGTGCTCACGCGGGCCATCAAAGCCTACCTGTGGCGCCTGCGGGAGGAGCCGACCACCCATCGATTTGACGTGGTGGAGCTCGAGCTGGGCGAGGGGGGCGACGTCGCGGCGGCGGCGGTCCGTCACTTCGAGAACGTGCCCTTGGATCGGCCCGTTCGCTGACAATCAGAAAAAAACGTCATCGGGCGGAGCGAGGCAAACGTGGGTTCGGCCTTGCTAGCCACCGGGTTTGGCGTGTCCTGCTTGTTTCTCTATGGCCGATTCTTCCCGCCATCCCTTTCTTCACGGCTTGAGCAAACATCGCGGCGCCCCGCCGACCGCGGTGGTCATTTTTGGCGCCTCGGGCGACCTGACCAAACGCAAGCTCATCCCGGCCGTCTACAATCTTGGGGCCGACAACCTGTTGCCGCCGGACTTCCATCTGATCGGCTACGGCCGCAAGGAAATCGCCGACGATGAGTTCCGGGATCTCGCGGCGGGCGCCATCAACGAGTTCTCCCGCCGCGAGCTGAGCGCTGACGTGTGGGATCGCATCGCGGCCCGGACGACCTACGTTGCCGGCGGCTATGACGATGTCGAAGCGTTCAAGCGGCTGGCCGAGCACCTCGACAAGATCGAGCAGAAGGTCGGCCGCGAAGTGCAGCTGCTGTTCTACATTTCCACCCCGCCCTCCGTCTTCGAGCCGATCCTCGAGAATCTCGGCGCAAGCGGGCTGGCCCGCAAACACGCCGGCAAGGCGCATCATGCCAAGGTCATCATCGAAAAGCCCTTCGGGCGGGACCTCGATTCGGCGCTGGAACTGAACCGCACCATCCGCGGTGTTTTCGACGAGCATCAGGTGTATCGCATCGATCACTACCTGGGCAAAGAGACGGTGCAGGACCTGTTGGTGCAGCGCTTCGCCAATGCGATTTGGGAGCCGCTCTGGAATCGCAATTACATCGACTCCGTCCAGATCACCGTGGCGGAGGAGGTCGGGGTCGGCAGTCGCGGCGGTTACTACGAGCAAAGCGGCGCGCTGCGGGACATGATTCAGAATCACACCATGCAGCTCGTGGCGCTCACGGCGATGGAGCCGCCGGTGTCACTTGATGCCGAGGCGATTCGCGATGAGAAGGTGAAGCTGCTGCGCGCCATCCAGCCGCTCGACGTCTCGCCCGGCGGCGACGTTGCCCGCGCCCAATACGGCGAGGGCATGATGGGCGGCAAGCCGGTCCCGGGCTACCTGGATGAGGACGGCATTGCGTCCGACTCCGGCACCGAGACTTACGCGGCCATCCGGCTTTCCATCAACAACTGGCGCTGGCAAGGCGTGCCGTTTTACCTGCGTTCCGGGAAACGCATGGCACGCCGCGTGACCGAGATCGCGGTCCAGTTCAAACGCCCGCCCGGCACCCTCTTCGCCGGCGGTGGCTTCGATGTCGCGGCCAACACGCTGTCCTTCCAGATCCAGCCCGACGAGGGGCTCAGCATGATCCTCAACGGCAAGGTGCCCGGACTCGAGACGCGCATGCAGCCGGTGAAGATGAACTTCCGCTACAGCACGACCTTCGGCTCCAACACCCCCGAGGCCTACGAGCGTCTTGTGCTCGATGCCATGATCGGCGACGGCACGCTCTTCATCCGCGGCGATGAGGCCGAGACCTCCTGGAAGCTTTACACGCCGGTGCTCGAAGCCTGGGCCAACGCCGGTCGCAGTGGCATGGACTCGTATCCGGCGGGCTCTTGGGGGCCGGCCAACGCCGACTTCCTGCTCGCCACGCAAAAGCACATTTGGCGCAAGCCCTGAACGGAGGAGCCGAGTCATGCCTCTCGTTTTTGAAAAGCTCCCCGGTGTGGAGGTCCCGGTCGGCGACATCAAACACCGCCTCGCCATGTTGTGGGAGGATGCGACCCGGGGCGACGGGCCGAAGCCCTCAGCCAACGAGGTGCGCGCGATGCAGATGAACTTTGTGCTGCACTTCGGCTTCGCCACCCAGCCCGACGATGCGCTTGCGCAATTCGAGACCATCAAGCACTTCGCCCAGCGCTACCCGTGTCGGGTGGTGGTGCTGTGCCCGCTCAAGGAAGACGCTGGCGTCGAGGAGATGCGCGCCAAAGTCTACGGAGAGTGTTTCCTGGGGAAGTCCAAGAGCGACACGCGCTGCGTCGAATTTGTGATGCTGTGCTACCCGCTCAAGTTGCGCTGCTTCCTCGAAAGCCAGGTCTCCATCTGCCTCTCGACCGATCTGCCGCTTTACTACTGGGCGCATCGCTTTTCGGACAGCAGCCGGCTGGCTGACTACCAGTTCATGCTCCAGCACGCCAAGCGTGTCATCTTTGACACCTCGATTGTGCCGGTGGATGCGATGGATTACCCGTGGCCCAATCCCGCCGCCATCCGCGACATGGTGCACGCGCGCCTGCTCCCGGTGCGCCAGTCACTCGGGCAATTCCTGTCCGGTTTCGAACCGGCGAAACTGGTCGAGGGCCTGCGGCAGGTCCGGCTGTATCATAAGTCGCACTACGGTCCGGAAGCCCGCGTTTTGCTCGGTTGGCTGCATGAGCGCTTGGAAAAATGCGGACTGAATCCGGACTGCGCCGAAGTCGTGAAACCCAGCGAAGCCGCGGGTATCGACGATTTCGCGGTCGAGTTTCGTTATGGTGACCAGCGCTATTTCAAGTGGCGGGCGGATATCGCCAAGAATCACGCGGAGTTCGCCGCCGACATGGGCGGCGGTCGCGTTGAACTCACGACCAGCATGCACCTGCTCAAGCCCCCGGCGGCCCTGGCCGAAGCGGTGTTCTTCTAGACTTATTTTTTTGAACCACGAATGGACACGAATGGCTCCACTACCGTTTCGCCGCAGTGAGGTCTTCCTTTTCGCAGTCCTCAGTGCGTAGCCGGTAGGCGACGCGATTCGTGTCCATTCGTGGTTCCAGCCCCTCCCTTTCATGATTGAAAAACAGACGGATTACGGCCGGTTGCTGATCGGCGAGAAACTGGAACTGTTCGCCGAGGCCGTGCGCCTCGCGGTGGCGCACAAGGCGACCAGCGAGAGCACGAACTTCACGTGGGCCTTCACCGGTGGCTCGACCCCGCAGGCGTGGTATCAGTGGGCGGCAGAGACCGATGCCATCCCGGCCGAGGTGCTGGCGACGACGCACTTCACGGTGAGCGACGAACGCTGCGTGCTGCTCGACAGCGACGAGAGTAATTTCGGCAACGCCGAGCGCAAGCTGCTCGCGCCGAAAGCGGTGCCGGTCGACCACCGTCATCCCTGGGTCGTGGCCTATGAACCCGAGCAAGCGGCCGAGGCGTATCGTCGCACCATGCAACTCTTGAACCCGCCGGGCAAAGCTTACGACGTGTGCTTTCTCGGCATGGGCGACGACGCCCACACGGCTTCATTCTTTCCGGGCAGCGAACTGCTCGAAAACGATGGCAGTGTTTTCTTCGCGGCCGTGAATACACCGCAAAAAGGCTGGCGCCTCACCATCACGCCAACGGGGCTGCAGGCCTGCGGTCTCATCGTGGTCATGACCCTCGGTGCGGGTAAAGCGCCCGCGTTGAAGCGCGTGTTGGAAGGCGACGACGCCCTGCTCGACGCGCCGTCGAAGATCCTCAAGACCTGCGCCGACCGCGTGGTGTGGCTCGTCGACGAAGCCGCGGCGAGCGAGCTGAGTTAAGGCCACCGGTCGGTGGTAGCCGGGGTCGTTGACCCGGGCCGGCCACCCCGAGGCTGGCTACCGTTCGACCAGAACGACCGACTGCGGCGCGAGGGTCAGCGTGAAGCTGCCGTCGTCGGCGAGGGGAAGGTTCTCCGGGGTGAGCAGGGCGCTCGTGTTGAGCACGGCAATTTGCTCCGGCGTCGGCTCCTGCGGTTCCCCCATGGCCTGCCAAGCGGTGTAGGCGTTGGCGTGGGTCGCATCCACCCGCCACGCGGTCGCTGCGACCTTATCGCGCGGCGGCGCACCGGTGAAAGAAACGGTGACGGTCGCGTCCTGCACATCTCCGGCCACGTCGTGGAAATTCCACAACAGCACCTGGCCGCTCACGGTGGCCACAGCACCGACATCGGGACGGCCGCGCACGCTATCGGCGATGATATCGGCGGTGGGGATCATACCGGGATTGTCCACGCGGAGGCGTTCGCCCTCGAGGCGCGAGAAGAGCCGGAATGCGTTCAGCACGGGCAGGGCGACCTCGTTGGTGGTGAAGGCGCGCAGGCCGTTGAACCAGGGTTGGTCGTGGAAGGTGAAGGCCCAACTGACCGCACCCTCAAGGCGCACGCCGTGGGAGGCCATGAGGTCCTGTTTGCGCATGAAGGCGGCGGCGCTGTAGGCCGCGAATTGTGAGGTGCGGCGATAGTCGCGTTCCGGATCGAGGGTGGCCGGGCAGCCGGCGCAGCCCTCGGGGTCGGATTCGCCGATGTAGACCGGCAGATCCTTGAACTCGGGGAAGGATGCGATGATGCGGGCGTAGGTATCGATCGTCTTAAGTTGGTTCCGCAGGTTCATCTCGACGCGGTCCTGTTCGTCGAGGCGGGTGGTGCCCTTGGCGTGGAAGGCCACGAAGTCGAGTGGCGCGCCGATCTCGCCCGTGGCGGCATTGAGCCCGGAGCGGCAGTGCTCGAGAAAGGCCTCCATGAAGACATCGCCGTTTTTCCAACCGGGATCCGTGACGTGCGGTCCGCCGACGCGGGCATGGGGCAGGACCGATTTCACGCCGGCGGCGAAATGGTCGTAGAGCATGAAGAACTCTTCCATCGTGCCCTTCCAGTAGGGCGATTCGGGTTCGTTCCAGGGTTCCCACAGCCAGGACTCGGCGCGTTCCTTGCCGTAGCGATCGGCGCAGTGCTGGGCCCAGGCAGCAATGAGGTCCTGCCATTTCTGGTAGTCCTTCGGCGGGTAGAACGCGCCCCCGTCGACCATGTTGCGGGGCAGGCCGCGTTGAGTGAGTTCCGGCGTGTAGGGTTCCGGTTGGGCCGACAGGTCCTGTGGCATGAAGCCGGCCTGGACAAAGGGTTCGGTGTTGTCGCGCGTGAGCTCATCCATGATGCGGTCCATCATGCTCCAGTCGTAGACGGGGTTGCCGTCGGCGTCCTCGGTGTAGACGTTGGTGCTCGACCACTTGAGCGCGAGGGTGCCGTCGCCGCTGGTGAGGAGGTGGTGAACTCGCACGTGGATCGGATTGGGTTCCGCCATCTGGCGGAGCTCCCCAAGCAGGTGTTGGCCTTCCGGGGTGAGCGTGGTGAGGGCCTCGTCGTAGCCGTAGTAGTTCCAGATCGGACGAAGCTCACCGATGGGTTCGTCGGCGTGAACCGTGATCGCGATGGGGTCGGCCGCGAAGGTGGAGCTGACCAAGAGCGAAGAGAACACGAGGGTTCGCAGCGGGGTGGGGCGAAGCGTCATAGACAGAAGTTCGGCGGGTTGCACCGGGTTTGTCGAATGGGGAAACGTTGATCGTTGCCCCGCCAAAAAAAGCCCGCCCCGGGAAGGGGCGGGCCGGGTGAAGCAAGACGGCGCGGGGCGCTCAGTTCAGCCAGAAGCTGAAGTAGACGTAGATACCAAACACGAGAGCGAGCACGGCAATCGTGCCCCACACTTCGGGCGCGCCCCAGGAAGCGCGATTTTCCGCGGCCTGTTCGGGCGAGACCGAGCCATAAGTCAGGCCAGCCATTTGCTCGTCGGTTTGCTGTGGCGCGGTGAGGGAGGCGCCGACCACCACGACAAGGCTGATCGCGAGCAACCAACCGGAGGCGTAGAGGAAGTTGTAGGAACCGATGGCGTGGAGCAGTCCCGTGTCGCCAAAGGCACCGCCGCCATCGAGGGCCTGGATGGTGAGCTTCAACATACCGAGCACGAAACCGACCGTGAGTCCGACGAAGGCGCCACGGGCGTTGATGCGCTTGAAGAAGAGACCGAGCAGGAACACCGCGGTGATGGGCGGAGCGAGGTATCCCTGCACGCTTTGCAGGTATTGGTAGAGACCGCCGCCGGAAACGAGTTTCATGACCGGAATCCAGATGATGCCGGCCACGACCACGAATGATGTCGCAATACGTCCGACGCGCACCAGCTCCTTCTCCGAGCGGCCGGGACGAATCTTGTCGTAGATATCGACGGTGAAGAGCGTGGCACAGGAATTGAAGAGCGAAGCGAGCGAGCTCATCAGCGCGGAGAGCAGTCCTGCCACGACGATACCGCGCAGGCCGGCCGGGAGCAGATTTGCCACCATCGTCGGGAAGACCATGTCGCCGTTGATGCTGCCGTCCTCGCCGAGGGGGATGTTCAGCAGGCCCTTGGAGTGGAGGGCGTAGCCGATCATACCCGGGACGAGGAAGATGAACACCGGCAGGACCTTGAGGAAGCCTCCGAAGATCGCGCCGCGGCGGGCGTCCTGCAGGGACTTCGCGGCGAGGGTGCGCTGCACGATGTATTGATCGGTGCACCAATACCAGATGCCCACCACGGGGGAGGCGATCATGACACCGAGCCACGGAAACTCAGGGTCGCTGAGGGGCCGCCACAGCGCGAACTGGGCGGGGTCGTCGCCGAGCACGGCCTTGAGCTCACCCCAGCCGCCGAGCTGTTGCAGGCCGAAGATGGTGATGAACAGGGAGCCGAAAAGCAGCAGGCCGGTTTGCGCGACCTCAGTATAGACCACCGCGCGCAATCCGCCGATCACGGTGTAGATACCGGTCAGGATCACCGTGGTAAAGGCGCCGACCCAGAAGGCGTTTTCGGGCGAACCGAAGGTGTCCGGCAAAAGGGTCATGAAGACGACCGCGCCGGCGTAGACCGTGACCGACACCTTGGTGAAGACGTAGGCGATGAGCGACACGATCGAGAGCGTCCAGCGCGAGCGGCTGTCGAAACGACGCTCGAGAAACTCGGGCATCGTGAACACCCCGGTGCGGTAGTAGAACGGCACGAAAATCCAGCCCAGCATGAGCATGATCCACGCGTGCAGTTCCCAGTGCGCCTGCGCCATGCCGTTGTTGGCGCCGGAACCGGCGAGTCCGACGATGTGCTCGGAGCCAATGTTGGACGCGAGCAGCGAGCAGCCGACGACGAACCAAGGAATATTGCGACCGGCCAGAAAGTAGTCGGCAGTCGTTTCGGTCTTCCGCGAGCTATACCAAGCAATGCTGGCCAGCACCACGAAGTAGGCGGCGATGATAATCCAATCGAGTGGGGTCATAAGCGGGGGTTAGTGAGGGGTAGGAGTGAAGACAGCTTCCCGCGCAGAACGAGAGCGCGCGGGGCTTTTACCGTTATGCGCAAACTCAGCGGGCAACGTCGTTGAGCGTGCTTGGCGGCAGATTGAGTTTGCGGGCCCAAATGTTGCGGTAGGCGACGGGATTACCGTGGTCCTGCAGGCGGATAGGCAGAACCGGAACATGGTAGTCGTAGTGGGTCAGGCCGCGCCATGCGGTCGGGCCGGCGAGCGGCACGTCGAGCTGCGTAAGCACGCCATTGTGGAAGACCGTCACGCGGGCGGGCGAAACCAGCTTGCCGCCGGCGTCGAAGCGCGGGGCAACGAAGATGATGTCGTAGGTGTTCCACTCGCCCGGAGCGCTGGTGGCGTTCACCAGAGGCGGGTATTGTTTGTAGACCGAGGCGGCCTGGCCGTTCACGTAGGTCGGGTTGTTGTGCGAATCGAGCACCTGCACTTCATAGCGCTCCATGAAAAAGACCCCGCTGTTGCCGCGACCTTGGCTCTTGCCCTTGATCTCGCTCGGGGCGCGCCACTCCACGTGGAGCTGCACGTCGCCAAAGGCTTCCTTGGTGCGGATGTCTCCGGTCTTCGCTTTCACGACGAGGTTGCCGTCGATGATGTCCCACGCCGCCGCGGCGCGGGGGGCGTTGCGCTCCTCGGGCACATTGGCCGATTCCCAGGCGTCGAGGGAGCTGCCGTCGAACAGCACAATCGCATCCGAGGGGACTTCGCCGACCGCGGAGGTGACCACCGCGGGTTGCGGCGTCCAGTATTCGGTCATCTCCGGCGGGGGCAGGCCGCCGTCGGGCATTTGAGCAAAGAGTGCGGAGGCCGAAGCCGTCAGCACAAACGGGCAATAGCGAAGGAAACGCATGGTCACTTTCGAGGTTTAGGGGTTGGAAGGGCTCAGAGCAGGTGTTCTCAATGCACACCTTGCCGCGATGAGTCGAGAGACGTGTTACCGTTGTTTTTGGCCCCGAGCCTTGTGCTGGTGCGAACAAATCGTGCCGATCCCGACGGCGACGCGTTTTGTGCTGCTCACGCACCCGAAGGAGGCGCGTAAGGAAAAAGCGGGGACCGGAAGGCTCACCCACCTTTGCCTGCCCAACAGCGAGATCGTGGTCGGCACCTCGTTTGAGGCCAACGCGCGCGTGCAAGCGCTTTGCGCTGACCCCGCCAACCATGTCGTGTTGCTCTATCCGGGTGAAGCGGCGGTGAACTTGTCCGCCGCGGGCGCGGTTGAAATGCTGCCGACCACGCAGCAACTGGTCGTGTTGCTGCTCGACGCGACGTGGAGTTGTGCGCGCAAGATGCTGCGACTGAGTCCGAACCTGCAGCGGCTGCCCCGCGTGATGTTCACGCCTTCAGGACCGAGCCGTTTTGTGATCAAGCAGCAGCCGATCGAGGGCTGCCTTTCGACCCTCGAGTCGGTCAATGAGGTGCTGCTGGCCTTTCGCGCCGCCGGTCGCGAAACGTATCCGCACGCGGGCCAGTTGCTGGAACTCTTCGATCGCATGCAGCGTTACCAGATCGCCTGCGCGGAGGATCCCGATCGCGGCGGGTATCGACGCAGCGGATACCGTGAGCCGGGCGAGCGCAAACCGATGAGCGCCCGCAGCGTGCAGCGGCGCTCAAATTTTTTCCGCGTCGGCGGTGGTCCAGGCGCCGTCGATGCAGCGCCAGAGTAGATCCGGCAGGGGATTGCGATCGGCGAGGGTGCGCGGCAGGCGGTGCGGGCGCACGTTGTCGTAGCACCGCAGCGCGCCGAAGCGGCGCAGGGACGCCGGCATGCCAACGGCGGTAAAGCCCGGATGACCGCCGGCGGGGAAGGGGCCGCCGTGCATCATGGCGGGCGAAACGGCTACGCCGGTGGGCATCTTGTCGTTGAGGAGACGGCCGATGCGCGGGGCGAGTTCGGCGGTGAGTTGGGCGCACAGGGCGTCGTCGCTGCCGTCCTTCGCGGAATACAGTGAACCCGTGAGGGAGGCGTGCAGGGTGCGATAGACGCGCCGAAGTTCCGCCGCGTCGACGGCGACGACCACGAGCGAGGCCGGGCCGAACATTTCGTGCTGGAAAAAATCTGGGTTGCTCAGGAAGCGGCCGGCCTCGATCCGCAACAGCGCGGCCCGGGGGCGGAATCCGGGTTTGGTGGGCTCCGGGCTGCGTGCCAGCAACACGGCGCCGGCATCACTTAATTTCGCGACCGCGGCGTCGAGGTGTTGCGGCAGTTGCGCGGTGAGCATCGGGCCCGGGTCGTGCCGGGCGAAGCGGGCGACGCTGCGGGCGAGAAACAGATCGAGGTGTTCGCTCCCGATGGTGAGGAGCAGGCCGGGATTGGTGCAGAACTGGCCGACCCCCTGCAGGCAGGAGTCACAGAACGAATCGACCAATTCTTGGGTGCGTTCACGCAGCGCGCCGGGCAGGAGCGCGACCGGGTTCACCCCGCTCATTTCGAAGTAGCCCGGCGTGCCCACGGCGTCGGCGGCGGACTTGATCGCACGCCCGGCGCCTTCGCTGCCGGTGAAACCGATCGCCCCCAGGCGCGGATCGGCGGCGAGGCGGAGTCCGTCCTCGTTGCTGCAGTGGAAAAACAACTGCACGGTCGCCCGCGGAAGGCCGGTGGCCTGCACCGCTTGCAGGGCCAGCTCGGCGAGGCGCGCGGTCGTGCCGGGGTGCGCGGGGTGGGCCTTCGCGATCACGGGATGCCCGGTGGCGATGGCGGCGGCAAAATCGCCGCCGGCGACGCCGTTGTAAGCGAAGGCGAAGTTGTTGGGCCCCATGACCAGCACAGGCTTGCCGAGCGGTTCGAACTGCGCGCGCAGGTTGTTCGCGGTGTCGATGGTTGGCTGGCGCCAATTTTGGTCGCGCGCGCAGGTGGCGGCGTCGCGCAGTTGCTGCAAGGTGCGCGGAATCTCCACCGCGGCGTAGCGCGCCTGCGCCGGCAGGCCGGTCTCGCGTTCGGCCAGGGTCGCGAGCTCGTCGCGGTGTTTGGCGATGAGCTCGGCGTAGCGTTCGAGGAAGCCAGCCAGCTGTTCGGGTGGGCAGTTCCGCAGCTCGCGCGCGGCGCGTCGGCCGGCGGCGAGCAGACGATCTAGATCCGACCAGGGGCTGACGGGGTAGTGTTCCGGCAACGGCTCACCGTTCGCGGGGTTGGCGGCTTGAAACGAAGCCGCCGCCGCGGTGGCCGGACTCCAGTCACCGTCGATCAGCATCGGGTGCAGGCGCATGGGGTCACCATGCGCCAAACCGACGGAATTGCGAGCCGGCCGTCAGCCGACGTCGGCCTGCGTCCAGGTGCCGTCGATGCAGCGCCAGAGTTGGCCGGTCGGATTTTTGTCCTGCAAGGTCGTTGGCAGACGGGACGCGCGCACGGCGTCGTAGCAACGCAGGGCGCCGAAGCGACGGAGCGAGGCAGGAATGCCGACGGCGGTGAAGCCGGGATGACCGCCGGCCGGGAAGGGGCCGCCGTGCACCATGGCGGGCGAGACCGCGACACCGGTCGGCATCTTGTCGTTGAGCAGGCGGCCGGCCTTGGGCGCGATGATCGGCACGAGGCGATCGTAGAGCGCGTCGTCGCTGCCATTGCTGGCGGTGTAGAAGGAGGCGGTGAGGGAGGAGTCGAGGTGCTCGGCGACGGCGGCGAGTTCATCGGCGTCGGCCGCAACCACGACGAGCGAACCCGGACCAAACATTTCGCGTTGGAAGGCCTTCGGATCCTTGAGGAAGGTCGCGCCGTCGACGCGGAGCAGGGCGGGTTGGGCGCGGAAACCGGGTTCCTTGGGCTGGGTGCCGCGACCGATGAGTTGGGCGCCGGCGGCGGTGAGTTCGACCACGGCTTCGTCGAGTTCCTTGGGCAGGGACGGCACGAGCATCACGCCGGACGGCGCGTTGTTGAAGTTCTCCGCCGCCTTGGCGAGGAAGGTCTCGGTGGCCTCGCCGGCGATGGTGAGCAACAGCCCGGGATTGGTGCAGAACTGACCGACGCCGAGCAGGCAGGAGCCGCTGAATTCGGTGGCGAGTTCCTCGGCCTTTTCAGCCAGCGCGCCGGGCAGGAAGGTGACCGGGTTGACGCTGCTGAGCTCGAAGTAGGCGGGTTTGCCGACGGCGTCGGCGGCCGCCTTGATCTTGCGACCGGCGCCTTCGCTGCCGGTGAAACCGATCGCGCCCAGGCGCGGATCGCCGGCCATGCGGTGACCTTCCTCATGGGAGGAACGGTAGTAGAGCTGCACGGTGGCGGCCGGCAGGCCAGCGGTCTTGGCGGCGGCGAGAGCGAGCTCGGCGAGACGCTTGCTGGTGCCGGGGTGCGCCGGGTGGGCTTTGGCGATGACGGCGTGGCCGCTGGCGATGGCGGCGGCGAAGTCACCGCCGGCGATGCCGTTGAAGGCGAAGGGGAAATTGTTGGGACCGATCACGAGCACCGGCTTGGCCAGCGGCTCGAGCTGGGAGCGTAGATTGTTGGCGGTGTCGATCACCGGCATGCGCCAGTCGCCGGCGCGGGCGGCGTTGGCGGCCTGTTTCAACTGACCGGTGGTGCGCGGAATCTCGACCTTGGCGAGGCGCGGCTCGATGGGCAGGCCGGTTTCGGAGTGGGCGAGGGCGGCGAGCTCATCGGTCGCGGCGGTGATGCCATCGGCATAACCGTCCAGAAAGGCACCAATTTTGGCCGGGTCAGTGGCGGCGAGCTCGATCGAGGCGGCGAGGCCGGCATCGAGCATGGCGTCGATCTCGGCAGCGTTGGCGACCGGATAGGTGTCGGCGAACAGCTCACCGGTGTTGGGATTGCTGGGCTGGAAGGTTTTGGCGTCGGCGGCCGGAGCGCGCCATTCGCCGGCGATGAGCATGGGGTGTGCGGTCATGAAATCAGTCAGTGTTTGGGAAAGGAGTCAGATGGTGAAACGACAAGCTGTCGCGCCAAGAGCCATCTCGGTCAAACCCTAGCCCAACTTCGGAGCGCTGAATGAGCAGCGCGAATCGCGAGCTTCGAGGCGTGAAGAAAATCTCGACAAGCCAATGCCCAGCCGGACGCTAGGCAGTCTGCACCAGGAGAGGTGGCAGAGTGGTCGATTGCGGCGGTCTTGAAAACCGCTGGGCTCGCAAGGGTCCCGGGGGTTCGAATCCCTCCCTCTCCGCCATGTGGATTTTGGATCTTAGATTCTCGATTCTGGAATCAGTGCACGAAAGCGCCGGGGACGTTTCGGGAGGGATGAGAACGTGGGTCGACGCAGCGATCCCGTGACTGCGGGATCGCGGAGATGGGCCGGCCGTAGGCTGCCACGCAGTGGGGCGGCGTCAGCCGTCGCCAATCCCTCCCTCTCCGCCATGTGGATTTTGGATTGGGGAGATGACGCCGGCTGGCGGTAGGGCGCTGTGCCCGGATGGTATTGGGTGGGCACGGCCGAGCGGCCGCCGGACTGATTGGAACGGCGGTTTCGGCCAAACCACCCTAGCGGTGCGTGGTGGCGCGCGGGGCTTTGGCGCTCAACTCCTTGGCTCCACTGCCGGGGCGGTAGTGAAACGGGACATACACTTTGCTGGTGACCGGCATGTCTTCGCGGATCGCGGGTTTGAAGGTCCATTGCAGCGCAGCGTCGACTGTGAGGTCGTTTAGGTCGGCGGCGTCGGAGCGCACGATCGCGACGTCGGTTACGGTGCCGGTCCGGTCGACCGAGAGAGCGACCGTAACTTCTGCGTCGAGGTGGGCGAGTTCGGCGGGCACCTCGGGCGAAACGCGGCGGCGGACGCGCGGTGGGGCGGAGGCGATGGTGATCGTGGTGGTGCCATCTGCGCCGAAGTGGATGGGCTGCACGAAGGCGGTCGGCACCGGAGCGCCATCCCGGTAAGCGGGGGCGTAGCGCCAGTCGCGAATGGCGCGGAGACAGGGCATGGCGAGGCTCGGGTCGGTCGCCCGGGATACGGCGGCGTTGATGACCTGGCCCTGCGCGTTGATTTCCACCCAGAGCTCCACCTCGGCCTCGGCCCGGCGGGCGGCGGCGGAGACGGCGGGGAGGCGGTGTTTGAGCACGCGGGGCGCGATATCCACCGGCTCCGGGGATGGGCCCGCGGCGAACCCGAGGGAGATCGGCACAATCAAGAGGGCGAGGAGTTTGCGGGCGTGGAGCATCAGGATGGTTCGGTTGATTGGTCCTTCGGCACGGAGCGCCGGAATCTTCATCTGAACCTGTCCCGAGCGACGCGGGGTGGATTTTCCTGAAAGAAAGCTCGTGGCGGCTTCGTTACAGGTTTCGAGATGGTCGCTGTTGTGTCGGAAAGCCTGAAACACCTCTTGATCGATGGCAGTAACGTCGGTCGAGCGTGGCCGGACTTGGCGAAGCTGTGGCGGCGGAGTTCCGATGCGGCGCAACGTCGCCTCACGGAGCAGGTCCAGATGTGGCACGATGTGATGGGATGGCGGGTGACGGTCGTTTTCGATGGGCGCGGGAGCGAGGTGTCGGTCGATCTGCCGACCGATGAGCCGAGTTTTGTCGTCGCCTATTCGCCACGTCAGGCGACGGCGGATACGGTGATCGAGCAGTGGGTTACCGGATCGCGCGATGTGGCGGCCTGTGTCGTCGCGACTCGCGATCGCGGTTTGGCGGAAACGGTCCGCGCGGCCGGTGCGTCGGTGATCTCCCCGGACGAGTTGCGGCAATGGATCGCCCGCGCGGAGATGACGGCGCGGCGTCGCACCAAGCATTTCGGCCGGGACGAAGGGAGGAGGCAATGAGTCGGATTTCGAGTGGAGCGGCGGATGGCCAGGTGATGGAGCTGCAGGGGCTCTACGGTCCGTTCCAATTTCCGGAACTGCTGCTGCAGAAGATCTGGGCGGAGCGCGCGTTTTGCGCGACGGAGGCCCGGACCGCGGGCGGCGAAGCCGTGCGCATTGACACAGTCGGGCGTTGGAACCGGCAGGGCGGGCCGGATTTTAAAGGGGCGCGGGTCCGGGTAGGGGAGCGTTGGCTGCATGGCGACGTGGAGCTTCACCTGCGCGAGGAGGACTGGCAGGCGCATCGGCACGCGGACGACCCGGCTTATCGCAACGTGGTGCTGCATGTGGTGTTGTTTCCGCCGAAATGTGTCACTTCTCGCGGCGCGGATGGGCGGGCGATTCCGGTGATGGCGATTCTCCCGCTGCTTTGGCACGACCTGGAGGAGTATGCGGCGGACGCGGCGATGAGCGCGATCGCGGCGCGGCCGGCGGATCGTTTGGCGGAGGCGTGGTTGGAGTTGGACGAGGCTGAGCTGAGTGAGCGGGTGCAACGTTTCGCCCGGCGGCGTTGGGACTCGAAAGTCAAATATGCCCGGCTGCGGGTCGAGCGCATGGGCTGGACGGCCGCGTGCCACCACACGGCCTTGGAGATTCTGGGTTACCGTTTCAACCGGGCGCAGATGTTGCAGGTCGCCAGCCGTTGGCCCTTGGAGGCGTGGATGGAGCCGGAATTCGACCCGGAGCAGGTTTTTAGTGCGATGGCGGACCGGTGGTCACTGCAAGGCGTGCGGCCGGCGAATCATCCGCGGCGTCGATTGCAGGCCTATTTGACGTGGGTGGCGCAGGGCGGGGCCCCGTGGCCGGAGTTATTGATAGCGATCGGTCGCGAATGGCCAGACCCGGCTCCGCGCGATGAGGACCCTGGTGTTCGCCCCTGGCGCCGATCGGTCCGCTGGAGTGAATGGCGATCGGTCGTGTTTGAACGGGTGGGCGTGGCGTCAGCGTTGGCGCGCCCGCGGGCCGACAACCTTTGGGGTGACGGATTGCTGCCCCTCCTGGCGGCGCAAGCGGGCGAGGTGAGCGGGGATCGGCTGTTCCCGTGGTGGTTTAACGCGTGGCCCGGCGATCAGCCTGGCGCGATCGCGAAAGCGGCGCGGCTGATCGGCTTGGCCGACGGCAGCACGCGACGACCGCTGGCGTGGGGGCACGTGCAAGCCTTGTTGGGTTGGCAACACGAAGCGGAGTTGCAGGCGGGCGCGGCGGTCCTGCGGCGGACTTGACAACGATTTTGCCCGAGGGATACGTTCGGCCCTCACATTTCAGTTCACTTCCTCTGAAGGTGGGCCTCTGGCCCGCTTTTTTTTTCCACATTTCCCGCAACACAATCGAACCTTATGAGCAGCGAAATTCTATCCGTCCTCGAGTATATGGAGAAGGAGAAGGGCATCGAGCGCGCCGACATGATCTCGGCGATCGTCAATGCTATCAAAACTGCTGCCCAGAAGGGTGTTAACTCGGGCCAGGAACTGAAGATCGAGATCGATCCCAAAAACGGCCAACTGCATGCGTGGTCCATCCTGCGCGTGGTCGATTCCGTCAGCGATCCGAAGCTTGAGATCCACATCGAGAAGGCCGCCGCCCTGCAACCCGGCGCTCAACTCGGCGACCTCATCGAAAAGGAGATCGATCCGTCCTATCTCGGTCGTATCGCAGCCCAGACCGCTCGCCAGGCCATCATGCAGAAGCTGCGTCAGTTCGAGAAGGATCGCATCTACGATGACTTCAAGGACATGGTCGGCAACATCGTCACCGGCACCGTGCGTCGCCGTGAGCGCAACGACATCTATGTTGATCTCGGCAAGGCCGAGGCGCTGCTCATGGGCCGCGAGCAGGTTCCCGGCGAGGAATACCAGCCCGGCGACCGCATCCGCTGCCTCCTCGGCGCGATCGAAAGCACGCCGCGGGGCCCGGAGCTCATGCTGTCTCGCGCCAGCCCCCGTTTTGTCCGCCGTCTTTTTGAGCTCGAAGTCACCGAGATCGCCGATGGCACCGTCAGCATCGAAGCCTTTGCCCGCGAGCCGGGCTACCGCACCAAAATGGCGGTCATCTCCAACGACCCGAAGGTCGATCCCGTCGGCGCCTGCGTCGGCGCGCGCGGTGCTCGCGTGAAGTCGATCGTCCGTGAACTCAACGGCGAGAAGATCGATATCATCAATTATTTCCCGGATCCCGAGCAAATGGTCATGGAGGCGCTCAAGCCCGCCGTGCCCCGCGAGATTCAAATCGACGAACGCGGTCGTCGCATTCTGCTGCGCGTCGCCAACGAAGACCTCGCCATCGCCATCGGTCGCAAGGGCCAGAACGCCCGTCTCACCTCCCGCCTCATCGGTTGGAAAATCGACATTGAGGAATACAAGGAAGAGACCGTCGATGTGCAGGACGAAGCGACCAAGCGCCTCGCTTCGTCGCTCGACGTCTCCTACGAGCTCGCCACCCGCCTCGTCACCGCCGGTTTTGTCTCCCTCGAGATCTTCGAAGGTGTCGAAGCCGACGACCTCGAAGGGCAGGGCTTCTCTTCGGAGGAAGCGTCCTCCATTCTCGCCAAGGTCGCCGCGGCCCAGCACGGCGCCTAATCCCTCCTTCTCTTTTAAGCCTGCCCAAGCCAGCCCCTTTCGCCTAAGTCTGTATCCTAATCTCGCCTGATGAGCATCCGCATTCACGAACTCGCCAAGAAAATCGGCATGGAAAACAAGGCTCTCCTGACCTTGCTCAAAGAGCGCAACTTCGAGGTGAAGAGCGTTTCCAGCACGATTGACAACATCTCGGCCGAAGCGCTCGTGAATGAGTTTGGCAATCAGCCCGATGCAGACGCGACCGAAGCGCCCGCCACGGAAAAACCCGCCGCGGAGCCCGCCAAGGAGGTCAATGACGGCCCCACCGCGCCGTCGCAGGTCAAGCTCCCGCCGGGTGTCTTCGTGAAGTCGGCGGATGACGTCGAACGCGAAAAGGCCGCCAAGGCCGAGCAAGCCCGTCGCGAAGCCGAAGCCAAGGCCGCCGCCGCGCGTGCTCCCTCCGCTCCGGCTCCTGCGCCAGCGGCGCCGCCCCCTCCGCCGCCCGCGCCGACGACTTCCGCGCCGCGCCCCGTTTCCATTCCGCCGCCTCCGGGCCGCGCTCCCACGCCGCCGCCGGTCTCGCGGCCCAGTTCGCCGACGCCTCCGCCGGCTCCGGCCTCGTCCCCAGCTCCGGCTCCGCAAGTTTCCCGCCCCGCGCCCGCGCCGGTGCCGCCGCCGCGCCCACCGGCCAAGGGTCCGGTCGCTCCGCCCGCCGCTCCCTCCGCGCCCGCTCCGGCCGCCGAGGCCGAAGACGGCGAGCTGCGCACCGTGCAGGTGAAGCCGCCGATCATCGTGCGCGAATTCGCCCAGGTGCTGGGCCTCAAACCTTTCAAGCTCATCTCCGAATTGATGGAGCAGGGCGTGTTCGCCTCGATGAACCAAACCATCGAGGAGCCGGTCGCGATCGCGTTGGCTGAGAAGCACAACGTCATCCTCGAGGTGAAGCACCGCGGTGAAGGCCAGCAGCCCAACCAGCCGCCCACGGAGAAGGACATCAAGAAGCAGAAGGAAAAGGCCGCGGAGGAAGAGGAACGCAACCTCGAGACCCGCCCGCCGGTCGTCTGCATTCTCGGCCACGTCGACCACGGCAAGACCTCGCTGCTCGACACCATCCGCAAGGCCAACGTGGTCTCCGGCGAGGCCGGCGGTATCACCCAGCACATCGGTGCGTATCAGGTGATAAAGGACGACGCCAAGATCACCTTCCTCGACACTCCCGGTCACTCCGCCTTCAACAAGATGCGCGCCCGCGGCGCGCAGGTCACCGATATCGCCATCCTCGTGGTGGCGGCCGACGACGGCTTCATGCCGCAGACCGACGAAGCGCTTAAATACATCAAGGAGGCCGACGTTTCCCTCATCGTTGCCGTCAACAAGATGGACGTGAAGGGCGCCAACATCGATCAGGTGAAGACCCAGATGCAGCAGCGCGACATCGCGTCGGAAGACTGGGGCGGCCAGACCATCACCGTGCCGGTCTCCGCCATCAAGGGCGAGGGCATCGACGAGCTGCTCGAGATGATTCACCTCCAGGCCGAGGTGCTCGAACTCAAAGCCAACCCGAAGGCCGCCGCCTCAGGTATCGTCATTGAATCGCAGCTCGACGTGGGTCGCGGCCCGCTCGCGACGGTCATCGTCCAGCGCGGCACGCTCAAGGTCGGCGACGCCATCGTGTGCGGCAAGGAGTGGGCCAAGGTCCGCGCCATGTTCGACGATCAGGGCAAGAACGTGAAGGAAGCCGGCCCCGCCACGCCAGTGCGCGTCATCGGCTGGTCCGGCACGCCCGACAGCGGTGCGACCTTCAAGACGGTCAAGAACGCCCGCGAGGCCGAATCGATCGCCGAAGAGGTGGCCGATGAGCTCAAGAAGAAGATCTCCACCAAGGCCGCTGCGCCGAAGGAAGTTTCCGTCGAAGCACTCTTCGCCAACATCGCCGCGACCCAGGCCAAGACCCTCAAACTCGTCATCAAGAGCGATGTTTACGGTTCCGCCGAGGCGGTCCGGGGCATGCTCGAGGGCATCCAGAGCGACAAGGTTTCCGTCGAGATCGTGGCCAACGAAGTCGGCCTCGTGACCAAGACCGACGTGCAGCGCGCCAGCGCCGCCGGTGCCACCATTCTCGCCTTCAACACCAAGCTGGAGAACGGCGTCACCCCGCAGGCCAAGCACCACGGGGTGCGGATCGAGAGCTACAACATCATTTACGAGCTCATCGATTCCGTGCGCGACATGATGGCCGACCTGCTCGATCCGGAGCTCAAGGAGGTCAAGCTCGGCGCCGCCGAAGTCCGCGAGGTCTTCCCGCTCGCCAAAGGTTTTGTCGCCGGCTGTCTCGTCACTGAAGGCAAGATCATCCGCAACGCCGCCGCGCGCCTGCGCCGCGGCAAGGAAACTGTGCACGAAGGCAAAATCCAGACGCTCAAGCGCTTCAAGGACGACGCCAACGAGATCCGCGCCGGTCTCGAGTGCGGTATCAAGCTCGATGACTTCAACGGTTACGAGAAGGGCGACGTCATCGAAACCTACGAGATTCAAAAAGTCCGCGCCTCGCTCTGAGGCGCTCGTCCGTCCCGTCAACCTGCGCGCCGGTGGAAACCCGCCGGCGCCCTCAACCCGCCGCCCTTTCCATGTCCAATCGCACCGTCCGTATCGCCGAGCTCGTGCAACGGGAGTTGGGCGGGTATTTGCACACCAAATACAAGCAGGAGGCGGTCGCCATCACGGTGGCCGACGTGCAGGTCGCGCCCGATCTGAAGACGGGCAAGATCTACTTTTCCATTTTCGGCAACGAGGAGTCCGTGGCGGAGCAGTTCCGCTGGCTGCTGCGCAAACGCGCCGAGCTGCGCAAGGAGCTGGCCCAACGCATCAAGATCAAGTTTGCGCCCGACTGGGTGTTCCTGCTCGACGAAGCGGTGGAGCGGGGCAATCGCGTGCTCGATATCCTCGATGATCTGGCGCGGGAAGAAAAGGCCGCCGGGGACAACGCGGAGGGTGGATCGTCGTGATGGCGGAGCAGCCCAATTACCCGGCGCTGCATGATGGATTTCGGGCGCTGCTCAACGCCACCCAAGGCAAGACGATCGCGGTCGTGGGTCACGCCCGACCGGACGGCGATTGCATCGGTTCGCAGGTGGCCCTGGCGCGGGTATTGCGGGCGGCGGGACGACGCACGATTTGTGTGAACGCTGACGCCGTGCCGCGGCGACTGGACTTTGTCGCCAAGGGCGAGGCCTTCGTGAACATCGATGGACTCGGCGACGAGGACTGCGTGGCGATCTTTGTGGACTGCGCCGACCGGGAACGTCCGGGCGCCCGTCACGCGGCCCGCTTTCCGGAGGTGCTCGGCAACATCGATCATCACGTCTCCAATCAGGGTTACGCGGTGCAGAACTGTGTCGACCCGACCGCCGCCGCCACCTGTGAAATCCTGGCGGGACTGTTTCTCGATTTTGACCTGCCCATCGACGCGATCACCGCGCAGGCGCTCTATGCCGGTATCCTGACCGATACCGGGCAGTTCCGTTTCGCCTCGACCACCCACCGCACCTTCAAGTTCGCGGCGGAGCTCATGGCGTGCGGGGCCGATCCGGTGGAAGCCGGTTTCGAACTCTACGAACGTGAACCGGCGGGCAAGATGCAGCTGCTGCAACATTTCCTTGCCTCGTTCGAGATGCACGCCGAAGGCCGCATCTGCGTCGGCACGCTCTCGGACGGCGTGTTTGCCGAGACCGGCACCAACCACGAAGACACGGAAGGTTTGGTCGACTACGCCCGGGCCATCGATGGCGTTGTGATCGGTTGCCTGATTGAGGAGCGCGAGGACGGCGTGAAAGCGAGCCTGCGCTCCAAGGAAGCGGTGTATCGGGTGGACCAGATCGCCTCACAATTTAACGGCGGTGGTCACGCCTGCGCGGCAGGCTTGAATGTCAAAGGCATCTCCGCCGCGGAGTTTCGCTCGCAGTTGGTCGCCGCACTCACGGCACGACTGGACGAAGTGCAGGCGGGCGAGGGGATATAAGGCAGCTTTCAACATGCTCGGACCGAAGAAGGAATTCGAGGGCGTCCTCCTGGTGGACAAGCCCACAGACCACACGTCGCACGACGTTGTCGCGCGCCTGCGCGGCAAGCTGAAGATGAAGCGGATCGGCCACGCCGGCACGCTCGACCCCTCGGCCACCGGGCTGCTGGTCATGCTGGTCGGCAAGGCGACCCGCGTCTCGCAATACATGATGAGCGCGGAAAAGGAATACACCGGCACCGTGAAACTCGGCGAGGTCACCAACACGCAGGATGCCGACGGCGAGGTGTTGGAAACGCGTCCGGTCGGCGAACTGAGCGAGGCCGATATCGTCGCCGCGATGAAGACCTTCAAAGGCGACCAGTATCAGACGCCGCCCATGTTTTCCGCCATCAAGATCGACGGTAAACCGCTCTACAAATCCGCCCGCAAAGGCGAGGAAGTGGAGCGCGAGCCGCGCTTCATTCGCGTGATGCAGTTCGACCTCAAACGCTGGGCTGCGCCCGAGATCGATTTTCTGGTGCGGTCCAGCAAGGGCACCTACGTGCGCACCCTGGCGCATGATCTCGGTCAGAAGCTCGGCTGCGGTGGCCACCTCAAAAACCTGCGCCGCACGGCGTCCGGTGATTTGCGAGTCGAGCAGTCGCTGCCGCTTGAGGCCCTGCTCGAAATGCCCTTGCCGGACCTCGAAAAGCGCTTGTTGCCGGTGCATCAGGTCGCGCCCAGCATCGCACTGTGACGCTTCCCGCCCAACTCGACGGCCTGGCTGCGGCGCGCGATTTGCCGCGTAGGCCGCTGCATGTGGCGATCGGGATGTTTGACGGTGTCCATCTGGGGCATCGTGCGGTGGTGGAGGCGGCCGCTGCTTCGGCGCGCCAATCGGGTGGTTTGGCGGTGGCGCTGACCTTTGACCCGCACCCGAGTCGGTTACTGCGACCGGATGCGGCCGTGCCGTTGTTGCAGCCGGCGGGGATTCGGGGACGCCGCCTGGTGGCGGCCGGACTGGACGCGGTCATCACCCAGCCGTTCACGGCCGAGTTTGCCGCCATCGAGGCCGACGACTTTTTGCCCATGCTCATGGCCGCGTTGCCGACCTTGCGCACGATCTACGTCGGCGAGAATTGGCGTTTTGGCCGCGGGCGGCGGGGCGACATTGACCTGCTCACCACCGAGGCCAAACGGCATGGCTTGCGGATCTTCAGCGCCCCCCGGGTTAACTTTGATGGCGAGCCTATCAGCAGCACGCGAATCCGAGCCGCCTTGCGTGAAGGACAGCTCGACCTCGTGAATGCGATGCTTGGCTACACCTACGCCACCGATGGTTTGGTGCGGGAAGGGCAACGGCTCGGGCGCACGATTGGGTTTCCGACCTTGAACATCCCCTGGGCGCCGGAGTGTGCGCCGCGGCTGGGGGTTTACGCGGTGCGGATGCGTCGGGCGGTGCGAACGTCCGGTGATTCCGCATGCTGGCAAGGCGTGGCCAACTACGGCGTGCGTCCGACGGTCGCGGCGGAGGCCGACGCGACGCCGATTCTGGAGGTGCATGCGTTTGCAACCCCGCCGTTTGGACCGGGAGATCACATCGAAGTCGAGTGGTGTGCCTTCCTGCGCGACGAGCGCAAGTTTGACGGAGTGGAGGCGCTGCGGCAGCAGATCGAACAGGACGCCGCGGCGGCGCGGCGCTTTTTTGCGCCCGGGACGTAGTGGCCGCTGCCGGCAAATCGACCGGCTGGCGAAAATTTTTCTTGCGGAGGAGAGGGACGGTTATGCTTACTCCCCGGCTCCCGATTTTCGGACCCTTAGCTCAGTTGGTTAGAGCGCTTCCTTGACATGGAAGAGGTCACAGATTCGAGTTCTGTAGGGTCCACCATCGGTAGGTAAGCAACGAAAGGAGAGGACGTTGCGAAACCGTCTTGAAGTTGGGCGGCTCCCTGCGCTCACTGGCCGCGCTCCATGCTGCAGACCCTGACCATTCGCAATCTCGCCCTCCTAGAGGAGGTGTCGCTTGAGTTCGATGAGGGTTTTACCGTGGTCACGGGTGAAACCGGCGCGGGCAAAAGCATCCTGCTGGGCGCGCTCAGTTTGTTGGCGGGGGAGCGGGTCGAGAAGACCGTGATTCGCCAGGGCGCGGACGCTTGCGAAGTGGAGGCGGCGCTGTGGTTTGCCGATCCGTCTCGGATCGACGCGGTGCTCGCCGCGCTGGACCTTCCGGCCTGCGAGGACGGTGTCTTGCTGCTCAAACGTAGTCTTGCCCGCACGCGCGCGCCCAAAATCAGCGTCAACGGCAGCATGACCACGCTGGGTAACCTGCAACAGCTCGGGGAGGCCTGGATTGATTTTCATGGCCCGAGTGAGCCGCGTCGTTTGCTCAAACCCCAGTGTCAGTTGGAGCTGCTTGATCTTTACGCCCAATCCGGGGAGGCATTGGCGGCGTATCAGGAAAGTTATGACGCTTGGCGAAAGCTGCGAGGCGATCGTGAACGCCTGGTCAAGCAGGACCGGTTGTCGGCGGATCAAATCGAGTTCATGGGCCAGCAGCTCAAGCGGCTCGACGCCCTCGATCTTACGAGCGAGGCCGTTGAGGCCTTGGAGCGTGACTTTACCCGGGTGAGTCGGGCGCAGGAGCTGAGTGAACTGGCGCAGGCGCTCGAAGCGGGGCTCAGCGGCGAGGAGGGCATCGCGCCACAGCTGGCGCCGTTGCTGCGCGCGGCCCGGGAGTTGGCCGAGCTGGATGAGGCGGCGGGAACGCTGGCCGATCGGCTGCAGGCCTCGGCGATCGAGTTGGCCGACCTGGCGGGAGAATACGCCAATCTGGGCGGGCAGTTTTCTTTTGAGCCCGATGAAGTGGAGTCCCTGCACACGCGCATGAACGCGTGGTTGGAGGCGAAGCGGAAGCACGGTGGCGAGCTCGCTGCGGTCACCGCGGCCCGGGAAGACTTGCGGCAGCGCTTGGATAGCCAGGGCGACATCGCAGGTGCCCTGGCCAAGCTCGACCAGCGGATCGCGACCGCGAAGAAGGCGGCGCAGAGCCAGGCGGCGGCGTTGCGGGAGCAGCGGACCAAGGCGGCGGTCAAGCTGTCCAAGGTCGCGGCCAAGTCGATCGCCCGGTTGGGCTTCAAGAAGTCGGAGTTCCGGATCGAAGTCAGTGCGACGGCGGAGCTGGGCCCCAGCGGTGATTCGGCGGTGGAGTTTCTGTTTTCCCCCAACGTGGGCGAGGAGGCGTTGCCCCTGAACCGCATCGCGTCGAGCGGCGAACTGGCGCGGGTGATGTTGGCCTTGAAGACGGTGCTGGCCGACCTCGACGCCGTGCCCGTGCTGGTCTTTGACGAAGTGGATGCCAACGTGGGCGGTGAGATCGGCCGCGTGGTGGGGGAACAAATGGCAGGGATCGGCGCCAATCATCAGGTGTTGTGCGTGACGCACCTGCCGCAGGTGGCCGCGCAGGGGCGGGCGCACTTGGTGGTGGAGAAGGATCAGTCGAAGGACCGGGTTTCCGTTTCGATCACGCCCATCGACGGCGACCGGACGGCGCGCATCGACGAGCTGGCGCGGATGTTGGGTGATCGCAAGGCGGCCAGCGCCCGCGCGCATGCCGAAGAGTTGTTGGGGTAGGACGGGTCTGGGATTGCCCGCGCTTTGGTGAGCTTTGATGCTTGGGGCATGATTCGTCTACCCCGTCGTCTTGGTTTTTCGCTCTTGTTTGCGCTTTGTTTGGGGGCGATCACGTCGCTGGCAGATCCCTTGAAGGTGCTCTATTTCACCAAATCGGCGGGATGGGAGCACGACGTGGTCAAGTGGGCCGAACCTGGTTCGCCGAGTTATTCGGAACGCGTGTTGTTGGCGTTGGGGGCGGGGCACGATATCGCTTTCACCTTCAGCAAGGATGGCAGCTTGTTTTCGCCGGAGTATTTGGACCAGTTCGACGTGGTGTTCTTCTATACCAGCGGGAACTTGGAAATGAGTGGAACTGACAAGGCGCCTCCCATGAGTGCCGCCGGGAAAGTGGCGCTGTTGGATTGGGTGGCGCAGGGCGGTGGGTTCATGGCCGTGCACGCCGGCGCGGACTGCTTCCACACCTACGAACGTTACGATGGCAACCCGCCGCAGGAACTGCGCGGGCATCGCTACGAAACGAATGGCGAGGCGTCCGATCCCTACGTGAAGATGTTGGGCGGTGAGTTCATCAACCACGGACCGCAGCAAGTCGCGACGGCGCGAGTGGTGAGCAACGCCTTTCCCGGCATGGAAAAGCTGGGGGCGGAGATTTCGGTGCTGGAAGAGTGGTATTCATTGAAGGAATACGCGCCGCGCAATCACGTGCTGCTGGTGTTGGAGACCGCTGGTATGGAAGGCTCGGATTATGATCGTCCCGACTACCCGATTGCGTGGGCCAAGGCCTATGGCAAAGGGCGCGTTTACTACAACGCCATGGGGCATCGTGAGGATGTGTGGGATGCCGACTACTATCAGGCGATGTTGGTCGGTGCGCTTGACTGGGTGGGCGGACGTCGTGAGGCGGAGATTGAGCCGAATCTGCTGGAGGCGGCGCCCGGCGCGATGGAGCTCCCGCCGCGGCGGAAGTAAGGCGTGGAGTGGAGGCGGGCCCCGGCGGCCCCGCCGATGTGCGTCAGCCGAGAGGAATCCAGTAGCGCTGCACGAGGCCGGGGTGGACGCGGCCGGGCACTTCGTTTGCGAAGACGCCGCCGTTTTTCAGGATGGCGCCGGCTGAGCCCACGTTGTCGCGGCTGCAGGTGATGAGGGCGCGGGTGATGCCGCGAGCGCGGGCTTGCAACAAGGTGGCGGCGAGGATGGCGGTGGCGTGGCCGCGACGTCGCGCGGACGGTCGCACGCCGTAGCCGATGTGGCCGCCCTCAATGAGCAATTTTTCGTTCAATTCGTGCCGGAGGTTGGAAACGGCCACGACCTCTGTGTCGTTTTCGACCAGCCAATAGGTCGTGTGAGGCACGTAGCCCTCGGGAAGGGCATCGCCACGTGAACAGGCTTCTAGGTTCGCAAGGAAGGCGGAGAAGTCATCTGTGGGAAACGCCAGGACGAACGGCACGAGGTCCTCCCCGCGCTCGCGAAATTCCGCGACGAGGCTCAGGTAGGAGTCGCGCCAGCGGGCAGACGGGGCTTCAAGGGTCGTGCTCATGGAAGCCTAAACGGTCGGGCCGGCCGGCGGGGCAAGTCAGAGGTAGATGCCGCCGCCGAGCAGGCGCGGACCGTCGTAAAGCGCGAGGATCTGGCCGGCGGCGAGTCCGCGTTGGGGTTCGGCGAAGCGGATCGTGGCACTGGTCGGCTCATTGGGATCGGGCGTGAAACTAAGCGGCACGCGCGGATCGCGGTAGCGCACCTTGCCCTCCAGGTCGCAAGCGGTGGTCGGCGGGTGGGGCGTGTTCCAGCGCAGGCTATGCACCTTGACCTCGCCGGTGTGCAAACCCGGGGCGGCGGGGCCGTCGAAGGCCACGAGCAAGGCGCGGTCGGAGGCACGTTTGCCGACGACGACGTAGGCTTTGCCGTCGGTGTTGGAGGGGATGCCGATGCCGCGGCGCTGGCCGAGGGTGTAAAAGTGCAGGCCGCGGTGCTCGCCGAGCACGGTTTCGTCGGTGGCGCGCACGATGGGACCGGGCGCGTCAGGCACGTATTCGCGGAGGAAGTCCGCCATCTTGATCTGACCGATGAAGCAGATGCCCTGGCTGTCCTTCTTGGCCGCGTTGGGCAGTCCGGCGTCGGCCGCCAGGCGACGCAGGTCGGGCTTGAGCAAATGGCCAATCGGGAAACGGGCGCCGGCGAGTTGCGCCTGATTGAGCAGGGCGAGGAAGTAGGTTTGGTCCTTGTTGGGGTCGGCGCCCTCGATGAGTTCGAAGGTGCCGTCGTCGCGTTCGCGGCGCTGCGCGTAGTGACCGGTGGCGACGGCATCGAAACCGTGGTCGCGTGCCCACTGGGCGAATACGCCGAATTTGATGTCTCGGTTGCACATCACATCCGGGTTGGGCGTTTGGCCGCGTTGGTAGCCGTCGAGCAGGTAGGCGACAACGCGATCGCGGTATTCCTCCATGAGGTTGACCACCCGAAAAGGGATGCCGAGGTGCTCGGCGACGGCGCGAGCGTCGACGATGTCCTGCTGCCACGGGCAGTCGCCGATGATTTCGTCCTCGTTGATCCAGTTCTTCATGTAGGCCGCCTCAACGTCGTGCCCGGCCTGCTTCAGCAGCAGCGCGGCGACAGCGCTGTCGACGCCGCCGGAGAGAGCTACGAGGGTGCGGGAGGAAGGCATTTCGGAATTACAGACTATGATTTACGGTCTGGGAATGGGGCAGCGGAGGAAATCGTAAATCGTAAATCATCCGGCTTCATTTCGTCCTGGTTGCGAGCTTGCGTCGATTTGCGCCTTGAGCGCTTCGTGGCTCGGTCGATGCTGTCGAGTCCCAACCGCTCCATGTCTTCCCGCGCCAACCGCATCGTTCAAGCCTGGCTCACGTCGCCCACCTCGGGGGTGTTGGAGCTGGCCCGTGACTGGCGGGCGCGTCATGCGCCGCCGGTGAAGTTTTCCGGTGGCCTGCGGGTCGCCGGTCTGAAGCGCGTGCGCGACCATTCGTTTGGCAACGAAAGCGGGTATTTCGTCAGTCGGACCGGTCGTATCTACTTTTTCCTGCCGGTGGATGCGCATCCCAAGCCGTTTGCGCGGCGGTCGGCGGTTTATCTGGCGGGTGACTTCAACGGTTGGGGCGAGGCCATCGGCCGTGAGGAATGGGAGTTGCGTGAAGCTACGCTCGACCGGCAGCCGGTGCTGTTGTGGTGCGGCGACGCGGAGCCGTTTTTGTCGGGACCGCCGCAACGGTTCAAATTTGTCGATGGCGAAGGACATTGGTATGAGGTGCCGGCCCATGCGCCGAACACGGTTTTTGACGAAGGAGGCAACCGCAACCGTCTGCTCGACCCGGAGCGCACGGGGCAGCACCTGTTCTCCTTTGAGTTGCGGGAGCCGATTGACCTGACCCAATCGTGGCGGGCGCATTGGTCGGGTAGTGATGCCGACCATTCGGTGCCGCTGCGTCCCGGAGAATTTTTCTTCCGACTTGAGTCCAAGCTGCCGCAGGGCGCACGCATCGAGGACGGCGACACCGTGTTTCGCCTGTTCGCCCCTCGGGCAAAAGAAGTGAAGCTGGCGCTGCGCAATCCGGAGGCTTTGGCGGAGGAGCCTGAGCTGCTGGCCATGGAACGATCGGGGGCTGATCCGCTGACCTGGGAGGTCACCGTGGAAGGCAATTTGCACGGTTGGTTTTATCACTATCACGTTGATGGTCCGCGCGATGATTTTGGGCTGTTTGATCCCCTGCAGCCAGTGCTCGACCCCTACGCCTTGGCCGCGGTGGGACGGGAAGGTCCGGGGGTGGTGATCGATCGGAGTCAGGTGCAGCTCGATCCGGCTCGCGATGCGTTTCGCACGCCGGCCTGGCAGGACCTGATTATGTGTGAAGCGCATGTGCGTGATTTGATCGCGCATGCGCCGATCGACCTCGACGAAGAGGAACGGCGGGGCTTCGCCGGCCTGGCGAAGTGGGTGCGCAGTCCGGCGTTCTACCTGCACCGGCTGGGCGTGAATTGCGTCGAGCTGCAACCGATTCAGGAGTTCGATAACGAGACCCGGGCGGACTACCACTGGGGCTACATGACCAACAACTACTTCGCGCCGGAGAGCAGCTACGCGCTCGAGCCGGCGAAGGCGTCGGGCATCGGCGAGTTGCAGGACGTGGTGCGCGCGTTTCACGAGCGAGGCATCGCGGTCGTGCTGGACGTGGTCTACAATCACGTCGGGGTGCCGGGGCACCTCATGTTCGTCGACAAGCTTTATTACTTCGAGTTGGGCGGCGACGGTTCGCTTTCGAATTGGAGCGGTTGCGGCAACGACTTCCGGGCCGATGCGGCGATGGCCATGCGGTTGATCATAGAAAGCTGCACGCACCTGATCGAAACCTACGGCGTGGACGGGTTCCGCTTTGATCTCGCCGAGTTGCTTGGGGTGGAAGTGCTCAAGCAGATCGAGGTCGCCCTCAAGCGAGTGAAGCCTGACGTCGTGTTGATCGCCGAGCCGTGGAGTTTCCGGGGGCACATTGCCGGGGCCCTGAGCGAGACCGGCTGGGCCTCTTGGAACGATGGATACCGCCGGTTCCTCAAGGAATATGTGCGCGGCGGCAGTTCGCGGGAGACCTTCGAATATTACCTTAAGGGGTCGCCCTGGCACTTTGCCCACTGGCCCGCGCAGACCGTCAACTACGTCGAATCACACGATGACCGCACCTGGATTGACGAGATCACCGAAAACGAGGACGGCAACGGTCACCTCGCGACGGCCAACGACCGCCGTCGCACCCACCTGATGGCGGCGGTGCTCTTCAGCTCGATCGGCATCCCGATGATCTCGGCCGGTCAGGATTTCCTGCGGTCGAAGCACGGCGTCAACAACACCTACCTCCGCGGCGACCTGAACGCATTGGACTACCGGCGTATGGAGCGGTTTTCGGGGTCCCACGCGTATTTTGCGGAGTGGATCGCCTTCCGTCGTTCGGAAACCGGACGCCTGCTGCGGCACTATTCGCGGGCCTCGGAGGGATTTTTCCACTTTTGGTTCGCGCCGGACACCGCGGCGGCGGCGGTGCTCTACAACGCCGATCTCTCGGCGGGGACCGATCAATTGCTTTTCCTGATCAATCCGACCCTGCATGACGTCGAAATCGAGGTCGACGACTCCGTCGCGGGCTGGATCTGGCGGCGTTTGGCCGATCACGAGCATTTTGAACGGGCCGATTTGCCCCGCTGGCAAAGTGAACTCGGGGCCCGCCTCTGGGTGCCGGCGCTCGGCTGCGGGCTTTGGCAAAAGGTGGGGAAGGGGACCTGAATCGGCCATGAGCCTGTTTCATCTTCCTGCGACTGATACGGTTAGCTCCGCCGTCGGGCGGTGGCCAAGATACGAACAGGTCACAACAAGCAATGCCCGGGAAAACCCCTTGCCATGCGCAAGGCGCCCGATTTCGCTCTCACTTCCCCGCGCCCGTAGGGTGCGGTTCACCTGAAACAGCATATAACTATCTACACTGGAGAAACCCATGGCAGTAAAAGTTGGCATCAATGGTTTTGGCCGCATCGGGCGCTTGGTCTTCCGCGCTCTCGTTGAGCAGGGCCTGCTCGGCGATACTCTCGACGTTGTGGCCGTGAACGACCTCGTTCCCGCCGACAACCTCGCTTACCTTCTGAAGTATGACTCCACGCAGGGTCGCTTCAACGGCACCGTGAGCAGCAAGAAGTCCTCCCCGGACGTCGCTGAAGATGACGTGCTCGTCGTGAACGGTAAGGAAATCAAGGTCCTCGCGGTTCGCGAGGGTCCCGCCGCTCTCCCGTGGGGTGAGTTGGGTGTCGATCTCGTGATCGAGTCCACCGGTCTCTTCACCGAGGACAAGAAGGCCCAGGGCCACATCGCCGCGGGTGCCAAGAAGGTCATCATCTCGGCTCCGGCCAAGGGTGACGTCGCCACCGTCGTCATGGGCGTGAACGACGCGACCCTCGACGTGGCCAGCACCAACCTCATTTCCAACGCCTCCTGCACCACGAACTGCCTCGCGCCGCTCGTGCACGTGCTCCTCAAGGAAGGTATCGGCATCGAGGAAGGTCTCATGACCACCGTCCACTCCTACACCGCGACCCAGAAGACGGTCGACGGTCCTTCCAAGAAGGACTGGAAGGGTGGCCGCGCCGCCGCGATGAACATCATCCCCTCCACCACCGGTGCCGCCAAGGCCGTGGGCCTCGTTTGCCCCGAGGTGAAGGGCAAGCTCACCGGTATGGCCTTCCGCGTGCCGACCCCGACCGTCTCCGCCGTCGACCTGACCGTAAAGACCGTCAAGGAGACCTCGCTCGCCGAGATCAACGCGCTCCTCAAGACCGCGTCCGAGACCTACCTCAAGGACATCCTCGGCTACACCGAGGACGAGGTCGCCTCCTCCGACTTCATCCACGACAAGCTTTCGTCGATCTACGACGCGGGCTCCTCGATCGAGCTCAACAGCAAGTTCTTCAAGCTGGTGAGCTGGTATGACAACGAGTGGGGCTACTCCAACCGCGTCGTCGATCTCGCCAAGAAGATCGCCGCCGCCCTCTAAGCTCCTTCAACCCTGTTCCGGCCCACGGAACACACAGAATACACGGACCAACCGCAGCCGACGCTTCCGTGTCTTCCGTGTGTTCCGTGGGCCACTTTCATTTTTAACCGTCATGTCCGCCTTCAAATCCATTCGCGATCTCGACCTCGCCGGCAAACGCGTCCTCATCCGCGTCGATTTCAACGTCCCGCAAGACAAGGCCACCGGTGCGATCACCAACAACCAGCGCATCGTCGCCGCGCTGCCGACCGTCCAGCACGCCTTGGACGCCGGAGCCTCTGTCGTGCTCATGAGCCATCTCGGCCGTCCGAATGGTCAGGCGAACCCCAAGTTCACCCTCAAGCCCGTCGCCGACGAGCTCGCCAAACTGCTCGGCCGCGAGGTCCAGTTTGCCAGCGACTGTGTCGGTCCTGCGGTCGAGGCCCAGGCCGCCGCCCTGCAGCCGGGCCAGGTGCTCCTGCTCGAGAACCTGCGTTATCACATCGAGGAAGAGGGCAAGGCCAAGGACGCCGACGGCAACTCCGTCAAAGCCGATCCGGCCGCGGTCGAGGCCTTCCGCGCCAGCCTCACCAAGATGGGCGACGTTTACGTCAACGACGCCTTTGGCACCGCGCACCGCGCGCACTCCTCCATGGTCGGCGTGGCTCTGGCCGAGAAGGCCGCCGGCTTCCTCATGGAAAAGGAGATCAAGGCCTTCAACAAGGTGCTCGATAATCCCGAGAAGCCGCTGCTTGCCATCCTCGGCGGCGCCAAGATCGCCGACAAGATTCCGCTCATCACCAACCTGCTGGAAAAGGCCGACAAGATCATCATCGGCGGCGGCATGGCCTACACCTTCAAAAAGAAGATCAACGGCATGGCCATCGGCAACAGCCTCTTCGACGAGAAGGGCGCCGAGATCGTCGAAGAACTCTCCGCCAAGGCCAAGGAGAAGGGCGTGGAGCTTATCTTCCCGGTCGACTACGTTTGCGCCGACGACTTCAGCCCGGACGCCAACACCCAAAGCGCCACCGACGAGACCGGCATCCCGGACGGTTGGGAAGGCCTCGACGCCGGCCCGAAGTCGATCGAGCTCTACCGCAAGGCCATCCTCGAATCCAAGACCATCATCTGGAATGGTCCGGCGGGCGTGTTTGAATTCGAAAAATTCGCCGGCGCGACCAAGGCCCAGGCCGCGGCCGTCGCTGAAGCGACCGCCAACGGCGCGACCTCCGTGGTCGGAGGCGGTGACACCGCCACGGCTGCCAAGAAGTTCGGCGTGGCCGACAAGGTTTCCCATTGCTCCACCGGTGGAGGCGCCTCCCTCGAGTTCCTCGAAGGCAAGGTCCTTCCCGGCGTCGCGTTCCTGTCGGCCTGAACTCAGCTGGCCGACTTTAAGCTCCAACCCTTCCCAAACTTATGATCCGCAAGAAACTCATCGCCGGTAACTGGAAGATGAACAAGACCTCGGGCGAAGCCGCTGACCTCGTGAAGGACATCGTCGCCGAGGTCGGTCGCAGCAATGACGTCGACGTCGTGGTGTGCCCGCCGTTCACCTCCCTCGAGTCCGTCGGCAAGGCTCTCGATGGCTCCAGCGTTAAGCTCGGTGGCCAGAACATGCATCCGCAACCCAGCGGCGCCTACACGGGCGAAGTCTCCGCCGAGATGCTCCGCTCGCTCTTCGCCAGCTTCGTCATCCTCGGTCACAGCGAACGCCGCACCTACTTCGGTGAGACGGACGCCTTCATCAACCAGAAGGTCACCGCCGCGATCAAGGCCGAGCTCAAGCCCATCCTTTGCGTGGGTGAAACCCTCGCCGAGCGCGAAGCCGAGTCCACGCTGCAGGTCGTGCAGACCCAGCTCGAAGGCGGCCTCGAAGGCGTGACCAAGGAGCAGGCCACCAGCGTCGTCATCGCCTACGAGCCCGTCTGGGCCATCGGCACCGGCAAGGTCGCCACGACCGAGCAGGCGCAGGAGGTGCATGCTTTCATTCGCGGGTTGCTCGGCAAGCTCTTCGGCGCGTCCGTGGGCAACAAGATCCGCATCCTCTACGGCGGTTCGATGAAGCCGGCCAACGCGCCGGAACTGCTCGCGCAGCCCGACATCGACGGCGGTCTCATCGGTGGCGCTTCGCTCGAGTCGCGCAGCTTCGTCGACCTCGTCAACGCCGCCGCCAAAGCGAGCTAAGCGGTTCGACCATTTGTCCTTCTTTCGAAGCCCGGCCCTTTGGTCGGGCTTCTTTATGCCTGCAATTGCCGAAGCGTCCGCCCGATTTCGGCGAGGTAGTTGGGATGCCACAGCTCGTGGTCGGCCTTCGGCACCACCGTGTAGGTGGAGTGCTGGTAGAAATCGCGGATCGACTCCGCGCGGCGGTGCATCTGGGCGTCCTCCTTGGACCCGACAAGCACATCTGCCGGCGTGGCCGGGTTGCCCTCCTGCAGCGAGATCATCCAGCGCTGTGGTTCGTCGTCGTCCTCGAGAAAGAAGGGCGAGATGGAGCCGAGGATGAGGTGTTTGGCTTCGAGCGCGCCCAGATGCGCGTAGAGCGCGCCGAGCGAAAACCCCATCACGATACGGCCTGCCGTCTGGGCGCGGACCTGGCCAAACACCGAGGTGCTGCCAAAGGCCGGTTGCGGGCCTTCCCAGTGCAGTTTCACGAAATCGGTCGCCCAGCCTTCGCTTTGCACGAAGTCGGTGAAGGGACGGAAGCGGCGTTCCGCTCCCGGCATGGGGGGCACGATGGTGAGGGTGGGCATGAGCGGGGAAGGTGAGCACCGGGGCGCAGACGTCAACCGGTGCCCTCCCGCGGAGCCATCAAACCCGCTCCAAGACTTCGCTGACTGGGCGGCGCGGTTTTTGGGGCCAGTTGCCGTCCGCTGGATACCCGACGGTGACGAGCATCACCGGCACGTCGTGGTCCGAGAGGCCGAATTCGGTGCTGAGGGCCGTCGGGTCAAAGCCGCTGAGGGCGCCGCTGGCGTAGCCCATTTCGTTGGCGGCCAACATAAGCACCATGGCGGCCAGGGAGGCCGAACGGAAGGCCTCGTCGCGCTGGAGCTGCGGGTTGTTCTCATGCGCGCCGGTGGCCATGTCTGACCAACCACGTTGCACGCCGGCGGGGAGATCGCCGGCATCGACGGCGGGTTGCAGGCGGGCGAAGAGATGCGGGTAGGCTTCGGTTTGTCCAACGACAATGAAGGTGACCGCGGCGTCCTTCACCTGTTGCTGGCCGTAGGCGACGGCCTGCAGGCGAGATTTGGCCTCGTCGCTCTCGACCGCGATGAAACGCCAGTTTTGGAGGTTGAAGGCGGAGGGCGCGCGGGTGGCGAGGTGTATCAGGTTTTCGATGACGCCGTCCGGCAGGGGACGGCCGGGCTCGAAGCGTCCGGTGGTGGAGCGGGTTTCGAGCAGGTGGGCGAGGGGAGTGTCGGTGGTCGTATTCATGATATGGATTTAGTTTGGCAGGGAGTGGAGTGGGTTAAGCGCAGGGAGGGCTTGCGTTGGAGCAGCAGCACCGCGGCGAGCACGCCGGCCATGCCGACGAGCTGCAGCGGGGCGAAGGTTTCGTTGCGAAACCACCAGCCCAGCAGCAGGGCGGTGAGCGGACTGAGCAGGCCGAGCGCGGACACGGCGGTGGCGCTGAGTTGGCGAATGCCGCGAAACCAAAGCGGGTAGCTCACCAAGGCTCCGGGAATCGCGAGGTAGGCATATCCCGCGAGGTGCTTGGTCTCGAAGGCGGGTAGCCCAGGTTCGAAGGCGTAAGCCACGGGGGCCAACGCCAGGCCGGCGAGGGTGAGCTGCCAGCCACTGGAAACGAGCAGCGGCATGGGCAAGGGATTGCGCCCGGTCAGGTAGGTGCCGAACGCGAGACAGATCGTGCCGGCGGCGGCGGCCAGAAGTCCGAGCCGATCGAGGGACTGCGAGGGACGGCCGAAGATCAGCAGCATACCCAGCACGGCGATCATGGCGGCGGACACGGCGGTCAGTCCGGGGCGGCGCTGGTCGAAGAGCCACGCCAGCGCCATGACCAAGAGCGGCATCAGCGCGCCGACGATGGCGGCGATGCCACCGGGTAGCCGATAGGCGGCGGCAAAGAGCAGCACTTGAAACAGGCCGATGTTGAGGAGCGCATAGAGCGCGAGACGCGGCCAGGCTCCAACCGGCACTTTCCGCCGCTGCAGCAGAATGAGCGCGAGGCCAGCGGGGAGGGTGCGGAGGCAGGCGGCGGTGATCGGGCGATCGGGCGGGAGCAGGTCGGTGGTGACCAAGTAGGTCGATCCCCAGATCATCGGCGCGAGGGCCGTGAGGGCCGGGTCGCTCCACGCCCGGCTTGGCGTAGGCGCGGAGTTGACGTCGACTTCGCCGACGGCCGCGATTCCGGTGGACGAAGCCGACATGGCGAAACCTCAGGCGGCGTTGCGCTGGTGCAGCACGCGGTCGACGGAAGCCGCGCCGCCGCCGGAGACGGTGAGGGCGGCCACCGCGCCGAGCAGGAGCAAGGTGAACTGGATGCCTTCGCCAGCCTGCTGCCCATACCAGTTCATAAAGAATCCGTGTTGCAGTTGCACCGTGAACATCGCGACGGCCATGACGACGCCGAGCGCAATGGCGGCCGGGCGAGTGAGCAGACCGAGCACCAGCAGGATGGGGGCAAAGAATTCGACCAGAATCGCGCCGGCGCCGAGGGCGTAAGGGATGCCCATCTGGCCGGTGAAAAATTGCATCGTGCCGGCAAACCCGTAGCCACCAAACCAGCCCAGCAGCTTCTGCGCGCCGTGCGGGAACATGACCACGGCCACCGCGAGCCGCAGGAAAATGGGGTTGAAGGAGGCCGAGGTGCCGAAGAGCGCATCGCGCAGCAGCTTGGTGGCGGAGAAGGACGTCGGCGCGTCCACAGGGAGGGATGAAACGGTCGTGTGGGACATGTGAAGGGATGGGTTGAAGGTTGGTTCGTTGGGAACGCCGTGACCCTAACGCATCGCCGCACTCGCGCCTAATACCCCGGTGTTGCCATTGGTATACGTTTTTTGCATAACCCGAGCCAATGAAGACCCTGCGCACATTCATGGCGGTGATGGAGGAAGGCAGCGTGAACCGCGCGGCGGCGCGCCTGGGTGTGGCGCAACCAACCCTGTCGAGACAGATCCAAGCGCTGGAACAGGAGGTGGGCGGGCCTTTGTTTGAGCGCGGCTCGTGGGGGGTGCGCCCGACCGACTTGGGGTTCAAGTTGCGTGAAGCAATGGCGCCGGTGCTGAAGGACTACGACCAAGCCTGGGCCGATGTGGCGGCGCACGCGCGGGGGCGGCATACGCAGTTGCGCGTGGGTTACCTCGGCATGGCGGCCAACCGTTTTCTGAGTCCGGCGCTCACGCGGCTGCGCGAGGAGTTTCCGGATTTGAAGCTGTGGCTGTTCGATCAAACCCCGGTCGAACAACTCAAGGCGCTGCGGGCCGGCGAACTCGACGTGGCGCTGATCGGGCAGGAAGGCGCGGCGGTCGGCGAGGATTTCTTTCGGCGGAAGGTGAAGCGCATCGGGGTGTGTGGGGCGCTGCCGGCGGACCATCCGCTCGCCAAACGGACTGAAATCGCGCTCGCGGAGCTGAAGGGGGCGTCGTTCATCGGCGTGGCGGAGACGGCGGTGCCGGGGCGCAACGCCTGGGTGGCCTCACTTTGTGCCAAGGCGGGATTCAAGCCCCGATTTGTGGCGGAGACCAACGAGGTCACGGAGACCTTCATGCGGGTGGTGGGGGATTCCGCGGTGTGCGTGTTGCCCAACTACGTCGACGGCGTGTCGCCGCCTGGGGTGGTGTTTGTGCCACTGGCGGACAAGTTCGCCACCTGGGACTTTTACGTGCTGCGCCAGCGCGGACGCGGCACCCCAGCGATCCGGCGGCTGGTGGAGCTGATCGGCACGGTTTAGGGTGTGTCTGGGAAAGCCGACGTGCCAGCGCTGGGAGCGCAGCCAGTGGAGGACAAGGCGGCAACGCCGGCCTTCGCTGGCTCCGTCCCAGCCCGAAGGGTGAGTGGGAAAAGGGACTGGCGCGGCGTTGCCCTCGACGGCATGGCCCGCTGGGCCACCTCCGTCGCGGACGCCTTGCGCGAGCCCCTTTTCCCGCTCACGCTGGCACCTCGGCTTTCCCAGACACACCCTAAGCGCGCTCAGACTTCGATGAACCGAATCGTGAGCGGGTAGCGGTAGAGCTCATCGTTGGCGGCTTTCACAATCGCGATGATCATGAGCACGAAGGCCGAGACGCCGAGGACGAACAGGAGCAGGGAGCCGAGCCCGAAGAGGAAAATCAGGGGAATGCAGCACAGGCTCCAGATTGCCCAGCTGACGTGAAAATTGAAAGCCTCCGCCGCGTGGGCCGGCACGCTGGTGCCGTCGCGTTTGGTGACGAGGTAGATGATGAGCGGAATCAAAATCGGCGCGCTCAGCACCCAAGCGCCGTGGCTAAGGATGTTGAGCAGACGGTGGGAGGATTCGACGGGCGTGACGTTGATCGTATCGTTCATGGAAATCGGTGGTTGCGGGGTAAAGCACCCGACAGCCTACCGAAAAGTCGCAGGTTTTTGGTCTACAATTGTCCTGCGGGAATGGAATGCGTGGCGAGCTACGCCGCCCGGCTGGCCATGGCCTGTGCGAGGCCGCGCAGAAAGCCGGTGTCACCGGGCAGTCGGGCAAAAGTGGTGAGGGCGGCGGCGGTCTGTTCGGTGATGAAACGCCGCGAGGCATCCAGGCCGTGGATACGCACGTAGGTCGTCTTTTCCGTCGCGGCGTCCTTGCCGGCGGTTTTGCCGAGGGTCGCGGTGTCGGCGGTGGCGTCGAGCACGTCGTCGACGATCTGGAAGGCGAGACCCAGATGGCGTCCGGCGGTGCGCAAGTCGTCGAGTTGCGGGTCGGTCAGTCCGCCGACCATGCCGCCCATGACAAGGGCTGTTTCGATCATGGCCGCGGTTTTGTTGAGATGGATGAACTCGAGTTCCTCCGGCGTGGCGTCGCCCTTGGCTTCGCCCTCGAGATCGGCCATTTGGCCGCCGATCAGGCGCTGGCTACCGGCCGTTTCGGCAAGCTCCCGGACCAGGGCGTGAGCGAGGGCGGGACGGTCCGCATAGGCCTCGGTCAGCAAGGCAAAGGCGTGGGTCAGCAGGGCATCGCCGGCCAGCAGGGCGGTGGCCTCATCGTAGGCCTTGTGGACGGTGGGGCGTCCGCGCCGCAGGTCGTCGTTATCCATGCAGGGCAGGTCGTCGTGAATGAGCGAGTAGGTGTGCAGGCATTCGATGGCGACGGCGGCGGGCAGGGCCTCGTCGCCGGTGCAGCCCCCGAGTTCGGCGGCGGCGAGCAGCAGGGAGGGGCGCAGGCGTTTCCCGCCGGCCTCCAGACTGTAGCGCATGGCGGCGTGCAACCGGGTCGGACGGGTGTCCGCTGCCGGAACATGTTGATCGAGGCCCGCTTCGACGCGCGTGACCAGGGAGTTTAATTTGTTTGTGACTTCCATCGGGGCACCGCTACGGTCCGCTCAACTTTTGTTTCCGCTGCAATGCCGACCCTAGATCTCGTTTGCAAACGCCTATTCGCGGACTCCTCGTGGTTCATCAAGAGCATCGTGGGAGCCCTGCTCTTGGTGGTGCCGCTCGCGCACTTCCTGGCTTTTGGCTACCTGTATGGACTGATCGAGCGGGCCCGGCGCGGAGACGCCGTCGTTTTGCCGGAGTGGGAGGAGTGGCGCCGGCTGTTTTTCGACGGCATTGCGGCCTTCGTGATTTTCCTTGTGCTGGGCGTTGCCCCGCTGGCGGTGGCCTGGCTGCTCACGCTGCCGCTGCAGTGGTTGGGCTGGGGATCGTTTGTTTACCTGCCGATGGTGCCGGTCCTGCTGATTGTGGCGCCCTTGGTGGTGGCGGGGATCTACCAGTATCAAAAACGCGAACTTTATGCGGACGCGTTTCGGATTTCGGTCCTCATGTCGATGCTGCGAGCGACCCGGGCGCGTTTTGCGCTGCCGACGTTGGCGCTGATCGGTTTCACGGTTGCGGGTTACCCGCTCATGACCTTCACGGTTTTTGTGGGCTGGGCGGCGAGCTGGACCTATTATGCGTCCTATTTCCGGTTTGTGGAAGAAACCCGCCGGGGCGGGGTGAAGATTTGATTTTTTGCTGAAGTTCGCCACCTAAGCGCACCATGCCGACCTACGATTATTTCTGCCCGAAGTGTGAACATGAGTTCGAGGCCTTCCAGTCGATGAAGGACGAACCCTTGAAGACCTGCCCGAAGTGCAAAAAGCGCGCGCTGAAACGGCTGGTCGGCGGCGGTTCAGGGCTTATTTTCAAAGGCTCCGGTTTCTATATCACCGATTACAAGAACAAGTCCTCCGGCGGTGCGAAGACCTCGGGCGGCGAAAAACCCGCCAAGTCCGACGCCAAGGCCGCCAGCTAAACTCACCCTCAATCCCGTCAAACCATGTCCAGCCCGCAGACTCCCGCCTCTCCCAGTCTATTTGAAGTGACCCTTGGGGCGGTGCTGAGCCTCCTGCTCGGGGCGGTGATCGCGGCGGGTTACCTGGCGGCGCAACCGGTCGAGACGGTGCGCGCGCTGCCCAAGGAGCCGGATGAGGACAAGGTCTACTATGTGACCGGTTCGGCGCGCAGCTCGCTCGGTCGCCAATGGTTGCGCAAGAAGCAGATGCTGGTGGAGCAGGGCGCGTTTGAGATCGAACTCAATGAAGACGAGCTCAACACGTGGATGGCGTCGTCGAAGTCCAAGCCGGATGGCGAAGAGGAGTCCGGCGGCATCGTGGTCGCCAAAAGCATCAACTTTCGCGTCAAGGACGGCACCTTTCAAATCGGCCTGCCCTGCACCTTCTCGCTGGCCGGCGTCACGCGGGATGTGGTTGTGCAGGCCCAGGGTAGCTTCGAACGCAGTGGCGATCATTTTGCCTTCAAGCCGAGCAAGCTGCTGGTGGGGCAGTTCGACGCGGCGACCCTGCCGGTGGTCGGTGACTTCGTTTATTCGCGCCTGATGGGGCTGCAGGAGATTCCGCCGGAGCTCGTGGAGGCGTGGGGAACCCTGAGCCTTGTCGGGGTCGACGGCGACGTGTTGAAGCTGGCGCGGCGCTGAGCGCTCGCGACGCCCCGCGAAAGGGCCGCTGACCGGGCCTAACCGCGGATGGCGTCGAGCAGGTTGGCGATGCCGACGTGCTCCTGGATGAGGCGCTTGATCACCGGGATCTTATCGCTGTCACCGGGCTGCGTTTTCACCGTCATACCGTGGATCTTGGAGGTGACGGTGAAACTCTCGCCGGAGGCGGTCATGACCGGGATGTTGGTCTGTCTCAGCAACTCGGTCAGTTTGGGCGAGGGAGCGATGTCGTTGGTGAGGATGATGCCCGCCACCGAATCGTGCGGTGCAAGCTGGGCGCCCGAAATCGCCGCGAGCAGGATGTCGTCGCGATCGCCCGGCGTGATGATCACGGTGCCGGCCTGGAGGTGCTCGACGATGCCCTTGGCGGTCATGGCCCCCACTACGAGGCGTTCGACGCGCACGGTGGCGCAGCCGGATTGGGCATTGAGCCACTTGGCTCCGATGTGTTCCGCGATTTGGGACAGGTTGGGATGCGCCAGGACCGGCTGAATGGGCAGCACGCCGAGCAGCGGCACGCCGAGGCGCTTGAGGCCGCGGCCGGCGTAGTCGCGGATCATGTCGATTTTGTCTTCCTCGACTTTGTTGAGGATGGCGCCGACCACCTCGACACCGACTTGGTCGAAGAGCGCTTTGTTGAGGGCGATTTCGTCGATCGGGCGGCCGATGCCGCCGGGGCAAACGATGATGGCTTTGGCTTTGAGCAGCTTGGCGACACGGGCGTTGGAGAGGTCGAAGACGCTGCCGACGCCGGCATGGCCGGTGCCTTCGATCAAGGTGAAATCCTTCTCCCAGGAAACGCGGTCGAAGGCGCGGCAAATCTGGTCTTCCAGGCGCGGCAGCAGTTTCGCCGGATCTTTGAGGTAACGCCGCGTGAAACTGCCGTCGATGGCAACCGGACTCATGCTCTCGATGGGCACGCGCACCTGGTAGATGGTGTCGAGCAGCACGGAGTCTTCGTCGATCTGATGCCCCTGCACCTCGACGAAACGTTGGCCAATGGGCTTGATGAAGCCCACCCGCGGAAAGTGTGCCTGCAAGGCGGCGAACAACCCGAGACAGGTCGTCGTCTTGCCGTCATTCATGCGAGTGGCGGCGACAAAAACGCGTTGCGTCTGGGTGTTGGTGGGGGCGTTCAGGAGCGGCAGGGCCGGCTGTTCGAAGGGATTGGGCGTGGGCAGGAGATCAGGTTGCATGTGGCGGCGTCGGGCCGGGGTATTCAGTTGCCCGGGAAAAGGAGTTCGCGGTCGATGGCTTGCACGCCGCAGACCACGGCGGCGCCGAACACGTCGTGAGCGCTGGAGCCGCGACTGATTTCCGCGGCGGGTTTGGCGAGTCCGGTGACGATCTGGCCGTAGGTGTTGGCGCCGGCGATGTGTTGCACGAGTTTGAAGCCGATGTTGCCGCTGTTGAGGTCGGGGAAGACGAGGACGTTGGCGCGGCCGGCGACCGGCGAGTCGATCTTTTTGGCCGCGGCGACGTAGGCATCGAGGGCGGCGTCGACCTGGATTTCGCCGTCGATTTCGAAATCGAGTTTGGCGGCGGCAGCGCGCTCGCGGGCGAGGCGGGTGGCTTCCCGCATCTTGAGGACGTAAGGGTGCATCGAGCCGCCGTGCGAGGCGAAGCTCAGCATGGCGATGCGGGGCGTTTCGTTGGTGAGATGCCGGGCGATGATACCGGTGGAGATGGCGATGTCGGCGAGTTGCTCAGCGGTTGGATCAGGCAGCACGCCGCAGTCGGCCATGAACAGGGTGCCGGCGCTGCCGATGTCCTTTTCGTCGAAGCTCAGGATCATGAGCGACGAAGCGGTCTGCACCTGGGGCAGCCGGGGGATGATCTGAAAGAGTGGCCGCAGTGCGCTCGAGGCGGTGTTGGTGGCGCCGCCGACCAAGGCGTCGGCCTGGGCGTGGCGAAGCATCATGGTCGCAAAGGTGCTGGGATCGCGCAGGGCTTCGCGTGCACCCTCGAGGGTGAGTCCCTTGGCGGCGCGCAACTCGTGCAGTTCCTCGGCAAAGGGCTCGAGGTCGTCCGATCGCGTGGGGTCAAGCAGGCGAATGCCCTGGACGTTGACGTCGAGTCGGGCGGCGAGCGCCTTCATCTCGGTGCGATCGCCAAGCAGGATCGGCACGCCGAGTCGACGCGTCACCCACTGCCGGGCCGCCTGCATGATGCGCGCGTCCGCGCCTTCCGGGAACACGATGCGTTTCGGATGTCGCTGGAGTTTGGCTGCAAGTCGTTCGAGCAGTGGCATGAGCCTCGCGAAAGTGGTCGGGCGGTGCAGGGCCGTCAATGTCGGGCGCGCGTCTTTGGCGTTCGTGACCACCCGCCAGTCGCACGGCTTCGCTCTTGTAAGGCGCTCAGGCCCGGGCGAGAACTGGGCGGTGTCCCGCAGTTTGAAGAACATCGGCATCGTGTCCGCCGCCACCATGGTGTCGCGCGTGTTGGGGCTCGGCCGGGACATGCTGGTGACGGCGGTGTTCGGCACGAGTGCGTTGGCCTCGGCCTTCGTGACGGCCTTCACCCTGCCGAACCTGTTTCGACGCTTGTTGGGCGAGGGGGCGCTGACGGCTGCGATGGTGCCGACCCTCAATGATGAACTGACCGCCCGCCAAAAGACCGGCGCCTTCGCTTTGATGAATCAGATCGGGAGTTGGCTGGGTCTGGTCACGCTGGTGATCGTGGTGGTGGCGATGCTCACCCTGCAACTGGCGGCGGACGCGCGGTGGCTCGATCGCGTATCGAGTGACCCGGAGCTGGTGGCGCGATGGCGCCTGGCCGCGGAGATCGCGGTGTGGCTGTTCCCATATCTGGTCTTTGTGTGCATGTCGGCGGCGTTCAGCGCGGCGCTGCAAACGCTCGGGCGTTTTCTCGAGCCGGCCTTGTCCCCGATCTGGTTGAACCTTGCGATCATCGGTGCGCTGGGCGGTGCGGTGTGGGGCCTCGGACTCGAAGTCGGCGAAGCGCGCATGCGGTGGTTGTGTGGCGGCGTGCTGGTCGGCGGTTTGCTGCAAATGGTGGTGCCGGGTGGCGCGCTGTTGCGCGAGGGCTGGCGACCGCGGTTGGACCTGAGCCTGAGTCCGGCGGTGCGCGCGGTGCTCACCCTCATGGGGCCCACGGTGTTGGGCTCGGCGGTGTATTTGATCAACTTGTCAGTTTCGCGCTTCATCGGCCTGTCGCTCAATGAGTCGGCCGTGGCGGTGCTGAATCTGGCGACGCGATTGATCGAGTTGCCGATCGGAGTGTTCGCCATCGCGGTGTCGACGGTGGTGTTTCCACTGATCTCCAGTTATGCGGCGAAAGGGGAGTGGGGACGACTGGCGCAGGCCTACCATCGGGGCATGCGTTTGGTGCTGGCCATCAACGTGCCGGCGGCGGTGGGCATCGCGGTGCTGGCGACGCCGATTGTGCGGGTATTGTTTCAGCGCGGGGAGTTTGGCGCGGCCGACACGGCACTGACCACGCCGGTGCTGGTTGTATTCGCGGCGGGACTACCGTTTTTCGCCTACGTCAACCTGATGTTGCGCGCGTTCTACGCCGAGAAGGACACCCGCACGCCGGTGCGGGCCGCGGTGTTGAGTTTTGTGCTCAACGTGACCCTGAGTCTGGCCCTCATGGGGCCGCTCTCGACGATGGGCCTGGCGCTCGCCAGCAACCTCGCGGTGGTGGCGCAGGCGGTTTACCTGCAGCGGGCGCTGACGCGGCGGCGCGGGCAGTTGGGCGTCGCGACGATGATTCCGAGCGTGCTGAAAATTGCCGGCGGGAGTCTGGTGATGGGCGCGGTGCTGTGGGGCGGATTGAGTCTGGTGGCGGTGAGCGCGGCTTCGGTTTGGGCGGACGTGGTGCGGCTGGCGGTCGCGGTGCCCGTCGGTGTCGTGATCTACGCCGCCGTGGTCTGGATGCTGCGTTTGGAAGGCCGTGAAGAATTGTGGAATCTGGTGCGCGGACGGAAGCCGCGCTTGGTCAAGGAAGTAGCGCCATGAAGACCTGGTGGGCGAAAAACTGGTTCATGGTCGGCATGCCGGTCGCGGTGTTGCTGGCTTGGCTCTTGCCCGATGCGGGGGCGAGGGGCGGGCTCTTGCGCACGGAGATCACCACGAAGATCGCGGTGGCGTTTGTCTTCTTCTCCCAAGGGCTGACGCTGCCCGCACAGGCGCTGAAAGACGGTGCGAGCCAGTGGAAATTGCATCTGGCGGTGCAGGCTTTCGGGTTTGGGCTGATGCCGCTGGCGGGCATTGGTTTGGATGCGCTGGTCGGGGCTCAGCTGGCGCCGGATCTGCGCTTGGGATTTCTGTTTTTATGCGTGCTGCCCTCGACCATCGTGATGGCGGTGGCGCTCGCGACCGTCGCTGGAGGGAACGTGGCGGCCTCCATTTTTAATGCGGTGCTTTCCAATGTGCTGGGGGTGTTCCTGACGCCGGCTTGGGTCGCGTTTCTGATGAAATCCACCGGGCAGGCGCAGGCCTTGGGCGACGTGTTGCGGGAGGTGAGTGTGCTGTTGCTTTTGCCTTTGGCGTTTGGGCAGATCGTGCGCCGCTGCGGCGTGGAGTCGTGGGCCGACCGGAACCGCAAGCGCCTCAACAACGCGGCCAACGGCATCATCCTCGTGATCGTTTACGCCGCGTTCTGTAATTCGGTGAAGGCGGATTTATGGTCGTCGCACGGGTGGGGAACCTTCGTGGCGGCGGCGGTGGGCGTGGTCGGATTGCTGGGCCTCGCCCTACTCGGCACCACGTTGGTCGCGCGGGTGCTGGGTTTCGCACCGGCGGAGCGGATCGTGATGGTGATCAGTGCCGCGCAAAAGAGCCTGGCGACCGGGGTGCCGTTGGCGAAAGTCATCTTCGGCGCTCATCCGGGGCTGGGACTGATCCTGCTGCCGATCATGATTTATCACCCCTTGCAGTTGTTCGTCTGCGGCACCTTGGCCGGGCGACACGCCCGCAAGTTTCCGGTGACGGCAGTGTGACAAAAACTGGAGCTGCCGCTTGATCGGCGAGTGCTGACCCGTAAGTTCGCGGCGAAATGGGTCGGACCAGTGATGCAGATTCGCGACTGATGAGCGCCGCACTTTCTCTCATGTGGGAGGAGAGCTATGGCGCGGTTTCGGTCGACGACATCTGCCGGCGGGCAGACGTGCGCAAGGGGAGCTTCTATTATTACTTCGCCTCCAAGTCGGAGTTGGCGGTGCGGGCGCTGGAGCACATGTGGCAGGAGCACAAGGCGATGCTGGACGAAATCTTCGCGACCGAGTTGCGCCCGATTCAGCGGATCCGCCGACGTTGTGAGGAGGCAATCGCCGCCCAAGCCAGAATGAAGGACCAGTATGGTCATGTGTTGGGCTGCCCGCTGTGTTGTTTGGGCTCGGAGATTTGCAACCGCGATGAGGCGATCCGCGACAAGGTCCGTGAGATTCTGGAGCGCAAAACGGCCTATTGGGAACGGGCGATACGCGACGCGCAGGCCGAAGGCAGTTTGGAAGCGGGGGGAGATCCGGCGCAAAAGGCACGGTGCGCGATGGCGTTTTTTGAAGGCATGATCGCGCAGGCACGGCTCCATGACGACCTCTCCCGATTGGATGGATTGGCCGATCGGATGTGCGAGCATTTGGGGGCGCGTCCTGCGGTAAGTGCCTGATAAATAGCTTTTAGGAGCGTTGGGGCGAAGGAGGGAGCAGATTGCGGGAATTTTTCTCGGGACCACTTGCTCTTTTCTAAACCTAGACGATTAGTAAACAAATGAATACAGCAACTCCTTCCATCCCGGCCGTGACCGCGGCCAACTTCGAAACTGAGGTCATCGAAGCCTCTCACCACCGTCTGGTCTTGGTGGATTTTTGGGCCCAGTGGTGCGGCCCCTGCAAGGCCCTTGCGCCGATCCTGCAGGAAGCTCAGCAAGCCCGTGCCGAGACGGTGCAGATCGTGAAAGTCGACGTCGACGCCGAGTCGCGTTTGGCCGGTCTGCACGGGGTCCGCGCGATGCCGACCATGGCCTTCTTCCGCAACCGACAGAAGGTTGACCAGTTGGTCGGATTGCAGTCCCTCGACGCGGTGCTCGCCCGCATCGACGCCAACGCCGGAGCGTGACCCGACGCCCGCGATTCCGTCCCCGTATTTCAACTCCACCATGTCAGCTGCCCAACCCGCCCTCGCCACACCGCTCCGTATCGGCGCGCTCGAAATGCCCAACCGCGTCGTCATGGCGCCGCTCACCCGTTGCCGGGCCGGAGCCGGTCGCGTGCCGACCGAGCTCATGGCCACCTATTACGAGCAACGCGCGTCGGCCGGCCTGATCCTGACCGAGGCCACCTCGGTGACCCCGCTGGGCGTGGGATACCCGGACACCCCTGGCATCTGGAACGACGAGCAGGAAGCGGCGTGGGCTCGCGTCACGGCGGCGGTGCATGCCAAGGGCGGACGCATCTTTCTGCAGCTCTGGCATGTCGGGCGCATCTCCGATCCGCATTACCTCGACGGTCAGCAACCCGTGGCGCCTTCGGCGATCGCCCCGGAAGGTCACGTGAGCGGCATTCGTCCGATGAAGGCCTACGAAACGCCGCGCGCGCTGGAGACGGCGGAAATTCGCGAGGTGGTGGAGGCCTACCGCCAAGGCGCCGAACGGGCGCAGCGGGCTGGTTTTGACGGCGTTGAAATCCACGGCGCCAACGGCTACCTGATCGATCAGTTCCTCGCCGACAACAGCAACCAACGCACCGACGAATATGGCGGTTCGCTCGAGAATCGCGCCCGTTTCCTCCTCGAAGTGACCGACGCCGTGATCGGCGTTTGGGGCGCGGATCGCGTCGGCGTGCACCTCAGCCCGCGCGGCGGTTTCAACGACATCCACGATTCGGCGCCGGAGAAGACCTATGTGCATGCGGCCACCGAACTGGGGCGTCGCGGCCTCGCCTTCCTCTTCGTGCGCGAATCCCTCGAAAGCCCGCGGGTCGCCCCCGCGATGAAAAAGGCGTTTGGCGGACCGTTTATTCTGAACGATCAGATCGATCCGGGGCAGGGCGGTGAGTTGATCACTTCCGGCGACGCCGACGCGGTCTCCTGGGGGCGTCTCTACATCGCGAATCCTGATCTGGCTGAACGCCTCATCCACGGCGCGGCGCTCAACGAGCCCAACGAAGCCACTTTTTACGGCGGCGACGGTGTGGGTTACACCGACTATCCGTTCGTTTCCGACCAAACTTAACCGTTCGAAATCATGGCAACCATCTCCACCGACACGTTGCTCGGCGCCCTTCAGTGGCGCTACGCGACCAAACAATTTGACGCCACTCGTCGGATCGACGACGCGACGTGGTCCGCGCTCGAGGAGTCGCTCGTGCTGGCCCCCTCGTCCTTCGGTCTGCAGCCGTGGAAGTTTTTGGTGATCACCGATCCCGCGATCAAAGAGCAGCTCGTGCCGCTCTCTTGGGGCCAGACCCAACCGCGCGACGCTTCCCATTTTGTCGTGTTCGCGGTCCGCCAGGATCTCGGCGACGATCACCTCGCTCGCTACATCGCGCGCACCGCCGAGGTGCGCGGAATGCAGCCGGCGGACCTCGACGGCTTTCGCAAAGTCATCGCGCAATCGCTCGACGGCGCGCGTGCGGCTGGCCGGCTCGACGCTTGGCAAAGCCAGCAACTCTACATCGCACTCGGCCAGTTCATGGCGGCGGCGGCGCTGATCGGCGTCGACACCTGCCCGATGGAAGGCATCGAGAAGGACAAATATGACGACGTTCTCGGCCTGACCGGCACGCCGTGGACGACGGTGGTCGCTTGCGCGGCCGGTTATCGTTCGGCCGACGACAAATATGCCGAAACGCCCAAGGTGCGCTTCCCGGCCGACGAAGTGATCGAGCGCCGGTAACATTTTGGTCACGCCGCGGGGAAGCCCCCTGCTCGATTGACGTCGAGGTTTTGACTTCGCTCGCGGCGACCCCACCATGGCCCCGTGCACTCACGCCGCGATTTTCTTCGCCAGACCGGTCTTTATTCCGCCGCGTTCTTTGGTCTCCGCTCGCTGGTTTCTTCCCCGCTGCATGCGGCCCTGAAGGATGGCAACGCGCTCCGCGGGTTTGGCCCGCTGCAGGACGATCCGCAAAACCTCCTGCGGGTGGCCCAAGGCTTCACGCGCACGGCATTTTCCTTTGCGGGTGAGGAGATGGACGACGGTCTGCTGGTGCCCGGCAAACACGACGGCATGGCCGCGTTCGCCGGACCGGACGGACTCACCTTGCTGGTCCGCAACCATGAGCTGGAAAGCGCCTGGTTGGACGGCAGCCCCTTTGGGCCGGACAACGGTCGCTTCGGCCGAGTGGACGCAAGTCGCGTTTACGACCGCGGCCATTCGCGCCGCCCGTGCCTCGGCGGGACGACGACACTGGTCTTTGACACCGCGACACAGACCTTCAAAGGCCATCACCTCTCGCTGGCCGGCACGCAGCGCAACTGCGCGGGCGGCCCGACGCCCTGGGGCACCTGGATCACCTGTGAGGAGGTCAATGCCGAACGTGAGCCGGACGAAGAACAGTATCACGGCTACAATTTTGAAGTCGCTCCCTCGGCCGAACCCGGGCTCGTCGAGCCGGTGCCGCTGCGCGACATGGGGCGATTCCGCCACGAGGCGGTGACCGTCGATCCGGTTTCGGGCGCCATCTACGAGACCGAGGATCTGGGGGATGGATTGTTGTATCGGTTCCTGCCGCACGAACCCGGCAAGCTGGCGCGCGGTGGCCGCCTGCAGGCGCTGGCGGTGACGGGTATCGATCAGGCGGATACGCGCAACTGGCCCGGCACCCCGGGCTTTCCGATCGGCCAGCCCCTGGTGGTCGAGTGGATCGATTTGGAAAACGTCGACAGTCCGGTGCTCGACCTGCGTCACCGCGGTCGCGCGGCGGGCGCGGCGGTCTTTGCGCGCGGCGAGGGCGCCTGGTGGGGCGATGGCGCCGGCTACTTTGCCATGACCAACGGTGGACGGAACACCATGGGGCAGATTTTTAAATACACGCCCAGTCCGCACGAAGGCACGCCGGCCGAGGCGACGCATCCCGGCACCTTGGAACTCTTCGCCGAACCCAACGACACGGGGCTGCTGAGCAACTGCGACAATCTCTGCATCGCGCCCTGGGGGGACCTGATCGTATGCGAGGACACGAACGGCACCTGCCGGATCGTGGGCATCACGCCGGCGGGTGAATACTACGTCATCGCGGACAATCCGACGCCGAACCGCGAGTTGGCCGGAGCGTGCTTCTCGCCGGATGGCAGCACGCTCTTCGTGAATGTGCAGAACCCCGGCTACACGGTCGCCATCACCGGTCCGTGGCCGACGGTTTGACGACGGTCATTCGAATACCAGCCGACGCTGGGCCGGCGAAAGTTCGGTGTGTTCGCCGGGGGCGAGTGCGAGTTCGTTGAGGGCCAGCCGACCGATTGCCGCGCGATGCAGTCTCAGGGTGGGGTGACCCACCGCGGCGGTCATGCGGCGGACTTGGCGGTTTTTGCCTTCGGTGAGCACGAGCGAGATCCAAGCGTCCGGGACGTTCTTGCGGTAGCGCACCGGCGGGTCGCGCGGCGGCAGGGTTGGCGAAGGTTCCAGCAAACGGGCTCCGCAAGGCGCGGTGTGGTGGCCACGGATTGTGACACCGGCGGCGAGCTGAGCTAGGGCGTCGGCATCCGGCACCCGTTCGACCTGCGCCCAATACTCGCGCCGGTGGCCGCGGGACGGATCGAGCAAACGCGTGTTGAGGCCGGCTTCGTCGCTCAGGAGGAGCAGCCCCTCGGAGTCCGCATCGAGTCGACCGAGGGGGTAGACGCGCGGAGGCAGCCCAAACTCCGCCAAGGTGCGCCAACGCGACCCTGGCTCTGGCGTAAACTGAGAAAGCACGCCGTAGGGTTTGTAGATCGCGAGCAGCACGGCGGCCAGCAAAGGAGAGCGGGCGAAGGGTTTGCGAGAACGAAGAAAACGCCTCATGGGTATCGCATGCGTGCTGTTCAATTTCCCGCCGCCAACGAAATCGAAGTCTGCGAGGTGCCCGCGCCGACGCCGCCAACCGGCGAGGCCGTTGTCGAGCTCAAGGCCGCGGCGCTCAATCACCGCGACCTGTGGATCAAGCTCGGCCAATATGCCGGCTTGAAGTTCCCCATCGTGCCGGGGTCGGACGGGGCCGGGGTGGTGGTCAGCGGCGGCGAGGCTGCGGGTTTCCGTCCGGGGGATGAGGTGATCATCTATCCTGGGCTCGACTGGGGCGACCATCCACATGCGCAGAGCAAGGCCTTCTCGATTCTCGGTCTGCCGCGCGACGGCACCTTGGCGCAACAGATCTCGATTCCGGCCGGGCAACTGGCGGTGAAGCCGCCGCATCTGACCTGGAACGAAGCCGCCGCCCTGCCTCTGGCCGGACTCACCGCCTATCGCGCGTTGTTCTCGCGGGCGCACCTGCGGGCGGGTGAACGTGTGCTCATCAGCGGCATCGGCGGCGGCGTGGCGCTGTTCGCGCTGCAATACGCGGTCGCGGCCGGAGCGGAGGTGTGGGTGACGTCGAGCAGCGCGGACAAGATAACCCGAGCGAAAGCCTTGGGCGCCAAAGGTGGTTTTGATTACACAGCGGCCGACTGGGCCACGGCGGCCGAGGCCACGGCCGGCGCGTTTGATGTCATTGTCGACAGCGCTGGCGGCGATGGCTTCGGTGCGCTCATCGATGTCGCGGCGCCGGGTGCGCGCATCGTATTCTTTGGCGCCACGCGCGGCGATCCCTCAAGTCTGCCGATGCGAAAGGTGTTTTGGAAGCAGCTCTCGCTGCTGGGCACGACGATGGGCAACGCCGATGATTGGCAAGCCATGCTGGCCTTCGTGGCGGAGCACCAGATCAAGCCGGTGGTGAGCGAGACCTTTACGCTCGATCAGGCACCGGCGGCCTTCGACCTGATGGAGCGGGGCGGCCAATTCGGGAAGATCGTGGTCACGATCTAGCTCGTTTGGTTTCGTTCCCTCGGCTTTGCGATCACCAAGCCGGTGCCGGCGATCATGATGGCGCAGCCGGCGATCATGCCGGAGGTGATTGTTTCGCCGAGCAGGAGCGCGCCCCACAACATGCCGAAGATCGGAATCACGAAGGTGATGGTGGTGACGCGCGTCGGCCCGATATCCGCCATGAGCCGATAGAAGAGAAAATACGCGAGGCCACTGCACACCAAGGCCAGGGTGAGCAGCGCGCCGGCTTGGGTGAGAGTGGGCCAAGCGGTGGGCGGCGCCAACGGCAGGCCGAGCAAGAGCACCGGCGCCACAAACAACTGGCTGAACGCGGCGTTGCCCTGCGCGGGCAGGTGGCTCGCCTTCAGTTTGATGTAGATGCCGGCCAGCGCGTAGCACAGCGGAGCGATGAGGGTGATGATGATCGCGATGACCGTGGTCGGGGTGAGCGCCACATTGCCGAGCTTGTTGGCCAACGTGACGCCGGTGATGCCCAACGCGACGCCGAGTCCGCGACGCAGGTCAAACGCCTCGTCCAACCAGATCGCCGCAAACACCGCGCCGAAGAGCGGCGTGGCGGCGTTGATGATCGAGAGCAACGACGCCGGCAACCACAGGGCCCCCACCGCGAAGCAGATGAAGGGGATCCCGCTCGCGATGAGGCCAACCCGAAAGTAATCCCAGCGATAACGGCGCCATTCCGCGTCGATGCCGCGGGAGGCGAGGTAGGCGGCGACCGCGAGGCCGGCGATGCCCAGGCGCCCGGCGGCGGTGAGCACCGGGCCAAACACGGGCGCGCAGATGCGGATGAAAACAAAGGACGAACCCCAGATCGCGCAGAGCGTGATGAATTTGATCCAATCCTGTGACCTCATGTGTGCTTGTTAGCGGCCATGCGCCGCTCGTGGTCAAGCAGCCACTGCTTGCGCCAAAGCCCGCCACCGTAGCCGGTGAGCTTGCCGTCCGCCGCAATCACGCGGTGGCAGGGAATGATGATGGAAAGGTAGTTCATGCCGTTGGCGCGACCGACGGCGCGGGAGGCGCCGGGACGGCCGAGTGCGGCGGCCATTTGGGAGTAGCTCTGGGTTTCGGCGGGGCCGATGGTGCGCAGGTGGGCCCAGGCGGCTTGTTCAAAAGGCGTGCCGGTGGGCGCGAGCGGCAGGTCAAAGGCCGTGCGTTGGCCGGCGAAGTATTCAGCAAGTTGTGACGCGGCCGCGTCGAGCACGGGGTGGGCGCCGGGCACGACGGTGACCTTCAGGCGCTCGCGCAGGGTGATGAGTTTGCGTTCGAGTCCGCGGCGATCGACGAAGTCCAGCACGTGCAGTCCGGCATCGTCGGCCACGGCGAGCATGCGCCCGAGTGGGGTGGTGAAGCGTTCGGCAAACAGGATGCGTTGGCTGGCGGCGGCATCCTTGGGCGGAGCGCCAAAGAGGCGGCGGACGGCGTCGCGAAAGCCGCTGGCGGATTCAAAACCGCGGGCGAACTGGGCCTCGGTGACATTGCCGTGGTGACCGACCTCGCGCAGCGCCAGACCCATGCGGCGTGCACGGGCGTAGGCCTGGAAAGTCATGCCGTAGTAGCGGCGAAACTGGCGCCGGGCGGTGGAGGGATCGATGCCGCGAGCGCTCAGCTCCTTTTCGGTGATGCGGCCGGTGGGATCGGCCTCGATGGCGTCGCGCAGCGCGGTGACGAGCGGCGGTGGCGGCAGTTCCTGGTCAAGCGGTTTGCAGAGTTTGCAGGGCCGAAAGCCGGCGTGCAGGGCATCGGACGGCGAGGCGTAGAAGGAGATGTTCTCAGGTTTGGGTTTGCGGGCTCCGCAAGTGGGCCGACAGAAAATTCCCGTGGTGTGCACGCCGACGAGAAAAATGCCCTCCGCGGCCGAGTCCCGGTCGTAGAAGGCCCGCATCATGGCATCGCGGGGAGGGAGTTTGGCGGCAAGGGGCGGCATCGGCGCAGGGGCGAGGTGGTAGCTCATGAACCGGAGCTTAGCAAATCGCGGGAGGACCGCGCCGCCGATTTTCGGGCAGAGATGTGGGCGCAGGACGAGAGGCAGGATAGGGTTTTAACCACGAATGGACACGAATGGCTTCGGCTACCGCCTACGCACTGGGGGGCATAAAAAAACCACCGTTTGGGTGCGGTGGTTAAAGAATGGTGGCGAGACCCGGATCCGAGCGGAGCGAGAACCTGAGGCCGAAGCATCGACATTTCGGGTCGAGGGGGACGGCTTGCATGGGTTCAAGGCACAAAAAAACCACCGTTTGGGTGCGGTGGTTAAAGAATGGTGGCGAGACCCGGATCCGAGCGGAGCGAGAACCTGAGGCCGAAGGCCGAAGCATCGACATTTCGGGTCGAGGGGGACGGCTTGCATGGGTTCAAGGCACAAAAAAACCACCGTTTGGGTGCGGTGGTTAAAGAATGGTGGCGAGACCCGGATCCGAGCGGAGCGAGAACCTGAGGCCGAAGGCCGAAGCATCGACATTTCGGGTCGAGGGGGACGGCTTGCATGGGTTCAAGGCACAAAAAAACCACCGTTTGGGTGCGGTGGTTAAAGAATGGTGGCGAGACCCGGAATCGAACCGGGGACACGCGCATTTTCAGTGCGCTGCTCTACCAACTGAGCTATCTCGCCGTCAGAGGAGGGAGGAGAGGACCGATTCAAGGGCGGGTCGTCAATAGGTTTTTGCAGTCGAAAATCGGGTCGGCATTGGAAACCTCAAGGGAGCGATAATCCTTCACGTGCGAGTGAGGAAGGTAGGGCGGGGCCGCTGGGCCCGCCGCGTTGGGTGGGCACGCGAAAGAGCGACGGCGGGGCACGACCCGGTGGATGCGGTCGGCCCGGCGGTCCGACCCTACCTCAGCAGCTCGCGCAGGTCGCCGAGTTCGAGTTTGGCGGCGGCGGCGTCACTGGCTTCGAAGACGTCGGCCAGGAGGGCGCGTTTTTGTTCCTGCAGGCCGAGCACCTTCTCTTCGACGGTGTTGCTGCAGATAAGCTTGTAGCTGGTGACGACGCGGGTCTGGCCGATGCGGTGGGCCCGGTCGGTGGCCTGGGCCTCAACCGCAGGGTTCCACCACGGATCGAAGTGAATCACGGTGTCGGCACCGGTGAGGTTGAGACCGGTGCCACCAGCCTTGAGCGAAAGGAAGAAGACTGGGATTGACTCGTCACCTTGGAAGGCATCGACGGCGGCCTGGCGCTGTTTGGGGTTCATGGCGCCGTCCAGGTAGGCGTAGGGCAGGCCGTCGGCATCGAGTTCGGCGCGGAGCAACGCGAGCAGGGACGTGAATTGGGAGAAAACCAACACGCGGTGACCTTCGTCGACAATCTCGTCCAGGAGCTCGCGGAAGGCGGCGAGTTTGGCCGACCATTCCGGCGCGGCCTCGGGTTGGAGCAGGCGCGGGTCGCAGCAGGTCTGGCGCAGGCGCAGGAGTTGGGTGAGGGTGGCGAGGCGCAGGGCGTTTTCCGATGCGCCGCTGGCTTCGAGGTCGAAGAGCGCGCGTTCGCTGTCTTCCTGAGTTCGCCGATAGAGCGCGGACTGGCTGGGGGTGAGGTCGCAGTAAACAACTTGCTCGATCTTCTCCGGCAGCTCCGGCGCGACGGTGATCTTGGTGCGGCGCAGGATGTAGGGCGCGGTCTGTGCGCGCAGGCGCTCGTCGTGCCAGCGGCGATCGTCCCCGCGGGTGCCGGGTGGGATGGGTTTGAGGAAACCAGGCAACAGGAATTCGAAGAGCGAACGCAGGTCGTCGAGGGAGTTTTCCAAGGGCGTGCCGGTGAGCAGAAATCGGCTGGCGGCGTCGAGGGCGCGCAGGGCCTTGGCGTTGCGGGTGCGGCGATTTTTGATGTGCTGGGCCTCGTCGGCGATGACGGTGCGCCATCGGTTCTGCGCGAAGATGGCGCGGTCGTTGGCGAGCGTGCCGTAGGACGTGATGATCAGATCATGGGACGTCGCGTCGGTGGCGGTGTTGAGGCGGCTGCTGCCGTGGTGGACGAAGACGCGCAGGTGCGGGACGAAGCGCAGGGCCTCGCGGCGCCAGTTTTCGATCAAGGAAGCCGGCGCGATCACGAGCGCAGGCGTTCGGTCATTTTCGCCATGCAGTGCCGCCAGGAGACTCAGTGCCTGCAGGGTTTTACCGAGACCCATTTCGTCGGCGAGGATGCCGCCGAGTTCGTGCTGATGCAGCATGTGGAGCCAGGCGACGCCGAGTTTTTGGTAGGGGCGCAGGCTGTTCTCGAGATCGACGGTCAGCGGGGCCGGCGGCAAGGTGGTGAGGTCGCGGAGAGCGGAACTGCGTCGGCGCCAAGCGGCGGGGGATTGGAAACCGGGGGCGAGGTCCTCGAGCAGGTCGTCGATCTCGGCGGCGCGGCTGGCGGGAATCCGGTGCGTCTGGCGGGCGCCGGGCAGGGCGGTTTGGTCGCCGGCGAGCGCGCTTTGCACGGCGCCGACGCGGCGGGCGGCTTCGCGATCGATGAGGTAGATCTTGTTGCTCGTCTCCACGTAACCACGGCCGGCGGTGAGGGCCGAGCCGATGGCGGCGGGTGGGGCGTCGCCGGCGCGCAGACCGAGCGAGACGTCGAAGCCGTCTTCAGCAACCGTGACCTGCGCGTCGATTTCCGTGAGCACGATCTTGGCGGTGTTGCGCTCGAAGTTGGCGGTGAACTCGGCCTGGAAGTCCTCGCGCAGGGTGGTCAGATGAGCGGCGAGAAAGGCGAGGGTCTTGTGGCGGTCGCGCAGCCACCACTTGCGGTTGGAGGGTTCGAGGCGAAAACCGTGCTCTTTGAGCAGATCGAGGGCCGCTCCGTAGCTGTGCGACTCGCGGGATGGCAAGGTGATGGCGAGGAAGTGTTCGGAGCCGTCGACCGTGAGCGGGGCTAGGTCCCGCTCGCGGGAGATTTTGGATTTTGGATTTTGGATTTTCGGCTGCTCAGTTGGCGGCGGGGTGGTGGCTGCGGCAGGTTTGGGGAGTTCCAGGTGCTCCGACACGCCGCGGAGGATGGGGCCGACCCAGAGCAGGGTTTTTTGCGGGGCATTGACGAAAGCGAAGACGGGCTGGCCGCGCAGCAGGGTGACGAGTTCGCCGAGCTGGGCGCTGGTCAGTTGGAGGAAGAGGACCGGGGCGGGGGCCGCGCCCATGCGTTGCAGGGCGGCGAGGGCGGGCAGGAGCTCGGGTTGCGGTGGCCGGCTCAGGTCAACCTCGACCTTCAGCGCGATGGCGTCACGCGGAGCGGAGGAGGCGAGGTTGGGCGGCAGGAGGAGTCGAATCATGCGAGGGGGCTAGGGAGAAAGAGAAAGATAAAGAGAAAGATAAAGAATATGAGGTTGGGAATAGAGTGGGCGTTCGCATGCTCAGACCGACTGCATGAGCCATGATGTCTTCAACCAGCTGGTCGACGCGCACTACGCGCCGCTCTATCGTTTTGCGCTGAGTTTGGCGCGACGGGAGGCCGATGCGTGCGATCTGGTGCAGCAGACGTTTTTCATCTGGGCCAAGCGGGGGCATCAATTGCGGGAGGACTCGAAGGCGAAAACCTGGCTGTTCACGACGCTCTATCGCGAATTTTTGCGCGGACGCCGGCGCGACCAGCGATCGCAGTCCATCGAAGATCTGCCGCCGGCGGCGCAGGATGTGCCGGCCGAGACGGTCGACCATGCCCGCACAATGGATGGGCATCAGGTGGTCGACGCTTTGCAGGAGGTGGACGAAGTGTTTCGCGCGCCGCTCACCTTGTTTTACCTGCAGGATTTGAGCTACCAGGAGATCGCGGAGGCGCTCGATGTGCCGATCGGGACGGTGATGTCGCGCTTGTCGCGCGGGAAGGCGCAACTGCGCAAGATTTTGGCCCGCAAGGAAGCCGGCGAGTCCGATGCCAACGGCGGGATTGTTGAATTTCCAAAAACCAAGAGCGGGGGGAGCCACCGATGACCAACGAAGAAGCAAAGTTCCTTTTGCAGGGGTATCGTCCGAATGGACAGGATGCCGAGAACGCCGCCATGGCAGAGGCGCTGGCGCAGGCCGAGCGCGATCCGTCACTGCGGGCCTGGTTTGAACGCGAGCGTGAGTTTGACGCGCTCATCGCCGGCAAACTGCGCGACGTGGCGCCGCCGCCGGGGCTGCGCGAGTCGATCCTCGCCGGCACGAAATTGAGCACCCGCGAAGCGCAACCGGATCGGGCGAATCCGGCGTGGTGGCGCGGTTTCTGGGGCGTGTCGCTGGCCGCCGCCGCGGCGGTGCTCGTGGCAACGATGTGGTGGTTCAATCCCGCGCGGGGCCCCACGGTGGTGACGTTGCCGAGTGCGGACCTGTTGTTGAAGACCGCCCTGGCCGATTATCGCGGGGCGCACGAGGAAGGTTTGCACGCCGACAGCCTCGGTCCCTTTGGTGACTGGCTCGAAACCGCTACCACCAAACTGAGCGCGCAGCCGATGCCGGCGTCGCTGCAGGACCTCGCAGAACGCGGGTGCCGCTCGGTCGAAGTGGGGGGGCATCGCCTGTTTGAGATCTGTTTCCTGCGCGAGGGGGAGTGGTATCACGTTTACCTCGCACCGCGTGATGACTTCGACCCGGCGTCGATGCACGACGAGCCGATGTTCCATGAGCAGGGCCGCTTTGTGGCGGCGACCTGGGCGGACCAAAAGTTTGTTTACCTGGTTTCCAGCACTTCGGGCATAGACAGCCTCCGCAGGCTGCTTTGAGTAAGTCATGGGCTCGCTCTCTCGATACTACCGCTGGCTGCACGGCCAGTGGCCGGCCGGCCGGGTGGAGAAGCTGCCCGAGGTGCGGGCGCACGGCAAAACTGCCATTCCGGGCGTGCGGGTGGTCGGTGATCTCACCGGCGTGCCGCTGCTGAAATTCTCCGCTGATTCCGGTGCGCAGGCGGCCGCGGCCATGGCGGACGAGTTGGCGGCCGAAAACGAGGGCGGCAACGGCACCGACGGCCCCCTGGAACTTGCCATCATCGGTGGCGGAGTGGCGGGAATCGCCGCGGCGCTGGAGGCCCAGATGCGCGGGCTGCGTTTTGTGGTGTTCGAGGCGAGTGCTCCCTTTTCCACGATCGCCAACTTTCCCAAGGGCAAGCCGATCTACACCTATCCGACCGACATGAAGCCGGCCGGGGAAATGACCTTCGACGCGGACGTGAAGGAGGACCTGCTGGCCGACCTTGAGCGGCAGCGGTGCGAAGCCGGCATCGAAACCAAGCGAGTGCGTATCGAACGGGTGGAACGGCGTGGCGACCTGCTGCACCTGCACCACGCGGGTGGGAAAGCCTTTGTCGCCCAACGGGTCATCATCGCGATCGGTCGCAGTGGCGATCACCGCAAGCTCGGCGTGCCTGGGGAAGACTTGGACAAGGTTTCCAACCGGCTGCACGATCCGGCGGAGTTTGCCGGTCGCAAAGTGTTGGTGGTGGGCGGGGGAGACTCTGCGCTGGAAGCCACGAGCGCTCTGGCCGCAGCCGGCGCTGACGTGACGCTGAGCTACCGCGGCGAAGCGTTTTCGCGGGCCAAGCCGGAGAACGTGGCGGCGGTCGAGCGCAGCGCGGCGCAAGTGATGTTTAAGTCCACGGTAGCGGCGATTGAACCCGACGCTGTGCGACTGCAGACCCCGGACGGCGAAACACAGATCGAGAACGACGCGGTGTTCACTTTGATCGGACGTGAGGCGCCGTTGGATTTCTTTCGTCGCAGCGGCATTCCGATTCAGGGCGAAACTTCGTGGCTGGGCTGGTTGGGCGTGGCGGCGCTGCTGCTGTTCTGCACCTTCATCTACACGTGGAAGAGCGGTGGGCCGACCGAGTCATGGATCAATCCGGCCGGACTCGCCGCGACGCTGCAGGGGCAGCTCGATGACCGCAGCACGGTGCTGGGCACGATCGCGGTGTCGATGCATTCGCGATCGTTCTACTACACGCTGCTCTACAGCTCGCTCATTCTGTTTTTCGGCATCGATCGCATCCGTCGACGGCGCACGCCCTACGTGCGGCGGCAGACGATCGCGCTCATGCTGGTGCAATGGCTGCCGCTGTTCATCCTGCCCGAGGTGGTGTTGCCCTGGGCGGGTTACAACGGCGCCTTCTCCGGTGGTGGAGCGGGTGAGGCGATCGGCGATGCGCTGTTTGAGAAATACATTCCGCCCGACCAATACGCGGTTGAAATGTGGCCGGAGAACGGCCACCCGCGCGCCTACTGGCGGGCTTACGGCTTCATCCTAGCCTGGCCTCTCAACGTCTACAACGTATTCAACCAGTCACCACACTGGTGGTGGCTTGCGATCGGTTTCCTGCAAACCTGCGTGTTGATTCCGTGGATGGTGCGGCGGTGGGGCAAGGGGGCGTATTGCGGCTGGATCTGTTCCTGTGGCGCACTCGCCGAGACGATGGGCGATCGGCATCGGCACAAGATGCCGCACGGGCCGGTTTGGAATAAGCTGAACCTCATCGGCCAGGTCTTCCTCGCGGCGGCGGTGGCGCTGCTGGTGGTGCGCATCGTGGGCTGGGTGCTGCCAGGCTCGTGGTTTGATCGCGGCTTCAATGTGTTGCTCGAGGGCAAGCTCGATGGCCAGACGACCGGCGGCTGGTTTCTAAGCTACAAGTGGTTCGTCGACGTGTTGTTTGGCGGCATCATCGGGGTCGGGTTTTATTTCAAATATTCCGGGCGGGTGTGGTGTCGCTTTGCCTGTCCGCTGGCGGCGCTCATGCACATCTACGCGCGCTTCTCGCAGTTCCGGATCTTCGCCGACAAGAAAAAGTGCATTTCCTGCAATGTGTGCACCTCGGTGTGCCACCAGGGCATCGATGTCATGAGTTTTGCCAATCGTGGCGTGCCGATGGAGGACCCGCAGTGCGTGCGTTGTTCGGCCTGTGTGCAGAGCTGTCCGACGGCGGTGTTGAGCTTCGGGCGTCTGTTGGCTGACGGAAAACCGCTCTTCGATGAGCTGGAGGCTTCGTCCGTGCGGTTGCGGGAAAACGAGGTGTCTGGCGCGAGAGGTTGAAATCCCGCCGCGTCCGCTTTCCCTCAAGGGCAATGTTGATGCGTTATTTGCGGATGATTTGCGGCGCGGTGGGGTTGTTGTGCGCAACCGGTTTGGTGGCGCAGGTCGTCGCCCGCGAGGGGCGCTGGGCGCACGAAGACAGCGCGCTGCAGCCCGATGAGCGCGTGGTGTGGGGGAAGCTGGCGAATGGCGTGCGTTATGCGCTGTTGCCGCATGGGGCGGTGGAGCAGGCGGCGACGCTGCAGTTGCTGGTGCTGTCCGGCTCGATGGACGAGCGGGACGACGAGCGGGGATTGGCTCACTTCATCGAGCACATGTGTTTTCGCGGCACGACCGCGTTCAGCGAGGAGGAAATGGTGCGCTTCTTCCAGGAGCTGGGCATCGAATACGGCAGCGACGTCAATGCGATCACAACCTTTGACCACACGGCCTACACCTTGGACTTTCGCGATGCCTCGGAAGAGATGCTGGGGCGTGGCCTCGATCTGTTTCGCAGTTTCGCCGATGGGGTTCTGTTCACGCCCGAGTCGATCGAGAACGAGCGCGGGGTGATCCTGAGCGAGCTGCGGGGGCGGGACAACGTGCAGGCGCGGGGGGAACTGTCCTCGTTGCAGACCGCGTTCGACGGCTTGGTTTTTCCTGATCGCACCCCGGGAGGCACGCCGGAGGACATCGCGGCCCTGCGGCATCAGCAGTTCCTGGATTTTTATGAGCGGTGCTACCGGCCCGACCTGATGGTGGTGGTGGCGGCCGGGGATTTTGATCCGGCGACACTGGGTGACATGATCGCGGCGCGCTTCGGCTCGATCGCGGCCCCAACGACGCCGAAGCCCCGACGGGAGACGGGGGAACTGACGGTCAACAACGCGTTGCGCGCGGGCATGTTTCGGATCAGCAATGTCGGCTACGTGCGCGTGACGGCGGCGACGGTCGAAGCCTTGCCGGAGGAGGCGGACAGCAAAGCCGCGCACATAGCGCGAGAGGAGGAAGGTTTTGTGCAGAGCGTGCTGAGCCGCCGCCTGGGCATGGGCCTGTTGCCCACACCGGCGGCGGGGGCGGGTTACGAAGTGCTACTCGGTCATCGTTCCGCGATGGCGAGCGTGATGACCGATGCGAGTGCTTGGAAGCGGCACATTCCCGCCTTGGATGAAACGCTGCGGTCGACCTACGAGAATGGTTTTGAATGGTCGGAGATTGAGCCCTTGCGCGACCGGCAGCGCCGCATGGTCGATTTGATGAAGGACCAGCTTCCGCACGCCGATCCGCACGTGCTTTGCCAATCGCTGGTCGATTCGATCGTCGAACACTCGGTTTTCGTGGGCCCTGAGCAAAACCTCGCATGGACAAGTGAGTGGTTGGACGGGCTGACCTTGGAGAAAGTCAACGCACGGTTTCGCGATCTGTGGGACCTCAACCGCATGACCTGGCATTTGAGCGGTGACCTGCCCGCCGAGTTCGAAGTTTCCGAGGTGCTCGCGGAGTTGCAGAAGGAGCGGAAGAACGACCCCCGGGAACTGCATCCGAGTCGCCGCGAGGAGAAACACTTCGTGCTCAAAGACTGGGGCGAACAGACCGAAGCAGAGCTGGTGCGCGATTTGGACTCGGTCGGTGCGAAGCTCTACAAATATGGCAACGGCGTGCGGCTGAACCTGCTGCCGTCGCCCCATGAACCGGGTGTCGTGCGCATGGTGGTGCGCGTGGGGCCGGGGCTGCTCAACATGCCGGGAAATGAACCGGCGCTGAAGGAGTTTGGACTGCAGACGCTGTTTGCCAGCGGCACCATCAATTATGGCCCGGATGAGTTGCGGGACATCATTGGCGAGCAGTTTCTCGGTTTCGACATCAACACCGATGATTACGACGCGCTGACTTTCCGTGGTATGGCGCAACGCGAAGACCTGACCGCCTTGTTGGGGGTGACGACAGAGTTTTTGAGCGCGCCGAAGTTTGGCACCTACGTGCATCGCAACGAGAAGATGAAGGCGGCGATGTCCCGCGCGTCGAGCGCGGTGGGCATGCAGGAGGGTATGCGCGAGCTGACGAACTACCTGTTCAAAGGCGACGCGCGGTTCACTTGGGGCAACATGGTCGATTACATCGGGCTGAGTTCCGTTGATGTGCGCAAATGGCTGCAGAAACCGCTGACGGAAGGTTATGTCGAAGCCACGATCGTGGGTGACATCGACGAAGCGACCGCGTTGGCTGCGGTGGGCCGCACCTTGGGCCAGCTGGGGCCGCGCGACGTGGAGAAAAAGCTGCCGCGCAACCGGAAGCCGGTTGAGGTCGACGCCCCGCCGGGGTTCAAGCGCATCGAGTTTGTCGGCGAACGCCATCTGGCGGTGGTGACCGGGGTCTGGCCCATCGAAGGCGAACTCACGACCCGCGATCGCGGGGCGCTTTACCTGCTGTCGAAGGTGCTCGAGCTGCACGTGCGCGAAGAGATTCGCAACAACCTCGGCATGGCCTATTCGCCTACGGCGACGTTTGAAGGCTATGACGGTTTTCCGGAGTTCAGTCTCTTGCGCGCGGTGATCGATTGTTCGGCTGACGAAACGACGAAGATTGCCCGCTTGGTGGAGGACATCGCGTGGGAGATCTCGCGTAAAGGCGTGGACGAAGGCGAGTTCATCGGTGCGCGGGGCATTCTCTCCAGTCGCTTGCGGCGGGCATGGATCGAGAACGGTTACATGGTGGAGCGTCTGATGCGCGCGCAGGAGCGCCCGGAATCGGTCGAAGAGTTGCTCGCGCTGAAGGAAGGGCTGGTCGATGAAATCACGCTGGCGGAAGTGAATGCCTGGGCGAAGAAGGTGCTCACCCGGCGCAACAGTCGCACGGCGGCCATCGTGCCGAAGCAGTTCATCGGCCTGTTCCAAACGGACTAAGACGGGTTTCGCGCGCAGAGCCGGATCCTGCGTCGGGCCGCGGTCATTTGCTGAACGGTGCCCGGGGAGGGCGTTGACCGGTGGAAGGACCGGTCCTTCGCTGCGGCATGCGTTTACCCCTACGCTTGTTGGTCGCGACCATGCTGTGCTGTGCGCTGCTGCGCGCCGAGACCGTTTGGTTCTGGCAGGATCCCGCCATTGCGGAGGAACCGCGGGTGATGTTCGCCGCGCAGGATATCCGGGAAGCGCTGGCGGCGCGGGGGCACGAAGTCTGGGAAGGTTCGGCAGCCGAGGCTGAGGCGAAGGGGCTGCGCTACCGGATTTTTCTGGCGTCGCCCAGTGGGCGACAGTTGGAGTCCGAAGCGTTTTCGCTCGGGGTGCATGACGACGGTGTCATGCGGTCCATTTCGGTCCTGGGCGGGGATATCAGCTCGCGCCATGCGGGAATCATGTATGGCGGCATGGAACTGGCCGAGCAGATCCGCTTGCACGACCTCGAGGGGTTGATGCCGGTCGAACGCACACCCTACATGGCGATGCGTGGCGTGAAGTTTAACATCCCGCTCGATGTGCGCACGCCGAGTTACTCCGACATGAGCGACGCGGCGCAGGAGAACATCGCGACGGTTTGGGACTGGGACTTTTGGACCGAGTATTTGGATACGCTCGCACGCTATCGCTACAACTACGTGTCGTTGTGGAGCCTGCATCCCTTCCCGTCGTTGGTGAAGGTGCCGGGTTACGAGAAGATCGCGCTCGATGATGTGCAGCGTTCGACAGTCGCGTGGGAGGAGGACTATCCGACCATCGCGACGGGTTACGATGCGCCGGAGATTCTCGAAAACGTGGAAGTGGTGAAACGCATCACCATCGATGAGAAGATCGACTTCTGGCGTCGCGTCATGGCCTACGCGAAGGATCGCAACATCGACTTTTACATCATCACCTGGAACGTCTTCACCTACGGGACCGGCGGCCAGTATGGCATCACCGATGCGATGGATAATGCGGTGACCATCGATTACTTTCGGAAGAGCGTGGCGGAGTTGCTGCGAACCTATCCGCTCCTGCGGGGAGTGGGCTTGACCACGGGTGAAAATATGCGGGATGAAAGTTTTCAAGCGAAGGAAGACTGGGCCTTCGCGACCTACGGCCAGGGCGTGCTCGATGTGGCCGCCGAGCAGCCGGGACGACCGATTCGTTTCATCCATCGTCAGCACCAAACGCGCGCGCAGGATATCGCCGCAACCTTTGCGCCGCTGGTGGAACATCCGGATATCGATTTCATCTTTTCGTTCAAATACGCGCAGGCCCACGTGATGAGCTCGGTGCGGCAGACCTTTCACGAGACCTTCGTGCCGTCGCTGGGTGACAACCTGAAGACCATCTGGACGCAGCGAAACGACGACACCTACCTGCTGCGCTGGGGCGCCCCGGGCTTCTTTCGTGAGTTCATTCAGAACATTCCCCGGGACGTCACCCAAGGGATGTATTATGGTTCCGATCAATGGGTCTGGGGGCGCGATTGGTTGACGCTTGGCCGAGAGGCGGACGAACCGCGCCAGCTCGAGATCAAGAAGCATTGGTATCACTGGCTGACGTGGGGACGTTTGGGCTACGACCCGGAGGAGAGCGATGAACGCTTCACGGCCCTGCTGGGCGCACGGTTTCCGCAGGTGAACGCCGGGGTTCTGTTTCGGGCCTGGCAGGACGCCTCGATGGTGTATCCGCTTACGACGGGTTTTCACTGGGGGCAGTTCGATTTTCAGTGGTATATCGAAGCCTGCCGCAGTCGGCCGGGCCCGGCGCAGACGGAGAGTGGGTTTCATGATGTGAACCGTTTTATCACACTCGGCGTGCATCCCGGCACGGACAACGTAAGCATTCCTGACTACGTGACGGCAGTGGGCGAGGGACGCGATCCCGGCGGCACGACGCCGCTGGAGGTGGCGGCGGCGTTGCGCGCCCGGGCGGAGTCCGCGCTGACGGGCTTGGCCGTGCTCGACCAATCGCGCGGGTCGATTGACGAGTTGGACGCGACCCTCAACGACATCCGCCTGATGGCGTATTTGGGAAACTACTACAGTCACAAAATTTCCGGCGCGACCGAGTTGGCCTTGTCTCGGGCCACGGGCGACGCCGGGCGGCAAGCGGCCGCGGTGCGGAGTCTGGAGGCGGCGCAGGGCTGGTGGCTGCGTTACACCGCCTTGATTCGCACGCTCTACCGCAACCCGTTTTGGACCAATCGCGTGGGCATCGTCGATTGGGACGAACTCGATGCCGAGGTCGCGCGGGATATCGCGATCGTGCGCGAAGGCTGATTTCCACCCCCAACCCCAAGTCTGACCCCATGAGTGACTCCCGCCGTAATTTTATCAAACACCTTGCCGGTGGCACCGCGATCGCGGCCGCCGGTCTTTCAGCCACCGCGGCGCGCGCCGCGACTTCGCAAGCTGCACCCGGTCAGGGGTTCTACGGCTACATGGGGAGGGGGCCGGACTATCGCGAGTGGCAGGTGATTCCACCGGGACTTAAGATCACCAAGATCGAAACCTTTCTGCGCGAGCAGCTCGCGATGGTCCGGGTGACCGCCAGCGACGGTTCGCAGGGTTGGGGGCAAATCGCGCCTTATGAGGCCAACATTTCGGTGGAGATGTTGCACCAGCGGCTCTCGTGGATCGTTCTGGGCAAAGACGCGAGTGCCATCGATGCGATCAACGATGAGGCGATTGATCGAAACATGAAATACCCCTGGTCCTTTGCCTGCCGCGCGCTGGGCGGCATCGATACGGCGCTGTGGGATCTCTATGGCAAGAAGCTGGGCAAGTCCGTGGCGGAACTGCTCGGCGGCAAGGTGCGACCCTTGCCGGCCTACGGCTCGAGCATGCGCCGGGATATTTCGCCACAGGATGAAGCGGCCCGCATGGCGCGGTTGAAGGACGAGCTCAACTACCGCGCGTTCAAGATCCGCCTCGGCGTGCCCACCGGGCACAACAGTGACGCGGCTCCCGGGCGCAGCGCGGCCATCATTCCGGCGGTGCGCGGGGCGGTGGGGGACGACGTCGAACTGTTTGCCGATGCCAACAGCTGCTACACGCCGGATGTGGCGATCGAGTATGGTCGGCGCCTGCAGGATCATGGTTACGGCATGTTCGAGGAGCCTTGCCCTTACTGGGAGCTGGAGTGGACCAAGGAGGTGACCGAGGCGCTCACGATGGACGTGTCCGGCGGCGAGCAGGACAACGACCTCGCCCAGTGGCGGCGAATGATCGACATGCACGCGGTGGACATCGTCCAACCGGACATCTGCTACATCGGCGGACTCACGCGGGCCTGGCGCGTGGCCAAGCTATCGGAGGCGGCGGGTATCGTGTGCAAGCCGCATGCGGCCAACGTCTCGATGATCACGGTCTTCACCATGCACATGCTCGCGGCGCTGCCGAACGCCGGCGAGGTCGAGTTCTCGATCGAGGATGAGTCAGGCATCGCGCGACAGGCGAAGGCGCTGTTCGACCCGGCGCTGGAGGTGCGCGACGGGAAGGCGGTCATGCCGCAGGAAGGCGCCGGCTGGGGCGTGCACATCAAACCAAGTTGGCTGGAGCAAGCGGAGCACCGGGTGGCGGAGTTGTCGTAGGTCGCATGAGCCAGGGCGGGCACGCTGCTCCGTCGGAAGCATAACGCCCACCGGCGCGGGCCGGTGGGCGTCTTTTGCGCGAGACGCGCACGTGCTATCCGGTGGTGCCGGTGCACAAGGTGTTGGGACCTCAGCTGGTGGTCACGGGTTCCGTATCGTTGGCGGTGACCCAAGCGATGGCTTCCTCCAGTTGGCCATCCTCAAACGTGCGAAACTCACCATCGAGGATCTTGGACCCAAGTTGCATCGCCCACTTGAACCAGGCCTGGGCGCCGACGACGGCGATACGTTTAAAATCGTGGCGGTGTTTTACGCCGAAGCGGGCATCGTCCCACATGGCTCCCAGGTCCCAGCCTTCGAACATTTCGTCGAGCTGCAGGACCAGGTTGACCTTTCCGTGTTCGGCGATCCCGCGCTCGATCTTGGGGGCGAAGTGCAGCTCATAGTCGCGGGCGGAGAGGATGCCGGTGGCGCAAAAAACGAGGGTGTCCTCGGCGGGGGATTTGAGTTGGTCGATCATGGTTGGGGTGGGGGCTTGAGGGTTGAGGGGCAGTGAAGATGGCGGTCAGTTTCGCATGAGGTTTGGGTGGGTCGGGAGCAGGGGCTCCAGCGTTTCAAGGCGGTGCGCGATCGCCGCGATGAAGGATTGGATCGCGTCGTGGTCGAGGTGCTCGATGGTCTCGTTGGCGCCGATCATTTTGCGCACGACCCACCGCTGCAGCATCGACATGCGATCGAAATAAAACGCGCCCCCGAGAATGGCGGCGGCGAAGGCGTGGGCACGCAGGCGAAGCGCGAAGGCGTTGTCGAACTGGTCGCGCGCCTCCTCATCGCGTTTCATACAGGAAATGAACAGCGCGAGCGGGTGGCGCAGCAATGAATCGCGGTGGTGTTCGCAGAAAGCGCCGACGACGGGCTGAATGCCGCCAAGGTGGATGGAGCCGCCCACGACGATGACACCGGCTTTGTGGAGGTCGGGGTGCGGGTGGGTGGTGAGGTCGACCGTTTGCACCTGGCCCGGCAACTGACGGGCAATGCGTTGGGCACACATCTCGGTGAACCCGTGAGTCGAGGCATAGACGATGAGCGTGGACATAATCGCTTCTCCTCGTGTGGCGGAGCGCGATCGTCCGAGACGGGGTGTCCGTAGGGGGCGGACGTGCTTCGCAGCGCACGTCGGAAAGTTACTCAATCAAGCACCCGAAGTCGATGCACTTCTGGTGATTTGGTGGGCATCCCTTGGCCTCCAAGGGGATGCGAAAGCGACAATTTCGCGGCGCCGCTCAGAAGAGCTGGGGCTTGCCCTGGTAATCGATGTAGGTGAGGCGATCGGTCGGCCAATCCCGCAGGGCCCAGTCGATCACCCCGGTGGCGGCGACCTCGGCGGTGATGTCTGCGTTCGGTCCGCCGATCTCGGAGATCAGCCACCCGGGATGCATGTTCAAGATGCGGAAGCCTTCGCGGCCAAGATGGTTGACGAGGATGGAGGCCTGCATGTTGAGCGCCGCCTTGGACATGCAGTAGCCGATGGCACCCACGCGCCAGGACTGGCCGATGCTGCCGGCCTCGGAGGAGATGTTGATGATACGGCGTGTCTGGCTGGCGCGGAGCAGCGGGAGGAACTGTTGGATGCAGCGCAACGGTCCGAGGGTGTTGACCTCGAACTGCGCCTGAATCGTGCCGTCATTCAGGTCGACGTCGTCGAGCACTTGGTCCTGATCGTCGAGATGGATGCCGGCATTGTTGAGCAGAATGTCGAGCGAGGCCGTGTGGCTGGCGGTCACCGCGGCGGCCTGTTTGGCGCTGTCGAGTGAGCGCACGTCAATGGGCACGGGGGTGATGTCGCCGTCGAGGCCGGCGTAGGAAGTCTCGGCCAGGAAGGTGCCGGCAAACACCCGGTAGTGGGCGGCGGCGAATTGGGCGACGAGGGCGCGACCGAGTCCGCGATCGGCGCCGGTGATGAAGATGGTGGGCACGAGTGGGCAGGGATCAGGGCTGCGTCGCGAGTTCGATCACCCGATGAAAGGCGGGCTTGGGCTTGCCCTCGCGATCGAAGAGCAGGGGGTAGTTGGTGCGGCCGCGTGCGGGCCAGTTGTTGAGCCAGGAGTCGGCATCGGTGATGCCCCAGAAGGTGATGCGTTCGATCTTGTCGGCGTGCTTGAGGAGCACCGCGAAGATTTCGGCGTAGCGGTCGGCGAGACGTTCCTGCTCGGCGGGGGGCAAGCCGTCGGGGAAGGGATTGTTTTCCGGCGTGGCCTGGCGGGCGGCGAGGTCGACGTTGGCGCCTTGGGCGCCGAAAAACTGGTCGCGGCCGAGGAAATCGACGTCGAGCTCGGTGATGTGGAGGGGCAGGCCGGTGGACGCGAGATGGAGGATGGATTCCTCAATCTCTTCGACGGTCGGGCGGTGCATGGACCAATGGCCCTGCAGGCCGATGCCGTCGATGCGCACGCCCTTGGCCTTGAAGTCTTCAACCATGGCGACGACGGCGGCGCGGCGACCGGGTTCGGTCATGCCGTAGTCGTTGTAGATGAGTTTGGCCGATTTGGGCATGAACTCGTCGGCGATGCGAAAGGCCTGCTCTTCGAAGTCGTCGCCGATGATTTGGTTGAACTTGGATTTGCGTTTGGAACCGTCGCCCTCGATCGACTCGTTGACGACGTCCCAGAGGTCGATGACGTCGCCCCAATGTTCGGCGTAGAGTTTGGCCCGTTCGCGCATGCGCTCCAGCAGGGCCTCACGGCTGAGGAGATTGCCTTCGTCGTCTTCGTAAACCCAGGACGGTGTTTGGCTGTGCCAGAACAGGCAGTGGCCGATGGTGTAGAGGTCGTGCTTTTGCGCGAAGTCGATGTAGGGCTGCACCCGGTCGAAGTGGTAGACCCCGGGCTCGGGATTGAAGACACCCCACTTCATGGCGTTGGCAGCCGTGACGGTGTCGAATTGCTCGGCGGCGATCTTCAGCGACGGGTGATCGGGGTCGCGCAGGAACCAGCCGTTCACGGTCGAACCGATGCGAAACTTGCCTGCGAAAGCTTCGCGCAGGGTGGTTTCGTGATCGTCGGCGAGGGCTGGCGACGCGGCGGCAAGCGCCAGCAGGCCGAGGGTGGCGACGGACAGGGAGGCGGAAAGGAAGCGGGTGCTACGCAAAGTCATGACCCTCAACCTTCCACCCGCTCACGCGTGGTCTCAAGTCGCCCGCTTGATTTGCGTTAACGCGTAACGGTGCGACCGCTCGCGCGAGGCAGGCCTCGCTTTGGTTGGCGGTGCAGCGTTATTGGCGCAACGTGCCGGCGACCGCTTCGAAGGGTTGGCCGCCGTTGAGCGGAAACACGCGCGGAGTGACGGTGGCGGTCTGGCCATCGTCGGCAAAGCGGATCGCGAGCTCCGGGGTATAGGTGGTCTCGGGCAGGCTGAAGCGCACGGTGAAGGTGTGTTCGTCGGTCCACGTCCCGGCGGCGCCGACGTCTTGATCGGTGCCGGGCATGGGGCGGTTTTCCAGAACCTGAAACGCGGCGGTGCGGCCGGTGAGCCAATCGCCATAGCCGACCGGAATCGCATGGGTGGTGCCGTCGACGGTGCCGTGGAAGGTGGCCTGGTCGCGGCCAAACTCGATGGAGACCGTGGAAAAGCGGGACGCGTTTTCGGGCAAGGTGTAGGTCTTGCCGCTGACTTGGCCCGCGATTGACGAAGTTTTCGCGCCGGCGGGGATGGGGTAGCGGAGGCCGGCCAGGCGGTCGCGCAGGGCGGCCGCGGCGGCGGGGTTCGCCGGCATCGCGACCGGGGCGAGGCCGGGCAGAAGGTGTTTCCAAGCCGCCTGCATCACTCCGGCCATGTCGTTGGTGCCGGAGGTGATGGCGATCACGGCATCGTGTTGGGGCATGATGATGCAAAACTGGCCGAAGCGACCGTCGCCGCGATAAAAGCCGGGGATGCAACGCCAGAACTGGTAACCATAACCCTGGTCCCAATCGCTGCGCGGGTTGCTGCCGTTGGAGGTCTGGCGGCTGCCGGCGGCGGCAACATAGTCGGCCGGGAGCAGGCGTTGGCCGTTCCATTCGCCTTCCTGGAGGTAGAGCTGACCAAACTTGGCGATGTCTTCGGTGGTGGCGCGCATGCCGAAGCCGCCGAAGGCGACGCCGTCTTTGCTCTCGTCCCAATGTGGGCGCTTGATGCCCAGCGGGTCGAACAAACGCGGGGTGAGGTAGTCGACCAGTTTTTCGCCGGTCGTTTTTTGCACGGCGGCGGCGAGCATGTAGCTGGCCGGGGTGTTGTAGAAAAAGTGCGTGCCGGGTTTGTGCGGCACCGGGAGCTTGAGGAAGTCTTCCACCAACGTGGATTCCGGCGAGCCACCCCAGGAGAACATGCGGTCGATCTCGGCGTGATGGCCGGTGTTCATCGCGAGCAGATCGCGGATGCGCATGTTCTGCAGATTGGTGGACGGTTCGTCCGGCGTTTCGTCGGGGAAGATTTCGATGATCGGCGTGTCGAGCGTGAAGCGCCCCTCGGCGATCGCCATGCCGACCGCGGTCGAAGTGAAACTCTTGGAGAGCGAAAAGAAGATATGTTGCGCGTCGGGATGATGCGGCGTCCACCAGCCCTCGGCCACAACCTGGCCGTGGCGCACGAGCATGAAGCTGTGCACGGCTTCGATGTTCGCGTCGACATCATCAATGAAGGCCTGAATGGCGGCGGACGAGACGCCCTGGGCTTCGGGCGTGGCGCTGCGGGGCAGGGACGTTGCGGCGTGGGTCGCGACGGCGGTGAGAAGGAGGGTGAACCAACGGATGAGGGAATGCATGGGGCGGGGGTTGGGGGGAAGCTGATAGCAGAATCGACGAGGGGTGTCGGCGCGAGGGAGGTCAGGTTGACCGTTGAATCCATGGTCGTGCGTAAGGTTGCCAGCATGGCGACCAGGCCTAGGGTGCGCAACGTGTCTCGATCGCGCTTGATGGTTTGTCTGCTCGGCCTCGCGGTGGCGGCCCTCGTCTGGTCTGCTGAGCCGGTGGTCTCGGCCGTGCCGACGGGATTTGCGCATCTCGACACGGTGGCGCCGGACGTCTTGGTGGAGCTGCGCTACGCGACCGCGCAAAATTTTGTCGGCACGCGGGTTGATGGCTACGAAGGCGATCGCGCGATCCTGACGCTGGAGGCGGCGGCGGCCCTCGCCGCGGTGCAGGCTGACTTGGCCGCGAGCGGGTTAAGGCTGAAGGTGTTCGATGCTTACCGGCCCCAGCGGGCGGTGCTGCATTTTGTGCGTTGGGCCCGCGACCAAGCGGATGTGAAGACCAAGCCGGACTACTATCCGGATGTGCCCAAGTCAGAGCTGTTTGAGCGCGGTTACATCGCCTTGGAGTCGGGTCATTCGCGGGGCAGCACGGTCGACCTGACCTTGTGCCGACAGGATGCGGCCGGCGAGTGGCGGGCGTTGGACATGGGCACGCCCTTCGATTTTTTCGGTGCGGCGGCGGCGAGCGTGACGAATTTGATCACTCCGGAGCAGCAGGCGAACCGTCGCTTGCTCCGCGCGGCCATGGAAAAGCGGGGCTGGATTGCCTACGAAGCGGAGTGGTGGCACTTTACCCTTCGCGACGAACCGTATCCGGAAACCTATTTCGATTTCGTGGTCCGATAGTCTTTCTCCCCAATGCCAACCTCGTCCCGTTTTGCCCCATGACTCATGTTCGCCCTCTGCGTCTCACACTGCTCGCGTTGCTCATCACTCCGCTGCTCTCGGCTCAGTCGGTGAGCGAATGGGCGGATGAGATCGTCAAAGCGATCGACCGCCACCAAGCCTTTCCTGCGATCGGGGCTTCGTCGCGCAATGCCTCGGAATTTACGGGCTACCGCGTGCAGCGGGAGGTGGTGAAGAAGCTGGAGGCGGCCGGCGACGAAGTGGTGGGCCACAAAGCCGGAGCGACCTCCACGGCGGCGCAGGTCAAGTTTGGCCTGTTGGAGCCGGTGGCGGGCGAGTTGTTCAAATCGCAGCTCAAGGATACGGCGACCTTTGTGAGCCTGCGGGAGGCCAAGGGCATGGTGATCGAGATGGAGATCGGTTTCGAACTGAAGCTCACCATTCGCAACGAGCCGACCGACGTGGAGGAGCTCAAAAGCTACGTGCGCGAGGTGCGGCCGATCGTCGAGTTGCCCAACATCGATTATGCGGGAGACGAGATCACCGCAGCGGATTTGATCGGTAGCAATGTGGCGGCCCACACCGTGATCGTCGGGCGTCCCAAGGCCTTGGACCTTGTCGACCTGAACGAGTTGGAGGTTTCGCTCGAACGCGGCGGCGAAGTGGTGGCAACGGGCAAAGGCTCGGACGCGATGGGCGACCAATGGGAAGCCCTGCTGTGGTTGGTGCGCAATCGACTGCGCGAGGGCTACGAAGTAAATCGCAATGACCTGCTTATCACCGGTGCGCTGGGGCAGGTGGTCGCCGCGCGGTCCGGTCGCTACGTCGCTGATTTCGGTCGGCTCGGTCGCGTCACGTTCTCGATGCGTTGACCTGATCGACTCAATGCAAGCGTGGGTCGTTGGAGGCGGCTCCGAGGGCGTGGGCGATCAGCTTGTCGATGTCGAATTGGTAGCGTTGATCCGGCAGATTCGGCGACTCGCGATCGAATTGCCGCAATTGCGGCAAGAGCGGTTCGGCGATGTAGCCGAGATGGTCGATCGTTTCCAGCGCGGCTCGCGCGGTGAAGTGCGGGTTATTCGCGGGATCGGCCCAGGCGCCGAGGCGTTCCACGGCAAGCGCGCGGTCGTTGCGGTTGCCGCGGTGACACAGGATCTCGGCGGCGGCGATGGCGACGTCGGGTGACGGATCGTTGAGCAGCTGGCGGATTTGTTCGACGTGCGGATAGGCGACGCGGGGGTGCTGCCATCCGAGGCTGCGCAGCGTCCAGTAGCGAACGCCGGGCTCGGCATCCTGCAGGCGCGCGGCGATGGTGTCCTCCGGCAGCGGAGTGGGCAGGGTGGCCTGGCTCGCGATCGTGGCGAGCCGGTGCACCGGGTAGCGGGATTCGCTCGATGCCCAGTCGTAGGGCGGGCGGTCACCGGCGCGGCGTCTGATTTCACCCTCGGGCAGGAAACCCAGATCACGCGTGGCGATCAGATGCTGAAACAGCGCACTGGACAGTCGGTCTTTGACCGCGACGAGGCTGGGTTCGGCAGCGAGGTTTTGGATTTCGTGCGGGTCGGTGGACAGGTCGTAAAGTTCCTCGGCCGGGGTCGGTTCCCAGAAGGCAGCTTGGGCGGGCGTCAGTTTTTTCTCTTCCCAGCGCTCGTGCCAAATGCGGGTGGTCGGCGTTTGGAACTGATAATCGACGTGCTGGCCGGCGGGCAGATCGGGACGGAAGTTGCGCACGTAAACGTAGCGCCCATCCGTGATGGTGCGCACGAAGTCCGTGCGTTCGTCCATGCGACCACGGAAGCCAAACATGAACTCCGGCGAAGGCGCGATGTGTTCACCGAGGAAGGCATCCCCCTGCATCCATGCGGGCGGCGTGATGCCGGCGAGGCTGAGCAGGGTGGGGGCGAAGTCGACGAAGCTCACGAGCCGATCGCTGGTGCCGCCCGGCACGTAGTCCGCTGGGCGCAGGTGGGCGAATTTCTCCGGGATGTAGACCACAAGCGCGACTTGGAGACCGCGGTTGTTGGGGTTGCGTTTGTGCCCCGGCATGCCCGCACCGTGGTCGCTGTAATAGAAAACGATCGTGTCCTCGGTCAGCCCATCGGCGGCGAGTTCGGCGAGTCGTTGACCGGCAGCGGCGTCGGCGGCGGTCACGGTGTCGTAGTATTGCGCCCAGTCCCGTCGGACTTCGGGCGTGTCGGGATGGTAGGGCGGCACCGTGACGCCAGCCGGGTCGTGCACGGCGCGGTGCGGCCGTTTGCGCAACTGGCTTTCGTGGCTGGCGAAGGCGTTGAAGATCGCGAAAAAGGGCTTTCCGGCGGGTCGATTGCGCCAGTGCGCCTGGTTGGAGGACTCGTGCCAGAGGTCGGCCGGGACGCTGATGTTGTAGTCGGTTTTGGCGTTGTTGGTGCAGTAGTAACCGGCCTCGCGGAGAAAGGTTGGATAGGGGGCTTTGCCTGCTGGCGCGGAGGCAAAACTGCGCATGTGCTGGGTGCCGGTTGACGGTGGGTAGAGTCCGCTGATGAGGGTGGTGCGAGCCGGCGCACAAACCGGCGCGTTGGACCAGGCGCGGGTGTAAAGCAGGCCGCGCTTGGCCAGGGCGTCCACGTTCGGGGTGGTGGCGTAGCGGTCACCGTAGCAGCCCATATGCGGGCCGTGATCTTCGCTGGTGAGCCACAGGATGTTGGGCAAGTCGGCCGCCCGGCCGAGGCAGGCGAACGTCGCGAAGAGACCGAGGACGAGGAGAACGGGGCGGGGCATGGCGGGAGACGGGTTAGGTTTGTTGCGGCTGTTCAGCTTGGCTGCGGAGAGCCTCTCGCTCCTCTTTGAGGGCCTTGATTTGCTCGGCGGTGGGAGCGTGCAGGAATTCGCCGGCGGTGTTTTGGGGTTCACCCGAGAGGCGTTTGATTTCGGCTTCGATCTGCTCAAGGCGGATCTCGACAGCCTCGGCCTGCTCGGCCTTGTCGAAGGCGAGGGTTTCGGCGGTGGGTTGCTCGGATTCGGGCGTTGCGGGAGGGGTTGAGTCGGCGGGCGGCAGGATGGGCTGATCCTCGGGAATTCGCCGCTGGTTCATGATTGAGGGGGAGGCGATTTCGATCCGGGCGCCATGCAGCGCGTCGAGCACGTGGCGGTTGAGGATGGAGCGGGTGGTGAGGAGACTTTTGACCTCGGTCAGCAGACCCGCGACGCGATAGGTGACGGCGTAGTTTCCTAGTTCCGTGATTTGGACAAAGGGCTCAATGAGTCCGGCCTCGGCGGCGGCTTGTTTGAGCAACTCGTCGACCTGGCGGTGGTGCACATCGTAACCGAGCGACAGTTCGGTCGAGACGATCGTGCCAGAAGCGCGAATGGTCGTGACGGGGTGGGTGATTAGGTAGGTGTGGGGGAAAGCGATGAGGTCGCGGTGTTCGGTCTGCACCTCGGTGTCCAACAGCCCGCGCTCGGAGACGCGGCCGAAGTGTTCGTCCACCCGAATGAAGTCGCCGGTGCGAAAAGGTTTGGTGACCCGCAGCATCATGCCGGCGGTGAGGTTGGCCACGATGGTGGTGGACGAGAATGCGAACATGCCGGAGACGACGAGGCCTACCAAGCCGAGGACCTGGTTGCGGCTGCTGTCGCTCACCGGCAGAGAGAGCGCGAGCAAAGCCACCGCGACGAGCGTCAGAAAGACCATCGCGAGCTGGCGCGGCAGTTTGCGCTCGTTGCCCAGTTGGGGGAAGCGGCCCAGCAGTAGCCAGTGCGCGGCGCGCAACACGACTCCGCACACGACAGCGGTGGCAACCAAAGGCCCGAGCGCGGCGAGAAGCTCGGTGACAGCGGACGCGAAGAGCAGGGGCATGGGGCGCAATGTGGAAGGCTCGGCGCGACGGGGCGAAGGTAAAATCACCGGGCCAAAACGAGCCCGCGGTGGCGGCAAGGCCTTGATCGCTCACCTTTTGCCAAAGCATGTGCACCCCTTGAACTGGGGGCGTTTACCTGTTGGCGTCCGTGTCATGCTGCCTAGGATACACGACATCATGCTGGCCCGATGGACAGTAAACCCCGACTGCCGCCACTGGTGGCGCGACGGGCGTGGTCGTGATCTGACAATGGCAAGCTCAAGCCGGCTTGCCCTCGCTGCAGGAGACCGCGCGCGGGCCTGAATCAAAAACCCCCAATGGAGATCAAATCATGGCCGACTATCCCGCTCCCAAAATTCGCAACTTAACCCTGGTCGGCCACGCTTCCGCGGGAAAAACCATGCTCGCCGACGCGATGCTGACCTGCGCGGGTGAGATTGGCCGCATCGGCTCAATCGAGGCCGGCACAACCCAGTCGGATTTTCATCAAAGCGAGAAGGATCACGGTATCTCGGTGCACGCCTCGCTGCTCACGCTGGAGTGGGCGGGGGCCAAGCTCAACGTGCTGGATGCGCCGGGTTACCAGGATTTCGCCGGTGAGGCGCTGAGCGCGCTGCGCGTGGGCGACTCCGCCGTCATTGTCATCAACGCCGGGCAGGGTGTCTCCTCCGGCACCGACCTCATGTGGAAGGCGGCCGATGATTTTCACCTGCCGAAAACCCTGGTCGTCACCGGTATCGATAAACCCAATACGGACTTCGAAGCGGTGCTGGAACAGGCGCGCGGTCACTTTGGCACCAACGTCTTTCCGTTGACGCTGCCGCTCGACAGCGGGCCGGAGTTTCACCGGCTGCTCGATGTCATGCGCAGCGAGGTGCTCACCTTTCGCACCGATGGTTCGGGCGGGTTCACCGAAAGCCCCGCGGAGGGGGCGGATGCGGATCGGGTGAAGGCGCTGCACCGGCAGCTGATCGAGTATGTGGCGGAGTCGGACAACAGCCTCATGGAGCGCTTCTTCGAGCAGGACGGCCTGAGCGAAGAGGAGCTGCGGGCCGGGTTGCATCGGGCATTGGAGGACGGCGTATTCGTGCCGGTGTTCGCGGTCTCCGGGCTCGGCAACATCGGCGTGGCCCGGCTGCTCGACCACATCGCGAAATATGAGTCCTCACCCGTCGATCACCAGAAGGTAAAGGGACGCGATCCGGATGGTCAGGTGGTCGAGGTGGACCTCAACGACCGCGGCACGGTGCTGCATGTTTTCAAGACCATGAATGAACCGGGCGTGGGCGAGTTGTCGCTGTTCCGGGTCTATGCCGGCGAAGTGAAAAGCGGGTTGGAGCTTTTCAATCCGGCGCGGGGCACCTCCGAACGGATCGGGCAGTTGTATTATCTCAATGGGCACAGGCGCACGGCCACGACCGCTCTCGGCGCCGGGGACATCGGTGCGGCCGTGAAACTGCGCGACACGCACACCGGGAATACACTTTGTGATCCGGCCCGGCCGGTGATGTTGCCCGCGGTGAAGTTTCCCAAGCCCAATATTCACGGTGCGCTGGTGTGCGAGTCGCGGGGTGACGAGGACAAATTTGCGATGGGATTGAGCACGTTGCACGAGGAGGACCCGTCCTTTCATCACCGGGTGGATGACGAGGTGCACCAGACCATCGTATCGGGCCAGGGCGAGATCCACCTGCAGGTGACCTTGGAGCGGCTCGTGCGGCGCTTCGGCGTCAAGGTGTCGATGGTTGCGCCGCGGATTCCTTACCGCGAGACCATCACGACCGGCGCCGAGTCAAAATACCGGCATAAGAAACAATCCGGTGGCGCCGGACAGTTTGCCGAGGTGTGGATGCGAATCGCGCCCGGCGAAGTGGGCTCTGGCATCGACTTCAAGCAGTCGCTGGTCGGCACCAATGTGGATCGCGTGTTCGTGCCGTCGGTGGAGAAGGGCGTGAACCAGGCCTGCACCGAAGGCATCCTGGCCGGTTGTCGAATCGTCGACGTGAAGATCGATTTCTACGACGGCAAGATGCACCCGGTGGATTCGAAGGACATCGCATTCCAGATCGCCGGCTATCACGCCTTCAAGGAAGCCTTTGAGCAGGCCGGACCGTGTCTGATGGAGCCCATCTTCGAAATCGTGGTGACGGTGCCGGAGGACTGTGTCGGCGACGTCCTGGGTGACCTGTCTTCGCGCCGCGGCCGCATCATCGGGGTCGATGCCGACGGTCATTTCCAAGCCATCAAAGCGCACGTGCCGCAGCGCGAACTGCACCACTACAGCACGCGCGTGCGTTCACTCACGGCGAGTCGGGGCGTGCACACCGAAACCTACGTGCGCCACGAACGGGTGCCGCGCGAGCTCGAGTCCGTCGTGGTCGCGGAGGCCCGCGCCGCGCGACTGCAGGGCAACGGGCACTGAGTTTCAACCACACCAGGCGCCACCGTTGATGTCGAGGGTGGCGCCGGTGATGAAGCCGTCGTATTCGCTGGCTAGATACACTGCGGCGCGGGCCACGTCCGCGGGCACGCCGGCGCGGCTGAGCGGCAGGCTGGCGATCGTCGCCTGGGCGGAGGCATCAGTGGTGTGGGTGCGATGAAAATCGGTGCCGAGAATGAGTCCGGGCGCGAGGGCGTTGACCCGCACTCCCTGCGGGCCGAGCTCGGCGGCGAGGGCTCGGGTGAAGGTGAGCACGGCACCCTTGGCAGTGGCGTAGGCGAGGGAACCGCCGTGCCCGCCCTTGCGGCCGGCGAGGGAGGCCAGGTTGACGATGCTGGCACCGCCGCCCGACGCGGCCGCCCGGACAAGATGCGGTCGGGCCGCGCGCGTCACCCGCATCATGCTCTCGACATTAAGTGCCATGACTTGCGCCCAGAATGCATCCTCGATCTCCGGCAGATCGTGGCGCGCGACAAGCGAGCCGGCGTTGTTGATCAGCACATCGAGTCCCCCGAGTTTGGCGGTGGCGGCCGCGACGAGGGTGTCGGCGGCATCCGGAGCAGTCAGGTCGGCGGCGGCGGCCCCATAGGTCCGGCCGAGCGCCGTGGCCGTGGCGTGGAGCGCATCGGCGCCGGCAACGCTGGAATGATAGTGCACGAAGACCTCGCAACCGGCCTCCAGCAGCGCCTCGCTGATGGCGAGACCGATTCCCTGTGCCCCGGCGGTGACGAGGGCGCGCTTTCCGGAGAGTTTGGCGGGGAAGGACATGCGGCAAGCCCTAGAGCAAACGGCGTGGCGAAGGCGAGCGTGTCGGTTTCGCGGGGCATGCTCACCGTCGCACAAATTCCCGGAAATTTGCTTGCAAGGAGCAGGCCGGGCTTTGAATTTCCGCCCTCTTCTGCATCCGCCCCTATCGTCTAGCGGTTAGGACAGATCCCTCTCACGGATCAGACCGGGGTTCGATTCCCCGTGGGGGTGCCAGAAATTTTCGAATTGGGATTTTCGAATTACGAATGCCCGAGAGGCCGCGATTGCAGGACGGGCGAGGGGAAGCGCACCCCGGAGGGGTTTGACGAAGCGAGCAACGCGAGCGGAGATGGGGCGACGCAGTGAAACGGAGGCGATCCCGCGCAGCGGGACGAGGCTGCAGGCCGAAGCCATTCCCCGTGGGGGTGCCAGAAATTTTCGAATTGGGATTTTCGAATTACGAATGCCCGAGAGGCCGCGATTGCAGGACGGGCGAGGGGAGGCGAACCCCGGAGGGGTTTGACGAAGCGAGCAACGCGAGCGGAGATGGGGCGACGCAGTGAAACGGAGGCGATCCCGCGCAGCGGGACGAGGCCGCAGGCCGAAGCCATTCCCCGTGGGGGTGCCAGGAGATTTACGAATTCGGAATTACGATTTTCGATTGGTCTTGCGCCTTAAAGCACGCGGAAACCGAGGGGAAGCGGACCCCGGAGGGGTTGTCAGGCCACTCGTAGGCTCGTAGAGACGAAGCGAAGCGAAGATGGGGCGTCACTGACGGTGACGATCCCGCGCAGCGGGACGAGGCCGCAGGCCGAAGCCATTCCCCGTGGGGGTGCCAGGAATTTTCGAATTCGGATGTTCCATTTTCGAATGGCAGTGAGGCAGAAGATGTCGGGCGCGAGCGACGGACCAAACCGTTCTCGTCTTCCGAGGCGGCGATCGCGGGAGCTCGAATGAAAGCAGAGACGCTTGCGGCCGGTAGGTTTGAATCGGCAAACGCCATCGATGACGTCGACACCCTGAGCGAAATTCGACGCATTGCAGGGAAGTTCCCGCCCTTGGCTGCGATCGAGGAATGGGCCCGGTCGCGGAAGCTATGTGAAGCCTGGTTCCACGTCCGAGAATGTCGCAAGCCGCTGGCGAAGTGGCATAGCCCAAGATGCATCATTGCCTCCAGCCCCGGCGAATGCCCCGTAAGTCGTAAAACGGAGCGTTTGGCGTCACTCCGCAGTCGACATCACGGCGCCGCAAAGAAAGCTGAAAGAACCTGGCCCGGAACCGCTTCCAATAAGATGCGGGCTCCGAATTTCGTAGCTCTCTCGCAGCCCTCATCCCCGCGATGGGTTGATGCGCCCTTGTTGCAGTGAAGATACCCCCAGGTCGATCCGTCAGGAATCCGGCGGGGCGAAGCCTTCCCCGGCATCAGTCACAACGCCTGCGCGGTGCAATGACCTTTACCTAGGCTTATCGATGAATGCGATGTTCAGCTAGAGCGTGCACCGAACTGCCGGAAAAAAGGCCAACAAGTCGGCCTGTCTGACTTAAATCGTTAGCAGGAAACTATGAAACGAACATCTATTCTACTCCTCGCCATATTACCTGTGGCTGGCTGCGCTCGATCAGAGATCGCCGCGGACGAAATCATGAAGATGTCGCCAGCCGAGATCGAAGCGGCTCTACCGAATGAACATCCTGCGACCTACTACATGTATGCGGGGCGTCTGTTCGGCGAAGATAAGAAGGACGATGCGGTTTTTTGGTTCTACGTTGGTCAGCTGCGCTACCGAATCCACCTGAAAGCCCGACCCGGAGAGGACCCCAGCGGCGATCCCGCTTTATTCGCTTCGCTGAATGCGACTATCGGTCAGTCCATAAATGAATACGCAGGAGGAGATGTGGATGGTTGGGTTGCGGCAGTTGATCGGGCTTTGAGTTGGGACGAAGAGCACCCGGACGGGTTCACCCCGAAGGGCCAGTTCGCAGAGGTGCGTGCGGAGATTCGGAAGGGCCTCCTTTCGCTGCGTCAGCATCTGACTCAAAATGCGGATCAAATCCGCGAACAGCGAAAAGCCAATGGACTGGAGAACAGAGGCTAACCGACCACCGGGGACAAGGCCGACAAGTCGGCCTGTCTCAGCTTAGACGATGGGCGGAATCAAAATAGACGTTTGGCCTGATGAGGCGCGGAAAGAGAAAATCCGAGTCGGTGTCGATAAAGCGGCATATACCGGTTTCTGGATGTTTTGGACATATCTCGCCCTGCCTTCCATCGACTGGGATTGGCTACTTTCGTTACCGTCCCACGTTTTCGTAGGTCTCGCCATCGTAGTTTTCACGCCGATAGCTTTCGTCGGTTTTTGGATTCAGAAGAGCATCAAGCCCAGAGGACTATGGTGGTCGTTTGGGTTTCTATCTTGGATCGGATGTTTCGCTCTAGCGCTGACCGGATACGGTCTTCCAAGATGAAAAAGCCCATCCAGTTGGTGCAGACAAGGCTGGCAGGCCAGCCTGTCTGACCGCTATCGTTGGGTGAAGAGAGGATCAGCGAATGCGAACGCCGAAACACATTTTGGCACATCGATATGTTCACGCCACCGCTAGTCTGGTCGCGCTTTTTCTATTCGTGCTTGGACCGCTCCCGCTTCTGGCCTGCGCCCTCATTAGCGTCCTCTCGTTCATCACCCGAGTCCCAATCGAGAACCCGATCAAAGCCAGCGCGGCATGGCGTCTTTACCACCGCTTTCTCACTCGAATCGCGTTCCCGCTCGTGGTCATTGTCCTAGTCGTTCCCTACTGGGGGGCGCCTTGGTATTTTGGCGCGGCGGCTTTGGTTTTGGTATCCACCTCGGTTGCCATGTTTCCCGATCTCAAATCCGAAGAGGCACAGGCTTGAGCGAATGAAGCAGATCAGAAACAAAGGACCCAACCAACCAGTGGAGACAACTCCGGGGCTGGCGCCCCTCCGTGTCTCACTTTAGACGTTCGCCAAACTATTATGACTACCGACACGTTTTGGGATATCATCGAGTCAGCTCGCGCCGAAGATTCGGAGCCAGATTCAGTAGCTGCCTCAGTTCAGTCCAAGCTGGAGGAGCTCCCGCTTTCGGAAGTTTTGGGATTCAACGAAGAGCTCGATCGCCGTCGGGCCGAAAGTTACCGATGGGACCTTTGGGCAGTCGCATACATTGTGAACGGCGGCTGCTCCGATGACGGATTTGAGTATTTCCGCGCGTGGTTGATCGCCAAAGGACGTTCGTATTTTGAGGCCGCGTTAGCCGATCCCGTCAGAGCAGCAGACGAGGCGGAGTTCGACGCGAACGAGTGCGAAGATATGCTCTACGTGGCATCTTCCGTTTATCGTGACCGAACCGGAGATTATCCGAAGGGTTCTGGCGTGGCATTCCCGACCAGTCCGATTGGAGATCCTTGGGACGAGGATGACGTGGATTCCCTATTCCCCGAATTGAAAGACCGCTTCTGATGAAAAAAGAAGAGGCGAACCAACCGGTCGAGACAACGCAGGCCGTTGCACGGCCTGCGCGTCTCACCTGAGACGATGGGCGGAATAGAAGAAGTGACGCGTTGTCCGATTTGTGGAGCCGAGCAGAAGCCGAACTCCCGATATCCGAATTACGTCTGCCCGACCTGCAAGCGAGAGACCCGAGATGAAGAAGGAAGGGCCTTGTCCATTTCGAACGCCAATACCCCGGATGGCCTTGTGATATCGGTGGGCGACACGGGGGAAGAACGAGCTTCGCGGGAGGTGTTTATTCGTGGAATCCGTTGTGTCGCCAGAGAAGCTCGATTCGGAGGAGTTGTGATCCAAGCACATGACTAAAGAGCCCATCAAGTCGCCGGAGCCAACGACGGCCAGGGCCGCCGTCGGCCGTTCCGTTGTCCTCCTACCGAACCCCAGTTTTCATTCGCTGGCCGTCGCGGCTCAGCTTTAGCGTTCGGCAAATATCCTAATGCGCCTCCTTTTTCTGATTTCGTTGGTTGTAGCCGGCATGCTGATGACCGGAGCTAGTGCCGAAGCCGAGGGTTTACCTTCCGACTATCGAGAATTAGCGTGGGCAGCGTTAGGAATTCCGCGCTACCCAAATCCCGGATCTGTGGTCAGGTTCTATCGACCGGCTCTTGCAACAGTTGACGGTGCTCAATCTCCGACCCGTTGTCTTTGGGTGGTTCGAGCCGAATGGACGTTGGCGGACAAAGCAGGAAACCTTCCATGGTCTATGAATGTCGGCGCTGTTGTCTTGCGCGGGAACGGAAAGACCGAAGTCGTGGACTTGCACCGAGTGCATTGGGTAGCTGCTGCACCGGACCGAGAATACCAAGAGCCGAACCAACCACCGCAGCCAACTCAGGTCAGCTCAGCTGACCTGAGCGGCTGAGTTCAAACGTTCGACAAACAAGATGAAACTGGTGCGCACCTACCTCCTCCTGACCGGCTTGGCTACGGTGGTCGTTTCGGTTCTTTCGACCTACTACATTTTGGCCGGCAGCGGAGGAACAGAGATTCGCCGCCTTAGAGATTTCGCACGGGTCCAAAACGACCAAGCGATTGTCGATGCGCGCTTCGAAGCGGTTGCTTCTGGATATGATCAGCGATCGACCGATGCCACGATTTTGGTCCTGGGCGTCTACTGCTTGGGCACGCTGAATCTGGGTTTCCTGCTATATCTCGGGACCAGTAAAAAATATAGGTCGAACCAACCGGTCGAGACAACGCAGGCCGTTGCACGGCCTGCGCGTCTCACCTGAAACGTTCGACAAAACCGTGGCCGCATACATCTCCGAATCCCATCGATACTACCGGCTCGCCAAAAAGATCCGAGAACAACTAGGCGAAGATCATACAGCTTCGTATTCAGTCGTTGGTTGCTGCGCGAGTTACCTCGAATCTGTCGCGAACGATGTGATCTTTAGCTGGCAGTTAAACCAGAGAGAAGGATTCCCAAACTTCGAGCTCGATGCTCAACTACAGACTATCGACCTGGATGGATTTCGAGAGAGGATCGGATCATACGACAAGTGGTCACGGATTATTCACCGTGAGCTGGATCCGAAAAGTGTTTCAGACGACCAGCTCGCCAGTTTGCAGCGACTGATTAGACTTCGAAATCGCCTCGTCCATCTTAAGCCCACTGAGCAGATCGAAGGAGAAGCTCAGAGCAGAGGTCCTGAAGAAGTTCTCGGTTACTTGTTCGCGGCCGGCATAATCGAAGATCCATTTGCCTCCGGTGTCTACTGGGCAGACGTCATTACGCACGGGGTATCCGATTGGGCGATAGACCTTGTTACGCAGTTTCTAGGCCATGCGTTTCATACCACATTCTTTGAGCCGTTCGGCATCCAAGTTCTGCGCTGGGAATGCCAGCAGCTAGGAATACTCCAAGAAAAGCAGGCTAACCAATCGGTGCAGACAAGGCCGACAAGTCGGCCTGTCTGACCTCAATCGTTAGCCAAAATGAAAACATTGATCCTATGCATGATGGCTATCACCGGACCGCTGTTGGTCGCACAACCCAACGAAGCGAAGGTGATAGACCATGTTCGTGCGTCCTACCGGGCGTCTGCTCTCGTAGTTCGCGCCGAGCTAAAGAAGGAAGGAGAGGATTATGTCCTCTATCCGTCTGAGAACTGGCGATCCGCACCCGGCTACGAAGCCGGACGGATCATTCTGCCACGTCTAGCACAGTTGGAGTTTCCCGACGGGATCCAAGAGGTGCTGGCCTGCTTCTTCCTGCGAGAGTCAGTCAGCCACTACGAGTTGTTCTACGTGAAGGACGGACGTCTCGATCTAGCACCGAGTCTTCCGCTTCAATCGCTACGAGAGGAGCTAGAAAAGGGCTAACCAACTCCTGAGGCCAACTGAGCAAGTAAAATCAGGCGGCGGCGAGTTGGGTGGCCAGGGGTGAGTGCCGCTGTTGAAGGGCGGCCAGGTAGCGGGTTTCGTCGTAGGGCACGCGGTCGTGCCAGCAGCGCCAGAGGATGCGGATCCATTTAAAAGCCAGCGCACGCAGGATGGTTTGGTGGTTC